>NZ_JBEYRY010000001.1:504180-1510568 GCF_040704175.1 Micromonospora sp. NPDC047812 | reverse complement strand
GTCATGCCGCCACTCCGCTCCGCTTCGCGGCGTCATGCGACGCACTGTGACGATGATTCGCTCGCTGACGCTCGCTCATGCCGCCACTCCGCTCCGCTTCGCGGCGTCATGCGACGCACTGTGACGATGATTCGCTCGCTGACGCTCGCTCATGCCGCCACTCCGCTCCGCTCCGTGGCGCCATGAGGCACCGGTGCACTGTGACGATGATTCGCTCGCTGACGCTCGCTCATGCGGCCGACTCCGTGAACTCCCGGCGGCGGTGGATGATCGCCCGCGCCGTGATGTTGACGATCAGCGTGATGGCGAAGAGCACGAGGCCCGAGGCGATCAGCGCGCCCCGTCCCGTGTCGTTCGCCTCGCCGAACGTGTTGGCGATGTTGGCGGCGATGGTGTTGCCGCCGCTCTCGATGAGGTTGAACGAGATGTTGAAGGTGATGCCGAGGGTCATCGCCAGGGCGATGGTCTCGCCGAGCGCCCGGCCCAGGCCGAGCATCACCGCGGCGACGATGCCGGGACGGCCGTACGGCAGCACCGCGGTGCGGATCATCTCCCAGCGGGTCGCGCCGAGGGCGAGGGCCGCCTCCTCGTTGGCGGTCGGGGTCTGCGTGAACACCTCGCGGGAGAGCGAGGTGATGATCGGCAGCACCATGATCGCCAGGACCAGCGCGCCCAGCATGATCGACTTACCGAACGGGCCGTCGCCGCCGAAGATCGGGATCCAGCCGAAATACGTGTTCAGCCAGGCGGAGAAGTCCCGCACCGGGTTGATGAAGACGTCGCGGCCCCAGAGGCCGAAGACCACGCTCGGCACCGCGGCCAGCAGGTCGATCAGGAAGCCCAGCGTGGTGCCGAGCCGGCGCGGCGCGTAGTGGGACAGGTAGAGCGCGATGCCCAGGGCCACCGGTACCGCGATGAGCAGGGCCAGCGCGGAGCTGAGCACGGTGCCGAAGGCGAGCGCCCCGATGCCGAACTTCGGCTCCGCGTCGTTCGGGAACCAGCCCTCGAAGCTCCAGAAGCTCTCGGTGTTGGCCCGTAGCGCCGGCACCGCCTTGGCGACGAGGAAGACCGCGATCGCCGCGATGACGACGAGGACGGCGGTGCCGGCGGCGAGGGTGAGGGCGCGGAAGGCCCGTTCGGCGCCGAACGCCCGGGCCCGGGGCAGCGCGCCGCCGCCGCCCAGGCCGGCTCCGCCCGGCGTACGGGTGCTGACTGGTGCCTCGGCCGGACGCGCCGAGGCACCGGCGGGCCGGTCGTGACCTTCGGTCACGCGCGTCCCGCCGGTGCCGGCGTGGGCCGAGCGGTGAGGGGTTTCACCCATCTGCTCGCTCGCTTCGGGTTGAGGTGGTGGTGTCGGTGTCGGTGCGGCGGCTCAGGCGAGGTTCTTGACCGCGGCCTCGACCTTGGCGCGGACCGTCTCGGGCAGCGGGGCGTAGCCCAGCTCGGTCAGGTCGGCCTGGCCCTCGGTGCTCGCGGCGTGGCCGAGGAAGCCCTTGACCAGCGGGAGCTTGTCGGCGGCGAGGCCCTTGGTGCAGACGATCTCGTAGGTCACCAGGACGATCGGGTAGGCCCCGGCCTCCTTGGTGTTGTAGTCGATCTTCATCTTGAGGTCGTCGCCCTGGCCGACCACCTCGGCGCCGGCGATGGTCTTGCCGGCCGACTCGGCGGTCAGCTCGGCGAACTCGCCCGCGCCGTTGCCGACCTTCGCGGTCTTCAGGCCGCCGTTCTCGGCGTACGACCACTCGACGTAGCCGATGGTGCCGTCCTGGCCCTTGATCGCGCTGGCCACGCCGTCGGACTTCGCCGCGCCGGTGCCGCCCGGGGCCTTCCACTCCTTGGCCTTGCCGAAGGTCCAGTCGGCCGCAGCGGTCTTGGTGAGGAAGTCGGTGAAGTTGTCGGTGGTGCCGGAGGAGTCCGAGCGGTGCACCGCGTTGATGGCGGTCGACGGCAGCTTGGCGTCCGGGTTGTCGGCCTTGATCGCCGGGTCGTCCCACTTGGTGACCTTGCCGGCGAAGATCTTCGCCAGGGTGGCCGGCTTGAGCTGGAGGTTGTCCACGCCGCTGACGTTGTAGGCGATGGCGACCGGGCCGATCACCATCGGCAGGTTGATCGCGGCGCCGCCGACGCACTTGGCGTTGGCCTGCGGCTGCTCCTCCTCCTTGAGGGCGGAGTCCGAGCCGGCGAAGTCGGCGGTGCCGGCGATGAAGGCCTGGATGCCGGCGCCCGAGCCGGAGGGCTCGTAGTTGATCTTGGCTCCGGAGCACTTCTGCTGGTACGCCTTGATCCACTCGTCCATCGCGTTCTTCTGCGCCGACGAGCCCTGGGCGTTCAGCGTGCCGGTGGCGCAGTCGGCGGCGGCCGACCCGGAGGCGGAGGCGCTGCTCGCGGGCTCGTTGTTGTCCGAGCCGCATGCGCTGAGAGCGAGCGTCGCGGTAAGAGCGAGGCAGGCGAGGGTGCCGTGCCGCTGGAGCTTCACCTGAGGGGTTTCCCTTCACGTCTGACTTCGCCCCCGGATTTGGGCCCGGGGTACCGGCGCTCACCGGCTGACCCAAAAGTTAGGAGCGCCAGGTGACCGGTTCGCCGGTCGGAAGTGAACGTGGAGTGAACAGGTGCGGCAGGGCAGGTGACCGCTCGCTGAGGGTGAGTTGTCCGTTAAGTGAACCCGGGTGCCGCTGTCGGAAGTATGGGGATTTTCCCGGGCCGGGCAGCGGTCGGGTGGCGCGGGCCCGGGTCGTCGTCGCGACCCGGGCCCGCGCCGACGTCAGGCCGACTGGTAGTTGACGTGCGCCGACCAGCGGGCGAAGCCGAGCCGCTCGTAGAGCGCCACCGCGGCGGCGTTCGACTCGTCGACGTAGAGCATGACCCGGTCCAGGTCCCGCCGGTCCCGCAGGTACGCCAGGCCGGCCGCGGTCAACGCCCGGCCCAGCCCGCCGCGGTGGGCCGACGGGTCCACGCCGAGGACGTAGACCTCGCCGATCCGGGCCGAGCCCGGTCGCTCGTGGACCTTCGTCCAGTGGAAGCCGAGCAGCCGACCGGTGGACCCGTCGACGGCGAGCAGGAAGCCCTCCGGGTCGAACCACGGTTCGGCGAGGCGTACCCGCAGGTCGGCGGGGGACCAGCGACCCTGCTCGGGGTGCTCGGCGAAGGCCCGCGCGTTGAGCGCCAGCCACTCGTCGTCGTCGGCGCCGGGCCGGAACGCGCGCAGCGTCACCCCGTCCGGCAGCGGATGGTCGGGGATCGGGGCGGTCAGCGGCCGGCGCAGCTGCCAGAGCACCCGGGCCCGGCGCAGGCCCAGGTCGACGCCGAGCGCGGCGGCCGAGGGGTGGTCGCCGTGCGCCCAGACCCGCAGCGGGCCGTCGGCCGCCGCCAGGACGCCCCGGGCCAGCGCCCGGCCCGTCCCGCGCCGCCGGTACGCCGGGTGCACCACCAGTTCCACCCCGATCCCCGCGCCGGGGTCGGTGGTGTCCAGGTGCGCGTACCCGGTCAGTGTGCCGTCGTCCGCCCGGGTGGTCAGGTGCACCGCGGGCGCGTCCGGGTCGCGCAGCCTGAGCAGGACGTGCTCGTCGAACGGGTCGGCCCCGTCCGCGTCGCCGGCGACCCGTGCGAGGGTCGTCACGTCGGCGATCTCCGTGGGGCTGAGGCGGTCGGCCCGGGTCACCCGGGCGCCGCTCGCTTCGGGATTGCTCATGACGTCACCGTAGTCCGGTCGATCCCCGGCGCCGCCGCGCTCGCCGGCCGCCGGGGCGGTGCGGGGGTCGCCCGCGTCGGAGGCCCGTGGTCGCGCCGTCCGCCGGCCGGCTCACGTCGCCCCGTCGGGCAGCGCCTCCACCTCGAACCGGCTGGTCAGGTCGGGCAGGATGCGGTGCAGGGCGTCCACAGTGCCCTGCCGGTCGCCGCCGGCGTCGTGCAGCAGCACGACCGAGCCGGGTACGACACCCGCCACGACCGTCGCCGCGATCCGGCCGGCTCCCGGCACCTCCCAGTCCTCCGGGTCCACGGTCCAGTGCAGCGGCGTCATGCCGAGCTCGTGGGACACCGACACCACCTGACCCGTCCACGCGCCGCCGGGCTGCCGGTAGTACGCGATCGGCACGTCGGGCACCGCCGCCCTGATCGCCTCGCTGGTGCGCAGCAGGTCCGCCCGGATGGCGGCCGGCGACCGCCGGCCGAGGTTGACGTCGTGGTTCCAGCTGTGGTTGCACAGGGTGTGCCCGTCGGCCACGATGGCCCGGATCAGGTCCGGGTGGCGCTGCGCGTTCTCGCCGACCACGCAGAAGGTGGCCCGCACCCGGTGCTCGCGGAGCAGGGCGAGCACCTGCGGCGTGTACAGCGGGTCCGGCCCGTCGTCGAAGGTCAGCGCGACCAGCGAGGTGCCGCTGGTCGTCTGCGTGCCGAACGGCCCGTCGGCCGGTCCCGGCGACGGCGTGCCCTCGGGGCTGGCGCCGCCGTCCTGCCCGGTCTCCGCCGGGCTGCTGCTCGGCTCGCCCGCCGGGGTGTGGCGCGGAGCCTCCTCCGTCGGAGGCTGGTCGGCGTAGTGCGGGCCGGTGGCGCTGGTGGTCACGCTGGACCGGGACGTCGGCGGGTCGGGGACCAGGCTGCGCCCGAGGGCGTACGCGGAACCGAGCAGCGCGGCGACCACCAGCGTGACGAGACCGATGGTGCGCAGGGCCGAGGGATCCCGGATCAGCGGGCCCGGTCGTGTCGATCCGTCGCCGCCCCCGTGGTCGATACGCACTCCGCCGCCCCCTTTTTGTCGCAAACCCGGCAGTCAGAATAGAACCGACGAGCTGCACAAAAGGGGCATATGCGAAACCGCGCGCGACGGAAAGGGGAGGTTCAGACCGGCAGGGGCGCGTGCTCGCTCTCCGGCAGGGACCGCGAGGGTGGTACGACGAACTTGTAACCCACCTGCCGCACCGTGCCGATCATCGACTCGTACTCGGAGCCGAGCTTGGCGCGCAGCCGCCGGACGTGCACGTCGACGGTGCGGGTGCCGCCGAAGTAGTCGTAGCCCCACACCTCGCGCAGGAGCTGGTCCCGGGTGAACACCCGGCCCGGGTGCTGGGCCAGGAACTTCAGCAGCTCGAACTCCTTGTAGGTGAGGTCGAGCGGCCGGCCCTTGAGCTTCGCGGCGTAGGTGTCGGGGTCGATCGTCAGCTCGCCGGCGCGGATCGAGCCACCGGCCCCGGAGGTGGCGTTGCTCAGCCGCCCGACGGCGAGCCGCAGCCGGGCCTCCACCTCGGCCGGCCCGGCGGTGGCGAGGATGACGTCGTCGACGCCCCAGTCGGCGTTGAGCGCGATCAGGCCGGCCTCGGTGACCACCGCGACCAGCGGCACCCCGAGCCCGGTGGCGTGCAGCATCCGGCAGGTCGCCCGTGCCTCGCTCAGCTCGGAGCGGGCGTCGACCAGCACCGCGTCCGGACTGGGGCCGGCGACCAGGGTGCGGACGTCGCGTGGCGCGGTGCGGACCGAGTGCGGCAGCAGGTCGAGCGCCGGCAGCACTGCGGATGGTTCGCCTGCGCGCGCGGTCACCAGCAGCAGGATCTCCACGATCACCTCCGTCCCGGCGGCCGTCGGCCGCGCGCGACCAGCGCACTCCGTGGCGGGGTGTGACGCTGATGAACTTGCGTGGTCCCGGCGTCGCTGGCGGGGCGGGTAACGGCTTGAGCGTAACCGATCGCCCCGGTCGCGCCTCCGCGTCCTTTCCCGTTTGCCCGGCTTGCCCCTGATCGTGCCCCAGGTTTTAACGTTGCCGAAACCGTGACCCCCGCGGCGGCCGGCGGGTCTGGCACGATCGGGGCGTGTTTCCCTCCAGCTCGCCCGAGACCGGCCGCGACCAGTGGCCCGACGGGCCCCGCCCCGGGCCGTCCGGCCCGTCCCGTGGCCAGCCGCCGGCGCCGCGCACCGGGCCGGCCCCCGACGACGACGGCGAGCGCCGGGAGCGCAGCGGCCCGCGTCGCGCCCGGCGGCCCGGTGAGCCCGCCCGCCGGCCCGACGACGAGCCGGACGACGAGCCGGACGAGGAACCGGTCGAGCCGGTCGAGGTGCGCCGCCCGCTCGCGCTGACCGTCGCCGGCTTCGCCGCGCTGCTCGGGGTGGGTCTGGTGCTCGGGGCACAGACCTCCGGCCCGGGGCACCGGCTGCCCTTCGCGTTCGTCATCTTCGGCGTGCAGTTGCTCTTCGTGCTGGCCTGGACGATGGCCATGCGGCCGCCCGCGCTGCTGCTGGTGGCCGCGGTCAGCATCGGCGCCGCGGTGGCGGCCGACACCGCGGCCGTGCAGACGGACGTCGCCGGCCTGGCGCCGCTGGGCTACGTCGCGGCGGGCGGCTTCGCCCTGGGGGTGCTCGGCCAGCTCGTCCGGCGGGTCGACCGGGTGCGGGTGACCGACTCCCTCGGCAGCACCCTGCTGATCGTGGTCGGCGTCGTCGCCTTCGCCACCCTGATCGTGCTCAGCCGGATCCCGGCGGGCACCCAGGCCATCACGGTGTGCCTCACCGCCAGCGCGGTCGCGCTCACCGTCGCCCGGCTGACCGACGCGTTCGCGCCGTGGCCGCGGCTGGCCCCCCAGGTGCCCCGGGGCGCGGCCGGCGTGGTCGCCGGCGCGATGGTCGGCACGCTGGTCAGCGCCCTCCTCGGCAGCTACCTGGTGACGCCCTTCACCCCGACCCGCGCCGCGATCATCGGGCTGGTCGCGGCGGTCACCGCCGTGCTGGCCGACCTCGCCGTCGGGTACGCCGAGGCGGGCCGGCTGATGGCGGGGGAGCCGCCGACCATGTGGGTGGCCCGGCACATGCAGGGGCCCCTCGGTGGCTTCGCCCTGGCCGCGCCGGCCGCGTACGCCATGTGCAAGCTCGTTCTCTGACACGGCGATTGAGCTTTTCCCCGATCGGGTACCACCGGTGGGCCGCTCCGCGGCACCCCCGGCACTGACGACAGGAGGCGGCGTGGCGCACGACGACACGTACGAGGAGCGGCCCCGGCGACGCGGGCGCAAGGTGCTCATCACCCTCGTCGTGCTGCTGCTGGTCCTGGGCGGCCTGATCGTGGTGGCCGACCGGATCGCCGTCGGGGTGGCCGAGCGGGCCATCGCCGACCAGGTCCGGCAGGAGATCGCCAAGCAGGGGGCACAGTCCTCGCCGCCGGAGGTGGAGGTCGGCGGGGTCCCGTTCCTCACCCAGGTGCTCGACGGCCGCTACGAGCGCATCTCCATCGCGCTGCGCGACGTGCAGGGCTCGGTGCGGGGCGACGCGGTCGCGCTGCCGAAGCTCGACGTGGACGCCCGCAACGTGCGCGCCTCCCTCGACACCATCCGTTCGGGGCAGGGCGACGTGGTCGCCGAGACGGTCGACGGGTCGGGCACCATCAGCTACGACAGCCTCGCCAAGCTGCTCGACCGGCCGGGGCTGACCCTCGGCGAGCAGAACGGCCGGCTGGCCGTCACCGCCCCGGTCGACATCCTCGGCCAGCGGCTCACCGTGACCGGCACCGCCGAGATCACGGTCGGCAAGGAGGGGCAGGTGGCGCTGCGCTTCAACGACCTGAACGCCGACGGCCTGCCGAACCTGCCGCTGGCCCGGACGCTGCTGACCAACTACGCCCGCAGCATCTCCATCGACGTGCCCCTGCCCGAGCTGCCGTTCCAGCTCGCCGTCCGGGAGGTCCGGCCGCTGCCGGAGGGGCTGGCCGTCACCGCGGACGCCAGGAACGTGCCGATCAACTCCGCCGCCGGCTGATCCGGCGGGCGCGGGGCGGGTCCCCGCCCGCGCGTCCCGGATGCTGGTCGGCCCGCTGGTGCCCCCGCCCACGGCTGGTAGGCTCCCTGCTCATGGGGACGCTCCTCACCAAACGGCGCGCGGTCGACCTGTGCCGCGTGGCCACCTGCCTGTGTCGCCCCGTCATCTGACGGCGGGGCTGTCCTCGGCCGCCTAGCGGCCACCGGCACGCAGGGGCTTTTTTCGTCTCCGTGCTCTCTTTCCACGCCCGGCAGCGGCGCCGTCGCACGAACCCGTGATCCGTCCATACGGTGGATCCCGCGCGTGGTGCGATCGTCATGACTTTCGATGCCCTCGTGCTGGTTCACCATTCATCCTCACCAGGGAGTGATCTGATGAGTCGCGACACCGCACTCGTCTCGGCCGAATGGGCCGAGAAGAACCTCGACGCCCCGGGCGTCGTCTTCGTCGAGGTCGACGAGGACACCTCGGCCTACGACACCGGCCACATCGCCGGCGCGATCAAGCTGGACTGGAAGACCGACCTCCAGGACCAGGTGCGCCGGGACTTCGTCAACAAGAGCCAGTTCGAGGCGCTGCTCTCCGAGCGGGGGATCAGCAACGACGACACCGTCATCCTCTACGGCGGCAACAACAACTGGTTCGCCGCGTACGCGTACTGGTACTTCAAGCTCTACGGCCACCGCGACGTGAAGCTGCTCGACGGCGGTCGCAAGAAGTGGGAGCTCGACGCCCGTCCGCTGGTCCGGGACGCGGTGACCCGCCCGGCGACGCAGTACGTGGCGCAGGAGCCGGACACCTCGATCCGGGCCTTCCGCGACGAGGTCGTGGCCGCCATCGGCACCAAGAACCTGGTCGACGTGCGCAGCCCCGACGAGTTCGCCGGCCGGCTGCTCGCCCCCGCCCACCTGCCGCAGGAGCAGGCGCAGCGGGCCGGGCACATCCCCACGGCGATCAGCGTGCCGTGGTCCAAGGCGGCCAACGAGGACGGCACCTTCAAGTCCGACGACGAGCTGCGCAGGATCTACGCCGACGCCGGGCTGGACGACAGCCGCGAGACCATCGCGTACTGCCGGATCGGCGAGCGCTCCTCGCACTCGTGGTTCGTGCTCCAGGAGCTGCTCGGCCACCGCAACGTGAAGAACTACGACGGATCCTGGACCGAGTACGGCTCGCTGGTCGGCGTGCCGGTCGCGCTCGGCGACGAGCCCGGGGAGGCCTGAGTCATGACCGCACCCACCGCTGCCGGCTGCGCAGCCCCCGACCAGGCCGCCCCGCTGCCCGCGAGCCTGGACCTGGAGAAGGAAACCGTGATCACCGGCGTCGTCCGGTCCGACGCGGGCGAGGCCGTCCCGGGCGCGTACGTCCGGCTGCTCGACTCGACCGGCGAGTTCACCGCCGAGGTGGTGACCTCGCCGGCCGGCCAGTTCCGGTTCTTCGCCGCGCCGGGTGCCTGGACCCTGCGGGCGCTCTCCCGGCACGGCAACGGCGACACCGCCGTGACCGCCGCGCGCGGCATCAACGAGGTCACCGTCACGGTCGCCTCCTGACCCCCCACGCCCCGGCTCGGTCCGTGGCCCGTCCCCTTCACAGGTGGCGGGCCACGACCGTCTCCGGGCCCGGCCGACCGGCGTGACACGATGGCCCCCGTGAACGGCGTGGAAGCGGCGGGGCACGCCCCGCCTACCGGTCCCGGTCGGCCGGCGTCCTCCGGGCGGCGGTGGCGCTGGCTGCTCGCCGCCACGGTGGCGTGGGCGGTGCTGCTGGCGGCGCTGACCTGGACGTCGGTGCGCAACGATCCGCCGACGGTCCGGGAGCAGCGCACCCTGACCGAGGCCGGCCCGCTCGTCGACCGCGCGGTCGGCGCACTCGTCGCGGCGGCCGGCGACACCGCCGTGCTGACCCCGCCCGAGGTCGACCGGGGTTGCCGCGTCACCCCGTTCGCCGACGGCGCCACCCTGACCCGCGGGGTGGACGTGTTCGTTTCCGGCGGCCTGGAGCGGTCGCTGCTGGAGCGGGTCGCCGACCGACTCCCCGAGAGCTGGCGGGCCGGGGTCCGGGTGACGGCGGAGGACGGCCCCCGGCTGCGCGCCGACGCGGGCGAGTTCGTCACCGTCTCCGGCGGGATCGCGGCGGACGGCCTCGTCCGGCTGACCGCCGACACGGGCTGCCGGCCGGTCGGCGACGGCTACACCGCGCCGGCGGTCGGCGCCGACGGTGCCGAGGTCGAGGCCCTGGCCGCGGCGCTGCGGGCGCTCGGCGGCCCGCCCGGGTCGGCCGCCGAGGTGGTCGTCGCGCCCTGCCCCACCGGCGGCACGGCCCGCACCGCCCGCGCCGCCGCCGTCCCGGCCCCGCCGTCGCCGGCCGACGCGCTCGCCTCCGTGGCCCGCGTCCCGATGCTGGACACCGCGCAGGCGTACGCCTACCGACGCGGCGCCGCCAAGGTCGTCGCCGACCTCTCGGGCGACCAGGTCGTCGTCTCGGTCAACACCGGCTGCCCCGCCTGAGGAGAGGTCAGCGGCTGCGCGGGTGGTCGTGCGGGGTGCGGCTGCGGCCCAGGGCGTCGACCCGGCCCCAGCGGCCCGGGATGTCGAGCAGCTCGATGCGCCCCATGCCCTCGGGCACGGCGGGGTCGATGATCAGGTGCTCGCCCTGCGGCTCCAGCCCCAGCATCACCCGGAGCAGCAGCAGCGGCGTGCCGGCCGACCAGGCCTGCGGGCTGCACGCGGTGGGGTACTCCACCGGGTAGTCGGTGAGGGCCCGCTCGTAGCCGGCGAAGGCCTCCGGCAGCCGCCCGCCGAAGAACCGAGACGCGGCCAGCATCGCGTCGCAGATCTGCCCGGCCTCCTTGCGGAACCCGTACCGCCACAGCCCCCAGGCGATGATCGAGTTGTCGAACGGCCACACCGTCCCGACGTGGTAGCCGACGGGGTTGTACCGCCCCTGGTCGTCGGCGAGCGTCCGGACGCCCCAACCGGAGTAGAGCCGCGGTCCCAGCAGGTGCTCGGCGATCCGACCGGCCCGCGACTCGTCGACGATGCCGCTCCACAGCAGGTGCCCGATGTTGGAGGTGAGGGCGTCCACCTGCCGGCCGTCGGCGTCCAGGGCGAGCGCGTAGTACTCCTGCTCCGGGATCCAGAAGTCCCGGTTGAACCGCATCTTCAGCTCGGCCGCCTCCCGCTCCAGCCGGTCGGCGTACGCGGGGTCGCCCCAGAACCTCCGGGCCAGTCGGGCCCCGCGGATCTTCGCGTCGTACGCGTAGCCCTGGAGTTCGCAGGTGGCGCGGGGGAAGCCGGGGAACCGGCCGTCGCGGTACGAGATCGCGTCCCAGGAGTCCTTCCAGCACTGGTTCGCCAACCCGGTGTCCGGGTTGCGGGTCTGGTACCAGAGGTAGCCGGTGCCGAGCAGGTCCCCGTAGGTGTCGATCCAGGCGAGGGCGGCCCGGGCCTGGGCCTCCAGGCCCCGTACCAGCTTGTCGTTGCCGGTCCACCGCTCGTACTCGTCGAGCAGGATGACGAACAGCGGCGTCGAGTCGGCCGAGCCGTAGTACGGAGAGTGGGGCTGTTCCTCGAAGCCCGCCGTCTCGCCGTAGCGCAGCTCGTGCAGGATCTTGCCCGGCTCCTCGTCCCGGAAGTCGTCGATCCGGTGCCCCTGGAGGCCGGCCAGCATCATGAGGGTCGGCGGGATCAGCTCCGGCAGGAAGGGCACCATCTGGAGCGAGGTGATGATGCTGTCCCGGCCGAACAGGGTCATGAACCACGGCAGGCCGGCGGCCACCAGGCGTACGCCGAGGGTGATCGACTCGTAGCGCAGCGCCGCCAGGTCGTTGAGGCTCTGCCGGTACGCCCCGGCCAGCGGCTGGCAGTCGCAGCCGAGCTTCGGCGCCCGGGCGACGAGTTCGTCCTGCTCGGCCCGGATCGCGTCGGGGCCGCGACTGCCTCCGTACTGCGGCAGGTTGGCCCGGATGTCCTCGCCGCGCGCGCCGTAGACGACGGTCGACACGTGCAGCCGGGTCGTCCACTCGCCGCGCGGGCCGACCCGGACCCGGTAGGTCATGCCGGAGACCTCGATGTGCGCGGGCATGCTGGTGCTGATGACCGTCTCGCGGTGGAACCGCTCCCGGCGGTAGGTCAGGCGCAGCTCGTTGTCGCCGACGGTGGCGGTGGTGTGGCCCTGCTTGTGCCGGACGTGCTTGATCTCGAACAGGTCCGCGAAGTCGGCGGCCATGTCGAGGTGGACGACGAACTCCATCTCCTCCCCGGAGTGGTTCAGCAGCGTCAGTTCCTCCTCGAAGCTGCCGCCGATGGCCCGGCTCCGGATCATCGAGACCTTCGCGTCCAGGTAGTGCGTCGGCTCGCCGGGGACGAGGAAGAACCGGGTGCGGAAGGACTCCGCGCTGTCGACGGAGAGGGCGTGCAGCCGTTCGCCGTCGAGGGTCAGCAGCCACGTCGAGAGGTGCCGGGTGTCGAACGAGAAGAGCCCGGTCGGGAAGTCGAGGGACGGCTCGATGTCGCCGCGGTTGTCGCTGACCAGAAAGGTGTTGCCGTCCAGGATGCTGACCAGCTGCTTCACCGTGGTCGCCCGGCCTGTTCACGGGCGACCGCGCGGGGGTCCCGGGTGCCGGGCGGGTCGGGGAAGAACCGGCGGAACAGCAGGAAGAGCACGACGTCGCCGCTGAAGCTGCTCTCGTTGCGCAGCACCGACGAGATCGCCTGGGCCCGGCCGGTGACGAGCCGGTCGAACAGGTCCACGCTGGTGTACCAGATCGCGTCGGCGGGGCCCCGGTTGCGGCTCACCTCGACCTCGCCCGGACGGAGGTGGACCAGCCAGTGCACCGTCTGGCCGCCCTCCGCGAGGTCGATCTGCATCGTCCCGCTGACCGGACTCACCAGCACCTCGGGGGCGCGCGCCGGCAGTGATTCGAAGAATCGCTCCGTCGCCTCGGTCACACCCGAATCGTAGGCATTTGCCTGACCTGTCGGGTCGGTATCGGTCGGCGGCGGTCAGTAGACCAGGGCCTGGGCCCCCTCGGCCGTCGCCTCCTCGACGAAGACCGCGGCGCCGGCGATGCGGACGCCCGGCAGCACGTCGTCCGGCCCGATGTCCCGCCGGGCGGCGCACTGCGTGCAGGCGGTGACCGTGCCGGTGGTCAGGATCACGTGCAGCAGCTCGGCGAGCGGGGCCGAGTGCGGCAGCTCGAACTCCTGCGCGCGGCCGGGCAGCGCGAACCAGGTCGACTCACCGGTCAGCCAGAGCGACACGTGCAGGCCGGCGGCGGCTGCGGTGGCGGCGACGGTGAATGCCTGGGCGCACCGCTCCGGGGCGTCCGCGCCGGCGGTGGCCTTGACGACGAGAGTGCGGGCCATGGGGCCCAGCATAGGATGGTCACGATGGTTACCGAGATCGGGTTCGTCAGCCTGCTGGTCGCCGGCCTGGGCGCGCTCGCCGGTGGCCTGGTCTACCTGGCCGTACGCATATCGAGAGGACGCTGGTGAGCCGTCTTGGACGCCGGCGGGGAGAGGCGGAGTGAACCGGTGAGCGACGAGAACCCCCTGCAGCCACCGCCGTGGCTGAACGCGCCGCCGGTCGACCCGTACCCCTACGAGGAGAGCCACGACCTGCGCGTCGGCCCGAAGCTGCACCCCACGTTGGACGGCCTGCTGCCGTACGTCGGGGTGTGGCGCGGCCGGGGGCGGGGCGGCTTCCCCACCATCGAGGACTTCGACTTCGCGCAGGAGATCCGGATCAGCCACGACGGCCGGCCGTTCCTGTTCTACGAGTCCCGTGCCTGGATCCTCGACGAGCAGAGCCGCCCGGTCCGCCCGGCGGGTCGCGAGGTCGGCTGGTGGCGGCCGGTGCTGGACGGCGACCGGGCCACCGACGAGCTGGAAGCGCTGATGACAGTCCCCACCGGGGTGATGGAGCTGCACATCGGCAAGCGCAAGGGCACGCAGATCGAGTTCGTCACCGACGCGGTGGTCCGCACGGCGACCGCCAAGGAGGTCACCGCCGGTCACCGCCTCTTCGGCATCGTCGAGGGCGCCCTGCTCTACGCCCAGGAGATGGCGGCCGTCGGCCATCCCCTCTCCCCCCACCTCTCCGCCCGCCTCACCCGGGTGGCCGGCTGACCCTCTCCGAGGTCACGGGCGGGGAAAGCCCAGGAGCGCCTGGAGGGCGGGGGTACGCGGGCAGCGGCGCAGCGGGACGGCGTCCAGGGTGCGGATCTCGGCGAGGCCACGGACGGACGAGCTGAGCCAGACGCCGTCGGCGGTACGCAGCTCGGCCGGGGTGACCAGGCGCTCCTCGGCGCGCAGGCCCAGCTCGTGGGCGTGCGCGAGCAGCCAGCCGGCGGTCACGCCCGGCAGGATGCCGGTCTCGGCGGCGGGCACGGTGCAGAGGGTGCCGCCGGTCAGCCAGACCAGGCTGGCCGTGGGCCCCTCCAGCGCGTACCCGTCGGAGGAGACCCAGAGCGCGTCGTCCACCCCGGCACGGGCGACCCAGCGGCGGGCGGCGGTGCTCACCGCGTACGAGGTGGACTTGACGCCGGCCGGCAGCCAGTCGAGTTCGGCGCGGGCCCGCGCCGCGACGCCGAGCGGCAGGGTCGCCACGGTGATCCCGTCCCGGCGCGCCGCCCGGGCCGCCGCCGGCACCTCGGCCAGCGTGGCGTAGCCGGTCGGCGGGCCGCCGCCCTCCGGGCCCCGGGTGCAGACCAGCCGCAGCGCCCCCTCCACCTCGGCAGGCCAGCCGGCGCGGACGGCGTCCAGCAGCCCGACCAGCACGTCGGCGGCGGGCAGCGCCAGGTCGACGGCCGCCGCCGCCCGGGCCAGCCGGGCCAGGTGCGCGTCGCGCAGCCACGGGAGCCCGGCGCGCAGGTGCATCGTCTCGAAGAGCCCGTCGCCGTGCAGCACGCCCAGGTCGTCGCCGCGCAGCACCGGCTCCCCGGGCGGCACCAGCCCGCGCCCCGGCACGGCGATCCTCGACGCCACCATGACCGCCGAGCCTAGCGGCGGACCGGTCGACAGCGGCGGCGCGCGGGCAGGGCGAACTATGATCGGACGGTGTCCGAATCCTCCCTCGCGGAAATGCTCCGCGCCCGTGGGCTCCGGCTGACGGCGCAACGGCAGTTGATCCTCCAGGCTGTGCTGGAGTTGGGGCACGCCACCCCGGAGCAGGTGCACACAGCCGTCCGGGAGGTGGCCGCGGGGGTCAACATCACCACCATCTATCGCACGCTGGAGCTGCTGGAACGGCTCGGCCTGGTCACCCACACCCACCTCTCGCACGGCTCGCCGACCTACCACGCGGCCGGCGAGGACCAGCACGTCCACCTTGTCTGCCGGGACTGCGGCGCGATCGACGAGATCGATCCGGAGCTGTTGCGCCCGCTGGCCGAGCAGTTGGCGAGCCAGCGCGGGTTCCGGGTGGACATCGGCCACGTCTCGTTCTTCGGCGTCTGCGTCCGCTGCGAGAACGGGGACCGGAAATGATCGACATCGCGGGTGCGGTGAGCGTCGAGAGCATCGACGAGGCCAGCCGGGACCAGCCCGAGCCGGCACACGCGGCTGCCGGCGTGCGGGGCGTGGCGGCGCACTACGGCGACCCGATGCGCGAGCAGCGCACCCTCGACACGGCGGTCGGCCTGGTCGACCGGTCGCACCGGGGCGTCGTCGCGGTGCCGGGCGAGGAGCGGATCGGCTGGCTGCACACCCTGACCAGCCAGCACCTGGCTCAGCTCGGCGCCGGCCAGGGCACCGAGCTGCTGGTGCTCTCCCCGCACGGGCACGTCGAGCAGCACGCCATGGTCGCCGAGGACGGCGTCACCACCTGGCTCGACACCGAGCCGGGCGCCACCGCGGGCCTGCTGGCGTACCTGGAGCGGATGCGGTTCTTCAGCAAGGTCGAGCCGCGCGACGTGACGCCCGAGCACGCCCTGCTCTCCCTGGTCGGTCCGGAGGCGCCCGCCGCGGTGGAGACGCTCGGCGTGACCGGGCTGGCCGCGCCCGACGTGGTCGCGGTGCCGGGCCCGAAGTTCCGCTCCGGCGAGCTGCCACCACGGCCGACCGCGCTGTACGACGTGCGCCCGCTGCCCGTGGGCGGCTGGGCCCGCCGGGGCCCGCTCGGCGTGGACCTGCTGGTGCCCCGGGCCGCGATGGAGCAGGTGGTCATCGAGCTGCGGGGCAACGGGGTGCCGGTCGCGGGGCTGTGGGCGTACGAGGCGGTGCGGGTGGCCGCCCGGCGGCCCCGGGTCGGGGTGGACACCGACCACCGGACGATCCCGGCCGAGGTGGACCTGGTCGCCCCGGCCGTGCACCTGGACAAGGGCTGCTACCGGGGCCAGGAGACCGTGGCCCGGGTGCACAACATGGGCCGGCCGCCGCGTCGGCTCGTACTGCTGCACCTGGACGGGGTGACCACCGACCAGCCGCCGGTCGCCGGCACGCCGGTGACCCTCGACGGCCGGGCGGTCGGCTTCGTCGGCACGGCCGTGCACCACCACGAGCTGGGCCAGGTCGCCCTGGCGGTGGTCAAGCGCAACGTCGCCGACGACGCCCGTCTCCTGGTGGGGGAGAGCGCCGCCGCGATCGATCCGGCCTGACCGCCCACCGGCGAAAGATTCTCTGCTCTCTGGGGCTGAGGCCGGAAAAGTTCCGGTCGACTGGCTCGCCGGCCTCGGTCTAGGATCCGGGCATGACGACAGGGACGTTGATCACGGTTGCCCCCACCGGCGCGGAGTCGGCCAAGGCCGAGGTGCCGGCCCTGCCGGTGACGCTCGACGAGCTGCTGCTGACCGCCAAGGAGTGCGAGGCGCTCGGCGCCGCCGTGATCCACGTCCACATCCGCGACGACGAGGCGAAGCCCACCCTGGACCAGGGGCGGCTGCGGGAGACCGTGACGGCGCTGCGGGAGGGCACGGACCTGATCGTGCAGCTCTCCTCGGGCGGCGCGGTGACCGACCCGGAGGCCGACCGGCTCGCCGTGCTCGACGCCGGGCCGGACATGGCCTCCTGCACGATGGGCACGCTCAACTTCGGCGACGACGTCTTCCTCAATCGGTGGGAGTTCATCGTCGACCTGCACACCCGGATGCAGGAGCGCGGCATCGTGCCCGAGTACGAGATCTTCGACCTCGGCCACCTGACCGCCCTGCAACGGCTGCTCGGCAAGTACGGCCTGCCGGCCGGCGGGCACGTGCACGTCGACTTCGTGATGGGCGTGCCGGGCGGCATGCCGGGCACCACCCCGGCGCTGGTCGCCGCCCACCAGGCGCTGCGCGACCTGCCCGAGGGCACCACCTTCTCGGCCACCGGCATCGGCCGCAGCACCATCCCCGTCATGCTGGCGTCGCTCTCGGCCGGCGGGCACCTGCGGGTCGGCATGGAGGACACGGTGACCTACGCCAAGGGCCGCCCGGTGGAGTCCAACATGCAGCTCGTCGCCCGGGCGGTCGGCTTCGCCCAACTGGCCCAGCGGCCGCCGCTGACCACCGCCGAGGCGCGCGCTCTGCTCGGCGTGCCCGCCGCCGGCCGGTAAGCGGCGGCCCGGGCCGGCGCTGCTGTACACCGGGTCGTCGAGGCCTGCTCACCCGCCCGTCGGGCCCGCTCGACGGTGCCGGTACCGTCCACCCTGTGGGAAAGACGTACGAGGGCGGCGCGCCGCTCGCCGAGGTGGTCCGGTCGGGGTTCGTCGAGGGCGTGCACCGGGGTTCGGTGGTGGTGCTCGACGCCTCCGGTGCGAAGGTGGCCGGCGCCGGGGACGTGACCTCCCCGGTCTTCCCGCGCTCGTCCAACAAGCCGATGCAGGCGGTCGGGATGCTCCGCGCCGGGCTGGCGCTGGCCGACCCCGCCGACGTGGCGCTGGTCTCGGCCAGCCACGCCGGGGAGGACTTCCACCTGGCCCGGGTCGGGGCGCTGCTGGCCCGCGCCGGGCTGGACGAGTCGGCCCTGCACTGCCCGCCGGACCTGCCCGTGGGCGACGAGGCCCGGGCGGCCGTGCTGCGGGCCGGCGGCGGACCCACCCGTACGCAGATGAACTGCTCCGGCAAGCACAGCGGGATGCTGCTGACCTGCCTGGCCGCCGGCTGGCCGCTCGACGGGTACTGGCGTCCGGAGCACCCGTTGCAGCAGCGGCTGCGGGACGCGGTGGAGGAGTTCACCGGCGAGTCGGCCGCGGCGGTCGGGGTGGACGGCTGCGGCGCCCCGGTGCTCGCCGTGTCGCTGACCGGGCTCGCCGGGGCGTTCCTCCGGCTCGTCTCGGCGGAGCCCGGCACCGCGGCGCGGACGGTGGCCGACGCGATGCGCGCGCACCCGGACCTGGTCGGCGGCACGCGGGCCGAGGACAGCCGGCTGATGCGTGGGGTGCCGGGTCTGCTCGCCAAGGTGGGCGCCGAGGGGGTCATCGCCGTGGCGGTGCCCGAAGTCGGCGCGGTCGCCCTCAAGATCGACGACGGCGCGGGCCGCGCCCGGATGCCGGTGCTGGTCTCCGCCCTGCGCCGGCTCGGGCTGGACGCCCCGGTGCTGACCGAGTACGCCGAGGCGCCGCTCTTCGGCGGCGGCCTGCCGGTCGGCGCCGTCCGCTCCCTCTGGTAGCCCGCGCCAGCGCCGTCACTCGTATCCCATGGCCGGGACGACCTCGCCGAGCGCTTCTCCGACGAACTCGCGGGTCTCGTCGTCGAACTGGTCGCTGCGGTTCGTCAGCTTGTGCCACTGGAACGTCGAAGGGGTGGTGAAGTCGTCGACGCCGAGCCGTTCGAACAGGGCGCGGCGCTGCCCGGGCCAGTCGGCTGCGAGATCTTCGGCTCTGACCTCGACGTACCGCCTGCCGGTCAGGTCGACCGTCTCCTTCCAGGTGAGCCACCGGTGGTAGATCGGCTTGAGGTAGGCGAGCGCGCCGTCGACGGTGGGCGGCGCCCATGGCTGGGCCAGGTGGGATGCGAGCACCGAGACCGGGTGACGCTTGATGTGCACGATCGTCGCTTCGGGGACCAGTTCCCAGAGGAACTCCATGCACAGCAGGTTGAACGGTGTCTTCTCGCACCAGGTCGGCTTGCCCGCGTCGGCGGCTGCTCCGCCGAACATGGTGTCGACCAGGCCCCGCAGGATTCCGAGCAGTTCGCCCCGGTCGCTGAAGTACCTGGGAAGGACCCGCCGGCGGCTGACGGGCGCGAACGGCCCGGCGGGCCGGTCGGCGTTGCCGAAGCCCTCGGCGGGCGCGGGTTCGTCGTACGTGTCCGCGACCAACTGCGGCCAGAGTCGTTGCACCGCGTCCCGGTAGCGCTGCTCGCCGACCAGTTCGGGAACGGTCCTGCCGCGATCGTCGCGCCGGCCGGGCACCCGCACGGTGAGGAAGTCGCTCAGTCGGTGCAGGGCGTCCTCACCGACGGTGGGGTCGTACCGGTGGGTGAGCGCGTCGGCCAGGTCCCGCAGGCCGCCCGGGTCGATGAGGAACTTCGTCTCCATGGGAATCCGATGGATCAGCGGATGCTCGCCGATGATGTCGGCGATCCGCGACGTTCCCGAGCGACCCGTGCCGGCGACGAAGATCGGTGAGGGGGAGGGCATGACGAGCAGTCAAGGTCTCAGCCCGGCGCCCGTGCAATCCATTTGTCCCCTCTTCCCCGCGGCCCTGCACGCGGCAGGTGTCAGGGCAGGAAGTCGAGCAGGGCGGCGTTGACCGGGGCGGGACGCTCCAACGGCAGCAGGTGGCCGGCGTCGGGCACGTCGGGCAGGCGGGTCGCGTCGGGCGCCTCGGCCGCGATCCGGTCGGCGAGCCGGCTGATGTCGGGCAGGTCCGCGCCACCGGCACCGACCAGGACGGGCACCCGCAGCTCGTGGAGGCGGCCGATCGCGGGCGGGTCGAGCTCGGCGACGTCGACCGCGCTGAGCGCCAGCTCGGCGGCGAGCGCCCGCTGGTCCATCTCGCGGGCGAAGGCGAGCAGTTCCGGGTCGACCTCGGCGGGCTCGCGGCCCGGGCCGACCACCCAGAACCGCACCTCGCCGGCGGCGCTGGCGGCGAAGTCCTCCGGGTCGACCTCCCCGACCAGGCTGTCCCAGAGGTCGTTCGCCTCCTCCGACCATTCGTGGCCCGAGGCGGCGGTGCCGAGGAGGGCGAGCGCGGTCACGCGCTCCGGGTGGGCCAGCGCGGTGTCGATCGCCACGGCGCCGCCGAACGAGCAGCCGACCAGGGCGGCCCGGGGGATGTCGAGCGCGTCGAGCAGCCCGGCCACGTCGTCGTGGTGGGCGAACGGGGCCGGCGGCAGCTCGGAGTCCCCGTAGCCGCGCAGGTCGAGGGCGATCACCCGGTGCCGCGCGGCCAGCGGGCCGACCTGCTCCCGCCACATCCGGCGGTCGGCGATGCCGGCGTGCAGCAGGACGACGGGGGTGCCGCTGCCGGTGTCGTCGTACGCGAGCAGGGCGCCGTTCACCTCGATCTTGGTCACTGCGGAAAGGTACGCACCGGGCGCCCCGGGACGCAACCGGGAAGTGAGACGTCGCTAACTCTGGTTAGCACTTTGCTTGCAGCAGCTAGCAGGGCGCGTTAGCGTCGGGTCATGGCCACTGGTAAGGACCTTCCCGACGTCGGTGGGTTCATTCGCGACCTGCGCCGCAACGCGAAGATCTCGCTCCGACAGCTCGCCGAGCAGGCGGGGGTCAGCAACCCGTACCTCAGTCAGATCGAGCGCGGACTGCGCAAGCCGAGCGCGGAGGTGCTCCAGCAGCTCGCCAGCGCGCTGCGGGTCTCCACCCCGGCGATGTACCTGCGGGCCGGGCTGCTCGACGACAAGGAGGGCCAGGGTGTGCTGGCGGCCATCTCCGTCGATCCCGACCTGACGATGGCGCAGAAGCAGTCGCTCACCCAGATCTACGAGACGTTCCGCCGGGAGAACGCGCGGCTCGCCGAGGCGACGGCGGCGGCCACCGGCACGACGCCCCCCGCCGGGCCCGACGCGACTTCCGGCGCGGGCACGCCGGATCCCGTCGAGGCGGCGCCCGACCTGGCCAACCTCGCCGCCACGGGCCCCACCACACCGGAGGGCACCCCGACCGAGGCCGTTCTGGAGTCGGTCGCCGTCACCGAGACCGGCCCCGCCCCCGCTCCGACCGACACCCCCGAGAAGAAGGCCGCCCGCGACGCGGCCCGAAAGGCCGCCGACGCGGCCGAAGAGGAGAAGTGATGACCCAGCCGAAGACCAGCCGCATCCCGGCCCCGATCTACGCCGCCGCGGGCGCGGGCGAGCTCGCCCTCCAGCAGCTGCGCAAGCTCCCCGCCGTGGTGACCGACCTCGGCACCAGGGTCGTCGCCGACCTGGGCGGCAAGGCCGTCGTCACCGGCGTCGAGCTGCGCCAGAAGGCCAACGACACGCTGCGCACGGCGAACCTGACCGCCGGCAGCCTGCGGGAGAAGGCCGTCCCGACCGAGCTGGACCTGAAGCGCCTCCGCGAGGCCGCCGATCTGAACAAGCTGCGCGAGGTCGCCGACCTGAACAAGCTGCGCGAGGTCGCCGACCTGAACAAGCTGCGCGAGGTCGCGGACCTGAACAAGCTGCGCGAGGTCGCGGACCTGGACCGGCTCCGGGCGGTGGCGACCCGCAACGCCGCCGTGGTGGTCGCCGGCGCCCAGGCCGCCCAGGAGCGGGCGCAGGCCGCGTACGTCGCGCTGGTCGCCCGGGGCGAGCGGGTCGTCGGGGCCGGCGTGCTGGAGGCCGCCGAGACCGTGAACGCCGACATCGAGGCGACCGAGGCCGACACCGAGCCGGCCGGGGCCGCCGCGAAGCCGGCCACCGCGCGGTCCGTCACCGCCGACGTGCCGACCCAGGCCGTCACCGCCGACGTGCCGTCCCCGACCGTCACCGAAGAGGTGCCGACCCCGGCCGACGTGGCCGAGGTGCTGGAGGCCAAGCCGGCCGCCGCGAAGAAGGCGACGACCCGGGCCACCAAGGCCGCCGCGAAGCCGGCCGCCACCCCGTCGGCGAAGCTGCCCCGGGCCACCAAGCGGACCCGCCCGGCCGCCGAGTAGTTCGGTCCGCCGGTGACCCCGGATGCGTCCTGTCGGACGTATCCGGGGTCACCGGCATAAGCTTGCCGGCATGGCCTACGCCGCGCCGCTTTTCGCCTTCGATGTTCGCTACGTGGTCGAGCTGATCCTGCTCGTCTTCGCGTTGATCGTGCAGGGCATCGCCCTGGTGCACGCCATCACCCAGCGTTCCGACGCCTTCTCCGCCATCGGCACCCTGCCCAAGGGCGGCTGGATCGGCATTCTCGCCGTCTGCCTGGTGCTGACCCTGCTCGGCTTCGGCCCGATCAGTCTCTTCGGGCTCATCGGCATCGCCGCCGGCCTGATCTACCTGCTCGACGTCCGGGTGGGGCTGCGCGACCTGAGCGACGGCAAAGGGTTCTGGTGAGGGGTTTCCGCTGGCCGCCGCCGCCGGACGGCGGGCCCCGCACCTGGGGGCCCGGCCCGGGCGCCCCGCGTACCGGCCGGCCGGCACTGCCGGAGCCGGACACCGAGCTGGTCGCCACGCCGCACGGCGTACGCCTGGAACAGCTCGTCACCGGCACGGGTGACCCGGTCACGGTGTTCGCCCACGGGCTGGGCAACGGCATCGCCACCACCCGGCCGTTCGGCAGCGGCGTGACGGGCCGCAAGCTGTTCTTCCAGTTCCGCGGGCACGGCCGCTCCGACGCGCCACCCGGCCCGTGGAGCTACCTGGACCTCGCCCGCGACCTGCGCGCGGTCGCCGACCTCGGCGGCGCCACCCGGGCCTTCGGCGCCAGCCTCGGCGCGGGCGCGCTCTGCCGGCTGCTCGCCGAGAGCCCCGAACGCTTCGAACGACTCGTCGTCTTCCTGCCCGCGGCGCTCGACCGGCCGCGCGGCGAGGTCGCCCGGGCCCGGCTGACCGCGCTGTTCGAGGCCGTGGAGAGCGGCGACGCCTCCGCCGTGGCCGACGTCGTCCAGGCCGAGCTGCCGTCCGCCGTACGCAACACCCCGGCCGGCTGGGCCTACCTGCGCCAGCGCCTCGACCAGCTCCTGCGCGACGGGCTCGCCCCCGGGTTGGCGAGCCTGCCCGAGCAGGCGCCCCTGGACGACGCCGGCTCGCTGGCCGCGGTCGCCGCGCCGGCCCTGGTGATCGGTTGCGCCGGCGACGACCTGCACCCGGTCGAGGTCGCCGAGCAGCTCGCGGCCGCGCTGCCCCGGGCCACCCTGCACGTGTACGACCGGCCCGGCGTCCTCTGGACGGAACGCGCCGACCTGCGAAGCCGGATATCCGCCTTCCTGAACGAGTAACGTGCCCTGACATGGGCGTCACACACCACGGTCGTACGCACCGGCTGGACCTCGCCGATCCGACACTGCGGGAGTGGGAGTGCACGGTGCTGCACGCCGATCCCGAGCAGGGCATCGTGCTGGACCGGTCGGCGTTCTACCCGGGCGGCGGCGGACAGCCGCCGGACCACGGCGTACTGCTCTGGCAGGGGGTGCAGACCCGGATCGTCGGCACCCGCAAGGGCGACGACCTCTGGCTGATCCCGGCCGAGGGCGACCCGCTGCCGCCGGCGGGAACGGCGGTCACCGGCGCGGTCGAGGACGACCGGCGCACCCGGCTGATGCGGACCCACTCCGGGCTGCACGTGCTCTGCGGGGTGGTGTTCCGCGACTTCGGCGCGCTCGTCACGGGCGGCAACATGGAGCCGGGCGAGGCCAGGATGGACTTCAACCTGCCCGAGGTGCCGTCGGACTTCAAGAGCCGCATCGAGGAGCTGGTCAACGCCGAGGTGGCCGCCGACCGGGCGGTGGCCGTGCGGGTGCTGCCCCGGGCGGAGGCGCTCGCCCTGCCCGACATCATCCGTACCCAGTCGAACCTGATCCCGCCGGAGGAGCAGGAGGTGCGGATCGTCGACATCGTCGGGCTGGACGTCCAGGCCGACGGCGGCACGCACGTCGCCTCCACCGCGCAGATCGGCAAGGTGCAGGTGGTCAAGGTGGAGAGCAAGGGGCGGGCCAACCGTCGGGTCCGCGTACGGCTGGCCGACTGAACCCGGTGGCTCCCGGCGCCGGTCGTCGACGCGCCGGGAGCCGGGCCGTCACACGAGATCGATGCGTTCCCGCTCGATCGGGTAGCCCGCCCGGGCGAAGGCGGCGGCCATCGGATGGTTCGTCTGGTCGGTGGCCGCCACGATCTCGGCCACTCCCGTCTCGACGAGCAGGTGAGTGGCCTCGACCAGCAGGTCGTACGCGTAGCCGTGCCCGCGCTGCCCGGGCACCACGCCGACGAAGCCGACGACCGGATCGCTGTGGTTGCGGGCCGGCACGGTGACGCCGACCAGTTCACCGGCCGGCGTCCAGGCCAGCCGCCACCAGTCGCGCGGGCTCGGCAGCCAGCGCAACGGGTCGAGCTCCTCCCGTGCCGCCGCCTCCGGCCCGTGCTCGGCGGTGGCGCGGCGGGTGTGGGCGTCGAGACTCCCCTCGCCGATGCGGCGCAGCACGTCGAGGATCACGGCGTCGTCGGGTTCCGGGCGGAACTCCAACCGGCCGGGCCGGGCGGGCAGCCCGTGCTCCCGCGTCCACCGGTACCGGTACCGCGCGACCAGCGGGGACATGCCGGCGGCGGTCGCCACGTCGATGCGGGCCTGCGCCTGCGCCCGGACGGCCGGGTCGTCCCGCCAGCCGGTTGGCAGCGAGAGGGAGTACTCGGCCCGCAGCGGCGCGGCGCGCAGCAGCTGGACCGCGGCCTCGTGGTCGGTGAAGTCGAGCCAGTCGAGGGCCAGCGGAGACTCGTCGTCCGGCCCACCCCACCAGGCGGCGCGGGCCACCACGGTGCCGGCGCGCAGGGCGACCCAGCTCCACTCGGGACGGTACTGGCCGTCGGCGGCCATGTCGGAGTAGTTGTCGCCGAAGGCGGCGCGCCCCACCAGGCTGGTGTGGGGCAGGGAGTCGAACAGTGCTTCCTCGCCCGCAGCGAGCGGGCGGATGACCAGGTCGGTCATGAGGTCCTTCCGGGTTTCGTGCCCCCGGCTCAGAACCGTGGTGCCCTCGTGGCCGGGCGGGAGCACAGCGATGTCGTGGACACGGCGCTCACCTCCCTTTTCCTCGACGAGGGCGTGCCGGAACCCTAACAGGGGACCGTGGCCGCCGGGCAACGGGTTTACTCGGCGCGGCGGGCGCGCAGCGAGCGGACCTTGTGCCGGTTGCCGCAGCGCTCCATCGCGCACCAGCGTCGCCGGCCGGGGCGCGAGGTGTCCACGAAGACGAGGTAGCAGTCGTGCGTGGCGCACTCGCGGATGCGGTCGCGGTACGGGCCGGTGAACAGGTCCACCGCGTCCCGGGCGATGCTGGCCAGCGGCTGTCCGCCGGTGGCCGGCAGCGCCCAGGCGCGCGCCCCGTCCGGGGCGAGTTGCGGCGCCAGCGGCACGCCGGCCGCCGCCCGGTTGAGGGTGTCGAGGTCGTCGGGGGTCGCGTCGAAGGTGGCCGGGTCGCCGGCCGGCGGCCGGGCCCCGGTGCGTACGCAGACCAGCCGCCACAGCGCGTCCCGTAGCCGGCGGGCGGCCACCAGTTCGTCGGCGGCCACCTCGACCCGGGCCGGGTCGAGGCGCAGCCGGGACAGCGCCAGCCAGTCGGCGAGGTCGCGGGGCCGGTGCAGCACCTCGTAGCGGGCCAGTGCGCCCGGTCCGCCGGTGGTGAGGAGTTCCAGGCAGAGCGCACCGGGGTCGAAGAGGTAGCGGGTCCCTTCGGGGCTGATCAGCGTGAGGCCGCTTGCGCCGTCGGTCATGTAACCACTATAACTGGTTACATCGGTGATCGTGAGGACGGTCGCCGGAGACCGAGGAGGACGCCATGGCCGTGGAGTGGAAGCTCGTCGTCGACTGCGCCGACCCGAACGCGCAGGCCCGGTTCTGGGCGGCGGCCCTCGGCTACGAGATCGAGGACAACAGCGGGCTGATCGAGCGCCTGCTCGGCGGCGGCGCGATCGGGCCGGAGGCGTACCTCGACATCGACGGGCGCAAGGCGTGGCGGCAGTTGGCCGCCGTCCGGCACCCCGACGACCCGGTCGACCCGGCCAGCGGCACCGGGCTGGGCCGGCGGCTGCTGTTCCACCAGGTGCCCGAGCGCAAGCAGGTCAAGAACCGGCTCCACGTCGACCTGCACGTCGGCCCGGCCGAGCGGGAGGCGACGGTGCGGCGGCTGGAGGGGCTCGGCGCCACCGTGCTGCGCGAGGTGGCCGACTTCGGCAGCGTGCACACCACCATGGCCGACCCGGAGGGCAACGAGTTCGACGTGCAGTGAGCCACCCCGCACGGCCCCGCCAGGATCGGCCCGGGGGAGGTCAGGGCGTGGAGGGGGCCGGTGGCAGGTGGGCGGCGCGCACGTCGAGCAGCCAGCGCTCCACGGTCGCCTCGTCCGGGCGGTCCGGCAGCGGGGTGCGGACGCGGTCGAAGTCCCGCTCCGCCTCGGCGATCAGCGTCCGGGCCTCGTCCAACGCGCCGCCGGCCACCCGCTCGCCGAAGCCGCGGAACCACTGCGGGTCGGCGAGCCGGATCTCCAGCACGCCGGTGGCGTAGAGCAGCCGGCCCTGGTGCACCAGCCGGGCCAGGTGCCGGGCGTGCTTGGCGGTGCGCCGCCGGGTGTCGGCGGAGAACGTCCCGTCGCCCCGGGACTCCAGCTTGCGGAACTGCTGGCCGGCGTAGCCCAGGTAGGCGTCGCGGACGCGGGGCGCGCTGAGGAACGCCGAGCGGATGGCGATCAACCGGTCGCCGAACTCCGTACGGGTCTCGTAGCAGTCCTCCGGCAACCAGGCCAGCTCGGTGGCGGTCGGGTTGCCGCTCATCGCCAGGCGGCACCACTTCGCCGCCTCGTGCAGGGTGACGTCGGGGTCGGTGGTCACCACCGACTCGCGGGGCGGGCGCAGGCCGTGGAACGCGACGGTGGGCGCGGCGAAGACGCCGATCCGGTCGACGTCGGAGCCCGGCCCGGCCAGCCCGTACGCGACCGAGCCGACGATCCCGGAGAGCAGCAGGTGCATGCCGGCGAGCATGACGGACGACACGGCTTCGCGAAACCGGACTTCGGCTGTCAGGTATCGCTGACAGGCTCGCCGCATGACGAAACCGCTGACAGGAAAGATCGCGCTCGTCGCCGGGGCGACCCGGGGCGCCGGCCGGCAGATCGCGGTCCAACTCGGCGCCGCCGGCGCCACGGTCTACGCCACCGGCCGCAGCAGCCGGGCCGGCCGCTCCGAGATGGACCGCCCGGAGACCATCGAGGAGACCGCCGAACTGGTCACCGCCGCCGGCGGCACCGGCATCGCGGTCCGGGTCGACCACCTCGTACCCGAGCAGGTCCGCGACCTGGTCGCCCGGATCGACGCCGAGCAGGGCCGGCTCGACGTGCTGGTCAACGACATCTGGGGCGGCGACCCCCTGACCACCTGGGAGAAGCCGGTCTGGGAGCAGCCGCTGGAGGCCGGTTTCCGCAGCCTGCGCCTGGCGATCGACACGCACATCGTCACCGCCCACTTCGCCCTGCCGCTGATGATCCGCCGTCCCGGCGGCCTGGTGGTGGAGGTCGGCGACGGCACGCGTGAGCACAACGAGACCAACTACCGCCTCTCGGTCTTCTACGACCTGGCCAAGGTCTCCGTGAACCGGCTCGCCTTCAGCTGGGCGCACGAGCTGAAGCCGCACGGCTGCACCGCCGTCGCGCTCACCCCGGGCTGGCTGCGGTCCGAGGCGATGCTGGAGCACTACGGCGTCACCGAGGAGAACTGGCGCGACGGCGCCGCCGAGGAACCGCACTTCGTCATGTCGGAGACGCCGGCCTTCGTCGGGCGCGCGGTGGCCGCCCTGGCCGCCGACCCGGACCGGGCCCGCTGGAACGGCGAGTCGCTCGACAGCGGAGGGCTGGCCCAGGTGTACGGCTTCACCGACCTGGACGGCACCCGGCCGCACTGGGCGCGCTACAACACGGAGGTGGTGGAGCCCGGCCTGCCGGCCGACGACACCGGCTACCGCTGACCCGGATCGGGGTCCGCGCCGGCGTAGCGGCGGGCGGTCCGCTCGGCCGCCTCGGCCAGCCGCGCCCGCAGCTCCGGCGGATCGAGCACCTCCACCTCCGGGCCCAGCCCGAGCAGTTGGTGGTACGCGACGTCGACGGACTCGACGGGCAGCCGGGTCACCACCCAGCCCTGCCCGTCGGGGCCGCCGGCGGCGGCGACGGCCTCGTCGTACGCGAAGGGGGCGTCCGCCACGTGCCGGAGCTGGCGCAGGCCGGCCGGGCTGAGCCGGACGGTGGCCCGCTCCCGCAGCACGCCCCGGTGGAACGCCTCGGCCTGTTCCCGCCAGTACCCGGCCAGGTCGAAGTCCTCGTCCCGGTCGAAGGTCTCCGGGTCCACCCGCACGCCGGTGACCCGGTCCACCCGGTAGGTGCGCACGTCGTCGCCGACGCGGCCCACCAGATACCAGACGCCGTTCTTCAGCACCAGCCCGTACGGCCGCACGGTGCGCGTCACCTCGCGGTCACCGCGCCGGTAGCGCAGCTCGACCACCCGGTCCCGCCAGACCGCGCCGGCCAGCTCGGTCAGCCACGGCGGCGGCCCCGCCTCCCGGAACCAGCCCGGCACGTCCAGGTGGAACCGCTGCCCGGTGCGGGCCGGGGCGTCGCGGAGCGTGGGCGGCAGCGCGGCCAGCACCTTCAGCTCGGCCGAGGCGACGGCGTCGGCGAGCCCCATGTCACCGGCCGGTCCGGGCAGCCCGGCCAGGAAGAGCGCCTCCGCCTCGTCCCGGGTCAGCCCGGTCAACCGGGTCCGGTAGCCGCCGAGCAGCCGGTAGCCGCCGGTGCGGCCCCGGTCGGCGTAGACCGGCACCCCGGCGGCGGAGAGCGCCAGCACGTCCCGGTAGACGGTCCGCTCGGAGACCTCCAGCTCCCGCGCCAGCTCCGCCGCGGTCATCGTCTCGCGCGCCTGGAGCAGCAGAACCAACGAGATCAACCGGGCCGCCCGCACGCGTCCATCCTGCCGTGCCCGCTCGGCCGCCCCCAGCCGGTGGTCCGCCTTCTCCGGCGGCGCCCGGTCACGCCCACGGCTGCGCGGCGGGATCGTCACGGATCCGGCTTGACCCTCACGGTGCGTGAGGCCGGAGGGTAAGCGCATGAGTGACTACTACGACGCTTTCGAGATGAGTCCCGTGCCCACCCCCGGCCCGGACGCGGTCGCGCCGGAGCCGTTCCGGGGCATCTACGGAATGCCCGCGTTCGTGACGATCCCCACGACCGACCTGGCGGCATCGGTGGACTTCTGGACCCGTGGTCTCGGGTTCTTCGAGCTGTTCAGCATCCCCGGCACGCTCGTGCACCTGCGCCGGTGGGCGTTCCAGGACGTGCTCCTCCGCTCGGCGGAGAGCGTGCCGGCGCAGGCACCGGCGATGAGCTTCAGTTTCTCGGGCGTGCTCAACCAGATCGACTCCCTCGTCGAGGCCTGTCGTGCGTTGCGCCCGGACTCGGTCGACGGCCCACGGGACACCCCCTGGAACACCCGCGACGTGGAGGTGATCACCCCCGAGAACGCACGGATCATCTTCACCGCGGCGAAGCCCTTCGACCCGGCCAGCCAGGAGGCGCGGAACCTTGAGGCCATCGGGATCACCCCACCGGGCGCCGGTCGCGGCGACAATGGGGAGCATGCCTGACGCCACCGACGCGGACGGCCTGACCGTCGGCCAGGTCTCGACGCGGCTGGGCGTGACGGTCCGCGCGCTGCACCACTGGGACGACATCGGTCTGGCGCGACCGTCGCTGCGCACGACCGGCGGATACCGGCTCTACACCGCCGGCGATCTGGAACGCCTGCACCGCGTCGTCGTCTACCGGGAACTCGGCCTCGGCCTGGACGGGATCCGGGCCATCCTGGACGACTCGGCGGCGGACGTGCCCGGCGCACTGCGCGCGCAGCGCGCCCAGATCGCCCAACGGATCGACCGCCTCCAGCAGCTCGGCGTCGGCGTGGACCGGATGATCGCCGCCCACGAACGCGGCCTGCTGCTCACCGTCGAGCAGCAGGCCGCGATCTTCGGCCCCGGGTGGGACCCGGACTCGCCCGCCCGGGCCCGTCAGCGCTACGGGGACACGACGCAGTGGCAGCAGTACGCCGAACGCTCCGCCTCTCGCAGCCCGGAGGAGTGGCAGGCCGTCGCCGACGCGGTTGCCGACCTCGACCGTGCCCTCGCGGACGCGATGGACGCCGGTGTCACCCCGGGCAGCCCACGAGCCAACCAACTCGTCGAGCGGCACCGTGCGGTGTTCACCTCGTACTTTCCCCTCACCAGGCAGATGCAGGTCTGTCTCGGCCGCAGGTACGAGGCCGACCCGGGATTCGCCGCCCACTACGACGGCATCCGCGCCGGCCTTGCCACCTGGTTCCGGCAGAGCATCGACGCCAACGCACGCGCCCACGACATCGACCCCGACACCGCCACCTGGCAGTAGCGCGCGGGTCCGGAACCTGCACTGGTGGGACACAACTAGGCTCTGCGGTCGTGAACGCACCCCGCATCGCCGCGCCCGTGACCGGCGCCGCCGGCCGGTTCTTCACCGGCGTGGGCCTGCTCCTGCGCGGCCTCGGCCTCTACGTCCGCAGTCCCGGGCTGATGCTGCTCGGCGTCATTCCGGCATTGATCTCGGGCGCGCTCTTCGTGACGGCGTTCGCCACCCTGGCGTACTTCGTCGACGACCTGGCCGCACTGGTCACCCCGTTCGCCGACGACTGGTCGACCACCTCGCGCAGCCTCGTCCGCGTGGTCGCCGGGCTGGCCTTCCTCGGCCTCGGCGGCCTGCTCGCGGTGGTCAGCTTCACGGCCGTCACCCTGGTCATCGGCGACCCGTTCTACGAGAAGATCTCCGAACGGGTCGAGGAGCGCCTCGGCGGCACCCCCAACGCGGTCGACGTGCCGTTCTGGCCGTCGCTGCGGCGCAGCATCGCCGACTCGCTGCGGCTGGTGGGCCTGTCGATCCTCTTCGGCATCCCGCTCTTCGCCGCCGGCTTCATCCCGGTGGTAGGCCAGACCGTGGTGCCGGTGATCGGGGCGGCGGTCGGCGGCTGGCTGCTCGCCGTGGAACTCGTCGGGGCCCCCTTCTACCGGCGTGGGATGCGGCTGCCGGACCGGCGGTCCATCCTCAAGGCGGACCGGCCGACCACGCTCGGCTTCGGGGTGGCGGTCTTCGTCTGCTTCCTGATCCCGCTCGGCGCGGTGATCGTCATGCCGGCCGCCGTCGCCGGGGCGACCCTGCTGGCCCGCCGGTCGCTCGGCCAGCCCATCACGGAGGGGCGACCCGTGCCTCCGCCGGTCGGAACTGGCCACGCCGCCGGCTGACCGGACCCGTCAGGACAGGCCGCCGACCGGGACCCGTCAGGACAGCTCGCGCAGGCAGGACCAGCTCGACCCGACCGGGCGGTAGCCGAGGCGGACGTTGACCGCCAGCATCGGCGCGTTCGCCTCGTCGTTCGAGGTGTAGGCGACGGCTACCCCGCCGGCGGCGGCGCGGTGCAGCGCCGCCGTCTTGACCAGGCGCGCGAGCCCACGCCCCCGGTGCGCCGGCACCGTGCCGGTGTAGTCCGACCACATCCGGTCGCCGTCGCGCTGGACGAGGCTGAAGGACACCACCTCGCCGCCGACCTCCGCTACCGTGCTGGCCGCGCGGTCCAGGCCCGGGCTGTCCCAGATCTCGGAGCGCCAGCTCTCGTAGCTGATCGCGTCGGCGGGCACGTCCTCCGGCTCGTCGGCCGCCGCCGCCACCTCGGCCAGGTAGACCCGACGCGGCTCGACGTCGGTCAGCGCAAGCAGCCGTACGCCCGGCGGCGGCTCCGGCATCGGCGGGGCCGGACGCAGGTCCAGCGCCGAGTAGCGCAGCTCCCGGCTCGGCGTGAAGCCGTGCCGGCGGGCGAACGGCAGCGACTCCGGCAGCGCCCAGGTGCGGATCCGGCGCGCCCCGATGCCGCGCAGGTGCCCGAGCGCGGCGGTCAGCAACGCGGTGCCGGCGCCCCGGCCCCGGTGCTCGGGATGGACGTGCAGGGTGGAGATCTCGCCGACGTCCGGCTCCGAGGTCCGGTCGTTGCGGTACGCCGACACCCAGCCGACCACGGCGTCGTCGACCTCGGCGACGTACGCGGTCCATTCCTCGTCGGGCGGGGGCTGGGCGATCATCTGCCGGGTCGACTCGACGCCGCGCACCAGGTAGGGGTGCACGAGCGCGCGCATCGCCACCACGGCGGGCGCGTCGTCGGGGCGGGCGGTGCGGATCCGCACGTCAGCTCTCCTCGCGTACGGCGGCGACGGCCTCGACCTCGACGAGCTGGTCGGAGTAGCCGAGCACGGCCACCCCGAGCAGGGTGCCGGGCGGCTCGTGGTCGCCGAACGCGTCCCGGACCACCTCCCACACGGCCACCAGGTCGGCCTGGCGGGACGACGCCACGTACACGGTGGTCTTGACGACGTCGGTGAGCCTGGCCCCGGCCGCCGCGAGCGCGGTCTCCAGGTTCGTCATCACCTGCCGGGCCTGGCCGACGGGGTCGCCGGGCGCGACGGTCCGTCCCTCGGCGTCGAGCGGGCAGGCACCGGCGGTGAACACCAGCCGGGCGGGCGGCTCGACCGTGGCCGCGTACGCGTACTCGGCGACGTCGGAGAGAGCGGGCACGCGGATCAGCCGGGACGGTGGGGTCACGGCGGTGACGCTACCGCCGGAGCCCCGCGCGGCTCGACCGGTTATCGCCGGCCGGTCAGGCGGACTCGCGGACGATCAGCTCGGTGGGGAGCACCACGGATTCGATCACCTCGCCGGCGGCCAGCCGCAGCAGCAGCCGGGTCATCTGCCGGCCCAGCTGCACGATCGGCTGGCGGACGGTGGTCAGCGGCGGCTCGGTGTACGCGGCCGTCTCGATGTCGTCGAAGCCGATCACCGCCACGTCGTCGGGCACCCGCCGCCCCGCCTCGCGCAGCGTCCGCAGGGCGGCGTGCGCCATCAGGTCGGAGGCGGCGAAGACGGCGTCCAGGTCGGGGTGCTCGGCGAGGAGCTGCCGCATCGCCGTCGCCCCGGACTCGCGGGTGAAGTCGCCGGTCACCACCAGCTCCGGCAGGCCGGCCTCGGCGACCGTGTTCCGGTAGCCGGCGAGGCGCTCGATGCCGGCCACCATGTCCTGCGGGCCGGCGATGGTGGCGATGCGGCGGCGTCCGCCGTCGAGAAGGTGCCGCACCGCCGTGGCCACCCCGCCGACGTGGTCGACGTCGACGTAGGGCACGTCGGCGCCGTCGAGCGGGCGACCGCTGCACACGACCGGGATGCCCAGCCGGGCGAGCCGGCCGGGCAGCGGGTCCTCGCCGTGCAGCGAGGCGAAGAGCACCCCGTCGACGTGCCGGCCGGTGGTGTAGCGCTCGACCCGGTCGTGCCCGGCGGGCGAGCCGGCCAGCATCAGTACGAGCTGCTTGTCGGCCGCCTCCAGCTCCTGCGCCGCACCCCGGATGATCCCGGGGAAGACCTGGTCGTCGGAGAAGACCCGGGTGGCGGCCTCCGGCAGCACCAGGGCGACCGAGTCGGTCCGCTGGGTGACCAGGCTGCGGGCGGCCAGGTTCGGCACGTACCCCAGCTCGGCCACCGCCCGGCGGACCGCGTCCCGGATGGGCTCGGCGACCGTCGTGGAGCCGTTCACCACCCGGGACACGGTCGCCCGCGAGACGCCCGCCCGCCGGGCCACCGCCTCCAGTGTCGGCCGCTGCGCCGTCGTCATCCCCGTTACCACCCTCGTCACAGCCCGTTCCGGGAGATCACCTCCTGGTACCACCGGGCGCTGGACTTCGGTGTGCGTCGCTGCGTCAGGTAGTCGACGTGGATGATCCCGAACCGTCGACGGTAGCCCTCGGCCCACTCGAAGTTGTCCAGTAACGACCATACGAGATAGCCCCGGAGGTCCACTCCCCGGGAGATCGCCTCGTGCACCGCGCGCAGGTGCCCGTCGAGGTAGGCGATGCGGTCCGCGTCCACCACCTGCCCGGCGCCGTCGGCGTCGGCCTTGTCGGGGAACGCCGCGCCGTTCTCGGTGACCATCAGCGGCACGCCGGGGTAGTCCGTGGCGATGCGTTCCAGCAGCCGGGTCAGCCCGGCCGGTTCGATCATCCACCCCATGTCGGTCAGCGGCCCGGTCGGCGGAAGGAACTCCACCGCGCCGTCGGTGCCCGGGTAGGCGCTGCCGCCCGCGCCGTCCGGCCGGCCGGCGACGTAGGTGGGGGCGTAGTAGTTGATGCCGAGCAGGTCGATCGGGGCGGCGATCAGCTTCTCGTCGCCGTCGCGGACGAACGTCGGCTCGACGATGCGGGCCACGTGTTCCAGCACGTCGTCCGGGTAGGCCGCCCGCAGCAGGGGGTCGAGGAAGATCCGGTTGTGCAGGCCGTCGACCAGGCGCACCGCCGCCGCGTCCGCGGCGCTGTCCGGGTCGGCCGCGCGCACGTCGGCCGGGTTGACCGTGATCCCGACGGTCTGCGCGCCGGCCGCGCGCAGCGCGCGGGCCGCCAGGCCGTGCCCGAGCAGCAGATGGTGTACGGCGGTGAAGGCCGCGCCCGGGTCCTGCTCGCCGGGGGCGTGCACCCCGTTGCCGTAGCCGAGGTAGGCCGAGCACCACGGCTCGTTGAGCGTGGTCCAGGTGCGGATCCGGTCACCGAGCCGGGTGTGCACCGCCGTGGCGTACGTGGCGAAGTGCTCGGCGGTCTCGCGGTTGGTCCAGCCGCCCCGGTCCTGGAGGGCCTGCGGCAGGTCCCAGTGGTAGAGCGTGACGATCGGGTCGATGCCCCGGGCCAGCAGCGCGTCGGTCAGCCGGTCGTAGAAGTCCAGGCCGCGCGGGTTGACCGGGCCGGTGCCGTCCGGCTGGATCCGGGGCCAGGCCACCGAGAAGCGGTACGCCCGCAGCCCCAGCTCCGCCATCAGCGCCACGTCGTCGGCGTACCGGTGGTAGTGGTCGCAGGCCACGTCACCGGTGTGGCCGTGGTGGACCTTGCCCGGCGTACGGCTGAAGGTGTCCCAGATCGACGGGCCGCGACCGTCGTCGGTGGCCGCGCCCTCGATCTGGTACGCGGCGGTGGCCGCACCCCAGACGAAGTCGTCGGGGAATCGCAGAGTGCTCACGCCTTGACCGCACCTTCCATGATGCCGCCGATGATCTGGCGGCCGAACAGGACGAAGACCAGCAACAGCGGGAGGGTCGCGATGGCCGTTCCCGTGAACACCTGGGACATGTCCGTGTAGTACCCGTCGGACAGGGTGCGCAGGGCCAGTTGCACGGTGGGGTTCTCCGGGTCGTTGAGGACAGCGTACGGCCAGAGGAAGTCGTTCCAGGTCGTCATGAACGTGAGCAGCCCCAGCACGGCGGCGGCCGGGCGCAGCGCCGGCAGCACGACGTTCCAGTAGATCCGCGCGGTGTTGCAGCCGTCCACCCGGGCCGCCTCGATCAGCTCGTTGCTGACCGCCTGGCCCGCGTACTGCCGCATCATGAACACCCCGAAGCCGGTGACCAGGGCCGGCACGATCACCGCCGGCAGCCGGTCGTTCCAGTTCAGCTTCGTCATCAGCAGGTAGAGCGGGATGACGCCGAGCTGGGTGGGCACCATCATCGTCGCGATGATCACCATGAGCAGCGCGTTGCGCCCCCGGAACCGCAGCTTGGCGAAGGCGAACCCGGCCAGCGTGGAGAAGAAGACCACCGAGACGGTGACCGTGGTCGCCACGATCGCCGAGTTGACCAGGCCGGCGACGAAGTACGCGTCGGTGTTGTCGAGCAGCCGGGACACGTTCGCGCCGAAGTTGCCGCCGGGGGTGACCGGGGGTGGCAGCTGACCCATCGCGTCGTTGGAGCGGCTCGCCACCACGAACATCCAGTAGATCGGGAAGATCGACAGGACCCCGGCGGCGATCAGCGCGGCGTAGGTGAGCCGGCTGGCGGCCCAGAGGCGGTTCATCGCGCTCCCTCCTTCGACTTCGCGTCCTCCTTCGGGGCCTTCGTGCCGCCGAGCCGGCGCAGGAGCAGCACGTTGATCGCCGCGACGACCGCGATCAGCGCGAAGAGCAGCCACGCGACCGCCGAGCCGTACCCGAAGTTGTAGTGGGGCGCGAAGGCGTTCTCGAACATGTACATGGTCACGGTCTGCGACTCCCGTAGCGTCCCGCCCCGGATCGGGTTGGTGCCGGAGTGGAACAGCCGGGGCTCGGTGAAGAGCTGGAGCCCGCCGATGGTGGAGATGATGACGGTGAAGATGATCGTCGGCTTGAGCAGCGGCACGGTGATCGACCAGAACTGGCGGGCCCGGCCGGCCCCGTCGATGGCGGCCGACTCGTAGAGGTCGCGCGGGATGGCCTGCATCGCGGCCAGGAAGATCAGCGCGTTGTAGCCGGTCCACCGCCAGTCGACCATCGTGGAGATGGCCACCCAGGACGCGAACCGGTTGGACTTCCACTCGATCGCGTCGACCCCGACCAGGTCGAGCAGCCAGTTGACCATGCCGAACTCGCGGCCGAAGAGCACACCGAAGACGATCGCGACCGCCGCCGTCGACGTGATGTTCGGGATCAGCACCGCCATCCGGAACGTCGTCCGGGCCCGCAGCTGCCGGTTGAGCAGGTTGGCCAGCCAGAGGGCGGCCAGCAGCTGCGGGACGGTGGAGATGACGAAGATGCCGAGGGTGTTGACCACGGCGTGCCAGAAGTCGGCGTCCTCCAGCAGCCGGCTGTAGTTCTCCAGCCCGACGAACGGGTGGTTGCTGCCGAGCAGGTCCCAGTCGTGCAGGGAGACCCAGAAGGTGTAGATCAGCGGGTACGCCCCGAACACCCCGAAGAGCACGAAGAACGGGGCGATGAACAGGTAGGGCGAGTACTTCGTGTCGAGGCGGCTGAACCGCATCGTCGGTGGACGCCGACCGGTGCGGGGCGCCGGTGCGACCGGCGGGCGCGGGTCGAGCTGGACGGTCATGCCCGGACCACTCCTTTCCCGGGTGCGGGCGGGACCGGCGCCCCCGGCGCCCTCCCGCCCGCATCCCCGGCTCGGGCTACTTGGCGGCGGCCTTCTTCGCGTTGTTGACCGCGTCCGTCCAGCCCTGGTCGGGCTTGCGCTGACCCAGCTCCACCGTCCGGACGGCGTTCTCGACCTCGGTGCGGACGGCCTGGTTCTTCGGACCCATGTAGACGGGCTTCAGCGTCTTGGCGCCCTCGCCGAAGATCTGCCCGACGGGGGCGTCGGAGAAGTACGCGTTCTTGGCGTCGACGATCGCGGGGTCGGCAAGCGCCTGCGGCGAGGAGGGCAGCGGGCCCTTGGCCTTGAACGCCCCGATCTGGCCCTTGGCGCTGGTCAGGAACTTCGCCAGCTCGATCGCCTCGGCGCGGTGCTTGCTCTGGGTCGGCACGGCGAGCCAGGACCCGCCCCAGTTGCCGCCGTTGCCGGGCACCCGGGCGATGTCCCACATGCCCTTGGCGTCGGCGCCGGCGTTGCCCTCGATGACGCCCGTCATCCATGCCGGGCAGGCGATGGTGGCGAACTTGGCCTGCTTGAAGGCCGACACCCACTCCTCGGACCAGGAGCCGTACTTGCCGGAGAGGCCGGAGTCGATGATGTCCATCGTGGTGTCCCAGGCCTGCCGGACCGCCGGGTTGCTGTCCACCACGAGGTTTCCGCTGGTGTCGTAGTAGTGGTAGCCCTGCGCGTTGCCGGCCGTCTGGAGCACGATCGTGTTGAAGATGTTGGTCGCGGCGTCCAGGAACGCGGCGCCGGTGTTCTTCGCCTTGAACTGCTCACCGACCTTGATGTACTCCTCCCAGGTCGGCCAGAGCTTCGACACCGCCTCGCGGTCGGTGGGCAGGCCGGCCTTGGCGAACAGGTCCTTGCGGTAGCACATGGCCATGCCGCCGACGTCGGTGCCCAGGCCGATCAGCTTGCCGTCCTGGGTCATCCCGCCCTTCCACTTCCACTCCAGGAAGTTGCCCTGGAGTTCGGCCCCGCCGTGGTCGAGCAGGTTGACGAAGTTGTCGGGGTTGGCCTTGTACTCGACCATCAACCCCTCTTCGATGGCGACGACGTCGCCCGCGCCCTTGCCGGCGGCGAGCCACTGGGTCAGCTTCGGCGAGTAGTCGTCGAGGTTGGTGCCCGTGCCACGCTCGACGATCTTCACGTTGGGGTGGCTGGCCATGTATTCCTTGTAGAGCTCTTCGTAGCCGAACTGGCTGAACACGTCCACGGTCAACGTGATCTTGCCGTCCTCGGCGGGTTCGTCGCCGGCGCAGCCGGCGGTGGCGAACAGCGCGGTGGCGGCGACGAGGGCCACCGCCGCCAGGCGGCGGCGCGGAAAGACACCCATATCGGTCGGACCCCTCTCAGGTCGTCTGAGGTGGTGAGGCAGGTGGTGGAGCAGGGCTGAGAGAGCGCTCTCACGACAGGGTGGTGGTTGGTCCGGCCGGTGTCAAGAGAGCGCTCTCTGCCGGTTGCCGGTGGGGCCGGACGCGAAGAGAGTGGCCGCCTGTGCCGGGCGGCCACTCTCTTCGTACGTGCGGTGGGACTGCGCGGAGCCCTCGGGGCCCGGCTCCGCGCGGCGGTGGATCAGCCGACGCGGAGGCCCTCCAGCAGGGTGCGGTCGCCGGCCACGTCGAGCGTGTCGAGGCCGACCCGGCCCCAGAGCGCCAGCAGCAGGTCGCTCGCGGTGCCGCTGACCTGCGCCCGCGCGTGGTGGTCGTCGTGGTCGAAGATGGTGGCCGTGTCGAGCAGGGCCACGCCCTCGCCGCGCAGCCGCAGGAACCACTCCTGCCCGGCGTCGACGGCGGAGATCTGCACCACCCCGCGCCACTGGCCGGCGGTGCGGCGCCGGCCGGCAGGAAGCCAGGTGTCCAGGATCTCGCTCACCCCGTCGGCGGCGAGCTTCGCCTCGATCGGCTCGCCCGCCGCGATGGCGAGCTGGGCGTCCCACCGGTGCACCGCGGTCTCGTGCGCCATCCGGCGCGGCCAGAAGCCCGCCCGCTTCGGCTGCGGCGCCCAGTTCCACGCCGGGGCCTCCGGGTCGAGGCCGTCGAAGAGGGTCATCAGCTGGTCGTACGCCTGCTGCCAGAGCTGGAGCGGGGCGACGCCCGGCTCCGGCTCGACCGGCTCGGACCTCCCCGGCGACGGGGTCGTGGCGCCGGAGCCCGCGAACGAGTGCACCCAGCGGTAGATCGAGGTGAGGTGCAGCGTCAGGTCGGCGACCGTCCAGCCGGGACAGGACAGCACCGGTGTCTCCGGCGGCGCCTCGGCCACGGCTGCGGCGAACGCCGGGCCCTCCGCCCGGAGCGCTCCCAACCAGAAGTCCTTCGTGCCATGCAGTCTGCTCATCGCCATCCTCCCGGGGGTGACCGGGCCACCAGTGGGCGCCGCGGCTACCCCTCAGCCTAGGGTGAAAGGCGTGTCAGACGTCTACGCCCAGCCGACAACCGGAACCGAACCCGCCACGACGTGCGACCTGGCGCGATACACCACCTTACGCCTGGGCGGCCCGGCCGGCCGCGTCGTCGCCGGCACGGACGCCGACGGGATCGTGCGGGCCGTCCGGGAGGCGGCCGGCCGCGACGAGCAGGTCCTGCTCCTCGCCGGGGGCAGCAACGTCGTGATCGGGGACGCCGGCTTCCCCGGCACCGTGGTCCTGGTGCGCTCCCGGGGCCTGCGGGTGGTCGCCGAGGACGCCGACACCGTCACCGTACGCGTCGAGGCCGGCGAGCCCTGGGACGAGCTGGTCGCCACCACGGTCGCCAACGGCTGGTCCGGGCTGGAGTGCCTCTCCGGCATCCCCGGCTCGACCGGCGCCACCCCGATCCAGAACGTCGGCGCGTACGGCCAGGAGGTCGCCGAGACCATCACCGGCGTCGTGGTCCACGACCGGGTCGAGGGGACCGTGGGGCGGATCGCCGCCGCCGACTGCGGCTTCGCGTACCGGTCCAGCATCTTCAAGTACAGCGACCGCTGGGTGGTGCTCTCCGTCGACTTCCGGCTCGCCCGCTCGCCGCTGTCCGGCCCCGTGCGCTACGCGGAACTGGCCCGGGCGCTCGGCGTGCAGGTAGGGGACCGGGTCCCGCTGGCCGACGCCCGGGCCACCGTCCTGCGGCTGCGCGCCGGCAAGGGCATGGTGCTCGACGCGGCCGACCCGGACACCCGCTCGGTCGGCTCGTTCTTCACCAATCCGGTGCTCGACGTCGCCGCGTACGAGCTGCTGCGCGAGCGCGCCGCCGACATCGGCGAGCCGCCCGCCTGGCCCGGCGCGGGTGACGTGGTGAAGGTCAGCGCGGCCTGGCTGATCGACAAGGCCGGCTTCGGCAAGGGCCACCCGGGGCCGGAGGGCGTCGCCATCTCCAGCAAGCACACCCTCGCCCTGACCAACCGCAGCGGCACCGCCAGCACCGCGTCCCTGGTCGAGCTGGCCCGGGAGATCCGCGACGGCGTCCACGACCGCTTCGGCGTCACCCTCCACCCCGAACCGATCCTCATCAACTGCACCATCTGACCCCGCCTTTCCGCCGACGGGGTCAGGTGGGGGCGACCGAGGGCCAGGGGAGGGTGAGTTCGCCGTGGCGCCAGCGCCGGGGGCCGTCCAGGACCGGCCAGCCCGCCTCGCGGGTCGCGGAGACCGCGCGCAGCCAGCGTTGGCGCGGGCCGTACGGGGCGTAGCCGGCGGCGGCGTGCCAGGCGTCGTCGAGCGCGCGGATCAGGTCGTGGATCCGCTCGCCGGGCACGTTGCGGTGGATCAGCGCCTTGGGCAGCCGTTCGGCCAGCTCCGCCGGGGTGTCCAGGGTGGTGAGCTTCGCGGCGAGGGTGAGCGTACGGGGGCCGTCGGCGTCGATCAGCAGCCAGCCGCCGAGCCGCCCCGACTCGTCGCAGGTGCCCTCGACCAGCAGCCCGCCCGGGGCCAGCCCGGCGGTCATGGTGCGCCAGGCGTCGGCGACCTCGCGCTCGTCGTACTGGCGCAGGACGTTGAACGCGCGGACCAGGGCGGGCCGCAGCCCGGCCAGCTCGAACCCGCCCCGGGCGAAGGTGAGCCGGGGCGGGTCGGCGGACGGCTGGGCGGCGGCGACGCGTACCGGATCGATCTCCAGCCCGACGACCCGCACGTCGGGGCGGACCGCGGTGGCGAGCCGGGCGCGCAGTTCGACTGCGGTCACCGGGCTGGCGCCGTAGCCGAGGTCCACCACCAGGGGGTCGGCCGCCTCCCGCAGCGCCTCGCCGCAGGTCTCGACGATCCAGTTGTCCACCCGGCGGAGCCGGTTCGGGTTCGTCGTCCCCCGGGTCACCACCCCGAGCGGCCGGCGCCGCGCCGTGCCCGCCATCTCCGCGACCGTCCGGGCCGGCTCAGCCGACCCGGTGCACCTTGTGCTGGGCGGCCTGGGCCAGCGGGCGTACGACGAGGCGGTCCACGTTGACGTGCTGCGGGCGCGTCGCGCACCAGGCGATGCAGTCGGCGACGTCCTCGGCGACCAGCGGCTCGGCGACCCCGGCGTAGACGGCCGCCGCCCGCTCGGCGTCGCCCGCGAAGCGGACCAGCCCGAACTCGTCGGTCCGGACCATGCCGGGGTCGATCTCGATCACGCGCACCGTCCGGCCGCACAGTTCCAGCCGCAGCGTGCCGGCGATCGCCGTCTGCGCGTGCTTCGCGGCGGCGTAGCCGCCCCCGCCCTCGTACACGGTGAAGCCGGCGGTCGAGGAGACGACCACGATGGTGCCGGCCCCGGACGCCTCCAGCGCGGGCAGCAGCGCCTGGGTGACGCGCAGCGTGCCGAGCACGTTGACGTCGTACATCCACTGCCAGTCGCCGACCGACCCGGACTCGACCGGGTCCAGGCCGCGCGCGCCGCCGGCGTTGTTGACCAGGAGGGTGACCGGGCCCAGGGCCGCCGCCGCCCCGGCCAGGCGGGCCACCGACTCGTCGGAGGTGACGTCGCAGGCCACGGCGGTGGCCGCGCCTCCCGCGGCCTCGATCTCGGCCACCAGGGCGGCCAACCGGTCGGTACGCCGCGCGGCGGCGAGGACGTGGAATCCCTCGGCGGCGAGCCGGCGGGCGGTGGCCGCCCCGATCCCGCTGGACGCTCCGGTGACGACGGCGACAGAGGTCATCCGGCCATTCTCCCCCGGGCCCCCGGGGCAGGTACCGGGGGAGCGGTGATGAGGTCCGTCACGCCCGGGCGCCGTCCCGGCGCATTACGGGTGCCCGATGGGGAAGATGACATCGGCCGGGGACGTTGTCCGAAAGGCGCCGGGAGTGCGGACGGCATCAACGTGACAAAAGGAGCGGACGTGGCGGAGTTGCACACCGGTGTGGGTCGTCAGCGCGGTGCGCGCCCGTGGCCCCGCCCCCGGCGGATCGCGACGGTCTCGGTGCACACCTCACCCCTGCACCAGCCGGGCACCGGCGACGCCGGCGGCATGAACGTCTACATCCTGGAGGTCGCCCGGCGGCTGGCCGAGGCGGACGTCGAGGTGGAGATCTTCACCCGGGCCACCTCCGGCGACCTGCCCCCGGTGGTCGAGACGGCGCCCGGGGTGCACGTCCGGCACGTCACCTCCGGCCCCCTCGAAGGGCTCACCAAGGAGGAGCTGCCGGGGCAGCTCTGCGCCTTCACCGCCGGCGTGCTGCGCGCCGAGGCGTCCCGACCCCCGGGCCACTACGACCTGATCCACTCCCACTACTGGCTCTCCGGCCAGGTCGGCTGGCTGGCCAAGGAGCGCTGGGGCGTGCCGCTGGTGCACACCGCGCACACGCTGGCGAAGGTCAAGAACGCCCAGCTCGCCGCCGGGGACCGGCCCGAGCCGAAGGCCCGCGTCATCGGCGAGGAACAGGTGGTGACCGAGGCCGACCGGCTGGTCGCGAACACGGCGGTCGAGGCCCGTGACCTGATCGACCGGTACGACGCCGACCCGGCCCGTGTGGCCGTGGTCGAGCCCGGCGTGGACCTGGAGAGGTTCCGCCCGGCCCCGGGGAACCGCGACCGCGTCGCCGTCGAGGCCCGCCGCCGGCTCGGGCTGCCCGCCACCGGGTACGTGGTGGCCTTCGTCGGCCGCATCCAGCCGCTGAAGGCCCCGGACGTGCTCATCCGCGCGGTGGCCGCGCTGCGCGAGCGCGACCCGCTGCTCGCCGACGAGGTGACCGTGGTGATCTGCGGGGGCCCCAGCGGCAGCGGCCTGGACCGGCCGACCGCCCTGATCGAGCTGGCCGGCACGCTCGGCGTCGCCGACCGGGTGTGCTTCCTGCCCCCGCAGACCGGAGACGACCTGCCCGCCCTGTACCGGGCCGCCGACCTGGTCGCGGTGCCGTCGTACAACGAGTCCTTCGGCCTGGTCGCGCTGGAGGCGCAGGCCTGCGGTACGCCGGTGGTGGCCGCCGCCGTCGGCGGCCTGGTGACCGCCGTGCGGGACAAGGTCAGCGGCGTGCTTATCGACGGCCACGACCCGGCCGACTGGGCCCGTACGCTCGGGCGCCTGCTGCCGGACCGGCTCCACCGCGCCGACCTGGCCCGGGGCGCCGCCCGGCACGCCCGCAACTTCTCCTGGCACCGCACCGCCTCCGGGCTGCTCACCGTCTACGGCGAGGCGATCGCCGCGCACCGGGCCCGGCTCGCCTCCGAGCTGGCCTGCGGCCCGGCGATGTCCTGCTCCTGGTGACCGTTCGCGCGCCAACCGCCAACCTGCTGTCGCGCCATACCGCCGGCCCGCTGTTGTCCCGGCCGCCGGCCTGCTGTCGTGCCGGCCGGCGTCGCCCGGTGCCGGGGCGGTGCCGGCCGCTGCCGTGCCGACCTCCGGTCGTCGTCGTGCTGGTCGTCGTCGTCCGGTGCCGGGGCGGTGCCGGCCGTAGAGTGGATCCGATGAGCGGGAAGAGTGATCTTGCGTCCCTGATCGAGTCGGTCTGCGACGAGCGGGAGCTGGCCTGGGAGTCGACCGGCCCGGGCTCGTACGCGGTCACGCTGCCGGGCACCCACAAGCTGAAGACGATCTGCAACCTCATCGTCGGTGAGCACGCGCTGCGGATCGAGGCGTTCGTGATGCGCCAGCCGGACGAGCGGCGCGAGGAGCTGTGGGCCTGGCTGTTGCAGCGCAACGCCCGCATGTACGGCGTGTCGTTCTCCGTCGACGCGGTCGGCGACGTCTACCTCACCGGTCGGGTCAACCCGGCCGGGATCGACGCCGACGAGCTGGACCGGCTGCTGGGCGCGGTGCTGACGTACGCCGACGAGTCCTTCGACACGATGCTGGAGATCGGCTTCGGCAGCTCGATCCGGCGGGAGTGGGAGTGGCGGGTCAAGCGGGGCGAGTCCACCGCCAACCTCGCGGCGTTCGCCCACCTCTTCGAGCCGTCCCCGGGCGCGACCGGGCCCTCGGGCGCGACCGGGTAGTCGGGGCGCCGCCAAGCCCGCCGGGCCGACCGGGGGTGCCGCGGACGACGCCTCGGGTACGCGTGCCCCGGTCGGAGGTTCGGACCGGTCCTGACGGGTATGCCGCACCGCGCGGTGCGGCACTGGGACCCGCCGCGCGCCGAGGACCAACTGTCTAGGAGCGTGAGCGTCCCATGGCTCAGCGGAACAGCTCAGGTCGCGGCGGGACTGCGACCAGGACGAAACGGCAGCCGGGCAACCAGACCCCGAACACCCCGACGATCTCCGAGTCCGAGATCTCCCGGATGAAGGTGGACGAGATCCGGGGACAGCTGCGCAAGCGCGGGGTCTCCGGTATCTCCGCCCTGCGCAAGCCGGATCTGGTGAAGACCCTGGCGAAGACCCTGCGGGCGGAGCGTCCCTCGGGCGGTGCCGCGCGTCGCAGCACCGGGCCCGCCGGTCGGGCGACGGGGACGCGGGCGTCCGCCGGACGGGCCGCCGCCACGAAGAAGGCGGCGTCGGGCCGGGCGGCGAACAAGGCCGCCCCGGGCCGGGCGCAGGCCGCGAACAAGGCCGCCCCGGCGAAGAAGGCGGCGGCGAAGAAGGCGGCGGCGAAGGCTCCGGCGGCGAGGAAGACAGCGGCGAAGAAGGCTCCGGTGGCGAAGAAGGCCCCGGCCAGGAAGGCTGCCGCGAAGGCGGCCCCGGCGAAGAAGACCACGTCGGCGGCGCGGAAGTCCACGGCGCCCCGCGCGGCGTCGTCGCGGGCGGGCACGACGCGCGGCGGTACGGCGACCGGCGTCCGGACCGGGCGGAGCACCGCGCGGTCGGTGCGTTCCTCGCAGCTCATCTCGTCCACCGCCGACCGGCCGGAGCGCCCCGGCCGCAGCCTGGTGACCACCAACCACGACGTGATCCGGAGCTGGGCGCGGGAGCGCGGCGCCAAGCCGGCCACGATCGCGGGCACCGAGCGGGAGGGGCGGGCCGGAGTGCTCACCTTCAACATGCCCGGTTACCGAGAGAGCAGCCGGGTACGCGAGATCACCTGGGACGAGTGGTTCCGGACCTTCGACGAGCGGAAGCTGAACCTGATCTACCAGGAGCAGCTCCGCGACGGGCGGCCGAGCAACTTCTTCCGTACGGAATCGCCCGATCGTGAGGACGCCTGACGTGTTTGGGGGAATGGCCGACGGGTAAGCGCTGTTGGCCAACACCGAGGCCCGAGGTGGCGGCAGTTCCGGTGGGATTCCCGGAGCTGTGACCGGCGAGACAGCCCAACCAGGTTGTCTTCGTAATCCCGGGCGAACTAACTTTATTGCACCGCGCCACGCTTGGAACCGTTCGGGGGAGCGGTGGATCGATCAGATCCGTGCACCGAGTGAGGCGCAGGGGACGGGTGGAACAACACCGTTGGGGGACGGTGGCCACCTGTTTGGACCGGCGGCGCGAGCGGGCGACGCCTACGGGGGTGGGCTTCGCCCGCCGCCGCCGGTCATACGGTGCGAACGCCCATCGCGATCACGAGTCGCGATGGGCGTTCTGCTGTCCCCTCAACCACTTCACCCGCTCTCGCCCCGCCTGTGCCTGAGCGCTGCCCGACCGCCGCCGCCCGTCGGGCCTCCCTCTCCCGGCCCTACCCGCCCGCGTGCCTCCTCCGCCGCTCACGGCCTCCATTCGCTGATCATGAGGTTGACGGCGAAGTCGATCTCTCCGGGCACCGCCAACCTCATGATCACCGCACGGCGGTCGGGGTGGGGGGAGGTGGGAGGGGGGTGGAGAGTTGGCGGAGGGCGGCGACGCGGCGTTCGCGGGGTGGGCCGGCGAGCAGGTGGCAGCCGGCGGCCAGCAGTCCGAGCCCGCCGACGATGAGCCAGTGCCGGTCCCCGAGGTACTGCAGGCTGACCCCGCCCAGGGTGGGTGCCACGAACGACGCCGCCGGGAAGGCCAGGTAGAACACCGACTGGTAGCGGGCCCGCAGCTCGAGCGGGGCGAGGTCGGCGTTGATCTGCGCGTTGGGCGGCGCGGCGAGCATCTGGCCGACCGTCCAGACCACCGCCGCGGCCAGGTAGACGGCCACGTCGTCGGCGAACGCGAGGGTGGCGAAGCCGACCGCCAGCAGCGCGGTGGAGACGGCCAGGACGCGGTCCTTGCGGTGCCGTTCGATCAGCCGCGGCACGAAGAGCTGCCCGAGCACGATCAGGACTCCGCCGAGCGCCACCACCGCGCCGTACGCCGACGGGCGCAGGCCGTCCGACCGCATCGCGAGGGGCATGATCGTCGACGTCTGCATGGTCAGTACGGCCAACACGAAGGTCAGGCCCACGAAGGTGAGGAAGGTGCGGTCGGTCAGCGCCGTGTGCAGCCCCGGCTGCCGCCCCGCCCGCCCCTGCCCCGCCCGCCCCTTCCCCCGTCGCCCTGCCGGCCGCACCGACCCTGCCGAAAGCCCTCGTCCCACCTCCGCCTGCCGTGCGCCCTCCGCACGCTGCGCGCCCTCCGCCCGCTGCGCGCCCTCCGCCCGCTGCGCGCCCTCCGCCCGCTGCGGCGCCGCTCCGCCGCCGCCGACCGGTGCCGGGTGAAGATCTTGGACACTTGTCGTCCGGTCGGAACGGGAAGTGTCCAAGATCGGTGCAGGCGTGGCGGCGCGGCGGGGGAGCGTCTCCGGGACCTTCCAGGCGATGACCGCCGCCGCGAGGGCGGTGGCGGCGGCGTCCACCAGGAAGAGCGCGACGAAGCTCGCCTCGGCCAGCAGGCCGGCCAGCAGTGAGGCGACGGCCATGCCCAGGTTGAACGCCCAGAACTGGAGGTTGAAGGCCCGGGAACGCCGCCGTTCGGGCACCACGTCGACGATCGCCGCGACGAAGGCGGGGCTGGGCATCGAGTGCGCCACCCCGACGAGCGCGGCGAGCACCGCGATCATCATCAGGTGCCGGCTGAAGGCCAGCCCGACCATCAGCGCGGCGGTGGCCAGGTGGGCGGCGAGCAGGGTGGACCGCCGGCCCCAACGGTCGGCCAGCACCCCGCCGAGCAGCACGCCGCCCGCCCCGCCCAGCCCGTACGCCCCGACGACCGTGCCGGTGAGCGCCTCGCTCGCGCCCCGCGCCTCGGTCAGGTAGAGCGACAGGAAGAGCATCGCGAAGGCGCCGGCCCGGTTGATCAGCAGGCCGGCCCACAGGTACCAGAAGGTGGCGGGGAGCCCGCCCGCGGTGTCGTCCAGCCAGCGGCGCAGGGCCCGCACCCGTCCTCCCGACAGTTCTGTTTCCTAACCGAAGCGCCCTCGACCGTAGGAAGCCGAAGGCTGCCGCGCCAGCGTGTCGCTGGTCACCGCGCTCCCGTCGGCTCGGTCGCCCGCTCCGGGCCCTTGTCCGGCAGGCCGCCGTCCCAGGCCGGATCGACCGGCTCGGCGGGGGTCGCCCGCTCCGGGCCCTTGTCCGGCAGGCCGTCGCCCCAGGCCGGACCGGCCGGCTCGGTGGGGGTCGCCCGCTCCGGGCCCTTGTCCGGCAGGCCGTCGCCCGGCGCCGGATCGACCGGCTCGGCGGGGGCCGTCGCCGCCGCCTCGGCCGCCTGCGGGGCGGGCGGCCGGATCGCCACCACCGGCACGACGGGACCGGTGGCCGCCCGCAGCAGCGTGGCCCGTCGCTCCCGGGTCGGGCCGGAGATCAGGTGGGCGAGCGCCATCAGCCCGCCGATGGCGGCGCAGCCGAACCAGAGCTGGGCGTTGCCGGCCTGCTCCCGGACCAGCCCGCCGAGCACCGGCGCGACCGCTGCGGCACCCTGCCAGGAGAGCGAGAAGACGCCCTGGTAGCGGCCGCGCAGCTCGGCGGGGGAGAGTTCGGCGATCAGGGTGGCGTTGGACGGCGAGTTGAGCATCTCGCCGACCGTCCAGATCAGCACGGTCAGGCCGTAGAACCAGGCGGTGTCGGCGAAGGCGGTGAGCCCGAACCCGACGCCCATCACCACCGATGCCAGGGCGAGCACGTGCGACCGGCTCCGGCCCCTGATCAGCCGGGGTACGAAGAGCTGGCCGACCACGATCAGCACCCCGTTGAGCGCGATCACGGAGCCGTAGGTGGTGGGGCTGAGGCCGGAGTCGCCCATCGCGATCGGCAGCATCGAGATGTGCTGGAGGAAGACCAGCGCGGCGAACAGGTTGAGCGTCACGAAGCCGAGGAAGACCCGGTCGCGCAGGATGGTGCGCAGCGCCCCGACCGGGGCGCCGGCGCCCTTGTGGCCGCCCCCGCCGGCGGGGGCCCGCCGGGTCTCGCCGACCTTGGCGAAGATGATCAGCGCGGTGATCACGGTGGTGGTCGCGTCCACCACGAAGAGCAGCAGGAAGCCGGCCTCGGCGGCGAGGCCGGCGAGGATCGCCGCGCTGGCGAAGCCGAGGTTGATCGCCCAGTAGTTCAGCGAGAAGGCGCGCAGCCGGTCCTTCTCCGGCACCACGTCGATCACCATCGCGCCGAACGCGGGCCGGGCGGCCTCGGCGAACATGCCGAGCAGCAGGGCGCCGAGCGCCACGGCCCACAGTTCCCGGGCGAAGCCGAGGGCGAGCATCATGGCCGCCGCGCCGAGATGCGCGGTGAGCAGGGTCGGCCGGCGGCCCCAGCGGTCGCTCAGCGTGCCGCCAGCGGTGGTGCCGAGCGCGCCGCCGACGCCCCACAGGCCGAGCACCAGCCCCGCCTGCGACGCGGAGAAGCCGCGCTCCTGCGTCAGGTAGATGGCCAGGAAGACCAGGACGAACGAGCCGAGCCGGTTGATCAGGGTGCCCGCCCACAGGTACCAGAAGGTGACCGGCAGGCCTCCGGTGGTGTCCCGGAACCAACCCCGCATCGTCCGCACGCCGGCGCCCCCGCCTAGTAATGACCGCCCTGATTATTGCGCCTTACAACCTAGTGCCGGGCCGGATGTCCGGGCAGCGCTTTTTCCACGTGGTGGTCGTCACGACCACCGCCCGCGCGTCGCCCGACGGCGTGCGGCAGGATGATCGGCATGACTGCTAGCGAGGGGCCCACCGTCGGGACGCTGGTCCTGCTGCGGCACGGCGAGAGCGACTGGAACGCCAAGAACCTCTTCACCGGCTGGGTCGACGTCGACCTGACCGAGAAGGGCGAGAACGAGGCGCGCCGCGGCGGCGAACTGCTGCGCGAGCACGGCCTGCTGCCGGACGTGGTGCACACCAGCGTGATGCGCCGCGCGATCCGCACCGCCGAGCTGGCGCTCAACGCCGCCGACCGGCACTGGATCGCCGTGCGCCGGTCGTGGCGGCTCAACGAGCGGCACTACGGCGCCCTCCAGGGCAAGAACAAGAAGCAGACCCTGGAGGAGTACGGCGAGGAGCAGTTCATGCTCTGGCGCCGCTCGTACGACACCCCGCCGCCGCCGATCGCGGACGACGACGAGTTCTCGCAGGTCGGCGACCCGCGTTACGCGCTGCTGCCGAGCGAGCTGATGCCCCGCACCGAGTGCCTCAAGGACGTCGTCGGGCGGATGCTGCCGTACTGGTACGACTCGATCGTGCCGGACATCCTGGCCGGCCGTACGGTGCTGGTGGCCGCGCACGGCAACTCGTTGCGCGCCCTGGTCAAGCACCTGGACCAGATCTCCGACGAGGCGATCGCCAAGCTGAACATCCCCACGGGCATCCCGCTGCGCTACGACCTGGACCCGCAGCTGCGCCCGCTCACGCTTGGCGGCACGTACCTGGACCCGGCCGCCGCCAAGGCGGCCGCCGCCGCCGTGGCCAACCAGGGTCGCTGACCCCGAGCACGAGGAAGGGTCCCTCCCGGCGCGCCGCCCGGGGAGGGACCCTTCCGTGCGTCTCAGCTCGCCGTGGGCCCGGTCTGCCCGGTGATCAGGTAGACCACGTGTTCGCCGGCGTTGACGGCGTGGTCGGCGAAGCGCTCGTAGAAGCGGCCGAGCAGGGTGGCGTCGATGGCGGTCTCCACCCCGTACGGCCAGTCCTCGCCGAGCAGCAGCCCGAACAGGCTCCGGTGCAGGTCGTCCATGGCGTCGTCGTCGCCGTCGAGTTCGGCGGCGAGGTCGGCGTCGGGCTTGGCGAGCACCGAGCCGATCTTGATGGCCATCCGGTCGGCGATGGCGGCCATGTCGGTGAAGGTCGGCCGCAGCTCCGCCGGAACGGCCGGCGAGGGGTGCCGGCGCAGGGCGGTCTTGGCGACGTGGTCGGCCAGGTCGCCCATCCGCTCCAGGTCTGCCGCGACGTGCAGCGCGGTGATCATCGCGCGCAGGTCGGAGGCGACCGGGGCCTGCCGGGCGAGCAGGTCGCAGACCCGCTCCTCGACGTGCCGGTAGAGCTCGTCGATCTCGGCGTCCCGCTCGATCACCGTCTCGGCCGCCCGGCGGTCCGCGGTGAGCAGGGCGTGGGTGGCCTGCCGCATCGCGGCCCGGACCCCTTCCGCCATGTCCACCAGCAGTTGGCTGACGATCTGCAGGTCAGCCCGGAACTCGTCGCGCATTGTCACGTCCTGTGGTCGGTGGTCGCCGGCCCGGTGGTCGGCGGGGAGCAGGTGTGCCGCCCACGGTAGGTCGGGCGGGCGGACCCGAGATGAACCTCGGTGAACGACGCCGGACGCGGGAGTGAACTTTGCCGGAAGCGAAGGTGATTCATCCTATTTGTGGTGGTTGCCAGGTTAACAATGACCATACGATCGCCGGGTGGAATGGGCGGTGGCGGTCGCGGTGGCCGTGGGGCTGGCGGTCGGACTGATCGCCGGGGTGCTGCTGCCCCGGTTCGTCCCGGCGCCGGGCGGGCGCGCCACGCGGGCGGGGAGCCGGTCCGGCTTCCCCAACACCTCCGGGAGGCTCCCGATAGCCGAGGATCCGCAGTCCGGCATCGGCCGCCGGACCATCGACTCCCTACGGGCCGGCGTGGTCGTGCTCGACCCCGACGACCTGCCCGTCCTGGTCAATCCGGCCGCCCGCGCGATGGGGCTGCTCCGCACCGGCCCCACCCAGGGCTCGATCGCCGCCCACCCGCTGATCCGTACGCTCGCCGGGCAGGTGCGGCGCACCGGCGTGCGGCGCGAGATAGAGCTGGACCTGCCGCGGGGTCGCGACAACGCCGGGGTGAACCCGCTCGGGGTGCACCTGCGGGCGATGGGGATCGGGGCGGGCTTCATCGCCGTCGAGGCCTCGGACGTGACCGAGTCGCACCGCCTGGCCCGGGTCCGCCGCGACTTCGTCGCCAACGTCAGCCACGAGCTGAAGACCCCCATCGGGGCCCTGCAACTCCTCGCCGAGGCGCTGCTGGACGCCACCGAGCCGGCCGGGGCGGGCGCGCCCGACCTCTCCGAGGACCTCGTCGCCGCCCGTCGGTTCGCCGAGCGCATCCAGCACGAGTCGACCCGGCTGGGCCGCCTGGTGCAGGAGTTGCTGGAGCTGACCCGGCTCCAGGGCGCCGAGCCGCAGCCGCCCCCGGAGCCGGTCGCGATCGACTGGGTGATCGCCGAGGTGATCGACCGGACCCGCACCTCCGCCGCCGCCCGCCGGATCGAGGTGACCGTCGACGCCGAGCGGGGCCTGACCGTGCACGGCAGCGACACCCAGCTCGCCACGGCCGTGTCCAACCTGGTGGAGAACGCCGTCAACTACTCGGGCGAGGACACCACCGTCCGGATCACCGCCCGCGCCACCGACGAGCACGTGGAGATCTCCGTCGCCGACCAGGGCATCGGGATCGCCCCGACCGACGTCGACCGGATCTTCGAGCGGTTCTACCGGGCCGACCAGGCCCGGTCCCGGTCGACCGGCGGCACCGGCCTCGGGTTGGCCATCGTCAAACACATCGCCGGCAACCATGGCGGAAGGGTGCAGGTGTCGAGCACTCTTGGTGGTGGGTCGACGTTCACCCTCCGGCTGCCCACCCGTCCCCCCGACGAGGTTCCGGCGACACCGCCGTCCGCTGGGATCGAGGCCGGTCCGGCCGAGCTCCGGCAGGCCTGACAGCACATGGAAAGGAAGTCCCGTTGAGCCGCGTTCTGGTGGTCGAGGACGAGGAGTCGTTCTCCGACGCCCTGTCGTACATGCTCCGCAAGGAGGGTTTCGAGGTGTCCGTCGCCGCGACGGGAACCTCCGCCCTCACCGAGTTCGACCGGACCGGCGCCGACATCGTGCTGCTCGACCTGATGCTGCCCGAGATGTCCGGCACCGAGGTGTGCCGGCAGCTGCGGCAGCGCTCGCACGTGCCGATCATCATGGTCACCGCCCGGGACAGTGAGATCGACAAGGTCGTCGGCCTGGAGATCGGCGCCGACGACTACGTGACCAAGCCGTACTCGCCCCGGGAGCTGGTCGCCCGGATCCGGGCGGTGCTGCGGCGGCAGAGCGCCGAGGCCGCCGAGGCGGGCGGCCCGACGCTGGCCGCCGGCCCGGTGCGGATGGACATCGAGCGGCACGTGGTGACCGTCGAGGGCGCCCCCGTGCAGCTGCCGCTCAAGGAGTTCGAGCTGCTGGAGCTGCTGCTGCGCAACGCCGGCCGGGTGCTCACCCGGGGCCAGCTCATCGACCGGGTCTGGGGGGCCGACTACGTCGGCGACACCAAGACCCTCGACGTGCACGTCAAGCGGCTGCGCTCCAAGGTCGAGCCGGAGCCGTCCGCGCCGCGGTTCATCGTCACCGTGCGGGGTCTGGGCTACAAGTTCGAGCCCTGACCGGCGTACGCACGACGGGGCCCGCGCCGCGCGCGGGCCCCGTCGTCGTCGGTCGGTCAGGCGCCGTCGGCGGGGTGCGGGGCGACCATGCCCTGCCGCCTGCGCGCCCCACACACCTCGGCCAGCTTCGCGTACGCGGGGGCGCCGACGAGCGCGGTCAGCTCCGGGCCGTAGGAGACGTACATCGGCTCGCTGCCGACGTGCGCGTCGGTGGAGGAGGTGCACCACCAGTCCAGGTCGTGCCCGCCGGCGCCCCAGCCCCGCCGGTCGAACTCGGAGAGCGTGGAGACCAGCACCTTCGTGTTGTCCGGCCGCTTGACCCACTCCTGGTCGCGGCGGATCGGCAGCTGCCAGCAGACGTCGGGCTTGTACTCCAGCGGGTGCACCCCGTCGCGCAGCGCCTGCGCGTGCAGGGCGCAGCCGCCGCCGGCCGGGAAGTCGGCGTCGTTGAGGAAGACGCACGGCCCGTCCGCCTCCTGGGTGGCGGTGCGGCGGGCCGAGTTCTTGCCGTCGATGGTGTCGTTCTCGGTCCAGTTCTTGAACCCGCGCCGGAAGTGCTGCCACGTCGACGGGGTCAGCCGCTTGACCGCGGCCCGGACCCGCTGCTCGTCCTCGGAGTCGGTGAAGAACGCGCCGTGCGAGCAGCAGCCGTCGGCGGCCCGACCGGCGACGATGCCGTGGCAGCCCCGGCCGAAGATGCACGTCCAACGGGAGAGCAGCCACGTCAGGTCGGCCCGGATGAGGTGGTTGTCGTCCGCCGGGTCGGCGAACTCGATCCACTCCCGGGGAAAGTCCAGGGGCACCTCGCGGCTGCGGGGGTCGTCCGGGTCGTCCACCAGCACACGGAGTTCGATCTGGCCTGTCACCCGGCCCAGCGTACGCCCGGTGTCCCCACCGGTCCGCCGAGCCGCGCAAACCGAGTGGCCCTAGTGTCTTCAGCATGCGACTGGGTGTCCTCGACGTCGGTTCCAACACGGTGCACCTGCTGGTGGTCGACGCCCATCACGGGGCGCACCCCTGGCCGGCGCACTCCGAGAAGGTCGTGCTGCGGCTGGCCGAGCAGATCGGCCCGGACGGCGCGCTCACCGGGGCCGGCGCCGACGGCCTGGTCAAGGCGGTCGGCATGGCCAAGGCGGCGGCCGTGGGGCTGGGCGCCGACGATTTGATCGCGTTCGCCACCTCCGCCGTGCGCGACGCCACCAACGCCGCCGAGGTGCTGGCGCGGGTGCGCGACGAGACCGACGTACGCCTGGAGGTGCTGCCGGGTGCGGACGAGGCCCGGCTGACCTTCCTCGCGGTGCGGCGCTGGTTCGGCTGGTCGGCGGGCCGGCTGCTGGTGCTGGACATCGGCGGCGGCTCGCTGGAGCTGGCGGCCGGCATCGACGAGGACCCGGCCGTCGCGGTCTCCCTGCCGCTCGGCGCCGGCCGGCTCACCCGCGACCGGCTCCGGGTGGCCCCCGACAGCGCGGCGCCGCCGCCGGCCGAGGCGGTCGACGAGCTGCGGGCGTACGTCGACGGGCTGCTCGCACCGGCGGTCGCGCAGCTGACCGCGGTGGGCTGGGAGCGGCCGGTGGCCACCTCGAAGACGTTCCGGACGCTGGCCCGGCTGGCCGGCGCGGCGCCCTCCGGCGCCGGACTGTGGGCGCCCCGCCGGCTCACCCGCGCCGGGCTGCGGCAGGTGCTCGCCTTCATCCGGCACATCCCGCCGGCCCAGCTCGTCGAGCTGGAGGGGGTCAGCGCCGGCCGGGCCCACCAGCTGCTCGCCGGGGCGGTCGTCGCCGAGGCCGTGCTGCGCCAGCTGGACGTGGACGCGCTGGACATCTGCCCCTGGGCGCTGCGCGAGGGCGTGATCCTGCGCCGACTGGACCAGCTCGGCCCGGTGTGAGCCGCGAACGGAAGGCGGCCTCGTGTGAGCGTGAGGAGTGAGCTTGCGAGCCCCGCAGTCGCGAACGGAAGGTGGCCCCGTGTGATTCGCGCGGTTTGCGGTCTCTCGTCACGAGGTGTCGATCGACCCCGGCTACCCTCGATGGTGTGACTTCCCGCGTCCCCGTGCTCCTGTCCACGTCCTCGGTCTTTCCTGAGCGGACCGCGGCGGCGTTCCAGTTGGCCGCCGCGCTCGGCTACGACGGCGTCGAGGTGATGGTCTGGACCGACGCCGTCAGCCAGGACGCCGGCGCGCTGCGCGGGCTCGCCGAGCACTACGGCGTCCCGGTGCTCTCCGTCCACGCGCCCTGCCTGCTGGTCACGCAGCGGGTGTGGAGCCCCGACCCGTGGGAGCGGCTGCGCCGCTCCGCGGAGCTGGCGGCGACGCTCGGGGCGCCCACCGTGGTGGTGCACCCGCCGTTCACCTGGCAGCGCGACTACGCGCGCAACTTCGCCGACGGGCTCGCCGCCATCGCCGCCGACTACCCCGACCTGCGCTTCCCGGTCGAGAACATGTACCCGGTCCGGATGGCGGGGCGGCAGTTCGTGCCGTACGTCCCGGGCTGGGACCCGACCGAGACGGGGTACGCCTCCTACACGCTCGACCTGTCGCACTGCGCCGCCTCGCACACCGACTCGCTGGCGATGGCCGACCGGATGGGCGCCAACCTGGCCCACGTGCACCTCGGCGACGGCACCGGCGAGGGCCGCGACGAGCACCTGGTGCCGGGGCGCGGCACCCAGCCCTGCGGGGAACTGCTCTCCTCGCTGGCCGGGCGCGGCTTCACCGGCTCGGTCGCCGTGGAGGTCACCACGCGGGGCGCGAAGAGCCGCGCCGTGCGGGAGGCCGACCTGCGGGAGGCGTTGGCGTTCGCCCGCCAGCACCTCGGCACCCCGTCCCCGGTCGACGCCTGAACGCCGCGCCGGGCCCGGCCGACGCCCGGCGGGCCGCCGCGCCGGGGCCGGCCGACGCCGGAGCGCCGGCCGGGCCGGGCGTCAGACGACCGTGCTGAGCGATTCCTTGCTGCTCACGCCGGCCTGCTCGCCGATGGCCGCGCGCTTGCGGGCGCGGTGGGCGGCCACGTGCGAGCGGGTGGCGCAGCGTTCCGAGCAGAACCGCCGGCAGCAGTTGGACGAGGTGTCCAGGTAGACGTTGCCGCAGCGCTCGTCGGCACACACCCCGAACCGGGCGCTGCCGTACTCGCAGAGCCAGACCGAGAGCCCCCAGGCGGCGCCGGCCAGGTATTCGGCGCTCACCGAGGCGCCCCGGCTGGTCACGTGCATGTGCCAGTCGCTGGAGTCGTGCCCGGAGATGCGGGGCTGCACCGGGAACGCCTCCAGCAGCGCATTGAGCTCGGTCACCGCCTGGGCGTCCCGCCCGGATGTGCCGTACTCGAAGACGTCGCGCAGTCGCTTCTGCGCCCGCCGGAAGGTGGCGAGGTCGCGCTCCGCCACCTCGTCGCGCATCCACGCGTTGTCGTCGGGGAAGAGGGCCCGGAGGTCGTCGAGGTCGTCCAGGCGGGCGTTGACGAGGTCAACGCCGGTCCGGGCGTACGCGTCGAAGTTCACGCCCACAACCGTAGACGACTCAGGGGATGCGTGGCGCGTCGATGTAGTGCGGCAGGAACCGCGCGTAGCCGTCGGTGATGAGGCTCGTGCTCTCCCGCACCCCCACCCCGGCCGACTCGCCGTCGACGATCCAGCTGCCCAGCACCATCCGGTTGCCGGCGAACTCGGGCAGCGCCCGGAACTCCTGGTAGCACCAGCCCTCGTCGCCGTAGATCCCCGGGTTGGTGATCTCGGTGTCGCCGGTGACGATCCGCACCGAGCCGCCCTCGCGGCCGAGCAGCGGCTTGGCCACGTACTCCGGCATGCCGCGCGGCGAGTCGAGGTACGCCGGCAGCAGCAGCTCGTGGCCGGGGTACAGCTCCCAGAGCACGGCGAGCAGCGCCTTGTTCGACAGCAGCAGCTTCCAGGCCGGCTCGATCCAGGTCGTCGGGGTGCCCGGCTCCAGCGCCAGCGGCCCGTACGGCTCGGCGAGCATCCACTCCCAGGGGTAGAGCTTGAAGCAGGTGGTGACCGGCTGGTCGGTCGCGTCGACGAAGCGGCGGCCGTCCCAGCCGAGCCGCTGGATCGGCTGGAGCGTGACCTCCAGCCCGGCCTGGCGGGCGGTCTCGGCGAGGTAGCCGGCGGTCATGTGGTCCTCGCCGGACTCCTCCTCGTTCGACCAGACCACGTGCACCCGGCGGTCGTGCAGCCCCGCGCCGATCTTCGCCCAGGCGCCGACGAGGCGCTCGTGCAGGCTGTTCCACTGGTCCAGCTCCGGCCGGGTGTGCTCCAGCCAGTACCACTGGATGATGCTCGCCTCGACCAGCGCGGTGGGGGTGTCGGCGTTGTACTCCAGCAGCTTCGGCGGCCAGGTGCCGTCGTAGGCGAGGTCGAAGCGCCCGTAGAGGGTGGGCGGCGCCTCGCGCAGCGACCGCGCCACGGCCTCGGCCGCCCAGGCCGGGATGCCGAACTCGGCGTAGCGGTGCCGCGCGACGACGTGTTCGGCGGCGGCGACCGACATCCGGTGCAGCTCCTCGGTCGCCTCCTCCAGCCGCAGCACCTCGTCCAGCTCGAACGCGTACGCGCCGGTCTCGTCCCAGTACGACATGATGCCGCCGTCGGGCAGCTCGGTGTCGACGTACACCAGGCCCTGTGAGCGGATCGTGGCGTCCCAGTCCGGGCGGGGGGTGACCGACTCCCGGCGCACCTCAGCCGCCGCAGGAGGCGAGGTGGGTGCCGAAGCCGCCCCGGTCGGGCACCGCCGCGGCGGCCGGCTCCGGCGCGGTGCGCCCGGCGGTCACCGTGGGCGCCCGCAGCGCCAGGGCCACCGTCTCGCCGCCGCCCACGGGGCCGAGCGCGCAGTCGTCATCGTCGTCGTCCGAGGACATGTTGCAGCCGGAGAGGGTGAGCGCGAGGACGGTGAGCGCGCCGAGCTGCACGGAGGCCGACCGGAGCCGGCGGCGGGGGCGATGTTCCACGTCATCGTTGTAACCGATCGGGTCCACCGCCGTCCGCCCCCGGGCGGTGCCTGTGACGGTGTTGGGACCTGGCGACCGAGGCTCCCCCCGCTGCCCCGCGCGGGGCCACCGGTGGGCGTTACGCTCGGTCCATGCTCCGTACCGTCATCCTCGCCGCCTCCCGGTCACCCCAGGTCGAGCGGCTCGTCGCGACGGCCCCGTTCACCCGGGACCTCGTCCGCCGGTTCGTCGCCGGCGCCAAGACCGACGACGCGTTGCGCGCGACCCGCGAACTCGTCGACGACGGTCTCGCGGTCACCCTCGACAACCTCGGCGAGGACACCGTCACCCCCGAGCAGGCCACCGCCACCCGCGACGAGTACGTCGGGCTGCTGAAGCTGCTCTCCGGCGCGGGGCTCACCCCGGCCGCCGAGGTGAGCGTCAAGCTGTCGGCGCTCGGCCAGATGTTCGACGAGCAGCTCGCCTACGACAACGCGCGGGCGATCTGCGCCGCCGCCGAGGAGGCGGGCACCACGGTCACCCTGGACATGGAGGACCACACCACCACCGACTCGACGCTGGACATCCTCGCCAAGCTGCGCAAGGACCACCCGTCGACCGGCGCCGTGCTCCAGGCGTACCTGCGGCGCACCGAGTCGGACTGCCGCGAGCTGGCCACGGCTGGTTCCCGGGTGCGGCTGTGCAAGGGCGCGTACAAGGAGCCGGAGTCGGTGGCCTACCAGTCCGCGCGCGAGGTGGACAAGTCCTACGTGCGGTGCATGAACATCCTCATGTCCGGCGACGGCTACCCGATGCTGGCCACCCACGACCCCCGCCTGATCGCCATCGGGGAGGACCGGGCCCGCTGGTTCGACCGCGGCCCCGAGCGGTTCGAGTTCCAGATGCTCTACGGCATCCGGCCGGAGGAGCAGGCCCGGCTGGCCGGCGAGGGCTACACCGTGCGGGTCTACCTGCCCTACGGCGAGGACTGGTACGGCTACCTGATGCGCCGGCTCGCCGAGCGCCCGGCCAACCTCATGTTCTTCGGCCGGGCCGTGATGTCGAAGAAGTGAGTCAGCCGTTCGACCAGCCCCGGGTGCTCAGCACCAGGCGGTAGCCGTCCGGATCGGCCACCGTCACCCCCAGCGGTCCCAGTACGGGCCGGCGGAGACCCTCGTCCCGCCGGCCCGTTCGAGTTCCCGGGCCAGCTCGTCGTCGACGGGGCCGTCGAGGTAGAGCACCAGCAGGGCACGTCGAGGCCGAGCCCGTCGACCCAGAAGCGTTCGGCGGCGGCCAGGTCGCGGCTCGGGCGGGCGATGCGCAGGTGCGGGGCGGTGGCGCGGGTGAGTGGCATGAGCGGATCGTGCGACCTGAAGCCGTCGTGAGGTCAAGCCCTTGACGCCGTTGGCTAATTGCATTAGCTTTTTGGTTATGACAGTTAGCTGCGTGGAGCGCGACGGCGGGCGGATCGCCTACGAGGTGCACGGGCAAGGGCCGCTCGTCGTCCTCTCGCACGGTGTGGGGGAGAACCGCGGCTCCTTCCGCCACCTGGTCCCGCTGCTCGTCGCGGCCGGGCACCGGGTGGCGTCGGTGGACGTCCGGGGGCACGGCGCGTCCAGCGCCGGCTGGCCGTCGTACACCCCGGCGGAGGTCGGCGCCGACCTGCTCGCGGTGGTCCGCGACCTGGGCGGCGGGCCGGCCACCCTGGTCGGCAGCTCGTCCAGCGCGGCGGCCGTGGTCTTCGCCGCCGCCGACGCCCCCGCCCTGGTCGACGGCATCGTCCAGGTCGCCCCGTTCGTCGAGGAGCCGAAGCTCAACCCGTTCACGCGGGTGATCCAGACCGCCGTGCTGCGCAGCCCCCGGATCTTCGGGCTGTTCCACCGCACGCTCTTCCCGTGCGACCGGCCGGCCGACGACGCGGCGTACCGCAGGGCGATGGTCGCCACCCTGCGCGAGCCCGGCCGGATGGCGGCGATGCGCGGCGTGCTCGCGCCGGCCGAGCCGCACTGGACCGCCCGCGCCCGCGAGGTCCGGCAGCCGGTGCTGGTGCTGATGGGCACGAAGGACCCGGACTTCCCCGACCCGGGCGCCGGGGCACGGGCGGCCCGCCGGCTCTTCGCCACCGCCGAGGCGCGGATGATCGACGACTCCGGCCACTACCCGCACGCCGACCAGCCGGCGCGCACCGCCGCCCAGCTCACCGAGTTCCTGGCGGTCACCGGTGCCTAGGGCCGGGCTGACCCAGGGGAGCGTGGTGCGCGAGGCGGCCCGGCTCGCCGACGAGGTCGGCGCCGACCAGCTCACCCTCGCCGCGCTGGCCAACCGGCTCGGCGTCGCGCTGCCGAGCCTCTACAAGCACGTCCGGGGGGCCGACGCGCTCGCCCAGAAGCTCTCCGCGCTGGCCACCGCCGAACTCGCCGACGAACTGACCGCCGCCGTCGCGGGCCGGGCCGGCGGGGAGGCGCTGCGGGCGGTGGCCGTCGCCTACCGGGCGTACGCCCACCGGCACCCCGGTCGCTACCCGGCCACCCAGCGGGTGCCGGACCCGACCGACCCGGAGCACGTCGTCGCCGGCGAGCGGGCCGTCGGGGCGATCCGGGCCGCACTGCGGGGCTACGGGCTCGACGGCGACGACGCCCTCGACGCGACCCGGATGCTGCGCAGCACCCTGCACGGGTTCGTCTCGCTGGAGGCGGCCGGCGGGTTCGGCCTGCCCCGCGCCGTCGACGCCTCCTTCGACAACCTGGTCGCCGCGCTGGACGTCGCGCTGCGGTCCTGGCCCCGGCGGGAAGGCCGGTGAAGGCCCTGGGACTGCTGCTGCTCTTCCTGCTGGAACTGACCGTGCTGGCAGTCGGCGGTTGGTGGGGCTGGACCCTGGACGCGGCGACGCCGGTCCGGGTGGGCGCCGCCGTCGCCGTGCCGCTGCTGCTCGCCGCGCTCTGGGGCGTCCTCGGCTCGCCGAAGGCCCGCGTGCCGCTGCCGGCGGCGGGCAAGCACGCCTTCCAGGCCGCCTGGTTCGTGGCGGGCGGCGGGATGCTCGCCCTGCGCGGGCTGCCGCTGGCCGGGGTCGCGCTGGTCGTGGCGTGGGCGGTCACCGTCACCCTGCTCCGCCTGACGGGCCGCCCCGCCTGAACCACCCGGGGGCTGCCGGGCGGCGTGGCTCGCCGGGCCGTGGTCGCCGGGGCGGCCCGATGGTCGTACCCTTCGGCGGGTGACTGACGGGCAGCCCGGCACGGACGGCCGACCGGTGACGGACGGCACGCCGGCCACCGCGACAGCAAAGGCCGAGCCGCCTGACCGGGCCGAGCCCGCTGTCGAGGCTGAGCGCGCTGTCGAGGCCGAGCCGGCTGACGGCGCCGAGCCCATTGTCGAGGCTGAGCCCGCTGTCGAGGCCGAGCCCGTCGACCGCGCGGAGCCCACCGTCGAGGCCGAGCCGGCTGATGAGGCAGAGCCCGCTGACCGGGCGGGGCTCACTGCCGAGGCCGAGCCGGCCGACGGGGTCGAGCCCGCCGAGAGAGCCGAGCCCGCCGCGCCGGCGGTTGTGAGCGCGCCGTCCGTGCCGGCGGGGGCGAGTGCGCCGTCCGTGCCGGCGGGGGCGAGTGCGCCGTCCGTGCCGGCCGTTGTGGACACGCCGACCGCGCCGCCCGTACCGACTGCTGCCGCCGGCGGACCGGCGGCTCCCGGCGCACCGGTTGTCGCGGCGGCCGGGGACGGGCTTGTCGGGCCCGTCCCGGCGGCGGTGGGCCCCGCGCGGACGTCGCGGCGGCTCCGGCCGCTCGAGGTGGTGCTGGCGGTGGTCGTGCTGGTGCTGGCCTGCGGCCTGCCCGCGGCGCTGGTGGCCGGCCTGGTGCGTGCCGGTGACCCGCCGGCCCCCGGGACGTCCGCCGCGCCGGCCGACGACCCCGCCACCGCGGCCGCCCGCCGGCTCGGTGAGCGCATGACGGCGGAACTGGCCCGGCAGTCCGCCGCCCTGCTCGGCGGCGACCGTGCCGGGTTCCTGGCGGTCGCGGAGCCGGTCGCGCATCCGGACCTGCGCCGCCGGTACGCCGCGCTGCGCGCGCTGCGGGTGACCGCCTGGCAGGCCGACGCCAACGGCCTGCCCACTCCGGTGGAGGGCCGACCCGGCGAGTGGCGGTTGCTGGTCGAGTTCCGCTACTGCTTCGTCACGCCGGACTGCCGCACCAGCCCGGTGCTGACCGGCACCCGGTGGCGGGAGGGGGAGCGGCCCCGGCTGCTCGCCGTGGAGCCGTCCCGGTCCGCCGAGACCGGCACCCGGCCCTGGGAGGTCAGCGAGCTGGCCGTGGCCGTCGGTCGGCGTACGCTCGTGGCCACCACTGCCGCCCTGCGCAAGGAACTGCCCGGCCTGCTGGCCCAGGCGGAGGCCGCCGCCCGGGTCGCCGACACGTACGCGGTGGACGGCCGCACACCGGACCGGTACCGGATCTTCTACGCGGGCCGGGGCGAGTGGCAGCGCTGGTACGGCGGCGGCCGGCCGAAGTGGACGGGCGGGTACGCGGTCACGGTCGGCGGCGGCCACCACGAGGTGGTGCTCAACGCCGACGGGCTCGTCGCCGGAGGGGTGGACGATCTGCTCCGGCACGAGCTGACCCACGCCGCCTCCCTGCCCGAGCGGGGCTACCCGGGCAAGGGCACCTGGTGGCTGGTGGAGGGGCTGGCCGAGTACGCGGGCGCCGACGGCGAGCCGATCGACCGATACGCCGGGCTGGACGAGGTGCGGCGCCTGCTCGGCGGCGGCTGGGACGGCCGGCTCGACAGCCTCAGCCCGGCCGACGACGCCCCGGCCGACCGGGTCAGCGGCAGCTACGGGGTCTCCTACCTGGCTGTCCGGCACCTGGTCGACCGGTTCGGCCCGGAGCGGCTGCTCGCCTTCTTCGCGGCCGTGGTGCACGAGCGCACGCCGGTGGACAAGGCGGCCGAGCGGGTCCTCGGCGAACCCTGGTCCGCCCTGCACGACGAGTGCGTCGGGTACGTCCGCGCCGTGGTCGGCTGACGCGCCGGGCGGCGCGCGTGGGTCCCCGCTGGTGTCGGTCCGGGCGGCCCCGGCATTCATGATCGACCGCTGTCGGGCCGCGTCGGGCGACCTGACACACTGGTGTCCGCTCCCAGCGCGGAGCCCCGGTCCGCGTCCGGAAGCGGCCCGGGGCACCCGCCCGGTGGCTCCGGTGGCGCCGCCGGAGCCACCGGGCGCCTTCCGCGCCGGGCCCCGGCTCCGGCCGTCGCGGCCTGCGGGAGCGTCGGGCAGCGGTCCCGACCCGCCCCGGACCGGGCGGAGTGTTCCCGGATGAGGACCGATCGGACGCCGGGCGCAACAGGTTCGACAACGAACCGACCGGTCGGGTGGACACCGGCGAGAATCATGATCAGTTGTACGAAGGGATCGCGCCGGTCACAGCCGTCCCGCTACCGTACTGGTAACACGCGCGTCGCCGGTCCGGGCGGGACGAACCCGTCCGGTGGCACGCGCCGGGCATGGGATTGGTCGGTGAGCCATGGCCGGGTCGCAGTCCGACGGACGGCTGTCGGAGGTCAAGTTCCTCACCGTCGCCGAGGTGGCGACGGTGATGCGGGTGTCGAAGATGACGGTCTACCGCCTGGTGCACAGCGGTGAACTCACCGCGGTCCGGGTCGGCCGGTCGTTCCGGGTGCCCGAACACGCGGTGCACGAATACCTGCGGGGCGCCTTCCAGGAAACCGCCTGACCCGCCCGCGGGCCGTCGTCCGAGCGCGACGTAACGGGCATCGACGGGGGCGCGTTGGTCCTGCTGACGCTCTCCGGCTACCCTGGACCCCGACCGTGACCGCAGGTGCGCCCTGCCGCTTACCCCGCTGGTCCGGTCCGTTGTCCGCAAGCGGTCGCCGACGCCACACCGTGGCGTCATCCGGTCGCCCCGCACGTTGCATCGAAAGGCTTTCGTATGGGCTCGGTGGTCAAGAAGCGCCGCAAGCGCATGGCTAAGAAGAAGCACCGCAAGCTGCTGCGCAAGACCCGCGTCCAGCGTCGCCGTCTCGGCAAGTGACCGGGGCCGGGTCCCGGCCCGGCTCCCGTCGTCACTTGCCAACTGTCGACCCTCGGAGGCTCAGGTGATCACGCCGCGGATTTCCCGGTTCGATCCCTCCTGCCGGGGAAGGTGCGCGACATGACCCCCGGTGGCACCCCAGGTGCCCCGGGGGTCGTCGTCGTCACCGGGGTCAGCCGCTACCTCGGCGCGCACGTGGCCGCCCGGCTCGCGGCCGACCCCCGCATCGAGCGGGTCATCGGCGTGGACCAGCCCGAGCCCGGCGCCGAGGTCGCCGACCTGCTCGACCGCGTCGAGCGCGTCCGCATCGACGCCGGCTCGCTCGGCGGCCTCCTCGCCGACCTCGACGTCGACGCCGTGGTCCACCTCGCTTTGGTCACCTCGCCGGACCCGCAGCACGGCGGACGCTCGGCGATGAAGGACCAGAACGTCATCGGCACGATGCAGCTCCTCGCCGCCTGCCAGCGCGCCCCCCGGCTGCGCAAGCTCGTGGTCCGCTCCTCGACGGCGGCCTACGGGGCGTCGTTCCGCGACCCGGCCGTCTTCACCGAGGAGACCGAGCCGCGCGAGGTGCCGCGCGGTGGGTTCGGCCGCGACATCCTCGACATCGAGGGGTACGTGCGCGGCTTCCGCCGCCGGCGGCCCGACGTCACCGCGACCGTGCTGCGCTTCGCGCCGTTCATCGGCTCGACCGCCGACACGACCCTCACCCGCTACTTCTCCCGGCCGGTGGTGCCCACCGTGTTCGGGCGGGACCCCCGGTTGCAGTTCCTGCACTTCGACGACGCGCTGGAGGTGCTGCACCGGTCGATCGTCGAGGACCACCCGGGGACGTACAACGTGGCCGGGCCGGGCGTGCTCTCCCTGTCGCAGGCGATCCGCCGGGCCGGCCGGATCGCCGTGCCGGTGCTGGAGCCCGGCCTCTCCAGCGCCGCCGCGATCGCCCGCAACCTCGGCTTCGGCCGCTACGGCCTGGACCAGGTCGACCTCTTCGTGCACGGCCGGGTCGTCGACACCAGCCGGCTGGAGCGGGAGTACGGCTTCACGCCCCGCTCCACCGCCGCCGCCTTCGACGACTTCATCCGCGCCCACTACGGCGGCGTCGTGGTGAACCGGGACCAGCTGGCCGTCGCGGAGCAGCTCGTGCTGGACGGGATCCGGCAGGTCCGGGCGGCCGTGCGGGAGGGCTCGTGAACGGGCCGGAGGAGCGGCGCGACGGCCGCTACGACGTACCGCTGACCGTGGCCGCGCCGGACGCGGAGCCCGCGCGGGCGAACGGACACCACCCCGGCACGCCCGACGAGCCCGACACGTCCGCCACCGACGAGGCGGTCGCGGGCGACGCGCCGGCCACCGCCGACGAGCCCGACCCCGGGGCCACCGGCGAGCCGGCCACCGTGGCGGGCGGCGCGCCGGGCACGGGACCCAACGGACCGGCGGTGCCGGACCGGCCCGGCGACCACTGGGACCGCAAGGTCGCCAGGGGCCTGGCGTTCCTGCGTCGTCGGCTCTCCGGCGACTACGAGGTCGACGAGTTCGGCTTCGATCCCGAGATCACCGAGGCGGTCTTCCACCCGCTGCTGCGGATGCTCTACCGGGACTGGTTCCGCACCGAGGTCACCGGCCTGGAGCACGTGCCCGCCGAGGGCGCCGGTCTGGTGGTGGGCAACCACTCCGGCACCGTGGCGCTGGACGCGCTGATCCTCTCGGCCGCGCTGCACGACCAGCACCCGGCCCGCCGCTACCTGCGGCTGCTCGGCGCCGACCTGGTCTTCCGGATGCCGGTGGTCTCCGAGCTCGCCCGCAAGACCGGCGGGACGGTCGCCTGCAACCCGGACGCCGAGCGGCTGCTCGGCAACGGCGAGCTGGTCGGCGTCTTCCCCGAGGGCTTCAAGGGCATCGGCAAGCTCTACTCCGAGCGCTACAAGCTGCAACGCTTCGGCCGGGGCGGGTTCGTCTCGGCGGCGCTGCGCACCGGCACCCCGATCGTGCCGGTCGCCATCGTCGGCGGCGAGGAGATCTATCCGATGCTCGCCGACATCAAGCCCCTGGCACGGCTGCTCAAGCTGCCCTACTTCCCGGTCACGCCGACCTTCCCCCTGCTGGGGCCGCTCGGCATGGTGCCGCTGCCGAGCAAGTGGCTGATCGAGTTCTGCCCGCCGATCCCCACCGCGCACCTGATCGACTCCGCCGACGACCCGCTGGTCGTGTTCAACCTCGCGGACCAGGTGCGGGAGACCATCCAGCAGACCCTGCACCAGTTGCTGGAGCGGCGCCCCGACCCGTTCGGCCCCTAGGTCCCGTCTCGCGGATCCCGGTCGTCGGGGACGGCGCGTAGCCGGACGCTGCCCGTACTGGTCGCAGCGCTGCTGCCCCGGCGCCTGCCCGGCACGCCTCGGTCCGGACCTCGGTGTGGCTGCTCTCACTGCCGGGCGGCCGTGGAGGCAGCCCGTGACACAGTTGGTTCGCATACGCCCAGCCTGCGGGCGTGCCGAGCGAGGTGGGCCGACCGAGAGGCGCCACCGGTGGCGGAAGGACTGAGACGGTGACCGCAGACGACGCCGGACGGGCGGCTCGCGACGAGGCCGCCCGAGCCGAGTACCAACGTCTTCGGGAGCGCGGGGAGGCGTGGCGTCTGATGCGCACCGTCGACGGGGAGCTGACCCTGTACCGGCCGGAGGAGGTCGGCTTCGTCGGGGGCGGACCAGGCGTCATGGTGCGTACCGTGGGCGGGCTGCGAGTCCTCGCCGTCGTGTTCACCGCGTTCACCGTGGCCCTGGCGCTGACGTTGCCCATCTCGTGGGCGCAGGGCCGGCCCTTCTGGGGAGCCGTCCCGCTGGCGCTGGTGTCGGCTGCGTTCACCTGGTATGCCGTGGCCATCATCCGCAAGGAGAAGCGGGCGGTCGAGCTGCGGCGCCAGCGCGGCGTTCCGGCCCCGGCCCGCTACCCGTACTGAGGCGGGTCGGGGCGTCCGCACCGGGCCGGCCCGGACACGGCCCGCTCAGCCGTCGCGGCGGCGGCGGTGCAGCGCCAGGCCGGCGCCGACCGCCCCGGCGATCAGGCCGGCCGCGGCGGTGGACGGCACGGCGATCTTGACGGCGCGGCGGCCGGTGCGGAAGTCGCGGACGTCCCAGCCGCGCTGCCGGGCCTCCTTGAACAGGGCCGCGTCCGGGTTCACCGCCACGCCCCGGCCGACCATCGAGAGCATCGGCAGGTCGTTGCACGAGTCGCTGTAGGCGGTGCAGCGGCGCAGGTCCAGCCCTTCGACGGCGGCGAGCTGGGTGACCGCCTCCGCCTTGGCCGGGCCGTGCATCAGGTCGCCGACCAGCCGGCCGGTGTACGCGCCGTCGACGACCTCGGCGACCGTGCCGACCGCACCGGTCAGGCCCAGCCGCGCGGCGATCACCCGGCCGATCTCCACCGGCGCGGCGCTGACCAGCCAGACCCGCTCGCCGGCGTCCAGGTGACGCTGGGCGAGCTGGCGGGTGCCGGACCAGATCCGGGGCGCCATCAGCTCGTCGAAGATCTCCTCCGCGAGGCGCTCCACGTCGTCCACCCGCCAGCCCTCGACGAAGGCGAGGGCGGCCTCCTTGGCCTGCGACATGTCGCCGGCGTGCTCGGTGGCGAGCAGCCGGAACCGCAGCTGCTGCCAGGCGAACCGGGCCAGGTCCGCGGTGGTGAAGTAGTCGCGCGCGGCGAGGCCCCGGGCGAACCAGTAGATCGACGCGCCCCGCATCATCGTGTTGTCGACGTCGAAGAAGGCCGCCGCGGTCGGATCGGGTTCCGGGGGAGCGAGGGGCGCGAAGTCGGTCTCCGCCCAGCCGGCGGTGTGACCGTGGGCGTCGGTGCTGACGGTCACCTTGCGGCTGCGGGCCACGCGACCTCCCTCCGCTGGACCGGCGCGACGTGTGCTTCCGCGAGGGTATCCGGGTGCGCGTGGCGGACGGCCGTCCATGGGGAGAAGTGTGGCGCGGACGTCTCGGCCGGTTCGGCCGACGCCGGTTCAGCGGTCGCCGGGGCAGGTGGCCGGGGCCGGGCCGAGGGCGTCGCTGCCGACGGGTGCGGGCCGGCCGCAGGCGATCGCCGCGCGCAGCGCGTCGGAGCGCTTGCGGGCCGCGTCGAGCAGGGCGAGCGAGCGGCGGGTGCGGTCGCGGTCGGCCCGGCTGGCGTCGTCGAGGAGCCCGCCGACCGCCCGGCGCTGGCCGGTGAGGAAGGAGTTGACCGCGTCCAGGGCCGCCGGGTCCGAGCGCTGCGTCGCGGCGGTGGTCAGCAGGCGTACGCCCTGGCGGGTGTCGGCGTCCATGTCGTCCAGCACCGCGCTGAAGCCGTCCTCGTCGCCGCGCAGCGCGGCCGCCTCGGCGAGCCGGGTACGGGCGAAGTCCAGGAACAGCTGGCCCCGGCTGACGTCCGAGCTGGCCAGCGCGAGCTGGGCGCGTTCGGTGGAGCGCTTCATGCCGTACAGCGCGTCACCGGGTACGGCGTTCTCGCTGGCGGCCGAGATCCCCGAGAGGGCGACGGCACCGGCCGCGACGCCGACCAGGATGGCGCCCCGGGCACGGGCCCGGCGGGCGGTCACCGCCGGCAGCAGCCGGTTGCGGCCGGCGTCGGCGGCGGAGCGCCGGGACGACGGCTCGGCGGTGACGGCGGCCGGGGCACCGATGCCCTCGCGCTCGGCCGTGGCCAGCAGCATGGCCCGCAGCCCGGTCCGGAACTCCGGGTCCACCTCCACGGCGGGCGGGGCGGCGGGCAGCCGCTGACCCACCGCGACGAGCGCGGCCAACTGGTCGTCGGCCCGGGAACGGACGTGGTGTCGCCGGCCCCCGTTGGCCTCGTCGAGAAGCTGCGCGAAGCGCTCCGCGCGCCGACGGGAGAAGAGGTTGCTGTCCACCGCGGGCACCTCCTCTCGCTGGTCGCGGCCGGTCGGCCGCTGTCTTCGACAGCGACCGGTGACGGCGTGACACCACGGACGAAGGTCGTGGCCGGCCGCGCTGCCGGGCCTCGGGGGCCCGGGGGATGCCGGGCCACCACCGGTCGCACCCGGAGAAACGGTCCGCACCGGACATGGGTTACGGGGCCGGCGGAGGCGAAATCACGCAAAGTGATCGCTGTCACGGGTCCGCGACGTCACGGAGCTGCGCCTACATCGATCGATGCACGGCGTTCTTCCCGGCCGGGACTACGGTTGGAAGCCGTCCGGCAGCAGCCGGGCCAGCGCGCGTACGGCGCGGTACTGGAGAGCCTTGATCGCGCCCTCGTTCTTGCCCATCGTGCGGGCCGTCTCGGCCACGGAGAAGCCCTGCAGGAAGCGGAGCACGATGCACTCCTGCTGCTCCGGGTTGAGCTGCTTCACGGCGCTGAGCAGGGCCACGTTGGTGATGTGCTCGACGACCGCCGCCTCCGGGCTGCCCTCCGGGCCCCGGTCCTCGCGGTCGGCGTCCAGCACGTCCCCGGTGGTGACCTCCAGCCGGTAGCGGCCGGACTTGAAGTGGTCCGCCACCAGGTTCCGGGCGATGGTGACCAGCCAGGCGCCCAGGTCGCGCCCCTGCCAGGTGAAGCTGCCGATCCGCTTGAGGGCGCGCAGGAAGGTGTCGGAGGTGAGGTCCTCGGCGAGCTGCCGGTTGCCCACCCGGAAGTAGACGAACCGGAACACGGTGTCGACGTACCGGTCGTAGATCAGCCCGAACGCCTCGGACTCGCCGGCCTGGGCCCGCTCGACCAGCGCCCAGACCTCGGTGGCGGGGTCGGACGGGTCCGGGCGGCTGGGGAAGCCCGTCGAGGTGTTGACCGGCGCGGCGGCGGCCGGCACCGCCGGGATCACCGCCGTCTCCGCCCCCGACTCGTCGGGAGCCTTGGCCGGCTCCGTGGTGCGGCGGCCCTGCGCCGGCATGGTGGGCCGGGGCACGGCGACCCGACCGCCGGCCGGCTTGGCGTTGCCGCCCGGTGTCGCGGAGCGCGGCGGTGGCTCGTTCTGGTGTGGCCGGCTGCGGGTCCGGCTCGACGTGCCCTCCCCTCGGACGGCGAGGCTGCCCGTGTCGTCCAGCGGATTCCGGGCGGCGGGCCGTTCGTTGAGCGGCCCGCGGATCGCCGGGTTGGTCAGGCCGGCAGGCCGTTCCGCGTATCCGAAGGTGGTCACCGCGCCGCCTCCGTCCCGCCGGCCGACCACGCCGGTCGGCGCGTCGCCGTCGTGGCCCGGCCGGGACGGCCGGGCAGGGCTGGCTCGGGGTGTGCCGACGGGCGGCAGATCCCCTTGAGGTGCTGGTCCAATGCGCTCACAGGCACGGGGGCCTCCTCGGGCTGAGGGGTGTCGACTCACGGCAAATGGGGTGAGCCGACCCGAGTGATGATAGGGCCAACGTCACCCACGCGTGGCAAGTCCGTTACACAGGGCGGAAGTATTTCCCGCCGCGTCGCACAACTGGCGGACCGGTTGTCCGTCGTGTGCGGTTGACTTTCGGATTACCGCGTGATCGCGAATGAAATTCCAGGTCAGCGCGTGCGTCGCGGGATCGGGCGGGCCGGCGGCGCGGGTGTCGGCCCAGGACCGTCCGGCGGTCCCGGCACCGCCCGGCGTGTCCTGTGGACGGGACCGGTTCCGTCACGCCCGCACCCGCCGGTGGTCCTGTCGACGGGACTTGTCCGGGCCGCCGTTCCCGCCGGCCGGGGTGTCCCGTCGGCCTCCGGCGGGCATGGCCCGCAGGCCCCGCGCTGTGCCAGACTCAGCCACCGTGCAGGACGCAACCGACAGCTCCGCCTCGACCCTCGTCGAGCGGCTCCACCGGGCGGCCGCCGCCCACGGCGACCGACCCGCGCTGCACTGGCGTGAGCGGACCATCACCTGGTCCGAACTGGACGCGTCGGTGACGGCCACCGCCCACGCCCTGGCGGCCCTGACCGGGGTGCGACCCGCCGGGCCCGGCCCGACGCCGGGGGCCGCCGACCCGCACCCGCCCCGGGTCGCCGTCGCGCTCGGCAACTCGCCGGACTTCGTGGTGGGCTGCCTGGCCGCGCTGCGCGCCGGGCTGGTCGCGGTGCCGGTCAACCCCGGCCTCACCGCCCCCGAGCTGCGGCACGTGCTGGCCGACTCCGGCGCCTCGGTGCTGATCTGCACCGAGCGGGTGCGCGACCTGGTCGGCGACGCCGCCGGGGACCTGCCCGCGCTCGTCGCCGTGCACACCGCGCCGCCGGTGGCCGACGCCGCGCACCCGTTCCCCGACCGGGGCGGCGACGACCTGGCGCTGCTGCTCTACACGTCCGGCACCGAGGGGCGGCCGAAGGGCGCGATGCTGACGCACCGGGCGCTGGCGGCCAACCACGAGCAGGTCGGCCGCATCGACCCGCCCGTCGTCGGCCCGGACGACACCGTGCTGCTGGCGCTGCCGCTGTTCCACGCGTACGGGCTGAACGCGGGGCTGGGCGCTGTCGTCCACCATGGCGCGACCGGGGTGCTCGTCGACGACCTCGGTTCCGACGCGGGGCTGGCCGTGATCGCCCGGCACCGGGTCACCGTGCTGGTCGGCGTACCGTCGATGGTGGCCGCCTGGTCCACGGCGGACGCCGCCGCCCTCGCCGCGGCGATGACGTCGGTCCGGGTCGCGGTCTGCGGCGCGGCACCGCTGGAGCCGGCCGTCGCGGCGCGCTTCACCGAGGTCGCCGGTCGCCCGGTGCACGTCGGGTACGGCCTGACCGAGACCGCGCCGGTGCTGACCTCCACCCTGGTCGGCGGGGAGCCGAAGGCCGGCTCGATCGGCCGGCCGCTGCCCGGCGTCGAGCTGCGTCTGGTCGGGACGGACGGGGCCGACCTGTGGCACGACGGCGTGGCCGAGCCGGACGACGACGCCGACGAGCTGGACCTCTCCGACGGCACGCCGGGCACCGATCCGGGCCAGGTCGTGGTGCGCGGGGCGAACGTCTTCTCCGGCTACTGGCCGGACGGCCGGGGCGGCCCGGACGCCGACGGCTGGTGGGCCACCGGCGACGTGGCGTACGCCGACTCCGACGGCGACCTCTTCCTGGTGGACCGGATCGGCGAGCTGATCCTGGTCAACGGGTTCAACGTGTACCCGCACGAGGTCGAGCTGGTGCTCTCCGCGCACCCGGGGGTGGCCGAGTCGGCGGTACTGGGTGTGCCGCACCCGCGGACCGGCGAGACTGTCCGGGCGTACGTGGTGCCGGCACCGGGACGTCCGGTGACCGGTGAGGAGCTGCTCGCCCACTGCGCCCGCAACCTGGCCCGGTTCAAGTGCCCGACCGCCGTCGAGTTCGTCGACGAGTTGCCGCACTCGGTGATCGGCAAGGTACGCAAGACCCTGCTCCGGACGGCGTCGTCCCCGACGGCCCCGGTGCCGTCCCCGGCGGCGTCGCCGGAGACCCGCCCGCCGGCCCCGGCCGGCGCCAGCACGACGGAGGAGACCGATGCGTGAGCCCCGACTCACCCTGATCACCCGCCCCGGCTGCCACCTCTGCGACGAGGCGAAACTGGCGCTGGACCGGGTGGTGGCGGTCACCGGGGACCGGTGGACCGAGAAGGACGTCACCGACGACATCGAGCTGGAACGCGAGTACGGCGACCGGCTGCCCGTGGTGCTGCTCGACGGCAAGGAGCACGGCTACTGGCGGGTGGAGGAGGAGCGGCTGCTGCGGGACCTGACCACGCCGCAGCTGTGACACCAGGCGTTAGGGTGCTTTGATGACCCCTGCGCGCAACCACCTGGTGTGGGACTGGAACGGCACCCTGCTCAACGACCTGAGCCTGGTGGTCGACTGCACCAATGCCGCCTTCGCCAGCGTCGGCGGGCCCGCCGTGACCGCCGACGAGCACCGGGTGCGGTTCCGCCGGCCGATCGCCGACTACTACGCGGAGGTGCTCGGCCGGGCGGTCGACGACGACGCGTTCGGCCGGCTGGACCGGATCTTCCACGACGCGTACCGCACCGGGCTGACGACCTGCGAGCTGGCGCACGACGCCACCGTCGCGATGGCGGCCTGGCCGGGCAGCCAGTCGCTGCTGTCCATGTGGTTCCACGAGGAGCTGGTGCCGACCGTGCACACGTACGGGCTCGCCGGGCACTTCGTCCGGGTGGACGGGCTGCGGGCGAGCGTCGGCGGGGACCGCAAGGCCGAGTCCCTCCGGCGGCACCTGACGGAGCTGGGCGTGGACGGCCGGGACGTGGTGCTGATCGGGGACTCCGTCGACGACGCCGACGCCGCCGTGTCGGTGGGGGGCCGCGCCGTCCTCTACACCGGCGGGTTCACCGACGCGGCACGGCTGCGTGCCTCCGGCCACCCGGTCGCCGACACCCTCAGCGAGGCGGTGAGCCTGGCGGCCACGCTGCCCTGACCGGTCGGGGCGGACGGCGCGGTGCGAGGTCGGCGGGTCGGCAGGTGGCGTCGGGTCCTGCGGCGGGCCGGGGGCACCGGTGTCGGCCGCGCGGCGTCGCGCCGGGCGTCCGGTCAGTTGCGCAGGTAGGCCAGCACGGCCAGGACCCGCCGGTGCTGCTCCGTGTCGGGCGGGAGCTGGAGCTTGGTGAAGATGTTCCGGACGTGCTTCTCGACGGCGCCGTCGGTGACCACCAGGGTCCGGGCGATCGCCGTGTTGGAGCGGCCCTCGGCCATCAGCGCGAGCACCTCCCGTTCGCGTGGGGTCAGCTCGCGCAGCGGGTCGTCGCGCCGGCGTCGGGCGAAGAGCTGGCCGACCACCTCGGGGTCGAGCACCGTCCCGCCGGCGGCCACCCGGTCCAGCGCGTCGAGGAACTCGTCGATCGCGGCCACCCGGTCCTTGAGCAGGTAGCCGATGCCGCCCCCGCCGCCGCCGGTGGTGGCGAGCAGGTCGTCGGCGTACGACACCTCGACGTACTGGGAGAGGACCAGGATCGGGGTGCGGGGCACCAGCCGGCGGGCCTCCACCGCCGCGCGCAGCCCCTCGTCGGTGTGCGACGGCGGCATCCGGACGTCGACGATCGACACGTCGGGCCGGTGGGCCACCACCGCCACCACCAGCGCGTCGCCGTCGGCCACGGCGGCCACCACCTCGTGCCCGCGCTCGGTGAGTAGCCGTACCAGCCCCTCCCGGAGCAGCACCGCGTCGTCCGCGATCACGATTCGCATGTCCTGTTGTCTACCACGTGCGGCTCACAGCGGGAGTTCCGCGCGGATCTTGGTGGGCCCGCCGGCCGGGCTGACAACGGAGAGCCGGCCGCCGGCGGCGCGGACCCGGTCGGCGATGCCGACCAGCCCGTGCCCCTTGGCCAGGTGGGCGCCGCCCTGCCCGTCGTCGTCGACGTCGACCTCCAGCCGCCCGTCGTGCCGGGCCACGGTGACCTGGCACTCGGTCGCCCGACTGTGCTTGGCGACGTTGGTCAGCGCCTCGGACACCACGAAGTAGGCGGTGCTCTCCACCGCCGGGTCGAGCCGGCCGGCCGGGCTGGCCAGTTCCGGGTCCACCCGCAGCTCGATCGGGATCAGGCCGCGCCCGGCCAGTGCCGCCAGGGCGCTGGGCAGTCCCCGGTCGACCAGGATCGGCGGCGCGATTCCCCGGGACAGGGCGCGCAGCTCGGCGAGCGTCTCCCGGGTCTGGGTGACCGCCTCGTCCAGGGTGCGCCCGGCGGCCTGCGGGTCGGTGGCGAGCTGCTGGCGGGCCCGGCTGAGGTCCATCGCGAGTCGGACCAGGCGCTGCTGTGGGCCGTCGTGGATGTCCCGCTCCAGCCGGCGCAGCGCGCTCGCCTCGGCGGAGACGGCGGCCCGCTTCTGCTCCTCCAGCACGGTGATCCGGTTGCGCATCTCGGCCACGCCCGTTAGCAGGGCACGGCCGAAGCCGGCCTGGAGCAGCGCGCAGCCCCGGGCCACGATCGGCAGGGTGATCAGGAAGAACAGCCCGATCGCGGTGTGCAGCCCGATCCGGGCGACGGTCGACTCGCCGAGGCCGAGGAGCTGGGGGAGGCCGACGTCCTCCGGGTCGCCGTGCGGCAGCGTCCAGTCGTACGCCCAGTAGAGGGTGCCGGCGACGGCGCCGGCCCACCAGACCAGCGTGACCACGAAGGTGACGATGGCCACGATCAGCTTGAGGATGCCGTGCGCCAGGTCGAGCCAGGACTGCGCGTCCCCCATCGGCACGAAGATCCGCCGCCAGGCGCTCGCGCCGGGCTCGGGGAGCCGGTACTGGGGGCGGATCCGGGCCTGGTGCAGCACGGTGGGGAGGCGGAGACGCTCGATGTCGGCGAGGCCCCGGGCGGCGTAGAGGGTGCCGCTGAGGATCGGCAGGCCGATCACCGTCACGACCAGTCCCAGCCCGGCAGCCAGGCCGACCAGCAGGACGACGAAGCTGGCGAGAGCCAGCGGAAGGCCCAGCAGCACGTAGCCGGAGTCCAGCAGGAGCTGTCGGGAGATGGTCGGCGCCGGCACGGGATGATCGGCGGCGACGGGTACGGCGGTCATGTCAAGAGGCTAGGCAGCGCGGGGTGGCCGACCCATCCCGTCGGCCCGCCTCTCCGGCGTAGGGCTGGCCCTACCGTGACCGCATCGTGGGCAAGCCGTGGGCCGCGTGATTGGTCAGAGAAGTCTTAATTGAGCAATAATCGGCGCGCCGGCGCCATCGGCGTCGCCCGCGGGCCGGGCGGCGGCCGGCGGCGGCCACCGGATCGATCTTGCGGAATGGAGGGGCTGGTGAAGCCGGGTCGCGAGCTTTCAAGATCGCGATTTGTGCACGCCTTCACAAGCGCCTACTCTGTAGTTCCGACGCGCCCTGCTAGCACAGCCGGCAATCTCGGTCGCCAGCGGGGATCCCGAAACGGCCGGCCGCGCGAGTTGGCCGAGGATCGCACCGCACGGAGTCTCATGAGTCAGCACCGTCACCCTGGCGCGCCCGGCCGCGCCGGTGCCGTACCGGCGCTCCCGGATCTGCCGGAGGCGACCGTCGCGCGGCTCCCGGAATACCTCCGTGCCCTGCACAACCTCGCCGAAACCGGCCACGAGACCGTGTCCAGCGAGGGTCTGGCCAGCGCCGCCGGCGTGAACTCCGCGAAGCTCCGCAAGGACCTCTCGCACCTCGGCTCGTACGGAACCCGTGGCGTCGGCTACGACGTGGCGCTGCTGGTCGACCAGATCGAATACGTGCTCGGGCTCACCCAGCGGCGGGCCGTCGCCCTGGTCGGCGTGGGTAATCTCGGTCACGCCCTCGCCGGCTACGACGGCTTCGCCAGCCGCGGCTTCCGGATCGCCGCCCTCTTCGACGCCGACCCCGCACGGGTCGGCGAGGAGATCAACGGGCTGGTCGTCCGGCACATCGACGAGCTGCCCCGGGTCGCCGTCGAGGAGGCCATCGCCATCGGCGTGATCGCGACCCCGGCCCCGGCCGCCCAGGCGGTGGCGGACCAGCTCGTGGCCGTCGGTGTGACGAGCATCCTGAACTTCGCCCCGTGCGTACTCTCGGTCCCGGAGGGGGTCGACGTGCGCAAGGTCGACCTCGCGATCGAGCTGCAGATCCTGTCCTTCCACGAGCACCGCAAGGCATCGCTGACCGCGCTGCCCGCCACCGGTGGGTCCGCCCTCACCGCCCTGCCCGGGGGGCTCGCCGTCACCGACCCGCAGGAGGCGATAGGCACGTGAAACTGCTCGTCGTCGGCGCGTCCTACCGCACCGCTCCCGTCGCCACGCTGGAGCAGCTCGCGGTCGGCCCCGCGGACCTCACCCGCACCCTGGACCGCCTGGTCGCCCAGCCGTACGTGACCGAGGCCGTGCTCGTCTCCACCTGCAACCGGGTGGAGATCTACGCCGCCGTGTCCGGTTTCCACGGCGGCCTCGGCGACATCTGCGCGGTGCTGGCCGAGCAGGCCGGCTGCCAGCCCGCCGCGCTCGCCAACCACCTCTACGTGCACTTCGACGCCGCCGCCGTGGACCATGTCTTCCGGGTCGCCGCCGGGCTCGACTCGATGGTGGTCGGCGAGGCGCAGATCCTCGGCCAGCTCCGCGACGCCTACCATTCCGCGACCGGGGCCGACACCGCCGGGCGGCTGCTGCACGAGCTGATGCAGCAGGCGCTGCGGGTCGGCAAGCGGGCGCACGCCGAGACCGGGATCGACCGGGCCGGCCAGAGCGTGGTGACCGCCGCGCTGGAGCTGGCCGCCGGGCACCTCGACGGCGACCTCGCCGGCCGTCCCGCGCTGGTGGTCGGCGCGGGCGCGATGGGCTCGCTGGGCGTCGCCACGCTGTCCCGGCTGGGTGCCGGGCCGCTCACGGTCACCAACCGGGGCGCCGACCGGGCCGTCCGGCTGGCCGAGGCGTACGGGGCCAGCGCGGCACCGATGGCGGAGCTGACCACCGTTCTCTCCACAGTGGACATCGTAGTGGCCGCCACCGCGGCCACCGAAGCGGTCCTCACCCGTGACGTGGTGACCCGGGCGCTCGCCGGGCGCGACCCCGGCCGGGGGCCGCTGGTCCTGCTCGACCTGGCCGTGCCGCGCGACGTGGAGGCCGGCGTCGCCGAGCTGCCCGGCGTCGAGGTCATCGACATCGACCGGATGGCGACGCTGCTCGCCGACGGACCCGCCGCCGCCGACGCCGCCGCCGTCGAGCGGATCGTGGCCGGCGAGGTCGACGCCTTCCTCACCTGGCTGCGTGGCGCCGACGTGGCGCCCACGGTGGCCGCCCTGCGTGGCCGCGCCGACGACGTGGTCGGCGCCGAGCTGCGCCGGCTCGCCCAGCGCCGCCCGGACCTCACCGACGACCAGCGCGCCGAGGTGGCCCGGACGGTGCACCGGGTCGTGCAGCGGCTGCTGCACCAGCCGACCGTGCGGGTGCGCCAGCTGGCGGCCGAACCCGGCGGCGACCAGTACGCGGCCCTGCTGCGCGAGCTGTTCGACCTCCAGGTGCCGCAGACGTCCCCGGTCGACAACGTCCCCGACATCGTGGCCGGCGACGCCGCGCCGCCGTTCGGCCTCGCCGACGTCCCGCCGCCGTTCGGGCACGCCGACATTCCACCGTCGACGGGTTCCGTCGACGTCCCGCCCATCGGAGGTGAGCGATGAGCACGCCCCTGCGCCTCGGTACCCGGGGCAGCAAGCTGGCGATGGCCCAGTCCGGCCACGTCGCCGAGGCCCTGACCGCCGCCACCGGCCGGCCCGTCGAGCTGGTCGAGGTGGTCACCGCCGGCGACCGCTCGTCCGCTCCGGTGCACCGGCTCGGCGTCGGCGTCTTCGTCTCCGCCCTGCGCGACGCGCTGACCGCCGGCACCATCGACTTCGCGGTGCACTCCTACAAGGACCTGCCCACCGCGGCGGCGGCCGGGCTGCACATCGCGGCGGTGCCGACGCGGCAGGACCCGCGGGACGCGCTGGTCGCCCGGGACGGCCGGACGCTCACCGAGCTGCCCTCCGGCGCGACCGTGGGCACGGGCGCGCTGCGCCGCATCGCCCAGCTGCACGCCCTCGGGATGCAGCTGGAGGTCACCCCGATCCGCGGCAACGTCGACAGCCGCCTCGCGCGGGTGCTCGGCCCGGAGGCCGACCTCGACGCGGTCGTCCTGGCCCGGGCCGGGCTGGCCCGGATCGGGCGTACCGACGCGATCACCGAGACGCTCGACCCGATGCTGATGCTGCCCGCGCCCGCCCAGGGCGCGCTGGCGGTGGAGTGCCGGGTCGACGACACGGACCTGGTCGAGCTGCTCGCCGTGCTCGACCACGCACCGTCCCACGCCGCGGTCACCGCGGAGCGGGCGCTGCTGGCCACCCTGGAGGCCGGATGCTCCGCTCCGGTCGCCGCCTACGCCGTCGTCGCCGAAGGCGAGCCAACCGGCTCGGGTGCCGAGGGCGATGTCGTCCAGGAGATCTATCTGCGCGGGGCGGTGATCAGTCCGGACGGCACGAGAGACCTCCGGCTGTCCCGCACCGGAACGCTCGCCGACGCGGCGGAAATCGGCAAGGCACTCGCCGCCGAACTCCTCGACCTCGGCGCCGACTCGATCCTCGGCCATGATGGACACGCCGGCCCGGGGACCCAGCAATTTGGGAGCACAGAATGACCCGCACCCGTAAGCCCGTAGGCCGCATCGCCTTCGTCGGGGCCGGTCCCGGCGACCCGGGCCTGCTGACCCGCCGGGCGCACGACGCCCTGGTCGACGCCGACCAGGTGGTGTACGACCGGGGAGTCCCCGAGTCGCTGCTCGACGCCGTCCGCGCCCAGGCCAGGGAAGACGCCCAGTTCACTCCGGCGGAGGGCGCGCCGGGTGACGTGGCGAAGGTGCTGATCTCGGCGGCCCGTTCCGGGCTGAACGCGGTGCACCTGGTCGCCGGCGACCCGTTCGGCCACGAGTCGGTCGTCAAGGAGGTACAGGCTGTCGCGCGGACCGCCGCGCACTTCGAGGTGGTCCCCGGCGTCGGCCAGGCCGAGGGGGTGGCGACCTACGCGGGCGTGCCGCTGCCGGGCGTACGGACGGCGGCCGACGTCGAGGACGTCAGCGCGCTGGACTTCGACGCGCTGGCCGCGGCCGTCGGGCGGGGCTCGCTGGCCCTGGCCGTGGACGCCGGTGACCTCGCCGCGATCCGCGACGGGCTGCTCGCGGCCGGGGTGGACGGCACCACCGGCGTCGGGGTGACCGGCGACGGCACCGGCGAGACGCAGTACACCACCACCTCGACCGTCGACTCGTTCGTCGCGGCGGCGCTCGGCTTCACCGGCCGGGTGGTCCTCACCGTCGGCGAGGGCGTCGGCCAGCGGGACAAGCTGAGCTGGTGGGAGAACCGGCCGCTGTACGGCTGGAAGGTCCTCGTGCCCCGCACCAAGGAGCAGGCCGGCGTGATGAGTGCGCGGCTGCGCGCGTACGGGGCCATCCCCTGCGAGGTGCCGACCATCGCGGTCGAGCCGCCGCGGACCCCGGCCCAGATGGAGCGGGCGGTCAAGGGCCTGGTCGACGGCCGGTACGCCTGGGTGATCTTCACCTCCGTCAACGCGGTCCGCGCCGTCTGGGAGAAGTTCGCCGAGCACGGCCTCGACGCCCGGCACTTCGGCGGCGTCAAGATCGCCTGCATCGGTGAGGCGACCGCCGACGCCGTTCGCGCGTTCGGCATCCAGCCCGAGCTGATCCCGTCCGGGGAGCAGTCCTCCGAGGGTCTGCTCGCCGAGTTCTCGCCGCACGACGAGATCCTCGACCCGGTCGGTCGGGTGCTGCTGCCGCGCGCCGACATCGCCACCGAGACCCTCGCCGCCGGGCTCACCGAGCGCGGCTGGGAGGTCGACGACGTGACCGCCTACCGGACGGTCCGGGCCGCCCCGCCGCCCGCCGAGATCCGGGACGCGATCAAGTCGGGTGGCTTCGACGCGGTGCTCTTCACGTCCAGCTCGACGGTGCGCAATCTGGTGGGTATCGCGGGGAAGCCGCACGCCCGTACGGTCGTTGCAGTGATCGGGCCCAAGACGGCGGAGACCGCGACGGAGTTCGGCCTGCGGGTCGACGTCCAGCCGCAGCACGCCTCGGTCCCCGATCTGGTGGAGGCGCTCGCCGCCTACGCAGTCGAGCTGCGCGAGAAGCTCGCCGCCATGCCGGCGAAGCAGCGTCGTGGCTCGAAGGTGCAGGGGCCGACCGCCCTGAGGTTCCGGTAGTCGTAGCAGGAGGTCCGTGATGCCGTACCCCGAGATCCGGCCCCGCCGGCTGCGCCGCAACGCGGCCATCCGACGGCTGGTCTCCGAGACCCGTGTCGACCCGGCCGAGCTGGTCGTGCCGATGTTCGTCAAGGAGGGGCTGACGGAACCGCGGGCGATCGCGTCGCTCCCGGGGGTGCTCCAGCACTCCCGGGACTCGCTCCGCAAGGCCGCGGCCGAGGCGGTCCAGGCGGGCGTCGGCGGCATCATGCTCTTCGGCGTGCCGGAGCGGCGGGACCCCACCGGGTCCGGCGGGATCGACCCGAACGGCATCCTCAACGTCGCGATCCGCGACGTCGTGGCGGAGGTGGGCGACGCCACGGTGGTGATGAGCGACCTCTGCCTGGACGAGTTCACCTCGCACGGTCACTGCGGCCTGCTCGCCCCCGACGGGAGCGTCGACAACGACGCCACGCTGGAGGCGTACGCCGAGATGGCGGTCGCCCAGGCCGCCGCCGGGGTCGGTGTGGTCGGGCCGTCCGGAATGATGGACGGCCAGGTCGCCGTGGTACGCCGGGCGCTCGACGCCGCGGGCCACCAGGACGTGGCCGTGCTGGCGTACGCCGTCAAGTACGCCTCGGCCTTCTTCGGCCCCTTCCGGGACGCGGTGGAGTCGGCCCTGGAGGGCGACCGCCGCGCCTACCAGCAGGACCCCGCCAACCTGCGGGAGTCGCTGCGCGAGGTCGAGCTGGACGTCGCCGAGGGCGCCGACATGGTGATGGTCAAGCCGGCACTGCCGTACCTCGACGTGGTGTCGGCGGTCCGCGCGGCGGTGGACGTCCCGGTCGCGGCCTACCAGGTCTCCGGCGAGTACGCGATGGTCGAGGCGGCCGCCGCGAACGGCTGGATCGACCGGGAGCGGGTGATGATGGAGACGCTCACCTCGATCCGTCGGGCCGGCGCGCAGATCATCCTCACCTACTGGGCGGTCGAGGCCGCCGGACTCCTCCGCCAGCGCTACTGACTCGGCCTGGCCGACCAACCTGGCCCGACCTGACCTGGCTGGCGCGGCCTGGCCCGACCTCACCTGGCTGGCGCGGCCTTACCTGGTCCGGCCACTTCGGGGCTCTGACGCGTCCGGGGCAGAGGGGCAGTGCTCTGATTGAGCCGGCCCACTCCGCCGTCGCCCGTTCCAGGGCACTCGCCGGATCCTCACCTGCCCGCTCGTTGTCCAGGTCGAAGGGCTGGTGCTGGTGCTGGTCGCTGTCGTCGTCGCTGGCATACGCGGGCGTCGGCGCTGGTCGCCGGCTTCGAGCAGAAACCCGGCTCGTACGTCAGCAGCAGGCGTTCACCCGTAACGCTGAGTGCTCGCCCTGTGCCCCGAGTGCCACCGCCCTTCGGACGCTTTGCTCTGCATCCTGATGCGCACCGGCAACCCTGCGTGCCTGGTGCGTATGGGAATGCAGAGCAAAGGGCGCGCAAGGGTTGGTTGGCCCCGAGAGGGCTTAGCGCTGGATTCGCAGGTCAGGGCGCTGTCGACGTCGTCGGCGGTGATGCAGGCCCCTTCAGGCCCGAGGCTGTCATTACTCAGCGTAGCGAATGGCCGAGGCGTTGCGCCTGTTACGCAGCGTTACCGTGCTGGGGCGTTCCCGGGTGTAGCGGGCAGGACCCGTCGCTGGTTTTCCACAGGCGGTTGAGTTGTCCACAGGCGGAGCGGGCGGGATTGCGGGAGAGGCGTCGCGGCCGGGACCGTCACAGGATGACCGAGCTTCCCGCCGAACCGGAACGTGACCGGTCCCAGGATTCCGACCAACTGCCTGGCTCCGACCATTTGTCTGCTCCCGCCGGGCCGTCCGCTCCCGCCGGGCTGTCCGCTCCCGCCGGGCTGTCCGCTCCCGCCGGGCCGTCCGCTCCCGCCGGGCTGTCGGGCTCCGCCGGGCCGTCGCGCGTCGACCGGGCGGCGGTCACCGACCAGGCGGCGGGATCGCGTGAGCGGCCCGTGATGCTGACCGAGCCGTTCGACACCCCGTGGCCGGCCGCGGGCATCGTCAGGGCGGTCCGGCGGTACGCCAGCCTCAGCCAGCGGGAGCTGGCCCGGTGGGCGGGGGTGAACCATTCCACCGTCGGGCGGATCGAGGCGGGCCGGCTGGTGCCGAGCATCCTGCTTTTGCGCCGCATCATCGGGGTCGCCGGGTTCCGACTGGCCGTCGTCGACGAGTTCGGGCGGGTGCTGAAGCCGATGCGGGACTGGCAGGACACCCGGGACGGGGCGGGGCGTCGCTACCCCTCGCACCTGGACACCATTCTCGACCCCGAGCCGGGCGAGTGGTGGGCGGACATCTACGGGCTGGCCCGCCCGCCGGAGACGTTCTACCGCGACCGCAGGGTCCGCGACGCCATGCGGCGGCGCAGCCAGTGGGAGGTGCGGGTGGCGAAGTACCGCAGCGTGCCCCCGCCGCCGCGCGTACCCCCACCGCCGCGGCTGCCCGACCCACGCTTCCCGAGGTGAGCGAACGGCCCGCCACCCGGGAAACTCCTGGGCGGCGGGCCGTCGGGACGGGCTCCGGTGCGACGTCAGTCGTCGTCGGTGATGGTGCCCACGGCGAGCGGGTCGGCCAGGCGCAGGCCCGGCACCCCGGCCACCACCAGGTTCAGCTTCTCGTCCGCCTCCCGCTTCCGGTCACCGTGCACGGCCACCGGGAACGCCAGCGAGGTCTGCCCGGCGGCCAGGACCTTGCAGCCGACGTACGGGTCGTAGTCGGCACCTGCCTGAGCCGTGGTGCCGTAGGTGGCGGCGCAGAGCAGCACCGGCTGGGACAGCGGGCGCGACACGGTGACCGTGTAGGTCAGCGGCCGGCTGCCCCGGTCCCCCTCGACCACCGACGCGTCGCTGACGCTCAACGACGCCCGGGAGCGGAAGCGGGCCACCTGCGGGTCGTGGTCGCTGGAGCCCCGGCTGCCGTCGGCCGCGTGGTCGGCCGGCCAGTCGGCGTTGACGTGCGCCGCCCGCACCTGCACCAGGTCCCGGTGCAGCGCGCCGTTGACGAACAGGTGGTCCAGCGTCTGCGCGTGCCCCTCGAAGCTGTACGAGTAGGCCGACGACGGCGCGTCGGCGAGCAGGTCGTCCCAGAGGTTGCGCATGCCGGCCTCGTACAGCGGCCCGAGCTGGTCCGACGGGGTGGGGTCGGCCGCCGTGGCGATGGGATCGTCGGGGCGGGGGAAGACGTTCAGGTCCCCGCCGTAGACCACCCGCGCGTGCGGGTCCGACGCCTCGATGGCGGTGACGATCGCGGCCCCGTACGCGGCCTGCTCCCGGCGCTGCCCGACCCGGCTGTCCGGCCCCGACGAGTAGTGGTTGCTCGCCGCCCACAGCGTGTACCGCTCGGCGGAGCCGGGGGCGGCCGCGACGGTGAACCTGCCGAGCTGCGGGGCGCGGGTGAAGACGTTGTCGCCGTCCTTGCCGGTGGACGTGTCCACGTCGGCGGGGAGCACCGCGTTGAGCGCCTTCGGGTTCTGCACGTCCGCGTTGCCCGGCAGCCCCGCGCCCCGGTACCGCACCGTCGGCGCCGAACCCAGCAGCGGGTCGCCGGCGGTGGGCGCCGCCAGCGACACCCGGTCGGTGCGGAACAGGAACGCCGCGGTGATGCCCCGGGCGTCCGCGCCCGTGCGGTCGTACGCGGCCTGGTAGGCCGGGCCACCGGCGGCCGTGATGGCCAGCGCCAGGTCCTGGAGGCTGTCCGGCGCGCCGTCGGCGTTGTCCGTGCTGCCGCAGACCAGCGCGCCGCCGGAGACCGAGCAGATGTCCTGGTCCTCGGCCTCCTGCACCAGGATCAGGTCCGGGGAGTGCAGGTCGGCGGTGATCTGGTCGGCCAGCGCGGCGAGCTGCTCGCGGTACTCCTGCTCGCTGCCCGGGACGTAGTCGAACGGCGGGCGCACCCCGGTGCAGCCGGCGTTGCCGGCAAAGTCGCAGCCGTCGAACGGGTCGTCGCGGTAGTCGTACAGGTTCTCGACGTTGTAGGTCGCGACCGCGACCTCCTCCGACCGGTTGGCCGGCTTCGGCGGGTTGTTCTTCGACGGGTCGGCCCCGCCGGTGAACGCGGCGGCCTCGACCTGCACGCCGTACTTCTCGAAGGAGTAGTAGAGCCCGCCGACCGCGTCGGCGGTCAGCGTGTCGAACGTGCGCGCGGGCGGGAGCAGCGCGCCGCTGTCGCCCGTGCTGCCCTTGACGCCCATGCTGCCGAGCAGGATCCGTTGCCCGTTGCCGTCGTCGAAGCGGCGGCCCGGGTCGTTGTCCAGCGGGTGTGCGTCCCGGAACACCCGGCGGGCGTACGCGTCGGCGCGGTCGAGCAGCGGGTCGTCCCGGTCGATCACGAAGATCTCGCCGTCGGCGGTGGAGGCGAAGACGTTGCGCCCGCTCACCGCGCCGCTGCCGGCCCGCACCCGTAGCCGGGCGCCCTCGTGCCGCTCGAAGAAGCGCTGCGCCGCCGCCACCTCGACCGGCGGCACCGCGTCGGTCACCTCGACCTCGGCGTTCACGTCCACCCCGGAGGCGATCCGGCGGACCAGCGACGCGCCGGAGAGCTGGGTGAAGTTGAAGTACTCGGAGACCCGGGCGCGCAGCACCACCTCGTCGCCGACGGTCGGCACGTAGCCGCCGATCAGCGAGGTGAACGAGCCCATGAAGACGAAGATGCCGTCCGAGCTGGTCGGGTCGCCGTCGGTGGCGTCGGAACGGCTCTGGAGGAAGAAGCCGTGCTGGTCGCGGCCCGACGAGTCGCGGGCCAGGGTGCGCTGGGTGATCACGCCGCGCACGTCGTACAGCGTGCTGCTGGTGCCGTTGCCGGACGCTGGCGCGAGCGGCGACCGGTCGGCGGGGCCGGACTCGCCGTCGGTGGTCGGGCCCTGCACCTCGCCGACGGTCAGCTCCCGGGTGACCTGCACGGACAGGGTGCAGGTGGCGGTGCCGCCGTCCGCGTCGGTGGCGGTCAGGACCACGGTGTACGCCCCGGCGGCCAGGTCGGCGCTCGTGGCGACCGTGGCCCGGGCGGTGCCGCCGACCGCGTCGGCCGGGGTGACCGCCGAGCGGCTGACGGAGCCGGTGGCCGGGGTCGGGCTGACCGAGGTGACCGCCAGGTCGACGATCCGGTCGTCCGCGTCGGTGGCGGTGACCTCCCGGGTGGCCGCCGTGCCGGCGGAGGTCACCAGCGTCGGGCCGCAGGCGAGCGCGGCGGGCGCGTCCACCGGGCCGCCGCCGTCGACGGTGTGCGTGCCGAGGCCGTCGAACGTGTCGACGGGGAAGCCGGTCCACTGCGCGGCCGGGTCGAACGCGTCGGAGGGGTCGGTGTCGCCGGAGGTCACGGCGGCCGACCGGCGCAGCGTGTTGTCGGCGGTGCTGGTGACGCCCGCGCCCCACTCGGTGCCCGGGTCGACGCCGACCTGGCCGATCGAGTCGAGCACGGTGCCGCCCCGACGCAGCACGATGGCGTCGTCGCCGTTGAACAGGCTGGCGCTCGTGGTCTGGTCGGCCCGGTCCAGGATGCCCGGCGCGGCCGAGGCGGCGGCGAGGACGAAGGCGTCGCCGGCCGCGACGGTGCCGGTGAGGGCCAGGTTCGTCGGCGTGGTGGAGCCGTTGAAGTGCAGCTGGAGCTGGTAGCCGCCGGCGGCCAGGTCGACGGCGGCGCCGGTGCCGTTGAACAGCTCGATCGCCTTGTTGTTCGACGAGCCTTCGACGTACTCGGAGATGAAGAGGTCGGTGGGCGCGGCGCTGGCCGCGGTGGGTGCGACGCCGACGGCCGTGACGGTCACGGCGGCGGTGGCGGTCGCGAGCGCGGCAAGAGTGCGGCGCGGGCGCATGGGGCCTCCACGATGGGTGGACGGGGAACTAACGCACGTTAAGGGTCGGTGCTGACCGCCGTCCATCCCCCAGCGGACGGATTAGTGAACGTTCCGGTCAGCGTCCGGCGTCGAGGCGGTGCACCAGCTCGGCCACGTCGATGCTGTATTCGCACCATTCGCGGTCCGGGCGGTAGCCCAACTCGGCGTTGACCTTGAGCATGGCCTCGTTGGCCTGCGCGTTCCAGGTCTGCACCTCGGTCAGCTCCGCCTCCGCCGAGCGCAGCTCCATCAGCATCCGGGCCTTGATCGCCCGGTCGATGCCGTAGCCCCGGTGGTCCTGCACGACGATCGTGTCGTACTGGTCCGCGCGGGTGGGATGCTGGGCCGGCACGACCACCTCGGTCAGCCCCGCGACCTCCCCGGTCTGCTCGTGCAGGGCGAGCACGATGTAGGGCTTCATGCCCCGCCGGTGCAGGCAGTCCAGACTGTCCCGCAGCCGCTGCGGGTCGTAGGAGCTGGGGCGCAGCTCGCCATCCTCGACGTCGCGCACCTCGGCCTTGGCCCGCGCGTACGCCTCGATCAGCTCGTCCGGCGGGCCGCCGGGGTGGAACTCCAGGTGGTAGCCCGCGCTGATGCCGGTGGCCATCTCGGACAGCTCGGCCCAGTCCACGCCGGACAGGTCCAGCACGCTGCGGGTCTCGACGTATTCCTTCGAGAAGCCGAGCGACTCGTAGAAGGCGACGGCCGGCGTGTCGCCGACCACCTCCACCCCGATCGACTGGAAGCCCTCCTGGTAGACCCGCCGGGCGGCGGTCAGGACGAGGTCCCGCCCGAGGCCCGTGCGCCGCTCCGACGGGTGCACCAGCACCTCAAGCACCCCGATGTCGCCGAGCAGCAGCACGTGCACGTGGCCCAGGATCGCCCCCGGGCTGCCGTCGGCCGCCTGCTCCGCCTGGGCGACCCAGGAGATCCGCCGCTCGCCGGGCATCACCTCGGCGAGGTATTCCCGCATGGAACTCTCCCGCCACGGCGGATCCTGCGGCAGATCGGCCGCCAGGACCGCGTTCAGCGTGTCCAGCAGCGACGCGATCTCGGCGGACGACGCGGTCCTGGGGTCCCACTCGCGCACCATCACCCGTCTAGCTTGCCGCTAACGGCTGCCCGGGGGAAGTGTCCAGTCCTCCAATGTATGCGGACGATCACTTCACGTGCGGCTGGCCTGTCCGTAACGGTTGGCGGTGTCGTAGACGTCCTGGGCGTACCGACGGACGTCGTTGTAGGACAGGATCGCGTTCCACCAGTCGGCCGGGATGGTCAGGTTCCGGCCGCCCTTGCAGAGGTAGTTGCCGGCGGCGAGGGCGGCGTCGTCCAGGTCGTGCGGGTCCTTCACGCCGTCGTTGTCGGCGTCGGCCCCGATCTCCTGCCAGGTCGTCGGGATGAACTGCATCGGCCCGACCGCCCGGTCGAGGACCGGGTCCTTGTCCATCACACCGCGGTCGGTGTCGGCGATGCGCATCCGGCCGCCGTTGCCGTCCAGCGGCAGACCGATGATCTCGGGCAGCGCCTTGCCGTCCTGGCCGAGCCGGGCGTTGTTGGCCTGGCCGTGTCCCGACTCGACGAACCCGATGGCCGCCAGGGTGGTCCAGCTCAACCCGCAGCTGCGGTTGGTCTGGGCGAGCACCACCTCGGCGTAGCCGTACGCCTGCATGGCCACCGGCGAGATGCCGACCTTCGGCCCGACCTCGGCGGCCCAGCCGGCGAGTGCGTCGGCCGGCCGGCCGGTGGTCCCGCCGAGGGGCGGGCCGGGCGGCAGCGTGCCGCCGGGCAGCACCGTCCCGCCGGGTAGCGGCGTGCCGCCGGGCAGCGGGGCCTGCGGAACGGTGGTCGGCGCGACGGAGGTGGCGTCGACCGCGACCGGACGGGGCCCCCGGGCCGTCGCGGGCACCAGCAGCGCGCCCGCCGCGGCCGTCGCCGCGACCAGGGCGAGCAGGAACACGCCGGGCAGGGTGAGCCGGCCGCTGGGCCGCCGCGACCAGTCGCGGGTGGCGCGGGCGGCGGCCATCGCGACGCGGTGCGGCGGCCGGCGTACGGCGTGCGCGAACTGCACCCGGCGGCGCCGGGGCCCGGTGGCCGGTTTCGTGGCGGGCACGTCGACCTTCGTCTCCGCGAGGTCGCCCGCGCCCGTGACCGAAGCCGCGGCGGCGTCGTCACCGGTCTTCGCCCCGGACCCGGTAGTCGGGGCCCCGGCCGCGCCGCCGGCCTTCGTGCCCGGGGCGGTCCCGCCGCCCGGCTTCGCGGCCGGGCCGGCGCTGTCGTCCGGCTTCGCGGCCGTGCCGGCGCTGTCGCCCGGCTTCGCGTTCTCGGCCGGCTCCGTGTCGGCGGCCGGCCCGTCGCCCGGCTTCGCCTTCTCGGCCAGCGTCGCCTTCTCGCCCGGCTTCGCCTCTTCCACCGGCCGCGTCGCGGCGGAGGGCTCGGTGGCCGGCCTGGTTTCGGTGACCGCCTTCGCGTCGGCGGCCGGTTTCGCGTTCTCGGCCGGCGTCGCCTTCTCCGCCGGCTTCGCGTCGGCGGTGGGCCCGGTGGCCGGCTTGGTTCCGGTGGCCGGCTTCGCCTCGGCGGTGGGCTCCGTCGCGGGCGTGGTGTCGGCGGCCGGTCTCGTGTCGCCGGCGGCCGTGGACCTCAGCCAGGGGCGGCGGGGACGGGGCAACCGCGTCGCGGGTTCGGGCGCGGCGCCGGAACCCGCGAGCGGTCCGTCGATCGGTGCCGCCGGCCGCAGGGGCCGAAGGGTCGTCCTGTCCTCGCCGTCCGCCACAAGTTGAGTATCACCCATGTCCCCCCGTACGTCAGGACCGGTCGTACCCTGGTGCCATGCCCCGGTACGAGTTCCGTTGCCGCGCCTGCGGCGACACCTTCGAGGTCAACCGTCCGATGGCGCAGGCCGCTGAGCCGGCGTCCTGCCCGCAGGGGCACGCCGACACGGTCAAGCTCCTCTCCACCGTCGCGGTCACCGGCCGGGGCGGCGGCGGTGCGGCCGGTGGCGCGCCGGCGCCGGCCGGTGGGGGTTGCTGCGGCGGTGGCTGCGGCTGCTGACCGGTGGGTCCGTAGTCGGGCCGGGCCCGACCGTTCTCACGATGCGTGATGGTCCGGTATCAGGCAGCATGAGTCCGACGTCACGGGCGGAGGTTCCACCATGTCGCCACGGATCCATCTCCCGAGCGGGTTGGTGACCTTCGTCTTCACCGACATCGAGGGCTCCACCCGGCTGGCCCAGCTGCTCGGGCCGGACTATCCGCCGGTGCTGCGGGAGCACCGCCGCCTGCTGCGTCGCACGATCGCCGCAACCGAGGGCGCGGAGCTGCTGACCGAGGGGGACTCGTTCTTCCTCGCCTTCGACGACGCGACCGCCGCGCTGACCGCCTGCCTGACCGCGCAGCGGGCGCTGGCCAGCCACGAGTGGCCCACCGCCGACGCCGTGCCCCGGGTCCGGATGGGGCTGCACACCGGCTGGGCGGAGCCGCGCGACGGCGAGTACGTCAGCCCGGAGGTGCACCGTGCGGCCCGGATCGCCGCCGCCGCCCACGGCGGGCAGGTGCTCTGCTCGGCGGCGACGGCGCGGCACGCGGAGCCGCTGCCGCCCGACGCGTCCCTGCACGACCTCGGCCTGCACCGGCTGCGCGGCTTCGACGACCGGGAGCGGCTCTACCAACTGGTCGCGCCCGGCCTGGAGCGGCAGTTCCCGCGGCCCCGCACCGCCGACGCGAGCGCGCACAACCTGCCGACCCCGGTCACCTCGTTCGTCGGCCGGCACGCCGAGCGGGCCGAGTTGAGGCGGCTGGTGGAGGCGCACCGGCTGGTCACCGTCCTCGGCGCGGGTGGTGCGGGCAAGACGCGGCTGGCCGTGGAGCTCGCCGTCGACCTGGTGGAGTCCCACCCGGACGGTGTCTGGTTCGTCGACGTCGCCGCCGTCACCGACCCGGGTCTGGTGGCGTTCGAGGTCGCCGCCGTGCTCGGTCTGCGTCCCGAGCCGGGCCGCCCGATGGTCGACACGCTGGTCGAGTACGCCGCCGCGCGCCGGATGCTCGTGCTGCTGGACACCTGCGACGCCCAGCCGGCCGCCTCGGCCGACGTGATCTCCCGGCTGCTCGCCGGCGGGGTGGGCGTCCGGGTGCTCGCCACCAGCCGGGAGTCGTTCGGCCTGCCGGGCGAGGTGGTCTGGCGGATCCCGTCGCTGTCGGTCGACCCGCCGACGGAGGGGGCGGAGAGCGACGCGGTCGCGCTGCTGCTGGACCGGACGGCGGCGGCCCGGGGCGGCCGGCCGCCGGACCCGGGCGAGTCGGCCGACCTGCGGCGGGTGGTGCGGCGGCTGGACGGGCTGCCGCTCGCCATAGAGCTGGCCGCCGCCCGGCTGCGGGTGCTCTCCGTCGGGCAGCTCGCCGAGCGCCTCGACGACGTGCTGGGCACCCTGGACGCGGGCCGGGAGGACCCGGACCGCCCGGTGGAGCCGGACCGGCAGGACACGGTGGACCTGGTGGCGGCGGCCGTGGGGATGGTGGCGCCCAGCCTGGCCGTCCGGGCGGTGCAGCGTTCCGCCACCGAACGGCACCTGACCATGCAGGCCACGGTCACCTGGTCGTACCGCACGTTGGGGCCGCGCGCCGCCCGGCTGCTGCGCTGGCTGGCGGTCTTCGCCGGCCCGGTCGACCTGGCGACGGTGGAGTGGCTGCTCGGCGACGACCCGCTCGATCCGCTCTCGGTGCTGGTCGACAAGTCGATGGTGCTGGCGGAGCCGCACGCCTCGGGCAGCACCTACCGGATGCTCGACCCCATCCGGGCGTACGCGGCGCGGCGGCTGGTGGAGGCGGGGGAGGAGCGGTCGGCCCGCAACCGGCACGTGGCGTGGTCGACGCACGCGCTGGAGCGCGCCCACCTGGGGCCGGACGGGCGGCCGGTGACCCTGTCGCTCTACGCTCTCGACCCGCTCGCCGGCGAGCTGCGCGCCGCGTTGCGCTGGTGCGCCACCGGCGGCAGTGCCCGGGCCGGCCTGCGGCTGGCCGGGGGACTCGACCAGTGGTGGCGGGAGCGGGGCCTGGCCCGGGAGGGGCGGCTCTGGCTGTTCCGGCTGTACGGGCGCATCGCCGAGACGGGGGAGCGGATCCCGGAGGCCGAGCTGGCGGCGGCGTACCACATGCACTCGCTGCACGCCGGCGGGGACGGTGAGTTCGGCGAGGAGCTGCGCTACTCCCAGCGGGCGGAGGCGGCGGCCCGGCAGGCGGGCGACGCCGGCCTGCTCGCCCGGGTGCTCGCCGGGCGGGCGGCCCCGCTGGTCGACATGGGACAGTTCGCGGAGGCGGAGCGGATCTGCCGCGAGGTGATCGACTGGGCGTCCGGCCAGGAGGTGCTCGGCGACGCGCTCTTCGGGGTGTTCAGCCTGGCCGAGCTGCTCTGGCGGCGGGGCGCCCTGGACGAGGCGGCGGAGCTGCTGGGCGCGGCCCGCCCGGTGGAGGCGGCCCGCCCGGTGGAGCGGGGGCGCCGCTCGGTCGACATGCTGCTCGGGATGGTCGCCCTGGCGCGCGGGGACCTGGTCGCCGCGCACGAGCACCTCCAGGTGGCGCTGCGGTCGCGGATGAGCCACGGCTTCCACGGTCGGGCCTGCGACACGCTGAACGCGATGGCGGTGCGCTGCGCGGCCGGCGGCGACGGCCTGACGGCGGCCCGCCTGTTCGGCGCGGCGGGGGCGACCCGGGCGAGCATGCGCTGCGCCCCGGGCATCTACGGCGGCTACTGGGCGCAGCGGCAGGGGGAGCTGCGCCGGGAGTTGGGGGACGCGGCCTTCGACGGCGCGTACGGCGAGGGGACCGAGCTGGGGCTGGAGGAGGCGGCGGCGCTGGCCCTCGCGGTCGAGCATCCGGACCTGGCGGTGGGCTCGGCGAGGTTCGGCGCCGGTCCCGCCCGCGTGGCTCCCCGCCAGTCCGTCGCCCCGGACCGTCGCCGGCACCACACCGGCCACGCCTGACGGCACCCCCGGCGGTCGGGGTCCGCGTCGCCCGGGTGGGCCGGGGACGCGGAACCCCTGGGCGGTACGGGTCGGTCAGCGCAGGCCGGCGCGGCGCTCGCCGTCGGCCTTCATCCGGGCGGCGCGGTCGATGTCGGCCTGCTGCACGGCGGCGAGGGAGCCGAAGGCCTTGACGGCCTGGTAGTACGTCCAGGCGAGGCTGGTGCAGGCGGGCCGCACGGCGGCGTTGTACGTGGCGCAGACCCGCTTGAGGTCGGCGTAGAAGGCGTCGTCGAGGCGGGCCTTGTTGGCCGAGAACTGGCCCATCTCCTTGTAGTTGCGGTAGCCGAAGTCGTGCCGGTAGCAGGAGAGGTTGAACCTGAAGCCGAGCGGGTTGTCCGGGCTGGACGAGCAGTAGTCGGTCGACCAGTTGAACCCGTACGCGGCCCAGGCGCCCTGGTTGAGCCGGCCGGAGTTCCAGGAGTTGTAGCTGGTGGCGCTCGTCTGCGTCCAACTGGAGAGGACGGACAGCTTCTGCGAGGTCGTGACGGCGGCGGCGGGGGAGGAGACCCCGAAGACGAAGAGCATCGTGAGCGCGGCCGAGGCGAGCAGGGTGGTGAGGCGTCTGGGCACGGGTACCTCCGCGGGGGATGTGCGGGCGGGACGGGGGTTACCGGCGGGTCACCGGAGTGCCGAACAGTGTCGATCATGAATGGCTCCGCGGGGTGCGGTGCCCGCCGACATTTGGTGACAGGCGTCGAAACAGACGAATGCCCCGGGTGCCAGGGGCACCCGGGGCATTCGGTGGGACGTCAGCGGACGAACGCCGGCGGGCTGGCCGGGCTCTCGTTCGCCAGTCGGTCGAGCGCGGTCACGTAGTAGGTGTACCGCTTGCCGGCCTCGGCGGTGGTGTCCACCCAGGACTGGCTCCGGGTGCCCGCGTCGGCGCGGACCGTGTCGACGAGGTGCGCCGCGTCGGCGAAGTCGCACCGGCCGGCCAGGCCGACCCCGTCGAAGCGGTAGACCGCGTACGACGTGGCGGTGCCGAGCGGGCCCACGCCGTCCGCCGGCTGGAGCCAGTTCAGGTGGACCCCGTCGGACTGCCGCGCGGCCTTGGTGACCACCGGCATGAGCAGCGGCTTCTTCGGCAGGTGCGGCATGGTCGGGATCAGCGCCGGGCGGGAGTAGTGCTCGGCGGCGTAGATGTCGGTCGCGCCGAGCCGGTTGGCCCGCACCTGCACGGCCGAGAAGTGGACGTTGCCCAGGACCTCGGGGTACTGCCGGTTCAGCGTCAGGTGGTTGGACAGCTCCCGCGGGTTCATCCAGAACGAGCCGTACGCCGGGTCACCGCTCTTGTAGTCGGCCTGCCCGATGTAGAGCTGCACCCGGGTGCCCTTGACCACGTCCGCCCACCACGGCACCAGCCGGGTGTAGTCGGCGGCCGGGTACTGGCCCATGTACCAGTAGAGCTGCGGCACGATGTAGTCGATCCACTCCTCCTTGACCCACTTGCGGGTGTCGGCGGAGATGATGTCGTACGACTGGCTGCCGGTGGTGTCCGAGCCCAGCGGGTCGGCCGACTGGTTGCGCCAGATGCCGAACGGGCTGACGCCGAACTTCACCCACGGCTTCTCGGCCTTGATCTTGGCGTTCATCTCCTGGATCAGCAGGTTGATGTTGTCCCGCCGCCAGTCGGCCTTGTTCGTGAAGCCCCGGTTGTGCGCCGCGAAGGTGGCGTCGTCGGGCACCTGGTGGGTGCCGCTCGGGTAGGGGTAGAAGTAGTCGTCGAAGTGCACGCCGTCGACGTCGTACCGCTTGACCGCGTCCATCATCGCGGTCTGCACGAACTCGCGGACCTCGGGGATGCCGGGGTTGTAGTAGAGCCGGCTGCCGGCGACGCCGGCCGGCGGGTAGGCGAAGGTCCACTCGGGGTGCTCGCGGACCGGGTGGTTCGGCGCGAGCTGGTTGATGTCGGCGCCGGCGCCGCCCGGGGCGGGCATGGAGACGCGGTACGGGTTGAACCAGGCGTGGAACTCCAGGTTGCGCTTGTGCGCCTCCTCGACCACGAACTTCAGCGGATCCCAGCCCGGGTTCTCGCCGCGGACCCCGGTCAGGTACTCCGACCAGGGCTCGTGGGGCGACGGCCAGAACGCGTCGGCGGTCGGCCGGATCTGGACGACCACGGCGTTGTGGTTGAGCCGCTCGGCGAGGTCGAGCAGCTGGCGGTACTCGGCCTGCTGCGTGGCGACGCGGTCCGGCGAGGTCTGGGACGCCTTGCTCGGCCAGTCGATGTTGACGACCGAGGAGATCCACATGGCCCGGAACTGCCGCTTCGGCGTGGCCGGGTCGGTGACGCAGGAGGTGGTGGAGGCGGCGGTGGTCGCCGCGTCGGGCGCCGCGCTCGCCGGGGTGGCGGCGACGAGCGCGCCGAGCAGTGCGGCGGCCAGCCCGGCGGCTCCGAGCCGAGTTGCCTTCATGCGGTGTGTCCCTTCGTTGGGGCTCCCGTGTCAGGGGTTCGTCGCGGCACAGACGGCAAGATTCGCCGTTGACAATCTGCCGCTGGTAGGAAATTTTCACACCTCACGGGCTCTGCGCAAGAGTCTGGGCGGGATCGATCCGTCCGTCGACGCCGGCTCCCCTTTGTGGTCGGGCTCACGGGACGCGCCGTGGCGGGGCGCACACGGCGGGTGGTGGCCTGAATGACCCGAGACGTGGGGGTTGAGGGGGGTCCGCCCTGGGTAGCATCGCCGGTCACCGGCCGCCACCAGGGTGGTCCGGACGGTGTGAGGGGTGACCACGGTGTCCGTGCTGCGTACCAAACCGATCGGAGACGTGATCGCGCAGAGCGAGGCCGACGGCGACGACGGCGGGCCCGGCCTGAAGCGCCGGCTCGGCGCCCGCGACCTCACCGGCTTCGGCATCGGCATCGTGATCGGCACCGGCATCTTCACGCTCACGGGCATCGAGGCCCGCGACAGCGCGGGGCCCGGCGTGGTGATCTCGTTCGCCATCGCCGGCCTGGTCGCCCTGCTCGCCGCCCTCTGCTACGCCGAGCTGGCCTCCAGCGTGCCGGCCGCCGGCAGCGCCTACACCTACGCGTACGCGACCATGGGCGAGATCGTCGCCTGGATCATCGGCTGGGACCTGCTGCTGGAGTTCGCCCTCGGCGCGGCGGTGGTGGCCCGCGGCTGGTCCGGCTACCTGGCCGAGCTCGTCGGCCTGCCCACCGCCTGGTTCGGCGAGGAGGGCAGCGTCGTCAACGTCGGCGCGATCGGCATCGTGCTGCTGCTCGGCGTCGTGGCGATCGTCGGCATCCGCGAGTCGGCCCGGGTGACCAACCTGCTGGTGCTGGTCAAGGTCGCCATCTGCGTCTTCATCGTGGCCGCCGGCCTGTTCTTCGTGAAGGCCGCCAACCTGACCCCGTTCATCCCGTCGGCGAAGCCCGCCGACGGCAGCGAGGACGGCATCAAGCAGCCCGTCACCCAGGCGCTCTTCGGCCTGGAACCCTCGGTGTTCGGCTTCGTGGGCGTGCTCAGCGCCGCCGCGGTGGTCTTCTTCGCGTACACCGGCTTCGAGGCGGTCGCCAACCTCGGCGAGGAGACGAAGCGGCCCCGCCGGGACCTCACCCTCGGCCTGCTCGGCACGCTGCTGATCTCCACGGTGCTGTACATCGGCGTCTCGCTGGTCGTGGTGGGCATGGTGCCGTACACCGAGATCGACCGGGGCGCCCCGATCGCGGCGGCCTTCAACGCGGTCGGCGCCGAGTGGGCCGGCATCCTCGTCTCCATCGCCGCCGTCGCCGGCCTGACCAGCGTGATCCTGGTCGACCTGGTGGCGATGGGCCGGATCGGCTTCGCCATCAGCCGCGACGGGCTGATCCCGCCGTCGATCGCGAAGGTGCACCCGCGCTGGGGCACCCCGTACCGGATCTCGGCCGTCATGACGGTGGCGGTCGCGCTGCTCGCCGGCTTCCTGCCGCTGTCGGCCCTGGCCGACCTGGTCAGCATCGGCGCGCTCGCGGCGTTCGTGCTGGTCTCGGTCGCGGTGCCGATCCTGCGCCGCAAGCGCCCGGACCTGGACCGGCCGTTCCGGGTGCCGTTCTCCCCCGTGCTGCCGATCGTGTCGGCGCTGGCCTGCTTCTACCTGATGCTGAACCTGTCGGTGGAGACCTGGCTGCGGTTCGCCGCGTGGATGCTGCTCGGCGTGCTGATCTACTTCGGCTACGGCTACCGCCGCAACCGCCTCGCCCGGCGTTCGTCCGCCGACTCCCGGGAGCCGGCATCCGTCTGATCCGGTTGGTCGCGGGATGGGGTTTCCGGGGAGCCCGACCCGCTCCGGGCGGTCAGGCTTGATCCCTGCGCGGGCCGGGCTCCCCGGAAACCCTCCGGGGTCGCCGACGCGGTTCGGTCGCGCTTTCCCTGGTGTACGAGGACAGCGCGGCACCCGATCCTGTCGGGTGCCGCGCTGTCGGTGTCTCCGGGTCGGGCGTGCGGTCCTCCGGGCTGGCCGCCTTCCAAGAGGTCCCCGGTCAGGGCCTGTGCTGCGGCCCCGCCGTGGGGCCCTTGACCACCGGCTTGCCGTCGGTCCAGACGACCTCGTCGAGCCAGACCTGGCGGCCCGGGTCGACGGTGCCCTCCTGGCCGGGCGGCCAGGCGTGGTAGAGCAGCCAGGTGCGCCCGTCCTTGACCACCATCGAGGCGTGCCCCGGCCCGGAGGCGACCTCGTTGGTCTTCAGGATCGGGTTCTCCGGAGCCTTCACGCACGGCCCGGCCGGCGACTCGCAGACCGCGTAGCCCTCCGCGTACTCGGCCCGGTCGTAGGCGTTCGCGGCGAAGAACAGGAACAGCTTCCCGTCCTGCCGGTGCAGGAACGGGCCCTCGATCAGGGTGCCCTCCCACGGCTCGGTCTGCTTCAACAGCTTCGTCGGCTCGCCGACCAGGCGCAGCCCGTCGTCCGAGAGGCGCTGTGACCAGATCCAGGTGTCCACCCCGATGGCGTTGCCGTCGTTCTTCCACAGCAGCCAGAGGCTGCCGTCGGCGTCCCGGAACGGGCTGGCGTCGATCGCGCCGCCCAGCTCCGCCTGGCAGATCAGCGGGCCGGTCGAGTCGTCCCGGTACGGCCCCTGCGGCGCGCCCGCGACGGCCCGCCCGACGCACTGCCGCCCCGACTCGCGCCCGGCGACGGTGTAGTAGAGCACGAACCGGCCCGGGGCCAGTTCGATGACCTCGGGCGCCCAGGTCTTCCCGGCGTCCGCCCAGGCCGGCAGCTCCGGCAGCGCGTCCCCGGCCGGGGTCCAGTCGACCAGGTCCCGGGAGGTGAGCACCGGGACGTTGCGGCCGCCGGCGTTGGTGTGGAACAGGTACCAGGTGTCGTCCACCCGGATCGCCTGCGGGTCGGGCGCGTCGGTGCGTACGACCGGGTTGGTGAACATGCGCGCGTCGTCTCCCGTGCTCGAAGGTTCTTCTCCACCGCCGCAACCGGCGAGCAGCGCGGCGGCGAGCACCGCCGCCGCGCCGCGCCGCCGGGTCGTCCCGACCGTCATCCCTTAAGCCCGCTGCGGGAGACGCCCTGGATGATGTGCCGCTGGGCGAGCACGAAGAGGATCAGCACCGGCACACTGGCCAGCACCGCCCCCGCCATGATCACCGGGTAGTCGGTGACGTAGGAGCCCTGGAGCAGGCCCAGGCCCGGCGGCAGGGTGAGCGTCTCCGGGCTGAACAGCACGAAGATCGGCCAGAGGAAGTCGTTCCAGTTGGTGAGGAACGACAGCACCGCCAGCGTGGCCAGCGCCGGCCTGGACAGCGGCAGCACCACCTTCCAGAAGATCTGCCACTGGTTGGCCCCGTCCAGCACCGCGGCCTCCTCCAGCTCCCGGGGCAGGGAGAGGAAGAACTGCCGCAGGAAGAACACCCCGAACGCGCTCGCCGCCCCGGGAACGATCACCACGCTCAGGGTGTCGATCCAGTTCAGCTCGTCGACGATCAGGAAGTTCGGGATGATCAGCGAGGTCGGCGGGATGAACAGCGTCCCGACGATCAGCGCGAAGAGCACCCCACGGCCGCGGAACCGCATCCGGGCCAGGGCGTACGCGGCCATCGAGGCGGTCGCCAGCACCAGCAGCGCGTGCGCGGTGGCGGCCAGCATGCTGTTGGCGAACCAGCGCAGCACGGGGTTGGCCGCGTTGTTCAGGATCTGCTCGTAGCCGTACCCGGAGATCGGGTCCGGCAGCCAGGTCGGCGGGATCTGCTGGGCCCCGGTGTAGGTCTTCAGCGAGGTGATGACCATCCACACCAGCGGCAGCAGGAAGACCAGGGCGAGCGCGACCAGGGTGGCGTAGAGCGCGGTCCGGCGCAGCGCGGTCCCCGGGGCACGGCCGGTCGCCGGGGCGCCGGCGCTGGTCGGCGCGGGGGCGCGCGTGGTGCGCGTGGGCGTCGTCATGGCGGTCCCCTCAGTCTTCCCGGTAGCGGAAGAGGCGGAAGTTGGCGATGCTCACGACCGCCAGCATCAGCGCGAACACGATGCTCATGGCGGCGGCGCGGCCGGCGTCGTTGTCCCGCAGCCCCTCCTCGACGATGAACCAGACCACCGTGCGGGTCTCCGTGCCCGGCGCGCCCTGGGTGATCAGGAACGACTGACCGAACACGTTCGCCGAGGCGAGCACGGTCGTGGTGATCACGAAGAGCAGCACCGGACGCAGCCCGGGGAGCGTGACGTGGCGGAACCGTTCCCAGGCGCTCGCGCCGTCCACCTTCGCCGCCTCGTACAGCTCCTGCGGGATGTCCTGGAGCCCGGCCAGGTAGATCACCGCGTTGAAGCCGGAGGTCCACCACACCGTCACCCCGACCAGCGAGACCCAGGCCCACGGCACGTCCGTCACCCAGGGGGTGTCGGCCGGCAGCCCGACCATCCCGGCGAGCCGGTTGACCAGGCCCAGGTTGGCGTCGAGCAGGAACCGCCAGAGCAGGCCGATCACCGCCACGCCCAGCACGTACGGCGCGAAGTAGATCGCCCGGAAGAAGGTCCGGCCCGGGAACGAGCGGTTCAGCAGCAGCGCCAGACCGAGCGGGACGACCACCAGCAGCGGCACCGCGAAGACGGTGAAGATCGCCGTCGCCCGGACGCTCTGCCACCAGTCGCCGTAGACGGCCGAGTCGCTGGAGAAGAGTTCCTGGTAGTTGTCCAGCCCGACGAAGGGCCGGTTGGGCAGCTGGAAGTCCCACTGGTGCACGCTGAGCCAGAGGCCGAGCAGGATCGGCAGCAGGCCGAAGACCCCGAACAGCAGCAGGTACGGGGCGAGGAAGAGGTACGGCGTCGCCCGCCCGGCCCGGCGCGCGGGGGCGCCCCGACGGGTGGCACCGGCCGCCGGGGGCGGCGCGCCGTCGCGCGCCGCCCCCGCCTCGATCACGTCCGCCACGGGAACTCAGCTCCCGTACTTCTTGCGGTTGTCCTCCAGCTGCTTGTTCGCCTTGGCCACCCCGTCGTCCAGCGCCTGCTTGGGCGACTTCTTGCCCAGCGCCGCCTCGTTGAACGAGTTGTAGAAGGTCGTCATGACCTCACCGAGGCCCGGGGCCGCCGGCGGGAAGGCCGCGTACTCCAGCTCGGGGGCGAGCGCGTTGACCTCGGCCAGCGCCTTGAAGTCGGCGCTGTCCCGCACGGCCTTGCGGGCCGGGACCTGGCCGCCCTTGGCCCAGTCGAGGGAGTGCTGGCTGAGCCAGTTGATGAAGACCTTCGCCGCCGAGACCTTGTTGGCGTCGTTGGCCCGCTGCTTGACGATCGTGAAGTTGTGCGAGTTCGCCCAGGCGGCCGGCTGCGTGCCGATCTGCGGCAGGGGCGCGACGCCCCACTGGATGTCCGGGCTCTTCTTCAGGTCGTTGATCTGCCAGATGCCGTTCCAGTTGAAGGCGTTCTTGCCGCTCTTGAAGGCAAGGTAGTCGGCGTCCTGGCCGACGTTGGCCGGGGAGTGGCCCTGCTTGATGAGGTCGGTCAGCCAGGTGCACGCCTCGACGGCCTGGTCGGAGTTGAAGGTGGCCTTGGTGGCCTCGGCGTCGAAGACGCTGCCGCCCCACTGGTGCAGCAGGGAGTAGAAGGTCATACCGCCGGTGAACTGGAACGGGCTGACCCAGAAGCCCTGCACGCCGGACTTCTTCAGCTCGGTCAGCGCGGCGGTGTACTCGTCCTTCGTCGTCGGCGGCTTGTTCGGGTCCAGGCCCGCCTTCTGCATGACCCCCTTGTTGTAGTAGAAGCCGAGGGGGTGCATGTCCAGCGGGATGCCGTACCGCTTGGAGTTGTAGAGCCCGCCCTTCCAGACGGTGGGGGCGAAGTCGCCCTCGGAGAGCTCCAGGGTCTTGGCGACGTCGTCCAGCTCGGTGATCACGCCGCGCGCGGCGAACGTGGCGAGCTGGTCCATGTGCATGACCGCGATGTCCGGGCCGGCGCCGCTGGAGGCCGCGCCGGGGAGCTTGTTGTAGTAGTCCTCCCACTGGTACGTGGCGATCGAGACGGCGATGTTCTGGTGCTCGGTGTTGAACTGGGTGACCAGCGCCTTGAAGATGTCGCCGTCGCCGCCGGTGAAGCCGTTCCACAGCTTCAGGTCGACCTTCGGGCCGGTGTAGTCCTTGCCGCCGTTGCCGGCCGCCGGGCCCGCGTCGTCGTCGCCACCGCCGCAACCGGCCAGGGTCAGCGAGGCCGCGGCGCCGAGCCCGAGGCCGAGGCTGAGCAGGCGCCGCCGGCTCATTTCGTTCTGCATCATGGGGATTCTGCTCCTTGGGGGACGGGATGAAGTGTGCCTGCTCAGGACCGGTGCGGTGTCAGCCACCGACGGGGGAGAAGCGCAGCACGTTCCAGGAGACGGCCGGAAGGCGCACGGAGCACCGGCCGCCGTCGGTGGTGGGGTCGGGCAGCTGCCGGGGCGTCACCCGGTCGGGCTCGGCCTCGGTGTTCGTCGCCGTCGGGTCGTCCCCGGCGGCGAGGCTCAGGTGGGATGAAGCGGATAGTCCTGCGAGGCCGCGCAGGTCGAGGTGCAGCTCCAGGTCCGTGTCGCCCCGGTTGACCGCGAAGACGGTCAGCTCGCCGGTCTCCTCGTCGTGCACGGCGACCGTGTCGAGCACCGGGACCTCGCCGTACCGCTTCGTCTCGTAGGTCGGGCCGACCGGCTCGGTACGCAGCACCGTGCCGCGGGCGTGCCGGGCGGTCAGCGCGAACGGGTGGAAGATGCTCTGCCGCCAGGCGGGACCGCCGGTGCGGGTGCGGATCGGGGCGATGACGTTGGCGAGCTGGGCCTGGCAGGCCACCCCGACCCGGTCGGCGTGCCGGAGCAGGGTGATCAGCAGGTCGCCGACCACCACCGCGTCGACGGCGGTGAAGTCGTCCTCGATCAGCGCCGGTGCCTCGACCCAGCCGCGCCGGTCCAGGTCGGCCTGGAGGCGGGACTGGTACCAGACGTTCCACTCGTCGAAGGAGATCTTGAGTTTCCGCCGGTGCCGCTGCTTGGCGGCCACGTGGTCGGCGGTGGCGACGACCTCGCGGATGAAGTTGTCCATGTCGACGGCGGAGGCCAGGATGCTGGCCCGGTCGCCGTCGGACGGGTCGTAGTAGGTGTGCGCGGAGATGTAGTCGACGTGCTCGTAGGTGTGCTCCAGCACGGTCGCCTCCCAGGAGGCGAAGGTGGACATCGTCCGGTTGGAGCTGCCGCAGGCGACGAGGCTGATCGACGGGTCGATCATCTTCATGGCCCGGGCGGTCTCGGCGGCCAGCCGGCCGTACTCGTCAGCGGTCTTGTGGCCGACCTGCCACGGGCCGTCCAGCTCGTTGCCCAGGCACCAGAGCCGCACCCCGTACGGCTGCTCGGCGCCGTGCTTGCGGCGCAGGTCGGACAGCTGGGTCCCGCCCGGATGGTTCGTGTACTCCAGCAGGTCGCAGGCCTCCTGCACGCCCCGGGTGCCGAGGTTGACGGCCATCATCGGCTCGACGCCCGCCTCGGCGGCCCAGGTCATGAACTCGTCGAGCCCGAAGGCGTTGGTCTCGATGGTCTTCCAGGCCAGGTCGAGCCGGCGGGGGCGGTCACCGACCGGGCCGACGCCGTCCTCCCAGCGGTAGCCGGAGACGAAGTTGCCGCCGGGGTAGCGGACCACGGAGACGCCCAGCTCCCGGGTCAGCTCCAGCACGTCGCCGCGCAGCCCGCGCGAGTCCGCAGCGGGGTGCCCGGGCTCGTAGACCCCGCCGTAGACGCAGCGGCCCATGTGCTCGACGAACGAGCCGAAGAGCCGCCGGTCGGCCGGTCCGACGGCGAAGGCCGGGTCGATGGTGAGCTGCGCGGTCCGCAAGGGTTGCCACCTTTCCTCGTTGCCGGTCCCGGGTGACCGTGGTCACCTGGTGCTCCTGGTTTGTACAACGTTGTAAGCAACGTTGTAAAGAGGCCCCTACGCGGTAAAGTGCGCCCATGGGGGAGGGCGACGTGGTGCGGCACAGGCTCAAGGACGTGGCGGAGCGGGCCGGCGTGTCGGTGAAGACCGTCTCCAACGTGGTCAACGGCTACGTGCACGTCCGGCCCGACACCCGGGCCCGGGTCGAGGAGGCCATCGCCGAGCTGAACTACCGGCCCAACCTCTCCGCGCGCAACCTGCGCAAGGGGCGCACCGGGGTCATCGCGTTCGCGGTCCCCGAGCTGGACATCCCCTACTTCGCCGAGCTGGCCCGACACGTCGTCACGGCCGCGGCCGAGCTGGGCTGGACGGTGCTGATCGACCAGACCGGCGGCGGCCGGGAGCAGGAGCGGGTGGTCGCGTCCGGCATCACCGAGCACCTGATCGACGGGCTGATCTTCAGCCCGCTGGCGCTCACCGCCGAGGACCTCACCGGGCTGGCGGGCACCCCGATGGTGCTGCTCGGCGAGCGGGTCGACCACGGTCCCGCCGACCACGTCGGCATCGACAACGTGGGCGCCGCCCGGGAGATCACCGCCCACCTGGCCGGTCTCGGCCGCCGCCGGATCGCCGCCATCGGCTCGCAGCGCACCCCCGAGGGGGCCAGCGCCCGGCTCCGGCTCGCCGGCTACACCGCCGCGCTCGCCGACGCCGGCCTCGCGTACGACGAGCGGCTGGTGGCGCCCGCGCCGGCCTGGCACCGCGCGGACGGCGCCGCCGCGATGCGCGGCCTGCTGACGTCCGGCGTACGCCCCGACGCGGTCTTCTGCTTCAACGACACCCTCGCCCTGGGCGTCCTGCGCGCCCTGCACGAGGCGGGCCTGCGGGTCCCCGAGGACGTGGCGGTGGCCGGCTTCGACGACATCGAGGACGGCCGCTTCTCCGTGCCCACCCTGAGCACCATCGCGCCGGACAAGGAGCGCATCGCCCGGCTGGCGGTGGAACTGCTCGCCGGCCGCATCGACGGTGACCGCACCGCACCGCCGAGGGAACTCTCCGCCCCCTGGCGCCTGGCCCCCCGCGAGAGCACCCTGGGCCGCTGACCCCTCCGGGGGTCAGTCGAAGAAGCGGGCCAGGTGGGCGGGGGTGGGGCCGTCGGCGTCCGGGGGCAGCGGGGTGAGGTCGGCGAAGATCGAGGCGCCGTCGCAGCCGACGTGCAGCGGGTACCAGCGCGGGGTGCCCGGCGGGCGTTGCAGGCAGATGCCCTTGACCGTCTGCACGTCGAGCAGCCGGACGTGGGTCGGGTCGGCGACGGCGTTCACGTGCCGCCACCACGGGCTCATCACGTGCAGCACCCCGCCCGGCCGGAGCGTCCGGTGGCACTCGTCGACCAGCGGCAGGAAGTCGATCAGGTGCTCCAGGATGTGCACCGCGAAGAAGACGTCCACCGAGTCGTCGGCCAGCGGCAGCGAGCCGGAGAGGTCCGCCACCGCGTCCACCCCCGGGGCCGGGAAGAGGTCCAGCCCCAGGTTGCCCGGCCACTGCTTGGTGGCGCCGCAGCCCAGGTCGACCACCACCGGGTCGCGCCCGCCGACGCGTACCCGGCACCAGACGCCGAGCACCCCCGCGAGGCGGCCGACCCGGTCCCGGACCAGGCGCAGCTCGTCCTGCCGGGCGACCTCCCCGCTGAGGTGGGCCACCCCCCGGTCGAAGCGCACCTCGACCGCGAGGTCGCGCAGCCGGTCGTCGTGCCGGGCCTGGTCGACCCACGCCTCGGCGAGGAATCCGTCGACCGCCCGCAGCCGCTCGGCCGAGGGCGGGTTCTGTGCCAGCGCGACCATCCGGGCCACCTCCCGCCGGCCGTTACCCGGATCCCCGCCCGTTATACCCCGAACGCCCCGGGCGGTGCGGCCGGTCAGCCGCCGATCGTCCGCCTCGGGCGTCCGCCGCCACGGATCCGCTGCCGGGGCGGCGGGGCGGCCGGCTTGGGCCGCTTGAGGTGGTAGCGGTGCAGCTCGCTGTTGCCGGGCAGAGACGGGTCCTCGCTCATCGCGACCAGCTCCCAGCCCTGGTCACCGGCCCGGTTGAGGTGGGCCAGCGCGGTGTCGCCGTAGGGCGTCACGTCGACCATGGAGCCATCCGGGCCGTACCAGACGAAGACGATCTCCCAGCCGACGTCGGTGGTGGCCGCCTGGCGGCGGCGGACCAGCAGCGCGTACTCCCACTTGAGCATGGAGTCATTCTCACCCGCCACCGGCGGGTCGGCACGGATCAATCCTCGGCGATCCGTCCGGCGGCCACCCGCAGCCGCCGGTTGGTCGCCACGGCGTCCAGCATCCGCCGGTCGTGGGTGACCAGCAGCAGCGTGCCCGGGTAGCTGGCCAGCGCCGATTCCAGCTGCTCGATGGCGGGCAGGTCCAGGTGGTTCGTCGGCTCGTCCAGCACCAGCAGGTTCACCCCGCGCCCCTGGAGCAGCGCCAGCGCCGCCCGGGTCCGCTCGCCCGGCGACAGGGTCGCCGCCGGCCGCAGCACGTGCCCCGCGCGCAGGCCGAACTTGGCCAGCAGCGTCCGCGCGTCCGCCGGCGACAGCTGCGGTACGGCGGCGCCGAACGCGTCGATCAGCGGCACGTCGCCGAGGAACAGCCCCCGGGCCTGGTCCACCTCGCCGACCACCACACCCGGGCCCAGCGCGGCGTGCCCGGAGTCGAGGGGGAGCCGGCCCAGCAGGGCGGCGAGCAGGGTGGACTTTCCGGAGCCGTTCGCCCCGGTCACCGCCACCCTGTCGGCCCAGCCGATCTGGAGGGTCACCGGGCCGAGGGTGAAGTCGCCCCGGCGTACGACGGCGTCGCGCAGCGAGGCCACGACGGCGCCGGCGCGGGGCGCGGCGGCGATCTCCATCCGCAGCTCCCACTCCTTGCGCGGCTCCTCGACCACCTCCAGCCGCTCGATCAGCCGCTCGGTCTGCTTGGCCTTGGCCGCCTGCTTCTCGGTCGCCTCCGCGCGGAACTTACGGCCGATCTTGTCGTTGTCGGTGGCCTTGCGGCGGGCGTTCTTCACGCCCTTCTCCATCCAGGCCCGCTGGGTGCGGGCGCGCGCCTCCAGGCCGGCCCGGGTGTCGGCGTACTCCTCGTAGTCCTCGCGCGCGTGCCGGCGGGCCACCTCGCGCTCCTCCAGGTAGCCCGCGTAGCCGCCGCCGTAGTGCCGGACCTGCTGCTGGTGCAGGTCCAGCTCCAGCACCCGGGTCACCGTGCGGGCGAGGAACTCCCGGTCGTGGCTGACCAGCACCGTGCCGGCGCGCAGCCCGGTGACGAACTCCTCCAGCCGCTCCAGGCCGGCCAGGTCCAGGTCGTTGGTCGGCTCGTCGAGCAGGAAGACGTCGTAGCGGCTGAGCAGCAGCGAGGCCAGCCCGGCCCGGGCCGCCTGACCGCCGGAGAGGCCGGTCATCGGGTGCTCCAGGTCGACGGTGAGGCCCAACTCGGCGGCCACCTGCTCGGCCCGTTCCTCCAGGTCCGCCCCGCCGAGGGCGAGCCAGCGCTCCAGGGACTCGGCGTAGTCGTCGTCGGCGCCGGGCGCGCCGTCGGTGAGCGCGACCGTCGCCGCGTCCAGCGCTGCCTGCGCGGCGGTGACCCCGGTGCGCCGGGCCAGGAAGTCCCGCACGGTCTCGCCGGGCCGCCGCTCGGGCTCCTGCGGCAGGTGCCCGACGCTCGCCGTGGGCGGGCTGAGCGTCACGCTGCCGGCCTCCACCGGCAGCAGTCCGGCGAGGGTACGCAGCAGCGTCGACTTGCCCGCCCCGTTCGGCCCGACCAGCCCCACCACGTCCCCCGGCGCGACCACCAGGTCCAGCCCGGCGAACAGCGCCCGGTCCCCGTGCCCCGCGGCCAGCCCCTTGACGATCATCGTCGCGCTCATCAGTGCCCGACCCTATCCCGCCCCGATCGCCCACCCTTGCTCCGCGTCCCGGCAGACGCGCGGCACACTGCTCGGGTGGTGACCACTCTGGCGATCGACTGTGGCGGCGGCGGGATCAAGGCATCGGTGCTGGACGAGGCGGGCACGATGCGCGCCCGGCCGCTGCGGGTGCCCACGCCGTACCCCCTGCCGCCGGCGCTCTTCGTGAAGACGCTGCTGGACCTGGCCGGCCGGCTGCCCACGGCGGACCGGCTCACCGTCGGCCTGCCGGGCATGATCCGGCACGGGGTGGTGGTCGCCACCCCGCACTACGTGACCCGCTCCGGCCCGCGTTCGAAGGTCGACCCCGGGCTGGTCGCCCAGTGGTCCGGGTACGACGCGCGGACCGCGCTCGCCGAGGCGTTCGGGGTGCCGGCGCTGGTGCTCAACGACGCCGAGGTGCACGGGGCCGGGGTGGTCGCCGGGACCGGCTGCGAGCTGGTGCTGACCCTCGGCACCGGGCTGGGCAGCGCGCTCTTCGACGGCGGGATGCTCGCCCCGCACCTGGAGTTGTCCCACGCCCCGGTGCGCTGGAACACCACCTACGACACGTACGTGGGGGAGCCGGAGCGGCGCCGGCTCGGGGACGCGTTCTGGTCCCGCCGCATCCGGCAGGTCGTGGACGGGCTGCGCCCGGTGTTCCGCTGGGACCGGCTCTACCTGGGCGGCGGCAACTCCCGGCTGATCCGCCCCGAGCAGCTCGCCCGGATGGGCGACGACGTGGTGGTGGTGCCCAACACCGCCGGCATCGTCGGCGGCGTCCGCGCCTGGGAGCTGGCCGCCGGCCGGCACGGCGCCTCCACCTGACCCCCGCCCGCGCGATTCCCGGCCGGGAACAGTCGCGGTACGGCGGATGTTGTGCCAGCGTCGGGACAGTGGCGCGAACGAGGGGGTGGGTCGGATGGACCTTCTGGCCGAGTACCGGCGGGCGACCATGTTCTTCGAGGCCGGTGACCCGACCGGGGCGGCCCGGCTGCTCGAACCGATCGTGGCGGCCGAGCCCGGCAACGCCTCGGTACGCCAGCTGCTCGCCCGTGCGTACTTCCAGTCGGCCCAGCTCAACCGGGCCGAGGCGCAGCTGCGGGAGCTGATCGACCGGGACCCCGCCGACCACTACGCCCACCACGTGCTGGGCCGCACGCTGGAGCGGCTCAACCGGCACGCCGACGCGCTGCGGCACCTGCGCATCGCGGCGGCCATGCACAGCGGCAACGACGACTACCGCGTCGCCCTGGACCGGGTGCAGACCCGCGTCGAGGGCAACCGCTGACAGAGCGGGCGCACCGGGCGGGCAGCTCTGCCGAGCTGCCCGCCCGCGTCCCCCGTCACGGAACGCGCAACGCCAGGCGCCAGGGTGATCAGGACGCCATGGACCGTAAAACTGCCGGGTAACGTCCATGCCGTCCTGATCACCGGGCATCGCGGCGGACGCCGCGGGGCGCCTACCATCGGCGTCATGGGACGTGAGCTGCCGGCGGGTGCGCGATGAAGCTGAAGCTGGACCTGCACGACATCTTCAACAAGGGCCAGGACATCGACCGGGCCCTGCGCGGGATCATGGACGAGGCGGTGGCGAAGAAGGCCACTCTCGTCGAGATCATCCCCGGCAAGGGCTCCGGCCAGCTCAAGAAGCGGGTGCTGCGCTTCCTCGACCAGAAGGACGTCAAGCAGCTCTACCACCGCGTCGAGAAGGACTCGAAGAACTTCGGCCGCCTCTTCGTCCACTTCCGCTGGAAGTAGTGGCCCACGACATGGTCGATGACGCGCCGCTCTCGGCGGGCGAACTGCTGGACGTCGTGGACGAGCACGACCGGGTGGTGGGTCAGGCCCGGCGCGGCGACGTGTACGCCCGCAGGCTCCGGCACCGCTGCGCGTTCGTCCTGGTGCGCAACGCGGCGGGGGAGATCTTCGTGCACCGCCGCACCGAACGGAAGCTGGTCTTCCCGTCGCTGTACGACATGTTCGTCGGCGGCGTGGTCGGCGCGGGCGAGTCGTACGACGAGGCGGCGCGGCGCGAGGCGGAGGAGGAGTTGGGCGTACCGGGCCTGCCCGACCCCACGCCGCTGTTCACCTTCCTCTACGAGACGCCGGAGCACACCTGGTGGTCGGCGGTCTACGAGGTTCGCTGCGACGGACCGGTCGACCCGCAGGCCACCGAGGTCGCGTGGCACGCCTTCCTCAGCGAGGAGGAGCTGGACCGCCGGCTCACCGAATGGGACTGGGTGCCCGACGGCCTGGCGGCGTACCGCCGGCTTCTGGCGTGGCGGCGCGAGGAACCCCGCCCGGACCGGTAGCGCCGCCGAGGGAGGCGGCGCGGGCCGGACGGTCCTTCCGGGCCCGCGCCGCCCCGCCGGCTACAGCGGATAGGTGCGGGCCACGGCCAGCATCTCCGAGCTGTGCGAGCCCACGATCCCCACGTCCGGCGGGCGCGGGCGGAAGCCGGGCAGGGCGTCCAGGCCGTCGCTGGCGTCCATCGCGCGCAGCGCCACCTGCCCCGCCTTCGGCGCGACGGTCAGCGTCACCTCGATTCCCTCCGGCGGCGGGGCGTGGAAGACCAGGCCGAAGCCCCAGCGGCCCTCCCGGGCCTCCACTGGCACCGCGCGGCCGGCCACCTCGGCCCGCAGCACCGTCGCCGTCGCCGCGTCCACGTGCAGGGTGGTCAGGCGGACCCGGCGTTGCGGGAGGAGCCGCAGGCGCAGGGTGCGCTCGGTGCCGGCGGTGGTGTCGGCGAGCACCTCCAGCTTGGGGGCGGGCAGGTCCGCCGCCTGCGCGGGGCCGACGCGCAGCTCGGCGTCGCCCAGGCCGGGGAAGTCGGCGACCTCGGTCACCCCGTCGACGTAGCCGTCGGTCCAGGGCTGGGGGTCCTCCTCGTGGCTGAGCCAGCGGGCCTGGCCGGTGCCGGCGTCGAGGGCGTACATCAGGTGGGTGGGCGCGGGGTGCGCGGCGTCGAAGCGGTCGACGGCGAACCCGACCCCGGCGAGGACCACGGCCGCCAGCGCGGTGGCGACTGCCGGCAGCGCGCCGAACCGGCGCGCGCGCACGGCGACCAGCCCGCGCTGCCCGCCGGCCTGCGGGTGCAGCAGGTCGACCACCGGCAGCGCGGCGAGGCCGAGCAGCACCGCGACCAGCGCCGCGACCCCGCCCATCGCCATGCCGAGCGCCGGGAAGAGCAGGACGACGGTGGGCAGCAGGATCACCACGGCCACCGCGGCGGCCAGGGTCGACGCGACCACCGGCCACGGACCGTCGATCCGCACGCCCAGCGCGACCAGCCCGGCCACCGCGCCGGCCAGGGCCGGGAGGGTGACGAGGTACGCCCCGCCGGGCACCAGCACGGCGAGCAGCACCCCGAGCACGGCCAGCCAGCCCAGCCCGCCGATGGCGAGCGCGGCCGGGCCGACCCGGCGGCGGGTGAGCGCGTACCAGGTGAACAGGACAGCGGCGGCGAGCGCCACCACGGCCAGCCGGTACCAGGCCGGCCGGTACGGGTCGAGCAGCTCGGCGTAGCCGGGCCGGAGCTCGGTGACCGCCGCCCAGAGCAGCTGCGCGGCGAGCGGGGCGAGCACGATCGGCAGCAGCGCCAGCCCGAACCCGGCGGCGAGCCGGCCCCCGGTGGCGCGGCCCCGCCGCCTCGCGAGCCAGCCGAGGGCCACCACGGCGGCGAGCGCGAGCAGCGCCAGGGGCAGCACCAGCCAGCCGGGGTAGCGGACCAGCCCGCCCGGGACGGGGAAGTAGGTGGCGTCGTGCCCGGAGTCCAGCGCGGTCAGGTCGACCCGGCCGAACTCGCGGGCCAGGCCGAGGGCGTTGTCGCCGTGGTGCTGGAGGCTGGCCCGGTCCATGGCGGCGGGGGTGTCCAGCGGGGTGTGGTAGATCGCCCCGCCGTCGATGTACGCGGAGTTCAGCCCGACGAAGTCGTTGTCGAGGAACGCGGTGAAGTCCGTGTCGTTGGGCAGCGCGCGGTAGATCTCCACGGCGAACGAGGTGCCCACGGGGTGTGGCGCGGCCCGGCCGAAGGCGTCCACCAGGGCGGCGTTGTCCCGCGAGGTCTCGAACATGATCACCGGGCCGGTGGAGCCGCGCGCCTCCAGGTTCAGCACCACGCCGCCGTCGGCGGCCAGCGGGTGGCTGGACGCGAACGCCGCCGCCCCGCACAGGCACGCCTCCTCGGCGTCGGTGAGTACGAAGACGATGTCGTTGCGCGGCCGGGGACCGGCGGCCAGGGCGCGGGCCACCTCCAGGATGGCGGAGGTGCCGGCGGCGTCGTCGTTGCCGCCCGGGCCGGACTGCACCGAGTCGTAGTGCGCGACGAGGAAGACCTTCCCGGTGGGGTCGGTGCCGGGCAGCCGGGCCACCACGTTGCGTACCCGGGCCAGGGTGGCCCCGCCGGCCGCCCCACTGAGCTGGCCGGCCTCGGGCGCGACGGTGTCCTGCACCTCGGTCTCCAGGCCGAGACCGCGCAGCACCCCCTCGACGTGCGCGCGGACCTGGTCGTTCGCCGGGCTGCCCGCCACGTGCGTCCGCGCGGCGACGACCTCGACGTGCGCGTACGCCCGGGCGGCGCTGAACTCGCCCGGCGGCGCGTCGGCCGGGCGCGGCGCGGGGGTGCGCAGGTCGAGCAGGGTGCCGGCGCCGACGGCGACGAGTGCGGCGAGCGCCGCCACGGCGGCGGCCAGCCGGCGACGGGGCCGGGCCAGCGCACGGTCGGCGGGGCGGGTGGGGGGTGCGCCCACGGGGTCTCCTCGGGACGGGGCTCAGGTGGGCACCATCCTGCACCCCGGCGACCGCCAGCGGGACTCCCGGTGCGGGCCGGAAGGGCGCAGAGGTCCGCTTTGTCCGTCGCCGCGTAGTGATCCGACCCATGCCCGCGCATACGGAGCCCGTCGTGTTGTGTGCGAACGTTGTGTAATACAGGATCAGCAGGGCACTCGGAAGGAGCCCGACATCACCAGCGATCTCCCGCGTCTCGCGGCGGTGACCCGGCCGCACCGGGGGACCGGCCTGGCCGGTTCCTCCGTCGTGCCGTACCCGCACGGCGGCATGGGACGTCATCCCAACCTGCCTCCCGGCGAGCGGCTGCGGGTGCTGCTGGTGGAGGACGACGAGGGCGACGCCTTCCTGGTCGGCGAGCTGCTCGCCGAGACCAACTCGATGATCGACCTGCTGGTCGCGACCAGCCTCAGCGAGGCCCGGCAGCGCGTGATGGGCGTCGACTGCGTGCTGCTCGACCTGGGCCTGCCCGACGCGCAGGGCCTCGACGGGCTGCGTCAGGTGCTGGAGATGGCCAGCGGCGCCGCCGTCTGCGTGCTGACCGGCCGCTCCGACGAGCACCTCGGCATCGTCGCGGTCGCCGAGGGCGCCCAGGATTACCTGGTCAAGGGCCAGGTGGACGGGGTGCTGCTGACCCGGGCGCTGCGCTACGCGGTGGAGCGCAAACGGGCCGACGTGAACGCCCGACGGCTGCGCGAGGTCGAGCTGCGCCAGGCCGAGTCCGCCCGCCTCGAACGGGGCCTGCTGCCCCAGCCGCTGATGACCACCGACGTGGTCGCGGTGCACACCTTCTACCGGCCCGGCCGGCACGCCGCCCTGATCGGCGGTGACTTCTACGACGTGGTGCAGACCCGGCCCGACCGGCTCGACCTGATCGTCGGCGACGTCTGCGGGCACGGCGTGGACGAGGCGGCCCTCGGCGTCGAGCTACGGGTCGCCTGGCGGGCGCTGATCCTCGCCGGCGTGCCCGACGACGAGGTGCTCCCGGCGCTGGAACAGGTGCTGATGAGCGAGCGCCGGCTCCAGGAGATCTTCGCGACCGTCGCCACCGTGCGGCTGGACCTCGACGCCAACCGGGCCACCGTCCGGCTGGCCGGGCACCCGCCGCCGCTGCTGCTCGCCGGGGGCAAGGTGGTGCCGGTTCCGGCACCCGGCGGCCTGCTGCTCGGCGTACGACCCCGCCGGCCCGTGGCCTACGACCTGGAGTTCGACACCGATGACTGGTCCCTGTTGATGTACACCGACGGCCTCATCGAGGGCCGGACCGGCGAGGGCGACGAGCGCCTCGACGTGCCGGGCCTCAGCGGACTGCTCGCCGACCCGGCGACCCTCGCCGTGCCGCTGGCGGAGCTGCCGGCCTGGCTGGTCGGGCGCGCCGAGCAGCTCAACGGCGGTCCGTTCGCCGACGACGTCGCCATGCTCCTGGTCAGCCGGGGCGGCGGCCGGTGACGCGCATCGGCGACTGGACCCTGCGCCGGCGGGTCGTCACGCTGCTCACCGTCGTCGCCGTCCTGCTGATCGGGCTGGCCGGCGGCGAGGTGGCCCTGGCGGCGAAGAACCGGACGCACATCGACGCGATCCTGAACAAGACCGGCCCGTTGCGGGTGCAGGCGCAGGAGCTGTTGAACGCGCTGCTGGACCAGGAGACGGCGGTCCGCGGCTACGCGGTCAGCGGCAACCCGGCCGACCTGACACCGTACGAGGCGGGCCGCAAGCGCGAGCAGGACCTGGTCGCCTCGATGCAGCGGCTGGTCGACGACTACCCGGAGCTTCGGCAGGAGATCCGGGCGGTCGAGGAGCGGGCCGAGGCGTGGCGCCAGGCGGTGGCGGTGCCGGTGATCACCACGACGCAGCAGAGCGGCACCACCGCGGGGCAGGCGCTCGTCACCGACCATGCGCGGGAACAGTTCGACGACGTGCGTGACGCCGTCGACCACCTGCAGCAGGAGATCTTCGAGGCCCGGCAGCGCAGCGCCGAGGACGTCCTGCGGACGAGCAACATGCTGGTCGTCCTGCTGATCGCCGCCGTCGCGGTGGTGATCGTCGCCGGCAGCATGCTGCTGGTCTCCCTGGACAAGATGGTCATCCGCCCGCTGACCGGGCTCGCCGACCAGGTCCGCGAGGTGGCCGAGGGCGACTACCAGCACGGCATCGACGGCGCCGGCCCACCCGAGTTCGTCCGGCTCGCCGAAGACGTGGACGCCATGCGGCGCAAGATCGCCAAGGACCTGGCCGAGGTACGGGAGGCCCGCGAGCGTATCGAGTGGGTCAACAGCCAGCTCCAGAAGCAGGCCGAGGAACTCACCCGCTCCAACCGCGACCTGGAGCAGTTCGCGTACGTCGCCTCGCACGACCTCCAGGAACCGCTGCGCAAGGTGGCCAGCTTCTGCCAGCTCCTCCAGCGCCGCTACGCGGGGCAGCTGGACGAGCGGGCCGACCAGTACATCGCGTTCGCGGTCGACGGCGCGCAGCGGATGCAGCGCCTGATCAACGACCTGCTCGCCTTCTCCCGGATCGGCCGGCTCACCACCGGCTTCACCGAGGTCGACATGAACAAGGTCATGGGCGACGTGGCCGGCCAGACCGAGGCGGCCCGGCAGTACGCCGACGCGGAGCTGACCTGGGGCGAGCTGCCCGTCATCCGTGGCGAGGAGCCGCTGCTGACCAACCTGCTCGCCAACCTGGTCAGCAACTCGGTCAAGTTCCGCCGCCCGGACGTGCCCCCGAAGGTGCACGTCTCGGCCCGCCTCGTGGGCGACGAGTGGGAGTTCAGCTGCCAGGACAACGGCATCGGGATCGAGCCGGAGTTCGCCGACAAGATCTTCGTCATCTTCCAGCGGCTGCACGCCAAGGACGCGTACCCGGGCACCGGGATCGGGCTGGCGATCGTCAAGAAGATCGTGGAATACCACGGCGGCCGGGTCTGGGTGGACACGGACACCGAGGAGGGCACGGCGATCCGCTTCACCCTCCCGGCGCTTCCCGAGGACGTCGAGGCGGCCGCCGCGGCGGCGGACGAGCCGGCGACCGGCGAGGCCGTGACCGGGGACGGCGACGGGCCCACCGTCGAGGCCGGCACGGGCGGCGCCCCGGCGCAGGCCGACCGACGCGCCGACGAGACGGAGACCACGGACGGGCCCGACCGGGCGCCGGAAGGCGGTAGAACGGGTGACATGAGGGAGACGGTGGGATGACCGCGCCGGCGGACGGCAAGAGCCCGATCGAGGTCCTGCTGGTCGAGGACGATCCGGGTGACGTGTTGATGACCCAGGAGGCGTTCGAGGAGCACAAGCTCCGCAACCGGCTGACCGTCGTCTCCGACGGCGCCGAGGCCCTCGCCTACCTGCGGCGGGAGGGCCAGTACGCCGACGTGGTGCAGCCGGACCTGATCCTGCTCGACCTGAACCTGCCCCGCCGCGACGGGCGGGAGGTCCTGGAGGAGATCAAGAAGGACGAGCAGCTCTGCCGGATCCCGGTGGTGGTGCTGACGACCTCCCAGGCCGACGAGGACATCCTGCGCAGCTACCAGTTGCACGCCAACGCGTACGTGACGAAGCCGGTGGACTTCGAGCGCTTCATCTCGGTGGTCCGGCAGATCGACGAGTTCTTCGTCAGCGTGGTCAAGCTGCCGCCGCGTGGCTGACACCCTGCTCGACGACGTCGGTGGTCTGCTGCGCGAGACCGCCGACCAGGTCGTGCTTCCGCTGTTCCGCAAGCTCGACGACGCCGACATCAGCGAGAAGGCGCCGGGCGATCTCGTCACCGTCGCCGACCGCCGTGCCGAAGAGATGATCTCGGCGGCGCTGCGCCGGCTGCGCCCCGGCTCGGTCGTGGTGGGCGAGGAGGCGGTCGCCGACGACCCGGCCCTGCTGGAGCACCTGCGCGGCTCCGGAGACGTCTGGCTGGTCGACCCGGTCGACGGTACCTCGAACTTCGCCGCCGGTCGGCAGCCGTTCGCGCTGATGGTGGCGCTGCTGACCGACGGGGATCCCGTCGCCGCGTGGGTGCTCGACCCGCTCGCCGGGACGCTGGCCGTCGCGCGCGTCGGCGAGGGGACCCGGCTCGACGGCCGGCCGGTGCGCACCGGCGACCGCGCGCCCGCGCTCGACGCGGTGCGCGGCGCCGCCATGTCGCACGCCCTGCCGGCCGCGCCGCGCGCGCTGGTCGAGGCGGGCGGCGCGCGGCTGGGTGAACTGCTGCCCGGCCTGCACTGCGCCGGCCGGGAATACCTGGACGTGCTGACCGGGGACCAGGACTTCGTGCTCTTCTGGCGCACCCTGCCGTGGGACCACGCCCCGGGCGCCCTGCTGGTCCGGGCGGCCGGCGGGGTCGCCCGGCGCTTCGACGGCACCGACTACCGCCCGGGGGACGACGGCCACGGCCTCCTGGTCGCCGCGAGCGAGCAGATCTGGGCGGGGGTACGCGAGGCGCTGCTCGGCGGTGCGTGACGTCGGTGCGACACTGCGTCGACGCTCGACGGTTCGGGCCTTCACGGGCCTGGTCCGGCGTGCTCCGTCCGGTATCCTGACCGCCGGTCTCCGCCAGCAGGCCGCCGACCGGCGCCCGGCGGGGGCCGCCGCCGCGCCACGCCGTCGTCCGGGGCCGGCGGCCGACGGAAGGATGCTTTCGTGCGCAGGACCATGCCCGCCGGGCCTGACGGCCACCGCCCGCTGACCGCCCCGTCGGTGGGGCGCCGTGCCCGCCGCCCGCTGATCGCCCTGCTCGTCGCCGTGACGATGCTCTTCGCCGGCGGTGCCGTGCCGGCGTACGCGGAGCCCAACGAGGGCGGCACCAAGAAGCTCCGGGACGCCCTGGAGGCCACCGCCAAGGCGCACATCGAGGCCAAGGGGAAGCTGGAGAACTCCAAGGCGCGGCAGAAGCAGCTGACCGGGCAGTTGGGCACGCTGGAGGTCCGGCTGGTCGAGCTGACCGCGCAGGTCGGCGAGGTGGCCGCCCAGTCCTACCGGCTGGGTCGGCTGACGCCCACGTCGATGCTGCTCGACAGCGCCTCGCCGGAGGCGTTCCTGGAGCGGGCGGCCAGCCTCGACCTGATGGCGCAGCGCGACGGCAGGCGACTGCGCGACCTGACCCAGGCACGCGAGCAGGCCCGGCAGGCCAAGATCGCCATCGACACCGAGGTCCGCGAGCAGCAGAAGCAGCTCGCGGTGATGGCGAAGAAGAAGAAGGAGGCCGAGGCGGCGCTCGCGGAGGTCAGCTCGGGCAGCAGCGGCGGGTTCAGCGGCGCCAGCTCCTCCTCGGCGAGGCCGGCCCCCCGCAACTCGGACGGGTCCTGGCCGTCGGAGTCCTGCTCGGTGAACGACCCGACCACCTCCGGCTGCATCACCCCGCGCACGCTCAACGCCCTCAAGCAGACCCAGGCGGCCGGCTACAAGCGGCACGTCTCCTGCTACCGAAGCGGCGGCTCCGGCGAGCACCCCAAGGGCCGGGCCTGCGACTTCTCGGCCGCCGTCGGCGGGTTCGAGGACAGGACCGCCACCGGCGGGGACAAGGCGTACGGGGACAGCCTCGCCGCCTGGCACGTGCGCAACGCCAGCCGGCTGGGCGTGCTCTACGTGATCTGGTACCGGCAGATCTGGCACCCCGGCACCGGATGGCGGGCGTACGGCGGCAGCGGCAGCCCCGCCGCCGACCACACGAACCATGTTCATCTCTCGATGTACTGACCCGGTGGCCCAGTTTTCCTGCGTACCATCGCGCGGGTGAGCTCCCCATCCTCCGACGTCACGGTCCCGCCGGCCCGGCCGGCGGCGACGACGGCCCTGGCCCTGCCCAACGGCCTCGCCGCGTTCCTGGTCTTCTTCTCCAGCGGCGCCGTTCTGGTGCTGGAGACCGTCGCCCTGCGGCTCGTCGGGCCGTACGTCGGGGTGACCCTCCAGGTGACCAGCTCGGTCATCGGCATCGCCCTGGCCGCCATCGCCTACGGCGCGTGGACGGGCGGCTGGCTGGCCGACCGGCGCAACCCGAGGGCCCTGCTGGCCCCGGCGCTGGTGCTGGCCGGCATCGCCACCGCGGTCACCCTGCCCGTCGTCCGGTACGCCGGTGAGGTGCTGCGCGGCGGGGCGGCCTCGGCCATCCTGCTGCTCGTCGCGCTCGCCGTCTTCGTGCCGGCGGCCCTGCTCGCCGCGGTCACCCCGCTGGTGGTCAAGCTCCAGCTCGCCGACCTGCGGCGTACCGGGCAGGTGGTCGGCCGGCTCTCCGGCATCGGCACGCTGGGCGGCATCACGGCCACCCTGGGCACCGGGTTCGTGCTGGTCGCCGCGCTGCCCAGCACGGTCATCCTGTTCGCCCTGGCGGCCTCGCTCGGGCTCACCGGGCTCGGCCTCGGGGTGTGGCTGCGCCGCCAGGACGCCGCGGAACTGCCCGGCCGCGCCCGCGCCAAGGCCGCCCTGGCGGTGCTGGGCCTCGTCGGCGCCGGGCTGACCACGGTCGCCCCGAACCCGTGCGACATCGAGACCGCCTACCACTGCGCCAGCGTGGAGGCCGATCCCGCCCGGGACTCCGGCCGCACGCTGCTGCTCAACTCGGCCCAGCACTCGTACGTGGACCTCGCCGACCCCACCCACCTGGAGTACGCGTACACCCGGTGGATCGGGGCGGTGGCCGACGTGGTCGCGCCGAAGGGGCAGCGGCTCGACGCGCTGCACCTGGGCGGCGGCGGGTTCACCGTGCCCCGCTACCTGACCGCCACCCGTCCGGGCACGGACAACGTCGTGTTCGAGATCGACGGCGGACTGGTGGAGCTGGGCGAGCGGCAGCTCGGCGTACGCCAGGGGCCGGACCTGCGGGCGGTGGTGGGTGACGCCCGGATGCTGGTCGCCGGGGAGGCCACCGACAGCCGCGACCTCGTGGTCGGCGACGCGTTCGGGCACCTGGTGGTGCCCTGGCACCTCGCCACCCGGGAGATGGCCGCCGAGGTCCGCCGGGTGACCCGCCCGGGCGGCGTCTACGTGCAGAACGTCATCGACTACCCGCCGCTGCGCTTCATCCGCAGCGAGCTGGCCACCGTCGCCGCCGAGTTCCGGCACGTCGCCCTGATCGCCCCGGCGGCGGCGCTCGCCGGTCGGGAGGGCTCGAACTTCCTCATCGTCGCCTCCGACGCCCCGCTGCCGCTGGCGGCGGTCCGCGCCCGGCTGGCCGAGCTGCGGGAGGGCGCCAGCCTGCTGGCGGGCGCCGACCTCACCGCGTTCGTCGGCGAGGCGCTGGTGCTGACCGACGACTACGCGCCCGTGGACCAGCTCCTCGCCACCGCCTGAACGGGTGAATCCCTGACCGATTCCGACCCTTGAGGTGTAGCCGGGCCGGTCCGGGGCAACAACGACCCTCATGGGTGGACCGATCCGGGACGGCGCACAACTGCTGGGTGAGCGGTACCGGCTGATCGAACAGCTGGGGGCGGGCGGCATGTCCGTCGTCTGGCGCGGCTACGACGAGGTGCTCGGCCGGCAGGTGGCGGTCAAGGTGCTCGCGTCGCGGCTGGCCGCCGACCGGGCGTTCCGGCACCGCATCCGGATCGAGGCGCAGGCCGCGGCCCGGCTGTGCCATCCCAACATCACCAACGTCTACGACTACGGCGAGTCCGAGCAGGTCGGCCTGACGGTGCCGTACGTCGTCATGGAGCTGGTCGACGGGGAGTCGCTGACCGGCCGGCTGCGCCGGGGCAGCCTGCCCTGGCGGGAGGCGGTGACGATCGGCGCGGAGGTCACCTCGGCGCTGGCCACCGCGCACGCCCGTGGTGTGGTGCACCGCGACGTCACCCCGGGCAACGTCATGCTGACCGCCACCGGCGTGAAGGTGGTCGACTTCGGCATCTCCGCGCTGGTGGGGGAGAAGGAGAAGGGGCCGGACGGCGCCCTGCTCGGCACGCCCGCCTACCTGGCCCCGGAGCGGCTCGACAACGGTCAGGTCTCCCCGGCCACCGACGTGTACGCGGTCGGCCTGCTGCTCTACCGGATGCTCACCGGCCGGCTGCCCTGGCAGGCGAGCACCACCACGCAGATGCTGCGCGCGCACATGTACAACGAGCCGGAGCCGATGCCGCCGGTGCCGGGGCTGCCCGACGAGGTGCGCGAGCTGGTGAGCCGCTGCCTGGCCAAGCGCCCGGGGGACCGCCCCGCCACCACCGAGGTCGCGCGGACGCTCGCGGAGGCCGCCGGCATGATCGCCGCGGTGCCGGTCTCCCCGGCAGCGGGGCCCGTGGACGAGGACGCGCTGGCCGCCGCCGGCACCACGATCCTGCCCTGGTCCGCCGCGACCGACGCGCTGCCGTTCTCCCGTACGCGCAACCGGCGCGCGGCGACCCGGCGCCGGCGGATCGAGGCCGGGGTGGCCGCCGCCGGGCTGGTGGCGGTGACGGCGGGGTTGTGGGGTTTCACCTCCCGCAGCCCGGCCAGCGGAGGAATCGACCAGCCGACCCAGGCGCGGATGGGGGCGGAGGCCCCGCCGTCGTGCCGGGTCGCGTACGCGCTGCGCACGGACTCCGGCAAGGACTTCGCCGCCGAGCTGACCCTGACCAACACCGGCACACGGGAGCTGCGCGACTGGCGGCTGAGCTTCGCCTTCCCCGGCCAGCAGACGGTGACGAAGGCGACGCCCGTCCCGGTGCGCCAGCAGGGGCGCGCGGTGCTCGTGGAGCCCGCCCCGGGGCAGGCCGCGCTGGCCCCCGGCGCGTCCGAGAAGCTCACCCTGACCGGCCGCCACGCCGGGGTCAACCCGCTGCCGCTGGAGTTCCGCCTCGGCGACGAGACCTGCGCGGCGCAGGTCTCCGGGGTGGCCGGTGCGGCGCCCAGCGTGGCACCCACCAAGGCGCCGGCCAAGGCGCCCACCGTCAAGGCCCCGCCGAAGAAGGCCGGCACGTCGGCCGGGAGTTCGGGCGGCAGCTCCGGCGGGTCGAAGGCCAGGTCCGACAACTCCGGCAAGGGCAAGGGGGCGGGTGGTGGAAAAAAAGTAATCCAGGAAAGGGAAAGGGCCGAGGACGATGACGACGACGGTGGCGACGACGACTGAGCCCGCCGGGGTCAGCTGAGCTCCGCGAATCGTTGCACCTGCTCGATGTCCCCCTCGACGATCAGCATGCTGCCCGGGGCGATCACGGTGGCGTCGGTCGCGTACCGGAAGCGTTCCCCCGGCAGCTTCACGCCCACCACGCGCACCCCGTAGCGCGCGGTGGGCGTCAGTTCCGCGAGCGACCGGCCGACCATCGTCTCCGGGGTGCACACCTTCGCGATGGCGAAGTCGTCGCCGAACTCGATGAAGTCGAGCATCCTGCTGACGATGAGGTGGGCCACCCGTTCGCCGGTCTCCGCCTCGGGAAAGATCACGTGGTGCGCGCCGACCGAGTCCAGGATCTTGGCGTGCTTCGTCGAGGTGGCCCGCGCCCAGATCTGCGGCACGCCCAGCTCCGCCAGCGCCAGCACCGTCAGCACGCTCGCCTCCAGCGAGGCGCCGATGGCGACCACCACCCGGCCGAAGTCCGCCACGCCGAGCTGGCGCAACGACCCCTCCTCGGTGGCGTCGGCCTGCACGACCCGCTCGAGCTGGGCCGACCACCGCTGCACCTGGTCCGGATTGCGGTCGATCGCCAGCACCTCGTGGTCCATCGCGGTCAACGCGCCGGCCAGGTGCCACCCGAACCGGCCCAGTCCGATCACCACGATGCCGCTTCCGTCCGTCTTCCTAGCCGACAATGGGTTGCTCCTCCGCGTAGCGGTACAGCCGCCGGCGGGTGTTCAGGGCGATCGCCGACCCGAGGGTCAGCGGCCCGATCCGGCCGACGAACATGAGAATGATCAGGGCGAGCTGGCCGTTCTGCGGCAGCGACGCGGCGATCCCGACGCTGAGGCCGGTGGTGGTGAACGCCGACGTCACCTCGAACAGCGCCGCGTAGCCGGGAACCCCCTCGGTGAGGAAGACCAGCAGCACGGTGCCGCCGACCACCAGCGCGACGCTGAGCAGCGCGACCGTGATCGCCTGCCGCTGGCTGGCGGTGGCCACCCGGCGGTGCCCGACCGTCACGTCCGGCTCTCCCCGCAGCTCCGCCCGGATGACGAAGGCGAGCAGGAAGAAGGTGGCCACCTTGATCCCGCCGGCCGTGCTGGCGCTGCCGCCGCCGATGAACATCAGCGCGATGACGAGGGGGTAGCTCTCCTCCTCCAGGCCGTCCATGTCCACGACGTTGAAGCCGCCGGTGCGGATGTACGAGTTCTGGGCGAACGCCACCAGGAGCTTCTCCGACCAGGCGTAGATGCCCAGGGTGCGCGGATTGGCCCACTCGATGACCAGCAGGCCGGCGAAGCCCACCACCAGCAGCGTCAGGCTGCCCCAGACGGTCAGCTTGGTGGCGACCGCCCACCGCGTCGGCTGCCGCCACTCCCGTACCGCCTCGAAGAGCGCCGGGAAGCCGATCCCGCCGATGATGGTGCCGAACGCCAGCGGCAGGGTGACCCAGGCGTCGGTCGAGAAGGCGACCAGGCTGTCGGTGTAGAGGGCGAACCCGCCGTTGTTGAAGGCCTGGACGGCGTGGAAGACGCTGCCCCAGAGGGCCCGGTCGAACGGGTAGTCGTAGCTGATCCACAGCCGGGCGGTCAGGATCGCGGTGATGACGGCCTCGCAGGCGAGCGCGAGGCCGGCGATGCGCAGCAGCAGCCGGCGTACGTCGCCGATGCCGAACTCGGCTGTCTCGGCCTGCACCAGCAGCCGGCTGCGCAGTCCCAGCCGCCGGGCCACCACGAGGATCACCAGGGTGGCACCGGTCACGATGCCGAGGCCGCCGACCTGGGTGAGCACGGTGATCATCACGAGCCCGAACTCGTTCCAGTAGTTCGGGGTGTCCACCACCGCCATCCCGGTCACCGAGACCGCCGAGGTGGCGGTGAAGAGGGCGGTCAGGAACGGGGTGTGCCGGTGCTCGCTGGTGGCCCAGGGCAGCATCAGCAGCCCGGTGCCGACCAGGATCGTCACCAGGAAGCCGAGCGGCACGAGCCGTACGGGGTGACGAAGAAGCCGGCGCACCAGACAATCTTCCTTTTCCGTCGCGAGTCGGGTGCGGAAACCGGCATGCCGGGGTTCACCCGCCGGCCAGGCGCCGACCAACTCGCCGTCAGTCCGGGCGTGTCTGCTGAGGCGGATTCCTCGACGACAAGGAGACGGCGTTGCGACGTACCCTTTCCGCCCTCGGTGTGGCCGGCGCCCTGCTGGCGGCAGCCGTGGCCGTGCCGACGGTGACCGCCTCGGCCGCTCCGGCGCCCGCCGCCGAGCGGGCCCGGGCGACGGACCGGCCCCTCGTGGTCGCCCACCGGGGCGCGAGCGGCTACCGGCCCGAACACACCCTGGAGGCCTACCGGTTGGCGATCCGGCAGGGCGCGGACTACATCGAGCCGGACCTCGTCGCCACCCGCGACGGCGCGCTGGTGGCGCGGCACGAGAACGAGATCAGCGGTACGACCGACGTGGCCGCCCGCCCCGAGTTCGCCGCCCGCAGGGCCACGAAGAGCATCGACGGCGTCGCGGTCACCGGCTGGTTCACCGAGGACTTCACCCTCGCGGAGCTGCGGACGCTGCGGGCCAAGGAGCGGCTGCCCAAGGTCCGCGTCGCCAACACCGCCTTCGACGGCCAGTTCCAGGTCCCCACCCTCCAGGAGGTCATCGACCTGGCCCGCGCCGAGGGGCGGGCGCGGGGCCGGACGATCGGCGTCTATCCGGAGACCAAGCACCCGAGCTACTTCGCGTCCATCGGGCTGCCGTTGGAGGAGCCGCTGGTCGAGGTGCTGCGGCGCAACAGGCTGACCCACCGGAACTCTCCGGTGATCGTCCAGTCGTTCGAGACGGCGAACCTGCGCAAGCTGAACCGGATGGTCGACGTCAGGCTCGCGCAGCTCCTCGACGCCACCGGCCGCCCGTACGACTTCACCGTCGCCGGCGACGCCCGCACCTACCAGGACCTGGCGAAGCCGGCCGGACTGAAGTGGATCGCCTCGTACGCCGACGGGGTCGGGGCGAACAAGAACCTGATCGTCCCGCGTGACGCCGCCGGCAGGCTGCTCGCCCCGACCACCCTGGTCGCGGACGCGCACCGGGAGCGGCTGATCGTGCACGCCTGGACGTTCCGGGCGGAGAACCAGTTCCTCCCGGCCGACCTGCGGATTGGCGCCGACCCGAACGCCCGCGGCGACATCCAGGCCGAGTACGAGCTGTTCCTCAGCCTCGGCCTCGACGGCGTCTTCACCGACCACCCGGACACCGCCGTCGCGGCCCGGGAGGGTCTCGCCCGGCGCTGACCTTCCCGCCGCCCCCCGCCGGCCCGTCGCCCCCTTGTTCCGGGGGTGGCGGGCCGGTGCCGCTCCCTGATCGCCACCTGCCCGCCCCGCGCCTGTCGAGCTGATGTCGTAGGCGATTCAGCGGGGACGGGCGGATGCGCGGACGAGGTCGGGGGCGGTTCCCTGAGGAACCGCCCCCGACCCTCCGGCTCGCTCGCACGCCGCCGTCGTCAACGTGTGGCCGACGGGTCAGCCGGTGGTGTTCCGCCTGCGGTGCGCGACGAGGAAGAAGGCCCCGAGCGCGACGGCGACCAGGCCGAGAGCGGTGACCGGGAGCAGGGTGCCGGTGCCCGAGACGCCGGTGATGGGCAGTTCGCTCTTGGTCGGCGAGGCCGTCGGGCTGCCGGTTGGGGTGCGGGTCGGGCTGGCCGTCGGGCTGGCCGTCGGGGTGGTTGTCGGGGTGGCCGTCGGGCTGCCGGTCGGGCTGGGGCTCGCCGCGCAGGCGCCCGTGAGCACGAACTGCAATCCCGGCTCCGGTTCGCCGGTGACCACCGCCGTGGCGCTGACGAGCGTCCACCCCTCGGGCAGGATCACCCACGCCTTGCTGGTGCCCTGCCGCACGATCGCGCTGTCCTCGGCGTCGGGGATGGTGACCGTCGTGGTGCCGTTGTTCGGGATGCTGAAGGTGGCCGTCACGGAGACGAAGTCACGGTCGGCGTCGGGAAGGTTGAAGACCCAGACGTCGCGGTCCTCGTACGGCCCTCCGCCCAGGGTCGGGTCGCAGTCCTGCGGAGCCTCGGCGGCCGTGGTCGGTACGTTGCCCGGGTTGATGCTGATCGTCGTCGCACCCGGCTGCGGCTGGGCCTGCGCGGTCCCGGCGGCTCCGAGGAGCATCGCACCGACCGCCGCCCCCACGGCGACCAGCCGAACGAGTCGAACTCTCACTTCGTCCCCCATGCGAGTTTCATGCCGTTAGTGGCTTCCGGTCGAGGTTAAGCCACTGATTTAGCACCTATTGTCGCTTTCGCGATATTCCGAAGCTCATCCGCGCGATGTCCGGGCCCGACACATGAGGGGTTTCATCGATGGCGGGAGCCGCCACCGCCACGCCGCGCTCCCCGCGGCGCGTACCGCCCGCTGGTACCGGTGACCACCCCACCCCTGTTACTTGTGTGTTTCGACCACATAGCCCGTGGGTGACGTCACTTCTAGCGTGAGCCGTCATATGAGTTCCCTACCTCCGAGTCCTCACGTGGAGTCGCAATGACGGTCCGGACGACGCGGCGGGTGTTCCTCTCCGCCGCCACGATGATGGCCGCGGCGCTCGCCGCCACGGCCTGTGGCAGCCCGCAGGACACCGCCTCCGGTGGCGGCGACAGCGCCGCCCCGGTGAAGGTTGGCCTGGTCTACTCCCAGTCGGGAGCGCTCGCCAGCTACGGCAAGCAGTACATCGAGGGATTCAAGGCCGGCCTCGACTTCGCCACCAAGGGCACCAACAAGGTGGGCGACCGGGCCGTCGAGGTCACCGAGGTCGACGACGCGGGTGACCCGGCGAAGGCGGTCTCCGCGGCCAAGGACCTGATCGGCAAGGGCAACAAGATCATCGCGGGCTCGACGGCCTCCGGCGTGGCCCTCCAGGTCGCCCCGATCGCCGCGCAGAACAAGGTCCTCTTCATCTCCGGGCCCGCCGCCACCGACGCGGTGACCGGCGCCAACAAGTACACCTTCCGGTCCGGGCGGCAGTCGTACCAGGACGTGGTGACCGCCAAGTCGTTCATCGGCGACCCGGCCGGCAAGAAGGTCGTGGTGTTCGCCCAGGACGGCGCCTTCGGCGACGCCAACGAGGCGGCCGTGAAGGCCGTCATCGGCGGCGCGGGCGCTGCCGTCAGCAGCGTCCGGGCGCCGGCCAGCGCCACCGAGTTCACCCCGTTCGCCAGCCAGATCAAGTCCGCCAAGCCGGACCTGCTCTTCGTCGCCTGGGCCGGCACCACCGCCCCCGCCATGTGGCAGACGCTCGACCAGCAGGGCGTGCTCTCCTCCACCACGGTCGTCACCGGCCTGGACATCCGCGCATCGTGGCCGACCTTCGGCGCCGCCGGCAGCAAGATCTCCTTCCTGTCGCACTACTTCGACGGGGCCTCCGACAACGAGGCCGTGAAGGCGCTGAAGGCCAAGGTCGGCACCGTCGACCTGTTCCACCCGGACGGCTTCGCCGCCGCGCAGATGGTCGTCCGCGCCATCTCCGAGGGCGGCGACGACGTCGAGAAGATGGTCAAGGCGCTGGAGGGCTGGAGCTTCGACGGGGTCAAGGGCAAGATGACCATCCGCGCCGAGGACCACGCGCTGCTCCAGCCGATGTTCCAGGCCAAGCTGTCCGGCAGCGGCACCGCGTTCACGGCCACCGCCCAGAAGGCGCTGACCGGGGACGAGTCCGCACCGCCGGCCGTGGCGATGAAGGGCTGACACCGGATGCTCGCCACCCGCGGTCTGACCTGGCGGATCGGTGAGGTCGCCATCGTCGACAGCGTCTACCTCGACCTGGCGCCCGGGGAGTTCCTCGGCGTCATCGGGCCCAACGGCGCCGGCAAGACCTCACTGTTCAACCTGATCACCGGCGTACGCCGGGCCACGGAAGGTCGGATCACCCTCGACGGGCAGGACATCGGCTCCCTGCCGCCGCACAAGCGGGCCCGTCTCGGCCTCGGCCGTACCTTCCAGGCATCCTCGGTCTTCGGTTCGCTCAGCGTGCGGGAGAACGTCCGGCTCGCCGTGCAGGCGCACCGCGGTGGCTCGATGAAGCTGTGGCGGCGGGCGGCGGCCGACCGGGAGGTCGCCGCCGCCGCCGACGCGGCGCTCGACCGCGTCGGCCTCGCCCACCGGGGTACGGCGCTGGCCGGCACCCTCGCCCACGGCGAGAAGCGGAAGCTGGAGATCGCCCTGCTGCTCGCCGGGGAGCCCCGGGTCATGCTGCTCGACGAGCCGATGGCCGGGGTCAGCGCCGAGGACGTGCCCGAGCTGGTCTCGGTGATCCGCTCGCTCACCGGCGACAGCGGCCGGTCGGTGCTGATGGTCGAGCACCACATGGACGTCATCCTGGAACTGGCCGACCGGATCGCCGTGATGCACCACGGCGCGCTGCTGGCCTGCGACACCCCGGAGACCGTGATGGCCAACCCCACCGTGCAAGAGGCCTACCTGGGGGAGTCGCTCTAGTGGAACCCATTCTCAGCGTGGAGAACCTGTCGGTCCGCATCGCCGGGCTGCACATCCTCCAGGGGGTGTCCTTCACGGTCGCCCCGACCGGCGTCACCGTCCTGCTCGGGCGCAACGGCGTGGGCAAGACGACCACGCTGCGCGCGATCGTCGGCCTCACCCCGCCGGCCGGCGAGGTGCGGGGCGCCGTCCGGATGGGCGCCCAGAGCCTGCTGGCCCGGCCGACCCACCGGCTGGTCCGCGGAGGGCTGGGCTACGTGCCGGAGGACCGGTGCGTCTTCGCCGGGCTCACCGTCGCGGAGAACCTCCGGCTCGCCGAGCGGCGGGGCAGCACCCCGGCGTACGACAAGGTCTTCGCGCTCTTCCCCGAGCTGGACCGGCGCGGACGGCAACGGGCCGGCTCGCTCTCCGGCGGGCAGCAGCAGATGCTCGCGATCGGCCGGGTGCTGCTCAACGACAACCGGCTGCTGCTGGTCGACGAGCCGACCAAGGGGCTCGCGCCGAAGGTGGTGACCGAGGTGGCCGAGGTGCTGGAACGGGTCGCCGAGTCCGTGCCGGTGCTGCTGGTCGAGCAGAACCTCGCCGTCGTCCGGCGACTCGCCCGGGACGCGGTCGTGCTGGCCGCCGGCCAGGTCGCCTGGACCGGCGACGCACAGGAACTGCTGCTGGAGACCGCCCTGACCAGGTCGCTGCTGGGCGTGGGCTCGGCGGAGGGACATCACCCCGCCGGTACGCCGGCCGGCGCGCGGAAGGACCAGCACTGATGGACACCGTCATCCTGTTGACGCTGACCGGGCTCGGCCTGGCGGCGCTCTACTTCCTGGTCGCCAGCGGGCTCTCCCTGGTCTTCGGCCTGGCCGACGTGCTCAACTTCGCACACGGCGTCTTCCTCGGTGTCGGCGCGTACGGGACCTGGTGGGCGGCGGGCAACCTGCCCGGCGCCGGGTCGGACGGCTTCGGCTTCGTGGTCGCGGTCGCCTTCGGGGTGGCCGCCGGCACGCTGGTGGCGGTGCTGGTCGAGCTGGTGCTGATCCGGCCGCTGTACTCCCGCACCATCGAGCAGGTGCTGGTCACCGTCGGCCTCTCGCTGGCCGGCGTGGCGCTGCTCCAGGCGACCTGGGGCGCGGACGCCCGGCCGTTCCCGCGCCCCGAGTGGACCCGGCAGGTGACCGGAATCCTCGGCGCCAACGTGCCCAACGGCGGCCTGCTGCTGATCATCGCCGCGGTGCTGGTGCTCGGCGCGATCCTGGCCTTCCTCCGCTGGACCCGCTACGGCCTGGTGATCCGGGCCGGCGTGGAGAACCGGGAGATGGTCACCGCGCTCGGCATCGACGTGCGCAAGGCGTTCACCCTGGTCTTCGCGATCGGCGGGGCTGCGGCGGCGCTGGCCGGCGCGCTCGGCGGCGTCTACTTCGGCACCGTCTCGCCCGGCCAGGGCGGCTCGCTGCTGATCTTCGCGTTCATCGTCGTGGTCATCGGCGGGATGGGCTCGGTGATCGGGTCCGCGTACGCGGCGGTCGCCGTCGGCCTGACCCAACAGTTCGTCAACTACTACGGCACCTCCGGGCTGGGCGACATCTGCGTGGTCGCGCTGCTGGCCGTGGTGCTGCTGCTGCGCCCGCAGGGCATCGCCGGAAAGGTGGCAACGGCATGACCGAGGTCAAGAGCCCCGAGGTTCCGGCGCCGCCCGCGGCGGTGCCCGGCGAGCTGACGCCGGGGCGCCGGCGGTGGCACGGGCTGCGCCCGTTCCTGCCGCTGGTCGCGCTGCTGGTCGCGCTGATCCTGCCCTACTCCACGCTGCACCTGCCGGGCGTCTTCGAGGGGGCGCTCAACTCCCCGGGCACCCTGCAACTGCTCGCCGTCTGCCTGGTCTTCGGCGGGCTGGCCGCCGGCTACGACCTGCTCTTCGGGCGGACCGGGATGCTCTCCTTCGGGCACGCCCTCTACTTCGCCGCCGGCGTCTACGGCACCGACATCCTCGTCACCAAGGCGGGACTGCCGCTGTGGCAGGCGGGGCTGCTCGCGATCACCGGCGGGACGATCCTCGCCGCGCTGCTCGGGGCGGTGGCGCTGCGTACGGTCGGGATCGCGTTCGCCATGGTGACGCTCGCCTTCGCCCAGGTCGGGGCGATCCTGGTGGCCCGCGACTTCGGCGGGCTCACCGGCGGCGAGGAGGGGCTGCCGCTGGACGTGTCCGGGCTGCCCGAGGGGCTGGTCGGGGTCACCAACACCGTCAACCTCTACTGGCTGGCGCTGGCGTACCTGGTCGTGGTGGTCTTCGTGGTGCACCGGGTGTCGGGCTCGCCGACCGGGCGGGTGCTCGCCGGCCTGCGCGACGACGAGCGGCGGATCGGGGTGCTCGGGCTCGACCCGTACCGGTTCAAGCTGGTGGCGTTCACCCTGGCCGGTGGGCTCGCGGCGGCCGGCGGCGTGGTCTACGTCCTGATCGTCGGCGGCGCGTCGCCGCACATCACCTCCTCCGAGTGGACCCTGGCGCTGCTGGTCATGGTGGTGCTCGGCGGGCCGGGCACCCGGTGGGGCCCGGTGATCGGCGGGATCCTCTACATGTACCTGGACCACCGGCTGGTCGCGTTCGGCACGTCCGACGCGGTGGAGGCCCTGCCGGCTTTCCTGAGCAACCCGCTGTCCCAGCCGCTCTTCGTGCTCGGCACGGTCTTCATCCTGGCCGTCTACTTCTTCCCCGGCGGCCTGGCCAGCCTCGCCCCGCGCCTGGCACTCCTGCGGCACTCCCTGCGCACCCCGTCCCGCCGCCCCTGACGGCGCGGGCCCAGGCCCCGCCGATGACGAAGCTGCCGCCGCCCGGCGACGGCTCGTCATCGGCGGGCCTCCGCGCGGCAGGGACCGCCATCGCGTACGCGGCGGGGCCGCGGCCCCCTCGTGCGACCGCGACCCCGTCTCCTCGTTACGTCAGCCGTTCAGCAGCTCGTACGCCGACGCCGGGGCCTTCTGCGCCTGGCTGCCCGTCGGCACGGCGACCTTCGGGGCCTTGCCGAAGTCGAAGTACTTCACGACGTACTGCGTGGCCTTGTTCTTGCCGGCCGCCGGGATCTCCAGGGTGAGCGAGGTGAGGTTCCCGTCCGCCCCGACGACGGCCGTGAACGGGATCGTCTTCGCCGCGGCGCCGAGCGCGTCGATGTCCACGGCGCCCGCCATGGCCTGGCGCACGTGCTCGCCGTGGGTCAGGTCCACGGTCCCGGTGTAGGTCCCGCCGCCCTGGTCCGTCACGGTGTCCCCCACCGCCCCGAGGATCGCGCCGGTGTTGCCCGGGTCGGCACCCTCGTAGTAGGGCACGCTGGCCGGGTCGGTCAGCTTCGCGTGGTCCAGCTCCATCCACTTCTTCGGCAGCTTCAGCATGCTGCTCAGTTCCTCGGCGCCGTCGAAGCTCACCTTCATCCAGGAGCGCTGCTCGATCAGGCGGAAGGACAGCTTCATCGTGAAGTCGAGTTCCTCGTCCTTCTCGGTCAGGGTGAGGTCCATGCCCTTGCCCGCCGGGTCCACCACGCCGGTGACGACGCCGGTCGGGTCGCTGCCGCTGAACCGGAAGGCCGGGTCCTCCTCGTCCGGCACCGCGGCCAGGAGCGTGCTCTTCGGGTTGGCCGACGGGGATGCCGACGGGACCGGCGAGGAGGCTGCGGGGGAGTCCTGGGCGTCGTCGTCGCCACATCCGGCCAGCAGGGAGGTCGCGGCCAGCAGGGCGGCTGCCGCCGTCGCGACCCGCCGGACCCGTCCGGCGGTGCCGGTTCGTTGCGTCATTCGCATTGTTCTCTTTCCTGGTTGGACTGTCGCCGCCGCAGATCTTGGCACGAGGTGACCGTCAGCCGCCCGCCCGCGCCCTTTGCGTCGTGTGCGGCAGGATCGGTGGATCACCACTGTTGGTCCGGTTTTCGGCCCGGGCCGGGCCGCTCCTCCCCGGGAGCCCGCCCCGACGCCGGACGCGGGCCGTCCCCGGCCGGCGGACCGACGCGGACGCGAACGTCCCTGGCCGCCCGTCCGCTCTCGCCCGGCGGGTACGTCCGTCGTAGCTGGTAGAAATGCCGGATGAGCCAGGATCGGACGGCGGTACGGGAGCGGGCCGAGGCGGTGCTGCGGCGGTTGGCCGGCGAGCACGCCCGGCTCCGGGAGGACCAGTGGCGGGCGATCGAGGCGCTGGTGGTCGACCGCCGTCGGGTCCTCTGCGTGCAGCGCACCGGGTGGGGCAAGTCGGCGGTCTACTTCGTGGCCACCGCCCTGCTGCGCGAGCGCGACCAGGGCGGCGCCCCGCCGCCCGGGGGCGACCGGGGCGATGCCTCCGCGCCGGCGCAGCCCGGCGACGCCGTCGCCGGGCCCACCGTGATCGTCTCGCCGCTGCTGGCGCTCATGCGCAACCAGGTCGAGTCGGCGGCCCGGGCCGGCATCCGCGCCCGCACCATCAACTCCGCCAACCTCGACGAGTGGGACGAGATCACCGCCGAGATCCACGCCGGTGCCGTGGACGTGCTGCTGATCAGCCCGGAGCGGCTCAACAATCCGGACTTCCGGGACACCGTGCTGCCGAAGCTGGCGGCCACCACCGGCCTGCTGGTGGTCGACGAGGCGCACTGCGTCTCCGACTGGGGGCACGACTTCCGGCCGGACTACCGGCGGCTGCGTACCTTCCTGGGCAACCTGCCCGAGCGCACGCCGGTGCTGGCCACCACGGCCACCGCCAACGCCCGGGTCACCGCCGACGTGGCGGAGCAGCTGGGTGACGCCCTCGTGCTGCGCGGCAGCCTGGACCGGGAGTCGCTACGCCTCGGCGTGGTCGAGCTGCCGAGCCCGGCGTACCGGCTGGCGTGGCTCGCCGACCACCTGGACCGGCTCCCCGGCTCGGGCATCATCTACACGCTGACGGTCGCCGCGGCGGGCGAGACCGCGGAGTTCCTGCGGTCCCGGGGCTACGCCGTCGCCTCCTACACGGGCCAGGCCGAGGACGCCGACCGGCGGGCCGCCGAGCAGGACCTGCTGGACAACAAGATCAAGGCGTTGGTGGCCACGAGCGCGCTGGGCATGGGCTTCGACAAGCCCGACCTCGGCTTCGTGGTGCACCTCGGCGCGCCGCCGTCGCCGATCGCGTACTACCAGCAGGTCGGCCGCGCCGGCCGGGCTGTCGCGCACGCCGAGGTGCTGCTGCTGCCCGGCACCGAGGACGCCGCCATCTGGCGCTACTTCGCCTCGCTCGCCTTCCCGCCCGAGGAGCAGGTCCGCGCCGTCCTGGCCGCCCTGCGCACCGACCGGCCGCTCTCCACCCAGGCCCTCGAACCGATCGTCGACCTGCGCCGGGCCCGGCTGGAGCTGATGCTCAAGGTGCTCGACGTCGACGGCGCGGTCCGCCGGGTGCGCGGCGGCTGGCTCGCCACCGGGGAACCCTGGGTCTACGACGAGGCCCGGCTGCGCCGCGTCGCCGAGGCGCGCACCACCGAGCAGCAGGCCATGCGGGAGTACACGACGACCCCCGACTGCCGGCTGCGCTACCTGCGCGAGTGCCTGGACGACACCGGGGCCGCCGACTGCGGCCGGTGCGACCGTTGCGCCGGCCCGTTGTTCACGGCCGACGTGTCGGACGTGGCGCTGACCGCCGCGCAGACCTTCCTCGGCCGGCCCGGGGTGGAGATCACGCCGAAGAAGCTCTGGCCGACCGGGCTGGAGGCGGTGGGCGTACCGCTGAAGGGGCGGATCGCCCCGGCGGAGCAGGCGCTGCCGGGGCGCGCGGTGGGGCGGCTGTCCGACCTGGGGTGGGGCGGCCGTCTGCGCGACCTGGTCGGGCCGGAGGCGGCGGACGTCGCCGTCCCCGACGACGTGGCCGCCGCCGTGGTCGAGGTGCTGAAGGCGTGGGCGCACGGCGACGAGCGGTGGCCGCGCCGCCCGGTCGGGGTGGTCGCGGTCGGCTCGCGCCGCCGTCCCCGGCTGGTCGGCTCGCTCGCCGAGCGGATCGCCGCCGTGGGCCGGCTGCCGCTGCTCGGCCAGGTGACGCCGACGGGCGCCCCGGCCGGCGGCCCGCGCGGCAACAGCGCCCAGCGGGTACGCGCCCTGCACGGCGCCTTCGCCGTGCCGGAGGAGCTGGCCGACGCCCTCGCCGGGCTCGACGGGCCGGTGCTCCTCGTCGACGACCTGGTCGACTCGGGCTGGACGATGACGATGGCCGCCCGGGAGCTGCGCCGGGCCGGCGCCCCCGACGTGCTCCCGCTCGCGCTGGCCGTGGCCGGCTGACAGCCGCCGGCTGTCGGCCGTGCCCGGCCGCCGATGCCGCCGCAAAGTGGCCCGAGCGGCGGCGATGTCGCGGCCGGGCCGGCGGGGAAAGTTCCCGGCGGGGGCGGACTGCGACCGTCGCCACGCCGCGCCACCGGCGGGCCGGCGCGGTGACCACGGACGGTAGCGTGGGCGGCATGACCGATGAGCAGCCCGTTCGCGACCGGGACGGCGGCGGTGCCTGACCGGGTGTCGGCCGCGTCGGACCACGCATCGGCCGCGCCGGACCGCGTGCCGACCGCGCCGGGCCAGGCGCCGGTCGCGTCGAGCGCTGCGCCGGTCGCGGCGGACCGGGTGTCGGCCGCGTCGGACGCTGCGCCGGTCGCGTCGGACCAGGCGTCGGTCGCGTCGGGCGCTGCGCCGGTCGCGTCGGAGCAGGTGCCCGCCGAGGCGGAGTACGTGTCGGCCGTGCCGGACCGCAGCACCGTCCGGCTGGCGTTGGTCGTCGGCGGACTGGTGCTCGCCGTCCTGCTCGGCTTCGGCCTCGGTCGCCTCGAAGGCGGCGGCCCTTCCGCGGCGGCGGGAGCGGACAGCGCCCTCACCGGTCACCGCCACGCGCCCGGCACGGGCGCCCACGAGCACGGCGTCGACCAGGCCGCGGCGGCGCAGGCCGCCGGCCTCTCGGTCAGCTCGGCGGGCTACACGCTCACCCCTGTGGCCGCCGCGTTCACCGCCGGCCGCGCGGGCGAACTGCGCTTCCTGGTGCGGGACGCGCAACGCCGCCCGGTGACCCGGTTCGCGGTCGTGCACGACAAGCCGATGCACCTGATCGTGGTGCGTCGTGACCTGACCGGCTACCAGCACCTGCACCCGACGATGGCGGCAGACGGCACCTGGTCGGTGCCGCTGACCCTGCCGCAGCCGGGGGTCTGGCGGGCGTACGCCGACTTCACCGCGCTCGCCGACGACGGCCGACAGAGCGCCGTGACCCTCGGGGTCGACCTGACCGCGCCGGGCGGCTACCAGCCGAGGCCGCTGCCGGCACCGGCGTCCTCGGCCACGGTCGACGGGTTCACCGTCAGCTACCAGGGCGCCCCGCAGGCCGGCGTGACCGTGCCGCTGACCTTCCGCGTCGACTCGGCCGGCGGGCGCCCGACGCTGGAGCGCTACCTCGGCGCGTACGGGCACCTGGTCGCCCTGCGCGAGGGGGATCTCGGGTACCTGCACGTCCACCCGGAGCCGCAGCCGGTCGACGGCGCGGTGACGTTCTGGGTGACCGCGCCCGACCCGGGCCGGTACCGGCTCTACCTGGACTTCCAGGTCGCCGGCGTGGTGCGGACCGCCGAGTTCACGCTCACCGTGCCCTGACCCCGCCGGATGCCGGCCCGAGGCCGCATCAGCCGAAGGTGATCAGGACACCGTGGACGTCAAGAGCGCCGGGTAGCGTCCATGGCGTCCTGATCACGAGGGGGAAGCCGGGAGGGAGCCTGGCGGCGGCACGGCGGCGGGTGGGTCGGCGCGCACGGTGGGTCGGCGCACGGTGGGTCGGCGTGCGGTGGGTCGGCGTGCGGGGGATCGGCGTGCGGGGGATCGGGTGGGCCGCGTTTGCGCCGGTGGGCGCTCAGCCGGCGCGGCGGATCGGGCGGCGGGCCAGGTAGCGCAGCAGGTCGCGGATGTGGTGCTTCTCCTCCGCCGGCACGGTGGGGTCGGCCAGCCGTTGCAGGATCACCCGGACGTCCGCCTCAACCGGGCCGTCGTCGACGCGCCGGCGGGGCGCGGGACCGGCGTCGGGCAGGCCGAGCGCGCGGAACGCCGCCGCGACGGGCAGGTCCAGTGCTGCGCAGAAGCCGCGCACCTTCGCCAGTTCGGGGTAGTCCTGCCAGTCCCCGGCGAGCCACCGGAACACGGTCGACCGACCGACGCCCGTGTGGGACGCCAGGTCGGTGACGGTCCAGCCGCGTTCCTCGCGGGCGTCGTCGATGGCGCGCCGCACGAAACGTGCGAAGGCCATCTGTGGCGAAACCTCTACGGAACCCATCCCTGCGGGTCTTCCCTCCCGGCCGGCACCCGGCGGTGCGCCCTTGAGGGTAGTACGGAAAGGTGGGGAAACAATTGACTGACCGACCAGACCGTCTCGTGTATGGGATGTTCCGCCCCCGGAATGGCGCGCATCACACCCGGGAGCCGCCGCTCAGGCGGGCAGGCGGCCCGGGCGACGTCCCGTCAGCGAGCGGCCGGGATGCCGTCGGGCACCGGCGCGTCGGGGGCGGTGTCCGGCGCGGGCGCGGGCGGCAGCAGCGCCTCCAGCCGTGGGGTGACCGCCCACTGCTCGACCAGTTCGCGGTACTCCGTCCGCTGGGCGGCGGTCGGCGCGGTGCCGGTGCGTCGTGCCCGGATGAGCAGGTTGCGGGGGGTGTGCCGGGAGTCGACGAACTCCACCACCTCGGCCCGGTAGCCGTGCAGCCGGAGCAGCCCGGCCCGCAGCGCGTCGGTGAGGACGTCCGCGAAGCGCTCCCGCAGGATGCCCTGCCGGGTCAGCAGCTCGTACGGGGCCGGGGCCGGCCGGGCACGCAGCTGGGCCGCGACGTCGTGGTGGCAGCACGGCGCGGCGAGCACCCAGCGGGCCCGCCAGCGCACCGCCCGGGCCAGCGCCTCGTCGGTGGCGGTGTCGCAGGCGTGCAGGGCCAGCACCAGGTCGGGGGCGGGTTCCACGACGGCGTCGGCGATCGTGCCGGCCACGAAGCTGACCCGGTCGGCCCAGCCCAGCCGCTCGGCCAGCTCGGTGTTGCGTCGCCGCTGGTCCTCCCGGACGTCCACGCCGACCAGCTCGACGTCGACGCCCCGCTGTGCCAGCCACCGGTACGCGGCGAAGGTCAGGTACGCGTTGCCGCAGCCCAGGTCGACCACCCGCAGCGGGCCGGTCAGGTCGTCCGGGAGGGTCGCCGCCAGCGCCCGCAGGAACGCGTCGACCTGGCGGCGCTTCGCGGCCGAGCCGCCGATCTCGGCGAAGATCGGGTCGCCGGGGTCGAGGAGGTACTCCTTTGCCCGGTCGTGCCCGCCCGGCTCGGCGGCGGGCCGGACGGCGGCGGCCCGGTGGACCTGCGCCTCGCCGGACTTGGTGACCCGCAGCTGGAGCGTCGCGTCGGCCGTCTCCACGTGCCAGTTGCCGAACGGCTCGGCCAGCAGCGCGTCCACCGCCGCGTCCGCCTCCGGGCCGGGGGCCACGTTGCGGGTGTACGGGCGGGAGCCGTCGGAGGTGGAGATCTGCAACCGGGGCCCCGCCTTGAGCGCGACCGGCCGCAGTTCGGCGCGGACCATCGAGGGGCGGTGTCCACGTCGGCGTCCGGCGGCCACCGCACGGGTGAGCGCCGGGTCGAGCAGCAGTGCCCGGACCTCGGTCAGGGCGGCGTCCAGCGGTTCGGGCATTGCTCCATCTTCCTGGTCGACCGGCGGTCTTCCCGGCACGCGGTCCGGCGGCGGTGTCGACGCGTCTGCCGGTGTGGTGTCGCGTCCGCCCGGCGGGCGGGTCACGGCCCGGACGAGGAGATCCCCCGGCACCGGGTGCACCGGTCCGGGGGATCTCGGGTGACGTACGTCGGTCAGTCGGCGGTCGCCTCGGCCGGCGTACCGGCGGCGGAGCCACCACGACGGCGCCGGCGGCGGCGGGGCTTCGCGGCCTCGCCCTCGGCGGCGGCCGGGGCGTCGGCGGCCTCGGCGGCGATCACCGTGGTCGACTCGCCCGCGACGGTCTCGCCGGCGCGGCGACGCCGACGGCGACGCGGGACGCGCGAGCCCTCCTCGGCGGCGTCGGCCGGCGCGTCGGTCACCGGCGCGTCGGCCGCACCGCGACCACGGCCCTCGCCGCGACCACGGCCCTCGCCACGCTCGCCACGACCACGGCCCTCGCCGCGCTCGCCGCGCCGGGCACCCCGGCCGCCCTCGCCCCGACGGGACCGTCCGCCGCCGAGGTCCTCCTCGACCTCGGCCGACAGCCCGGCGCGGGTGCGCTCGGCGGTCGGCAGGGTGCCGCTGACGTCGGTGGGGATGTGCAGGTCGGTGTAGAGGTGCGGGGACGTGTGGTACGTCTCCGCCGGCTCCGGCATCTCCAGGCCCAGCGTCTTGTCGATGATCCGCCAGCGGGGCATGTCGTCCCAGTCGACGAAGGTCACCGCGACGCCCGTCGCGCCGGCCCGGCCGGTACGACCGATCCGGTGGGTGTAGGTGTCCTGGTCCTCGGGGCAGTCGTAGTTGATGACGTGGGTCACGCCGCTGACGTCGAGCCCGCGCGCCGCCACGTCGGTGGCGACGAGAATGTCGATCTTGCCGGCGCGGAACGCCCGCAGCGCCCGCTCGCGCGCGCCCTGCCCGAGGTCACCGTGCACGGCGGCGACCGCGAAGCCCCGGAAGTCGAGGTCCTCGGCGACCCGGTCGGCGGCCCGCTTGGTGCGGGTGAAGATCATGGTCAGCCCGCGCCCCTCCGCCTGGAGGATGCGGGCCACGATCTCGACCTTGTTCATCGAGTGGGTGCGGTAGACCAGCTGCTCGGTCTGCGGCGACGGCCCGGTCTCGGCGGTGTGCCCGGCGTGGATCGTCATCGGCTGGCGCAGGAAGCGCCGGGACAGGGTGACGATCGGATCCGGCATGGTCGCCGAGAAGAGCATGGTCTGCCGGTCCTCCGGCAGCATCGCCAGGATCTTCTCGACGTCGTCGAGGAAGCCCAGGTCGAGCATCCGGTCGGCCTCGTCCAGCACCAGCGCGCGGACCCGGTCCAGCCGCAGGTGCTTCTGCTTCTGCAGGTCCATCAGGCGGCCGGGGGTGCCGACCAGGATCTCCACGCCCTTGCGTAGCGCGTCGATCTGCGGCTCGTACGCCACGCCACCGTAGATCGGCAGCACCCGGACGCCCCGGGTCCGGCCCGCGGCGGCGAGGTCCTTGGCCACCTGGATGCCCAGCTCACGGGTGGGTACGACGACCAGGGCCTGCGGCACGCCGTCGCTGCCCTCGCCCGGCGCGAACACCCGCTCCAGCAGCGGTACGCCGAAGCCGAGCGTCTTGCCGGTGCCGGTGGGCGCCTGGCCGATCATGTCGATGCCGCGCAGCGCGATCGGGATCGCGTACTCCTGGATGGCGAAGGCGCGGGTGATGCCGGCCGCGGCCAGCGCGTCGACGGTCTCCTGACGCGCGCCCAGCTCGGCGAAGGTGGGTGCCTCCGGGCGCACCGGAGCGGTGGCGGCCAGTTCCTGGCCGTCCATGAGGTCTTGAGTCAGCTCGCTCATATGGATTTGGGGGTGCCCTCTCGTGGGTGCGCCCCGTCATGTCCTCAGGGCGCGTTCGGTGTGGCGCGGGCCACACGGTCGGCGGCTGAATGCCTCGCCGGACCGGGCCGCACGCGCGCCGCGGGCCTCACACTTCGACCGGGCCGGCTGATCGCTCGGATCAGCCTGGGTCAGGTCGGCGCCCGTGGCAACTGCTCCATGCTACCTGAACCGACCCGGGGGCGTCCTGATTCCATGCGCGCGCGCCACGCCGGGGGCCACCTGGGTGACCTGCGTCACTTCTGGGCCCGGTTGCCGGCGGGCGGTAGCCTGCGCTCGTGTCCGCGACCGATCTGCCCGACCACGCCGTCGTCGACCTGCTCGGCCTGGTGGCCTTCGGTGAGCTGCTCGCCTTCGAACGGATGGCCGTCGACGCCCGGCTCGCCCCCGACCTGCGCCGGCGGGCGGCGCTGGGCGAGATGGCCGCCGCCGAGATCGGCAACTACCGGCGGCTGGCCGACCGGCTCGCCGCGCTCGGCGTGCTTCCCGACGACGCCATGGCGCCGTACGTCGAGCCGCTCCAGGCGTACCACGACTCGACCGAGCCGAGGGACTGGGCGGAGGCGGTGACGAAGGCGTACGTGGGCGACGCCATCACCGACGACTTCCTCCGGGAGATCGCCGCCGCCCTGGCCGAGCCGGACCGTCAGCTCGTCCTCGACGTGCTGCACGACTCGTCGTACGCCGACTTCGCCGTCGCCGAGATCCGGGCGGCCGTCGAGGCCGATCCGAGGGTGGCCGGCCGGCTCTCGATGTGGGCCCGGCGACTGGTCGGCGAGGCGCTGTCACAGGCCGGCCGGGTGGCCGCCGCCGAGCGGGGGGCACTCACCGCGCTCGTGGCACAGACCGGCCGGGTGGACGTGCCGGGGTTGTTCGGGCGGCTGACCGCGGCGCACGCCACGCGGATGGCCGCCGCCGGGCTGAACAACTGACCGCAGCCGGCGTCCGCGACGGGCGATCGTCTGGCCACCCGTCGCGGCCGACCGGACCACTCAGCGGACGGTGAACCCGACCGCGCGCGGCGACGCCTCGGCGATCTCGACGTAGGCGACCTTGTTGACCGGCACGATCACCCGCCGGCCCTTCTCGTCGGTCAGGGAGAGGGTGCCCTCGTCCTTGCCGAAGGCGTCGGTCACGATCTGCTCGATCTCGGCCGGCGACTGCGCGCTCTCCAGGACCAGCTCGCGGGGCGCGTACTGCACGCCGATCTTGACCTCCACTGTGCCTCCTCATTCGGGCGAAAGAGCCGCCGATGGGAAGGCTATCCGATCTCGCGGCCGGATGTTCAGGCTGACTCACCTTGCAGCGGGAAGCTGGCGATGCCCCGCCAGGAGAGCGCCGCGACCAGTGCCTCCGCCTCGGCCTTGGGTAGCTGCCGGCCGCGGGCCAGCCAGAACTGCGCGGCGGTCTCGGCCGCGCCGACCAGGCCGGAGGCGAGCAGTTCGGCGTGGGCCCGGCTGATCCCCGTGTCGGAGATGATGGTGTCGGTGATCGCCGCGATGCAGCCCTGCTCCACCCGCTCGACGCGCTGGCGCACCGCCGGGTCGTTGCGCAGGTCCGACTCGAAGACGAGGCGGAACGCCTCGCTCTCGTGGTCTACGAAGTCGAAGTACGCGCGCACCGACGCGCCGACCCGCTCCTTGTTGTCGTTGGTGCCGCGCATGGCGTCGTCGACCTTCGCGAGGATCGCGTCACAGTGCGTGTCCAACAGGGCGAGGTAGAGCTCCATCTTGCCGGGGAAGTGCTGGTAGAGCACGGGCTTGGAGACCCCCGCCCGCTCGGCGATGTCGTCCATCGCGGCCGCGTGGTAGCCCTGGGCGACGAACACCTCCTGGGCCGCCGCGAGCAGCTGCTTGCGGCGCGCGGAACGGGGCAGGCGGGTGGGCCGGCCGGCGGTCTGGGCACCGTTCCCCACAGCGGTCATGGGAACCTCCGAGTCTCTTCGTACGAGCCGGCAATTCACCCGAACCGGTCGGGGCCCGGGGACCCGTCGCGGAATTGGCCCGCCGCTGTAACTTATCGCCACTGTCACCACACGGTAGCCTCAGCGGGGGCGACCAAGGAGCGCGCGGTGAGTGAAACAGGGCAACCCGGTGCCGCCACCCCGGGAGAGCACGGCGACGGGACGGGTCCGCAGGACGACCTGGCCCGTTCCGCCAGCGGGTGGGCGCCCCCGGCGGCCAGTTGGTCCCGGGGCGGGGAGATCTCCAGCCCTCGCGAGCCGGCTTCGCCGTGGGGTCCGCCCGAGCCGACCCCCGGCTGGGCCGCCTCGTCGCCGCGGCACGGCGACCTGCCACCACCATTGCCCGGTCCGCCGCCCGGGGCCGAGCCGCCGGCCCGGGTCAACGGCCACCACGCCAACGGCGTCGACCATGCCGCCGACGACGCGCCGGTCAACCGCCAGGCCCCGGTGAGCGCCCCGCCCGGCATCCTCGGCGAACAGCGCCGCGACCCGGGCAACGACCGGTTGGTCGTGCCGGCGCAGCGTCCCGCGCCGACGGCCGAGCCGTCGCCCCGGACGCAGCACGGGTTCACCGACCCCGAGTCCGGTCCGGTCCGGCGATCCCCCGAGGACCCGTCGGCCGGCCGCCAGAACCGCTGGTCGGAGCCGGGCCTGCCGACGTCGGCGCCCCCCGCCGTCCAGGTCCCGCCGGTGGGCACCGCCGCCAGCGGCTTCGAGGTGCCGCCCGGCTTCCACGCGCCGACGGTCGACCGTGCCGCCGACGAGCCCTCGTCGACCGCCGGCCCGGCGCGCGGCTGGAGCGACCACTACGCGCCGGAGCCGTCGGCCTCCGACCCGCGCCACTTCCCGCCGCCCGCCGAGCGCCCGCCCGCCGAGCACCCGGTCGATGCGGCGCCCGCCGTCGGCGACCGCGCGACCGCCGGCGACCGGGTCGCCGGCGTCGACCGCGCGCTGGGGGCGGACCGCGCCTTCCGCGAGGACCGGGGCGCCGACCCGGTCGCCGCCGGCACGAACGACGCGGCGGGGGAGTTCGGCCAGGACCGGGCCCCGGGCGGGCCCCGCGCCGAGCGGACGCCGGGCGCCGCGGGCCAGGACCACACGGCGAGTGGGTTCGACCAGGACCGCACGGCCGGCGGGTTCAGCCAGGACCGCACGGCCGGCGGGTTCGACCAGGGCCGCACGGCGGGTGCCGCCGGGCCCGAGCGGGGCGGGCGTGGCTTCGGCGCGGACCCGGGTGCCGACCGGTCCCCGGTCGCCGAGCCGGCGGCCGGTGGGCAGCACGTTCCGGGCGGCGACCGGGAACCGTCGTCGCGGTCCGAACCGGGCGACCCGCGACAGTCGGCCGCCGAGTGGCCGCCGAGCACCGAACCGGACTGGACCGGCCCGAACTGGAACCGCCCGAGCTGGGGTGCCGCGTGGGCGCCGCCCTGGTCCCGTGAGGAGGCCGAGCCTGCCGGTCGTCGTTCCCGCGAGGAGCCGGAGCCGGTCGGCCGCCGGTCCCGTGAGGAGGCCGAGCCGGTCGGTCGCCGGTCCCGCGAGGAGCCGGAGCCCGTCGGCCGCCGGTCCCGCGAGGAACAGCCGCCGGCCTGGGCCGGTGAGCCGCAGCGACCGCACGAGCCGTCGCGCGGGGAGCCTCCCCGCCCCTACGACCCGCCCCGCGAGCCCGGCCGCCCCTACGACGTCGCCCAGACCGCGCCGGTGCCCCGGCCGGCGTACGAGCGACCGTCCGCCCCCGTCGAGCGGCCCACGGGGCCCGAGGCCGAACCGTCGGCCCCGACCGGGCGACCGGCCTGGGCGTCGGGCGGTTCGGTCCCCGCGCCGGCGGGCGCGCCCCCGCTCGCGTACGCCCCGGAAAGCGCCGCCGCGGCGCCCCGCGCCGAGGACACCCCGGACCGGGGGGTCACCCGGCCGTTCCGGCTCCGGCCGGAGAGCGCGGAGCCGGCCCCGAGGTCTCCGGGCGGCCCGCAGACCGCCGCCGGACCCGTCGCCGAGGCCGCCACCAGCGGATTCGGGCGGCGTGAGTCCACCCCGCCCGCGCCCACCCCGGCGAGCGCGCCCCCGTACGCGGCCCGCCGGTCCGCCCCCGAACCGGCACCGACGGCCCAGCCGGCCGCCGCCGACCAGGGGCCGGACCCCGCATCGGCGGTGTTGCCGCAGCGCGTCCCCGCCGAGCCGGACGTGCCCGTCGTGCCGGAGCCGCCAGCCGTGGAGCCACCCGCCGAGACCCCCGAACTCGCCCGCATCGCCACCCACCTGCGCCGCGACGACGAGCCCGCCCCGCTGCGGGAGCGCCCGGAGGGTTTCGACGTCAACGCCATCCTCGACGCCGTCCGCGGCGTGGCCGGCGTCCGCGACGCGGCGCTGCGGCGTACCCCGGCGGGCGCGCACAGCCTGCGGCTCGACCTCGCCGACGGGGCCGACCCGGCCGAGGTGAGTCGGCAGGTCGCCCGCCTGCTCCAGGACCGGATGGGGCTGGCCGCCGCGCCGCAGAACCTGCCCGGCATGCCGGCCGCACCCGCCCCACCGGTGCGCCGTCGCTCGGCGGACCCGCGCGGCGCCGACCCCCGGTCGGCGGGCGTCGCGGCACGCCCCGCCGAGCCGTCCGCCGCCGAGCCCCGGGTGCCCGGCGGCAGGGCGCCCGGCAGCCCGTCGGAGGCCGCCGCGACCCGCGCCGAACAGCGTCCCGAGTCGGCGCCCGAGACCCCGCGCCGGCGCCGGCAACCCGTCGCCCCGCACCGGGGCCGGGCCACGGTGGAGGAGCCCGGCTCGGTCTCCGCCGCCCCGGCCGGAACTCCGGCCGGTGCCCCGGCGACCGTCGGCACGTCGTACTCCGGTGGGCAGGTGACGACGACGGAGACCGCGCCGTCCCGGCCGCTGGACACCGGCGGTGCGGTGGGTCCCCGGGTGGTGATCGACCACGTCCAGGTGAGCACCTTCGGGCTGGACGCCACCGTGGAGGTACGCCTGCTCGCCGGTGGGGAGAGCGCCGCCGGCTACTCGACCGGGCCGGCCGTCGACGGGTACGTGCTGCGGCTCTGCGCGGTGGCCGCGGCGGCGGCGGTGGACGAGCTGCTGCGCGGCGGCGAGCCCGGCCCCGACGCCGGCCCCGACCGTGGGCGCTGCTTCGTCGAGCACGCCGCCGTGGTGCCCTTCGGCAACTGCGACGTGGCCACGGTCGTGGTGCTGCTGGTCTGCGACGGCTGGGTGGAGCAGCTCGTCGGCTCCGCACTGGTCGCCGGTGACCCCCGGCAGGCGGTCGTCCGGGCCACCCTGGCCGCGGTCAACCGCCGGCTCGAGGCGCTGCTGGCCTGAGCGCTGCCGGTCGTTGCGGCCCCGGGCAGACTGGAGTCATGAAGCGCGCCACCCTCCGGCCGGACCACCACCTTCCCGAGCACTCCGTCCCACCGCCCTGGCCGGGGCGGGAGGTACGCCTCGACGGCACGGTGACGTACGTCCGGGACACGCCGGCCACCGCGCCCGGCGCGGAGCCGGCGCTCTACGTGCACGGGCTCGGTGGTTCGTCGCAGAACTGGACCGACCTGGCGTACCTGCTCGCCGACCACCTCGACGGGCAGGCCATCGACCTGCCGGGGTTCGGCCGCAGCGAGCCGGGTCGCCGGTACACCGTCCCGGCCTTCGCCGACCGGGTGATCCGCTGGATCGAACACTCCGACCGGGGGCCGGTGCACCTGTTCGGCAACTCGCTGGGCGGGGCCATCTCGGTGCAGGTGGCGGGGATGCGTCCGGACCTGGTCCGGAGCCTGACCCTGATCTCGCCGGCGCTGCCGTTCCTGGACTTCCGGCGCTCGTTGCAGGGCCGGATGCTGCCGCTGCTGGCGATCCCCCGGGGCGAGCGCCTCGCCGCCTGGCGGCTGGCCCAGATCGCGCCCGAGGTGATGGCCCAGCAGGTGATGGAGTCCTGCGTCGCCGACCTCAGCCGGATCTGCGACCAGCGCCGTCGGGAGGCGCTGGAGGAGATCCGGGTGCGGCACGAGGCCGCGCACTACGCCGCCGCGTACGTCCGGACGTTCCGGGGACTGGTCTCCAGCTTCCTGCGGTCGTACCTGCCGGGGTCGGGGTCGCTGTGGCGGCTCGCCGCGACGGTCGAGGCGCCCACCCTGGTCGTCGGCGGGCAGGCCGACCGGCTGGTGGACGTGCGGGTGGCCCCGCAGACGGCCCGCGTCGTCCCGGACAGCCGCCTGCTGATGCTCGACGGGGTCGGCCACGTGGCGCAGCTGGAGGTGCCGCGCCTGGTGGCCCGGGCCGTGCTGGGCCTGCTCACCGAAACGGGGGACACCGCCCGGCGGTCCGACATGGCAGGCTGAGCGGGATGTCCCCCGCCCGTCCCCCCATCCCGTCCCGCCGTGCGCCCGCCCCCGCCGAGGGCCGCCGCCGTGCCCCCGCCGGGGCGCCGCCACCGGAGGCGGGCGTGGACCTGACCCGCTCGCGGCACCGTCGTCCGGCGCGTCGGCGGCGTCTCGTGGAGCTGGTCGCGCTGGTGCTCGCGGTCGGCGCGGCGGTGGCGGTGGTCGCCGACCGGCGGGGCGCCGACGTCGGCGCGGAGACGCTCACCGCCGAGGAGTTGGCTCCCGCACCGATGCTCGCGCCGGGGGCGGCCTCGCCGCTGCCGTCGTCGCCCGCCGCGTCGCCCTCGGCCGTCGAGTCACCGCCGGCCGTGCTCCGGCTGCCCGGGCCGGTGCCGCTGGCGGGCCGGGGCAGCTTCGGCTACGACGACCGGGTCGGCCCGGTGCTGGGTGACGCGGGCACGCTGCGCCGCTACCGGGTCGCCGTGGAGTCGGGCGCCGGCGAGGACGCGGGCGGGTTCGCCGCCGCCGTCGAGCGGGCGCTCGCCGGGCCGGGGAGCTGGGTCGACGGCGGGCTGCGGTTGCAGCAGGTGGGCGCCGCCTCCCGGCACGACTTCACGGTCTACCTCGCCACGGCGAAGACGGCGGGCCGGCTGTGTGCCGCCGGAGGGGTGGACATCCGGGTGGGCGGGCGGCCCTACACGTCGTGCCGGGCGCCCGGAAAGGTGATCATCAACCTGGACCGCTGGCGGCTCTCGGTGCCGCACTACGTCAGCGCGAGGGTGCCGCTCTCGGTCTACCGGACGTACGTGGTCAACCACGAGGTCGGGCACCAGTTGGGGCACCGGCACGAGCGCTGCCCCGGCAGGGGCCGGGTGGCGCCGGTGATGATGCAGCAGACGCTCTTCCTCAACGGCTGCGTGGCCAATCCCTGGCCGTACCGCGACGGTCGCCGGTACGCGGGCCCACGGCTGTGACCGGCGGCGATCGGGCCCCGGGCGCGGGCAGGGAAGGAACGACCCGAAGCCGCCCCGGGGGGATGAGCAGGATTCGCGTTTATCGCGGTGTAATGCCCGATTAGTGTGGGACGCTCGACTCATGACGTCGTCGTCCCCTTCCGACCCGCCTGGCCCGGCACGCCGCCCGACGCCGACCCGACCGTCGTCACCCGCGCCCGCGCGGTGGTGGCGTCCGCCGGCCCCGCTCCGGGACCGGCGGGTGGTGGGACTCGGCGTGACCCTGCTGCTCGCGGCGACCGCCGCCGTGACACTGACCCGGGCCGGCGAGCGCGCGACCGTGCCGACCTCGGGCGACGGGAACCGGACGTCGTACGCGGCGGGGGCGGACAAGCCTGCACGACCGCCCGCCTACCCCCGCACGGGTACGGGCGACTTCACCGCCGCGCCCGGCGACTCTCCCGTGCGGGGCACCGACGGGCCGGTCCGGTACTACCGGGTGGCCGTGGAGCAGGGCACCGGCCAGGACGTCGCCGCCTTCGCCGCCACCGTGGACGAGGTGCTGGGCGATCCCCGCAGCTGGATCGCCTCGGAGGAGCTGCGGCTGGGGCGGGTGGCGGAGGCGGCCGTCGCCGACTTCACCGTCTACCTCGCCACGCCGGGCACCTCGGAGCGGATGTGCGCCGAGGGCGGGTTGAGCACCGAGGGCTACACCTCCTGCCGGCTCCCCGGGCAGGTGATCATCAACCTGGCGCGCTGGCTGGAGGCGGTCCCCGACTACGGGGCGCCGCTGGAGATCTACCGTGCCTACGTGCTCAACCACGAGGTGGGCCACGAGCTGGGCGAGGTGCACCAGGCCTGCCCGGGCCCCGGCGAGCCGGCCCCGGTGATGCAGCAGCAGACGTACGGGCTGGACGGCTGCGCCGCCAACGCCTGGCCGTACGTCGACGGCTCGCGCTACGACGGCGAGGTCGTTCCCGGCACCTGAGTTATTCCCATTCCCGCAGTTCGGGCGACGTGTCGCTCCTCATGGCCGATCGAGGTCGGTGCGAGCGACAATGGCTCGGTTCGCCTTCAGCCGATCCCGGGGAGTCCACCGTGTCGTTGCCCCCGCTCGTCGAGCCCGCCGCCGAGCTGACCGTTGACGAGATCCGCCGCTACTCGCGCCACCTGATCATTCCGGACGTCGGGGTCGAGGGGCAGAAGCGGCTGAAGAACGCCCGGGTGCTCTGTGTCGGCGCCGGCGGCCTCGGCTCGCCGGCCCTGATGTACCTCGCCGCCGCCGGGGTCGGCACGCTCGGCATCATCGACTTCGACACCGTCGACGAGTCCAACCTCCAGCGGCAGATCATCCACGGCGTCTCCGACGTCGGCCGCTCCAAGGCCGAGTCGGCCGCGGCCTCGATCCGCGAGATCAACCCGCTGGTGAACGTGGAGATCCACAACACGGCGCTGGACCGGGAGAACGTGCGGGACATCTTCTCCCGCTACGACCTGATCGTCGACGGCACCGACAACTTCGCCACCCGCTACATGGTCAACGACGCGGCGGTGCTGCTCGGCAAGCCGTACGTCTGGGGGTCGATCTACCGCTTCGACGGCCAGGCGTCGGTGTTCTGGGCCGAGCACGGCCCCTGCTACCGCTGCCTCTACCCGGAGCCCCCGCCGCCCGGCATGGTCCCCTCCTGCGCCGAGGGCGGCGTGCTCGGCGTGCTCTGCGCGTCGATCGGCTCCATCCAGGTCAACGAGGCGATCAAGCTGCTCGCCGGCATCGGGGAGCCGCTGGTCGGCCGGCTGATGGTCTACGACGCCCTGGAGATGGAGTACCGCAAGATCAAGGTCCGCAAGGACCCGAACTGCGTGCTCTGCGGCGAGAACCCCACGGTCACCGACCTGCTGGAGGACTACGAGGACTTCTGCGGCGCGGTGTCGGTGGAGGCCCAGGAGGCGGTGGTCGACGCGACCATCACCGCGCTGGAGCTCAAGGAGTGGCAGGACGCCGGCAAGGACATCTTCCTCGTCGACGTCCGCGAGCCGGCCGAGTACGAGATCGTCCGGATCCCCGGCGCGACGCTGATCCCCAAGGGCGAGATCATCTCGGGCGAGGCGCTCGCCAAGCTGCCGCAGGACCGGCAGATCGTGCTGCACTGCAAGTCCGGGGTCCGCTCGGCGGAGGCGCTCGCCGCGCTCAAGGCGGCCGGCTTCCGCGACGCGGTGCACGTGCAGGGTGGCGTGCTCTCCTGGATCAAGCAGATCGACCCGTCGCTGCCGGCGTACTGACCGCGCCGCCGGCCGAGGTCGCGGCGGGCCCTCCCGACCCCCGCGACCTCGGCCGATTCGCCGAGGCGCGATCACGTTTCCGCAGGTAGCGTTGCCGCCGTGGTCGACATCGATGCGGCGGTCGGGTTCGTCGTGGCACACGGGGACGCGGTGGACCGCGCCCGTCTGTCCCGGCTGCGCACCGGCGCGCCGTCACCTTCCGAACTGCTCGACGCCGCCGAGGTCGGCCAGGCGCCCGACGGGGGCTGGCCGGCGACGCTGGGCGGGGAGGTCTCCTCCGTGGACGCCACGTGTTTCCGCCTGTCCGAGCTGGACGACCTCGGCGCGCTCGGTCGTCCGGCCGCCCGCCGGGCGCTGGACTGGCTGGCCGCGCGGCAGTTGCCCGACGGCGGCTGGGCGGAGGACCCGGCGCTGGCCGACGTCGCCCCCGAGTGGGCCCGGCCGGGCGACCCCGAGGCGGGGTTCCACCTGACCGCGAACGCCGGGTTCTGGCTGACCGTCGCCGGCCTGGACGCGCGGGCGGCCGGACCGCTCGACCACCGCGTCGGCGGCGCGTACGCGGGCGTCGTGCACGCCGCCGCGCAGTCGCTCGTCGCCCGGCTGCGCCCGGACGGCGGCTGGCCGTCCTTCCTGCCCGCCGGCTGGCTCAGCGCGGCGGTCCTGCACCGGCAGGACATGTTCCACGAGGCGGCGTGGATCCAGGTGATCCTCGCGGAGCGGGTGCCGGAGATGTCTCCCGGCGACGTGGCCTGGCTGGCCGCGACGCTGCGCCGCGTCGGCATCGACGGGCAGGACTGGCTGCTGGGGCGGGCGCGGCGGCGGCTGGCCGAGACCCAGCGCAGCGACGGCGGGTGGTCCAGCGACGACGGGCACCAGTTCGACGTGCACACCACGCTGAGCGCGATCCGGGCCTGCCGCTGAGCCTCGACCCGTCGGCCGCAGCCGTCGGCCGGGTCGCCGCGGGTGGCGCACGTCGCCGGCCCGAGCGGCGCACGTCGGCGTCGCCGGCCCGGGTGGCGCACGTCGGCCTCCTCGGCGCGGACGCCCGGAGCGCACTCCCCGTCAGCCGCGCGCCGGGCCGGCCGGCCTCACTTGAGCTGGCTGATCACCAGCGGCCACCAGGCGTCCGGGGCGAACGCGGCGCGGTCGATGCTCTCCAGGACGGTGCGCAGCGTCTCCGCCCGCTCGGCCCGGCCCGGCTTGCCCTCGTCGGCCTCCACGAAGAGCGCGAACTGGTAGAGGAACTCGACGAAGGTGCGGAAGTTGGTGTTGACGGCCTGGACGTCCTGCTGCTCCAGGTCGAACTGGAGGATCTCGCCGGTCCTCGGGTCGAGCACGTAGAGCAGGTCGGGGTTGTCGGCGACCGCGCCCACCACGATCAGCCGGATGTCCAGCGAGCCGTCCTCGGTGCTGAGCTGGATCGTGTCGAACAGCTCGATGTCGCCTTCGAGGAACGCGGTGTAGACGACCGCCACGTCGAGCGGGATCTCGTCGCCGGCGGGCAGCATGTCGGGGTCGAATCCCCCCTCCAGCCACGCCTCGCGCGGGTACGGGATGAGCTCGTCCTCGTTCCACAGTGAGCGGAACCGGGGGTCAGCGGCCATCGTTGGTCCTTCGCGTCTCGGGTGTGGACGGTGTGCGGGCGCCGCAGGTGGCGGCGCCGGGCCGCCGGGTGCGCAGCGGCGTCAGGACGACAGGTCGGCGGCGATCAGCAGGCGCCGCCAGTTGTCGGCGTACTCACCGGCGTGCGGGCCCTTGCGGAGCCGCTGGTCCCGGACGCCGGGCCCGAGGACGACGGCGACCAGCTCCGGGTAGGCGGGACCGAGCACGTGCTCGTCGAAGAACGAGACCACGTCGGGCGCGACGACGGTGAACTCCACGTCCTCGTCGGGGTGCTCGTACTGGAAGACGTAGTCGTCCGGCTCCATCCAGTAGACGTCGAGGTCCTCGGTGTCGAGGCGGATCGGCGCCCCCGCCCCGATCTCGCCGCGCAGGCGGGGTGGGATGCTGTGCACCTCGTGGCCGACTGCGAGCGGGCTGCCCATCGGGTCGTCCTCGTCCACCGTGCGGGCCGCCCAGGCCGCCGGGCTGCGGATCTCCTCGGGCGTCTCGAACCGGAAGTTGTCGCCGGCCAGCCGGCCGAAGAGCGCGTAGACCTCGGCCACGCCGGGCAGGTCGGGGATCGGCTCCAGCGGGATCGGCTCGCCGATGACCACGCCGAAGCCGCGCTCAGCCTCCAGGCGCCGCAGCAGCGCGAGCTTCTCCCGGATGCGGTCGAGGCGCCCCGGGTCCTGCGGGCCGGTCACGGGATCACCTTCACGATGACCGGAGTGCCCTCGGGAACGTCCCGCAGCGCGACGGAGATGTCGCTGCCGAGCTGGCGATTCGTCCAGGCGTCCATCGGCCTGAGGTTATCGTACGTGTCCGTTCCGTCCAGTTGCAGCTCCTGGATGTGGTCGGGGTCGTAACCCTGGCCCCGGGCGGTGATCGGCCCCTTGCCCGCGTAGAGGCGCTCGACCACGTTCTTGTTGGCCAGGTACTTGTTCGTCTCCGGGGTGCCCATGTCCTGGGTGAGGCGGCCGTCCTTGGTCAGGCTGCGGATCATCCGGTCCCGGTAGACGTTGGTGCGGGTGCGTCGCTTGCCCGTGGAGGGGTCGTAGACCTTGTTGCTGTCCCGGTCCGACGGCGCCTTCTTCAGCGCCCCGTCCTGGCCGAGCCGTTGCAGGTCGCGGGCCTTGCGGTCGAAGTCCCGCCTGTCGAAGTCCGGCCGGTTCTTCAGCACCAGCACCGCCGGGCCCTTCGGCTTCGTGCCGGCCGACTTGGCGGTGCGGAAGACGTCGGCGTTCTCCAGGTAGGCCGAGACGACGCGGGCGCCCTTGGCCTGCGTCTGCCGGCGCGGGCTGGTCCGCTTCCTAGCCATTGAGCACCGTCTCGACGGCCATGCCGATGAGCTGGTCGATGATGAGACCGGTGATCATCTTGAAGATCGGGATCTGGAGGAGGGACGCCCCGAAGGTGACCGCCGCCGTCACGATGGCCTGCGCGATCTGGATCGCCAGCAGGGCCAGTTGGACGATCACCTGGATCTTCAGGGCCAGCACCACGCCCGCCGCGACCATCAGCCCGACGCCGATGACGGTGGCCGGGCGGGCGACGTCGGCGACGTTGCGCGCGGCCGACTCCTTGTCGTTCCACTCGCCGGCGAAGGCGGTGAAGCTCTCGCCCCGGTTGTTGTCGAGCACCGTGCGCGCCGCCGACTCCAGCTGCGCGACCGAGCCGGAGATCTGCCCGGCCATGCCGGTCCACTCCCCGGCGAGCTGGAAGATCGCCGTCTCGTCCGACTGGGGCCACTCGTAGCCGAGCATCGAGAGCAGGGAGGCGAGCTCACCCGGGAGCGTCAGACCCACCGCGACTCCTTTCGTAGGGCGGGCGGCTCAGCCGCCCAGCGAGCCGAGGATCGAGCGGAAGGACGCGGCCGCGTTCTCCTCGGCGGCGCGGTAGCCGTCGGCCATCCCGCGCAGGCCGTCGACGTAGCTCTCCAGCTCCGTGATGTTGGTGCCGAGGCACTCGGCCAGCGCGTCCACGCACGCCTGGTGGGCGACGCCCAGCAGCGACCCGATGTCGTCGCCGCCGAAGGCCGCGGCGTAGCCGCCGACCGCCGCCTGGAAGCCCTCGAAGACCTGGCGGACGGACTCCTTGGCCTGCTCCAGCTCGTCCGCGCCGCGACCCAGCGCGTCGATGTCGACGTCGAGGCTCTCCACGCTCAGCTCCCGTGCAGTTTCCGCATTGTCTCGCTGACGGCCTGGCTGATCTCCCGCATCTGCCGCAGGCCCTGGTCCTGGAGGCGTTCGATGGTGGCGGTCATCGCGGCGAGGCCGGGCATCGGTTCGGTGGCGGCCACCCCGTCGTCCTGGCCGTCGAGCGCGGCGTTGACCGCATGGCGCAGCTCGGCGGCGAGGTATTCCGAGCCCTCCCGGAGCACCCGCGGATCGATGTCGACGGCGCTGACCCGGCCGTCGGTGCCGAGCGTGACCCGGATCCGGCCGTCGGCGGCCTCGGCCACCGACTCCGAACGCTCCCGGGGTGCGGCGGCGCCACCCACCTCGCGCAGCGCGGCCCGCGCCTGCGCCAGTTGCTGTTCCAGGGCACTCTCGCCCAGCATGCCGCCTCCCCAAGACAAGCCGTGCCGAACCCGACCCAGACTAGCGGTCACCCGCAATCCGGCGGTGGCCCCGCCGCCCGGCGGTCACGCCTCCGGCCGTCCGGGCACGTGCGAGCGTCGGGGGAGGTCAGCCGCGCAGGTGGCCGTTCCCGGTCACCACGTACTTGGTGGAGGTCAGCTCGGGCAGGCCCATCGGGCCGCGGGCGTGCAGCTTCTGCGTGGAGATGCCGATCTCGGCGCCGAAGCCGAACTCGCCCCCGTCGGTGAACCGGGTCGAGGCGTTGACCATCACGGCCGCCGCGTCCACCCGGGCCACGAAATCCCGGGCGGCGGTGGCCGAGTCGGTGACGATCGCCTCGGTGTGCCCGGTGCCGTACCGCCGGATGTGCGCGACCGCCGCGTCGAGCGAGTCGACGACGGCGACCGAGATGTCGGCCGAGAGGTACTCGGTGGCGAAGTCCTCGTCGGTGGCGGGTCGCACCGCGGCCGAGTGGGCGGCGACCCGGTCGTCGCCGTGCACGGTGACGCCGGCCTCGGCGAAGGCGGCCAGCATCGGCGGCAGGAAGGCGTCGGCGACCGCCGCGTGCACGAGCAGCGACTCGGCGGTGTTGCAGGTGGAGAGCCGCTGGGTCTTCGCGTTCAGCGCGATGGCGACGGCCTTCGACAGGTCGGCGGCGGCGTCGACGTAGACGTGGCAGTTGCCCACCCCGGTCTCGATCACCGGCACGGTGGACTCCTCCACCACCGTGCGGATCAGGGACGCGCCGCCGCGGGGGATCAGCACGTCGACCAGGCCCCGGGCGCGCATCAGCTCCTTGACCGAGTCGCGGCTGGTGGCGTCGAGCAGTTGCACCGCGTCCGCCGGCAGGCCTGCGTCGCCCACCGCGTCCCGCAGCACGGCGACCAGGGCCGCGTTGGAGTTGGCCGCCGACGACGAGCCCCGCAGCAGCGCCGCGTTGCCGGACTTCAGGCAGATGCCGGCGGCGTCGACCGTCACGTTCGGCCGGGCCTCGTAGATGATGCCCACCACGCCGAACGGCACCCGGATCTGGCGCAGCTCCAGCCCGTTGGGCAGGGTCGAGCCCCGGACCACCTCGCCCACCGGGTCCGGCAGCGCGGCCATCTGCCGCAGCGCGTCGGCGATGCCGGCCACCCGCCCCGCGTCGAGGGCCAGCCGGTCCAGCACGGCCGCGCTCAGCCCGGCCCCGCGCCCGGCCGCCAGGTCCGTCGCGTTCGCGGCCAGGATCTCCGGCGTACGCGCCACCAGCGCGTCGGCCATCGCCACCAGCGCGGCGTCCTTGGTCGTACGCGTCGCGACGGCCAGCGCCTCCGCCGCCGTACGCGCCCGCCGGGCCTGTTCGCTCACGCTCATCGCCGCACTCCTCACAGCAGTACGAGGTCGTCGCGGTGGACGACCTCCCGTTCGTACGCCGGGCCGAGCGCCGCGGCGAGTTCCGTGGTGGACCGGCCGAGCAGTCCGGGCAGCTCGACCGCGTCGTAGTTGACCAGTCCCCGGGCGACCGGCGCGCCCTCGACGTCCACCAGGTCGACCGGGTCGCCGGCGGTGAACGCCCCGTCCACGGCCGTGATCCCGGCGGGCAGCAGCGACTTGCGCCGGCCCACCACCGCCGCGACCGCGCCCGGGTCGAGGTGCAGCCGCCCCCGGGGGGTGGTGGCGTGGGCCAGCCAGAAGAGCCGGGCCGTCGGGCGGCGGCGGCTCGGGTGGAACAGGGTGCCGACGGGCTCGCCGGCCAGCACCGGGGCGGCCAGCGGCGCGGCGGTCAGCACCACCGGGATGCCGAATCCGGTGGCGATCCGGGCCGCCTCCACCTTCGTCACCATGCCGCCGGTGCCCACGCCGGCCCGGCCGGCGCCGCCGATGTCGATGCCGGTCAGGTCCCGCTCGTCGAGCACCTCGCTGATCCGGCTGGAGCCCGGGCGGGCGGGGTCGCCGGTCCAGAGGGCGTCCACGTCGGAGAGGAGCACCAGCAGGTCGGCGTGGACCAGGGCGGCGACGAGGGCGGCCAGCCGGTCGTTGTCGCCGAACCGGATCTCCTCGGTGGCGACCGTGTCGTTCTCGTTGACGATCGGCACCGCCCGCAGGTCGAGCAGCTTGCGCAGGGTGCGGTACGCGTTGCGGTAGTGCGCGCGCCGGGTCACGTCGTCGACGGTGAGCAGCACCTGTCCGACGGTCTGCCCGTGCCGGGCGAAGGCGGCGGCGTACCGGCCGATCAGCAGGCCCTGCCCGACGCTGGCGGCGGCCTGCTGGGTGGCCAGGTCGCGCGGACGGCGGGACAGCCCCAGCGGCGCGAGGCCGGCCGCGATCGCGCCGGAGCTGACCAGCACGACCTCCCGGCCCTCGGCGGCGAGCGCGCCCAGGGTGCCGACGAGCGCGTCGACCCGCCCGTCGTCCAACCCGCCGGCGGCGGTGGTCAACGAGGAGGAACCGATCTTGACGACGACCCGCCGGGCCGCCGTGACCATGTCGCGCACCCGCCCATTCTGCGTGGTCGGTGCGGGCGCGCCCCGGCGCGTTCTCATATCGTGGCCGGTCGTGAGACCTGACGAGTACGTCGAGGCGGTGCTGGAGCTGGTCGAGCGGATCCCGCCGGGCCGGGTGATGTCGTACGGGGCGGTGGCCGACGCGCTGGCCGAACGCTCGGGACGGGCGTCGGCCCGGCTGGTCGGCTCGATCATGGCGCGGCACGGCGGGGGCGTGCCCTGGCACCGGGTGGTGAACGCGGCCGGCCGCCTGCCACCCGGCCACGAGCGGGAGGCGCGGGACCGGCTGCGCGCCGAGGGGACGCCGCTGCGCGGCGACGGGGTGGACATGAGGGCGAGCTGGTCCCCCGAGGAGGGGATGTGACCCGTGCCATAACGTGAGTAACATTCGGCGTCATGGACGCGCCCTCGGGTGGAGCTGCTCCGGTCGCTGGCGTGCTGCCGCGCCGGGTGCACGCCGGTTATGCGCTCGGATCGCTGGCCACGGGCGCGTTCGGCACCGTGCCCGGCCTGCTCCTGCTGCCGTACCTGACCGACACCCTCGGCGTAGCGGCGGGCGCGGCGGCGCTGCTGGTGCTCCTGCCGAAGGCGTGGGACGTGCTGGTCAACCCGGTCGCCGGCCGGATCTCCGACCGCACCCGGTCGCGCTGGGGCGCTCGCCGGCCGTACCTGCTGGGCGCCGGGCTCGCCCTCGGCGTGCTCTTCGCCGCCATCTTCGCCGCGCCGTTCGGCGCCGGGCCGGCCGCCGGGGCGTACGTGGCGGTGGCCTTCCTCGCCACCGCCACCGCGTTCGCCTTCTTCCAGGTGCCGTACGTGGCGATGCCGGCGGAGCTGACCGGCGACTACGCCGAACGTACCCGGCTGATGAGCTGGCGGATCGCGGTGCTGGCGCTGGCCATCCTGGTCTCCGGCGCGGTGGCCCCGCTGGTGCGCGACGTCGGCGGGGGAGGCGTCTCCGGGCACCGCTGGATGGGGCTCTTCGTCGCCGCTCTGATCGTGCTCGGCGCGCTCGGCGCGTTCCTCGGCACCCGCTCCGCGCCCGGCGGCGCGGTGGGGGAGAGCGAGCCGACGCTGCGCGCCCAGCTCGCCGTCGCCGCCCGCAACCGACCGTTCCGGGCGCTGCTGGTCTGCTTCGTGGTGCAGTCCGCCGGGGTGGCCACCGTCCTCGCCGGGGTCAACTACTTCGCCGACCAGATCCTGCGCGATCCCAAGGGCGGGCCGACCGTCCTGTTCGCCTGCTTCGTCGGGCCCGCGCTGCTGGTGATGCCGCTCTGGACCCGGGTCGGGGCGCGGGTCGGCAAGCTCGCCGCCCTGGTCGCCGCCTCGCTGATCTTCGCGGTGGGCGCGCTGGCCCTGGTCGCCGCCCCGGTGCTGCCCCCGCCCGCGGTCTACCTGCTGGTCGCGCTGATCGGCGTCGGCTACGCCGGGCAGCAGGTGTTCGCCCTCGCCATGCTCCCGGACTGCATCGCGTACGACACGGCGCGCACCGGCCGGCGGCAGGCCGGCGTCTTCACCGGGCTCTGGACGGCCGGGGAGACCTTCGGGCTGGCCCTCGGGCCGGGCATCTTCGGCCTGGTGCTCCAGCTCAGCGGCTACGTCTCCTCCGACACCGGCACGGCGGCCACCCAGTCCGACACCGCCCGGCTGGGCATCCTGATCGGTTTCACCGTCCTCCCCGCCCTCCTGGTGGGTCTGGCGGTCCTCGCCCTGCGCCCCTACGACCTGACCCCGGCCCGCCTGGCCGCCGCCGAGGCCGACCCGACCGCCCGTACCCGCCCCGCCGATCATGCGGTTGTGGTGGGGGACGAAAGCCGCTGAACCCCTTGGAAAGGGCACCACGACTCCATGATCGACGACGAAGCTGACCGGCGGGCGCTGCCCGGCAACGGGCTGCCCGCCGAGCGGGTGCTGGCGGAGGTGTCGGCGCTGCGGGGCGCCGACCGGCCGACGCACGGTGGGCGGCTGTTCGCGTACGTCTACGACCCGGCGGTGCCGGGGCTGGACGAGCTGGCCGCCGCCGCGTACGCCGGCAGCGCCCACGTCAACGGGCTCGACCCGACCGCCTTCCCGTCGCTGCTGGCGATGGAGAACGCGCTGGTCGGTGCGGCCGCCCGGCTGCTCGGCGGGGGCCCCGGCAGCGCCGCGCCGGACGTCGTCGGCAGCGTCACCAGCGGCGGCACGGAGTCGCTGATCCTCGCCGTCAAGGCCGCCCGGGACGCCCACCCGGAGATCGCGGCGCCCCGGATCGTGGTGCCGGCCAGCGCGCACGCCGCGTTCGCCAAGGCGGCGCACTACCTGCGGGTCGCCGTGGACACGGTGCCCGTGTCGGCGTCGACGCTGCGGCCGGCCGCCGCCGACGTGGCCGCCGCCATCGGCCCGGAGACCGTGCTGGTGGCCTGCTCCGCCCCCTCGTACGCGCACGGCGTCATCGACCCGGTCGCCGAGATCGCCGACGCGGCCGCCGCCGCCGGGGTGCGCTGCCACGTGGACGCGTGCTTCGGGGGCTGGACCCTGCCGTACCTGCGCCGCCTCGGGGCGGACGTGCCGCCGTTCGACTTCGCCGTCGCGGGGGTCACCTCGATCTCGGTGGACCTGCACAAGTACGCGTACGCCCCGAAGGGCGTGTCGGTCCTGCTGCACCGCGACCCGGCGCTGCGCGCCCCGCAGTACTTCGCGTACGCGGACTGGCCCGGCTACACGATGGTCAACCCGGTCATCGCCTCCACCCGCTCCGGCGGGCCGATCGCCGCCGCGTACGCCACCCTGCGGCACCTCGGCGACGACGGGTACCTGCGGCTCGCGGCGGCCACGCGGGACGCCGTCGCCGGCCTCGCCGACGCCGTACGCGCGGTCGACGGGCTGCGGCTGATGGCCGAGCCGGAGTCGACCGTCGTCTGCTTCACCGCCACCGATCCGGGCCTCGACCTCTTCGTGCTGGTCGACGAGCTGGCCGCCCGGGGCTGGCACACCCAGCCCCAGCTGTCGTACGCCGACCTGCCGCCGAGCGTGCACCTGACGGTGACCGCGGCGGTGGCGCCGCGGGTGACCGAGTTCGGCCCGGACCTGGCCGACGCCGTGGCCGCCACCCGGGCCGCCGGGCCGGTGGCGCTCCCCGCCGAGCTGCTCGCCCTCGCGACCACGCTCACCCCCGACGCGCTCACCCCGGAACTGGTCGCGGGCCTGGCCGCCGGCCTGGGCCTGACCGGCCCCACCCCCGCAGACGCGGCCGGTTCCGCCGGAGCGGCCGGCCCCGCCGGTCCCGACGACGACGCCGGTCCCGTGGGTGCGCCGCCGGGGCGGATGGCGGTGGTGAACACCCTGCTCGACGCCGCGCCGCCGGCGCTGCGGGAACGCCTGCTGGTGGAGTTCGTCGGCCTGCTGCAACGTCCCACCTGGTGAGCGGCGGCGTCCACCCCGCCGGGTGGACGCCGCCGCCGGATCACCTGTCCACGCGGACGTCGACCTGGTTGTCCCCGGGGGTCAGGTCCGGCCAGTAGCGGTGGTCGGTGCCGTAGTGGACCAGCCAGACCGACGGATCCGCGTCGAGGCCCTCGGGCCCGAGGCGGAAGCGGAAGGTCCAGCTCCGGCGCTCCCCGGCCGGCACCCCCTCGGTCAGGCACGACGGCCACTCCGGCTGTTCGCGGGGCGGCTCGCACCGGTCCCAGTCGCCGCCGTCGGGCGTGCCGAAGGCCTCCATGTGTCGAAAGGCGACGCGGTCCGCGTCGAGGGGGCCCCGGTTGGTCACGGTCAACGTCACCGTGCCCTGGGACCGGCCGCGCTCGTCCGCCGGTCCGACGACGAACGGCCCGGCGGAGATCGCGAGGTCGGTGAGGCGGGGGTCCCGGCCCCAGGTGGTCGGACCGCCGGTCTGGGCGAACCGCTCGCCGTCCCAGCCGTACGTCCGCCACTGCTGTCGCACCCAGTACGCCGGGATGCTGCAACAGGGCTGGATGTCGGCGACCTGGACGCGGACCTTCCCGTCGGCCACGGCGACGGCGCGGACGTCCTCGAAGCCGCCGTCACCCTTCTCGTGCGTCCGGGCCACCCGCCCCAGCGTGACGATCCGCCCGGCGGCGTCCCGGTCGAAGGCGACCACCTGCTTCGCCGACGCCTCGCCGATGCGGCAGCCGAGCAGGGCCAGCGTCTCGGTGGCGCCGTCGGCGTCGACGTCGCCGTGCGTGACGCTGATCAGGTACGGCCGGTCCACCTCCGTCGTGGTGGCCGGCAGCAGGGTGATGCGCGTGGTGTCGGCGCAGTTGCGGCCGGCCCACGCCGGCAGGTCGAGCGTGGCGGCGCGCAGCTGCCGCCCGGTGATCCGGCCGTCCGGCGCGGTCGGTGCCGACGGTGACCGCGACGCGTCGGGCGAGGGTTCGGGCGACGGGGACCAGGTCGGGCCGGCCGTCGGCGTGGCCGCCGGCGGTCCCGGCGGGGAGGTCTCCCGCAGCGCCGCGACGGCGGCGATCGGGGCCACCACCAGCGCGACGGCGAGCGCCCCGGTCGCGACGGTGGCGCGGCGGCGACGCCGCAGCGTACGCCGGGCCGCGTCCGGGCCCGGACCGTCGATCCGGTCCGTCACGTCTCCGCGGTACGCGGCGAAGCGCGCCCGCAGCGGGTCCTGCTCAGGCATGACCGACTCCCTCCGGGTTCTCGTCGAGCAGGGTGGCCAGGACGGCGCGGCCCCGGTGCAGCCACGACTTGACCGTTCCCTCGGCCACCCCCTCCTGGACGGCGATCTGGGCGACGGACATGTCGGCGAGGTAGTGCAGGACGACGGCCCGGCGGTGTTTCTCGGGCAGCGCCGCGAGCGCCCTGTCGATGGCCACCCGGTCCGGCGTCGGGCCCGGCACCTGCGTCTCCACCCGCCGCTGCCGCAGCAGGTGGCTGCGGGCGGTACGCAGCCGGCGCCACCGGCTGCGGGCGAGGTTCCAGGCCACCCGCCGGATCCAGGCCACCGGGTCGTCGTAGCGGACCAACCGGTCCCACCGGGCGAGCGCCCGGCAGAACGCCTCCTGCGCCAGGTCCTGGGCCTGGCCCAGGTCTCCGGTGTACGCGCAGAGCTGCGCGGTCACGCTCCGGAAGTGCGCGTGGTAGAAGTCGTCGAAGGTGATCGCCGCCCCGCCCCCGCCGGCCGGCGCGTCGACCGTCGGAGGTGGTTCGTTGGCGCGGGCCCCCATCGTCACTGTCACTGTCCCTCCCCGTTCGAGCCACCCAGGGCGTCTGGCGGCGGTAACACTCCACCGAGCCGCGGCCGGTTGCGGCTGGCGCGGTCGTGGATCCGACGCCGGGACGGGGCCGCCGACGGGTCGACCGGTGCCGCCGCGGGCTGTGGTTGACTGGTGGCGGTGCTCGGGAAGGGGGCGGTCGTGCAGGTGCCGGGAGTGCTCGGTGAGCCGATCCGGTTCGTGCTGAACTGGGGCCGCCGCTACTCGCTCTGGGTCTTCAACTTCGGCCTGGCCTGCTGCGCGATCGAGTTCATCGCCACCAGCATGGGCCGGCACGACTTCATGCGGCTGGGCGTGATCCCGTTCGCGCACGGTCCCCGGCAGGCCGACCTCATGGTCGTCTCCGGGACGGTCACCGACAAGATGGCCCCCGCGATCAAGCGGCTCTACGACCAGATGCCCGAGCCGAAGTACGTCATCTCGTTCGGCGCGTGCTCCAACTGCGGCGGCCCCTACTGGGATTCGTACTCGGTGACCAAGGGCGTCGACCAGCTCATCCCGGTCGACGTCTACGTGCCCGGCTGCCCGCCCCGGCCCGAGGCGCTGCTGCACGGCATCCTGCGCCTCCAGGAGAAGATCGCCGCCGAGCAGTCCGGCATCGGCGGCGTGCCCCGGCCGGACGCGCTCGCCCCGCCGGTCGACGCCCCGCCGGCCGACGCCGGCTCCACCGGCGTGCTCCCGCGCTCGGCGGAGTCGCTGACCGCCCCGCCGGTCCGCCCGCCCACCCCCTGAGCCGTACCGTCCGGTCGGACGAGGGCCCCGGTTGGTCGGCGGGGGCTAGCCTGCGCACCATGAACCACTCCGCCGACCAGCGTTCCGCCCACATCGTCGACGTGCTCACCGAGGAGTTCGGCGCGTCGATGGCCCTCGACCCGGCCGCCTTCCGGCGCAAGTTCCGCAAGATGGCCGCGTCGCCGTTCGCCTTCTACCGGGGCAGCGCCTCGCTCTTCTACGCCGACCAGGTCGGCGACTTCGCCGACGACCGGTTCCTCGACGACCGGACCAGCCGGGTGTGGATCCACGGCGACCTGCACGCGGAGAACTTCGGCACGTACATGAACGCGTCCGGGCAGCTCGTGTTCAACGTCAACGACTTCGACGAGGCGTACGTGGGGCCGTTCAGCTGGGACCTGAAGCGGCTGGCGGCCAGCGTGGCCCTGCTCGGCTACGCCAAGGCGCTCTCGGACCGGGCGATCAGCGACCTGGTCGCCGGCTTCGCGGGGTCGTACCTGACCGAGCTGCGCGCCATCGCCGCCGGTGGCGACGACGCGATCGGCTCGATCACCCTGGACAACGCCGACGGGGTGCTCCGCCGGGTGCTCCAGCAGGCGCGGCTCAACACCCGGGTCGACCTGCTCGCCACGCAGACCACCATCGACAACTACGAACGCCGGTTCTCACTGGGCGACGGCGTCTTCGAGATCGACGCCGAGACCCGGGCGCGGGTCTGCGCCGCGTTCGAGGACTACCTCGGCACGCTGCCCGCCTCCTCCGCCCGGTTCCGTCCCGTCGCCACGCAGATCAAGGACGTGGTGCTGCGCAAGGGGGTGGGCATCGGCTCGGCCGGGCTGCCGTCGTACAACCTGCTGCTCGAAGGGCACACCCAGGCGCTGGAGAACGACGTCGTCATCTACATGAAGCAGGCCCAGGTGCCGGCGGTGGCCCGGCACATCGCCGACGAGACGGTCGCGGGCTACTTCCAGCACCAGGGGCACCGCACCGCCGAGTCGCAGCGCGCGCTCCAGGCGCACGCCGACCCGTGGCTGGGCTTCACCGAGCTGGACGGGGCCGGCCAGCTCGTCGCCGAGGTCTCCCCGTACGCGGCCGATCTCGACTGGGCCGACGTGAACGAGCCGGAGGAGCTGGCCGGCGTGCTGGCCGACCTGGGCCGGGCGGTCGCCCGGATGCACTCGGTGGCCGACGACGAGTCGAGTCACGACCTGGTCGACTACTCCACCGAGGAGGCGATCGTCGCGGCGGTGGACGCCGACGAGGCGGGCTTCGTGGCGCACCTGGTCGACTTCGCCCACGCGTACGGCGTCCGCGCCCGGCAGGACCACCAGCTCTTCGTCGACCTGTTCCGCAACGGCCGGCTGCCCGGCCTCTGAGCGTTCGTCAGGAACCGAACTCCAGCACCACCTTGATGTCGTCCGGTTCGGAGGTGTACGCCTCGGCGTACGCCTCCACCGGCACCCGGCGGGTGATCAGCGAGTCGAGCCACGACCGGTCGGCGCGGGCCAGCGCCGTGGCGGCGAGGTCCCAGTGCCGGCGGTTGGCGTTCACCGAGCCGAACACCACGTTGTTCTCCAGCACGAGCGCGCGGTTGAGCGCCCCGGCGTCGAGGTCGATGGTCCGCCCGCCGCTGGAGACGCCGGTCAGGCAGACGATGCCGGTCGGCGCGGCCTTGTACATCACGTCGAGGACGACGACCGGCGCCCCGGTGCACTCCAGCACCACGTCGGGCTCGAAGTCCAGCTCGCTGACGGGCACGGTGTGGTAGGTCGCCCCGAGCGCCCGGACCAGGTCCGGCTTCGGCCCGGTGGTGTTGCGGTCCAGCACGTGCACGGCGAGCCCGCGCTGCGTGGCCAGCAGCGCGGCCAGCAGGCCGATCGGCCCGGCCCCGGTGACCAGTACGGTCTGCGGCTGCCACTCGGCGCGGGCACCGATGCGCTCGATGTGCTCCCACGCCTTCGCCACCACGCTGGTCGGCTCCAGCAGCATGCCGACCGAGGCGAGGGCCCGGTCCAGCCCAACGGCGAACCGGGGTTGCAGCCGCCAGCGGTCCCGGGCGAAGCCGGGCAGGGCCTTGATGCCGTGCTCGGTGAACCGACCGTTGCGGCACATGTCCCACTCGCCGACCGCGCAGTTCGGGCAGGGCACCGGGTCGGGGTGCCGGACGACGCCCGCCACCAGGTCGCCGGGTTGCAGCGTGCCCGACGGGTCCTCCAGCACCCGGCCCAGCGACTCGTGCCCCAGCACCAGCCGGTCCGCGCCGGGCGGCGCCTCGCCGTACTCGCCGGCGATGATCTCGTGGTCGGTGCCGCAGATCCCCACCGCCAGCGCCTCGACCAGGATCGCGCCCTCCTCGGGCGGCGGCTCCGGATGGTCGTCGACCAGGCGCAGGGAGTCGGCGACACCCGGGTTGACAGTCACAGCGCGCACGACCTCATCCTTCCCCGCCGCCCGTCCCCCCGCCGCCAAAGCGCTCAGATCCTCCAAACCCCACCCCCCGAGTCCCCACCCGCGCCCTACTCCCGCCACCCGCCGCCGCCCGCCCGCCCGCACCCATCTCCCCGCACCCGGTCCCACCCCCACCTCTCCGCGCCCGCGATCATGCAGTTGTGGTGGGGGGCGAAGGTGGCGCACCGGGTTGAACCGGGCACCACCACTGCATGATCGACCGGGTGGGGGCGTCCCGGGTGGGGAGTGGGGGTGGGCGCCGCAAGGGTGGTGGCCGGGGTGGGTGGGGCGTTCGGTTGGGTGGGGGGCGCGGGGCAGCACCTAGGATCAGCGGCATGACTCCGGAAGAGGTCGGGCAGCGGATGGTGGCGCTGCTCGCGCCCGCCGAGGTGACCCCGTCGGTCTCCGGCGGCCAGGCGCACGCCCGCGCCACCGTCGACGTACCGCCGGCGAGCTGGCCGGACGCGCTCCGTGCGGCCCGCGACGACGCCGAGCTGGCCTGCGACTACTTCGACTGGCTCTCCGCCGTCGACGAGCTCGCCGGCGGCTTCGACGTGGTGGCGCACCTCTGGTCGACCACCCGCCGGCACGGGCTGCTGCTGCGCACCCGGGTGCCCCGGGACGCGCCGGCGGTCGCCTCGGTGGTCGACGTCTACCCGGGTGCCAGCTGGCACGAGCGGGAGACGCACGAGATGTTCGGCATCGACTTTCCCGGCCACGCCGGGCTGGCGCCGCTGCTGCTGCCGCCCGAGTTCGAGGGGCACCCGCTGCGCAAGGAGTTCGTGCTCGCCTCCCGGGTGGCGAAGCCCTGGCCGGGCGCGAAGGAACCGGGCGAGTCCGAGGCCGGCGGCGGGCGTCGGCCGATCCGCCCGCCGGGCGTACCCGCGCCGGGGGAGTGGGGGACGACGCCGACGCCTGCCGGCGCGGGCGGGGTCGGGGAGGGGCCGCGCGGCGGCACCCCGGCCCGCCCGGCCCGGGAGCGGCCCGCCCGGCCGGCCCCGGGGGCCCGCCCACCCCGTACCGCCCGGCCCGCCGCCACCGCCGACGGCCCGGCACCCGCCGACCCGGCGGCTACCGGACCCGCCGACCCGGCGGCCACCCGGCCCGCCGACGCCGCTCCGCCGGCCGCCGCGCCCGGCGGCCGGCCGACCCGCTCCGGCCCGCCGGCGGACCGGCCCGCACCGGAGGGGCCGGCCGCGTCGGAGGGTTCCGGCGACGACGGAGGTACGCCCTGATGCCACTGTGGTTGGAGCTGGTCATCCGGGTGGGGGGCGTGCTCGTCGCCTTCCTCACCCTGCCGCTGCTGGTCGGGCAGGCCGAGCACAAGGTGATGGCGCACATGCAGGGCCGGCTCGGCCCGATGTACGCGGGCGGCTTCCACGGCTGGGCCCAGCTCGTCGCCGACGGCGTGAAGTTCGTGCAGAAGGAGGACGTCACGCCCCGGGAGGCGGACCGGGCGGTCTTCCGGCTCGCCCCGGCGGTCGCCCTCGTGCCCTACCTGCTGGTCCTGCTGGTGATCCCGCTCGGCCCGGACGACCTGGTCGGGCAGCCGCTGGACATCGGCCTGTTCTTCGTGCTGGCCGTCGTGGGCGTCGGCGTCGTGGCGGTGCTGATGTCGGCGTGGGCGTCGGCCAACAAGTACAGCCTCCTCGGCGGCCTGCGCGGGGCGGCCCAGCTGCTCGGCTACGAGCTGCCGCTGGTGCTGGCCGCCGCGTCGGTGGCGATGGCGGCCGGCACGCTCAGCCTCTCCGGCATCGTCGAGGCGTGGCAGCCGTGGTGGCTGCTCTGGCAGGCCCCCGCCATGGTCGTCTTCTTCTTCGCCGGGCTCGCCGAGATCCGCCGCCCGCCGTTCGACATGCCGGTGGCCGACTCCGAGCTGGTCTTCGGCTACATGACGGAGTACACGGGCCTGCGGTTCGCGTTCTTCCTGCTCGCCGAGTACGTCGGCATCGTGGTGATCGCCGCGCTCACCACCGTGCTCTTCCTCGGCGGCTGGCAGGGCCCGTTCGCCGACGCGCAGCTCGGCTGGCTGTGGACCCTGCTGAAGGTCTTCGCCGTCTCGTTCCTGATCATCTGGCTCCGGGTGTCCTACCCCCGCCTGCGCGAGGACCAGCTCCAGCGCCTCTGCTGGCTGGTCCTGGTCCCCGTCTCCCTGGGCCAGCTGGTCCTCACCGCCGCCGTCCGCGTCGCGCTGTAGGGCCGCGCGGTCAGCGCAGCGGGGTGTGGGCGGGGTCGACGCGCTCGGCGGGCGGGGGCGGCGGGGGCGGGGTGCCGTCGCCGAAGGGACGGCCACCGAGGGACTCCCGGCCGTGCGGGGTCAGCCAGTTCGCCAGGTCGGGGCCGAGCGGCACGATCCCGGTCGGGTTGATGTCGCGGTGCACCTCGTAGTAGTGCCGCTTGATGTGGTCGAAGTCGACCGTGTCGCCGAAGCCCGGCGTCTGGAACAGGTCCCGGGCGTACGCCCAGAGCACCGGCATCTCGGTCAGCTTGCTCCGGTTGCACTTGAAGTGCCCGTGGTAGACCGGGTCGAAGCGGACCAGCGTGGTGAACAGCCGGATGTCCGCCTCGGTGATGGTGTCCCCGACCAGGTAACGCTGCCCGGACAGCCGCTCGCCCAGCCAGTCCAGTCGATCGAACAGCCGGTGGTACGCCTTCTCGTACGCCGCCTGGTCGCCGGCGAAGCCGCACCGGTAGACGCCGTTGTTGACGTCCCGGAACAGCAGCGCGCTCACCTCGTCGATCTCGTCGCGCAGCCGCTCCGGGTAGAGGTCGGGCGCCCCGTCGCGGTGGTACGCCGTCCACTCGGTGGACAGGTCGAGGCTCATCCGCCCGAAGTCGTTGGTGACCACCTGCCCGGTCGGCACGTCCACGATCGCCGGCACGGTGATGCCCCGCTCGTAGCCGGGGAACCGGGCGAAGTACGCCTCGGCCAGCCGCTCGATGCCGAGCACCGGGTCGCGCCCGCCCGGGTCGAGGTCGAACGTCCAGCTCCGCTTGTCGTGGGTCGGGCCGGCCACCGCCAGCGAGATCGCGTCCTCCAGCCCGAGCAGCCGCCGGACGATGATCAGCCGGTTCGCCCAGGGGCAGGCGCGGCTGACCGCCAGTCGGTACCGGCCGGGCTCCACCGGCCAACCGTCGCGGGCGTCGGCCGTGATCCGGGTGGCGATGTAGCGCTGGTCCCGGGTGAACTCGCGGCCCGGCTCGACGTACCTGCCGCCGGTCCGCATCAGCACCTCGTCGCCGCTGGTGGCGGTGCCTCCCGCGTCAGCCGTCGTGCCGCCTTCGGTCGTGCCGCCCATGCCCCACCCCTCCGCCGTCGCCCGTCGCTCGTCCCATCATGGCGGCTGCGCCGCCCTCGGGCGCGCCGAGTGCCGACTCCGCCGCCCAAGCTCGGCCCCGGCCGGCGGTTAGGCTGCCGCGATGATCGATGTGGAGGCGGCGGCCCGACGCTTCATCGCCGACGTGTGGAACGGCGCGCGGGAGGAGTCGGCGTACGAGCTGGTGTCGCCGGAGTGCCCGGGGCTGGGCGGGGCCGGTCCGGAGGCGACGCTGGCGTGGCACCGGGAGCGCCGCGCCGCCTTCCCGGACCTGCGCTACAAGCTCGTGGACGTGGTGGCCGCCGGGGACCGGGTGGCGGTGCACTGGCGGGCGGCGGGCACCCAGGCCGGGCCGTTCGGCCCGGTGCCGCCGACCGGGCAGGTGGTCAGCTACTCGGGGGCGAGCTTCCTGCGTTTCGACGACGCGGGCCGGATCGTCGACGTGTGGAGCTGCAACGAGCTGTTCCAGCTCCTCCAGCAGTTGGGCGTCGAGATGCTCCCGCCCGCGCCCGGTGGGCTCAGCGGGACCGGGGCGTGATCCTGCCGAGCGGGATGTCGATCTCCCACGGCTCGGGCACGAGGATCCCGTCGGTCATCCGGGCCTGCTCGACGTAGACCCGCTTGGCCGGGTCGAGCTTGTGGACGTGCACGACGATCCCCGACTCGGTCTCGATCCGCCAGAAGTAGGGGATGTCGGCCTCGGCGTAGAGCGCGGGCTTGAGCACCCGGTCGATGCTGCGCGACCCCTCGGAGACGATCTCGACCACCAGCATCACCTCGTGGGGCCGGTAGTGCGAGGGGTTGCGCGAGGCCGCGTCCAGCTCGGTGACCAGCACGTCGGGGATGAAGGCCCGGGTGCGGGAGAGCCGCACCTCGACGCCCTGCGTGACGTCGAGGTCGGCGGGGCAGCTCTCCTGGAGAGCCGCACCGAGCATCAGTGCGATGGACTGGTGGAGTCGCGTGGGGGAGGGCGACACGATGAGGTTTCCGTCCAGGAGTTCGTGGCGGCGGCCGTCGTCGGGCAGGCGGTCGAGGTCGTCGACCGTCCACCCGCCCGGCGGCGGACAGTCGCCCTGCAGCGCGGCGGTCATGGCGAGCCCTTTCCGGTGCGTCGTTCTCCCCGCCTCACGGTACCGCCGGCAGACCCCGGGTGGTGGTCGCGCGCGCCGCGGCCACAGGGCAGGATGGTCGGCATGACCGACCGCAGCGAGCGCAGCGAGCCGGGCGGCGCCGGCGGAGACCGTGGCCTGCCGGGCTCGGGCCTGGTGAAGGGGCTCGCGGTCACGTTGAAGACGATGACGCGCCGCTCGACCACCCAGCAGTACCCGGACGTCGCCCCCGAGCTGCCGCCCCGCTCGCGCGGGGTGATCGCGCTGCTGGAGGAGAACTGCACGGTCTGCATGCTCTGCGCCCGCGAGTGTCCGGACTGGTGCATCTACATCGACTCGCACAAGGAGGAGGTGGCGGTGCCCGGCGCCGCCCGCCCCCGCCAGCGCAACGTGCTCGACAAGTTCGACATCGACTTCTCGCTCTGCATGTACTGCGGCATCTGCGTGGAGGTCTGTCCCTTCGACGCCCTCTACTGGTCGCCGGAGTTCGAATACGCCGAGTACGACATCAAGGACCTGCTGCACGACAAGGACCACCTGGGGCAGTGGATGGGCACCGTGCCGCCGCCGCCCGCGCACGACCCGCACGGTGAGCCGGCGAAGGAGGAGACCGCCGCCGCGCGCAAGGCCGCGGTCCCGGCCGCGCCCGCCGCCCGTCCCGCCGCCCCGCCCGTACGCCCCGAGCCCGAGGCCGGCGCATGACCGGTGCGGACGTGCTGCTGCTCGCCCTCGGCGCGCTGGCGGTCGGTTCGGGGGTGCTGGTGGTGGCCACCCGGCACCTGGTCCGGGCCGGCCTCTACCTGGTGCTCTGCCTCGGCGCGCTGGCCGGGATGTACCTGGTGCTCACCGCCGAGCTGGTGGCCTGGGTGCAGGTGCTGATCTACGTCGGCGCGGTGGTGGTGCTGCTGCTCTTCGCGGTGATGCTCACCCGCGCCCCGATCGGCGCCTCCGACGACCTGGACCGGCCCGGCTGGGCGGCGGCGCTGGTCGGCGGCGGCACCGGGCTCGGGCTGGCCGCCCTGCTGGTCGACGCGTACCGGTGGACGGCCGTGGAGCTGCCCGAGGCGGGCACCGCGGAACGCCTGGGCGACCAGATCTTCCGCAGCTGGGTGCTCCCCTTCGAGGTGCTCTCGGTGCTGCTGCTGTCCGCCCTGGTCGGCGCGATCGTGATCTCCCGCCCCGACATCGGCCGGCCGAGGACCGGTGGGCCGGGCACCGACCGGTCCCGCACCGGCGGACCGGGCACCGGACGGTCGGGCGCGGCCGTCGCCGGCGCAGGTCCGGACGACGACGGCGGGCGGTCGCGGTGAGACCCGTCATCCCGTACGTCACCGCCGCGCTGCTGTTCGGCCTCGGCGTCTACGGCGTGCTGCGCCGGCGCAACGCGGTGCTGGTGCTGATGGCCGTCGAGCTGATGCTCAACGCGGTCAACCTGATCCTGGTCACCGCCGACACGACCGTGCGCGCGCACCTGCCGCACGGCGGGCAGGTCTTCGCGCTCTTCGTGATCGTGCTGGCCGCCGCCGAGATCGGGGTGGGCCTGGCGATCGTGCTCCAGCTCTACCGGCTGCGGGCCACCGTCGCCGTCGACGAGGTGCCGCTGACCGAGCGCCCGGAGGGGGAACGGTGAGCACGACCACCCTGCTCGGCGTGCTGCTGCCGGCCGTACCGCTGGTGGCGGGTCTGCTCGGCCTGCTGCTGCCGCCGGCCCCGCGCGCCGCCGACGGGGCCCGGACCGGGGAGGACCGGGCCCGGCGGGTGGCGATCGCGCTCGGCGTGGCCGGTGCGGCCGGTGCGCTGGTGCTCGCCGTCGCCCTGCTGGTCACCCTCGACCGGCCCGCCGAGGCGTCCACGACCTGGGTGGACCTGGGCGGGCTGACGGTCAGCCTCGGGGTGCGGCTGGACTCCGCCGCCGCGCTGGTCGCCGTCGCGGTGGCCGCGGTGGCGCTGGCCGTGCAGGTCTACTCGATCGGCTACCTGCGCCGGGGCCCGCACGACGACGTCGACACCGACCACCGCTACGCGCCGTACGCGGCGCAGATCAGCCTCTTCACCGCCGCCATGCTGCTGGTGGTGGTCGCCGGCGACCTGATCCTGCTGCTGGTCGGCTGGGAGGTGATGGGCATCTGCTCCTACCTGCTCATCGCCCACGACCGCCGGCTGCCGGAGGCGCCGGCCGCCGCGATGAAGGCGTTCCTGGTGACCCGGGTCGGCGACGTCGGTTTCCTGCTCGGCATCGCGCTGCTCGGCGTCTCGGCCGGCAGCTTCCGGATCGCCGACGTGCTCGCCCACGACCACGCCACCGGCACGCTGACCGCCGCCTGCCTGCTGCTGCTGGCCGGGGTGGCCGGCAAGAGCGCCCAGTTCCCGCTGCACACCTGGCTGCCGGACGCGATGGCCGGCCCGACGCCGATCTCGGCGCTGATCCACGCCGCCACGATGGTCGCCGCCGGCGTGTACGCGGTGACCCGGCTCTACCCGCTGTTCGAGGCGACCCCGGTGGCGCTGGCCGTGCTCGGCGTGATGGCGTCGGTGACTCTGCTGCTCGGCGCGTTCGCCGCCACCGCCCAGGACGACCTCAAGCGCGTGCTGGCCTGGTCGACGGTCTCGCAGATCGGCTACATGACGGGCGCGCTCGCGGTCGGCTCGCCGCCGGCCGCGCTGTTCCACCTGCTCACCCACGCCGCCTTCAAGGCGCTGCTCTTCCTCGCCGCCGGCGCGGTGATCCACGCGGTGGGCACCACGCTGATGTCCCGGATGGGCGGGCTGCGCCGGGGCATGCCGGTCACCTTCTGGTGCACGGTCGTCGGGCTGGGCGCCCTGGCGGGGGTGCCGCCGCTGTCGGGCTTCTGGAGCAAGGACGGCGTGCTGACCGTCGCCCAGGAGGCCGCCCTGCACGGGACCGGTCCGGCCCCGGCCTGGGTCGGCTGGCTGGTCTGGCTGGCCGGGCTGGTCGGCGTCGCGGTCACCGCCTGGTACGCCACCCGCCTGCTGCTGCGCACCTTCCTCGGCGAGGCGCGGATGCCGTTGGCCCATCCGCACGACCCGCCCGCCGTGATGCGCTGGCCGCTGCTGCTGCTCGCCGTGCCGGCCGCCCTGCTCGGCCTCGCCGGTTTCGTCCAGGGCTTCGCCCGCCGGCTGCTGCTGACGCCCACCTCCGGCGCGCCGGCCGGGGAGCACCTGCTGATCCACGTCGGCCCGGAGCTGCTGCTGCCACTGGCGCTGCTGGCCGCCGGGGCGGGGCTCGCCTGGCTGCGCTGGCGGCGGGACCCGGTCGCCGACCCGGCGACCGCGCTGGGTCCGCTGCGGCCGGTCTTCGCCGCCGCGTTCCGGCTCGACGACGCCCAGCGTGCCCTGGTCGTACGCCCGACGAAGGCGCTGGCGCGCGCGACGCGTACCGCCGACGAGGTCGTGGTGGACGGCGCGGTCGAGGGCAGCGGCCGGGCCGCGCTCGGCCTCGGCGGCGGCCTGGCGGCGCTGCACCGCGCGGCGCTGCCGCGCGCGGCGGTCGGCGTGCTGGCCGGGGCGCTGCTGATCGGCCTGACGGCCGTCGTGATCGGAGTGGTCCCGTGAGCGCGAGGAGTGAGCCGGTTTTGCGAGCCCCGCAGTCGCGAACTGAGGTGACGCTGTGACCACGGGGGAGTTCCTGCTGGTGGCGGTGCTGGCGCTGCCGGCGCTCGGCGCGCTGGCGGTGGCGGCGACGCCCCGGGACCGCGCGGCCCGGGCGGTCGGCACGGTCTTCGCCGCGCTGACCCTGGTGGCCGCCGCGCTGCTCTTCCTCGGCGACCGCGGCTGGACCACCTACGCGGCAGACGCCCCCGCCGTGCGCCCGTGGCACCGGCTCGACCTGCCCTGGGTGCCCGGCCTCGACCTGCGCTTCCACCTCGGGGTGGACGGCATCTCGTGGCCGCTGGTCGTGCTGACCGCCCTGCTCACCCTGCTCTGCTGCGCCTACACCCTGTGGAAGGTGCCCGACGGCGGCAGCGGGCGGGCGCTGGTGGCCCTGCTGCTGGTCGTCGAGGTCGGCATCCTCGGCACCTTCCTCGCCCTCGACCTCGTGCTCTTCTTCGTCTTCTTCGAGGTCGTCCTGCTCCCCATGTACGCCATCATCGCCGGCTGGGGCGGCGCGGACCGGCGGCGGGCGGCGGCGAAGTTCGCCCTCTACACGCTGTTCGGCTCGGTGCTGCTGCTGGTCGGCGTCTACGTGGTGGTGGCCGCCGCCGGGACGGCCGACGTGGTGGCGCTCACCGGCGGCACGGGCCTGTCCCGGGGCACCCAGCTCGCGGCGTTCACGCTGCTCGCGTTGGCCTTCGCGGTGAAGAGCCCGCTCTGGCCGCTGCACTCCTGGCTGCCCGACGCGCACACGCAGGCGCCCACCGTCGGCAGCGTGGTCCTCGCCGGGGTGCTGCTCAAGATGGGCACGTACGGGCTGGTCCGGATCGCGGTCGGGGTGGCGCCGGAGGGCGCCCGCTGGGCCGCCCCGGTGGTCGGCGTGCTGGCGGTGGCGGCGATCCTGGTCGGGTCGCTGGTCTGCCTCGCGCAGCGGGAGCTGAAGCGGCTGATCGCGTACTCCAGCGTCGGGCACATGGGCTTCGTGCTGCTCGGGGTCGCCACGCTCACCACCACCGGCATCCAGGCGGCCCTGATCGGCAACGTCGCGCACGGGGTGATCACCGGCCTGCTCTTCTTCCTCGCCGGCGCCATCAAGGACCGTACGCACACCGGGTCGCTGGACGAGCTGTCCGGGCTGCGGGAGACCGCTCCCCGGCTCGCCGGGCTGCTCGGCTTCGCCGCCGTCGCCTCGCTCGGCCTGCCTGGGCTGGCCGGCTTCTGGGGCGAGGCGTTCGCCGTGGTCGCCGCCGTGGAGGTGGGCGGGGCGCTCTGGACCACCCTGGGCGTGCTGGCGGCGATCGGCGGGGCGCTCACCGCCGCGTACCTGCTGCGGCTGCTGCGCCGGGTGACGCACGGGCGGCCCAGCCCGGCGGTCGGGCGGCTGACCCCCGGCCTGGCCGGCGCGGAACTGGTCGCATGGGCGCCGCTGGTGCTGCTCGCCCTCGCGGTCGGGCTGGCCCCGACCCTGGTGCTCGGCGTCGCCGAGGCCCCCGTCGACGCCCTCGTGGAGGTGCTGCGGTGAGCGAGCGGAGCGGAGTGCCGGCATGAGCGAGGAGAGCGAGCGAATCATGGGGCTCAGCGCTCTGGTGTCTCGTGGCGGCACGCAGCGGAGCGGAGTGCCGGCATGAGCGTGGTGCAGAGCGTCGACAACGTGGCGCTGCTCCCGGCGTACCTGGCCGCCGGCACGGCCGTGCTGGTGCTACTCGCCGACCTGCTGGTGGCCCGTCACCGGGTCACGCTGACGACGGCCGCGGTCGGCGCGGCGGCCACGGCGCTGGGCGCGGTCCTGGTCGGCGCCGGGGGCGAGCGCCGGACGTTCTGCGTCGGCCCCGACTGCTCGTACGTCTTCGGCGGCCGGGCCGCCCTGGTCGCCGTCGTCGTCGCGCTGCTGACCCTCGGCGTGCTCGCGCTGTCCGGCCCGCTGCTGCGGGCGGGGCAGTCGCCGGCGGGGGAGTACTGCTTCCTGCTCGCCTGCTCGATGACGGGCGGCGTGGTGCTCGGCGCGGCCGGCGACCTGATCACCCTGATCGTGGCGCTGGAGACCCTCACCCTCCCGCTGTACGTCCTCGTCGGGCTGCGCCGGGACAGCCTGGCCAGCGCCGAGGCGGCCGTCACCTTCTTCGTGGTCAGCGTGGTCGCCACCACGCTCACGCTGCTCGGGGCGGCGCTGCTCTACGCGGCCACCGGCGGGCTGCACCTGGGCCGGATCGGCGCGATCCTCGCCGACCGGACGGACCTGCTGGACCTGCCGCTCACCACGGCCGCCGTGGCGCTGGTGGTGCTGGGGCTGGCGTTCAAGGTGGCGGCGGTGCCGTTCCACGCCTGGGCGCCGGCCGCCTACGACGGCGCGCCGCTGCCGGTGGCGGCGTACCTGTCCACCGCCTCCAAGCTGGGCGGCGTGGTGGCCCTGCTCGCCGTGGTGCAGCACGCGCTGCCGGCCGACGTGACCGGCCCCGTGCTCGCCCTGCTCGCGGTGCTGACGATGACCGTCGGCAACCTGGTGGCGCTGCGTCAGCGGCGTACGGTCCGGCTGCTCGCCTGGTCCTCGGTCGCCCAGGCCGGCTACATCCTCGCCCCGCTGGGCGCGCTGGCGCTGGCCTCGGGTCGCACCGCCGACGCCCGCACCGCCGCGTACGCGGCCGCCGTCGCGTACGCCGTCTTCTTCGTGGTGCTGGAGCTGGCGGCCTTCGCGGCCGTGGTGGCGTTGCGCCCGGCGGGCGCGGACGGCGGCACGGTCGACGACCTGCGTGGGGCGGCCCGGCGGCACCCGTGGCGGGCGGCGGCGCTCGGGCTGGCGCTGGTCGGGCTCGCCGGCCTGCCGCCGGGACTGGCCGGCCTCTTCGCCAAGGTGACCGTGGTCCGTTCGCTGCTGGACGGCGGCGCGGGCTGGCTCGCCGTGGTGGTGGCCGTGAACGCGGTGATCGGCCTCGCCTACTACCTGCGCCTCACCGCCACCCTGTGGGCCGCGCCGGCGGCCCCGGTGGGCGGGTCCGCCGCGCCGGGCGTCGGGCCCGGCGCCACCACGGCCGTGGTCCCCGTGCGGGCCCGGACGGTCGGCGTGGTGCTGGCCGTGGCGACGGTCGCGGCGCTGGTGCTGGGCCTCGCCCCGCAGCTCGTGCTCGACGTCGCCGCCCGCTGACGCGGCAAGCTCCTCGGGGCGGCCTACCCGCCTTCCGGGGCGGTAGTCCCTGCGGGCACTCCGGACATCTCAGGCAACTCTCAGCCATGAGACGGATGGTTGACGGGTACCGGGTTGTTGAACCGGTCAGCGGATCCCGCGCGATCCGTGCTGCACCGAAGGAGTGATCGTGCACCACAACCGTCTGAAGACCGCCGCGCTGCTCGGCCTGCTCACCTCGCTGATCCTGGCGGTGGGCTACTGGTTCGGCGGCAGTGGCGGCCTGGTCATCGCCGTCGTCGTCTCGCTGCTCATGAACGGCGTCACCTACTTCTACTCCGACAAGCTCGCGCTGCGCTCGATGCGGGCGCAACCGGTCAGCGAGGCAGAGTTCCCCGAGCTGTACCGGATGGTCCGCGAGCTGGCCACCGAGGCCGGGCAGCCGATGCCGCGCCTCTACGTGAGCCCGACGTCGCAGCCCAACGCGTTCGCCACCGGGCGGAACCCGCAGCACGCGGCCGTCTGCGTCACCCAGGGGATCACCGAGATCCTCGACTACCGTGAGCTGCGGGGCGTGATCGGGCACGAGCTGTCGCACGTCTACAACCGGGACATCCTCATCTCCAGCGTGGCGGCCGGTCTGGCCGGCATCATCACCATGCTGGCGAACATCGCCTGGTTCATCCCGCTGGGCGGGGGCGACGACGAGGACTCCCCGAACCCGGCCGTGCTGCTGCTCACCATCATCCTGGGGCCGATCGCGGCCACCGTCATCCAGCTGGCGATCAGCCGCAGCCGGGAGTTCCAGGCGGACGACTCCGGCGCCCGCCTCACGAAGGACCCGCTGGCCCTGGCCAGTGCCCTGCGGAAGATCCACCTGGGCGCCCAGCGCCGGCCGCTGCCGGCCCAGGGGCAGCTCACCAGCACCGCCCACCTCATGATCGCCAACCCGTTCAAGGGCGGCGGCGTGGCGGCGCTCTTCTCCACCCACCCGAAGATGGAGGAGCGGGTCGCCCGGCTGGAGCGGATGGCCGCGAACAGCGGCCCCGTGCAGTTCCAGCGCTGAGGCGCTGATCACCTCTCCGCCCGTGTCCGGTCCGCCGGACACGGGCGGAACGCCGTGTGAGCGCGTTAACCGTTCCTTCCACGCCTCCGGCGGCGTTAGGGTCGAAAGGTTCCCCGCTCGTTACATCCCCTGGAGGTCGATCGTGGCCGCACTGCGCCAGTACCTGGGCGTCTGGCGGATCCCCGGAGCGCCGATGCTGCTGCTCACCGGCATCCTCGGCAGGCTCGGGATCGGCATGACGCCGCTGGCGCTGCTGCTGGTCGTCGAGCAGGTCACCGGCCGCTACTCGCTGGCGGCCGTCGCCGGGGGCATCTACGCCCTCTCCGGTGCCGCGCTCAGCCCCGTGGCCGGCCGGATCGCCGACCGGATCGGCCCCACCCCGGTGCTCGTCGGCACCGCCGTCGCCCACCCGTTCGCCCTGCTCGGCCTGCTCTGGTCCGCCCGCTCCGACGCCGGCAGCCTGACGCTGGTCTTCGTGGCCTCCGGGGTCGCCGGCGCCACCTACCCGCCGCTGACCGCCGCGATCCGGGGCGCCTGGAACGAGCTGACCTCGCCGTCGTCCGGCCGGTGGCACCTGCGCAACACCGCCCTCGCCGCCGAGACCACGCTCTTCGAGATCGTCTTCGTGCTCGGTCCGCTGCTGGTCGCCGGCTTCATCCTGTTCGCCGACGCCGGGGCCGCCCTGGTCGGTTCGGCCGTGGTGACCCTGGTCGGCACCATGGCGGTGGCCCTCGGCCGGGTCATGCGCGGCTGGCGGCCGCACCCGCGCGAGCACCAGACCAGAGGGCTCGGCCCGCTGCGCGTGCCCGGCTTCCCGGCACTGCTGCTCTGCGTCGCCAGCCTGGGCATCGCCTTCGGCGCGGCCGGCGTGACCGTGCCGGCGTTCGCCACCGCCTACACCTCCGACGACCCCGACAGCCTCGCCGGGGTGCTGCTGGCCGTCTGGGGCGTCGGCAGCGCCGTGGGCGGTTTCTGGTTCGGCGTCCGCAAGCCGGCCCGGAACATGACCCGGCAGTTCTCGCTGCTGCTCGGCGCGGTGGCCGCCAGCTTCGCCGTCTTCGCGGTGATGCCCACCCCCGTGGCGCTGGGCACCGCCCTGGTGATCGGGGGCGCCACGATCGCGCCCGCGCTCACCCTGGAGAACACCCTGGTCGGCCGGATCTCCCCGACCAGCATGCTGAACGAGGCGTACACCTGGGTGGTGACCATGTCGGTGGGGGCCAGCGCCGCCGGCGGCGCGGTGGCCGGCCTGATCGTCGACCACGCCGGCGGGGTGCCCTGGGCGTTCGTCTTCGCCGGGGCCGCGGTCGCCGTCGGGGCCGGGGTCGCGGCCCTGCCCGCCGGGCCCATCTCCCGCGCGGAGGCCACGGCGGTACGCACCGAAGAGCTGCTGCCGGCCTGACGCCCCGGGGTTCCCGCCGCCTTGGCGGGGTACCACCCGGTCATGTTCGTCTTCTTCTCGAACCGGGTGGGCTGCCTCGGCTCGCTGCTCATCAGCGCGATCCTGACGGTGGTGCTGCTGCTCGTCTTCTCCCGTTGACCCGGGCGGCCCCGCAGTGGCGGGGCCGCCCGGACCCAGTCAGCGGTAGTTGGTGAACTGGAGGGCGACGCCGAAGTCCTCGCCCTTGAGCAGCGCGATGACGGCCTGGAGGTCGTCCCTCTTCTTGCCGGTGACCCGAAGCTGGTCGCCCTGGATCTGGGCCTGGACGCCCTTCGGGCCCTCGTCGCGGATCTTCTTGCTGATCGCCTTGGCCTTGTCCGAGTCGATGCCCTGGATCACCTTGCAGTCGATCTTGAAGATCTTGCCCGACGAGCGGGGGTCGCCGGCGTCCAGCGACTTCAGCGAGATGTTCCGCTTGATGACCTTCTCCTTGAAGACCTCCAGCGCCGCCCGCACCCGCTCCTCGGTCTCCGCCTGGAGGCTGATCGCCTCCTCGCCCGACCAGGAGATCTCGGCGCCGGTGCCCCGGAAGTCGAACCGCGTCGCGAGCTCCTTCTCCGCCTGGCGGAGAGCGTTGTCGACCTCCTGGCGGTCGACCTTGCTCACGATGTCGAACGACGGGTTCGCTGCCATGCTCATGCTCCTGCTGTCCGGCGGTCTGTGGTCCTTCGTCCCCCGCTGACCAGCGGTACGACCCCCTGACGGTACCCGGTTGCGCCGGTGCCGGGGGGAGCCGCTATCCTTGCTTCCGCTGCCGCGTTGCGACGCGGTGGGGTGCCCTGGCGGGTTGCCCGAGCGGCCAATGGGAGCGGACTGTAAATCCGTCGCGAAAGCTACAGAGGTTCGAATCCTCTACCCGCCACCAGGAGCACCAACGGCCCCTGACCAGCAGGAATGCTGATCGGGGGCCGTTGTCGTTTGTCTGGCCGAGTCCGGCTGCGTCCAGCCGTTGACGACTGGTTGTGGGCAGATGGTGGGCAGGTCGATCTTGCCTCTGAGGCCGTGAGCGGCGCGGCCTCAAGCACGGGCCGGCAGGAAACCAGGACGATCCCATTCCGCCTCGGCTCGTCGAGCTGCTGTGCGCGCACGTCGAGAATCACGGCGTTGGGCCGGACGGTCGGTTCTTCCGCAGCCTGCACGGCGGCCCGCTCTCCGAGTCGGTGTACGACCGATGGTGGAAGCTCGCCCGCGAGAAGGCCCTGACCGAATCTCAGGTCGCCTCGCCGCCCGTCCGCAGGCCCTACGACCTGCGTCACGCGGCGGCCTCGCTCTGGCTGAATGCCGGCGTCCCGCCCACCGAGGTCGCCCGGCGCCTGGGCCACGGCGTCGCCGCCCTGCTCCGCGTCTATGCCAACTGCATCGACGGGGGAGACGACACCATGAACGACAAGATCGGCGACGGGCTGGGTTGACGAATGGGGTCAGCAAGATCGATTTACTGCCCTGGGTCACCTGCGAGGAGAGGCTTGACCACCTACGGGAAACTCGTAATCATGTGGCGACTGGCTGTAGCTGGCTCGATGCCAGAAGGCGTGGGTCAAGCGGACGGTGGACATTGAAGGAAGATCTCGCCATCAGGCGGGTACTGCCAACACCTCGTCTGTCAGGCGCGTGGACTGTCTCAGCCCGTCCACCTCGCGACCGTGCCGTGTGGGTGATGCTTCTGCTTCTGCTCCTGGTCCTTGCCGGCTGCGATCCGGAAACAGAGGGCAAGGTTCGCTACAAGCCCGTCCTGTTGCCGGTATCGCTGACGGTAGGGCCCGATGGTGTTGCTGTCGAAGGTGAGACGAGCTTTGTTACCCCGATCGGAGAGTTCTCGATCGGCGCTCAGTACTCCCTTCCGCCGCGGGACGGAAGCACGATCTACGTCCTGCTTCGCGACCGCAAGAAGGGTAAGACCGGGTTTGACAGGGTGTTCAAGGTCCAATCTGGACGCGATCAACTGACGGTGGTCGTGAACGGCACCACCACCATCCAGGTAGAAAATGGTCAAGTTCTGATCGACATCACCGGAGGTGCGGTCAAGAAGGTCCAGTTCAAACGAGTGGATCAGGCGGCGGTGAAGGAGGGCGGCGACTCCTTCTGGGGCAAGACGGACGCCAAGTGGAGCAAGGGCTGGGAATCTTCGCTCTACAAGCCCTTCGTGTTGACCCGCTGGGCCTACGACGACTCGACCATCGACAAGTGGTGCGGGCTTGGGTTCGTTTGGTTCCTGATGCGTCTGGCGATGACGCTCGTGTTGCTCCTCGTGGACCTGGTACTGAGTTCGATCTTCCTGGTAGCGCAGATCGCCTACCTGATCTTCGAGGCCACGGGCCGGAACGTCGTCTGGGGAATCGCCATCCTGTTGGGGATCGTCGCGGGGGCCCGCAGGCTCCTCTACTGAGCTGGTGGCGTGGGCGTGGGCAAATGGTGGGCGGTCGAGTGCCAGCGAATGGATGGCGGAGGCGAAGCCGCAGCTCAGTCCGCCTGTAGCTACCAAGATCGCAGACGCCCTGTAAGTCCGTCGCGAAAGCTGCAGAGGTTCGAGTCCTCTCGCTGGGAGGGTTGCTCGTACTCGGCCTCGCGTAGGTGGCTCGACCTGACCGATGCACAGTGGGCGGTGCTGGAGCCGTTGCTTACTGCGCGTAAGTAGCCGGGTCGACCGTCGTTGTGGAGTAGCCGGCAGTGGCCGACGGGATTCGGTGGCGGATCCGGGTGGGCGCTCCGTGGCGGGATGTGCCACCGCAGTACGCGTCCTGGTCGGCGGTGTGCGCGTCGTTCCGCAGGTGGCAACACGATGGCACCTAGAAGCAGGTGCTGACCACGCCGCAGCCCTTCTCCGATGCGACGGGGCGTATCTGCTTGCCGGGCAACGGCTCCGGGGCACCCCTCCGTCGCGGCGGCATGCGATCCTCTTCGCGGCTGATAATCGCTGCCCGTCAATCATGGGGGAGACCACGTGCGTAACGCTCCGCGCGCTCGTCAGCGTGTCATGGCGCTGATCATGGCCTCGACACTCGGCTGCGGAACGATCGTGGGGCTCACCGCGGCCCCGGCCGCCGCGGCCGCGGGCGCACCCACCGACCTCAAGACCGCCGGTCAGGCGTGCGCCACCGTCCAACCGGGGCCGTACCTGAGCCCGGCCAGGCTCAACGACGCTCAGGCCGTCGTGCTGCGGGGCACCTTCGACCGTACGGGTGCGGGTCCCCACCTTGAAGCCGACTTCCAGGTGTGGGACGTGGCCGACCCGGAGCACCCGCAGCAGTGGCTCCGCACCGTCGGCGAGCAGAGCAACGAGGTCTACGTCCAGCTCGAGGACGAGGCGAAGCAGCTCGACGGCGTCACGTACGCCTGGCGGGTGCGGGTCCTCGACGGCGCGGCAGCGTCGGCGTGGAGCGACACGTGCCATTTCACCGTCGACCGCAGCGGCGGCCCGGCACCGACCGTCACCTCTGCCGAATATCCCGCAGGCAGTTGGGACAACGCCAGCGGCGCGATCGGCGTCCCCGGCGTGTTCGCGCTGGCCCCGGTCTCCGCGGACACCGTCAGCTACCGTTACCGGTTCTACTCGGGCGAGCTGTCGGAAGGCACCGTGGAGGGCACGGTGAACGCCGAAGGGCTCGGCGGGCCGGCAACCGTCCGCTGGAGCCCGCGAGCTGCCGGCCACCACTCGCTCACCGTCCACGCCATCGACCGGGCCGGCAACTCGTCAGAGTCGGCCTACCACGAGTTCTACGTCAAGGAGACCCGGCCGTCGGTCTTCTCTGCCGCGTACCAGGACCTGACTCCGGACCTCGATTACAACGTCGGCGTGCCCGGCGCGTTCGAGTTCACCGCCACGGTCGCCGGCACAGCGTCGTTCGCATGGCGGATCGACGAGGGCGGGCCATCGGGAACCGTGCCCGCGGACGCTGCCGGAAAGGCGACGGTCATGATCGCTCCGACGCGCGGCGGCTGGCAGACCCTCTACGTGCACAGCGTCACGCGCGACGGAACGGCGCACGCGGACCGCGCCTACCGGTTCATCGTCGACAACGGCCCGACGCTCACCGGGGACACGCGCGGCAGCGTGGTCATCGGGTCGTCGCTCACCTTCCGCCTCGCGCCCCGGATGCCGAACGTTGAGGCGTACGTCTACTGGGCGGAATACTCGAGCCTGGAGCAGCGGCCGATCGAGAAGATCACCGTTCCGGCCCGGCCGGACGGCACCGCCGACCTGACCTGGACGGCCACCGAGACCGGCGTCGCCGGCCTGCGGATCCAGAGCCGGAGCGCCGACGGCACCCTCTCCCATCCGCGCTGGCAACCGATCTCCGTCGACGGAGCGGCACCGACGGTGACCCGCACCGGCGGCACCGACCTGGGCACGCCGGCGACCTTCACGGCCCGCAGCCGGATGGCCGACGTGGTCGACTACGTGGCGACGCTCCACTACGACGAGGCCAGCAGCCAGGTCGTCAAGCCGGCCGCCGACGGCACCGCCACCTTCAGCTTCACCCCGACCAGAAGTGGCTACAAGGCCGTCACCGTCATCGCCCGCAACGCCGCCGGCGTGCAGACGGAGTCGGACGGCGTGACCTGGACCGTGACGGATGGGCCCCGGGTGGCCTCGACCGACTTCCCGGCGACCGGCAGCGGTCACCTCGCCCCGGGCACCTTCAGCTTCACGCCGCGCATGCCCGGCTCGACCTCGTACCAGTGGTGGGTCAGCAACGGGTCTGCCGCGGGCAGCGGCACCGTTGCCGCCGAGGCCGATGGCAGCGCGGCGGTGACCTGGACGCCGCCGGCCGCCGACAGGTACGTCCTGAGCGTCCGCAGCTTCACGGCCGACCGCACCGCCTCCATGGTCACCACGTACGGCTTCACCGTCGAGGGCCCGCCGACGGTGTCGAACTTCAAGGCGACCGGTGGTGTCGGCTCGGCCACGCTGTCCTGGACGCTGCCGTCGATCACCGATCTGGACCAGGTGATCGTGCGAAGTGCCACGGGCCCGACGGCGCCGTCGTCACCAACCGCCGGCACGGCGGTGTACGGGGGCACGGGCAGCAGCGTCACGGCGACGGGGTTGATGCCGGGTACGACGTACACGTTCGCGGTGTGGGTCAAGGACAGCAGCGGCAAGCTGTCGGCCGCGCCGAGTCTGACCCTGGTCGGCAGCACGACCACGATCGCGGCCAGCGCCACGTCGCTGGCGCACGGGTCGGCGGTGACGGTGTCGGGCGCGGCAGTCCGCGCGGACACCGGTGCGGGTGTCGCGAACGCTCCGATGCGGCTCTACGGCAGGCGTAAGGGCACCAGCCAGTGGACGTTGATCACCACGTCGACCACTGACAGCTCGGGCGAGGTGAGCTACAGCCACAAGCCCTCGTGGGGGCTGGACTACAAGTGGCAGTACCGCGGCTCGACGGCCGACCTGGGTTCGGAGAGCAGCTTCACGACGGTCTGGGTGAAGACCACCGTCACTGCCACGCTGTCGAAGACGTCCGTCCCCCTCGGCGGCTCGGTCACCCTGTCGGGCAGCGTGTCCCCGGCCCATCCAGGCAAGACGGTGCGCCTGGAGCGTTACGTGGACGGAAGCTGGTCCACGGTGAACAGCACGGAGTTGTCGTGGACCGGCGCCTACTCGTTCACCATCCAGCCCTCCGCGAAGGGCACCCACGACTACCGGGTTCACATGCCGCCCGACATCGACCACCTGGCCAGCTACAGCGACACCCACAGCTTCGAGGTCCACTGAATCCTCTACCGCCAGGAGCGCTAACGGCCCCTGACCAGCAGGGATGTTGATCAAGGGGCCGTTGGCGTCCGTCTGACTGAATCTGGGCTGCGCCCAGCCGTTGAGAGGTGCGTTCGGTCCGGCGGGAGTGCCGGCCTAACTGCACCAACCCGTCTCGCGAACGAGGCCGAGTTCCCGCTGTCCCGTGGGGCGCCACAGCACCGTCGTTCGCCGCCGCTGCCCGTCTCGACCTCACCGCTCGGTTCCACGGCGACCCCGGACAGTACCGGCGGGCCACCGAGCAGCACCATCGCATTCGGCTCCCGGTGGGATGGGCTCACGACGGCGCCACCGGGGCGGTCTGCGACGACGCCCGCGACGCGATCGCCAGCACCGTGCCCGCCGGTTCCCCTGGCTCCCCTCGGCCGGGCGGGGCGGCCGGTGCCTGTCCCGTCCGCGCAAGAGGTTTGTCGGGCCGCCGGCAGAAGCTGTGGCATGCTGGCGCAGAACGAGTATGGTGGTCGATGTCCGGTCGGGCCTCCTCCTGGGCAGGAGGTCACCCACGGTGAAGGCGGGTGCACCCGGACTCCCGACCTTCCCCGAATTGCGTGGAAGGTCGCAATCCGCAATGTGCGAAGTGCACAGTGCCCGCTCAGCCCCGTGATCAGGGCTCTGTCGGGGTGGCCGCTAGGCCGAACGGCGGAACGTCGTCGACGCTCGGCCCGGCGGTACGCGCACCGCTTTTCTGGGTACCTGCCTTGTGGCACGATCGTGGAACCTCCACCATCCCCGTGACACTTCCCCTGCAGGAGCAACCATGTCTCGTCGAAAGCTCGGCCGGCTGCTTGGCTCGCTTTTCGCGCTCGCCGTTCTCGCGAGCGGCGTCCTGGTCGGTGACCTCCAGGGATCCGGAGACTTCCAGACCGCCGACATCATCTGGAACATGCCCGCGCCTCGTTGAGTGACCACCGCTCGATGACGTGACACCGGCGGGCCGGTAAGGGGGCACGGGATGGCGGGTCGTGGCCCCACCGGCCCCCGCTCGACTGAATACGCGTGGCTGATCACCGGACCGTTGGCCCTGATGGCCATCGTCTGTACAACGGTGGTCGGCCTGGTCGCGCCGCAGCCGTTCGGCGGGTGGTCGCTCGCGCTGCCACTTCTCGTGGCCATGGTGGCCGCCGGGATCCCGGTACTGAACTTCACCGTTCGGCGGCAGTCCCTCGGCGTGACGCTGACCGAGATCCCACTGGTCCTGGCGTTCTATCTCGTCGAACCGCTGACGGTTGTCATGATCTACACGGTCGCGTCGGCCGTGTCGCACCTCAGGCACCGGTTCGGCCCGACGAAGTTCTGGTTCAACGTGGGCCGCGCGGCCGCGGGTTCGTCCCTGGCCGTCCTCGTGCTCCAGGCCCTGCCGCCCGTCGAGGATGTCGGCCCGGCCACCTGGCTCAAACTGTTCTTCGCGGCCAGCATGGTGAACCTGCTGAGCATGGCCTCGGTCGCCGGCGTGCACACGCTGTTGCAGGGCTGGCAGGCGGGGCGGGGCGCGATCCGACAGTCGATGCCGGGCCTCCTGGCAGCGATGATCAATATCGCCATCGGCATCATCGTCCTCATCCTCATCGCGACCACCTGGTGGTCGTTGCTGCTGCTGGGGGCGCTGCTCGTCGCGCTGGCCTTCGTCTACCGGGCGTACGCGCAGTTCTTCCGGCAGCACCGCACCCTCACCGACATGTACGAGCTGAGCCGCGCGGTCAGCGAGAGCGGCGAGTACGGCACGCTGCCCGACGCCCTCCTGGGCCGCGTGCGGGCGCTCATGCAGGCGGAGTACGCCACGCTCTGGCTGCCCGCCCAGGGCAGGCACCCCGAGGTGCTGCTGACCGCGCGCAACGACGCCCCCGGTCTGCTCGACTTCGCGAAGACCCCGGCCGCCCTGCGGGAACGGGCCCGGGACGAGGGCCGCACCGTGGCCGTCGGCCGGGGACTGACGACCGACGGCGACCTGCGCGCCCCGCTCTCGACGCACCGGGTCAAGGACGTGATCGTCCTGCCACTGCGGTCCGGTCAGGCGGTCATCGGGACGCTGGAGGTGGCCAACCGGCTGGGGGACAGCAACTACTTCGTCCGCACGGACGTGCCTCTCTTCGAGACGGTGGCGGCGCACGCGGCGGTGGCCTTGGAGAACTCGCGGCTGGTCGACCGGCTCCGGCACGACGCCAGCCACGACACGCTGACCAGGCTGCCCAACCGGCGGCGGATCACGGGCGCGCTGGAGGAGGCCGTCAAGATCCGGGCGCCCGGCGAGGTGGTGGCCCTGCTGCTGTTCGACGTCGACCGGCTGCGCCAGGTCAACGAGTCGCTCGGGCACGCCGCCGGCGACAAGGTCCTGGTGGAGGTCGCGAACCGGCTGCGTTCCTGCGTACCCTCGTCGGCCCTGGTCGGGCGTGCCGGCGGGGACGAGTTCCTGGTGACGCTGCGCCTGGAGAGCGCCGAGGCGGCGATGGAGCTGGCCGCGCAGCTGCGCGAGCAGATCCGCGACGAGATGGTCTTCGACGCGCTCACCCTGGACGTGGACACGGCGGTCGGGGTCGCCGTGTACCCCGACCACGGCAGCGACGCGGTCTCCCTGTTGCAGCGGGTGGACCTGGCGGCGACGGCGGCCAAGTCCGTGCCGGGCAGCGTGCAGCTGTTCAGCCCGACGCTGGAGTCGCGGTCGCTGCGGCGGCTCGGCCTCGCCGGCGACCTGCGGCGCGCGCTGGACGCCGACGAGCTGGAGGTCTACTTCCAGCCCAAGGTGACGCTGCGCGACCGCCGGCTGGTCGGCGTGGAGTGCCTGGCCCGCTGGGCGCACCCGGCGCACGGCACGGTCGCCCCGGAGGACTTCGTCGCGGTGGCCGAGCACACCGGCCAGCTCGGCCGGTTCACCGAGTTCGTGCTCCGCGAGGGGCTGCGGCGAAGCCGGGACTGGACGCACGCCGGCCAGCCGCTCGCCGTCGCGGTCAACCTCTCCGCGCGTACGCTCACCGACCAGCACTTCCCGGCCCGCGTCAAGGAGCTGCTCGACGAGTACGGCGTACCGCCGCAGCTACTCACGCTGGAGATCAAGGAGGCCGGGGTGCTGGACGGCACCGACCGGCCCATCCCGACCCTGCGGCGGCTGCGGGACCTCGGCGTACGGCTGTCGGTGGACGACTTCGGCACCGGCGACTCGTCCCTGGCCCACCTGCGCCGCCTGCCGGTGCACGAGGTGAAGGTCGACCGCTCCTTCGTGCAGGGCATGGCGACGGACCCGGGCGACCTGGCGATCGTCAACGCGGTCGTCACGCTCTCCCAGCAGTTCGGCCTGGCCGTGGTCGCCGAGGGCGTGGAGAGCGAGCTGACCCTGGAGCTACTCCAGGACATCGGCTGCGAGATCGGCCAGGGCTTCCTGTTCAGCCGCCCGTTGCCGTACGAGCGCCTGGAGGCCTGGTTCGGTGCCCAGGTGGACCCGGAGACGATCTCCCCGGGGGAGCTGCCCCGGCTGCGGGCCGTGCCCTGACCTGCGGAAACGACCCGGTGGGGGATCCGATTTCATCTCCGCCGCAGGGCCGTGTAATGTATCCCCTGCGCGTCACCCCCCGGGGAGATCGCGCAGGCCCCCTTAGCTCAGTCGGCAGAGCGTCTCCATGGTAAGGAGAAGGTCTACGGTTCGATTCCGTAAGGGGGCTCAGAGGGTCCGGCTGGACCCGCCACGGCGGTGTAGCTCAGATGGTAGAGCAAGCGGCTCATAATCGCTGTGTCGCCGGTTCAAGTCCGGCCACCGCTACTCTCGTCCACCGGGCCAGCTCCCGGCGGTCGGTGGGATGGGCGCCACTGGCGCCCACTTTGCATGTCCGCGCCGTCAGCGCGTAGGCTGATGCGCCGTAGTTGTTACCCGTAGCGAGGAAGGCACTCCGCCGTGGCGAAGGCGACCGATGTCCGGCCGAAGATCACTTTGGCGTGTGTGGAGTGCAAGGAGCGCAACTACATCACGCGCAAGAACCGCCGTAACGACCCCGACCGCATCGAGCTGAAGAAGTTCTGCCCGCGGGACGGCAAGCACACGGTCCACCGCGAGACCCGCTGACCCACGGCCGGCACCGCCGGCCCGGTCCTCAGGCACTTCCCGATCGCCGGTCCGTAGGGACGGCGCGGCTCCGGCCGCCGCCGACCGTACGGATCGGCGATCGGCGTTTGCGTGTAGGTTCGCGGCATGTCCCTGGACCCGTCCTTCGTCGGCCGGACGTATCCGCCGACCGCCCCCTACCAGGTGGGCAGAGAAAAGATCCGCGAGTTCGCCACGGCGATCGGCGCCGCCGATCCGGCCCACCACGACCCGGAGGCCGCCCGTGCGCTCGGCCACCCGGACGTGGTCGCCCCGCCGACCTTCCCCATCGTGCTCACGATGGCGGCCAACCAGCAGATCATCGACGACCCGGCCCTCGGTGTCGACTACAGCCGTGTCGTCCACGGCGACCAGCGCTTCGCCTACGCCCGGCCGGTGGTGGCGGGGGACGAGCTGGTCTGCGTCAGCGTCATCGACGACGTCAGCAGCCGTGGCGGGCACGGCTTCCTGACCACCCGCACCGAGGTGGCCACCCCGGCCGGCGAGCCGGTCGTGACCGTCTGGTCGAAGCTCGTCGTACGCGGGGAGGGCTGAGATGGAACTGCCAGCCAGGACGTTCCGGGTGACGCGCGCGGACCTGGTCCGCTACGCCGGCGCCTCGGGGGACTTCAACCCGATCCACTGGAACGACCGGACCGCCACGAAGGTGGGTCTGCCGGGCGTGATCGCCCACGGCATGTTCACCATGGCGCTGGTCGGGCGCGCGGTGGCGGAGTGGGCCGGGGCGCCCGACGCGATCGTCGACTACAACGTCCGCTTCACCCGGCCGGTGGTCGTCCCGGACGACGACGAGGGCACCGAGATCGAGGTCACGGCCGTGGTCCGGGAGGTCACCGAGGACGGGCTGACCAGGCTCGACGTGACCGCCGTCTGCCGGGGCGAGAAGGTGCTCTCGCAGGCTCGGGCGACCGTCCGGACGGCCCGCTGACCAGGCTCCCGACGCGCGAAGGGCAGACCGGTTGGGAAAGTGGTGCCGCTACCCGTACACTGGTCCGCCGTGGGGCAAGTAACCCCTGCACGGTCGTGCGTGACCGGGCGGGGCGAGCATTGCCGCACAGGGGTGTAGCTCAATTGGCAGAGCAGCGGTCTCCAAAACCGCAGGCTGCAGGTTCAAGTCCTGTCACCCCTGCGCCTCAGGCCTGACCGTTCCCGTGGGTCGCGCCGCCGTACGGCGGCGTCCGGCCCGTGGTGGTGGCATCGGCGGGGTGGCTCCGAGGCATTCGGGCCCTCCCGGCTGATCCGCCGGCCGCGGCCCGTCGCGGGACGGTTGGTCCGGCCGGCGTGACCAAGCGCCGCGCACGCCCGACAGCGTGCGACCCGACATCCCGCGACGGAGGGCGAAGTGGCCGACAAGAAGCGGCGCGGCGAGGACGCCGGCGACGACCGTCTGCACGACGAGGTCGTCGACGACGTGGCCGACGACGACGCCACCGACGCCGAGGAGCCGGTATCCCGCGGCGGCACCGCGACGCGTTCGCGGGCGAAGGCGGATTCGGCGGACAGCCGACCGAAGACCAAGGCGGAAACCGATCGGGTGGGCCTGTTCGGCCGCATCGCCCGATTCATCCGCGAGGTCGTGGCCGAACTGCGTAAGGTCATCTGGCCGACCCGCAAGGAGCTGCTGACCTACACGGCCGTGGTGGTCGCCTTCGTCACGGTGATGCTGACGATCGTGGCCGGCCTTGACTTCGCCTTCGCGAAGGGCGTGCTGTGGGTCTTCGGCAACCCCAGCTGACCGGCCGACTGAGCCGATAGTGACGGAAGTGAGCGAGCGTGCCTGAGTACGACGAGACCGCCGAGACCACGGACGAGCAGTCCACGGTGGCGACGGCGGCTGGTGACGAGTCGGTCGAGGCCGCCAGCGAGCCGGAGTTCCCCACCACCGAGCCCGCGCCGGACGAGGACTACGACCCGGTCGCCGAGCTGCGGCAGAAGCTGCGCTACGCGCCGGGCGACTGGTACGTGGTGCACTCGTACGCCGGCTACGAGAACAAGGTCAAGACCAACCTCGAGACCCGGATCACGAGCCTCGACATGGAGGACTACATCTACCAGGTCGAGGTGCCGACCCGGGAAGAGGTGGAGGTCAAGAACGGGAAGCGGTCGCAGATCCAGGCCAAGGTCTTCCCGGGCTACATCCTGGTCCGGATGGAGCTGACCGCCGAGTCCTACTCCTGCGTGCGCAACACGCCGGGCGTCACCGGCTTCGTGGGCGCAACGGACCGGGCCGACCGTCCGGCCCCGCTCTCCCTCGACGAGGTGCTGAAGTGGCTGGCGCCGGCCATCGAGACCGAGCAGAAGAAGGCCAAGCCCGAGATCAAGGTCCTCGACTTCGAGGTCGGCGACTCGGTCACCGTCACCGACGGCGCCTTCGCCTCGCTGCCGGCGACGATCAGTGAGATCAACGCCGACCAGCAGAAGCTCAAGGTGCTGGTGTCGATCTTCGGTCGCGAGACGCCGGTGGAGCTGAACTTCAACCAGGTCGCCAAGATCTGACGTCGGGAGCGCCGGCGGTGGGCAGCGGCCCGCCGCCGGCGTACCTGTTCCGCCCCCCGCCCGACCTCGGCGCAGGCGGCGGCGGGACGCTGCGCTACTCTAGAACGTCGCCGCTGTCGCATCGCGCTGACCGTGCGCGCCTGCGGCCGGCACCTTTCCCAGTTTCAAGCCCCAGGAAGAGACATGCCTCCGAAGAAGAAGCTCGTCAAGACTTTCACGCTTCAGCTGCCGGCGGGCCAGGCCACTCCGGCGCCGCCGGTCGGCCCCGCGCTCGGCCAGCACGGCGTGAACATCATGGAGTTCTGCAAGTCCTACAACGCGCAGACCGAGTCCCAGCGGGGCGACATCGTCCCCGCCGAGATCAGCGTCTACGAGGACCGCAGCTTCACCTTCGTGCTGAAGACCCCGCCCGCCGCCCGGCTGCTGATCAAGGCCGCCGGCGTGCAGAAGGGCTCGGGCGTCCCGCACAAGGAGAAGGTCGGCTCCGTCAGCCGCGCCCAGGTGCGTGAGATCGCCGAGAAGAAGATGGCCGACCTCAACGCCAACGACATCGACCAGGCTGAGAAGATCATCGCCGGCACCGCCCGGTCGATGGGCCTCAACGTCACCGACTGACCTCGGTCACCGCCAGATCCAGTTCGTGGGAGGGCGCGCGGGAAGTCGCGGCCCGCCATAGACCACAGGAGTACCAGAAGATGCAGCGCAGCAAGAGCTACCGCAAGGCCGCCGAGGTCATCGACCGGTCGAAGCTCTACACCCCCGCCGAGGCCGTGAAGCTGGCCAAGGACACCACCACCGCCAAGTTCGACGCCACGGTCGAGGTCGCCATGCGCCTCGGCGTCGACCCCCGCAAGGCGGACCAGATGGTCCGTGGCGTGGTCAACCTGCCGCACGGCACCGGCAAGACCGCCCGCGTGATCGTCTTCGCGGCCGGCGCGAAGGCCGAGGAGGCCGCCGCCGCCGGTGCGGACGAGGTGGGCACCGACGAGCTGGTCGCCCGGATCCAGGGCGGTTGGCTCGACTTCGACGCGGCGATCGCCACGCCGGACCAGATGGCCAAGATCGGCCGGATCGCGCGGATCCTGGGCCCGCGCGGTCTCATGCCGAACCCGAAGACCGGCACGGTGACCATGGACGTCACCAAGGCCGTCTCGGACATCAAGGGCGGTAAGATCACCTTCCGGGTGGACAAGCACTCCAACCTGCACCTGATCATCGGCAAGGCCTCGTTCTCCGAGACCCAGCTGATCGACAACTACGCGGCGGTCCTCGACGAGGTCCTGCGGGCCAAGCCGTCCGCCGCGAAGGGCAAGTACCTCAAGAAGGTCACCCTGACCACCACCATGGGCCCGGGCGTCCCGGTCGACCCCAACGTGGTGAAGAACCTCCAGGAGGCCTCGGCCGAGGGCTGAGCACCCGCACCCGTGACGGGGCGTCGCCACATCGTGGCGGCGCCCCGTTCCGTGTCGGTTGTGGCATGCTCGGCCGGTGCGCCTGGAGAACGTCTGGCTGCGTTACCGGCGGCGGGGCCCGTGGGTGCTGCGGGAGGCCGCGGTGCGGATCGGCCCCGGTGAGGTCGTGGTCGTCCTCGGCCGCAACGGCGTGGGCAAGTCGACCCTGCTCCAGGTGGCGGCCGGGGTGCTGCAACCGAGCCGGGGGCGGGTCACCGGTCGACCCCGGCACGTCGGGTGGGTCCCGGAGCGCTTCCCGGCCGACCAGCCCTTCACCGTCGAGCACTACCTGACCGCCATGGGACGTGTCGCCGGCCTCGACCCGGCGGCCGCCGGCCACGCCGTCGAGCACTGGACCTCCCGGCTGGGCCTGTCCGGGTTCCGCCGGGTCCGCCTGCCGGAGCTGTCCAAGGGCACCGCGCAGAAGGTCGGCCTGGCCCAGGCGATGCTGCGTCCGCCCGGCCTGCTGGTGCTCGACGAGCCGTGGGAGGGACTCGACGCCGCGACCCGGGACCTCGTGCCCGAGCTGATCGACGAGGTGGCGGCGGCGGGCGGGTCGGTGCTGGTCAGCGACCACCGGGGCGAGATCGCCCGGTTGCCCGGTGCCCGCCGCTGGACGGTGGCGGACGGCACGGTCACCGAGGCCGCCCCGTCGGCGGACGCGGCGCTGGCGGTGGTCGAGGTCGCGGTCCCCGTGGCGCGGGTCGACGGCACCGTCGCCCGGCTGCGCGCCGAGGGGCACCGGATCCTTCGCGTACGCCGGCCCGCGCGGCCCGGCGCGGTCGCCCCGGACGGCGCCGCCGGACCGCCGGCGGAGACCGTGGACCCCGGCGCGCCGCCCGTCGCCCGGGCGCCCGAGGCCACGGGCGGGACCACCGGGGGGCCGCGGTGACCGCACTGCTCCGGCTGCGGCTGGCGGGCTTCCTGCGTACGGGACGGGCGCTGGCCCCGCTGCTGGCCGGCCTGGTGGCCCTCGGCGTCCTCTACGGCGGCGGCCGGGCCCAGCCGGGGGAGGCCTACGGCGTCTCGGCGGTGGTGCTCTTCCCGGTGCTCGCCTGGCAGACGAAGGTGCTGCTGGACGTCGAGCCGGACGTGCAGCGCCGGCTGGCGCAGGTGCTCGTCGGGGTGCGCCGGGAGCGACTGGCCGGGCTGCTGGCGGCCGGCGTGGCCGGGCTCGGCACGGTGGCCGTCGCGCTGGTCTTCCCGTGGCTGGTCGGCGGGGTCACCGGCCCGGTGGAGCCGGGCGACCGGTCGGTGCCGGTGGGGATCGCCGTCGGGCTGTGGGCGCACCTGCTGGCCGTACCCGCGGCGGTGGCGCTCGGGGCGCTGGCCAGCCGCGCCTGCACGGGCAGCGCCGGCTACGGCGTCGCGGTACTCGCGCTCGGCGGGGTCGGCGCGGTCGTCCTCGGCCTGAGCGGCTCGGTGGCGCCGTGGCTGGCGCCGCCGGTGATGGCGACCGCGCGGGCCGCCGCCGACGGCCTGGCCGCGTCGACGGTGGGCCTGCTCACCGCCTGGGCCGCCGCCTGGAGCGCGGCGGCGGCTGCGGCGTACCTGTGGCGGCGGCGCCACCGGCCCTGAACCCGCGCCCGCCTCCGGCGTCGCCCGCACGCGCTCCGGCGGAACCCGGTGCGGCGAGACCGACGGCGCGCCGCGACCGTCGTGCGGCCAGGGCCTCCGGCTCCTCGGGGCGCGGGGGAGTGACCCGGCCCACCGGGGGGCGATTTGGTGGTCGCGGGGCTCCTCGCGTAACCTTGGCCGCGAAGTTCCACCCAGAGACCGCTGGTCACCGTGCCCCGGCACGGTCGAAGGTCCCGCGACTACGGGCGACCCGCGCAGGGCGGTAAGCGAAAATCGGTGCTGAGCATGGTCCGCCGACCGTGTCCGTGTGCCGGCCCTCGCCCCGTGCGCCCTGCGCCGGGGCCTTTCTCGTTGTCGTGGCACCTGCGCCCCCGTCGAAAGCTCCGGCCGACGACGGTGACCGGCCTCGAGTAACGAGAGAGGAGGGACATGGCGGACAAGCCGATCCGGGCCGACAAGGCCACGGCCGTCGCTGAGCTGACCGAGAGCTTCCGCAACGCGGGCGCCACGGTGCTGACCGAGTACCGCGGTCTGACGGTTTCCCAGCTCACCCAGCTGCGGCGCTCGCTCGGCAAGGAGACCAGCTACACGGTTGCGAAGAACACGCTCGCGAAGCGTGCCGCGACCGACGCTGGCATCTCCGGCCTCGACGAGATGTTCTCCGGTCCTACCGCGCTGACTTTCGTTTCGGGCGACGTCGTCGAGGCGGCGAAGGGGCTTCGCGACTTCGCGAAGGCCAACCCGAAGCTCGTCATCAAGGGCGGTGTCTTCGAGGGCAGGGCCATTACCGCGGCCGAGGTCACGAAGCTCGCCGACCTGGAGTCCCGTGAGGTGCTGCTGGCCAAGCTGGCCGGCGCGATGAAGGGCAACCTGAGCAAGGCCGCGGCCCTGTTCCAGGCCCCGCTGTCGAAGACCGCCCGTCTGGCGGCCGCCCTGCAGGAGAAGCGCGAGAAGGAGGGCGCCGAGGCGGCCTGAGGCCCCGCGGCGCACCCAGTTCTTACCTAACAGATTCAGGAAAGGACGCCAGACATGGCGAAGCTCAGCACCGACGAGCTGCTCGACGCGTTCAAGGAGATGACGCTGATCGAGCTCTCCGAGTTCGTGAAGCAGTTCGAGGAGACCTTCGAGGTCACCGCCGCCGCTCCGGCCGCGATGATGGTTGCCGGCCCGGGTGCCGGTGCCGCTGCGGCCGAGGCCGAGCCGGAGAAGGACGAGTTCGACGTCATCCTCGAGGCTGACGGCGGCAAGAAGATCCAGGTCATCAAGGTCGTGCGTGAGCTGACCGGCCTGGGCCTCAAGGAGGCCAAGGACCTGGTCGAGGCCGCTCCGAAGGCCGTCCTGGAGAAGGCCAACAAGGAGACCGCCGACAAGGCCAAGGCCAAGCTCGAGGGCGAGGGCGCCAAGGTCACCCTCAAGTGACCTGACGTACCACCAGGCGCGCGTCCGGCTCGGTGAGCCGGGGCACACCGCGTCACGGCGGGCGGTGATCCGACACTGGATCGCCGCCCGCCGTCTTGGTGGATCCGGCGACAGCGCGGTGAGCAGGGCGTCCGCGCCCCGCAACGGTCGGCGACCGGGGCCCGTGGGTAGCCCGTCGGTGGGAAAGAAGCGGCGACCCGGATGCCGGGCCTTGACGCGGCCCCGGGCTGACAGGCACGCTGACACAGCAAGACCTTCCGCGCTTGCAACGGCCACCACTTGGGTAATGGCAGCGGCGACACCATCGGCCGCGGCACCTGAGCGGCCCGGCAGGAACGTCGCGTTCCGAGCGGCCCGGTGAGACCCTGGTCAGGGGTCCCGAGGCACGTTCCGCGACGACCTGCGGGTTGGGCTGGACAGCGGTTAGCCTCTCGGCTACACTGCTAGTTTGCGCTGCCTTCCGACTTGACCCCTGCTCGGAAATGTCCGTTTACGGATATTTCTGGTGGGGTCATTGGAGTGCACGCGTACCAGCCGTTCTGCAGCACCGGTCCTCGGAAGGACGCATCTTGGCAGCTTCCCGCCCTGCGAAGACCAGTCGTACGTCGAGCGCATTCGCTCCCCGCCGAGTTTCATTCGGCAGGATCACCGAACACCTCGAGGTCCCCAACCTCCTCGCCATCCAGAACGAGTCCTTCGACTGGCTCGTCGGCAACGAGGCTTGGCAGGGCCGGTCGGCGGACGACCCGCACGCACGCTCGGGTCTCGCGGAGATCCTCGACGAGATCAGTCCCATTGAGGACTTCTCCGGCACCATGTCGCTCTCCTTCTCGGCTCCGCGCTTCGACGAGGTCAAGGCCTCGATCGAGGAGTGCAAGGAGAAGGACCTGACCTACTGCGCCCCGCTGTTCGTGACCGCGGAGTTCACCAACAACACCACCGGCGAGATCAAGAGCCAGACGGTGTTCATGGGTGACTTCCCGATGATGACGCCGAAGGGCACCTTCATCATCAACGGCACCGAGCGCGTCGTCGTCAGCCAGCTCGTCCGGTCCCCGGGCGTCTACTTCGACAAGCAGCCGGACAAGACCTCCGACCGCGACCTCACCAGCGTCAAGGTCATTCCCAGCCGGGGCGCCTGGCTGGAGTTCGACATCGACAAGCGCGACACGGTCGGCGTCCGCATCGACCGCAAGCGCCGGCAGGCCGTCACCGTCCTGCTCAAGGCCGTCGGTTGGTCCGCCGAGCGCATCCGCGAGCGGTTCGGCTGGTCCGAGCTGATGATGACCACGCTCGAGAAGGACCACATCGCCGGCGCGGACGAGGCGTTGCTCGACATCTACCGGAAGCTCCGCCCTGGCGAGCCGCCGACCCGGGAGAACGCCCAGACCCTGCTCGACAACCTCTTCTTCAACCCGAAGCGGTACGACGTCGCCAAGGTCGGTCGTTACAAGTTCAACAAGAAGCTCGAGCTGGAGGTGCCGATCACGACCGGCACCCTGACCGAGGACGACATCGTCGCCACCGTGGAGTACCTCTGCCGGCTGCACGCCGGTGAGGACGGCTACGAGGCCGACGACATCGACCACTTCGGCAACCGGCGCCTGCGTACCGTGGGTGAGCTGATCCAGAACCAGGTCCGGGTCGGTCTGTCCCGGATGGAGCGCGTCGTCCGTGAGCGGATGACCACCCAGGACGTCGAGGCGATCACGCCGCAGACCCTGATCAACATCCGCCCGGTGGTGGCGGCGATCAAGGAGTTCTTCGGCACCTCGCAGCTGTCCCAGTTCATGGACCAGACCAACCCGCTGGCGGGCCTGACCCACCGGCGCCGGCTGAGCGCGCTCGGCCCGGGTGGTCTGTCCCGGGAGCGGGCCGGCTTCGAGGTCCGCGACGTGCACCCGTCCCACTACGGCCGGATGTGCCCGATCGAGACGCCGGAAGGCCCGAACATCGGTCTGATCGGCGCGCTGTCCACCTTCGCCCGGGTCAACCCGTTCGGCTTCATCGAGACGCCGTACCGGAAGGTCGTCGACGGTCGGGTCACCGACCAGATCGACTACCTGACCGCGGACGAGGAGGACCGGTTCGTCAAGGCGCAGGCCAACGCGCCGCTGAAGGCCGACGGCACGTTCGCCGAGGACCGGGTCCTGTGCCGTCGTAAGGGCGGCGAGACCGAGGACGTGGTGCCGAGCGCCGTCGACTACATGGACGTGTCGCCGCGGCAGATGACCTCGGTCGCGACCGCGATGATCCCGTTCCTCGAGCACGACGACGCCAACCGGGCGCTGATGGGCGCGAACATGCAGCGCCAGGCGGTGCCGCTGGTCAAGGCCGAGTCCCCGCTCGTCGGCACCGGCATGGAGTACCGTGCCGCGGTCGACGCCGGTGACGTGGTCGTCGCCGAGGTGGGCGGCGTCATCGAGGACCTCTGCGCCGACTACATCACCATCCACCAGGACGACGGCCACCGCCGCACGTACCTGCTGCACAAGTTCCGCCGCTCCAACGCCGGCTCCTGCGTCAACCAGAAGCCGGTCGTCTTCGAGGGCGACCGCGTCGAGGCCGGCCAGGTCATCGCCGATGGTCCGTGCACCGACGAGGGCGAGATGGCGCTCGGGCGCAACCTGCTGGTGGCGTTCATGTGCTGGGAGGGCCACAACTACGAGGACGCGATCATCCTGTCGCAGCGCCTCGTGCAGCAGGACGTGCTCACCTCGATCCACATCGAGGAGCACGAGGTCGACGCCCGGGACACCAAGCTCGGCCCGGAGGAGATCACCCGCGACATCCCGAACGTCAGCGAGGAGATGCTCGCCGACCTCGACGAGCGCGGCATCATCCGGATCGGCGCCGAGGTCGTCCCCGGCGACATCCTGGTCGGCAAGGTCACGCCCAAGGGCGAGACCGAGCTGACCCCGGAGGAGCGGCTGCTCCGCGCGATCTTCGGTGAGAAGGCGCGCGAGGTCCGCGACACCTCGCTGAAGGTGCCGCACGGCGAGACCGGCACGGTCATCGGTGTGCGTACCTTCTCCCGCGAGGACGGCGACGAGCTGCCGCCGGGCGTCAACGAGCTGGTCCGGGTCTACGTCGCCCAGAAGCGGAAGATCCAGGACGGTGACAAGCTCGCCGGCCGGCACGGCAACAAGGGCGTCATCTCCAAGATCCTGCCGATCGAGGACATGCCGTTCCTGGAGGACGGCACGCCGGTCGACATCGTGCTCAACCCGCTGGGTGTGCCGTCCCGGATGAACATCGGCCAGGTGCTGGAGACGCACCTCGGCTGGGTGGCGAAGACGGGGTGGAGCGTCGACGGCGACGACGCCGAGTGGAAGCGCCAGCTGCGCTCCATCGAGGCGCACGAGTCGGAGCCGGACACCAACGTGGCCACGCCGGTCTTCGACGGTGCCCGCGAGGAGGAGATCTCCGGCCTGCTGTCGTCGACCCTGCCCAACCGGGACGGCAAGCAGCTCATCGGTTCCAGCGGCAAGGCGCAGCTGTTCGACGGCCGCTCCGGCGAGCCGCTGCCGGACCCGATCGCGGTCGGCTACATCTACATCCTGAAGCTCAACCACCTGGTCGACGACAAGATCCACGCCCGGTCGACCGGTCCGTACTCGATGATCACGCAGCAGCCGCTGGGTGGTAAGGCGCAGTTCGGCGGCCAGCGCTTCGGCGAGATGGAGTGCTGGGCGATGCAGGCGTACGGCGCCGCGTACGCCCTGCAGGAGCTGTTGACCATCAAGTCCGACGACGTCCTCGGCCGGGTCAAGGTCTACGAGGCCATCGTCAAGGGCGAGAACATCCCGGAGCCGGGCATCCCGGAGTCGTTCAAGGTGCTGCTCAAGGAGCTGCAGTCGCTGTGCCTCAACGTTGAGGTGCTGTCCAGCGACGGCGTGGCCCTGGAGATGCGCGAGACCGACGACGAGGTGTTCCGCGCCGCGGAGGAGCTGGGCATCGACCTGTCCCGGCGCGAGCCGAGCTCGGTCGAAGAGGTCTGAGGTGAGCGGTCGGGAGTCGGCTCGCCGCCGGCTCCCGACCCCACCCACTAGCTAGCAGTACAGACGACGACATAGGGGACATAGTGCTCGACGTCAACTTCTTCGACGAGCTGCGCATCGGCCTCGCCACCGCCGACGACATCCGTCAGTGGTCGCACGGTGAGGTCAAGAAGCCTGAGACGATCAACTACCGCACCCTGAAGCCGGAAAAGGACGGGCTCTTCTGCGAGAAGATCTTCGGTCCGCAGCGGGACTGGGAGTGCTACTGCGGTAAGTACAAGCGGGTCCGGTTCAAGGGCATCATCTGCGAGCGCTGCGGCGTCGAGGTGACCCGGTCGAAGGTCCGCCGTGAGCGGATGGGGCACATCGAGCTCGCCGCGCCGGTGACCCACATCTGGTACTTCAAGGGCGTGCCGAGCCGGCTGGGCTACCTGCTGGACCTGGCCCCCAAGGACCTCGAAAAGATCATCTACTTCGCATCGTACGTCGTGACGAGCGTGGACGCCGAGTCGCGTCACCGTGACCTCTCGACGATCGAGAACGAGATCCTGGCCGAGAAGCGGCAGGCCGAGAACAGCCGCGACTCGGAGATCGAGAAGCGGGCCACCAAGCTCGAGGCCGACCTGGCCGAGCTGGAGGCCGAGGGTGCCAAGGCGGACGTCCGGCGCAAGGTCAAGGAGGGCGGAGAGCGCGAGATGCGCCAGATCCGCGACCGGGCCCAGCGCGAGATCGACCGCCTGGACGAGGTGCTGGACACCTTCCGCAAGCTGGAGCCGAAGCAGCTCGTCACCGACGAACTGCTCTACCGCGAGCTGCGGGACCGGTTCGGCGAGTACTTCACCGGCGGCATGGGCGCCGAGGCCATCAAGGCGCTGGTCCAGAACATGGACCTCGACGCCGAGGCCGAGAACCTGCGCGAGACGATCCGTTCCGGCAAGGGGCAGCGGAAGATCCGGGCGCTCAAGCGGCTCAAGGTCGTCGCGGCGTTCCTGAACACCCGCAACTCGCCGCTCGGCATGGTGCTCGACTGCGTGCCGGTCATCCCGCCGGACCTGCGCCCGATGGTGCAGCTCGACGGTGGCCGCTTCGCGACCTCCGACCTGAACGACCTGTACCGCCGCGTGATCAACCGGAACAACCGCCTCAAGCGGCTGATCGACCTCGGCGCGCCCGAGATCATCGTCAACAACGAGAAGCGGATGCTCCAGGAGGCCGTCGACGCGCTGTTCGACAACGGCCGCCGCGGCCGGCCGGTCACCGGGCCGGGCAACCGCCCGCTGAAGTCGCTCTCCGACATGCTCAAGGGCAAGCAGGGCCGGTTCCGGCAGAACCTGCTCGGCAAGCGCGTCGACTACTCCGGCCGTTCCGTCATCGTCGTCGGCCCGAAGCTCAAGCTGCACCAGTGCGGCCTGCCCAAGCAGATGGCGCTGGAGCTGTTCAAGCCGTTCGTGATGAAGCGGCTGGTCGACCTCAACCACGCGCAGAACATCAAGTCCGCCAAGCGGATGGTCGAGCGGCAGCGGCCGGTCGTGTGGGACGTGCTGGAAGAGGTCATCGGCGAGCACCCGGTGCTGCTGAACCGTGCGCCGACCCTGCACCGCCTGGGCATCCAGGCCTTCGAGCCGCAGCTCGTCGAGGGCAAGGCCATCCAGATCCACCCGCTGGTCTGCACCGCGTTCAACGCCGACTTCGACGGTGACCAGATGGCGGTGCACGTGCCGCTGTCGGCCGAGGCCCAGGCCGAGGCGCGGATCCTGATGCTGTCGTCGAACAACATCCTCAAGCCGGCCGACGGCAAGCCCGTCACCATGCCCACCCAGGACATGGTCATCGGCCTCTACCACCTCACCCACCTCACGGCGGGCGAGAAGGGCGAGGGCCGGGCGTTCAGCTCGGACGCCGAGGCGCGGATGGCGTACGACAACGGCGAGCTGCACCTCCAGGCCCCGGTGAAGATCCGCCTGCGTGGCGTGGTCGGGGTCGACAACGGTGCCGGCGCCGAGGCGTGGACCGCCCCGGAGGGCTGGGTCGAGGGCGAGCCGCTGACCGTGGAGACGACCCTCGGCCGGGTGCTGTTCAACGAGACGCTGCCGCAGGGCTACCGCTTCGTGAACTACGAGATCCGCAAGGGTCAGCTCTCCGCGATCGTCAACGACCTCGCCGAGCGCTTCCCCAAGGTGGCGCTGGCCGCCACCCTGGACGGGCTCAAGGAGGCCGGCTTCCACTGGGCCACCTGGTCCGGCGTGACGATCGGCATGGAGGACGTCATCGCCCCGCCGCGCAAGCGGGAGATCCTGGAGCGGTACGAGAAGGAAGCCGACCAGATCGACAAGCAGTACCAGCGCGGTCTGATGACCCCGGAGGAGCGTCGCGGCGAGCTCATCCAGATCTGGACCAAGGCGACCAACGAGGTCGCCAAGGAGATGGACACCGCCCTGCCGCAGGAGAACCCGCTGTGGAAGATGATCAACTCGGGTGCCCGCGGTAACCTCCTCCAGCTCCGGCAGATCGCGGCGATCCGTGGTCTGGTGGCCAACCCGAAGGGCGAGATCATCCCGCGGCCGATCAAGGCCAGCTACCGGGAGGGTCTGTCCGTGCTGGAGTACTTCATCTCCACGCACGGTGCCCGTAAGGGTCTCGCGGACACCGCCCTGCGTACCGCCGACTCGGGTTACCTGACCCGTCGTCTGGTGGACGTCTCGCAGGACGTCATCATCCGCGAGGAGGACTGCGGCACCGACCGCGCCATCCCGATGCAGATCGGCGAGCGGCTCGACGGCAAGCTGGTCGTGCACGAGCACGCCGAGACCAGCGTGCACGCGCGGACGCTGGCCGACGACATCAAGGGACCGGACGGCGTCGTCGTCGCCGAGCGGGGTCAGGACATCAACTCGATCCTGGTCGACAAGATCGTCGCCGCCGGGGTGGAGACGGTCCGGGTGCGCAGCGTGCTCACCTGCGAGTCGAAGCTGGGCGTCTGCGGTGCGTGCTACGGCCGCTCGCTGCCGACCGGCAAGACCGTGGACGTCGGCGAGGCGGTCGGCATCATCGCCGCCCAGTCGATCGGTGAGCCGGGTACGCAGCTGACGATGCGTACCTTCCACACCGGTGGTGTCGCGGGTGAGGACATCACCCAGGGTCTGCCCCGTGTCCAGGAGATCTTCGAGGCCCGGGTCCCGAAGGGCAAGGCGCCCATCGCCGACACCCCGGGTCGGATCCGGATCGAGGACGGCGAGCGCTCGCGGAAGATCATCGTGGTGCCGGACGACGGCAGCGACGAGATCGTCTACGACAAGATCTCCAAGCGGGTCCGGCTGCGGACCCACGACGGCGGTCACGTCGCGGTCGGCGAGAAGCTGACCGAGGGCACCATCGACCCGCACGAGCTGCTGCGGATCATGGGTCCGCGGGCGGTCCAGGTCCACCTGACCAGTGAGGTCCAGGAGGTCTACCGCTCGCAGGGTGTGCTCATCCACGACAAGCACATCGAGATCATCATCCGCCAGATGCTCAAGCGGGTGACGGTCATCGACTCCGGCTCGACCGAGTTCCTGCCGGGCGTGCTGGTCGACCGGGCGCTGTTCGAGTCGGAGAACCGCCGACTCGTCTCCGAGGGCGGCGAGCCCGCCGCCGGCCGTCCGGTGCTGATGGGTATCACCAAGGCCTCGCTGGCCACCGACTCCTGGCTCTCGGCGGCCTCCTTCCAGGAGACCACCCGGGTGCTGACCGACGCGGCGATCAACTCGCGCAGCGACTCGCTCGTCGGCCTCAAGGAGAACGTGATCATCGGTAAGCTCATCCCGGCCGGTACGGGCATCAGCAAGTACCGCAACGTCCGGGTCGAGCCGACCGAGGAGGCGAAGGCCAAGGTCTACTCGATGACCGGCTACCCGGAGACCGACTACGGCTTCGGGCCGGCCAGCGGCCAGGCGGTTCCGCTGGACGACTTCGACTTCGGGTCGTACCGCTAAGCAGCACGATCGACGAGGCCCCCGGCACGCGCCGGGGGCCTCGTCGTGTCGCGGCGCCGGGTGGCCCGTGCGGGCGCCGCGGCGCAGCGGGCCGGGGCATGATGGAGGCATGACGACCGCACCCGGGCAGGCGCCCGTCGCCCAGCCGGGGCTGCCCCGCCATCCGCTCGACCCGGACCCGGCCCGGGCCACCAAGGCACGGGCGGTCTTCGCACTCGGCCTGATCGGCGCGTTGACCGGCCTGTTCATCGGCGGCGTGGTGCCGGCCACGGTGGCGCTCCAGCTCGCCCGCCAGGCGCGCCGGGAGGCGTACGCCTCGGGGGGTTTCCTGACCGGCGCGGCCTGGCTGCGGCGGGGGGAGCGGCTGGCCTGGACGGGCCTGGTGCTCGTCGCCGTCAGCGTGGTGGCCGCGGTGGTGCTCGGGGTGGTCCGGCTCGCCGACACGCCATACGGGCAGGACTTCGCACCGAACATGGACTGACCGGCCGCCCGAGGGGAACGGGTCCCGCGCCGGGCGCGGGCCGTGGGGCCGGCGGCGGTAGCCTGGCCCGGTGTCCGTCGCGCGGCGGTGGACGCCGAGACGTCGACAGGAGGACCCGTGACGGAACCGGCGCGCTACCCGGGCGGCGATCCCGTGGCGCCCCCCGCCACGAATCCCGACGCCCCGCCCGGCGGGCCGCAGTGGGCGCGACCCGACGCGGGCACCGCGTCCGTCGCGCCGGGGTACCCGCCGCCGGCGTCGCCCTGGAGCCCCCCGGCCGGGGGAGGGGACCCGGGCCCGTCGTCGGCGTCGCCCTGGGGTGCCTCGCCCGGCGGTGGGGACCCGGGCCCGTCGTCGGCGTCCCTGTGGGGGAGCTCGCCCGCGGGAACGGGCCCGTCGCCGGCTCCGGGCTGGGGTCCGGGCCCGCTCGCCCCGCCCCCGCCACCGCGCGAGGCCGCCCGGCCGCCGAAGCGGGTCGACCCGGTCGCGGGCACGCCCTTCGGGGTGGTGCACCTCGACGTGCCGCCGGTCACCTCCGGCCTGGCCGTGGGTTCGCTGGTGGCCGGGATCGTCTCGACGCTGGTCGCGATGCTGGTGATCTGTATCGGCGCGGTCGGCGGCGTGGGCGGCGCCTGGGCGGCCGGCGCCTTCACCGTGCTGGGTGTGCTGGCCGGCGCGGGCGCCGTCGTGGCCGGCCTGCTGGGGATGCGGCAGATCCGCCGCCCGGCCGCCCCGCCGGCGGTCCGGTTCACCGGGCGGGGCCTGGCGATGGCCGGGGTCGGCTGTGGCGGGGCGGGGCTGCTGCTCAGCCTGCTCGGCCTGGGGCTGGCGTTGCTGCTGACGCTCGGGTGACGCCCGCGCCCGGCCGTGGGACGTGACGGCGGCCGTGACGGGGTCGACGGGCCGCTCCGTGGGGAAGCCGGTACACTTGGATCCGTAGGTGCCCACCACGGGCGGGTAGGCGCGACGGGTTCGATCGGCAGGCGGTGGACGCTCCGCCGGCCGCTCCGTTTTGACCTGTGCGGTTGTGGTAGGTACTCTTTCCCCTTGTGCCCGGGCAAGCCCGGGCAACTCGTGCGTGCGCTGGATCCGGTGAGCCGGAGATCGCGTGGGAGCACGACAAAGCCAAAGATCCGGCGCGCGGCCTGCCGTGCGCCGGTGCAAGACCCCGTCGGCACGCGCGAGCGTCGGCGGCGGGGCCGTGAGCTGGGCGACACGCCCGACCGCGGGTGCCGGGACCATCGCGAGGTGGCCCTGGTCGGAATGTAGGAGAGTCGACCATCAGGTCGGCTACGGCAGACGGTGCGGCCGCCACCAGGCGGCCGAAGGGAGCGGAGAAACCCGGTGCCCACGATCCAGCAGCTGGTCCGAAAGGGCCGCCAGGCTAAGACGAGTAAGACCAAGACCCCGGCGCTGAAGGGTTCCCCTCAGCGGCGCGGCGTGTGCACCCGCGTGTACACCACCACCCCGAAGAAGCCGAACTCGGCGCTGCGCAAGGTCGCTCGTGTCAAGCTCAGCAGCCAGATCGAGGTGACCGCCTACATCCCGGGCGTCGGCCACAACCTGCAGGAGCACTCGATCGTGCTCGTCCGCGGCGGCCGGGTGAAGGACCTCCCCGGCGTGCGTTACAAGATCGTCCGCGGTTCGCTGGACACCCAGGGTGTCCGCAACCGCAAGCAGGCGCGCAGCCGTTACGGCGCGAAGAAGGAGAAGAGCTGACATGCCGCGTAAGGGACCCGCTCCGCGGAAGCCGCTGGTCGCTGACCCGGTGTACAACTCGCCGCTGGTCACCCAGTTGGTGAACAAGATCCTCCTGCGCGGTAAGCGTCAGCTCGCCGAGCGCATCGTCTACGCCGCCCTCGAGGGCTGCCGCGAGAAGTCCGGCACCGACCCGGTCGTCACCCTCAAGCGGGCGATGGACAACGTCAAGCCGACCCTCGAGGTGCGCAGCCGCCGCGTCGGTGGCGCCACCTACCAGGTCCCGGTCGAGGTCCGCCCCGCCCGGGCGACCACCCTGGGCCTGCGCTGGCTGGTCACCTACTCCCGCGCACGTCGCGAGAAGACCATGATCGAGCGGCTGATGAACGAGCTGCTGGACGCGAGCAACGGCCTCGGTGCCGCCGTCAAGCGGCGCGAGGACACGCACAAGATGGCCGAGTCCAACAAGGCCTTCGCGCACTACCGCTGGTAACACCCTGGTTCCGGCGCCCTCGTGGCGCCGGAACCGCCACCAGTTGTGTCGAGACGACGATAAGTAGGGATTGAAGTGGCCGCCGCAGACGCGCTCGCCAACGTACGCAACATCGGCATCATGGCCCACATCGATGCCGGTAAGACCACCACCACCGAGCGGATCCTGTTCTACACCGGCATCACGTACAAGATCGGTGAGGTCCACGAGGGCGGTGCCGTCATGGACTGGATGGAGCAGGAGCAGGAGCGTGGTATCACCATCACCTCCGCTGCTACCAAGTGTGAGTGGAAGGGCCACACGATCCAGATCATCGACACGCCCGGCCACGTCGACTTCACGGTCGAGGTCGAGCGGTCGCTGCGGGTGCTGGACGGCGCGGTAGCGGTCTACGACGGTGTCGCCGGCGTGGAGCCGCAGACGGAGAACGTCTGGCGGCAGGCGGACAAGTACAACGTCCCCCGGATGTGCTTCGTCAACAAGCTCGACCGGACCGGTGCCGACTTCTTCCGCTGCGTGCAGATGATGATCGACCGGCTCAACGCCACCCCGCTGGTCCTCCAGATCCCGATCGGCGCCGAGTCCGACTTCATCGGCGTGGTCGACCTGGTCGAGATGCGGGCCCTCACCTGGCGCGGCGAGACGCAGAAGGGTGAGGACTACGCGATCGAGGAGATCCCGGCCGACCTCGCCGACTCCGCCGCCGAGTGGCGCGAGAAGCTGATGGAAACCCTGGCCGACGTCGACGACGCGGTGATGGAGAAGTACCTGGAGGGCGAGGAGATCTCCGTCGAGGAGATCAAGGCCGCCATCCGCCGGGCCACCATCGACGGCAAGGCCAACCCGGTCCTCACCGGCACCGCCTTCAAGAACAAGGGCATCCAGCCGATGCTCGACGCGGTCGTCGCGTACCTGCCGTCGCCGCTGGACATCCCGGCGATCGAGGGCACGGCCACCGACGGCGAGACGCCGCTGCAGCGCAAGCCGTCCAAGTCGGAGCCGTTCTCGGGCCTCGCCTTCAAGATCCAGACGGACAAGCACCTCGGCAAGCTCACCTACGTCCGGATCTACTCCGGCACGCTCGAGTCCGGATCCCAGGTGGTCAACTCCACCAAGGACCGCAAGGAGCGGATCGGCAAGATCTACCAGATGCACGCCAACAAGCGGGAAGAGCGCAGCTCGGCCCAGGCTGGCGACATCATCGCGGTGCAGGGTCTGAAGCAGACCACCACCGGTGACACGCTGTGCGACCCGGCGAACCCGGTCATCCTGGAGTCGATGACCTTCCCGGAGCCGGTCATCGAGGTCGCCATCGAGCCGAAGACCAAGGCCGACCAGGAGAAGCTCAGCACCGCCATCCAGCGGCTGGCCGAGGAGGACCCGACCTTCCGCGTCAAGCTGGACGACCAGACCGGCCAGACGGTCATCTCCGGCATGGGCGAGCTGCACCTGGACATCCTGGTCGACCGGATGCGCCGCGAGTTCAACGTCGAGGCCAACATCGGCAAGCCGCAGGTGGCGTACCGCGAGACCATCCGCCGCAAGGTGGAGAAGGTCGAGTACACCCACAAGAAGCAGACCGGTGGTTCCGGCCAGTACGCCCGGGTGATCATCAGCCTGGAGCCGCTGCCGCTGGGCAACGACGCCCCGACCTACGAGTTCGCCAACGCGGTGACCGGTGGCCGCATCCCCCGGGAGTTCATCCCGTCGGTGGACGCGGGCGCGCAGGACGCCATGCAGTACGGCATCCTCGCCGGCTTCCCCCTGGTGGGCGTCAAGCTCACCCTGGTGGACGGTCAGTACCACGAGGTCGACTCGTCGGAAATGGCATTCAAGATCGCCGGCTCGATGGCGATGAAGGAGGCGGCCCGCAAGGCCGACCCCGCGCTCCTCGAGCCGATGATGGCCGTTGAGGTCACCACTCCTGAGGAGAACATGGGTGACGTCATCGGCGACCTCAACTCCCGCCGCGGCATCATCCAGGCGATGGAGGAGCGCAGCGGCGCCCGCGTCGTCAAGGCTCTGGTGCCGTTGTCGGAGATGTTCGGCTACGTCGGCGACCTGCGGTCGAAGACCCAGGGCCGGGCTAGCTACAGCATGCAGTTCGACTCCTACGCCGAGGTCCCGTCCTCGGTCGCGAAGGAGATCATCGCCAAGGCGACGGGTGAGTGACCCTCACCTGAAGTGATCGATGATCCGGGGCGGTCGCGGGAGGGTGCTCCCCGCCCGCGGCCACCTCGGTCGGGATGCGTGAGACCGGGCCTGTAGGCTTCATCGCCGCAGAACCCACCAAAGCTCTCCGGCCGTCAGGCCGGAAAGGCTGTCGACAGAGTCCTAAGCGCCGACCGGCGCGCCGGGGCGAACGAACCAAGAAGTCCACAGGAGGACCCAGTGGCGAAGGCGAAGTTCGAGCGGACTAAGCCGCACGTCAACATCGGCACCATTGGTCACATCGACCACGGTAAGACGACGCTGACGGCGGCCATCACCAAGGTCCTGCACGACCAGTACCCGGACCTGAACCCGTACACGCCGTTCGACGAGATCGACAAGGCGCCGGAGGAGAAGGCCCGCGGCATCACGATCTCCATCGCGCACGTCGAGTACCAGACCGAGGCGCGGCACTACGCGCACGTCGACTGCCCCGGTCACGCCGACTACATCAAGAACATGATCACCGGTGCCGCCCAGATGGACGGCGCGATCCTGGTGGTCGCGGCGACCGACGGCCCGATGCCGCAGACCCGCGAGCACGTGCTGCTGGCCCGCCAGGTCGGCGTGCCGTACATCGTCGTGGCGCTCAACAAGAGCGACATGGTCGACGACGAGGAGCTCCTGGAGCTCGTCGAGCTCGAGGTTCGTGAGCTGCTGTCGAACCAGGACTACCCGGGTGACGACCTGCCGGTCGTCCGGGTCTCCGCGCTGAAGGCCCTCGAGGGTGACCCCGAGTGGACCGGCAAGCTGCTGGACCTGATGACCGCGGTCGACACCGCGATCCCGCAGCCGGAGCGCGAGACCGAGAAGCCGTTCCTCATGCCGATCGAGGACGTCTTCACGATCACCGGTCGTGGCACGGTCGTCACGGGCCGCGCCGAGCGTGGCGTGCTCAAGCCGAACGAGGAGGTGGAGATCGTCGGCATCCGCGAGAAGTCGATGAAGACCACCTGCACCGGCATCGAGATGTTCCGCAAGCTGCTCGACGAGGCCCGCGCGGGCGAGAACGTCGGTCTGCTGCTGCGTGGCATCAAGCGCGAGGACGTCGAGCGCGGCATGGTCGTCATCAAGCCGGGCACCACGACCCCGCACACGGAGTTCGAGGCGACGGTCTACATCCTCTCCAAGGAGGAGGGCGGCCGGCACACCCCGTTCTTCCAGAACTACCGTCCGCAGTTCTACTTCCGGACCACGGACGTCACCGGTGTCGTCACCCTCCCCGAGGGCACCGAGATGGTCATGCCGGGTGACAACACCACCATGACGGTGAAGCTGATCCAGCCCATCGCCATGGAGGAGAACCTCAAGTTCGCGATCCGCGAGGGTGGCCGCACCGTCGGCGCCGGGTTCGTCACCAAGATCATCAAGTGAGCTAGGTAACCCCGATTAGACCCGCCGCCGGTCGTGCGGCATACTAGTCAGGTTGCGTAACGACAGTTCGCTGCCTGTGTTCGGCTTTCGCTGAACCTCCGGGTGGCAGAGCAGTCGAGCGTAGGGTGGTTGGCGGCCAGTCCGCCAACCACCCTCGCACGGCGTTCAGGTCGCGGTAGTGCGATCGGCGCCTTGACCCACCGCGCGGTCAGAGTCGCTCCGGAGTCCCGGGGCGGAGCCTGGCCCGAGGGCGCGACACGCCCGACCGCGGGGGTCGGCGAAGTGGGCCTGTGCCAGCCGGTACAGGCGCCCGCAACACAGCGGCATCGAGAGAAGGAACAGAAGCCACCATGGCGGGACAGAAGATCCGCATCCGGCTCAAGGCCTATGACCACGAGGTCGTCGACTCCTCGGCTCGGAAGATCGTCGAGACGGTGACGCGTACCGGGGCGCAGGTCGCGGGCCCGGTGCCGCTGCCCACGGAGATCAACCGTTTCTGCGTTATCCGCTCGCCGCACAAGTACAAGGACTCGCGCGAGCACTTCGAGATGCGCACGCACAAGCGGCTGATCGACATCATCGACCCGACCCCGAAGACGGTCGACTCGCTCATGCGCCTCGACCTGCCGGCTGGCGTCGACATCGAGATCAAGCTGTAGGGACCGGACAAATGGACAGGCAAGTCAAGGGGATCCTGGGCGCAAAGCTCGGCATGACCCAGGTCTGGGACAACAACCGTGTTGTCCCGGTGACCGTGGTCGAGGCCGGCCCGTGCGTCATCAGCCAGGTTCGTAGCGCCGACAAGGACGGTTACTCCGCGGTCCAGCTGGCGTACGGCACGATCGACCCGCGCAAGGTCAAGAAGCCGATCAGCGGGCACTACGCGAAGGCCGACGTCGCGCCGCGTCGCCACATCGTCGAGCTGCGCACGAGCGATGCCGCCGACTACTCGCTGGGCCAGGAGGTCACGGTCGAGCAGTTCCCGGCGGGCATGTCGATCGACGTGACCGGCAAGACCAAGGGCAAGGGCTACGCCGGCCCGATGAAGCGGCACGGCTTCCACGGTCTGCGCGCCAGCCACGGTGTCGAGCGCAAGCACCGCTCGCCGGGCTCCATCGGCGCCTGCGCCACCCCGGGTCGTGTCTTCAAGGGCACCCGGATGGCCGGCCGGATGGGTGGCGTGCGCTACACCGTCCAGAACCTGACCGTCCAGGCGGTCGACACCGAGAACAACCTCCTGCTCGTCCGTGGCGCCATTCCCGGCCCCAAGGGCGCGCTGGTCCTGGTCCGTACCGCGGCCAAGACCAAGGCGAAGAAGGGCGGTGCGGCCAAGTGACCACCGTTGACGTCCTCACCGTCGAAGGCTCCAAGAGCGGCTCCGTCGAGCTGCCCGCCGACATCTTCGACGTCCAGGCCAACGTCGCGCTGATGCACCAGGTCGTGGTGGCTCAGCTCGCGGCGGCCCGGCAGGGCACGCACAAGGTCAAGACCCGCGGCGAGGTCGCCGGTGGCGGCAAGAAGCCGTACAAGCAGAAGGGCACCGGTCGCGCCCGGCAGGGCTCGATCCGCGCGCCGCAGTTCGCCGGCGGTGGCGTCGTGCACGGCCCCGTGCCGCGCGACTACAGCCAGCGGACCCCGAAGAAGATGAAGGCCGCCGCCCTGCGTGGCGCCCTCTCCGACCGGGCCCGCGCCGGGCAGGTGCACGTCGTCGAGGCGTTCGTCTCGGGCGAGAAGCCGTCGACCAAGGCCGCCCTGGCCACGCTGGCGAAGCTGACCGAGGCCCGCCGGGTCCTGGTCGTGCTGAGCAGCACCGACGAGCTGAACTGGGTGTCGCTGCGCAACGAGCCGCGGGTGCACCTGATCGAGGCCGGCCAGCTCAACACGTACGACGTGCTGGTGGCCGACGACGTGGTCTTCACCAAGGACGCCCTGGACGAGTTCCTGGGTGTTCCCGCCGAGACCACCGAGGAGGGTGGCAAGTGAGCACGATCGCCGACCCGCGCGACATCATCGTGGCGCCGGTCGTCTCGGAGAAGAGCTACAGCGAGCTGAACCGCAACTGGTACACCTTCCTGGTGCACCCGGACGCGAACAAGACCGAGATCAAGATCGCGATCCAGCAGATCTTCGACGTCCGCGTCCTGACGGTCAACACGCTCAACCGCCAGGGCAAGCGCAAGCGGACCAAGACCGGTTTCGGGCAGCGTAAGGCCACCAAGCGGGCGATCGTGAAGCTGGCTGACGGTGACCGTATCGAGGCCTTCGGCGGCCCGGTCAGCTGAGGGGTGTAGACAATGGCTATCCGTAAGTACAAGCCGACGACGCCGGGCCGGCGTGGCTCCAGCGTCGCCGACTTCGCTGAGATCACCCGGTCGACGCCCGAGAAGTCGCTGCTGGCTCCGCTGCCGAAGAAGGGCGGGCGTAACGCCCACGGCCGGATCACCACGCGGCACCACGGTGGCGGTCACAAGCGCCAGTACCGTCTGATCGACTTCAAGCGGGTCGACAAGGACGGCGTGCCGGCGAAGGTCGCCCACATCGAGTACGACCCGAACCGCACCGCGCGCATCGCGCTGCTGCACTACGCCGACGGCGAGAAGCGCTACATCATCGCGCCGAAGGACCTGAAGCAGGGCGACCGCGTCGAGTCGGGTCCCGGTGCCGACATCAAGCCGGGCAACAACCTGCCGCTGCGCAACATCCCGGTCGGTACCACGATCCACAACGTGGAGCTGCGTCCGGGCGGCGGCGCCAAGCTGGCCCGCTCGGCCGGCGTCGGCATCCAGCTGCTCGGCCGTGAGGGCGTCTACGCGACCCTGCGCATGCCGTCCGGCGAGATCCGGCGGGTCGACGTCCGCTGCCGCGCCAGCATCGGCGAAATCGGCAACGCCGACCAGTCGAACATCAACTGGGGCAAGGCCGGCCGCATGCGCTGGAAGGGCAAGCGCCCGACCGTCCGTGGTGTCGCCATGAACCCGGTCGACCACCCGCACGGTGGTGGTGAGGGTAAGACCTCCGGTGGTCGCCACCCGGTCAACCCGCAGGGTAAGCCCGAGGGCCGCACCCGTCGTAAGGGCCAGCCGAGTGACCGGCTGATCGTCCGCCGCCGCTACGCCACGCGTAAGCGCGGCTGAGGGAGATAAGACATGCCTCGCAGCCTGAAGAAGGGCCCGTTCATCGACGACCACCTGCTCAAGAAGGTGGAGACGCAGAACGACAAGGGCTCGAAGAACGTCATCAAGACCTGGTCGCGGCGCTCGACGATCATCCCCGAGATGCTGGGCCACACGATCGCCGTGCACGACGGACGCAAGCACGTCCCCGTGTTCGTGACTGAGGCGATGGTCGGGCACAAGCTCGGCGAGTTCGCGCTGACCCGCACGTTCAAGGGTCACGAGAAGGACGACCGGAAGAGCCGTCGGCGCTGACGCCGCGGGCATACGGATAGAGGAACAAGGGGTTACAGCGATGCCAGGAAAGGGCGACGCTCCGGTGCTTCCGGGCGCGCGGGCGGTTGCGCGGCACGTGCGCATCTCGCCGATGAAGGCGCGCCGGGTGGTCAACCTCGTCCGCGGCCTGCCCGCGAAGGAGGCGCTCACGGTGCTGCAGTTCGCGCCGCAGGCTGCGAGCGAGCAGGTGTACAAGGTGCTCGCTAGCGCGATCGCCAACGCGGAGAACAACGAGCGGCTGGACCCCGACGCGCTGCTCGTCAGCGAGGCGTTCGTGGACGAGGGCCCGACCATGAAGCGGTTCCAGCCGCGGGCGCAGGGCCGGGCGTACCGGATCCGCAAGCGCACCTGCCACATCACCGTCGCGGTCGAGGCGGTGGCGCCGGCCGCGCCGAAGAAGGCGGCCGCGAAGAAGGCGGCCCCGGCGAAGCAGGCGGAGCCGGCCGAGACGGCCGAGACGCAGAGCAAGACGGAGGGCGCCGAGTAATGGGTCAGAAGGTTCACCCGCACGGGTTCCGGCTCGGCATCTCGACCGACTGGAAGTCCCGCTGGTTCGCGGACAAGCTCTACAAGGACTACATCGGCGAGGACGTCAAGATCCGCCGCATGATGTCCAAGGGCCTCGAGCGCGCCGGCATCTCCAAGGTCGACATCGAGCGCACCCGGGACCGGGTCCGCGTCGACATCCACACCGCCCGGCCGGGCATCGTCATCGGCCGTAAGGGCGCGGAGGCCGACCGGATCCGCGGCGAGCTCGAGAAGCTGACCGGCAAGCAGGTCCAGCTGAACATCATCGAGGTGAAGAACCCCGAGTCGGACGCGCAGCTCGTCGCACAGGGTGTGGCCGAGCAGCTCTCCAGCCGGGTCAGCTTCCGTCGGGCGATGCGCAAGGCCATGCAGTCCGCGATGAAGAACCCGGTCTGCAAGGGCATCCGGGTCCAGGTCTCGGGTCGTCTCGGCGGCGCCGAGATGAGCCGGACCGAGTTCTACCGCGAGGGCCGGGTCCCGCTGCACACGCTGCGGGCCAACATCGAGTACGGCTTCTTCGAGGCCCGTACGAGCTTCGGCCGGATCGGCGTGAAGGTCTGGATCTACAAGGGCGACGCGGTGCCGGGTCGGGAGACTCCGGCCGAGGCGCCGTCGCGTCCGCGCCGTGACCGTGGCGACCGCCCCGAGCGGCCGCGCCGTGGCCGGTCCGGCTCGTCCGGCACGACCGCCGGCGGTACCGAGGCCGGCCGGGCCGCCGCCGCGACGACCATCGCGCAGCAGGCCGAGACGCCGAGTGGGGACGCGGTGGATCCCGCCGCCGTCGCCGCCGCGGCAGAAACGCAGCAGGAGGGCTGACAGATGCTGATGCCGCGCAAGCCCCCGAAGGGCTTCCGCAAGCCGCACCACCCGGACCGCAGTGGCGCGTCCAAGGGTGGTAACCGGGTGGTGTTCGGCGAGTTCGGGATCCAGGCTCTCGAGCCGGCGTACGTGACGAACCGCCAGATCGAGTCGGCGCGTATCGCGATGACCCGCCACATCAAGCGTGGTGGCAAGGTCTGGATCACGATCTTCCCGGACCAGGCTCTCACCAAGAAGCCGGCGGAAACCCGGATGGGTTCCGGTAAGGGTTCGCCCGAGTGGTGGGTCGCCAACGTCAAGCCGGGGCGGGTTCTCTTCGAGATGTCCTTCCCCAACGAGCAGATCGCGCGAGAGGCGATGCGTCGCGCGATCCACAAGCTCCCGATGAAGTGCCGCATTGTTACGCGCGAAGTGGGTGAATCCTGATGGCAGCGGGCGTTAAGGCCTCCGAGCTGCGTGAGCTCTCCGAGGAGGAGCTGGTCACGAAGCTGCGCGAGGCCAAGGCGGAGCTGTTCAACCTCCGCGTGCAGGCCGCGACCGGCCAGCTGGACAACAACCGGCGGCTGCAGGTCATCCGTCGGGAGATCGCCCGGATCTACACGATCATGCGTGAGCGCGAGCTGGGTCTCTCGGCCGCGCCGACTGAGGTGACTGCATCATGAGCGAGAACACCACCGCCGCCGCGCGGGCCCGCCGCAAGGTGCGTGAGGGCCTCGTGGTCAGCGACAAGATGGAAAAGACCGTCGTCGTCGAGGTCGAGGACCGGGTCAAGCACGCGCTGTACGGCAAGATCATGCGCCGTACCAGCAAGTTGAAGGTGCACGACGAGCAGAACACCGCCGGCATCGGCGACCGGGTCCTGATCATGGAGACCCGGCCGCTGTCCGCCACGAAGCGGTGGCGGCTCGTGGAGATCCTGGAAAAGGCCAAGTAGCGAAGGCTCGAGCTCGCCCGGCGTCAGTCGGGCGCGGGTTCCGCCAGGCTCCGGCCGCCGTGCGCGACCGGAGAACCGGCAGACATAGGAGATAGACGTGATTCAGCAGGAGTCGCGACTGCGCGTCGCCGACAACACGGGTGCCCGGGAGATCCTGTGCATCCGGGTTCTCGGTGGCTCCGGTCGGCGCTACGCGAGCATCGGCGACGTCATCGTGGCCACCGTCAAGGACGCGATCCCAGGTGCCGGTGTGAAGAAGGGCGACGTCGTCAAGGCCGTCGTCGTTCGCACCGCCAAGGAGAGGCGGCGGCCGGACGGTTCGTACATCCGCTTCGACGAGAACGCCGCCGTCATCATCAAGGACGGCGGGGACCCGCGCGGTACCCGTATCTTCGGCCCGGTGGGTCGGGAGCTGCGGGACAAGCGGTTCATGAAGATCATCTCTCTCGCGCCGGAGGTGTTGTGACCGTGAAGGTCAAGAAGGGCGACACGGTCGTCGTCATCGCCGGCAAGGACAAGGGTGCCAAGGGCAAGGTCATCGCGGCCTACCCGCGGCAGGACAAGGTCCTGGTCGAGGGCGTGAACCGGGTCAAGAAGCACACCCGCATCAGCACCACTCAGCGTGGCGCCAAGACCGGTGGCATCGTCACCCAGGAGGCCCCGATCCACGTCTCGAACGTGCAGGTCCTGGACTCCGACGGCAAGCCGACCCGCGTCGGTTACCGGATCGACGAAAACGGCCAGAAGGTCCGCATCGCGCGTAGCACCGGTAAGGACCTGTGATGACCACGGCTACCGAAACCAAGACCACGCCGCGCCTCAAGGAGCGGTACCGCAACGAGATCGTGGCGCAGCTGCAGGAGCAGCACAAGTACGGCAACCCCATGCAGGTGCCGCGGCTGGTCAAGATCGTCGTCAACATGGGTGTCGGCGAGGCCGCCCGGGACGCCAAGCTGATCGACGGCGCCGTCCGGGACCTGGCCACCATCACCGGCCAGAAGCCGCAGGTGCGGCGGGCGACCAAGTCCATCGCGCAGTTCAAGCTCCGCGAGGGCATGCCGATCGGCGCGAAGGTGACCCTCCGCGGCGACCGGATGTGGGAGTTCCTGGACCGGCTGCTGTCGATCGCGCTGCCGCGTATCCGCGACTTCCGGGGCCTGGACGGGCGCAAGCTCGACGGGCACGGCAACTACACGTTCGGTCTGACCGAGCAGTCGGTGTTCCACGAGATCGACCAGGACAAGATCGATCGGCAGCGGGGCATGGACATCACGGTGGTCACGACCGCCACGACCGACGACGAGGGCCGGGCGCTGCTCAAGCTCCTGGGCTTCCCGTTCAAGGAGAACTGAGATGGCCAAGAAGGCGCTGATCCACAAGGCGGCCGCGAAGCCGAAGTTCTCGGTTCGCGCGTACACCCGCTGCCAGCGGTGCGGGCGTCCCAAGGCGGTCTACCGCAAGTTCGGTCTCTGCCGGGTCTGCATCCGGGAGATGGCCCACCGCGGTGAGCTGCCGGGCGTGTCCAAGGCTTCCTGGTAAGGGCGACCGCGTCCCGGCCGCGAGGCCGGGGCCCCTTGCACCGATCACGTATTGCTCTTCGCCGTAGGCCCGGGGCGGAAGGCCCCGGGAACCCCGGCGAGAAAGGCTGACGAAATCCATGACGATGACCGACCCGATCGCAGACATGCTCACGCGTCTGCGTAACGCCAACCAGGCGTACCACGACCGGGTGACGATGCCCTACTCGAAGATCAAGGCGAACATCGCCGAGGTCCTCAAGGCCGAGGGCTACATCGCCACCTGGTCGGTCGAGGAGCCCGAGGAGGGCGCCGTCGGCAAGCGACTGGTCGTCGAGCTGAAGTACGGCCAGAACCGGGAGCGGAGCCTGGCCGGCATCAAGCGAGTGTCCAAGCCCGGTCTGCGGGTTTACGCCAAGTCGGACGGGCTCCCGCGGGTGCTCGGCGGGCTGGGCGTGGCGATCATTTCGACGTCCCAGGGGCTGCTCACCGACCGGCAGGCCCGCAAGCGGAGCGTTGGCGGGGAAGTCCTCGCCTTCGTCTGGTAACGGGAGACAGGTAGAAATGTCGCGTATTGGACGTAAGTCGATCCCGGTGCCAGCCGGCGTCGACATCACGATCGACGGGCAGACCGTCAAGGTCAAGGGCCCGAAGGGCGAGCTCTCGCACACCCTGGCCGAGCCGATCACGATCGACCGGGCCGAGGACGGGCAGCTGAACGTCAACCGCCCGAACGACGAGCGCAAGGCCAAGGAACTGCACGGCCTCAGCCGTACCCTGGTCGCCAACATGATCGTCGGCGTCACCGAGGGCTACCGCAAGAGCCTGGAGATCGCCGGCACCGGTTACCGCGTGACCGCCAAGGGCCAGGACCTGGAGTTCGCGCTCGGGTTCTCGCACCCGGTGCACGTGGCGGCGCCCGCCGGCATCACCTTCACGGTGGAGAAGCCGACGCTGTTCCACGTGGCCGGCATCGACAAGCAGCTCGTCGGTGAGGTTGCCGCCAACATCCGGAAGATCCGCCCGCCGGAGCCCTACAAGGGCAAGGGCGTGAAGTACCAGGGCGAGGTCATCCGCCGCAAGGCTGGAAAGGCAGGTAAGAAGTGAGCGCCACGCTGCTCAAGCGCCGCCGCGGCGTCGCCGCCAAGCGTGCCGTCGGGCGTGCGCGCCGGCACTTCCGGGTCCGCAAGAACGTCAGCGGCACCGCCGAGCGTCCCCGCCTCGTGGTCACCCGCTCCCTGCGGCACATCGTCGCCCAGATCGTGGACGACACCAAGGGTCACACCCTGGCGTCGGCCTCGACCCTGGACGCCTCGCTGCGGGGCGCGGAGGGCGACAAGAGCGCCCTGGCCGGCAAGGTCGGCGCCCTGCTCGCCGAGCGGGCCAAGGCCGCCGGCGTCTCCAAGGTCGTCTTCGACCGCGGTGGCAACCGGTACGCGGGGCGGGTCGCCGCGCTTGCCGACGCCGCCCGCGAAGCCGGGCTCGAGTTCTAGAAACCCCGTCACGAGAGAGAAGGAAGGCTGCTGATGCCAGGTCAACAGCGCCGTGGCGGCGGGTCCGGTGGCAACGAGGGTGGTCGCCGCGACAACCGCCGTGAGGGCGGCCGCGGAAACGCGCCCGTCGAGAAGACCCCGCACCTCGAGCGGGTCGTCGCGATCAACCGCGTCGCCAAGGTCGTGAAGGGTGGTCGTCGCTTCAGCTTCACCGCCCTGGTGATCGTGGGCGACGGCGACGGCACCGTCGGTGTGGGCTACGGAAAGGCCAAGGAGGTGCCCGCGGCGATCGCCAAGGGTGTCGAGGAGGCCAAGAAGCACTTCTTCAAGGTGCCGCGGATCGCCTCGTCGATCCCGCACCCGGTGACGGGTGAGGCCGCGGCCGGTGTGGTGCTGCTCAAGCCGGCTTCCGCCGGTACGGGTGTCATCGCCGGTGGTCCGGTACGTGCCGTGCTGGAGTGCGCGGGTATCCACGACGTGCTCTCCAAGAGCCTCGGTTCGTCGAACCCGATCAACATCGTGCACGCCACCGTGGCGGCGCTGAAGGGGCTCGAGTCCCCCGAGGCCGTCGCCGCCCGTCGTGGCCTGCCGGTCGAGGACGTCGCGCCGGCCGCCATGCTGGCGTCGCGGGCGGGGGTGGCTTCCTGATGGCTCGCCTGAAGGTCACCCAGGTCCGGTCCGGGATCGGGACCAAGCAGAACCAGCGTGACTCGCTGCGTTCGCTCGGTCTCAAGCGGATCAACGACGTGGTGGTCAAGGAGGACCGTCCGGAGATCCGCGGCATGATCTTCACGGTCAACCACCTCGTGAAGGTCGAGGAGGTCGAGTAATGACGATCAAGGTCCACCACCTGCGCCCGGCGCCCGGTGCCAAGACCGCGAAGACCCGCGTGGGTCGCGGTGAGGGCTCCAAGGGCAAGACCGCCGGTCGCGGTACCAAGGGTTCCAAGGCCCGCAAGAACATCTCGGCGGCGTTCGAGGGTGGGCAGATGCCCATCCACATGCGCCTGCCGAAGATGAAGGGCTTCAAGAACAAGTTCAAGGTGGTCTTCCAGGTGGTCAACCTGGACCGGCTCGCCGAGCTGTTCCCGAACGGCGGCCAGGTCGGCCCGCTCGAGCTGGTCGAGGCCGGCGCGGTCCGCAAGGGCCACCCGGTCAAGGTCCTCGGCACCGGGGACCTGGGCGGGGTCGCTCTCCAGGTGTCGGCGCACGCGTTCAGCGCGTCGGCCAAGGAGAAGATCACCGCCGCCGGTGGCTCCGTCACCGAGCTGTAAGGGCTGCACGACCCGTGGCGCCCGCTCAGTTGTCGAAACTGGGCGGGCGCCATGGTCTGCCTGGCATGTGTGCGCCGGGTAACATCGGATTCGGTTTATGTAGCCGGGCACATCTGCCCGGACGGGGATCGGGCTGTTAGAGTCCCTTCCCAGCCATGGATATCGGGCACTCGCCCGGCACCCAACCCGCCCCGCCAGGGATCACCGGCGGCCCGCCTCGCGCAGGAGGAAGAAGTTGCTGTCCGCCTTTCTCAGTGCGTTCCGTACGCCTGACCTGCGCAAGAAGCTGCTGTTCACAGTAGGCATCATCGCGGTCTACCGGCTCGGGGCGACGCTGCCCAGCCCGGGTGTCTCGTACGGCAACGTCCAGAAGTGCATCGACGCCATGGAGAACGGCTCCACGGGCGTGATGAACCTGCTCAACCTCTTCTCCGGCGGCGCGCTGCTGCAGCTCTCGGTCTTCGCGCTGGGCATCATGCCCTACATCACAGCGTCGATCATCCTGCAGCTGCTGACCGTGGTGATCCCCCGGCTGGAGCAGCTCCGCAAGGAGGGCCAGGCCGGCCAGGCGAAGATCACCCAGTACACCCGCTACCTGACCCTGGGCCTGGGTGTCCTCCAGGCGTCGGCGTTCGTGGCGCTGGCCCGCTCCGGGCAGCTCTTCAACAACCAGTGCGACCAGTTCCCGATCATCCCCGAGGGGACCGGCATCCCGGACTGGCTGACGCTGAGCCTCCTGGTCATGACGATGACCGCCGGCACCGGCGTGGTGATGTGGCTCGGTGAGCTGATCACCGACCGGGGCGTCGGCAACGGCATGTCCGTCCTGATCTTCACCTCGATCGCCGCCCGGCTCCCCAGCGAGGGCTGGCAGATCAAGCAGACCGGCGGCTGGGGCAAGTTCCTGCTCGTCATCGCGCTGGTCCTGGTGGTCATCACCGCGGTCACCTTCATCGAGCAGGCGCAGCGCCGGATCCCGGTGCAGTACGCCAAGCGCATGATCGGCCGGCGGATGTACGGCGGCACCTCGACCTACATCCCGCTGAAGGTCAACCAGGCGGGTGTCATCCCCGTCATCTTCGGTTCCTCGCTGCTCTACCTGCCCCAGCTGGCGCTGCAGTTCTTCGACCAGAACAACCCGGGCAAGACGCAGGCGTGGATCCAGAACAACCTGGTGGACCCGACCAGCCCGATCTACATCGCGGTCTACTTCCTGCTGATCATCTTCTTCACGTACTTCTACGTCTCGATCACGTTCAACCCGACCGAGGTCGCGGACAACATGAAGAAGTACGGCGGCTTCGTGCCGGGTATCCGCCCCGGCAAGCCGACCGCCGACTACCTCGACTTCATCCTCAGCCGGATCACGCTGCCGGGCGCCCTCTACCTGGGCATCATCTCGATCCTGCCGAACTTCTTCTTCATCTGGCTGGACAAGCAGCAGTACCTGAACTTCCCGTTCGGCGGCACCGCTGTGCTGATCATGGTCGGCGTCGGTCTGGAGACCACGAAGCAGATCGAGAGCCAACTCATGCAGCGGAACTACGAAGGGTTCCTGCGGTAGATGAGACTCGTTCTGGTTGGTCCGCCGGGGGCGGGCAAGGGCACGCAGGCCGAGTTCATCGCCGCGCACCTCTCGGTTCCGAAGATCTCGACCGGCGACATCTTCCGGTCGAACGTCTCGCAGGGCACCCCGCTCGGCGTCGAGGCGAAGCGCTACATGGACGCCGGCGAGCTGGTGCCCGACGAGGTCACCATCAACATGGTGCGGGACCGGCTCGCCGAGCCGGACGCCTCCGAGGGCTTCCTGCTCGACGGCTTCCCGCGTACGACGCCGCAGGCCGCCGCGCTGGACAAGCTCCTCGCCGACCTGGGCACCGCGCTGGACCTGGTGCTGGAGCTGGTCGTCGACGACGACGAGGTGATCCGGCGGCTCTCCGGTCGGCGTACCTGCCGGGGCTGCGGCAAGATCTGGCACGTCGAGTTCGACGCCACCTCGCGTGAGGGCATCTGCGACCGGTGTGGCGCCGAGCTGTTCCAGCGCGACGACGACAAGCCGGAAACCATCGCCACCCGCCTGCGCGAGTACGCGGACAAGACCGCGCCGCTTGTCGACTACTACGGCGCCCAGGGCAAGCTGGTGGGCATCGACGCCACCGGCCCGGTGGAGGACGTCACCGTCCGCGCCATCGACGCCCTGCGGTCGTACGGCGGCTGACGTCCCGCCGGTTTCCGGCGGATAGAGTGCGAAGAGCGGGGTACGTCTGACGTGCCCCGCTCTTCGGCATCGGCAACGAAAGGTAACGGCTCCATGCGTCGTCCCCAGCTGGACATCCAGCTGAAGACCCCTGACCAGATCGAGAAGATGCGGGCCGCCGGGCTGGTGGTCGCCGAGGCGCTGCGTCGGATGCGGGAGGCGGTCGCCCCCGGGGTCAGCACCGCCGACCTGGACGCGATCGCCGAGTCGACCATCCGCGAGGCCGGTGCCGTCCCCTCCTTCAAGGGCTACCACGGCTTTCCCGCGTCGATCTGCTCGTCCGTCAACGAGCAGGTCGTGCACGCCATCCCGTCGGCGCAGCAGGTGCTCCGCGACGGCGACCTGATCTCCATCGACTGCGGTGCGGTGCTCGACGGGTGGCACGGCGACGCCGCCATCACCGTCGGCGTGGGCGAGGTCGAACCGGCGCTGCTGAAGATGGCCGCAGTGGCCGAGGACGCCATGTGGGCGGGCATCGCCGCGGCCGCCCGCGGCGCGGCCAGCGGCAAGGGCCGGCTCACCGACATCTCGCACGCCGTGGAGGACGCGGTCCGCAAGGGCGGGCGGTACGGCATCGTCGACGGCTACGGCGGGCACGGCATCGGCACCGAGATGCACCAGGACCCGCACGTGCTCAACCACGGGCGGCCGGGCAAGGGCCCCCGCCTGGTGCCGGGCATGGCGCTGGCGATCGAGCCGATGATCACGATGGGCTCGCCCCGGACGGTCGAGCTCTCCGACGGCTGGACCGTGATCACCCGGGACCGGTCGATGGCGGTGCACGTCGAGCACACGATGGCGCTGCTCCCGGACGGCGTCTGGGTGCTGACCGCGCCGGACGGCGGGCGCGCCCGCCTGGGCGAGCTGGTCACCTCCCGGCAGCCCGCGGACTCGCCGGCCCGCTGAGCCCCGCGGCAGCGTCCCGCAGGTGCTGCCCGCATCCCGTCCTTCCACCCGCTGAGGCGCGCACCAGCCGCCCCCAGGGTGCCCGGCCGGGCTCCGCCCGCGCCTCGGGCCCCGAGCGGCGGGAGGGGCAGCGGCTGGTGGGGCGGTGGCATGCTTGCGGGCATGCAGGGACGCGACGGGATGCGGGCCGCCGACGCCGACCGCCAGGCGGTGGCGGAGCGGCTGCGGGTGGCCGTCGACGAGGGCCGGCTGGACCTGCACGAGTACGACGAGCGGTTGCAACGGGCGTACGCCTCGCGCACGTACGGCGAGTTGGACGCGCTGGTGGTGGACCTGCCGGTGCCGGCCGTCCCGGCGGTGTCGGAGCTCGCCACGCGGCCGGAGACCGTCCCGTCGCCGCCGGAGGCTGTCCGGCCGTCGGCGATCTCGTCCGCGACGGCCCGGTGGCTGGCCGAGGTGTGGCTGCCGTACCTTCGGGTGGTCGCGATCGTGGTGACCGTGTGGGCGGTGACGTCCGCGCTCGCCACGGATCTGCTCTACTTCTGGCCCGTCTGGGTGGCCGGGCCGTGGGGAGGGGTGCTCGTGGTGCGTACGGTCGCCGGCCTCGTCGGCGGGGAGCCGCGGCGGCGGGCCGCGCAGCGGGGGCTGCCGGCGGCTCAGCCGGAAGGCCGGCGCGACGGGGCCGACGTCGAGGCCTGAATGGCCCTTTCCGTCCGGTTCGACGCACCGATTCCCGGCCGGTTTGGCGACGGCCCGCAGGCGGGCGTACACTTTCTGATCGGCGCACAGCGTCCACTCCGGCATGCCCACCCTGCGCTTCGGTGGGAGCCGGAGCCGCGGCTGGCGCGGGCAATCTGATCTTGATCGGTGGCCCGTGTAAGACGTTGTGGGCCGTCCGGAGTAACCGACGTCAGGACAGCGGAGGACATGCCGAAAAAAGACGGAGCCATCGAGATCGAGGGTCGGGTCATCGAGCCCCTGCCGAACGCCATGTTCCGGGTGGAGCTCGCGAACGGCCACAAGGTGCTGGCTCACATCAGCGGCAAGATGCGGCAGCACTACATCCGCATCCTGCCGGAGGACCGGGTCGTCGTCGAACTCTCGCCGTACGACCTGACCCGCGGGCGCATCGTCTACCGCTACAAGTAAGCCTGACGGCGGCCGGGACGTCCCCGTGTCCGTCTTCGACGTCCGGTGTCGCGCCTCGGCGCGTCGTCGGGCCAGATGGGAAGTAAGGCAACCGTGAAGGTCAAGCCGAGCGTCAAGAGGATCTGCAACAAGTGCCGGGTCATCCGTCGGCACGGCCGGGTCATGGTCATCTGCACCGACCCGCGCCACAAGCAGCGCCAGGGCTGAACCAGTTCCGGCCGACCGTGTGACAACGGTCGGTCGAAATCGGTCCGGGCCGCAGATCCAGACAACGAATCACATGCTCGTCCCAGCCGCGGGCGGTGCGCGTCGCGTACCTCATCGTGGTTGACCCCCGGTCGGAGGCCGGGGCCCGCTCGGGCAGCGACCGACCCGGTCGCCGGCGCACGACGCCGGTGGCGGAACGGTCGGTAGCGGGGTGGGACGGGTCCACACCTCCGCCAGAACATCACGAGGAGTACGCCCGCACATGGCACGTCTAGTCGGCGTCGACCTCCCCCGCGAGAAGCGGATGGAGATCGCGCTCACCTACATCTTCGGCGTGGGTCGCACCCGGGCCCTGGAGACGCTCTCTGCCACCGGCATCTCGCCGGACAAGCGCGTCCGGGACCTCACGGACGAGGAGCTGGTCCAGCTCCGCAACCACATCGAGGGCAACTACAAGGTTGAAGGCGACCTGCGCCGCGAGGTCGCCGCTGACATCCGCCGCAAGGTCGAGATCGGCTGCTACGCCGGCATCCGGCACCGCCGGGGCCTGCCCGTGCGTGGCCAGCGGACCAAGACCAACGCGCGGACCCGCAAGGGCCCGAAGCGGACCGTCGCCGGCAAGAAGAAGCCCGGCAAGAAGTAATAGGAGCGCACAGACTTATGCCACCGAAGGCTCGTGCCGGAGCCGCCGTCAAGAAGGTCCGGCGCAAGGAACGCAAGAACGTCGCCCACGGGCAGGCGCACATCAAGAGCACCTTCAACAACACCATCGTGTCGATCACCGACCCGACCGGTGCGGTCATCTCCTGGGCCTCCTCGGGCCAGGTGGGCTTCAAGGGCTCCCGCAAGTCGACCCCGTTCGCCGCGCAGCTGGCCGCCGAGGCCGCCGCGCGTCGGGCGATGGAGCACGGCATGCGCAAGGTCGACGTGTTCGTCAAGGGCCCCGGCTCCGGCCGGGAGACCGCCATCCGTTCGCTGCAGGCCGCCGGGCTCGAGGTCGGACAGATCTCCGACGTCACGCCGCAGCCGCACAACGGATGCCGTCCGCCCAAGCGTCGTCGGGTCTGAGAGGTAGAGAGAGATGGCTCGTTACACCGGTGCTGACTGCCGCCGTTGCCGGCGGGAGAAGATGAAGCTGTTCCTCAAGGGCAGCAAGTGCGATGGCCCGAAGTGCCCGTTCGAGTCCCGGCCGTTCCCGCCCGGGCAGCACGGCCGCGGCCGCACGAAGGAGACGGAGTACCTGCTCCAGCTCCGTGAGAAGCAGAAGGCCCGCCGCGTGTACGGCGTGCTGGAGAAGCAGTTCCGCGGCTACTACGAGGAGGCCGTGGGCAAGAAGGCCAAGACCGGCGAGGTCCTCCTGCAGATCCTCGAGTCGCGGCTGGACAACGTGGTCTACCGGGCCGGCTACGCCAAGTCCCGGGACATGGCCCGCCAGCTCGTCAAGCACGGTCACTTCAACGTGAACGGCAAGAAGGTCGACATCCCGTCGTACCGCGTCAAGGAGCACGACATCATCGAGGTCCGGGGCAAGAGCAAGGAGCTCACCCCGTTCATCGTGGCGCAGGCCGAGGCCGGCTCGAAGTCGGTTCCGGCGTGGCTGGAGGCTATCCCCAGCCAGATGAAGGTGCTCGTGCACTCGCTCCCGGCCCGTCAGGTCATCGACACGCAGGTCCAGGAGCAGCTGATCGTCGAGCTCTACTCCAAGTAGTCGGAGCTCGTTGCGGTGGCCCGCCCTTCGGGGGCGGGCCACCGGAACAGTTTGTCGTGGGCGTCATATGGCGGGCGCCCCGGAAGAGAAGAGAAGACATGCTCATCAGCCAGCGACCGACTCTCTCCGAGGAGTCGATCAACGAGACCCGGTCCCGGTTCACCATCGAGCCGCTGGAGCCGGGCTTCGGCTACACCCTGGGCAACTCGCTGCGGCGCACGCTGCTGTCGTCGATCCCGGGTGCGGCGGTCACCTCGATCAAGATCGACGGCGTGCTGCACGAGTTCACCACGATCCCCGGTGTCAAGGAGGACGTGGTCGAGCTCGTCATGAACATCAAGGAGCTGTGCGTCAGCTCCGAGCACGACGAGCCGGTCAGCATGTACCTGCGCAAGCAGGGCCCGGGCGACGTGACGGCGGGCGACATCCAGCCGCCGGCCGGTGTCTCGGTGCACAACCCGGACCTGAAGCTCGCCACCCTCAACGGCAAGGGCCGGCTCGACATGGAGCTGACCGTCGAGCGGGGTCGCGGCTACGTCACGGCGGCGCAGAACAAGCAGGCCGGCGCCGAGATCGGCCGGATCCCGGTCGACTCGATCTACTCGCCGGTGCTGAAGGTGACGTACCGCGTCGAGGCGACCCGTGTCGAGCAGCGGACCGACTTCGACCGGCTGATCATCGACGTCGAGACCAAGCCGTCGATGGGCCCGCGTACCGCGCTGGCCTCCGCCGGCTCGACGCTGGTGGAGCTGTTCGGTCTGGCCCGGGAGCTGGACGAGACCGCCGAGGGCATCGACATCGGGCCGTCCCCGCAGGACGCCCAGCTCGCGGCCGACCTGGCGCTGCCGATCGAGGAGCTGGACCTGACCGTCCGCTCCTACAACTGCCTCAAGCGCGAGGGCATCAACTCCGTTGGTGAGCTCATCGGGCGCACCGAGGCCGACCTCCTCGACATCCGCAACTTCGGTCAGAAGTCGATCGACGAGGTCAAGATGAAGCTCGCCGGGATGGGTCTGGGGCTGAAGGACTCGGCCCCGAACTTCGACCCGGCGCACGTCGTGGACGCCTTCGGCGAGGCCGACTACGACACCGACGACTATCGCGAGACCGAGCAGCTCTAGTCCGCGCTGCCGCCACACCTGAGGAGCACCAAGCATGCCCACGCCCACCAAGGGCCCCCGCCTCGGCGGCAGCCCCGCGCACGAGCGGCTGATGCTGGCCAACCTGGCCACTGCGCTGTTCCAGCACGGCAAGATCAAGACCACCGAGACGAAGGCCCGGCGGCTGCGTCCGCTGGCCGAGCAGCTCATCACCAAGGCCAAGCGTGGCGACCTGGCGTCCCGCCGGCGGGTGCTGGGCGTCGTCAAGGACAAGGACGTGGTCTACTCCCTGTTCGACCAGATCGCGCCGCGGTTCGCCACCCGCAACGGTGGCTACACCCGGATCGTGAAGACCGGTCCGCGCAAGGGTGACAACGCGCCGATGGCGATCATCGAGCTTGTCGAGGAGCTTCAGGTCGCCGAGCCGAAGGCGAACAAGAAGACCGCCGCCCGCAAGGCCGCGCAGCAGGACAAGGTCGAGGCGCTCGCCCCGGCCGAGGAGGCCCCGAAGTCGAACTCGGGCGACCAGGACGCCGAGGCGCCCGTGTCGGCGTCCGGCGACACCGCCGCCGCCCGCGAGGACAGCGACGAGGCCGGCGAGAACGACAAGGCCTGATCCAGGCCACCGTCGGGCCCGGCACCCCCTCGTGGGGTGCCGGGCCCGACCCCGTGAGGCGGAGGTACGAGTGGACGAGCGCACCCGGCTGCGGCTGGACGTCGCGTACGACGGGTCGGGCTTCTCCGGCTGGGCCGCCCAGCCCACCCGGCGCACGGTCGCCGGGGTGCTCGTGGAGACCCTCGACCTGGTCCTCGGCGCGGGTACGGCGACCGGCCTGACCGTGGCGGGCCGCACCGACGCCGGGGTGCACGCCACCGGGCAGGTCTGCCACGTCGACCTGCCGACCGCCGTGTGGCGGGAGCACGGGGGACGGCTGCTGCGCCGACTGGCCCGGCTGCTCCCCACCGACGTCCGGGTACGCGCGATGGCCGAGGTGCCCGCCGACTTCGACGCCCGGTTCTCGGCCACCTTCCGCCGCTACGAGTACCGCGTGACCGACGCGCCGTGGGGCGCCGAGCCGCTGCGCCGGCACGAGATCCTGGCCTGGCCGAAGCCGCTGGACCTGGCCGCGCTGAACGCCGCCGCGGCGGGCCTGGTGGGGGAGCACGACTTCGCCGCGTACTGCCGGCGCAAGGAGCACGCCACGACGCTGCGCGAGGTGACCCGGCTGGACTGGCGGCGGGACCCGGACGGGATCCTCGTGGCCACCGTGCAGGCCGACGCGTTCTGCCAGGCGATGGTGCGCAGCCTCGTCGGCGCGATGCTGGTCGCCGGGGACGGGCGCCGGCCGGTCGAGTGGCCGGGCAGCCTGCTGACCCGCCGGGAACGCTCCAGCGAGGTGACCGTGGCGCCGGCGCACGGGCTCACCCTGGTCGCCGTCGGCTACCCCGAGGACCCGGCCGAGTACGCCCACCGCGCCGAGGCGACCCGCCGGCTGCGCGTACCCGTGGAGGGCTGACCGCCCGGGGCTTGCCTCCCGACCGCCGGCTGCCGGATCCTCGGGCCGGAGTGGGCGGCTGCGCCGGGTCCGGGGCGGTCGCCCGGCGGGCCCCGCGCGCCCGGCCCCGGCAGAGCACCGTCGACCGTCAGGGAGTGGAAGCCGTGCAGGAGCCTCGCCGTGGGCGTGACCTCGGCATCGTCGTCGGGACGCTGCCGACGGGACCGCTGAACGCCGTCACCGACGTGCCCGGCGTACGGGTGGGCCACACGACGCTGGTCGACGGGGACAGCATCCGCAGCGGGGTGACGGCGGTCGTCCCGGACCAGCTGACCGCCCGCCGGTCGCTGCCGGCGGGGCTGTTCGTGGGCAACGGGCACGGCAAGATGGTCGGTTCGACCCAGGTGGCCGAGTTGGGCGAGATCGAGACCCCCGTGGTGCTGACCGCGACGCTGTCGACGTTCCGGGCCGCGGACGCGCTGGTCACGTACATGCTCCGGCAGCCGGGTCGGGAGACGGTCGAGTCGCTGAACCCGGTGGTGGCGGAGACCAACGACGGGTTCCTGTCCGACATCCGGGCGCGGCCGGTGCGGGCGGAGCACGTCCTCGGCGCGCTGGCGGAGGCCCGCGGTGGACTGCCGGCGGAGGGCGCCGTCGGCGCCGGTACGGGCACGGCGGCCCTCGGCTTCAAGGCCGGCATCGGGACGTCCTCGCGGCTCGCCACGACGTCCCGTGGCACCGTCACCGTCGGCGTGCTGGTGCAGTCCAACTTCTCCGGCGTGCTCCAGGTGTCCGGGGTGCCGATCCGGCCCGAGCAGGTGGGGGTGCCGACCTTGTCGCGCCCCGGCCGGCCCGAGCACCCGGGAAACTCCTGCGTCATCGTGGTCGCCACGGACGGCCGCCTCGACGCGCGGCAGCTGGGTCGCGTCGCCCGCCGGGCCATCTTCGCCATGGCGCGCGTCGGCTCGGACTTCGCCGGCGGCAGCGGCGACTACGCCCTGGCGTTCTCCACCGCCGACACGCAGGCACCGACGGCGCCGGAGTCCGACCTGGAGCCGGTCTTCGCGGCGGTGCTGGAGGCCGTGGAGGAGGCACTGCTGAACTCGCTGTTCATGGCGCGCACCACCGTCGGCGTCAGGGGACGCGTCAGGTACGCGGTGCCGCACGACCGGATGCTCGACCTGCTGCGGGCCCACCGGGTCGCGCTGCGGACCTGAGCGGCCGGCGGTGACGCGCGGAACGGGTACGCGGCCGTGGCCCACGTACCCGTTCCCTCACTCACGTCGGCGGGCTCGCCTCCCGCCGTCGCGACCCGGTCAGTCGCTCCCGTCCTGCGTGCCGGTGTCGCCCGCGTCCTCGTCGGTCGGCTGGCCGGCCGTGCCGCCGTCCGCCCGGCGCTCCAGCACGCCCCGGTTGAGGTGCAGCTCGATCATGTCGAAGAGGATCTCCCGGGCCTTCGTGTCGCCGGACCTGATCGTCTCGCCGTCGCTGCGGGCGACCACCGCGTACGCGAGGTAGTGGCCCCGCACCTGCCAGCCGACGCGGGCCGGCGCGGTGGCGATCGCCGCGCTGTCCTCGTCGGCCGCCATGCCCCGGAAGCGGCCCTCCCGCTCGTCGAGCAGCAGCCGGATCCGGTCCCGGGCGCGTTCGGCGTTGGCCCGGTCGGTCAGGTTGAACAACCCGGTGGTGACGAGGTGGGCGCCGTCGGGCGTCCGCAGCGTGGCCCGGACCACCTGGGTGCAGCCGAGGCGGACCAGCAGGTCGGCGACCTCCCCGGTGGCCGCCACCGCGCAGCTGGCGCTGGACTGACTCTTCAGCACCTTGTAGGCGGGCTCCCCGTCGGCGACGACGAGCTGCTTGCCGGGGAAGAGCTCCTTGGCGGTCAGCGGCGCCTGGTCGGTGTCCCGCGAGTCGAGGGCCTGCGCCTCGACGTCGGCGGACTCGGCCGTCTCCGGTTGGGACGTGGGCGCGGTCTGCGGCGTCCCGTCGCGCTCGGCCAGCAGCGCGGCGGCGCCGAGGCCGCAGAGCGCGAGCAGCGCGAGGACGGCCGCGCCGCCGACCACGACCTGCCACCACCGGCCGCCGCCACCCCGCTGCGACCGCCCGGCCGACATCGGCGGTTCGACGGGCGGTGGCGGCTCGACCGGCATGGGCGGCTGGACCGGCGGCGGCTCGACCGGTGCGGGCGGCTGGGCCGGCGACTGCGCCTCGACGGGTGCCCGCACGTGGGCGGGCGGCGGCGGCGACACCCGCGCCGCGGCGCGGACCGGCTCCGGCGCGGCGGAGGGCAGCGCGACCCGGCTGGCGCGGGGCAGCGACGGCGTCGGGAAGCGGGACGGGGAGGGGCCGGCTGGGGGAGGCGGACCGGCACCGAGCACCGACCCGTCGGACCCGGGCTCCGGGTACTCCATGAATGCGTCCTCATCGGACTCGTACCGATACACCATGCCGCCCAGAGTAGGAGGCATTGTCCCTTTAGGTGCTAATAATCGGAAATTGTGGGCGGAGTCGTTTCGTCCCGTGCTGGACACCCGCGCCGGCTCCGCGCGGCCGTGCCGTGCCGACGCCGCCGTGCCGGGCCCGCGCCGGGGTGGCCGGTGGCGGTGCGAGAATTGCCGGCGTGACCGGCGAACACTACTTCACCGCTGAACCCACGACCGCCGCCAGCCCGCGCGAGGTCGAGTTCTCCGTCGCCGGCCGCGACTACGCCCTGGCGTCCTCCGCCGGCGTCTTCTCCGCTGCCCGCCTCGACCCCGGCACGGCGGTGCTGCTGCGCAAGGCCGAGCTGCCGTCCGCCGAGACCACCGGCGCCCTGCTCGACCTCGGCTGCGGCTTCGGCCCGATAACCTGCGTGCTCGCCAGCTCCGCGCCGTCGGCGACCGTGTGGGCCGTCGACGTCAACGAACGGGCCCGCGAACTCACCGCGGCCAACGCGGCGCGGGTCGGCGCGGCCGACCGGGTGCGCGTCGCCGCGCCCGACGACGTACCCGCCGATCTGAGCTTGGCGGAGATCTGGTCCAACCCCCCGATCCACGTCGGCAAGGACGAGCTGCACGGGATCCTGCTGCGCTGGCTGCCCCGTCTCGCCCCGGACGGCGTCGCCTGGCTGGTGGTGGCCCGCTACCTCGGCGGGGACTCGTTGCAGCGCTGGCTGGTCGAGCAGGGCTGGCAGGTGGGGCGCCACGCCAGCCAGAAGGGCTACCGGGTGCTGCGGGTCACCCGGTAAATGGTTGGGCCGTCCGGCCCGTGCTCGGGCAGGATGCCGACGTGGGATACGTGGACGTGGCAGCGGTCGGGCACATCCTTCCCGACGGCCGGGAACTCTTCTCCGACGTGTCGTTCCGGGTCGGGGAGGGCGCCAAGGTGGCCCTGGTCGGGCCGAACGGCGCGGGCAAGACGACGTTGCTGCGGATGGTCGCCGGCGACCTGCCGGTGAAGACCGGCGCGATCGCGCGCTCCGGCGGGCTGGGCGTGATGCGCCAGTTCATCGGGATGATCGGCGACGAGTCGACGCTGGCCGACCTGGCCCTGTCGCTGGCCCCGCCCGCGCTGCGCGACGCCGGCCGCCGGCTGGTCGAGACCGAGGGGGCCATGCGCGCCGCCGAGGTCCGCGGCAAGTACAGCACCGCCGCCGGCAAGGCCCAGCTGGCGTACGCGGACGCGCTCGCGGCCTGGGGCGAGGTCGGCGGGTACGACGCCGAGGTGCTCTTCGACACGGTCGCCACCATCGTGCTCGGCCTGCCGTGGGAGAGCGCCCGGGAACGGCCCGTCCGGACCCTCTCCGGCGGTCAGCAGAAGCGCTTCGCCCTCGAACTGCTGCTGCGCGGTCCCGACGAGGTGCTGCTCCTCGACGAGCCGGACAACTTCCTCGACGTGCCCGGCAAGCGTTGGCTGGAAGGGCGGCTGCGCGAGTCGACCAAGTCGGTGCTCTACGTCTCGCACGACCGGGAGCTGCTGGCCCACACCGCCGACCGGGTGGTCGCCGTGGAGGGCGGCAGCGCCTGGGTGCACCCGGGTGGCTTCGCCAGCTGGCACTCCGCGCGGGTGGCCCGGCACGCCCGCCTCGACGAGCTGCGCAAGCGGTGGGACGAGGAGCACCAGAAGCTGCGCGAGCTGATGCTGATGTACAAGCAGAAGGCCGCGTACAACGACGGGATGGCGTCGCGCTACCAGGCCGCGCAGACCCGGTTGCGCAAGTTCGAGGAGGCCGGGCCGCCGCCCGTACCGCCGAAGGACCAGGACATCCGGATGCAGCTCACCGGCGGGCGGACCGGCAAGCGCGCGGTGATCTGCGAGCAGCTGGAGCTCGACGGCCTGACCTTCCCGTTCGACCTGGAGATCTGGTACGGCGACCGGGTCGCGGTGCTCGGCGCCAACGGGACGGGCAAGTCGCACTTCCTGCGGCTGCTCGCCCGGGGCGGCACCGACCCCGACCCCGCCAACGGCCCGGTGGACGGGGCCGCCGCGCTCGCGCCGGTGGCGCACGACGGGGTGGCCCGGCTCGGCGCGCGGGTGCGTCCGGGGCACTTCTCGCAGACCCACGACCGGCCGGAGCTGATGGGGAAGACCCTCGTCGAGATCCTCTGGCGGGGCGACGAGCACCGCGCCGGCATGGACCGGCACGCCGCGATGGCGGCGCTGAGCCGGTACGAGCTGGCGGGGCAGGGCGACCAGCGCTTCGGCACCCTCTCCGGCGGCCAGCAGGCGCGTTTCCTGGTGCTGCTGCTGGAGCTGTCCGGCGCGACGCTGCTGCTGCTCGACGAGCCCACCGACAACCTCGACCTGGCCTCGGCGGAGGCGCTGGAGGCCGGGCTGACGGCGTTCGAGGGGACCGTGGTGGCGGTGACCCACGACCGCTGGTTCACCCGCTCCTTCGACCGGTTCGTGCTCTTCCGGGGCGACAACGAGGTGGTGGAGACCCCGGAACCGGTCTGGGACGTGGCGTGATCCCCGCCGACCTGGCCGACCGCCTCTGCGCGGTCGGCGGGGTCGTCGCCGTCGCCCTAGGCGGCAGCCGGGCCCGGGGCGAGCACCGGCCCGACTCCGACTGGGACCTCGGCCTCTACTACCGGGGCGAGTTGGATGTGCCGGGGCTGCGGGCCGTCGCCGCGACCGTCGCCGACGCGCGGGTCGAGCTGACCCCGCCCGGCGGCTGGGGGCCGTGGGTAGACGGCGGCGGCTGGCTGCGGATCGGCGGGGCGGCGGTCGACTGGATCTACCGCGACCTCGACCGGGTGCACCGGATCTGGGCCGACTGCCGGGCCGGCCGGTACGAGATCGGCGTGCAGGCCGGGCACCCGCTCGGTTTCTACTCGTCCGCCTACGCGGGCGAGGTGGCGCTCTGCCGCGTGCTCGGCGACCCGACCGGTGAGCTGACCGCGCTGCGCGAGGAGACCCGCGCGTACCCGCCGGCCCTGGCCGACGCCCTGACGGCCGGCGGGTGGGAGGCCCGGTTCCTGGTCGACGGCGCGGCCAAGGCCGCCGTGGCCGGCGACGGCGGGTACGTGGCCGGCTGCCTGTTCCGGGCGATCGGCGTACTCGCCCAGGTGCTGCACGCGCGGGCGGGGCGGTGGCTGGTCAACGAGAAGGGCATGATCGCCGCCGCGGGGCGGCTGCCCGGCGCGCCGCCCGACTTCGCCCGGCGGGCGCAGGCGCTGCTCGGCGCGGTCGGGCACACGCCGGACGAACTGGCCGGCACGCTCGCCGCCGCCCGCCGGCTCGTCGCCGACGTGCTCGACTGACGGTCCGCGACGTACGCCGGACGGCTCCGCCGTCGGTGCGCGTGGTTCCTGCGTGGGTCTCGCGGTCCGCGGGGCCTGGTTCGGCTTCGCGGTCCGTGCGTGTGGTGCCTTCGTGGTCGGCGGCGTGCGCCCGACGCCCGGCATAGGGTGGATCTCGTGACTGAGATGACCTACCGCCGGTTGGGCGACTCCGGGCTCGTGGTGTCCGTGGTCGGCATCGGCTGCAACAACTTCGGCCGCAAGCTCGACCTCGACGGCACCCGGGCGGTGGTCGACGCCGCGCTCGACGCCGGAATCAACTTCTTCGACACCGCCGACATCTACGGGGAGCCGCAGGGCGGCTCCGAGGAACTGCTGGGCCAGGCGCTCAAGGGCCGGCGCGACGACGTCGTGGTGGCCACCAAGTTCGGCATGGACATGAACGGCATGAACGGCCCCGACTTCGGCGCCCGGGGCGCCCGTCGCTACATCGCCCGGGCGGTGGAGGCGTCGCTGCGCCGGCTCGGCACCGACCACATCGACCTGTACCAGATGCACGAGCCCGACCCGGGCACCCCGATCGACGAGACGCTCGCCGCGCTCGACGACCTCGTCCGGGCCGGCAAGGTCCGCTACCTGGGCAACTCCAACTTCGCCGGCTGGCAGATCGCCGACGCGGACTGGGTGGCCTCGTCGAACGGCCGGTCCCGGTTCATCAGCGCACAGAACCACTACAGCCTGCTGGAGCGCGGCGTCGAGGCCGAGGTGGTGCCGGCGTGCGAGCGCTTCGGCCTCGGGCTGCTGCCGTTCTTCCCGCTGGCCAACGGGCTGCTCACCGGCAAGTACAAGCGCAACGAGGCCCCGCCGGCCGGCAGCCGCCTCGCCGGTGGCGGCCGGTACGCCCAGCGACTCGCCGCCGCCGACTGGGACACCATCGAGGCGATCGAGGCGTACGCCGCCGAGCGGGGGCTGTCGATGCTCCAGGTGGCGATCGGCGGGCTGGCCGCCCAGCCCGCGGTGACCTCGGTGATCGCCGGCGCCACCACGCCCGAGCAGGTACGCGCCAACGCGGAGGCGGGCACCTGGCAACCCACCGACGAGGACCTCGAAGCCCTGCGCGCCGCCCTCTGAGCCACGTCGGCACCACCCCCTGGCCCCGTCCCGCCCCCGGCACCGCAGCATCGCGGCACCGGGGGCGGTGCGCTGTGCGCGGCACCCCAACCCGCGCCGGCGCGAGGCTCGGTGGAACGCCATGGGTGTCACCCGGCACCGGAAACACCCACCACGTTCCACCGACCGCCGGGTCGCCTCGTGCACGGCATGTGGCAGCTGCCCTTCCGCGATGGCGGTGCTGGCCCGGAACGGCAGGAAGGCGAGGCGGGGCGGTACCCGGCGGCAGAGGGCATCCGGACAGCATCGCGTGACGGGACGGTCACGCGCCGCCCCGTCCGCGGGGTTCGGGCGGTCGGTGTGAAATCCGCAGCTCGACCTTGGCGGATCCGGCGATCCGTCGTACGGTGACACCCGCAAGTGACCCACGGGAGCCCGGTACACCGGGCTGAGAGGGGGGCTGTGAGCCCCCGACCGTCGAACCTGATCCGGGTAATGCCGGCGCAGGGAGGAGTGTTGCCGTGCCGTCCCTCGGGCGACTGCATCTCATCACCGACACCCGACCCGGGCGGGATCCGCTCGCCGTGCTGCGGGCCGCCCTCCCGGTGGCCCGCGCGGAACTGGTCGTGCAGGTCCGCGTGGAGGACGACGCCACGGACCGGGAGGCGTACGACCTGGCCCGCCGGGTGGTCGCGCTCTGCGACCGGTACGACGCCACCTGCCTGGTGAACGACCGGCTGCACGTGGCGCTGGCCGTGGGCGCCGCCGGTGGGCACGTCGGCGCGGACGACCTGCCGGTCGGGGCGGCCCGCCGGGTGCTCGGCGCGACCGCCGTGCTCGGCGCGACCGCCCGGGAGCCGGGGACGGCCGCCGAGGCGGTCGCCGCCGGGGCCAGCTACCTGGGCGTGGGCCCCTGCCACGCCACCAGTACGAAGACGGGGCTGCCGGCGCCGATCGGCCCGGCCGGGGTACGCGCCGTCGCCGACGCCGTGGACGTGCCGGTCGTCGCGATCGGCGGCGTGACCGCCGCGAGGGTGCCCGCGCTGCTGGCCGCCGGGGCGTACGGGGTGGCGGTGGTGGGGGCCCTCTCCGGGGCGGCGGATCCGGCCCGGGCGACGGCGGAGCTGCTGGGAGCACTGGGGTGCTGAACCGACCGGACGTCGCCGTGGTGGGGGCGGGACCGGTCGGGCTGGCGATCGCCTGGCGCTGCGCGCAGCGCGGACTGCGCGTCGTCGTGCACGACGCCGCCCCGGGATCCGGCGCGTCCCACGTCGCCGCCGGGATGCTCGCCCCGGTCGCCGAGGCGTACTTCGGCGAGCACGAGCTGACCGGGCTGCTGACCGCCTCCGCCGCCCGCTGGCCGGCGTTCGCCGCCGAGCTGACCGCCGCCACCGGTCTGGACGTCGGCTACCGGACCGAGGGCACGCTGATGGTCGGGCTCACCGCCGACGACCTGGCCGAGGCGCGCCGGCTGTGGGCGTACCAGCAGGGGATCGGGCTGCCGGTGACGCCGCTGCGCCCGTCGGCGCTGCGGGACCGCGAGCCGGCGCTGGCGCCCCGGGTGCGTGGCGGCGCGCTCGCCGCCACGGACCACCAGGTCGACCCGCGCCGGTTGGTGCCCGCGCTGCGCACGGCCGCCGAGCGGGCCGGCGCCACGCTGGTCCCCGCCGCCGTGCGCTCCCTGTCCGACCTGGACACCGACGTCACGGTGGTCGCGGCCGGCTGCGGCGCGGCGGCCCTGACGGGGCTGCCGGTGCGGCCGGTGAAGGGGCAGGTGGTCCGGCTCCGCGCGCCGGGCGGCGGCGCGCCGGGCTTCCGGCACGTCATCCGGGGGTACGCCGACGGCGAGCACGTCTACCTCGTGCCCCGCGACGACGGGGAGGTGGTGGTGGGCGCGACCGTCGAGGAGCGCTCCGACACCGACGTGTCCGCCGGGGCGGTGCTGCGCCTGCTGCGCGCCGCCGTCGACCTGCTGCCCGAGCTGGCCGAGTACGACCTGGTCGAGACCCTCGCCGGCCTGCGTCCCGGCACCCCCGACAACGCCCCGATCCTCGGCCTGCTGCCCGGCCGGCCCGGCGTGCTCGCCGCCACCGGGCACCACCGGCACGGCATCGTGCTCACCCCGGTCACCGCCGACCTGATCGCCGAGCTGGTCGTCACGGGTGCCACGGACCCGCTGCTCGCCCCCTTCGCCCCGGCCCGGTTCGCGCCGCCCCCGACCGTCGACGCCCGGTCCGGTCACGACCCGTCCGGTCACGACCCGTCCGGTCACGACCCGTTCGCACCCGAGAAGGAGCACACGTGGAACTGACGGTGAACGGCGCCGGGCGCAGCCTGCCCGGCGGCTCGACCGTGGCGGACCTGGTCCGCGCGGTCACCGACCAGCAGCGCGGCCTCGCCGTCGCGGTCAACGGGGAGGTGGTGCCGCGTACGGGCTGGCCGGCGACCGTGCTGCGCGACGGCGACCGCGTCGAGGTGCTCAGCGCCGCCCAGGGCGGGTGACGCGGTGAGCTTCGACCTGGGTGGCGTGAGCTTCACGTCCCGGCTGATCCTCGGCACCGGCGGCGCGGCCAACCTGCGCGTGCTGGAGGACGCCGTCCGCGCCTCCGGCACCGAACTGGTCACCCTGGCCCTGCGCCGCGTCGACACCGCCCCCGGTACCGCCGGCGGGCTGCTGGACCTGCTGGACCGCTGCGGCGTGCGGCTGCTGCCGAACACCGCCGGCTGCTACACCGCGGGCGAGGCGGTGAAGGTGGCGCACCTGGCCCGGGAGGCGTTCGGCACCGACTGGGTGAAGCTGGAGGTGATCGGCGACGAGCGCACGCTGCTGCCCGACGGGGTGGAGCTGCTGCGCGCCGCCGAGGAACTCGTCGACGACGGGTTCGTGGTCTTGCCGTACACGTCGGACGACCCGATCCTGGCACGCCGGCTGGCCGACGTCGGCTGCGCCGCGGTGATGCCGGCGGGCGCGCCGATCGGCTCCGGGCTGGGCGTGTCGAACCCGCACCACATCCGGCTGATCCGGCAGGGCGTCGACGTGCCGGTGATCCTGGACGCCGGCATCGGCACCGCCTCGGACGCCGCGCTGGCCATGGAGCTGGGCTGCGACGCGGTGCTGCTCGCCAGCGCGGTCACCCGCGCCGCCGACCCGGTGGCGATGGCCACCGCCATGCGGTACGCGGTCGAGGCGGGCCGGCTCGCGTACGGGGCCGGCCGGATCGCACGGCGCTTCCACGCGCTCGCCTCCACCCCGGACGAGGGACGGCCGGACCTGTGACCGCCAGCCCCGGTCCCGCTCTTGCGGCTTCGGCACCGATTCCGGCTGCGGCTGTGGCTGCGGATCTTGGCACGGAAGGGCCCTTGGAGGGGCCGTTTCCCGCCAAGATCTCGGGCGGGCCGGCCGGCGTCGTGCTGTTGACGGACCGGTGGCAGGCGCGGCGGTCGTTGGTCGACGTCGTGGCGGGGGCGGTCGCCGGGGGAGTGCGGTGGGTGGTGCTGCGGGAGAAGGACCTGCCCCGGGCCGAACGCGTCGCCCTCGCCGCCGAGCTGCGCGCGATCCTCGCCGAGGTGGGCGGCACCCTGGTCGTCGCCGGCCCCGACCCGCTCGGCGGCGACGCCGTGCACCTGCCGTCGGCGGGGCCGTACCCGCCGCCGCGCTACGGCCTGGTGGGCCGCTCCTGCCACGACCGGGCGGAGCTGGCGCGACTGACCACGGAGGACTACGCCACCCTCTCGCCCGTCTACCCGACCAGCACCAAGCCCGGCTACGGGCCACCCCTGCGCCCGGACGGGCTCAGGAAGCTGATCGCGGCCAGCGCCGTGCCGATCCTGGCGCTCGGCGGAGTGCACAGCCCGGACCAGGTCGCCGCCTGCGTCGACGCGGGAGCCGTGGGGGTGGCCGTGCTCGGTGCCGTCATGCGCGCCGACGACCCCGAGGCGGCAGCAGCCGCCCTCACGGCAGCCACCGCCACGGCAACCGCCACCGCGCAGGCCCGGCCCAGGCTCCCGCCTGCCACCACGGAAGAGGAACGATGACCCCGACGACCGTCCTCACCATCGCCGGCTCCGACTCCGGCGCGGGTGCCGGCATCCAGGCCGACCTGAAGGTCTTCGCGGCCCTCGGCGCGTACGGCACCAGCGTGCTCACCGCGGTCACCGCGCAGAACACGAGGGGCGTCGACGCCGTGCTGCCGCTGCCGCCGCGCACGGTCACCGAGCAGCTCGACAGCGTGCTCGCCGACTTCACCGTCCGCGCCGTCAAGACGGGTGTGCTCGGCACCCCGGCGGTCGCCGACGCGGTGGCGGGCGCCGCGAAGGACGGCCGGCTGCCGCACCTCGTCGTCGACCCGGTGCTCGTCGCCACCAGCGGGCACCGGCTGGGCGTGGTCGCCGCCGTCGAGCGGCTGCTGCCGTACGCGCAGGTGGCGACGCCGAACTGCGCGGAGGCCGCCGCCATCACCGGACGCCCGGTGACCACGGTCGAGGAGATGGTGGCCGCCGCCGAGGCGCTGGCGGCCGGCGGCCCGGCGCACGTGGTGGTGACCGGCGGCGACGTGGACGCCGACGGCGAGGCGGTCGACGTGCTGTACGGCGGCGGCGTCACCACCCTGCTCCGCGCGCCGCGGGTCGACACCCGGCACAACCACGGCACCGGGTGCTCGTTCTCGGCGGCGATCGCCGTGCGGCTGGCGCTCGGCGACCCGGTGCCGACGGCGGTCGCCGCCGCCAAGGAGTACGTCCTCCGCGCGCTGACCGGCGCGCGGGACTGGGAGCTGGGCGCGGGACGCGGCCCGCTGGACCACTTCGGCTGGTCCGCTTGATCACCAGGGAGGCTGTCATGCAGGCACGTCGCAAGGTGTACGTGGAGGGGTCCCGGCCGGACGTGCGGGTGCCGTTCGCCGAGGTGGAACTGACCGGTGACAACCCGCCGCTGCGGCTCTACGACACCTCGGGACCCGGCTCCGATCCGGAGGTCGGGCTCCCGCCGCTGCGCGGAGGGTGGATCGCCGAGCGCGGCGACGTCGCACCGGTGCGGGGCGCGGGCACCCCGCTCGCCGGGACGGGCGGGCGCCGCCCCACCCAGCTCGCGTACGCCCGGGCCGGCGTGGTGACGCCGGAGATGGAGTTCGTGGCGGTCCGGGAGGGGATGGCGCCGGAGTTCGTCCGGGACGAGATCGCCGCCGGGCGGGCCGTGCTGCCGCTCAACGTCAACCACCCGGAGTGCGAGCCGGCGATCATCGGCAAGGCGTTCCTGGTCAAGGTGAACGCCAACATCGGCACCTCGGCGGTCACCTCGTCGGTGGCCGAGGAGGTGGAGAAGCTGACCTGGGCGACCCGGTGGGGCGCGGACACGGTGATGGACCTGTCGACGGGGAAGCGGATCCACGAGACGCGCGAGGCGATCGTGCGGAACTCGCCGGTGCCGATCGGCACCGTGCCGATCTACCAGGCGCTGGAGAAGGTCGGCGGCGACCCGGTGAAGCTGAGCTGGGAGGTGTTCCGGGAGACCGTCGTCGAGCAGGCCGAGCAGGGCGTCGACTACATGACGGTGCACGCGGGGTGCTGCTGCCGTACGTGCCGCTGGCGGTGGACCGGGTGACCGGGATCGTGTCGCGGGGTGGCTCGATCATGGCGGCCTGGTGCCTGGCGCACCACGAGGAGAACTTCCTCTACACGAACTTCGCCGAGCTGTGCGAGATCCTGGCCCGCTACGACGTGACATTCTCGCTCGGCGACGGGCTGCGCCCCGGCTCGATCGCCGACGCCAACGACGCCGCGCAGTTCGCCGAGCTGCGCACGCTGGGCGAGCTGACGAAGGTCGCCTGGGAGCACGACGTGCAGGTGATGATCGAGGGCCCCGGCCACGTGCCGATGCACAAGATCAAGGAGAACGTGGACCTCCAGCAGGAGTGGTGCCACGAGGCGCCGTTCTACACCCTCGGCCCGCTGACCACCGACATCGCCCCCGCGTACGACCACATCACGTCGGCGATCGGCGCCGCGATGATCGGCATGTTCGGCACCGCGATGCTCTGCTACGTGACCCCGAAGGAGCACCTGGGGCTGCCGGACCGCGACGACGTGAAGGCCGGCGTGATCGCGTACAAGATCGCGGCGCACGCCGCCGACCTGGCCAAGGGGCACCCGGGCGCGCAGGCGTGGGACGACGCGCTGTCCAAGGCGCGGTTCGAGTTCCGCTGGGAGGACCAGTTCAACCTGTCGCTGGACCCGGAGACCGCGCGCTCGTACCACGACGCGACGCTGCCGGCGGAGCCGGCGAAGACCGCCCACTTCTGCTCGATGTGCGGCCCGAAGTTCTGCTCCATGAAGATCACCCAGGAGCTGAAGGAGTACGCGGCGCGCGGCATGAAGGACAAGTCGGAGGAGTTCCTCTCCTCCGGCGGCCGGGTCTACCTGCCGCTCGCCTGAGCAGCGCGACCGCGCGTCCGAGCCGGCGCCCGTCCGAGCCGCCCGTCCGGGGTCGGCGCCCGGAGGGCGGATGTTCAGGAAAGCGGAGGTTCGCAACGGCGGACGCCCGCCCCGGCTCCGGTCGTCCGGGGCGGGGCGGGCGTGGGCCGGTCGGGTCAGTCGCGGTGGTGGCGGCCGGTGGAGCGCAACGACCGCCGGCCGCTCTCCTGCTCGGGTTCGTTGTCCGGGACCGGCTTGCTCAGGCCGGTGACCCAGTCCACGTACTCCTCGTCCTGCGCCGGCAGCGGCTCGGACTCCCGGTCGGCCGAGGCGTCCTCGGCCCGGGGCCGGTTACGGCGGAACAGGCCCAGCCTGCCCCGATTCCGCCCGGTGGGCTGCTCGGCCTCGGCGGGCGACGGGGAGCCGGGCGACGGTGCCTCCGCCCGGGCGGCGGGGACGCCGTTCTCCGGCGCGGGCTCGGCGGGCGCCGGGACGGGGCCGCCCTGTCGTGCGGTGGCGAGCGCCTCCCAGTTCGCGGCCCGGGCCAGGTCGGGCATCGGGGCCCGGTGGCGGGGTCGGGGCGTTACGTCGGGCGCGGGTTCTGCGGCCGGCGGTGCCGCCTCGGCGGTGCCGTCGGCCTGGGGCCGGGGCGGTGCCGGCCACGCCGGGGCGGGCGGGGGCGCGGTGCCGGCGTCCGGCTCGACGGCCCGGCCGGGAGCCGCCTCGCCGTCCGCCGCGAAGAGCGGTACCGCGCGAGGGCCGCTGCCGTCCGACCCCGACCCGCCGGGGGCCCCTCCGGCCGTGCTGCCGGGCCCGGCTTCGGCGGTGGGGCCGGCTTCGGGGCCGGTCGTGGTGTCGGACCCGGCTTCGGCCGTGGGGCCGGCTTCGGGGCCGGTCGTGGTGTCGGACCCGGCTTCGGCCGTGGGGCCGGCTTCGGGGCCGGTCGTGGTGTCGGACCCGGCTTCGGTCGTGGGGCCGGGCTGGGGGCCGGTCGTGGTGTCGGGCGTGGCTTCGGCCGGGGGACCGGGCCGGGTGCTGGTCGTGGTGTCGAGCGCGGCGGGGGCGTCCGGGGATGGCGACGACACCGCCGTGACCGGCGCGGTGGGCCCGGTCACCGGGTTGCCCGTGGCCTCGGGCGTCGGACCCGCAGCCTCCGGTGCCACCGTGCCGGCGGGCTGACGCGTCGACCGGGGCTTACGGGTGCGGCGGGGCTTGGGCGCGCTCGGGACGGCCTGCTGTTCGGCGACCGCTTCTGCCGGCTGTCCCGCGGGCGTCGCCGCCGCGCCGAGCTGCGCGCCGAGCGTCGCCGCCGCGGCGGGCTGCGCGCCGGGCCTCGCTCCCTCGCTCGGCTGTCCGGCGGGCGCCGGTCCCGCGGTCGGCACGCCAGCGGGCGTCACCTGCGCGTCGGGCTGCGCGTCGGGCGTCGTCTTCCCGGCTGGCGGTACTTCGTCGGCGACCGGGGCGGCCGGGACGACCGGTGCGACCGACGTGGTCGGGACGTGCTCGTCGGTGCTGTCCTGCGTGGGGGTGGGCTCCGGTTCGAGCGGACGGTCGACTGTGGGCAGGCCGCCGGGAGCCGAGGCCGGCGACTCGGCCGTCCACCCGGGACCCGCGTCCGTCCGGGCATCGGCGGCGGGAGCCGGGACGGTCCCTCCGTCGGCGGGCCAGTCCCAGTGCGGCGGAACGACCCGGGGCGCCGGGCCGTCACCGCTGGCGGCGACGACCGCGCCGGAGCCCGTACCGCCCGCCTGGTCGCCGACGACCGGGGCGGCGCCGGCCAGGTCGACCGTCTCCGGCTCGTCGCCGCCGGTGGACGCCGGGGTCCGCGGGAGGGCCGGGCCGGTGGGCAGCGGCCGGAGGATGTCGGTCGGCTCGATGGCCCCGGTGGGGGCGGTGCGCGCGACGAGCGGCCAGCGCAGCAGCGCTGCCGCGGCCGACCCGAGCGCGCCGGCGGCCACCGCGAGCAGCGCCGCGTAGTACGGCGTGAGTTGGTAGCGGTCGGCGGTGTCGCCCGGGCCGGCGGTCAGGTAGGCGAACGCGACCAGCACCGGTCCCGCCACCCCCGTCGCGCCGCTGACCAGCGGCGGATGACCCCGCCACCGGGCCAGCCCGCCGGTCGCCGCGCCGGCCAGCAGCGCCACCAGCGGCAGGACCACCAGGGCCAGCCCCTGCGCCGCGCCGGCGTCGAGGGACGCCGGCTCCAGCACCCCCAGTCGTACGGTGTCCAGCGGCCCGGTCGAGACCAGCGACGGCGCCACCGAGACCAGGGCCAGCAGCCAGATCGCGCCGGCGATCGCCGCCACGTTCCATCCCACCGGCGGCTGGAGCAGTACGGCGAGGGCGGCGCCCGCGCCGACCAGGGCACCGAGGACCGCGCAGATGCCGACGGCCCAGACCGGGTCCACCGAGACGAGTTCGGCCGCCCTGGCCGGCTGCATGCAGAGCGGCGCGACGACGGTGGCGCCCAGCGCGGCGGCGCCGGCGACGGCGAGCAGGCGCCCGGTGCCGGCCAGCCCTCCGTCCCGGCGGGCCAGGCGCTCGGTGAGCACCGCGCCCATCACGGCGGCGTTCGCCGCGAACCAGCCCGCCCAGACGAGCTGGGCCGGCCACTGGTTGACGGTGGCGCCGGTGAAGGTGCCGGAGAGCCGGACGATGCCGAAGCCGAAGGCGATGCCGAGCTGACCGGCCCCGGCCAGCAGGCTCACCCCGAGCGCGGTGAGCAGCAGTCTGCCCCAGGTCCGAAAGGCCATGTCCGGCACGTTACGCACCTGTTGACCAGGCCGCCACCGGCGCGCCGCAGGCGGGGGGCGACCCGCCGGCCGGCGGTTACTTCAGTTCGACCAGCCTGGCCAGGTACGTCGTGTCGCCCACGTTGGTCAGCATGTGCACGGCCCCCGGGTCCCGGTAGACCACCCCGCCGGTCGGCTCGTCGGCGTCGATGAGGGTGCCGTCGATCGTCTGTACGACGTTCTTCGCCCCCTGGATCGCCACCACGAGGTACGGGTGGTCGTGCCGGTGCAGCGGCTGCCGCTCGCCCGGCTCCAGGCGGATGTGCCAGACCCGGACCCGGTCGTTCTCGTACACGATCTCCTGGCCCACCGGGCCGAGTTCGCGGTGCTCGTCGGTCATCGGGTTGCATCCAGTCGGGGGAGCACCTCGGCGGCGATGAGTTCCAGGTGGTCGAGGTCGGCGAAGTCGATCAGCCGCAGGTGCACCCGGGTGGCGCCGATCGCGGCGAACTCGCCGATCCGGTCGACGAGCTGCGCGGGCGAGCCGACCACCGGGTCCTCGGGCGGCAGTGCGCTCTTGACGTGCAGCGGGGCGGCGCGGCGGTGCGCCTCGGCGTCGGTGCGACCGATCGCCACCAGGATGCCGGCGGAGAGGGTGAGCGGGGCGCGTCCCGACTCGGCCCGGCCGGCCCGGTCACAGGCCTCACGCACCCGCTCGTACGCGGCGGCGGTCTCCGCGACGGTCTTGAACGGCATGTTGAACTCGTCGGCGAACCGGGCGGCGAGGTCGGGGGTGCGCTTCGGGCCGCGGCCGCCGACGATGACCGGCGGGCCGGGCACCTGCACCGGCTTCGGCAGCGCGGGGGCCTCCAGCAGCCGGTAGTGGTCGCCAGTGAAGCTGTACGTCTCGCCCGGCGGCGTCCGCCACAGCCCGGTGATGATCTCCAGCTGCTCGGCCAGCCGGTCGAAGCGCTCGCCGATGCCGGGGAACGGGATGCCGTAGGAGACGTGCTCCCGCTCGTACCAGCCGGCGCCGATGCCGAGCTCGACCCGGCCGCCGCTCATCTGGTCCACCTGGGCCACCATGACGGCCAGCGGGCCGGGCAGCCGGAAGGTGGCGGAGGTGACCAGGGTGCCGAGCCGGATCCGGCTGGTCTCCCGGGCCAGCGCGGCCAGCGTCAGCCAGGCGTCGGTCGGGCCGGGCAGCGCGGCCTCGTCCCCCATCGCCTGGTAGTGGTCGGCGCGGAGGAAGCCCTCGAAGCCGCCGTCCTCGGCCAGCCGGGCGAAGCGGAGCTGGTCGTCGTAGCTGGCGCCCCGGTGCGGTTCCGTGAAGACGGTGACCCGCATGCTCATCGTCCCTCCGCGCCGGCTGTCGCCGGCAGGTCCCGCTCCATGAGGAGTTCGTGCAGGTCGGCGCTGACCCGCGCGACGTCCGCCAGGTGCGCGTTGCGGCCGAGGGTGCGCGGTCGCGGGATGTTGACGTCGACGACCTTGCGGATCCGGCCGGGGCGGGGGCTGAGTACGACCACCCGGTCGGCGAGCAGCACCGCCTCGTCGATCGAGTGGGTGACGAAGACGACGGTGGCCCCGGACGTCATGTGCACGCGTTGCAGCTCGCCGGAGAGCTCCTCGCGGGTGAGCGCGTCGAGCGCGGAGAACGGCTCGTCCATCAGCATCACCCGGGGCTCGCCGATGAGCGACCGGCACAGCGAGACCCGCTGCTGCATGCCGCCGGAGAGTTCGTGCGGCAGCCGCTTCTCGAAGCCGGCCAGCCCGGCGAGGTCCAGCAGCTCCCGGGCCCGGTCGCGGTGCTTGGCCCGCTTCCAGCCGAACATCTCCACCGGGAGCAGGACGTTGTCCAGGACCGTGCGCCAGGGAAGCAGGGCGGGTCGCTGGAAGAGCATCGCGATGTCCCGGCGCGGCTTGGTGATCGGCGTACCGGCCACGGTGATCCTGCCCTCGCTCACGGGGAGCAGGCCGGCGATCAGGCGCAGCAGCGTGGACTTGCCGCAACCGGAGCGGCCGAGTACGGCGACGAACTCACCCGCCGCCACGTCGAGGTCGATGCCGCGCAGCGCCTCGACGCGGCCGCTGCGACCGTCGAAGGTGCGGGACACCCCGGAAAGCTGGATCATCTCCGGCGGCCTCCCTGAGTCGGGGATCAGCGATCGCGGCCCAGGGTAACCGCCTCGTGTGGACAACATGTCGTCCGGGGTGGACGCGAGGATTTTTCCGTAACGAAACCCATACGCCTGGCATTGTAGGGGTCGGTTTCTCGTACGCTGTGCCAGCTAAGAGTCCCCTCACGACGGTTGGTGCCGGCTCAACCCCTCAGCCGGCCCGCCAGACAACCCCTCCGGCGGCGGCGCGCCGCTCCGGTCGGAAAGGACATGGTGCACTGATGAGAAGGCTGACCCGTACGGTCGCTGCCGCTGCGCTGGCCACCGCCCTCGCCCTGGTCTCCGGGTGCAGCGGCGACTCGGACTCCGGCGCCGACGCCAAGGGCGGCAGCGGCGGGGCGCTGGAGAAGGTGACCTACCTCACCTCGTTCGGCAACTTCGGCCGTGACTCCTACGCCTGGGTCGCGAAGGAGAAGGGCTTCTTCAAGGAGGCCGGGTTCGACGTCGACATCAAGCCGGGTCAGGGCACCAACGCCGTGATCGGGACAATCGTCAGCGGCCAGGCACAGTTCGGCCCGATCGACCTCACCGGCGGTCTGCTCCAGCTCGGTGGCGGCCAGGCCAAGGACTTCGTCGCGGTCGCGGCGATCCAGCAGCGCACCATGGCCGCCATCGCCACGGTCGAGGGCAAGGGCATCGCGTCGCCGAAGGACCTGGAGGGCAAGAAGCTCGCCGACACCCAGGGCTCCGTCGTGCGCAACCTCTTCCCGACGTACGCCCGGATGGCCGGCGTGGACGCCAGCAAGGTGCAGTGGGTCAATGGCCAGGCCCAGGACCTGATGGGCATGCTCGGCTCCGGCACGGTGGACGGCATCGGCCAGTTCGTCGTCGGCCAGCCCACCATCGAGACGGTGACCAAGCAGAAGGCCGTCATGCTGCCGTACAGCAACGTGATGCAGGACCTCTACGGCAACGTGCTGATCACCTCATCCAAGATCGCCAAGGAGAAGCCGGAGATGGTCAAGCGCTTCACCGCGGCCCTGATGAAGGGCCTGGAGTACGCGCTGACCAACCCGCAGGAGGCGGGCGAGCTGCTGAAGAAGAACGTCGACGCCGCCAACCCCGCCGCGGCTGCCGCCGAGCTCCAGCTCATGGCCGGCTACGTGCGCTCCAGCAACTCCGGCACCCAGCTCGGCACCCTGGACAGCGGCCGGGTCGCCAAGAGCATCGCGATCCTCCAGGGCGCCGGCGCGCTCAAGCAGAACATCACCCCCGACCAGATCATCGACTTCAGCCTCGCGCCGAAGGCCTGACGAACGCCGACCGTGAGCACGGGGGTGCGGTCCACCGGGGTGACCCGGGGCCGCACCCCCGTCGCGTGCCGGCCCGGCCGGCAGGAGAGGAGAACCCGTGACGGAGACGACCGCTACCCGGTCCGGCCACGTCGGGAAGAAGCCCGCGGGCGCCGGCGCGCCCCCGCGCCGGTCCGGCGTACGCCCGGCGGCCGTCGGGCTGCCGCTGCTCGGCGCCGTGATCACGCTGGCCGCCTGGTGGCTGGTCACGTCGGGCCTGGAACTGGTGCACCCGGTGTCGCTGCCCCCGCCCCAGGCGGTGTGGCAGGCGATGGTCGCGGGGAGCGACGTGCTGCTGCCGGCGCTGGGGGTCACCACCACGATGACCGTGGTCGGTTTCCTGCTGTCGGCGGTCGCCGGGGTGCTGATCGGGATGGCGCTGGCCGGGTCCCGGCGCGTCGAGCGGATGTTCGCGCCGCTGCTGGTGGCGGTCAACGCGGTGCCGAAGATCGCCCTGGGCCCGCTGCTGGTGGTCTCGGTCGGCTGGGGTACGAAGCCGATCCTGACCATGGTGTTCCTGCTCTGCTTCTTCCCGATCGTGCTCTCCACGGCGACCGGGCTCACCACCACCCCGAACGACCTGGCCGAGCTGGCCCGCTCGCTGAACGCCTCGTGGTGGCAGGCGTTCCGCAAGGTGCGCTTCCCCGCCGCGCTGCCGCAGATGTTCGTCGGGCTCAAGGTGGCCATGCCGCTGGCCGCGATCGGCGCGGTGATCGGCGAGTTCTACTCGGACAAGCCGGGGCTGGGCTATCAGATCCTGCAGTACAACGGCGTGGGGGACACCGCTACCGCCTGGGCGGCGATCGTGCTGATCGCGCTGATGAGCATCCTGCTCTACAGCGCGCTGTCCCTGGTCGAGCGGCTCGCCCTGCCCTGGGTCCGCGCCACCACGTCGGCCCGCTGACCCGCTGGAACGGTGGTCGGTGTGGCCCGCCGGGGCACGGCGGGCCACACCGACACGCTGGTCCGGCGCGCTGCCGCGCGCCGGAACCCCTCCGTCACCGACCGGCCGGTCAGCCCGCGAGGCGCCAGCGCCCGTTGCGCGCCACCAGGGTGGTGAGGGCCTGCGGCATCAGGCCGGAGTGGTTGTCCGGGGTCATCCGGATCGGCCCGGAGAGGCCGTCCATCTGGGTCGTCTCCAGCACGTCCCGGACGCCGTCGCGGTCGACCTCGCCGGGCTCGCCGCCCGAGCGCAGCTCCGCGTCGGCGATGAGCTGCACCGCGTCGGCCGCGAACGAGGAGGAACCGTTGTAGCCGCCGAAGCGGGCAGTGTAGTCCTGGAACCACTGGCGGCGGGCCGCCTTGGCCGGGGTGGTGGCGATCACGTCGTCGATCACCATGGTCTGGGTGAAGACCAGCGTGGTGCGTTCGGTCGCCCGGGACGCGGCGCCGAGGAAGAGGTCGCCGGCCGCCGCCGCGTCGAAGAAGAGGTCCCCCTCGAACTTGGCCTGCTGGGCGGCGTTGGCGGCCAGCGTCGCCTGCTCCGCCGAGGTCCACACGACCAGCGCGTCCGGCTTCTTGCCGACCAGGTCCTTGACCTGCTGGCCGACCTCGGTGTCGGTGGTGCGCACGGCCTCCTCGCGCAGCAGCTTGACGCCGGCCTTCGCGAACTCGGCGCGCAGCGCGGTCAACCCCTCGCGGCCGTAGGCGTCGTCGCTGTGCAGCACGCCCGCCTTGCGGATGCCCTTGCGGCGCATCTCGCCGGCGAGGGCGGCGGCGCTGTCGGCCGCGTTCGGGGAGAGCTTGAACACGTACCGTCGTTCGGCGACTGGGGTGGACACGGCGCTGGACGCGGCGAGCGCAATGGTGGGAATTCGCTTCTCGTTGATGGTGCGGACGGCGCCGACGGCACATTCGTTGCAGCCGCCCATGATGATGGCGCTGACTTGGGAATCGCTGCTGAAGTCACCGATGTTGCGCAGCGACTCGCTCGCGTCCGACCGGTTGTCCTTCACCCTCAGCTCGACCTTCCGGCCGTTCAGCGCGCCGGAGGCGTTCAGCTGCTCGACCTTCAGTTCCAGCGCCCGCTGGTACGCCTTGCCGACGGGCGCCGCCGCGCCGGAGAGTTCGAGGTCCGCGGCGATGACGATGGGACTGGTGTCCTGCTCGTCCGCCCCGAACTGGCAGCCGGTGAGCGTGGTGGCCAGCACGGCCGATGCGAGCGCCGCGGCGGTCGCGGAGCGGATGGGGGTCAACTCAGTCCTCCAGATGCGGCCCGGGACGATGCCCGGTCACCGCCGGGTTGTCCGTCCTCAGTAGAGGAACGGGTTCGGTCTGCCGTACGGTGTGCGCGAAGCCTGCAAAACCTTGCCAACGCCAGGCCCCGCGGTCAAGCGGAGCCCCCGAAGCGTTTCGGGACGCGTATCCCACATGGTGGGGCAACGGGAAGTTTGCAAGCGCTTACTAATACGACACGGATGACCACTCTGGAGTCACATGCCCTGTTCACGGGCATGGAGAATTGAAGGTATTAGTTGACCGGATCACGGGATGCGAGCCGTCCGACCGTTTCCTACCCCGCCGCGACTTCCCAAACAGGATCAGTTCTGATGAAATCGCGGCCGTGCCGCGTGTGGCGCAGTCCGCTGCACCGGGCGCGAGTCGGCGGGGCAGGCGTGGAAGAAACGACGGAGGCGATGTCGTGAGCACCGGACCGACGACCCTGCCCGCGAGTGGCGACACCGAACAGCCGAAGCGGCGTCGGCTGCCCCGGCTCCGCGACGTGCGGATCCGCTCCAAGCTCGCCCTGATCCTGGTCGTGCCGGTCGCCGCGGTGCTCGCGTTGGCCACGGTCCGACTCGTCACCATCGGTGAGAACACCTTCGACGCCAACCAGGCCAAGGCGTTGACCGCGCTCTCCGTCGACGTCTCCGCGCTGACGCAGGACCTGCACGCCGAGCGGATGGCCGCCGCCGCCTTCCTGTCGACGCCGCAGCAGAAGGCCGACGCCTACAACCTGCGGGTGCGCAGCACCGACGAGCGGGTCGAGGCGTACCGGGCGGAGCGCGGACGGGTCGACGACCTGCCGGCAGCCGTGCAGGAGCGCCTGGCGACCATCGACGAGCACCTGGAGACGCTCGCCAGCACCCGGCAGGAGGTGCTGGACCGCCAGCAGATGGCGGTCGCCGAGGCGGCGCTCCGCTACGGGGTCATCATCACCGACCTGGTCGCGTACGGCGACGGGCTGGCCCAGCTGCCCGGCGACGAGCGGCTCTCGGACGCCCGGCGCGCGGTCGCCGCGTTCGCCCGCGCCAAGGCGGCCGTCGCCGAGGAGCAGTCGGTCGTCTACACCGCACTCGTCGCCGGCAAGCTCGACGAGGAGCAGTTCTCCTCCTTCGTGGCCACGCTGACCAGCCAGCAGGAGGCGCTGGTCGCCTTCTCGCTGGCCGCCGACCCGACCCAGCGCGCCCTGGTCGACAGCACGGTCTCCGGCGACGCGGTCACCCTCGCCGACCGGGTGGCCGCCGACATCACCCGCTCGGTCGGGCAGACCTCGCCGGTGACCGCCCAGGACGCCACCGCCGCCATCGGCGCGGTCAACGACCTCATGCGGTGGGCCGAGATCCGGCTCCAGGACCGGCTGCTCAGCCAGGCCGACCAGGCCCGGTCGGACGTCATCCGGCAGGCCTTCATCGAGACGGCGCTGGTGCTGCTGACCCTCATCGTCGCGGTGACCCTCGCCGTGGTGCTGGCCCGCTCGCTCAACCACTCGCTGCGCCGGCTGCGGGAGGGCGCCCTCTCGGTGGCCAACCACGACCTGCCGGACGCGGTCAAGCGGCTGCAGAACGTCGGCAACGTCGGCGACGGCGGCGTCGAGGAGATCGTCCGGCAGGTACGCGACCCGATCAAGCTCAACAACCGCGACGAGGTGGGCCAGGTCGCGCTCGCCTTCAACGTCGTACACCGCGAGGCGGTCCGGGTGGCGGCCGAGCAGGCCGCCCTGCGTACCAGCGTCTCGGCGATGTTCCTCAACCTGGCCCGGCGCAGTCAGACCCTGGTCGACCGGATGATCGGCGAGCTCGACGCGATCGAGCGCGGCGAGGAGGACCCGAAGCGGCTCGCGCAGCTCTTCGAGCTGGACCACCTCGCCACCCGGATGCGCCGCAACGACGAGAACCTGCTGGTCCTGGCCGGCGCCGACTCGGCCGTGCCGCGCCGCGACGACGCCCTCCTGGTGGACGTGCTGCGGGCCGCGCAGTCCGAGGTGGAGCTCTACAACCGGATCGAGTTCGGCACCGTCGACACCGACATCTCGGTCGCGGCGCACGCGGTCAACGACGTGGTCCGGCTCGTCGCCGAGCTGCTCGACAACGCCACCCGCTTCTCGCCGCCGACCACCACCGTGGTCGCCGACGGCCGGCGGATCCGGGACTACGTCCTGATCCAGGTCGAGGACCGGGGCCTCGGCCTGACCGACGACCAGCTCGACTCGCTCAACCGGCGACTGGCCGCCCCGCCGAGCGTCGACGTCGCGGCGTTCCGGCTGATGGGTCTGGCCGTGGTCAGCCGGCTGGCCTCCCGCTACGGCATCCGGGTGGAGCTGCGCCGCAACGTGGAGGGCGGCACCGTCGCCCAGGTGACGCTCCCCGCCGCGACGGTGGTGCTGCCGCCCGTGCACAGCCGGGACCAGCAGATCACCCGGCCCCGGCAGCCGCTCGCGGTCGAGCAGAACCCGCTCACCCCGGCCGGTCTCGGCGAGCCGGCCGCCGGCGCGGGGCGTACCGCCTCGGCCACCCTCACCGACCAGTGGCGGTCCGCCGCCCCGGCGCCGTGGCAGGCCCCGGAGCAGGCGCGGGACACCGCGGCCCCGGTGCAGGCCGGTGGCCTGACGCCGACGCAGCCGACCGCTCCGCCGACGCCCCCGGCCCGGCCGGCCTTCGCCGGCGGAGGCGCCTCGGTCGGTACGCCGACCGTCGCGTACCCCACGGTCGACCCGCTGCCCAAGCGCGTCCCCGGCGGTGACGCCCCGGCGCCGGGCGCGCCGGTCCTGCCGGTCGGCCCGATCGCCGGCTCGCCGGCCACCGGGCTGTCGGCGGGGTTCGCCGGCTCCGCCCGGGAGACCGGCTTCGGCACCGACCCGGGCGCCGGTCGCGGCCTCGGGGCCGGCCTGGCCGCCACCGCCCCGCCCGCTCCCGCCGCGCCGATCACCCCGCGCGCCGAGCTGCCGGCCGAGGCACCGATATTCCGGGAGATGGAGGCGGTGTGGTTCCGGTCGCACGGTAACGACGCCACGGCCATCTTCACCCGCCCCGACTTCAGCCAGTCGGCCGCGGCCCAGCAGGCCGCCGGGGCGCCCAGCGCCGGAGCACCCGCCGTCGGGACGCCGGCCGCCGCCCAGTCGGCACCGGCGCAGCCCCGCGCGCCCCGACTGCCCACGCGTACGCCGGGCAGCACCGACACCGCCCCGCCGCCCGCGCAGTCGGCACCGCCGTCGTACACCCCGCCGCCGGCTGCGGCGCGGCCCACCACGCCGGACACACCCCCTGCGGCGCCCCCCGCGGCGCCGCCCGCCGCGCCACCCGCGGCGCCGGTCGCGGAACCGGCCCCGGCGGCGCCCGCGACCGACGCGGACGCCTGGCGGACCGCGGCAGACGAGGGCTGGTCCCGGGCCAGCCGGGCGGCGGCCCCCGCCACCGCCGGCACCACCCGCTCGGGGCTGCCCAAGCGGCAGCCGCAGGCACAGCTCGTGCCCGGCGGGATCGAGCCCCGGGGCGGCCGCGACCGCAGCCGGCGTACCCCGGACGAAGTTCGGGGCCTGTTGTCGGCCTACCACCGCGGCGTGCAGCGCGGCCGGGCGGCCGGAACGGACCAGAACAGCACCTCGACCAAGGAGACGAGTCGATGAACAGGCCAGCGGCCATGCAGGACATGAGTTGGTTGCTCACCAACTTCGCCGACAGCGTGGCGGGGATCGCCCACGTGGTGGCGGTGTCCGCCGACGGGCTGCTGCTCGCCTCCTCGCGGGACCTGCCCGCGGACCGGGCGGACCAGCTCGCGGCGATCACCTCGGGCGTGGTCAGCCTGACCGAGGGCGCCGCCCGGATGTTCAGCGCCGGCGGTGTGCTCCAGACGGTCATCGAGATGGACAGCGGCTACCTGTTCCTGATGTCGATCAGCGACGGCTCGTCGATGGCCGTGCTGGCGGCCCGCAGCTGCGACGTCGGTCAGGTGGGTTACGAGATGGCGCTGCTGGTCGAGCGCGTCGGTGCGGCGCTGGTGCCGCTGCCCCGGGACGCGGTGCGGTCCTAGCGGGCGCGACGCGCGGACGTGCGTCGCCAGGAACGAGAGGATCCGGTGCCCGACCAGGGGCCCGGCCGGGAGAGGAGGTGATCGTCGATGGACCAACGGCGCGTGGACCCACGTGGTGCGCTGGTACGGCCGTACGCGGTCACCCGCGGCCGGACCGAGGCTCGAATGGACATCGCCCTGGAGGCGGTCCTGACGGCAAGCCCGACCCAGGCTGCGGAGGCCCGCTTCGCGGGGCACGACAAGCACCGCATCGCCACCGTTTGTGAGGGCCGGGCGCAGTCGCTGGCCGAGATCTCCGCGTACACCCGGATGCCGCTGGGCGTCACCCGGGTGCTGGTCGCCGACATGGTGGCCGAGAGCCTGCTGACGCTACACACTGCCGCTCCCGCCGAGGGGTTCGAGGAGCGGATGGAAATCCTTGGAAGGGTGCTAAGTGGACTTCGCAGGCTATGACCCCGCCGGGGCCCGCCGAAACCGGGGAATCATCTCCGCGAAGATCGTGGTCGCGGGTGGCTTCGGCGTGGGCAAGACGACCCTGGTCGGCGCGATCTCGGAGATCACTCCGCTGAGAACCGAGGCGGTGATGACCGCGGCCGGTGTCGGCATCGACGACCCGTCCAAGGTGCCGGGGAAGCAGACCACCACGGTCGCCATGGACTTCGGCCGGATCACCATGGCCGAGGACCTGATCCTGTACCTCTTCGGCACGCCGGGCCAGACGCGGTTCTGGTTCATGTGGGACGAGATCATCAAGGGCGCGGTGGGGGCGGCCGTGCTGGTGGACACCCGCCGGATCACCGACGCCTTCGCGCCGCTCGACTACTTCGAGAACCGCAGGCTGCCGTACGTCGTGGCGTTGAACCGCTTCGACGGCGCGCCGCAGTACGAGCTGGAGGAGGTCCGCGAGGCGCTGGCCATCTCGCCGGACGTGCCGCTGGTGCTGACCGACGCCCGGCACCGGGACGCGGTCAAGCAGGTGCTGGTGACCGTCGTGGAGCACGCCATGCTCCGCTTGGAGGCCGAGCACGGCCGGGGCTACCCGGCACCGGTCGGCTGAACGGACGGCTACCGCCTCCGGGTCGCGTCAGTCGACCCGGAGGCGGTAGCCGCGCTTGACGACCGTCTGCACCACCCGGGGCGCGCGCAACCCGGCGCGCAGCCGGGCCACCGCCATCTCCACGGCGTGCTCGTCAGCGCCGCGCGGCAGCGTCCGCAGCAGGGCGGTCCGGGACAGCACCCGACCCGGCGAACCGCACAGTGCCCGCAGCACCGCCATCGGCGCCGGCGCGAGCGGACGCAGTTCGCCGTCGACCACGGCGGCGTGCCCGCGCAACGTGAGCAGGTGACCGGCCACCTTCAGGGTGACCGTCCGGCGCGGCAGTTCGTCGACGATGGTCCGGACCAGGGCGCCCAGGCGGGCCCTGGCCGGCGCGCTGACCGGCACCCCGCGCCGCAGCAGGGGCTCCGCGGTGACCGCGCCCACGCAACTGGCGAGCACGTCGCCCCGGAACGCGTCCAGCACCGCGTCGGAGCGGTCCCCGGCGGCGCGCAGCAGCGCCTCGGCCGCCGGGGCCGAGGTGAAGGTGACCGCGTCGACCAGCCGGCCGGCGACCAGGTCGATCAGCCGGTGCAGCGGGGCCGGGTCGGTCGGCGGCGCCCAGCGGTAGACGGGCACCTCGATCACGGTCGCCCCGGCCGCCTCCAGCGCCAGCGTGCACTCCGGCTGCCGCTCGCCGTGCAGCTGCATGGCGATCACCTGCCCGGCCACCCCGCGCCGGCACAGGTGCTCGATCACCTCCTCGCAGCTCTCCGAGTCGGGTGACCACTGGTCGTGCAGGCCGGCGGCGCGGATGGCCCCGCGCGCCTTGGGCCCCCGGGCCACCACGTACGCGCCGGCCAGCACGCCGCGCAGCGGCTCGGCCAGTCCCCAGCCCTCGGCCGCCTCCAACCAGCCGCGCATGCCGATGCCGGTGTTGGCCATGAGGACGTCCGGCGGCCGTTCGAGGCAGGCCCGGGTGGCCTCCCGCAGGTCGGTGTCGTCGGCCAGCGGCACGATCCGCAGGGCCGGGGCGATCACCACCCGGGCGCCCCGCCGCTGGAGCAGCGCGGCGAGTTCGTCCCGCCGGCGGTCGGCGGTCACCCCGATGGTGAAGCCCGCCAGTTCGTCGCGCATTCACCCCTCCTGCCGCAGCCGCACCTCGACCAGACCGTCCCGGCAGCGCACGTCATGCTTGGGCACGGCGACGCCGGGCAGGTCCAGGCAGACCCCGGTGCGCAGGTCGTACACCTGCTTGTGCAGCGGCGAGGCGACCGTCGGCACCCCGCCCCGGCTGCCGACGATCCCGCGCGACAGCACGTACGCCCCGGCGACCGGGTCGAGGTTGTCGATGGCGAACAGCCCGTCGGCGGTGCGGAAGAGGGCCACCTGCACGCCGCCGACGAGCGCGGCGACGCCCCGCTCGGGCTCCAGCCGGTCGAACGGGCAGACCGGCGTCCAGGTACGCGTCGCGGCGGGCAGCGTCGTCGTCATCGTGATGGTCATCGCCGTACCTCCAGCGGTCGGGGCGTCGTGGTGGTCATCGCCGCACCTCCGGCATGCCCAGCGCGACCGGCTGCCGGCCCTCGTCGGTTGCCGGCCTGCCCACGGGGACCGGTTGCCCCCGTTCGAGGGCGAACGTGATGGACGGGTCGGGCACCTCGGGGGCGTTGACGAAGGAGGCGAACCGGCGTAGCCGTACCGGGTCCTCCAGCACGTCGCGCCACTCGTCCGAGTAGGAGGCGACGTGCCGGGCCATCGCGGCGTCGAGTTCGGCGCACAGGCCGAGCGAGTCGTCCACGATCACCGCGCGGAGGTGGTCCAACCCGCCCTCCATCGCCTCGATCCAGGCGGCGGTGCGTTGCAGCCGGTCGGCGGTGCGGATGTAGTACATCAGGAACCTGTCGATCAACCGGACCAGCGCCTCGGTGGACAGGTCGGTGGCGAAGAGGTCGGCGTGCCGGGGCCGGAAGCCGCCGTTGCCGCCGACGTAGAGGTTCCAGCCGGTGTCGGTGGCGATGATGCCGAAGTCCTTGCTGCGCGCCTCGGCGCACTCGCGGGCGCAGCCCGACACCGCCGACTTGATCTTGTGTGGGCCGCGCAGCCCCCGGTAGCGCAGCTCCAGGGCGATGGCCAGCCCCACCGAGTCCTGCACCCCGTACCGGCACCAGGTCTCGCCGACGCAGGACTTCACCGTGCGCAGCGCCTTGCCGTACGCGTGACCGGACTCGAAGCCGGCGTCGACCAGCCGGCGCCAGATCTGCGGCAGCTGCTCGACCCGCGCGCCGAACAGGTCGATCCGCTGCCCGCCGGTGATCTTCGTGTAGAGCTGGAAGTCCCGGGCCACCTCGCCGATCACGATGAGCTTCTCCGGGGTGATCTCGCCGCCGGGGATCCGGGGCACCACCGAGTAGCTGCCGTCGCGTTGCAGGTTGGCCAGGAAGTGGTCGTTGGTGTCCTGCAACGACGCCTGCTCCCCGTCCAGCACGTGGCCGGAGCCGAGGGAGGCGAGGATCGAGGCGACCACCGGCTTGCAGATGTCGCAGCCGCGTCCCCGGCCGTGCTCGGCGATGAGCTGCGAGAAGGTGCGGATGCCGCGCACCCGGACGATGTCGAAGAGTTCCTGCCGGCCGGCGTCGAAGTGCTCGCAGAGCGCCGTGGACTGCCGCACCCCGGCCGCGTCGAGGAGCTGCTTGAGCATCGGCACGCAGGAGCCGCAGCTGGTGCCCGCCCGGGTGCACGCCTTCAGCGCCGGCACGTCCGCGCAGCCCCCGGCGATCGCGTCGTCGATGTCGGCGCGGGTCACCGCGTTGCACGAGCAGACCTGCGCGGCGGCGGGCAGCGCGCCGGCGCCCGCGCCCGCCGCGCCGGCGGGGGCGAGCAGCGCCAGTGGGGGCGCGGGCAGCGGGCCGCCGACGCTGGCCCGCAGCGTCGGGTACGCGCTCGCGTCGCCGACCAGCACCCCGCCGAGCAGGGTCTGCGCGTCGTCGGAGAGGACCAGCTTGGCGTAGACCCGGGTGGCCGGGTCGGTGAACGTCACGTCGAGGCAGCCCGGCGTGGTGCCGTGCGCGTCGCCGAACGAGGCCACGTCCACGCCGAGCAGCTTCAGCTTGGTGGCGGTGTCCGCGCCGGGGAAGGTGGCCGCCCCGCCGACCAGCCGGTCGGCGACCACCTCGGCCATCGCGTACCCGGGGGCGACCAGGCCGTGGCAGGTCCCGTCGACCGCCGCGCACTCGCCGACCGCCCAGATCCGCTCGTCGGCGGTACGGCAGGCGTCGTCGACCAGCACGCCGCCGCGCGGGCCCAGGGCGAGGCCGGCGCTGCGGGCCAGCTCGTCGCGGGGGCGGATGCCGGCCGCGACCACCACCAGGTCGGCGTCGAGCACCGTCCCGTCGGCCAGCTCCAAACCGGCGACCGTGCCGTCGGGGCCGGGCCGGACCGCGGTGGTGGCGACGCCCAGGTGGGTGGCGACGCCCAGCTCGTCGACGTACCGGCGGAGCATCGCGCCCCCGGCCGTGTCCACCTGCACCGGCATCAGCCGGGGCGCGAACTCCACCACGCTGGTGTCGAGCCCGAGCAGCCGCAGCGCGTTCGCCGCCTCCAACCCGAGCAGCCCGCCGCCGATCACCGCCCCCGTGCGCCGGCCCCGCGCGTGCTCCCGGATCGCCTCCAGGTCGTCCAGCGTCCGGTAGACGAAGACCCCGGGCAGGGTCGCGCCGTCCACCGGCGGCACGAACGCGTACGAGCCGGTGGCCAGCACCAGGGCGTCGTACGGGTGCTCGCCGGTTGCGGTACGCACCAGCCGCCGCTCCCGGTCGATCTCCGTGGCCGGCTCGCCGAGGCGCAGCTCCACCCCGTCGTCGGGGGTGTGCAGGTTCAGCTCCTCGGCGCCCACCCCGTCGAAGAAGGCCGAGAGCCGCACCCGGTCGTACGCCGGACGGCTCTCCTCGGCGAGCACGGTGACCCGCCACCGCCCCTCGGGGTCGCGGGCGCGCAGCGCGTCGACGAAGCGCTGCCCCACCATGCCGTTGCCGACGACCACCAGCCTGCCGACCCGCTCGCCTCGCTCGTTCATCGCGTCACCTCCACCGAATCGACTTCGGACAGCCAGCCGACGATGCCGGCGACGGCGTCCCGGCAGCCGCCGCACCCCGTGCCGGCCCGGGTCGCGGCGACCACGGCGTCGACCGTCCGGGCCCCGGAACGCCAGCAGCCCACCAGCTCCCCCTTGCTGACGTCGTTGCACTGGCAGACGGTCGCCGCGTCCGGCATCAGCGCCGGGGTCGCCGCCTGCGCGCCCGCCGTCGCGCCGAACGCCCGGCCGAGCAGCAGGGAGCGCCGGTCCGCCGGCACCGGCTGGCCCCGGTCGAAGAGCTGGATGACCGTGCCGACCGCCGGGTTGTCGCCGAGCAGGATCGCGGCGGTCAGCCGCTCGTCGTGGATGCGCAACCGGGCGTAGGTGCCCCGGGCCGGGTCGGCGAAGGTCAGCTCCTCGCCGGTGCCGCCGTCGCCCGGGTCGCCCATGGCGGCGAGGTCGATGCCGGCCGCCTTGAGCCGGGTCACCGCCGGCCGGGGCCGGTAGCGGGCCTGCGGGTCCTCCCCGGTGAGCACCTGCGCCACCACCCGGGCCTGGGCCCAGGCCGGGGCGACCAGGCCGGTCAGGGCGCCGTCGTGCTGGGCGCAGTCGCCGACCGCCGAGATCCGCGGGTCGCTGGTGCGCAGCCGGTCGTCGACCAGCACGCCCCGCTCCACGGCCAGCCCGGCCGCGCGGGCGAGGGCGGTGTCGGGGCGTACCCCGCAGGAGAGGACCAGCAGGTCGGCGGTGAGCGACCGGCCGTCGGCCAGGTCGAGGCGGACCCCGTCGGCGTCCGCGACCACCCCGGTGGCCGCGACGGCCAGGTGGGTGCTCACCCCGAGGCCCGCGAGCGTGCCGGCCAGCACGGCCGCGCCGGCCGGGTCGAGCTGCCGTTCCATCAGGTACGGCACCGGATGCACCACCGCGACGTCGAGGCCCCGGGCGGCGAGCCCGCGGGCCGCCTCCAGCCCGAGCAGGCCGCCGCCGAGCACCAGGGCGCTGCGCGCGCCGCCGGCCACGGCGAGGATCCGCCGGCAGTCGTCAAGCGTGCGGAACGGCACCACCCGCTCCGGCAGCCCGGGCCCGTCCAGGCCGGGCAGCGGGGGCACCACGGCCCGGCTGCCGGTGGCGAGCACCAGATGGTCGTACGCGACGCGGTCGCCGTCGTCGGTGTGGACCGTGCCGGCGGCGCGGTCGATGGCGGTGACCGTCACCCCGGTACGCAGGTCGACGCCCTGCCCGGCGGCCTCGGCCAGTTCCACGTCCGGCTCGCCGATCTTGCCCGCCAGCAGCGTGGAGAGCATGATCCGGTTGTACGCCCGGTGCGGCTCCGCGCCGAGCACGGTGACCTTCCGGTCCCCGCCCCGGGCGTGCAGCTCGCCGGCCAGCCGGGAGCCGGCCATCCCGTTGCCGACGATCACCACGCGCTCGCTCATGGCCGCGTCACCGGGCCCTGCCGGACGATTCGCTCGCTCATGGTTCGTCCACCCTCTCCAGCCGGACGGCGCAGATCTTGAACTCCGGCATCCCGGAGACCGGGTCGACGGCGTCGTTGGTGACCGAGTTGGCCCGCGCGGCGCCGCCCCAGTGGAACGGCGCGAAGACGGTGTCCGGCCGGATGGCGGTGCTGAGCCGGGCCGGCGCGCGCAGTTCACCCCGCCGGGAGACCACCCGTACCGGCTCGCCGTCGCCGATGCCCAGCCGCCCGGCCAGGTCGGGGTGCAGCTCGACGAACGCGTCCGGGGCGGCCCGGCGCAGCGCGGCGACCCGGCGGGTCTGGGTGCCCGACTGGTACTGGGCGAGGACCCGGCCGGTGGTGAAGTGCAGCGGGTACTCGGCGCACACCTCCTCGGCGGCCGGCCGGTGCTCCACGGCGTGGAACCGGGCCCGCCCGTCGGGGGTGGGGAAGCGGTCGGCGAAGAGCCGGGGCGTGTCCGGGCCGTCCTCGTCGGGGCAGGGCCAGAAGACGCCGTCGCGTTCGTCGATCCGTTCCCAGGTCACCCCGGCGTAGTCGGCGATCCCGCCGGCCGAGGCCCGCCGCAGCTCCGCGAACACGACCCGCGGGTCGGTGGCGTCGGCGCCGACGCCACCACCCCGGAGGCGGGCGGTGAGGTCGGCGAGGATCTCCAGGTCGGTACGGACGCCGGGCGGCGGCGGGCGCAGCGCGCGGCGGCGCAGCACCCGGCCCTCCAGGTTGGTCATCGTGCCGTCCTCCTCGGCCCACTGGGCGGTGGGCAGCACCACGTCCGCCAGCGCGGCCGTCTCGGAGAGCAGGAAGTCGGCGACCACGAGCAGGTCGAGGTCCCGTAGCCGGCCCTCGATCCGGGCGGCCCGGGGTGCGGAGACCACCGGATTGGAGCCGAAGACCAGCAGCGCCTTCGGCCCGGCGGGCGTGCCCAGCGAGTCCAGCAGCTCGTACGCCGGCACGCCCGGCCCGGGCAGTTCCTCGGCGGGCACCCCCCAGACCCCGGCGACGTGTTCCCGGGCGGCCGGGTCGTCGATCCTCCGGTAGCCGGGAAGCTGGTCGGCCTTCTGCCCGTGTTCCCGCCCGCCCTGCCCGTTGCCCTGCCCGGTGAGGCAGCCGTAGCCGGAGCCGGGGCGGCCGGGCAGCCCGAGGGCGAGCGCCAGGTTGACGAAGCCGGTGACCGTGTCGACGCCCTTGGCGTGCTGCTCGGCGCCGCGCGCGGTCAGGATGATCACGCGTTCGGCGGTGCCGAGGGCCCGGGCGGTCGCCTCCAGGTCGGCCACCGGCACCCCGGAGAGCGCCTCGGCGCGGGCGGGCCACCAGCCGGCCACGGCGCGGCGGACCGCCTCGAATCCGCTGGTGCGCTCGGCCACGTAGTCCCGGTCGATCCAGCCCTCGGTGAGCGCGACGTGCAGCAGCGCGTTCGCCACCGCCAGGTCGGTGCCGGGCAGGGGTTGCAGGTGCAGGTCGGCCTGGCGGGCGGTGGCGGTGACCCGGGGGTCGACCACGATCAGCCGGCCGCCGCGTTCGCGCTGCTCGGTCAGCCAGCGCACCAGCGGGGGCATGGTCTCCGCCGGGTTGGCGCCGACCAGCAGCAGCGTGTCGGCCCGGCCCAGGTCGGCCAGCGGGAACGGCAGCCCCCGGTCGATGCCGAAGGCGCGCATCCCGGCCGCCGCCGCCGAGGACATGCAGAACCGTCCGTTGTAGTCGATGTTCCTCGTGCGCAGCGCCACCCGGGCGAACTTCCCCAGCGCGTACGCCTTCTCGTTGGTGAGCCCGCCGCCGCCGAAGACGGCCACCGCGTCGCGGCCGTGTCCCCGCTGGACGGTGCGCAGGCCGGTGACGATCCGGTCGAGGGCGGCGTCCCAGCTCGCCGGGCGCAGCCCGCCGCCGGCCGGGTCCCGCAGCAGCGGGGTGGTCAGCCGCTCGGGGTGGTCGAGCAGCTCGGCGGCGGTCCAGCCCTTCTGGCAGAGGCCGCCCCGGTTGGTGGGGAACTGCCGGGGGAGCACCGTCGCGCGGCCGGACTCCTCGCGCAGCGTCATCCCGCACTGGAGGGCGCAGTACGGGCAGTGCGTCGCCACCTCCCGGGGCGTCCGCCCCGGTCCGGTCGCCGCGTGTGCACCGTCTGTCATGTCGGCAAAGCGTGCCGGGGGGCGATTTCCGGCCCGGGTCCCGTTTGTTTCGGTCCTGTCAAGAGCCGCTCACACCGCACTGGGGCGGCGGGCCGGCTCGCAGCGTCTACAATTCGGGAAAACAGTCCTACATTTTGAGAGGCACGCGATGGACGTCGCCGAGGTCTTCGACGCGGTGGCCGGCAGCTACGACGAGGCCCGCCGCCGCCTGGTGCCCTGCTTCGACGCCTTCTACGGCACCGCCGTCGAGGTGGCCGCGCCGCCGCTGCGGGCCGCGCTCGCCGCGGGACGCACCCCCGAGGTGCTGGACCTGGGCGCGGGCACCGGGCTGCTGTCGTTGCTGCTCGCCGCGGCGGTGCCGGGGGTCCGCCTGACCCTGGTCGACGCCGCGCCGGCCATGCTCGCGGTCGCCGCCGACCACCTGCGCACCCGCGGGGTCGCCCACCGGACGGTCCTGGCTGACCTCACCGACCCGCTGCCCTCCGGCCGCTACGACGCGGTCGTCAGCGCGCTGGCCGTGCACCACCTCGACGACGCCGGCAAGCGCGAGCTCTACCGGCGGGTGCCGGCGGCGCTGGTGCCCGCGGCGTCTTCGTCAACGCCGAGCAGGTCGCCGGCCCCACCCCCGCGCTCGACCGGCGGTACCACGAGGTGTGGCTGGCGCGGATCGCCGCGCTGGGCTCCGGCGCCGACGAGATCGCCGCCGCCGAGGGCCGGATGGCGTACGACCGACCGGCGCCGGTCGCCGAGCAGTGCCGCTGGCTGGCCGAGGCCGGCCTGGTCGACGTCGACTGCTTCTTCAAGCAGTGGCGGTTTGCCGTGTTCGGCGGCCGACGCGAATAGTCGGGGCCGACGGGATGACTGGCGGTCATACCGCTGGGTAGTCTCCACGGCATGACTGCCAAGGTGACCCTGTCGTTCTCGGACGAGACGATCGAGGAGGCCCGGCGGTTCGCCAAGCGCGAAGGGCTCTCCCTGTCGGCGTGGATGGACCGGGCGGCCCGGGAGAAGGCGCTGCGCGAGGTGTTCACCGCGCACGCCGCCGCCGTCGGCCGGGCCGGGCTCGACCTCGAAGCCGCCGCCCTCGCCGACGCCCGCGAGGTGGGCATGGTCGACGACCTGCTCTTCGGCGGGCGCCCGCGTGCTGCGTAGGGGCGAGGTCTGGCGCATCGACGGCGCCCGGGAACGGCTCGGACTGGTGATCAGCTCCGACGTCTACAACTCCACCGACGTGCCGATCGTGATCGTGGCCGAGGTGGTCGAGGAGGCGCTGCTGCGCGACTCGCCCCTGGCGGTGCCGATGGGCGCGTACGTGGTGATGCCCGACCGGATCTCCTCGCCGATGAAGAAGTGGTTCACCGAGTGCGTGGACGTCGCCGACACCGCAACCATGCTCCGGGTCGGCCGGGCGCTGCGCATCCTCCAGGAACTCTGACATCTCACCGGCAGCATCCGCCCGCGGTGCGGTCTCCGTTTCCGGCCCGACCCGCGACGGGCACCGTCGGGTAACCCCCGATTCCTAGCGTTCCTCCAGGTCGCACCCGACGAGGAGGAGTCGCCGTGAGCACACTGGCCCCCACCACACCCCTGGCCGAGGCCGCCCCGCCGGCCGCCGCCGGCCGCCGGCACCGCATCGACGACTGGCGGCCCGAGGACCCGGAGTTCTGGCGTACGACGGGGGCGCCGGTCGCCCGCCGCAACCTCTGGGTCTCGATCTTCGCCGAGCACGTGGGCTTCTCCGTGTGGAGCCTCTGGTCGGTGATGGTGCTCTTCCTCGGCCCGGAGTACGGCATCGACCCGGCGGGGAAGTTCCTGCTCACCGCCGTGCCGGCCGCCCTCGGGGCGGCGCTGCGGCTGCCCTACACGCTGGCCGTGGCCCGCTTCGGCGGGCGGACCTGGACGATCGTCAGCGCGCTGCTGCTGCTCGTGCCGGCCGTGCCGATGACGGTGCTGCTGGAGCCCGGCGTCTCCTACCCGACCCTGATGGTGCTGGCCTGCCTGACCGGCGTCGGCGGGGGCAACTTCGCCTCCTCGATGGCGAACATCAACCTCTTCTATCCGCAGCGGCTCAAGGGGCGGGCGCTCGGGCTCAACGCCGGCGGCGGCAACCTCGGCGTGCCGGCGGTGCAACTGGTCGGCCTGGCGGTGCTGGCGACCGCGGGCGCCGCGTACCCCCGGCTGGTGCCGGCGGTCTACCTGCCGCTGATCGTGCTGGCCGCGTTCGCCGCGGCGCGCGGGCTGGACAACATCCCCGGGGCGCGCAACGAGCCAGGCGCGCTGCGTGAGGCGGCCCGCGACCCGCACACCTGGATCATGTCGCTGCTCTACATCGGCACCTTCGGCTCGTTCATCGGCTTCGGCTTCGCCTTCGGCCAGGTGCTCCAGCTCCAGTTCGCCGAGCGCTTCCCGACCCCGGTCGACGCCGCCTGGCTCACCTTCCTCGGCCCGCTGGTCGGCTCGCTCATCCGGCCGGTCGGCGGACATCTCGCCGACCGCCTCGGCGGGGCCCGGGTGACCTTCTGGAACTTCGTCGCGATGGCGGCCGGCGCCTCGTTGGTGCTGTTCGCCGCCCGCGAGCGGTCGTTCGGGCTCTACCTGCTCGGCTTCCTGTCGCTCTTCGTCTTCTCCGGGATCGGCAACGGCTCGACGTACAAAATGATCCCGGCGATCTTCCGGGCCCGGGCGACGGCCGAGGTGGACGCCGGTCGGCGGGAGGCGGCCACGGCGCAGCGCTGGGCCGGGCGGATGACCGGCTCGCTGATCGGCATCGCCGGGGCGGTCGGGGCCTCCGGCGGGGTGCTGGTGAACATCGCGTTCCGGCAGTCGTTCCTGACCGGGGGCAGCGCGGACGCGGCGTACGTCGCCTTCATCGTCGCGTACGCGGTCTGTTTCGGGGTGACCTGGCTGGTCTACCTGCGCCCGGGCCCGCGCCGGCTGGCCGGGGTGTGACCACCGCCATGTATCCTCGGGGGCCAGGCGGGGGCGGTACCCCGTTTTGACCTGCCGACGGGGCGGCGGGTATCGTTGCCTGCTGTTGTACGACATCCAGAGGCGTGCCGCCTGAGGTACGCTTGGTCGTTCGTGCGCGCCCGGTAACCTCGGCGCGCGACCCCAGACCGACGACGAGACAAGGTATACCTGTGCGTACGTACAGCCCGAAGCCGGGTGAGATCGAGCGTCAGTGGCACGTCATCGACGCCTCTGATGTCGTGCTGGGCCGCCTGGCCACCCACGCCGCCACGCTGCTGCGCGGCAAGCACAAGCCGACTTTCGCGCCGCACGTCGACACGGGCGACTTCGTCGTCATCGTGAACGCGGGCAAGGTCGCGCTGACCGGCAACAAGCGCCAGACCAAGATCGCCTACCGCCACTCCGGCTACCCGGGCGGTCTGAAGCAGGTCGGCTACGACGAGCTGCTGACCAAGCGTCCCGAGCGGGCCATCGAGCTGGCCGTCAAGGGCATGCTCCCGCACAACAAGCTCGGCCGTCAGCTCATCAAGAAGCTGAAGGTCTACGCCGGTGCCGAGCACCCGCACGGCGCGCAGCAGCCGGTGCCGTTCGAGATCAAGCAGATCGCGCAGTGAGCGCGGGCGAAGGAAACAGCATGACCGACATCACCGAGACCGAGGTTGCCCCCGAGGAGGCCACCGAGGCGCCGGCGCCCGTCGCCCGCGCGCCGCGTGGTGACCGCCCGATCCAGACCGTGGGTCGGCGCAAGGAGGCCATCGTCCGGGTGCGCATCGTCCCCGGCAGCGGCAAGATCACGTGCAACGGCCGTGACCTCGAGGCCTACTTCCCGAGCAAGGTGCACCAGCAGCTGATCAAGGACCCGCTGGTCACCGCCGAGAAGCCGGAGGCCTTCGACGTCATCGCCAACCTGCGTGGCGGCGGCACCACCGGTCAGGCCGGCGCGCTCCGGCTGGCCATCGCCCGGGCCCTGATCGTCAGCGAGCCGGACGACCGCCCGGCGCTGAAGAAGGCCGGCTTCCTCACCCGGGACGCCCGGGTCAAGGAAAGCAAGAAGTACGGCCTCAAGAAGGCCCGCAAGGCTCCCCAGTACTCGAAGCGCTGATCAACAGCTGCACGTTGTACTTCTGACGGACGGCCGGGTCCACCTCCCCTCGACGGGAGGTGGCCCGGCCGTTCGCCTTTCCTGGACCGTTTCATCGGAGGTTGGCGGGTATGGGCCGGTTGTTCGGCACGGACGGCGTACGCGGGCGGGCGAACGCGGATCTCACGCCTGAGTTGGCGCTGGCGGTGGCGGTCGCCGCCGCGCACACGCTCGCCGAGTCGGACCGGAGCCATCCCCCGTTGGCCGTGGTCGGGCGCGACACCCGGGCCAGTGGCGAGATGCTGGAGGCCGCAGTGGTCGCCGGGCTCACCAGCGCCGGCGCCAACGTGGTCCGGGTGGGCGTGCTGCCCACCCCCGCCGTGGCGTTCCTCACCGCCGAGGCCAAGGCCGACCTCGGCGTGATGCTCTCCGCCTCGCACAACCCGATGCCCGACAACGGGATCAAGCTCTTCGCCGCCGGCGGGCACAAACTGCCGGACGAGATCGAGATGCGGATCGAGGCGGCCGTCGAGGCGAACGCCACCACCGCCTGGAAGCGGCCGGTCGGCGCCGGCGTCGGCCGGGTGCACGACCTGCTCGACGGCGCCGACCACTACGTGCAGCACCTGATCGGCACCCTGCCGCACCGCCTCGACGGCCTCAAGGTCGTGGTCGACTGCGCCAACGGCGCGGCGGCCGAGGTGGCGCCGGTGGTGTACCGGGAGGCCGGGGCCGAGGTCGTCGCCATCTACGCCGAGCCGGACGGCCTCAACATCAACGACGAGTGCGGCTCCAACCACCTCGAGGCCCTGCGGGCCGCGGTGGTCGAGCACGGCGCGCACCTGGGCATCGCGCACGACGGCGACGCCGACCGCTGCGTCGCGGTGACCGCCGACGGCGACGAGGTCGACGGCGACCAGGTGATGGCGATCCTCGCGCTCGCCATGCGGGAGGCCGGCACGCTCACCGACGACACCCTGGTCGCCACCGTGATGAGCAACCTCGGCCTGCGGCTGGCCATGTCCGCGCAGGGCATCCGCCTCCTCGAGACCAAGGTCGGCGACCGGTACGTGCTGGAGGAGCTGCGCGCGTCCGGCCTCGCGCTGGGCGGCGAGCAGAGCGGGCACATCGTCATGCCCGCGTACGCCACCACGGGCGACGGCGTGCTGACGGGGCTGCACCTGATGTCCCGGCTGGCCGCCACCGGGAAGTCCCTCGCGGAGCTGGCCACCGTGGTCACCAAGCTGCCGCAGGTGCTGATCAACGTTCCGGTCGGCGACCGTGCGGTCGGCGCGGGCGCGCCCGCGGTCCGGGCCGAGGTCGAGCGGGCCGAGGCGGAGCTGGGCGAGACCGGCCGGGTGCTGCTGCGCCCGTCCGGCACCGAGCCTCTGGTCCGGGTCATGGTCGAGGCCGCCACCGAGCGCACCGCCCGCGAGACGGCCGAGCGCATCGCCGAGCAGGTCCGCACCGCCAGCCCGACCGCCTGACTTCTCCCGGCTGCCCGGCCCGCCGCTGGCGGGCCCGGGCAGCCGTCTTTCCCGGACCGCGCCCGCGGCCGGGTGCCGCGCCGGCCGCCCGCGCAGAGCCGTCGCGGCGACGACGTCGGCACCGGCCACGACGCCGCCGAAGCCGACGCCCGGCACCGGCCACGGCGCCGGGCGAAGCCGACGCCCGGCACCGGCCCTACAGGCGCAGGCCGGCGGCGCGCCGGAAGGTGGCCGCCGGATCCTCGCCGTCGGTGAGGTCCACGTCCTCGACGATCCGCCCGTCGCCGAGGCGGATCAGCCGGTCGCACCGGGCGGCCACCCCCCGCTCGTGGGTGGCGAGCAGGATCGTCATGCCGTGCCGGTCGCGCAGGTCCAGCAGGAGGTCGAGGATCTGCCCGCCCGTGGCCGAGTCGAGGTTGCCGGTCGGCTCGTCGGCGAGCAGCAGCCCGGGGGAGCCCATCAGCGCCCGGGCGATCGCCACCCGCTGCTGCTGACCGCCGGAGAGCTGGGCCGGCAGGGCCCGCTCACGCCCGGCCAGACCCACCGCGTCGAGCAGCTCCCGGGCGCGGGCGGCGTGGTCGGCCCGCCCCCGGCGGGGCAGCACCGGCGCGATCACGTTGTCCAGCGCGGTCAGCGCGGGTAGCAGGTGGTAGCGCTGGAAGACGAAGCCCACCCGCTGCCGGTACCGCGTCAGGGCGGCGCGGCCGAGCCCGGTGATCTCCAGCTCGTCCACCGTGACCGTGCCGGCGTCGACCTGCTCGATCGCGCCGATCATGTGCAGCAGCGTCGACTTCCCGGAGCCGCTGGGCCCGGTCAACGCCACCACCGCCCCGGCCGGGATCTCCAGGGACACGTCGTCGACCGCGGTCACCTGCTGCGGGCCGGCCCCGAAGCGTCGGACCAGCCCGGCGACCCGGACCGTGCTGCCCACCGTCGTCTCCATCGTCACTCCTCCGCGAGCAGTCGTGCGGTCGGCAGCCGGCGCAGCAGCGCGGCCGGGACCAGGGCGGCCATCGAGGTGACCAGGACGCCGGCCACCGCCACCAGCGCGGCGACCGTGACCAGGGTGCCGGGCAGGGCCCCGACCAGCCCGGCCGCCCCGGCCAGCCCGAGGCCGGCGCCGGTGACCGCGCCGAGCAGGCCCAGGGCCAACCCCTCGTAGGCGACCAGCCGGCCCAGCGCGGCGTCGCTCCAGCCGACCGCGCGCAGGGTGGCCAGCTCGGCGGCCCGGTCCCGGATGTTCAGGTAGAGCACGTCGGCGACCGCGGCGGCCCCGAGCAGCACCGTCGCGATGGCGGCCATGGTGTCCGCGCCGCGCACGCTCAGCGACACCGTGTCGCCGAGCAGGCTGCCGACGATGGCACCGCGGAACGCGTATCCGGCGGCGGCGACCAGGGTCAGCGCGGCCACCCCGATGGCCAGCGCGCCGGCCCCGAGCAGGGTGCGGCCGGGCGTGCGGGCCAGGTTGGCCAGGGCCAGGCCGGCCAGGGTGCGCGGCCGGCGTACCCAGCGGGCCGTCGCCACCGCCGGGCGCAGCGCGGCGGCCGGGTGGGCGCGCGCGGCCCGCAGGGCCGGCGTCAGGCCCGCGACCAGCGCCAGCAGCAGTGCCACCGGTACGGCCAGCAGTGCCCGCCGCCAGCCCACGTCGATGCCGAGCGCGGCCCCGAGCGGGACCGCCAGCGCCAGCGCGAGCAGCCCGGCGGCCAGCCCGAGCGCGGCGACCTCGCCGAGGATGAGCGCGCCGATCAGCCGGGCGGGCCAGCCCAGGCAGGCGAGCACCGCCAGCTCGGACCGGCGGTCCCGGACGGCGGCGGCGACCGCGTTGCCGAGGAAGAGCGCGCAGACCACCAGCACCAGCACGAAGAGCGCGACGCTCTTGCGGTCCACCGCCTTCGTGATCACCGAGGCGACCCCGAGCGCCGACCAGTTCTCGGCCAGCCGTAGCGCCGGCCGGCCGAACGACCCGGCGGGCAGCTCAACGGCCTGCGGGGCGGGGGACGAGCCGAGCGTGATGTCGACGTCGAGCCCGGTGGCCTGGGCGATCCGCTCGGCGACCAGCCGGACCTGCTCGGCGGCGCGGTCGCTGTAGCCGCCCACGTCGGCGACCCGGACCCGGATCGCGCTGATCGGGGCGGTGAGCTGCGGGCTGCCGCCGCCCGCGAGCAGCTTCGGCACGCTGGCGAGGCTGGTCAGCAGCAGCGGCGGGGCCGAGAGGTGACCGGCCGGGTTTCCGCCCGGCTCCAGCGGACGGCCGCCCAGGGCGTCCCGGCTGCGGGCGTCCGCGCCCTGCGCCGACGGCGGCTCGTACGTCTCCAGTGGCACCCGCCCGAGGTCGCTGAAGCCGGTCAGCTTCGCCGGGTCGAAGACCCCCACGGCCCGCCAGCTCCGGTACGGGTTGCCCGACCTGTCCGTCTTCAGCGGGACCTTGCGCAGCGACCGCGCCCCCGTGTCCCCGGCCAGCCAGGGACGCGGGTACGGGTTGAAGGTGAACTGGTCGCCGTACACCGTCGGGTCGGCCGCCGGGAGCGCGTCGACCCGCAGCGTGCCGTCGGGCAGTTGGTCGTAACGTGTCGGCCCGGCCTGCACCATCGTCTGGAGTTGGCCGAAGCAGCAGCCGGTCGGGGAGAGGCCCGCAGCGAGCCGGGCACGCCAGCCGGTGGCGACGTCCTCGCGAGCATCGCCGGCGGGGAGCGCGGGACCGCGCCCCAGGGCCCGCTCCAGCTCGACGAGGCCGACGCCGGCCGGCCGGGCCGCGGGCAGCCGCGTGAAGCTGGCGTGCAGCTCCTCGTCGACGAAGGAGTTGCTGGTCGCGAGCACCGGCACGGTGTGGACCTCCCCCGAGCCGGCCCGCCTGACGGTCACCGTGTCGTCCGGGTTCAGCGCCCGGCCGTCGACCACCGCGCCGCCGAGGCCCACGAGGCGGTCCTCGGCGGCCGGGTCGACGGCGGCGAGCAGGAGCGGCACCGTCAGGTGGACCGCGATCCGCAGTCGGTCCGAGGTGGACGAGGGGCCCGTCCCTCCGTCGGCGAGGACGCCCGCGCCGGCCTCGAACCGGCCGTCGGGGAGCAGCCGCACGGCGACCAGCGACCACTCCTCGCGCTCGGAGTACGCGCCCGGGCTGCCCAGGGCGAACCGGGGGTCGCAGACGGCCCGGGTGCGGCCGTCGGGCAGCACCTCGCGGGGCGCGGGTCCGCACGAGTCGGCCCATGGGTAGGTGCGCCCGTCGGTGTAGGGGGTGGCTTCGCTGGTGTGGGGCAGGTCGACGCGGGCGTAGATCAACGGGTGGGTGGTGACGTACACGAAGCGGGGTCGGCCCGGCGTGCCGGAGAGCCCGCGCTCGGCGACGAACCGGGGATCGACGCGGATGACCTGCCGGTCGAGCGACCGGTCGACCGCCCCGGTCAGGTCCAGCGGGGTCGGCACCGGGGCGGTGGAGTGCCCCAGCATGGCGATGGGGGCGGCGACGTCCACCCCGGTGACCGCCTTGACCCGGTCGTACTGCGCGGTGGTGATGCCGCCGAAGAGGCCGGAGAGGTAGTTGGGCTGGACCAGCCGGCGCTCGGCCTCCAGCGGGGTGCGCGCGCCCTTCGGGCGGACCAGGATGTCGTAGGCGGCCTCGGTGTTCCGCTCGACGGCGCCGGTGACGTCGAGTCGGGAGGTGGTGGTGGCGCCGGTCAGCACGACGAAACCGGTGGTCGCCACCAGTACGCCGAGCAGCAGCGCCACCGACCGCCCCGCACGGCCGCGAAGCTGCTTCCAGATGATGTCGAGCATGTCGCGCCTCCCCGTGTGCTGTGCACACTCTGCGCGATACATTGTGACAATGCAAGGCCCGGCCGGCGGCCGGCTCCGGGCCGGATCGGAGTAGACGGTGGCGATACAGCACGCGGTCCTGGCCCTGCTCGCCGGCGGCCCCAGCTACGGCTACGAGCTGAAGGGCGCCTTCGAGGAGGCGGTCGGCCCGCAGTGGGGGCCGCTCAACATCGGGCACCTCTACCAGATCCTCGACCGGCTCTCCCGCGACGGCCTGGTGGTGGCCGAACGGCAGCCCCAGCCGGTCAAGCCCGACCGGGTGGTCTACGAGATCACCCCGGGCGGCCGGGCCGAGCTGGCGCGCTGGCTCGGCGAGCCCAGCCCGCGCAGCGGCGGGTTCCGGGACGACTTCTTCCTCAAGGTGACCGCCGCGGCCCGCTCCGGCGAGCCGGCCACGGTGCGGACGGTGCTCGGCAACCAGCGCGGCCACCTGATGCGGGAGCTGCGCAACCTCGACGGGCTGCGCCGCCGGGCCGACGACCCGGTGGTCGGCCTGCTGCTCTCGGCGGCGAGTCGGCACGTCGAGGCCGACCTGGCCTTCGTCGACGACGCCGAGGGGGTGCTGCTCGCCGACGGCGGCGCGGCGCTCGCCCGGCTTCGTGCGCCCCGCCCCGAGGGCGCGCCGGCGGAACGGGGGACCGGCCCGACCCGGGCGGCCGGCTGACGGGTCGGGCGTACGCGTCGGTCAGGTCGTGGACAGCCGGCGCAGTCGGGTGACCGCCTCGGTCAGCACCTCCGGGCGCTTGCAGAACGCGAAGCGGATCAGGTGTCGACCGGCCTCGGGGTCGTCGTAGAAGACCTGCGTCGGCACGGCGACCACCCCGCACCGCTCGGGCAGGGAGCGGCAGAACTCCACCCCGTCGCGCCCGCCCAGCGCGCTGACGTCGGCGGTGACGAAGTACGTGCCCTCCGGCGGGAGCACCTCGAACCCGGCGTCGGTGAGCCCGCCGACGAGCTGGTCCCGGCGGGCCTGCATGCCGTCGCGGAAGGCGGTGAAGTAGTCGTCGGGCAGGGCCAGCGCCACCGCGACCGCCGGCTGGAGCGGCGCGGCGTTGACGAAGGTGAGGAACTGCTTCACCCGCAGCACCGCCGAGACCAGCGTCGCCGGCCCGCTCACCCAGCCGACCTTCCAGCCCGTGCAGGAGAACGTCTTGCCGGCCGACGAGATGCGCAACGTCCGCTCGCGCATGCCGGGCAGCGTGGCCAGCGGGACGTGCAGGGTGGAGGCGTCGGTGAAGACCAGGTGCTCGTACACCTCGTCGGTCACCGCGTACGCGCCGTGCTCCCGGCACAACTCGGCGACCAGGGCCAGCTCGTCGGGGGTGAACACCTTGCCGGTCGGGTTGTGCGGTGAGTTCAGCAGCACCAGTCGGGTGCGCGGGCCGAACGCGGCGCGCAGGGCGGCGGGGTCGAAGGCGTACCGGCCGTCGGCGGCGGGACGCAGCGTGACCGGGCGCCGGACCGCGCCGGCCAGCGCGATCGAGGCGGCGTACGAGTCGTAGTACGGCTCGAAGCAGACCACCTCGTCGCCCGGCTCGCAGAGCCCGAGGATCGCCGCCGCGATCGCCTCGGTGGCGCCCGCCGTCACCACGATCTCACCGTCGGGGTCGTACTCCAGCCCCCAGAACCGGCGCTGGTGCGCGGCCACCGCCGCGCGCAACGCCGGGACGCCCGGACCCGGTGGGTACTGGTTCTGCCCGGTGCGCAGCGCCTCCGCGGCGGCGGCGAGCATCTCCGGCGGCCCGTCGGTGTCGGGGAAGCCCTGACCGAGGTTGACCGCGCCGGTGCGCACGGCGAGGGCGGACATCTCGGCGAAGACGGTCGTCCCGAACGGACGCATCCGGGCCACCAGCGGATCCACGTCGGCGGTCGTCACGCCCGCCAGCCTACGGACTCCCGGCGCGGCTTCAACCCCTGCCGAGGGCGGCCCCGACCGCGCGGAACCGTCGCGGGCGGCGCCGTCGCCCGGCGGAGCTATGTCACGGAGAGTGCCGCTTCCCCTCCGATCGCTCAAGTTGGGTGATCGTTTACCCGGCTTTCGCGCACGCGCGATGAGTGGAACTAGGTTAGGCTGCGGGACATGTGTGGAATCGTTGGTTACGCCGGCGCGCGCCCGGCGCTCGGCATCGTGCTCGACGGACTGCGGCGGCTGGAATACCGCGGCTACGACTCGGCCGGCGTCGCCATCGTCTGCGACGGCGTGCTGCTGACCGAGAAGAAGGCCGGCAAGCTGGCCAACCTGGAGAAGGTGCTCTCCGAGCGGGCCGCCGAGGACCCCACGTCCTGCGCGGCCAGCCCCATCGGCATCGGGGACGGCACCACCGGCATCGGGCACACCCGCTGGGCCACCCACGGCGGTCCGACCGACCGCAACGCCCACCCGCACCTGGCCCCCGACGGCCGCGTCGCCGTGATCCACAACGGCATCATCGAGAACTTCGCGAAGCTGCGCGCCGAGCTGGAGGCCGACGGCGTCCAGTTCACCAGCGACACCGACACCGAGTGCGCGGCACACCTGCTTTCCGCCGCGCTGGCCGACCTGCGCGCCGCCGGCCACCCCGACGGGCCGCAGCTGCTCGCCGCCGGCATGCAGGTCGTCTGCCGGCGGCTGGAGGGCGCGTTCACGCTGCTCGCCGTCGACGCCGCGGTGCCCGGCGCGGTGGTCGGCGCCCGGCGCAACTCACCGCTGGTCGTCGGGCGGGGCGACGGGGAGAACTACCTCGCCAGCGACGTGGCCGCGTTCATCGAGCACACCCGGGAGGCGGTGGAGCTGGGCCAGGACCAGATCGTCCTGATCACCGGTGACACCATCGAGATCACCGACTTCGCCGGCCAGCCCGCCAGCGGCAAGGACTTCCACATCGACTGGGACTCCTCCGCCGCCGAGAAGGGCGGCTACGACTGGTTCATGCTCAAGGAGATCGAGGAGCAGCCGCAGGCCATCGCCGACACGCTGCTCGGCCGGCTCACCGACTCCGGCGAGATCATGCTCGACGAGGTACGCCTCAGCGACCAGGACCTGCGCGACGTCGACAAGATCTTCATCGTGGCCTGCGGCACCGCGTACCACTCCGGTCTGGTCGCCAAGTACGCCATCGAGCACTGGACCCGGATCCCGTGCGAGGTGGAGCTGGCCAGCGAGTTCCGCTACCGCGACCCGGTCCTCGACCGGTCCACGCTGATCGTGGTGATCTCGCAGTCCGGCGAGACGATGGACACCCTGATGGCGCTGCGGCACGCCAAGGAGCAGAAGGCCCGCGTCCTGGCCATCTGCAACACCAACGGCTCCACCATCCCCCGGGAGTCCGACGCGGTCCTCTACACCCACGGCGGGCCGGAGATCGCCGTCGCCTCCACCAAGGCGTTCCTCACCCAGCTCGTCGCCTGCTACCTGATCGGCCTGCACCTGGCCCAGGTGCGCGGCATCAAGTTCGCCGACGAGGTGGCCGCCGTGGTCGCCCAGCTCCAGGAGATGCCGGGCAAGCTGCGCGAGCTGCTGGAGCGCATCGAGCCCGTCCGCGAGCTGGCCCGCGACCTGAAGGCCGAGCCGACGGTGCTCTTCATCGGCCGGCACGTGGGCTACCCGGTGGCCCTGGAGGGCGCGCTCAAGCTCAAGGAGCTGGCGTACATGCACGCCGAGGGCTTCGCCGCGGGCGAGCTGAAGCACGGCCCGATCGCGCTGATCGACAAGGGCACGCCGGTGATCTGCATCGTGCCGTCCCCGGTCGGCCGGGGCATGCTGCACGACAAGGTGGTCTCCAACATCCAGGAGGTGCGGGCGCGCGGCGCCCGGACCATCGTGATCGCGGAGGAGGGCGACGAGGCGGTCGTCCGCTACGCCGACCACCTGATCTACGTGCCGCGTACGCCGACGCTGCTCGCGCCGCTGGTCACCACCGTGCCGTTGCAGGTCATGGCGGCCGAGATCGCCGCCGCCCGGGGGCACGACGTGGACCAGCCCCGCAACCTGGCCAAGTCGGTCACGGTCGAGTAGCCGTAGCGCCCCACGACGGGCCCCGTCCATCCGCGCCGGTGGACGGGGCCCGTCGCGTCGCGGGGGGTCAGCGGCCGAGCACCACCCGGGCCATCCCGTCGAGGGCCGGGTTGTCGGGCGCCCAGTAGCCCGTGTGGCCGTGCCGGCCGCTGGGGAACGTACGCCCGCCGAAGCCCGGGTGGGACGGGTCCTGCCCGAACCACAGCTCCCGCTCCGGCGCGCCGAGCAGCCCCCCGACCGCCGGGCCGACCGGCGACGCGCCCAGCAGGAACCGGCGGGCCAGCTCGTCCGGCGGCCGGGCCCACCGGATCACGTCGTCCGGCGCGGTGCTCGCCCAGACCTGCCCGGCCGGCACGCCCAGCTCGCCCGCGTGCGCGACCCCCACCCCGGGCGAGCCGACGAAGACCAGCGCGTCGGCGGCCAGCCCGTGATCGCGCGCGGCCGTGCCGACCACCAGCGAGCCGTAGCTGTGCCCGAGCACGGTCTGCCGGCCCGGGGGCCCGTCGTGGGTCTCCCGCAGCCCCTCCTGGAACCGGTGCAGCGCCGGGCCGGCGTCCCGGGCCTGACCCGGCCACGCCGCCTCGTGCAGGAAGTCGGGGGCGTCGTAGTCCAGCCAGAGCACCGCGGCGGCCTCCTCCTCGGGGGCGAGGGCGGCGCAGCGGGACAGCACCCGGGCCGCCCGACCCAGCTCGCCGGGCACGTCGTGCAGGCCGGCGGTCATCCCCGGCACGTAGGTCAGCACCCGGGCCGACCGGTCGGGGTTGCCCAGCGCCACCACCGCCCGCCCCTCGCCGGCCGTGCCCAGCCCCAGCAGGTAAGCCCGGGGCTGCTCGTCGCCGGCCAGGCGGGCGGCCAGCGCGTCCAGCCCGGCCAGGGACCTCCCGAGCCGCAACAGCCCGGCCAGCTCGACCGGCCCGCGCGGCACCCGCGCCAGCAGCCGTCGCCGCGCGGCCAGCAGTTCCTCCCGCCGCGCCCCGAGCAGCAGCCGGTTGGCCTGGTCGCGGGCGGCCACCGGCACCCCGTCGAGGCGGCCGAGGAGCCCCGGCTCGTGCGCGACGAGCCACCGGCGCTGCGCGGGGGTGAGCCCGGTCCACCAGGCCCGCACCGCGGTCGGTTCGGCGCCGGGCGCCGGGCGACCGGGCGGTGGCGCGTCCGCCCACGCCGCGCGGGCGGCGGCGGCCAGCGCGTCCAGCCGGCCCGCGGCCTCCCGGTCGGCCGCACCGGCCAGCTCCAGCGCCGCCCGGATCGCCGCGCCCACCTCGGCCACGCCCACCTCGCCCGCGCCGGACCTGGATGCGCCGGCTCCGGGTGCGTCGGCCCCGGACGGGTTCGCTCCGGGCGCACGGACCACGGGTGCGCCAGTTCCGGACGTGCCCGTCCCGGACGCGCCCGCCCCGGAGCGGGCGGTCGCCGGCGCGCGGGCGGGGCCGGCGGTGACCCGGCCCTGCCGGTCGACCAGCAGCCCGGCCGCGTCCGCGCGGGTCACCGCGGCGGCGAGCCGGGCCCGGGCGGCGGCCAGCCGACCGGCGAACTCGGCCAGCACCTGGTCGGCCTCGATCAGGGCGGGGGTGGCGGAGGTCAGCTCGGTGCGCAGGGCCGCGAGCCGGGCGTCGGCGGCGACGGCCGCCCCGCCAGACCAGCCGGACCGTAGCGCCGCCGCACCGGCGACCAGCCCGTCGGCCCGCCGCGCCACCGGTCCGGTCAGCCCTCGCCAGGCCACCCCGGCGGCCCGCCACGCCTCGGGATCGGCCGCCCACAGCTGCCGGTAGCCGACGTCCGCCGCGCGGTCGGCGGGGTGCGCCGGGCGTGTCGGAGCTGTCCGGCCCATCGGGCCGGCGACCGGACGCGCCGGACGCGCCGCGTGCCCGGCCGGGGCCGACCGACCCGCCGCCGGGGGTGCCGGCGCGGTCACCGGGACAGCGCGGTGAGCCGGCCGGCCGCCCGGTCGTCCACCGCCTCGTACGCCTCGGCGGCGGAACGGACCGCCCCGGCCGTGTGGGCCACCCGGGCGCCGAGCCCGCCGAACCAGGCGTGCACGGCCGACTCCAGCCCGGCCAACGCCGCCCCGGCCGACCACTCCGGGGCCGGCACCACCAGCCCGGACGCCCCGGCCAGCCCGTGCGCCAGCCGGTACGCGTCGTCGTCGAGCCCGCGCGCGGCCCGGCGCAGCGCGTCCGGTCGTACGGTCAACGGCTCCTCGGTCATCCCCGGCCCCCCGCCTCGCGAGAACATCGACGGGCGCGACGCTAGGCGTCGTCCACACCCCCTCGCGTGGCCTGTGGACGACGGCCCGCCCGGCGTACGGCCGGTCGTCCACAGGCGTTGCCCCGCGCGGAAGCGGCGGCTAATGTGCGGCCGCCCGCGCCGGTAGGGTGAGCGGGTGATCGTCGCTGTCGGCATCGACGTCGTCCTCGTCGAGCGGTTCGCCAAGGCCCTGGCACGGACACCGCTGCTCGCCGACCGGCTCTTCACGGAGGCCGAGCGCTGCACCCGCTCCGGCAACCCGCGCTCGCCCGAGTCGCTGGCCGCCCGCTTCGCGGCCAAGGAGGCGGTCGCCAAGGCGCTCGGCGCCCCGGCCGGGCTGAGCTGGCACGACTGCGAGATCGTGCCGGACCCGGACGGCCGGCCCTGGCTGACCGTCTCCGGCACGGTCGCCGCGGCGGCCACCGAACGCGGGGTCAACCGCTGGCATCTCTCGTTGTCCCACGACGGCGGGATCGCCTCGGCCATGGTGGTCGCGGAACGGTGATCGGGAGCGTGCCGGTCGCGGCGCGCCGGGAATCGGACGGGACGGGGTGGCATGAGAGCGGTGTGGCGGGTCGCGGACGTACGCGCGGCGGAGGCGGGCCTGATGGCCACGCTGCCGCCCGGGACGCTGATGAAGCGGGCGGCGGCCGGGCTGGCCCGCCGCTGCGCGCTGCTGCTGGCCGACCGGGGCGGCGTCTACGCCGCGCGGGTGCTGCTGCTGGTCGGCTCCGGCGACAACGGCGGTGACACGCTCCTCGCCGGCGCGCACCTGGCCCGGCGGGGCGCGGCCGTGTCGGCGCTGCTGCTGTCCCCCGGCCGGGCGCACGCGGAGGGGCTGGCCGCGCTGCGGGCCGCGGGCGGGCGGGTCGTCGACCGGCCGCCCGGGACCGTCGACCTGGTGCTGGACGGCATCGTGGGGATCGGCGGGCGCGGCGGGCTCCGGGACACCGCCGACCAGCTCGCCGCCAGCCTCGTGCGGCACCGCGGGCGCGACGGCGCCCCGGCCGCCGTGGTGGCCGTGGACGTGCCCAGCGGGGTCGCGGTCGACACCGGGCACGTGCCGCTGACCGCCTCGGGGCGACCCAGCGCGGTGCGGGCCGACGTGACGGTGACGTTCGGCGGGCTGAAGCCGGCCCTGGTGGTGGGCCCGGCCGCCGTGCTCGCCGGTGAGGTGGAGCTGGTCGACATCGGGCTGGAGCCGTGGCTGCGGGGCAGCCCGGCGCTGGGCGTGACCGAGTGGTCGGACGTCGTCGACTGGTGGCCCCGGCTCGGCCCGGCCTCGGAGAAGTACACCCGGGGCGTGGTGGGCGTCGCGACCGGCTCGGCGACCTACCCCGGCGCGGCCGTGCTCTCCGTCGCGGGGGCGCTGGCCGGCCCGACCGGCCTGGTCCGCTACGCCGGCTCGGCCCGGGACGACGTGCTGCGCCGGCACCCGTCGGTGATCGCGACCGGTCGGGTCGCCGACGCCGGGCGGGTGCAGGCGTGGGTCTGCGGCTCCGGCCTGGGCACCGGCGAGGAGGCGGCCGCCGAACTGCGGGCGGTGCTCGCCGCCCCGGTGCCGGTGGTGCTCGACGCCGACGCGCTGACCCTGCTGGTCGACGGCTCCCTCGCCGGCCGGCTGCGCACGCGGGACGCCCCGATCGTGGTCACCCCGCACGACCGGGAGTTCACCCGGCTCTGCGGGGAGGAGCCGGGCGCCGACCGGGTGGGCGCCACCCTGCGGCTGGCCGCCTGGATGAACGCGGTGGTGCTGCTCAAGGGCGACCGCACGGTGATCGGCACGCCGGACGGTCGGGCGTACGTCAACCCGACCGGCACCCCGGCGCTGGCCACCGGGGGCACCGGCGACGTGCTGGCCGGGCTGCTCGGTTCGCTGCTCGCGGCCGGGCTGCCCCCGGAGCGGGCGGCGACCGCCGCCGCGTACCTGCACGGGCTGGCCGGCCGGGAGGCGGCCCGGGGCGGGCCGGTGACGGCGCCCGACGTGGCCGACGCCCTCCGCCCGGTCCTCGCCCGCCTCGGCTGACCCGGCCGCACCGGCCGCACCGGCGGTGGCTCCTGTGCCGGCGGCACCGGCTGCGCCGGCCTCGGCCAGGGAGATCGGCGCGGAAAGTAGGCTGGGGGCATGTGGCAGGCCGAGGTGCGCGTGGACCTGGACGCGATCCGCGAGAACGTGAGCCGGCTCAGGTCCGGCACCGCCGCCGAGCTGATGGCGGTGGTGAAGGGCGACGGCTACGGCCACGGCATGGTCCCGGCCGCCCGCGCCGCCCTCGACGCCGGGGCCGACTGGCTGGGGGTCTGCACGCTGGACGAGGCGCTGACGCTGCGCCGGGCCGGGATCACCGTGCCGGTGCTGGCCTGGCTCCTCTCGCCCGGGTTGCCGCTGCACGAGGGCGTCGCCGCCGGGGTCGACCTCGGCGTCGCCAGCCTGCCCCAGCTCGACGAGATGGTCGCGGCGGGCCGCGCCGCCGGCCGCCCGGCCCGGCTGCACCTCAAGATCGACACCGGGCTGGCCCGGGGCGGCGCGACCGTCGCCGACTGGCCGGCCCTGCTCGACGCCGCCGCCAAGGCGCAGGCCGACGGCCTGGTCGAGGTGGTCGGGGTGTGGAGCCACTTCGTGTACGCGGACTCGCCCGGCCACCCGACCATCGACCGCCAGATCGCCGTCTTCCACGAGGGGATCGGCATGGCCGAGCAGGCCGGCCTGCGACCGCGCTACCGGCACCTGGCCAACTCGGCGGCGACCCTGACCCGGCCGGACACCCACTTCGACCTGGTCCGGCCCGGCCTGGCCGTCTACGGCCTCTCCCCGGTGTCCGGCGAGAGCTACGGGCTGCGTCCGGCGATGACCGCCCGGGCCCGGGTGATGCTCACCAAGCGCGTCCCGGCCGGCTCCGGCGTCTCGTACGGGCACACCTACACCACCGAGCGGGCGGCGAACCTCGCGGTGGTGCCGCTCGGCTACGCCGACGGGGTGCCCCGGCACGCCTCGAACAGCGGCCCGGTGCAGCTCGGCGGCAAGCGCCGGACGATCTCGGGCCGGGTCTGCATGGACCAGTTCGTGCTCGACTGCGGCGACGACCCGGTGGCCGCCGGCGACGAGGTCACCCTCTTCGGCGACGGCACCGACGGCGGGCCCACCGCCGACGACTGGGCCGAGGCGGCCGGCACCATCAACTACGAGATCGTCACCCGGTTCGGCAGCACCCGGGTGCCCCGCGTCTACGACGGCGAGCGCCCGTGACGCCTCGTCCCCGCATCCCGCTGCCACGTACCGGACACGCCAGGGCGGCCATCGGCGCGCTGGCCGCCGTCGGGGTCGCCGCCGCCGGGCTCGCGGCCGGCGTCGCCACCGAACGCGCCCTGGTCCGCAAGCTCAAGGCCGACCCTACCGACCGGTACGCCGGGGAGGTCTTCGGCGACCAGCGGTACGACGATTCCTTCCGGCTGGAGATGCCCGACGGCACCGACATCCACGTCGAGGTGGTGGAGCCGACCCGGCCCGTGCCCGGCAACCCGACCGTGGTGCTGGTGCACGGCTTCTGCCTGGACATGGGCACCTTCCACTTCCAGCGCAAGCTGCTCGCCGAGCGGGGCGAGCACCGGATCGTCGCGTACGACCAGCCCGGGCACGGCCGGTCGGGGCGGCTGGAGACCGGCGAGTACGACCTCACCGCGCTCGGCCGGACGCTGCGCGAGGTGATCGACCGGACCGCCCCGGAGGGGCCGCTGGTGCTGGTCGGCCACTCGATGGGCGGAATGACCATCATGGCGTTCGCCGAGCTCTTCCCGGAGCTGTTCGGCGACCGGGTCGTGGGCACCGTGCTGATGGCCACCTCGGGCGGCCTGATCGCCGAGACCAAGCTGGTCGCGCCCGCCCTGCTCGGCCGGGTCGGCGCACCGGTGCTGCACATGGTCGGCAACGTCACCCGCTACGGCGGCCCGGTGATCGACCGGGCGCGCAGGTCCACCACCAACGTGGCGTGGCTGCTCACCCGCAAGTACGGCTTCGGCACCCGCCACCCCAGCCCGGCCCTGGTGTCGTACGTCGAGACGATGAACTCCCGTACCTCCGCCGACACGGTGACGCGCTACCTGCGGACGCTGGCCACGCACTCCCGGTTCCCGGCGCTCGCCGCGCTGGCGGACACCCCCGTGCTGGTGGTCGTCGGCGACAAGGACATGATCACCCCCGTGACGCACTCCGAGGAGATCGTCCGGCGGCTGCCGCACGCCGAGTTCGTCAAGATCACCGACAGCGGGCACGTGGTGATGCTGGAGCACGCCGACGAGGTCAACGCGGCGCTGGTCCGGTTCCTGGAGGCGCTGTGAGTCACGTCGTGGAGTTGCCGACCGTCGAGGACACCCACGAGTTCGGGCGGCGGCTGGCCGGGCTGCTGCGCGCCGGCGACCTGCTGCTGCTGACCGGGCCGCTCGGTGCCGGCAAGACCGCGCTGACCCGGGGCGTCGGGGCCGGGCTCGGCGTGCTCGGGGACGTCACCTCGCCCACCTTCGTGATCGCCCGGGTGCACCGGCCCGACCCGGCCCGGGGCGGCACGGTGGCGCTGGTGCACGCCGACGCGTACCGGCTGGGGGACGCCGCCGACCCGCGCGCCGAGATCGACGACCTCGACCTGGACGCCTCGGTGGACGAGTCGGTGACCGTGGTGGAGTGGGGCGAGGGCCTGGTCGAGCAGCTCGTCGACGCCCACCTGCGGGTGCGCGTCGACCGGCGCGACGACGACACCCGGGTGGTCGAGCTGGAGCCGGTCGGCGGCGACTGGGCGCAGCGCCTGACCGCCCTCGGGTGAGCGCTGTCGTACCGGCTGCCTAGAGTGCGCGGGACGGACCCGACAGGCGAAAGGTTGCCGATGCCCGACGACGCCCCCACCCTGGACCTGCTGGCGCTGCTGCCGGAGGACTGGCGTGCCGTGCTCACCCCGCACCTCGACCCGGCCCGCACCGCCGCGCTGGCCGAGTTCGTCGCGGGCGAGTACGCGACCCGCACCGTCTTCCCGCCGGTCGAGGACCTCTTCTCGGCCTACCGGCTCTGCGGGCCGGCCGACTGCCGGGTGCTGATCCTCGGGCAGGATCCCTACCACAAGGCGGGGCAGGCGCACGGGCTCAGCTTCAGCGTGCGGGAGGGCGTGAGCGTGCCGCCGTCGCTGCGCAACGTCTTCAAGGAGCTGGGGGAGGACCTCGGCGTGCCGAAGCCGCGCGGCGGCAACCTCAGCGGCTGGGCGGCGCAGGGCGTGCTGCTGCTCAACTCCGTGCTCACCGTCCGCGAGGCGACGCCCGGCTCGCACGCCAACCGCGGCTGGGAGGAGTTCACCGACGCCACCATCCGGGCGCTCGACGCGATGGACTCGCGGGTGGTCTTCCTGCTCTGGGGCGGCTACGCGCGCAAGAAGGCGGCCCTGGTGACCAACCCGCAGCACGTGGTGCTGGAGGCCGGGCACCCCAGCCCGATGAACCCGCGCGGCTTTCTGGGCAGCCGCCCGTTCAGCGCGGCCAACAAGGCGCTCGCCGACGCCGGCCTGCCGACCGTCGAGTGGGAGCGCTCCGCCGGCTGACAGCTGCGCACTTTCGCGGTCACCGCGCGGTGACCGTCCGTTGTAGCCTGTGCCTCAGCGGTCGGCGAGCCGGGAGGCGGCGATGGCGGCGGTCAGCGACGAGCGGTGGCGGGTGGCGCGGACGGCGCTGGCGGACCAGACGGACCGCTTCCTCGACCTGGTCCGCGCCACCCCGCCGGAGGCGATGGCCACCGCCCACTGGTCGGTGGCCGACACGCTGGCCCACGTGGGCTCCCTCGCGTGGTACTACGTGTGCCTGGTGGACCCGGAGCATCCACCCCTGCCGGTCCCGGGTCTGCTCCGGCAGCTCCCCGACGTCACCGTCGACACGGTGGCGGACTTCAACGACGTGCTGCTGCGGCACCTCACCGAGCGCGAGCCGCAGGCCCTGGCCGACCGGTTGCGGGCCGACGTGGGGCGGCTCCTCCTCGCCTGCGAGGGGCGGGCCCCCGACGAGACGGTGCCCTGGCTCGGCGGGGCCCGGGTGCCCCTCGCCGGCCTCTGCGCGCACCTGGTCAACGAGCTGCTCATCCACGGTCACGACGTCGCCCGCGCCGCCGGGCGGCCGTGGTCGCTCCCCGGCCGGGACGCGGCGCTGTTCATGGAGCTGTTCCTGGCCGGGGTGGTCCGGCACGGCTACGGGCGGCTGATCGACGGCGGCGCGCCGCCGAGCGAACGCCCGGTCGTGGTCGAGTTCCGCTCGGCGTACGCGGCCCCGGTCCGGCTCCTGCTGCACCGGGGGCGGATGACGTTCGCCGACCCCGACGCCCGGCCCGACGCCCGGATCGACCACGATCCCGGCACGCTCAACCTGATGATGTTCGGCCGGGTCAGCCGGGCCCGGGCGGTGCTCACCGGCAGGGTGCGCATCAGCGGCCGGCGGCCCTGGTTGCTGCCGGGTTTCCTGCGCAAGTTCCGCACCCCGAGCTGACCCCGCCCGCCCCGCCGGACGGGGCGTGACCGGGGGTGACCACGGGGGCGACTAGGCTGGTTCACCGTGCTCGTACTGGTGGTGGACAGCTCGACCCCCGCGGTGACCGCGGCGCTGGTGGAGGTCGCGGCGGACGGCGTGGCGACCCGCGCGCACCGCTGCACGGTCGACGCCCGCGCCCACGGTGAACTGCTCGCGCCGCAGGTCGACGCCGTGCTCACCGAGGCCGGCGCCCGCCCCGCCGACCTGGGCGCGATCGTCGCCGGGCTCGGCCCCGGCCCGTTCACCGGGCTGCGGGTGGGGCTGGTCACCGCCGCCACCATCGGCCAGGTGCTGGGCGTCCCGACGTACGGCGTCTGCTCGCTGGACGCCATCGGCCACCCGGCGGCCGCCGGCGAGCCGGTGCTGGCGGCGAGCGACGCGCGCCGCCGGGAGATCTACTGGGCGGTCTACGACGGCGCGGGCCAGCGGATCGTCGGGCCGGAGGTGTCCGTGCCGGCGGTCGCCGCCGAGCGCGCCCGCGGCTTGGCGGTCACGGCGGCGGTCGGCGACGGCGCGCACCGGTACGCGGACGCGCTCGGCCTGCCCGTGCGGGACGAGCCCCGCTACCCGGACGCGGGCGTGCTGGCGACCCTGGCCGCCGAACGCATCCGGGCCGGCGCCCCGTCGGAGGCGCTCACCCCGCTCTACCTGCGCCGCCCGGACGCCGTGGCGGCGACCGCCCGCAAGCCGGTCCTGCCGTGAGTGCGAGGAGTGAGCCGGGTCTGCGAGCCCCGCGGTCGCGAACCGAGGTGACGCCGTGAGTGTTCGGCTGGAGCGGTTCCGGTGGTGGCACGTCGACGAGGTGCTGCCGATCGAGGCGGACCTGTTCGGTGCCGAGCAGTGGTCGGCGGCGATGTTCTGGAACGAGCTGGCCAACGGGCACTTCTACCTCGTCGCCACCGGCGACGACGGGGGCCTGCTCGGCTACGCCGGGCTCGCCGTGGCCCCGCCCGACGAGGCGTGGGTGCAGAACGTCGCGGTGCGCCGGGACGCCCAGCGGCGCGGCGTCGGCCGGCTCCTGCTGGAGGCGCTGCTCGCCGAGGCCGCCCGGCTCGGCGTCCGCAGCGTCCTGCTGGAGGTCGCGGCGGACAACGCCCCCGCCCAGAAGCTCTACGCGACGTACGGCTTCGAGCCGATCGGCGTGCGGCGCGCCTACTACCAACCGAGCAACACCGACGCGCTGGTCATGCAGCGCAACGCGGGAAGTGAGCGATGACTGACGAACCCCTGATCCTCGGCATCGAGACCTCCTGCGACGAGACCGGGGTCGGCATCGTACGCGGGCACACCCTGCTGGCCGACGCGCTCGCCTCCAGCGTCGAGCAGCACGCCCGCTTCGGCGGCGTGGTGCCCGAGGTGGCCAGCCGCGCCCACCTGGAGGCCATCGTGCCGACCATGGACCGGGCGTTGAGGGAGGCCGGGGTGACCCTCGCCGACATCGACGCGATCGCGGTCACCTCCGGCCCGGGGCTGGCCGGCGCGCTGCTGGTGGGGGTGGCCGCCGCGAAGGGCTACGCGCTCGCCGCCGAGAAGCCGGTCTACGGGGTCAACCACCTGGCCGCGCACGTCGCCGTGGACACCCTGGAACACGGCCCGCTGCCCGAGCCGGCGATCGCCCTGCTGGTCTCCGGCGGGCACTCCTCCCTGCTGCTCGTCGACGACCTGGCCCGGGGCGTCACCCCGCTCGGCGCCACCATCGACGACGCGGCCGGGGAGGCGTTCGACAAGGTGGCCCGGCTGCTCGGGCTGCCGTTCCCCGGCGGCCCGTACATCGACCGGGAGGCCCGGGCCGGCGATCCGGCCGCCATCGGTTTCCCGCGCGGCCTGACCGCCCCCAAGGACCTCGCCGCCCACCGCTACGACTTCTCCTTCTCCGGGCTGAAGACGGCCGTGGCCCGGTGGGTCGAGGCGCGGCAGCGGGCCGGCGAGCCGGTGCCGGTCGCCGACGTGGCCGCGTCCTTCCAGGAGGCGGTCTGCGACGTGCTGGTCCGCAAGGCGCTGGACGCCTGCCGGAGCAACGGCGTGGAGACGCTGGTGATCGGCGGGGGCGTGGCGGCCAACTCCCGGCTGCGGGCGATGGCTGAGGACCGCGCCGCCGCGCACGGCATCCGGGTCCGGGTGCCCCGACCCGGGCTCTGCACGGACAACGGCGCGATGGTCGCCGCCCTCGGCTCGCACCTGGTCGCCTCGGGTGTCGCGCCGAGCCGGCTGGACCTGCCCGCCGACTCCGCCATGCCGCTGACCACGGTCAGCGTGTGAACCCCGAGGATGGCTGACGTGATCGTGCGGATGTGGGAGGCGCGGGCGGAGCCGTACGGCGCCGCGGACCTGATCACCTGGGTGTGCGACACCGCGCTGCCGGAGTTCGAGCACGACCCGATGCACCTGTCCAGCGAGGTGTTCTCCTCCACCGACCACCGGGTGGTGGTCATCTCCAAGTGGCGCAGCAACCCGCGTCCGTTGCCGGAGCCCCCGGCGACGCTGCTGGCCCGCCCGCCGCACTCCTGGGACTTCACCCAGGTCGACCGCTGAGGCGGGGCCGGCCGCGCGCCGGTGGAAGACGCGTGAGCCACGGCACGCCGGAGCGGTAATTGGTTGGCGGGACGGCCGGCCCGCCACCTAGCGTCGATGGGCCATGCGCTTTCCACCGGCCGGGGACCCCGGCGTACCCGACATCCGCTCGGCGACCCGCTACCTCGTGTGGCTGGCCGGGCGGCACAAGGTGCTGCTCACCGTCGGCATCCTGCTGGGCGTCGTCTGGATGGTCGCCCAGGCGCTGGTGCCGGCGGCCGTCGGCCGGGCCGTCGACGGGCTCACCCGCCGGGACGAGGCGGCGCTGCTCACCTGGGGACTGGCGCTGCTCGGGCTGGGCGTGCTCCAGGCCGTCGCGGGGATCCTGCGGCACCGGTGCGCGGTGCACAACTTCCTCGCCGGGGCGTACCGGACGGTGCAGTTGACCGTGGGCGCGGCGAACCGGCTCGGTGCCGCGCTGCCCCGCCGCGTCTCCGCCGGCGAGGTGGTGAGCATCGGCACGGCCGACATCAGCCAGATCGGCTCGGCCATCGACATCACCGCCCGGGGCGCCGGCGCGGCCGTGGCGATCGTGACCGTCGGGGTGATCCTGCTCGGCGCCTCGGTGCCGCTCGGGCTGGTCGTGGTGCTCGGCGTGCCGCTGCTGATGGCGGTCGTCGGGCTGCTCATCCGGCCGCTGCACCGGCAGCAGCAGGCGTACCGGGACTCGGAGGGGGCGCTGACCGCCCGGGCCGGCGACATCGTCTCCGGGCTGCGGGTGCTGCGCGGCGTCGGCGGCGAGCCGGTGCTCTCCGCCCGCTACCGGTCGCGCTCGCAGGCGCTGCGCGCCGACGGCCTGCGGGTGGCCCGGATCGAGTCGCTGCTGGAGGCGGCCCAGGTGCTGCTCCCGGGGGCGTTCCTGGTGCTGGTCACCTGGCTCGGCGCCCGGTTCGCGCTGCGCGGCGAGATCAGCGCCGGTGAGCTGGTGGCGTTCTACGGCTACACCGCGTTCCTGGTCAGCCCGCTGCGGCAGCTCACCGAGGCGGTGGACAAGCTGACCCGGGGGCACGTCGCCGCCCGGCGGGTGGTGCGGCTGCTGCGGCTCACCCCGGAACTGCTCGACCCGACCCGCCCGACCGCCCTGCCGGACGGCCCCGGCGAGCTGGTCGACGTGGCCTCCGGCGTGACGGTACGCCCGGGTCGGTTCACCGCGCTCGCCGCCACCGCCCCCGAGGACGCGGCGGCGGTCGTGGACCGCCTCGGCCGGTACGTCGACTCGGACGCGACGCTGCACGGCGTACCGCTGCGGGAGGTGGCGCTGGCGACCGTGCGGGAGCGGATCCTGGTGGCCGACAACGACGCGCACCTGTTCACCGGCCCGCTGCGCGCGGAGCTGGACCCGCACGACCGGGCCGACGACGCGACGATCGCGGCGGCGCTGGCGGCGGCGAGCGCGACCGACATCGTCGAGGCCCTGCCGGCGGGGCTGGACAGCGTGGTCGCCGAGCGCGGCCGGGAGTTCTCCGGCGGCCAGCAGCAGCGGCTGCGGCTGGCCCGCGCGCTGGTCGCCGACCCGGAGACGCTGCTGCTGGTCGAGCCGACCAGCGCCGTGGACGCGCACACCGAGGCCCGGATCGCGGACCGGCTCGGGGCGGCCCGGACGGGTCGCACCACCCTGGTCTGTACCACCAGCCCGCTCGTGCTGCACCGCGCCGACCACGTGATCTTCGTGGAGGACGGCAAGGTGGTGGCCGAGGGGTCGCACACCGCACTGCTCGACGGCGAGCCGCGCTACCGGGCGACGGTCAGCCGGGGGGAGGACTGATGGCCACCGCCCTGCCGGTCGCCGACGGGCGCCAGGTGCGCCGCTACGCCCGCACGCTGGCCCGCCGGCATCCGAGGGCGCTCGGGGTCGCGCTCGGCCTGCACGCGCTGGCCGCCGCGGCCGGCCTGGTCGCGCCGTGGCTGCTCGGCGACCTGGTCGAGGGGATCTCCCGGGGCACGTCCGGCGTCACCGTGGACCGCATCGCCCTGCTGATCGCCGGGTTCGTGCTGGTGCAGTCGGTGCTGGTCCGCTTCGCCCACCTGGCGTCGGCCCGGCTCGGCGAGCGGGTGCTGGCCGAGCTGCGCGAGGAGTTCGTCGACCGCATCCTGGCGTTGCCGCTGGCCACCGTGGAACGGGCCGGCACGGGCGACCTGCTCACCAGGACGTCCCGGGACGTCTCGGCGCTGTCGCGGACGGTCCGGTTCGCGGTGCCGGAGACGCTGATCGCCGTCGTCACCGGCTGCTTCATCGTCGGCGCGCTGCTCCTGGTCGACCCGCTGTTCGCGCTGCCCTGCCTGCTCGCGGTGCCGCTGCTGTGGGCCGGCACCCGCTGGTACCTGCGCCGCGCCCCGGACGGCTACCTGCGGGAGAACGCCGCCTACTCCGACATCACCGACGGGATCAGCGAGACCGTCGAGGGTTCGCGGACCACGGAGGCGCTGCGGCAGCAGGCGCGCCGCCGGGCCCGCACCGACGCCGACATCCACCGGTCGTACGCGGCGGAGCGCTACACCCTGCGGCTGCGCACGGTGTTCTTCCCGATCGCCGAGATCGGCTACGTGCTGCCGGTGGTGGCGACGCTGATCATCGGCGGCTGGTTCCACCTGGAGGGCTGGGTGAGCCTCGGCGAGGTCACCGCCGCCACGCTCTACGTGCAGCAGCTGATCGACCCGGTCGACCGGCTGCTCTCCTGGCTGGACGAGTTGCAGGTCGGCGGCGCCTCCATGGCCCGCCTGCTCGGGGTGGCCGACGCCGACCCACCGGCCGGCGCCCCAACCCGGCCCGCCGTCGACTCCCCGGGCCGGCCCGCCGTCGACTCCCCGGGCCCGACCGATCCTCCGCCACCGGGGGACCGGCGGCTCGCCGCCCGGGACGTCCGGTACGCGTACCGGGAGGGTCGGGACGTGCTGCACGGGGTGACCCTGGTGCCGGAGCCGGGGGAGAAGCTGGCCATGGTGGGCCCCTCGGGCGCCGGCAAGTCCACGCTCGGCCGGCTGCTCGCCGGGGTGCACGCGCCCCGCACCGGCTCGGTCACGGTGGCCGGTCGGCGGCTCGACGAGCTGCCCCTGGCGGAGCTGCGGACGCACGTCGCCCTGGTCACCCAGGAACACCACGTCTTCATCGGCACGCTGCGGGAGAACGTGGCGATGGTGCGACCGGGCGCCGACGAGTCGGCGGTCCGGTCGGCGCTGGCCGCCGTCGACGCGCTCGACTGGGCCGACGGGCTGCCGGACGGGCTGGACACGGTGGTCGGTGCCGGCGGGCACCCGCTGTCGCCCGCGCAGGCGCAGCAGCTGGCGCTGGCCCGGCTGGTGCTGGCCGACCCGCACACCCTGGTGCTGGACGAGGCCACCTCGCTGATCGACCCCCGCGCCGCCCGGCACCTGGAACGGTCCCTCGCGGCCGTCCTCCAGGGCCGCACGGTCGTGGCCATCGCGCACCGTCTCTTCTCGGCGCACGACGCCGACCGCGTGGCGGTGGTGGAGGACGGCCGGATCGCCGAGATCGGCTCGCACGACGAGCTGGTCGCGGCCGACGGCTCCTACGCGGCCCTCTGGCGCTCCTGGCACGGCACCGGCTCCTGACGCGCCGCGCGGCGTGCGGCGTGTCGCGTCCGAGGACGGCGCCGTCGACGCCGTCGGGCAGGTTGCCTGTTTCCGGGTTCGAGGGTGCCGCGCCGGACCGCCGTACCACGATGGTGGAGCGGCAGGCGACCGGCGCGTACCCGGCGCCGTGGCGTCGGCCGGTGACGGGGGTGCGACGTGGGCGGTCTCGAACTGATCGTGGTGCTTGGCGTCACGGTGCTGATCGGCACGACCCTCGGCGGGCGGTACAGCGTGGCGCCCCCGGTCCTGCTCATCACGATGGGCGCGTTGCTCGCGCTCCTGCCGCCGCTGTCCCACGTGGTGCTGGAGCCCGACGTGGTGCTGCTGCTGTTCCTGCCGGCGATCCTCTACAAGGAGAGCATCACCACCAGCCTGCGTGAGATCCGCACGAACCTGCTCGCGATCGGGTTGCTCGCGGTGGGGCTGGTGGTGGCGACGATGGTCGCGGTGTCGCTCGTCGTGCAGCGGTTCGGCGTCGACCCGGCCGCCGCCTGGGTGCTGGGCGCGGTGCTCGCGCCGACCGACGCGGCGGCGGTCGCCGGCCTCGCCAAGCGGATGCCGCGCCGGATCCTGACCACCCTGCACGCGGAGAGCCTGATCAACGACGGCACCGCGCTGGTGCTCTTCTCCGTCGGAGTGGGCCTGATCGTGGGCGGCACCGAGCCGGGGTTGCTCGGGCTGACCGAGCGGTTCGTCCTCGCGTCGGCCGGTGGCGTCGCCGCCGGCCTGCTGGTCGGCTGGGCGGTGATCCTGGTCCGGCGACGGCTCGACGACCCGCTGCGCGAGGGCGCGCTGAGCGTCCTCACGCCGTTCGTCGCCTTCCTCCTCGCCGAGTTCGTGCACGCGAGCGGCGTCCTGGCGGTGGTGGTCGCGGGCCTCATGCTGGCGTACGCCGCCCCCCGGGTCATCCGGGCCCGCTCCCGGGTGCTGGCGTACGGCTTCTGGGACCTCGCCACGTTCCTGATCAACGGCGGGCTCTTCGTGCTCCTGGGGATGCAGATCCCGCGCGCCCTGCGCGGGGTGACCAGCCTGTCGGTGATGCGGGCGCTGGTCATCGCGGTGGTGGTGACCGGCGTGGTCGTGCTGACCCGGATGCTGTGGATCCACCTGGCGGCGTTCGCCTTCCTGGTCGTCGACCGCCGGGCGGCGGAGCAGGACGAGCGGGTCAACTGGCGGGTGCGGACGGCGGCCGGGTGGGCGGGGTTCCGGGGCGCGGTCTCCCTCGCGGCCGCTCTCGCCGTGCCGGTGACCACGACCACCGGCACACGTGTGCACGATCGTGATCTGATCATCTTCGCCACCGCCGTGGTCATCCTGCTGACGATGCTGATCCAGGGCACCACGCTGCCCGCCGTCGTCGGGTGGGCGGGCCTGGTCGGCGACATCCGACGGGCCGGCGAGCTACGACTGGCCCGGACGCGTGCCACCGAGGCCGCGCTGGCGGTGCTGCCCGAGGTCGCGGACCGGCTCGGCGCGACGCCGGACGCGGTCGACCGGGTCCGGGCGGACTACGAGCAACACCTCGACGACGTCCGCTCCACCGACGAGAGCCAGTCGGCGGAGCAGGCCCGGGAGGTCGACCGGCGGCTGCGGCTCGCCGTGCTCGAACACAAGCGGCGCGAGATCACCAGGATGCGGGACACGAACGAGATCGACGACATCGTCCTGCGGGAGTTGCAGGCGGTCCTCGACATCGAGGAGATCCGGCTGCTGGGACCCGAGCTCAACGAGTAGCGTGCCCGGCCCTCCCACCGCACGTCCGGACGTCTCGGCGGGGTGGGCGTGGAGGCCCACGCGCGGTCGGCGGCGAGGCACTACCGGTACTCAGCGTGACGAGACGGACGGAGAGGCTGCCGTCGGCACGCAGGGTAGTCATTTCCGCCCGGTTCTCGGGCGCGAGCGTGACCGATTCCGACCCACGATCTCTTGACCAGTGAATTCTCTTCCCGGTAGCCGCGCCTGCCACCTCACCCCGCGCCCCCTTTGCTCTGCAGCCGCCGACGCACCAGCCACGCTGGGTAGCTGGTGCGTCGATGGCTGCAGAGCAAAGGGGCGAACCAGGTGACCGTCGGCGGCGGGAAGAATGCCTGCGGTAGTCACTGACGGTGATGCGCGGCCCGTCCGCCGGTGACCGGAGCGGGTGCGGCCGGCTGCGTGCAGCCGGACCGTGGGCAGCCAGGCCATCCTGGGCAGCCGGGCCATGAGCCAGGAACTGCGGGCAGCCGGTCAGGGGACGGCCAGAGCGCCGGGCACCGGGCCCGGGCAGCCGGCGCAGCGGTCGGTGGGAACAGCGGCCGGTAGGAGCCCGGCCGCGCCCTCCCCGGCGCGGGCGGTCGGTCAGGTGCGGCGCAGGATGCGGTACGTGGCGATGCCTCCCGTACCGAGGGCGGCGAGGAAGACCAGCCAGACCACCGTGCTGCTGACCCCGATCGGCGGGCCGGAGTTGGCGGAGGCGGCGGCGAGCAGGCCGTCGTCGCCCGGCGCGGGCAGGGCGGCCGGCGGCAGTTCCGGCCAGCGGACCAGCCCGGTGCTCTCCAGCATCTGCATGTGGTGCAGGACGAACCGGTTGGCGTCGTCGGCGAGCTTGCGGATCACCGGTTCGCGGGTGCTGGCGCGGACCGCCCCGATGACCGGGAAGATCTTGCCGTGGGCGACCCGGAGCCGGGTGACGAAGATCTGGTCGAAGCGGGCGCCGGAGGCGTTCTGCATCTCCGTCAGCCAGCCCTTCTGCTCGGCCGTCGGGTCGCTCGGGATGCTCGCCCCGAGCTTGTTGGCCGCCTCGACCGTGAGGCGGTCCAGTTCCTCGTGCTCGGTGGCGATGCCGGCGCCGATCTCGCGTACCTTCGCGCTCTGCCCCTTGTCGGCGGCCATCTGCCCGGCCGGCATCTCCCAGAGCCCGGCCAGGCGTACCCCGTTGAGCAGGGCGGCGTCGGCCGCGTTGAGCTGTTGACCGCCCGGCGCGGCGACGGCCGCGCCGGGCAGCACCCCGAGCCCGGCGGCGATCGTGACGAGCAGCGCCGCCAGGCGACTGCTGCGGTGCCCCTGCCGGCGACGGGCGGATCTGAGCGGTGCCATGTCCGTGGTGTCTCCTCGGTCCGGTCCGAAAACGAGTCCGGGCCGGGCGACGCCTCCGCCTTCGCCCGTCCGCGCACTGGTACGGACGGGCCGGCCGATCGGTTCACCGGACCGCCCCGCCGGCTCCCGGACCCTGTCCACGGTCCGCCCGGGGCGGGGCGGGACCGGTCAGCCGACGTCGAGAGGGTCGGCGAGCAGGCGTTCGAAGGCCAGTTCGGCGGCGCCGATGAGGGTCGCGTCGTCGCCGAGCTTCGGGGTGCGCAGCCGGACGTGCTCCAGGCAGGCCGGCAGGGCGATCGAGTTGAGCCGGCTGCGTACCTGGGCCGCCGCCGCGAGGTAGAGGTCCCGCATGCCGCCGCCGAAGATGACCATCTCCGGGTTGAAGATGTTCACCAGGTTGGCCACCCCGAAGCCGAGCCAGTCGCCGGCCTGACGTACCGCCGTCTGCGCCCGCAGGTCGCCCCGGTCGGCGGCGTCGAAGACGGCCAGCAGCGCGTCGCGGCCCCGCGCGTCGGAGCGGCCGGCGGCGCGCAGCAGCGCGTACTCGCCGATCTCGGTCTCCCAGCACCCCCGGGAGCCGCACTCGCAGGGCGCGCCGTCCCGGACGACCACCATGTGGCCGACCTCGCCGCCGTAGCCGCCGTGCCCGGTCAGCCGGCGCCCGCCGGCGATGATGCCGGCGCCGACGCCCACGTCCCCGTACAGGTAGATGACGTTGTCGCAGCCGGCCGCCGCGCCCCGGGCGTGCTCGGCGAAGGCCGCCACGTCGGCCACGTTGCCGACCGTGACCGGCACGTCGCAGCCCAGCTCGGCGCCGAGTGCCGCGCCGATCGGCTCGTCCACCCACCCGGTGGTCGGGCCGAGCCGGACCAGCCCGTCGTCGCGCCGGACCATGCCGCAGACCGCGACGCCCGCGCCGACGCAGACGGCGTCCGCCGGCGCGCTCTGCTGCATCTCCTTGACCGCCCCGGCCAGCAGCGGGGCGGCCTCCGCGGCGGTCAGACCCCGGGGGCGGTCCAGTTCCCGGCGGTCGAGCACCGCGCCGCCGAGACCGATCCGCGCGGCCCGCAGCCGGTCCACCTCGATGCTGTACGCGTACGCGTGCACCCGGTCCGACTCGGGCCGGACGACCAGCGACGGTCGTCCGGCCCGGCCGGTCTCCTTCGGCGTCCCCTCGCTGACCAGCCCGGCGCCGGCGAGGTCGGCGGTCAGCGCGCCGATGGTGCTGCGGTTGAGCCCCAGCGTGGTGGTGAGCTCGGCGCGGGTGGTGGCCCCGTGCACGTGCACGTACCGCAGCAACGCGCCCAGGTTCTGCCGACGGATCTCGTCCTGGCTCGGTCCTGCGCGCATCGCCGTCGTCACTTCCGGTGCCGCGCGGTCAACGGTTGCCGGTGGCGGTGGAACGCCGGCGGGAGAACGCGTCCACGCTCGCGGCGAGCAGCAGCACCACGCCGGTGACCACGTACTTCACCCCCGAGCTGTATCCCATCAGGCCCATTCCGTTGTCGATGACCGCGACGACCGCGCCACCGAGGACGGCGTCGAGCACCCGGCCCTTGCCGCCGAAGAGGCTGGTGCCCCCGATGACCGCCGCGCCGACCGCGTAGAGCAGTACGTCACTGCCACCCGTGTTGGGGTCCACCGAGTTGGCCCGGCTGGCGGCGACGATACCGCCGACAGCCGCCATCGAGGAGCAGATGACGAAGACCGAGATGCGGATGCGGTCCACGTTGATGCCGGCCCGGCGCGCCGCCTCCTTGTTGCCGCCCACAGCGTAGACGTGCCGGCCGTAGCTGGTGCGCTGGAGCACGAAGGTCCAGAAGACCAGCAGCACCGCGATGATCGGCACCACGATCGGCACGCCCTTGAGCGAGCTGATCACGACGTTGCGGCTGCGCTCCAGGTTGAGGATGAAGACCGCGACGCCGAGGACGAGCGCCAACCCGCCGATGCGGGCGAACACCACCGCGACCGGGTCGGTCACCAGGCCCCGGGCGGCCCGCGTACGGTGCCGCAGCAGCTGCACGGCCGCGTAGCCGGCGACCGCCACCGCGGCCAGCAGCCAGCCCAGGACGGGCGGGAGGTTGCGGTTGGAGATGGCCACCAGCACCTCGTCGCGGACGGAGATGTTGGCGCCCTCCTCCATCAGCATCAGCACGATGCCCTGGAAGGCGAGGAACCCGGCGAGGGTCACCACGAAGGACGGGATGCCGATCTTCGCGACCAGGAAGCCGAGGGTGGTGCCGATCACCACGCCGGTGACGATCGCGGCGAGCACGGCCACGTACCAGGGGTAGCCGAGCACGGTGACGACGTTGGCGAGGATGGCGGCGCAGACGCCGCTGGCGAAGCCGGCGGAGAGGTCGATCTCGCCGAGCAGCAGGACGAATACCAGCCCCATCGCGATCAGCGTGACCGCGGCACCCTGGGTGAACAGGTTGGCGAAGTTGCCGGCGCTGAGGAACGTCGGCTGCATGATCGAGAAGACCGTGCAGAGCACGACCAGGCCGAGCACGGCGGGCAGCGCGCCGATGTCGCCGCCGCGGACCCGGCTGACGTAGTTGCGGACGTGACTGCCGAGGGTGGGCGGCGGTGTGACGGACGCGGGGCCGTCCTTGTGCACGACGGTGGTGATCATCGGACGCCTCCTGGGTTGCTGCCGGCCGGCTCCGCGCCGTGCCCGTTGCCGCCGTTGGCCGGCTCGGCGGCGGCGAGCCCGAGCCCGCCGGAGCGGCCCGCGGTGATCAGCTCGACCACCTGCGAGTGGGTGATGTCGGTGGTCTTCACCTGGGCGACCATCTGGCCGAGGTAGAGCGCGGCGATCCGGTCGGAGACGGCGAAGACGTCGTTCATGTTGTGCGAGATGAGCACCACGGCCAGGCCGTTGTCGGCGAGCCGACGGACCAGTTCGAGCACCTGGGCGGTCTGCGCGACGCCGAGCGCGGCGGTGGGCTCGTCGAGGATGACGAGCCGGCTGTTCCAGAGCACGGCCTTGGCGATCGCGACGGTCTGCCGCTGGCCGCCGGAGAGGCTGGAGACGTGCTGCCGCAGCGACTTCACGGTCCGCACGCTCAGCCCGGCGAGGGTGTCGGCGGCCATCTGCTCCATGGTCGGCTCGTCGAGCACGATGCCGCTGCGCTTCTCCCGGCCGAGGAACATGTTCTGCACGATGTCGAGGTTGTCGCAGAGCGCGAGGTCCTGGTAGACGACCTCGATGCCGAGCGCGGCGGCGTCGCGGGGGCTGTTGATGGTCACCGGCCGCCCGTCGAAGCGGAACTCGCCCGCGTCGGTGGGGTAGATGCCGCTGATGCACTTGACGAGGGTCGACTTGCCGGCGCCGTTGTCGCCGACCAGCGCGGTCACCTCGCCCGGGTGGGCGGCGAAGGCGACGTCGCGCAGGACCTGGACGGGACCGAAGCTCTTGTCGATCCCGCGTAGTTCCAGCAGGGGGGTTGCGGACACGGGGGGTCTCCTTCAGGTGGAGGGGAGGTCTCGGATCCCGTCCGGCGCGAACCGCCGCCCGGCACAGGGTCCGTGCCGGGCGGCGTGCGCGTGGAAGCGGGTACGGGTCAGCTGATGCCGGCGTCGGCGCAGAGCTTGGCGTACGCCCCGGCGCAGACCTCGTCCTTGGTGACGAAGCCGTCGGCGATGACGTCCTTGACGTTCTCCTTGAAGATCAGCTTCGGGGTGAGCAGCACCGCCGGGACGTCCCGGCCGCCCTCCGGGTCCTTGACCGTCTGGCTGGTCTCCTTCTTCTCACCCTTGGCCACCGCGATGGCCAGGTCCGAGGCGGCCTTCGCCTCCTCCTTGATCGCCTTGTAGACGGTCATGCACTGGTCGCCGGCGAGGATGTTCTGCAGGCCCTGCGTGGTGGCGTCCTGGCCGGTCACCGGGACCTTGCCGTTGAGCTTGTTCTTCTTCAGCACCGAGATGGCCGCGTTGCCGAGGCCGTCGTTGGCGGCGAGCACGCCGTCGATCTTGCCGCCGGTCTGGGTCAGCATCTGCTCGAAGATCGTGGCGGCCTGGGTGTTGTCCCACTCCGGCACGTTCTGGTCCGGGCCCTTGGTGTATTCCTTCGAGTCGAACTTCGGCTTGAGCACCGAGTCGTACCCGTTCTTGAACAGCGTGGCGTTGTTGTCGGTCGGGGAGCCGTTCAGGTAGGCCACGACCGGGTTCTTGGCGCCCTTGTCGGTCAGGCACTTGCTCAGGCCCTCGCCCTGGAGCTTGCCGACGACCTCGTTGTCGAAGCTGACGTAGTAGGTGGCCGAGCCGCCCAGCGTGAGCCGGTCGTAGTCGATGGTCGCCACACCCTGGGACTTGGCCTTGTCGAGCACGGCCTTGCCGGTGCCGGAGTCCAGGTTGACGATCATCAGGGCGGTGACGCCGTTGGTGATCATCTGGTCGGCGATGGTCTGGAACGCCGTCTTGTCGCCCTGGGCGTTCTGGATGTCGTAGTCGACGCCGGCGGCCTTGAACGCCTCCTCCAGGAACTTGCGGTCCGCGCCCTCCCAGCGGGCGGAGGACTTGCTGTCCGGCAGGATCACGCCGATCTTCGGCTTCTTCTCGGTGGAGCCGCCGGCCTCGGAACCGGAGTCGTCGCCGCAGGCGGTCAGGCCGCCGGTGGCCAGCAGGCCCACGGCAGCGAAGGTGAGGAAGCCCTTGCGCATCAGCAGGGTCCTTTCGGGGGTGGGGGATGATGTTGGTTTGTTGTGTCCGGCAACGTATTCCGCGCGGCGGTGTGGGCACAAGAGCACCGAGGTCGCGAGTTTGTTGTCGGCAGTAACAATTCAGCAACGTCCCTGACACCTGGCCGACGCCGGATGGGGGAGCGCTCTCTCGATGTCGCCGGAGCGGCGCAGCTCAGCGGGTCGACAGCGGGGCCGTGGTCGCCCCGGTGAGCGTCACCAGATCCTGCGGGGCGAGCTGGAGCTGGAGGCCGCGCCGGCCCGCCGAGACGTAGACGGTGGGATGGTCGAGCGCCGACGAGTCGAGCACCGTGGGCAGCCACCGACGCTGGCCGAGCGGGCTGATCCCGCCGCGCACGTAGCCGGTGGCCCGTTCGGCCACCGTCCGGTCGGCCATGGCGGCCCGCTTGCCGCCGACCGCCGCCGCGAGCGCCTTGAGGTCCAGCTCGCCGGTGACCGGCACGACCGCCACCGTCAGCGCGCCGTCGACCTCGGCGACCAGCGACTTGAACACCCGCTCCGGCGGCACCCCCAGCGCCGCCGCGACCAGCGCGCCGTAGTTCGGGGCGTCCGGGGAGACGTCGTACGGATGGGTGCTGTGGGCGACCTTCCGCTTCGTCAGCAGCGCGGTCGCCGGAGTGCCCTGTCCCGCCATGACGGTCAAGCTAACCCGGCCCCGCGCGACCCGCGAGCCGAAAGGGCCGGACCGTCGACGCCGGCGCGCAACTGTCCCGCGCGCTACCCGACCGGCCGGCAGAGCAGCACCGTCGGCGCCCCGGTGACCCGGGTCAGCACCAGGCTGGCCGCCTCGTCCCCGGCCAGTCGCAGGTCCCGGCGGAGCTTCTCCGGCTCCAGGGCGGACCCGCGCTTGAGGATCTCCACCCGCCCGACCCGACGCTCCCGCAGCAACGCCCGCAGCCGCTTGAGCGAGAACGGCAGCACGTCGGTGACCTCCAGGCAGCGGGCGAACGGCGTCGGTGTCGGCGCGTCCGCGTAGAGGTAGGCGATGCTCGGGTCGGCCAGCGTCGCGCCGAGCGTCTCCGCCAGCTCCGCGACCAGGTGCGCGCGGACCACCGCCGGGTCGGGGTCGTACAGGAACCGGCGCGCCGGGCCGACGGCCGCCTCGGCGGCGCCGGAGCCGGTCAGCTCGCAGGAGCCGGCCGGTCGATCGGCGGGCCCCCCTCCCGCGCCGGAGTCGTCGACGGGGGGCCGTCGGCTGCCGCGCAGCAGGGTGGCGCGGTGGGGGACCCGCGCCAGCTCGCCGCACCACAGGGCCGCCTCGACCAGGTCGCCGTCGACGCTCACCCACTCCGCCTCGGCGCCCGCCGGGACCAGCGCGTGGTCGATGCCGGGCGCCACCTTCACGACGGTGTGCGGCACCCGCTCGGCCAGCCCGACCACGAAGTCCCAGGGCGGGGAGTAGGCGTTCGGGTCGAAGATCCGCCGCCCGGTGCCCGCCCTGCGCCGCGCCGGGTCGCAGAACACCCCGTCGACCCGGTCCACGTCGAACGCCGTGGCGTCGCCGCACTCCACCGTGAACAGCTCGGCCAGCCCGGCCGCCTCGGCGTTCGCGGCGGCCATCGCGGCGGTCAGCGGGTCGGCCTCCACGCCGTACACCCGGATGCCGGCGCGGGCCGCGGCGAGCGCGTCCGCGCCGAGGCCGCAGCCGAGGTCGGCGAGCGCGCGCACCCCGGCGGCCCGCAGCCGCTCGGCCCGCCGCGCCGCGACGACGCCCCGCGTGGCCTGCTCCAGCCCGGCCCGGGTGAGGAACATCCCCGCCGCCGCTGGCCCGAACTTGCCGACGGCCCGGCGCCGCAGCTCGGCCTGGGTGAGGGCGGCCGACGCCAGGCCGGCCGGCAGCCCGGTCGAGCGGAGCGCGGCCGCCGCGGTCAGCGGGTCGCCGCCGGCCACCCGCGCGGCCGCGGCGAGCGCGGCCGACCCCTCGGGCGTACGCAGGGCGGCGAGCTGGTCGAGATCCACCCGGACATTGTGGTCGGCGGACCCGACGCGCCGGCCGCCGGGTTGGCACTCTCCTTGACGGAGTGCTAGCCGAGGAATAACCTGCGATTAGCACTCTCGCCCTGAGGGTGCCAGCTTCCGGGCCTCGTGGCCCGGGCGCTGAACGCCAGGCGGACCGGCACCCGCGACGACGGCCCCGCCCGGTGGCATGTGGCAGATTGACGCCGGTCGGCGCGCCGACCGGTAACGAAACCAGTACCCCAGGAGGGTATGCCCGTGACTACCGCGACCAAGGTTGCGATCAAGCCGCTCGAGGACCGCATCGTGGTCCAGGCGAACGAGGCCGAGACCACCACCGCCTCCGGCATCGTGATCCCCGACACCGCCAAGGAGAAGCCGCAGGAGGGCACCGTCCTCGCTGTCGGCCCGGGCCGGATCGACGACAAGGGCAACCGCGTGCCGGTCGACGTGAAGGTCGGCGACACCGTCCTCTACTCGAAGTACGGCGGCACCGAGGTCAAGTACGCCGGCGAGGAGTACCTGGTGCTCTCCGCCCGCGACGTCCTCGCGGTCATCGAGAAGTAAGCAACCGATCAGTGTCGTCGCCCCGGTCCGGCTCGCCGGGCCGGGGCGACAACGCTTCGAAGGGACATTCATGGCGAAGATCCTGAGCTTCTCGGACGACGCCCGGCACCTGCTCGAGCACGGTGTCAACGCCCTCGCGGACGCGGTCAAGGTCACCCTCGGCCCACGCGGGCGCAACGTCGTCCTGGACAAGAAGTTCGGTGTGCCCACGATCACCAACGACGGCGTGACCATCGCCAAGGAGATCGAGCTCACCAACCCCTACGAGAACCTCGGTGCGCAGCTGGTCAAGGAGGTGGCGACCAAGACCAACGACGTCGCCGGCGACGGGACCACCACCGCCACCGTGCTGGCCCAGGCGATGGTCCGCGAGGGCCTGCGCAACGTCACGGCCGGCGCCAACCCGGCCGGCCTCAAGCGGGGCATCGACGCGGCGGCCGCCAAGGTCTCCGAGGCGCTGCTCGGCCGCGCGGTCGACGTCGCCGACAAGAAGTCGATCGCGCACGTCGCGACGATCTCCGCGCAGGACGCCACCATCGGCGAGCTGATCGCCGAGGCGATGGAGAGGGTCGGCCGCGACGGTGTCATCACCGTCGAGGAGGGCTCCGCCCTGCACACCGAGCTGGACGTGACCGAGGGTCTCCAGTTCGACAAGGGCTTCATCTCGCCGAACTTCGTCACCGACATGGAGTCGCAGGAGTCGGTCCTGGAGGACCCGTACATCCTGATCACGACCCAGAAGATCTCGGCGATCGAGGAGCTGCTGCCGCTGCTGGAGAAGGTCCTCCAGAACAGCAAGCCGCTGCTGATCATCGCCGAGGACGTCGACGGCCAGGCGCTGTCGACGCTGGTGGTCAACTCGATCCGCAAGACCCTCAAGGTCTGCGCGGTCAAGGCCCCCGGCTTCGGTGACCGGCGCAAGGCGATGCTCCAGGACATGGCGATCCTCACCGGCGCCGAGCTGGTCGCGCCCGAGCTGGGCTACAAGCTCGACCAGGTGGGCCTGGAGGTGCTCGGCACCGCCCGGCGCGTGGTGGTCGACAAGGAGAACACCACGGTCGTCGACGGTGGTGGCAAGTCGAGCGAGGTCGCCGACCGGGTCGCGCAGATCCGCAAGGAGATCGAGGCCTCGGACTCCGACTGGGACCGGGAGAAGCTCGCCGAGCGGCTGGCCAAGCTCTCCGGCGGCATCGCGGTCATCAAGGTCGGTGCCGCGACCGAGGTCGAGATGAAGGAGCGCAAGCACCGCATCGAGGACGCGATCGCCGCCACCAAGGCCGCGGTCGAGGAGGGCACCGTCCCCGGCGGTGGCGCCGCCCTGGTGCAGATCCTGCCGGCGCTCGACGACGACCTCGGCTTCACCGGTGACGAGAAGGTCGGCGTCTCGATCGTGCGCAAGGCGCTGGTCGAGCCGCTGCGCTGGATCGCGCAGAACGCCGGCCACGACGGCTACGTCGTCGTGAACAAGGTCGCCGGCAAGGAGTGGGGCCACGGCCTCGACGCCGCCACCGGCGAGTACGTCGACCTGGCGAAGGCCGGCATCCTCGACCCGGTGAAGGTGACCCGCAACGCGGTCACCAACGCCGCGTCGATCGCCGGCCTGCTGCTCACCACGGAGAGCCTCGTGGTGGAGAAGCCGGAGAAGGCCGAGCCGGCCGCCGCCGGTGGGCACGGCCACAGCCACGGCCACGGCCACCAGCACGGCCCGGGCTTCTGACCCTCGCCGTACGCCTCGTCGGGGCGCACCGTCCGCGTGACGGTGCGCCCCGACGCCTTCGCGGGCGCCGGCGCGACTACCGGCCGGCCGGTGCATCGGAAACACTGGCCCGATGAGCAGCACGACGCGCGGCTACGCCGCCCTGGCCGGGGTCACCGCCGCCGCGGTGGCGATCGGCTCCGCCGAGCTGGTGGCGGTGCTGACCGGTCCCCGTTCGGCGCCGCTGGTCGCCGTCGGAGGGCTCGTGGTCGACACGGTGCCCGAGCCGCTCAAGCAGCTCGGCATCGCCCTCTTCGGCACGTACGACAAGGTCGCGCTACTGGTCGGGACGGGTCTGCTGCTCGCCGCCTTCGCCGCGCTGCTCGGCGTGCTCTCCCTGCGCCGGCTGGCGATCGGCCTCGCCGGCATCGCCGCCTTCGCCGCCCTCGGCGTGGCCGCCGCCGTGACCCGGCCCGGCGCCGGGCCCACCGACGCGCTGCCCTCGCTGGTCGGCGCCGGGCTCGGGGCGGCGGTGCTCTGGGCCTTCGTCGCCGGTCCGCTCGAACTCGACCCGTGGCCCTGGTCCCCGCCCACACCACCGCCCACCGTGGCTCCCGCGCCGCCGCCCACGGCCGAGGGGCCGGCGCCGTCGCCCACCGCCGAGGCGCCCGCGTCGCCGCCCACGGCCGAGGGGCCCGCCGTGGCGCCTGCGCAGCCGTTGGAGCCCAGCGACCCGGCGTCGCGGCGACGGTTCCTGACCGGGGCCGGCCTGCTGGTCGGCGCGGCCGGGGTGGCCGGGCTCGGCGGTCGGTGGCTCGCCGGCCGGCGGGGGGTGTCGGCGGCCCGGGAGGCCGTCGTGCTGCCCGCCCCGGCGGCGCCCGCCCCGGCGGTGCCGGCGGGGGCGGACCTGTCGCTGACCCAGCTCGCCCCGTACGTCACGCCGAACTTCGGCTTCTACCGGATCGACACCGCGCTGGTGCTGCCACAGGTGGACCCGGAGACCTGGCGGCTGCGCATCCACGGCCGGGTACGCAACGAGATCGAGCTGAGCTTCGCCGACCTGCTCGCCCGCCCGATGGTCGAGCGGTACGTCACCCTCGCCTGCGTCTCCAACGAGGTGGGCGGGGACCTCGTCGGCAACGCGCGCTGGCTGGGCGTGCCGATCCGGGAGCTGCTCGACGAGGCCGAGCCGGAGGAGGGCGCCGACCAGGTCGTCGGCCGCTCGGTGGACGGGTGGACCTGCGGCACGCCGACCGCGGTGCTCCGGGACGGGCGCGACGCGCTGCTGGCGGTGGGGATGAACGGCGAGCCGCTGCCGGTGCGGCACGGCTTCCCCGCGCGGATGGTGGTGCCCGGCCTGTACGGCTACGTGTCGGCCTGCAAGTGGGTGACCGAGCTGGAGCTGACCAGCTTCGCGGACTTCGACGCGTACTGGGTGCCGCGCGGCTGGTCGGCGCAGGGGCCGGTGAAGACCCAGTCCCGGATCGACACGCCCCGCCCGCGCAACCGGCTCACCGCCGGCGTGGTCACGGTGGCCGGGGTGGCCTGGGCGCAGCACCGCGGCATCCGCCGCGTCGAGGTACGCGTCGACGACGGGCCGTGGCGCGAGGCGGAGCTGGCTCCCGTGGTCTCGGTGGACACCTGGGTCCAGTGGTCGTGGCGGTGGGACGCCACGCCGGGGGAGCACACCCTCTCCGTCCGGGCGACCGACGTCACCGGCGAGACGCAGACCGGACGGCGGCAGGCGGTCGCCCCGGACGGCGCCACCGGCTGGCACACCGTCACCGTCACGGTGCGCTGAGCGTCCTCCCGGGCACGGGGTGCGCGCGGCCGGAAACGCCGCGACGCCGCGTCCCCCGGGTGCGGGGACGCGGCGTCGGTGTGGTCTGAGAGGCCGCCGGTTCAGGCGATCTTGCGCTGGGCGGGGACGGTCGACCGGTGCGGCTGGCCCAGGCGGGCCTCCAGTCGGGCCACGTCCACCCGGCTCTGGCGGCGGTCGGCCAGGTCCTCCCAGCCGACGGCGAGCAGCCGCAGCCGCTCGGACTCGCTGAAGCCGCCCCACACGCCGTACGGCTCGCGCACGGCGAGGGCGTGGGCGGCGCACTCGGCCCGGACCGGGCAGGCGCGGCAGACGGCCTTCGCGCCGGACTCCCGGCGCAGGCGGGACGAGCCACGCTCCCCGTCCGGGTGGAAGAACTGCGCGCTGTCCCGGCCCCGGCAGGCACCGAGCCGCTGCCAGTCCCAGAGGTCGACGATGGGTCCGGGCAGTCTGCGTACGTTCGACATCAGCACCCCTCCTCCCGCGCGGCACCGCGCAGATCCTGGTGAATCGGCGTCCGGGCGACGGTCCGCGCAGGCGCGCCGTTTCCGGCCTGGGACCTCCGTACCCGGGGCGTCGCCGGCTCACACACCTGTGATCGAAAACTTCCGGCAAGTAGCGGCATATGCCCCACTTGTCGGAAAAGTTCGTTGGATTGCCCGAACCCCCTCGCGACCCGACCCCCTCATGGTCTGCTTCTGGACGGAGAGGAGACCACTGTGCGTACGGTTCTCGTGTGCGTTCGGACACCGCTCGCGGCGCAGCATCTCGCGTCCGCGGCGGCACGGCTCGGGCTGTCCGCCGTGGTGCGGACGGCGGTCTCGGATCCCGAGGTGATGCTGCGGCTCGCCGAGCGGCCCGCCGACGTGGTGCTCGCGGACACGGCCCTCACCCGGCCGGACAGCGCGGGCTTCGTCCGGCGGGTGCTCGCCCGCGCGCCGCAGGCCTCCGTGCTGCTGCTCGGCACCGAGGAGTCGGAGGCCGCCGCGGCCACCATCAGCGCGGGCGCGCGGGGCCTCATCCAGGGCGTCGACCAGGACCTGACCAGCGCGGTGGCCAAGGCCCTGCTGCTGCTCTCGTCGCCCGGCCGGGCGGCCCGGCGCCCGGTCACCGACCCGGCCCGGGACACCGCGGCGGTCGGCGGTCCCGCCCGTACCGGCCAGGCCGGCCGGCCGCCTGCCGAACCGGGTCCCACCTGGTCGGCGACGGCCCCCGACAGCCCGGGCGGCACGCCGACGGTGGTGCCGGCGCAGCGCGGCGACGACCCGGCCGAGCCCGCCGACGAGCCGGCGGAGGCCACGCCCCCCGGGGCGGCGGGGCGGGCCCGGCCCGCGCGGCGGTCCCAGGTCGGGCTCACCGAACGCGAACTCCAGGTGCTGCTGGGCATGGCGGAGGGCAAGAGCAACGCCGAGATCGGCCGGGAGCTGTTCGTCTCGGAGGACACCGTGAAGACCCACGCCCGGCGGCTGTTCCGCAAGCTCGGTGCGCGGGACCGCGCGCACGCCGTGGCGGCCGGCTTCCGCGCCGGCCTGGTGGCCTGAGCCGTACGGCCGGCCGCAAGGCCCCGGCGCGCGGAGCCGGGCGGCGGCCTGAGCCTCACGGCACGCCGGAAGGCCTCGGCGCGCGGAGCCGGGCGGGCGGGCTGAGCCCACCCGGTGCGGCCCCGGCCGCCTCAGCGTTCGGCGTCGGGCTCCTCGTCGGCACCCTCGGTCAGGGTGTCGTGCACCCCGTCGGCGTAGCCGCGGGCGTAGTCCCAGGTGACGTAGTGGTCCGGGTCGGGGTCGTAGGCCGGCTCGTGCACCCGGGGCCGCCCCGAGCTGAGCAGGTGGCGAAGGTTGCCCCGCAGCAGGTCCCAGTCGAAGTAGTGCGGCTCCCGGCAGTCCTCGCACTCGATGACCAGCCCGCGCACCCCGATCGGCGCCAGCAGCGCCTGGTAGATCTCCAGGTCGGCGAGATCCTCCAGCACGTCCTGTCGCTCGACGTCCGTCAGCGGGTCGAGTGGGGCGTCGTCGCCCGGATCGTGCAGGCCGGCGGCCGGATCAGCCGGGTCGCCGTTGAAGGGGTCGATGGGCTCGTCGTGCACCCCCTCACCGTAGACCCAACGCCAGGGCCGCGTCCGCCCCCGGCCGTCGGTGACCTGGGCCGCCACCGGCCGGGAGCGCCGCGGGTCGGTGGGTACGATGGGACGACGCGCCCGTCACCCGGCGTGTGCCGGTGCCCGCCCGCGCCACCTCGCTGAAGCCCGTCCGAGCAGCTCAGGGGAGCAATCGTGGAATTTTCGCCCAGCACCGATCTTCCGGCCGGCGCCGACAGCGGCGAGCTGGGCGGCCACCTGCCGGAGCTGCCCGCCGGCTCCGCCCGGGTGGTTCCGCTCGGGTTGACCTTCGACGACGTGCTGCTCCAGCCGGGCGAGTCGGACGTGGTGCCCAGCCGGGTCAACACGGTGACGAAGCTGACCCGCAACATCAACCTGTCGATCCCGCTGCTCTCCAGCGCGATGGACACGGTGACCGAGGCCCGGATGGCGATCGCCATGGCCCGCCAGGGCGGCATCGGCGTACTGCACCGCAACCTCTCCCTGGAGGACCAGGCGCTCCAGGTCGACCTGGTGAAGCGCTCCGAGTCCGGCATGATCACCAACCCGGTGACCGCCAGCCCCGACGACACGCTGCGCGACGTCGACTCCCTCTGCGGGCGCTACCGCATCTCCGGGGTGCCCGTCGTGGACGGCGAGGGCCAGCTGGTCGGCATCGTCACCAACCGCGACATGCGGTTCGTCTCCGACCCGGCCACCCCGGTCCACCAGATCATGACCCGTACCCCGCTGGTCACCGCCCCGGTCGGGGTGAGCAAGGACGACGCCCTCGAACTGCTGCGCCGGCACAAGGTCGAGAAGCTGCCGATCGTCGACGACTCGGGCCGGCTGCGCGGGCTGATCACGGTCAAGGACTTCACCAAGAGCGAGCAGTACCCGAACGCCACCAAGGACGACGCCGGCCGACTGCGGGTCGCCGCCGCCGTCGGGGTGGGCGACGACGCCTACAAGCGGGCCCGGGCGCTTGTCGACGCGGGCGTCGACGTGCTGATCGTGGACACCGCGCACGGCCACCAGCGGGCCGTGCTGGACATGGTCCGCCAGCTCAAGAAGGACGTGACGATCGACATCGTCGGCGGCAACGTCGCCACCTACGCGGGCGCCCGGGCGCTGGTCGAGGCGGGCGCCGACGGCGTGAAGGTCGGCGTCGGGCCGGGCGCGATCTGCACCACCCGGATCGTCGCGGGCGTGGGCGTACCGCAGATCACCGCGATCATGGAGGCCGCGCGCGCCGCGCGCCCGGCCGGCGTCCCGGTCATCGGCGACGGCGGCATCCAGTACTCGGGCGACATCGCCAAGGCGCTCGTCGCGGGCGCCGACACGGTGATGCTGGGCAGCCTGCTGGCCGGTTGCGAGGAGAGCCCCGGCGAGCTGATCTTCATCAACGGCAAGCAGTACAAGGCCTACCGGGGCATGGGCTCGCTCGGCGCGATGCAGTCCCGGGGCCAGGGCAAGTCCTACTCCAAGGACCGCTACTTCCAGCAGGACGTGCTCGCCGAGGACAAGCTGGTCCCCGAGGGCGTGGAGGGCCAGGTGCCCTACCGGGGCCCGCTGTCCGCGGTCGCCCACCAGCTCACCGGTGGGCTGCGCGCGGCGATGGGGTACGTCGGCGCGGAGAGCATCCCCGAGCTGCACCGCCGCGGTCAGCTCATCCGGATCACGGCGGCGGGGCTCAAGGAGAGCCACCCGCACGACATCCAGATGACGGTCGAGGCGCCCAACTACCACTCCCGCTGACCATCCCCCCTGCGACAACTGGAGTCCCCCATGCGTGACGTGGTCGAGATCGGGCTGGGCAAGACCGCGCAGCGCGGCTACCACCTGGACGACATCGCCATCGTGCCGAGCCGCCGCACCCGGGACGTCGACGACGTCTCCACCGCCTGGCAGCTCGACGCGTACCAGTTCGGCATCCCCTGCGTCGGGCACCCCTCGGACGCGACGATGAGCCCGGCCTCCGCCGTCCGGCTCGGCCAGCTCGGCGGCCTCGGCGTGCTCAACGTCGAGGGCCTGTGGACGCGCTACGAGAACCCGACCAAGGTCCTGGATGAGCTGTCCGGGCTCGACGAGGACGCCCGCACCACGAAGCGGCTCCAGGAGGTGTACGCGGAGCCGATCCGCCCCGACCTGATCGCCGAGCGGGTCCGCGAGCTGCGCGCCGGGGGCGGCACGGTGGCGGTGCGGGTCTCCCCGCAGCACACCCTGGCGCTGGCCCCGGTGATCCTCGACGCCGGCGTGGACATCCTGGTCATCCAGGGCACCATCGTCTCCGCCGAGCACGTCTCGACCACCGACGAGCCGCTCAACCTCAAGGAGTTCATCGCCGACCTGGACCTCCCGGTCGTCGTGGGCGGCTGCACCGACTACAAGACGGCGCTGCACCTGATGCGTACGGGCGCGGCCGGCGTGATCGTCGGCATCGGCGGCGACGAGTGGTCGACCACCGAGTCGGTGCTGGGCATCCGGGTGCCGATGGCGACCGCGATCGCCGACGCGGCGGCGGCCCGCCGGGACTACCTCGACGAGACCGGCGGCCGGTACGTGCACCTGATCGCCGACGGCGACATCCAGACCTCGGGCGACATCGCCAAGGCCCTCGGCTGCGGCGCCGACGCGGTGATGCTCGGCGAGCCGCTGTCGCTCTGCGCCGAGGCGCCGGCCGGCGGCGCCTGGTGGCACTCCGCCGCCAGCCACCCGTCGCTGCCCCGGGGTGCGTTCGAGACCGCCGGTGACCCGCTCGGCTCGATGGAGCAGCTGCTCTTCGGCCCTGCCGACGAGCCGGACGGCCAGCTCAACCTCTTCGGGGGCCTGCGCCGCGCGATGGCCAAGTGCGGCTACCGCGACCTCAAGGAGTTCCAGAAGGTCGGCCTGGTCCTCGACCGCTGACCTGCGCAAGCAGCACCATCCGCACCGGCCGCGCCGATAGGCTCGGCCGGTGCGTCGTACCCGCCGTCGGATCCGCCCCGCGCTCGCCGTCGCCGTCGTCGCGGCCCTGGTGTTCGCGGCCTGCACCGAGGGCGACGAGCGGGGCGGCTTCCGGCCGGGGGCGGCCGACCTCGCCGACCCGTACGTGCCGGGGGCCGGCAACGGCGGCTACGACGTCGCGGGCTACCGGCTCGCCGTCCGCTACGACCCGGCCACCGACCGGCTCTCCGGGCGGGCCGCGCTCACGGCCACCGCGACCGCCGGGCTGTCCCGGTTCAACCTGGACCTCGCCGGCCTGGACGTGTCGCGGGTGGCCGTCGACGGCCGGCCGGCCGGGTCCGCCCGCGACGGCGACGAGCTGGTCGTCACCCCGCGCGACGGCCTTTCCGAGGGATCCCGGTTCACCGTGGAGGTGGACTACTCCGGCGTGCCGGCGGCGAAGGCCGACGGGCAGCTCGGCAGCGGCGGCTTCCTGCACACCGCCGACGGCGCGATCGCCCTCGGCCAGCCCTGGTCGGCGGCCACCTGGTTCCCGGTCAACGACCACCCGTCCGACAAGGCCACGTACGACATCGAGGTGACCGTGCCGGACGGGCTGGCCGCGCTGAGCAACGGGGTGCCGGGGGAGAGGACCAGCGCCGCCGGCTGGACCACCTGGCGCTGGGCCGAGCGGTCGCCGATGGCCAGCTACCTGACGACCCTGGTGATCGGCGACTACCGGGTGCGCAGCGGCATGCACGCCGGCAAGCCGATCGTCACGGCGGTCCCGGCGAGCCTGCCGGCGACCGGGCCGGAGGCCGCCTCGCTGGCCCGCACGGGCGAGATCGCCGACTTCCTGGCCAGCCGGTTCGGGCCGTACCCGTTCGACTCCTACGGCGGGGTCGTGGTCACCGACGGCCGGATCGGCTACGCGCTGGAGACCCAGTCCCGACCGGTCTACGGGCCGGGCTTCTTCCGTGGCGGGCGGCCCAACCCGGGGGTGGTCGCGCACGAGCTGGCCCACCAGTGGTTCGGCAACAGCGTGGCGCTGAGCCGGTGGAGCGACATCTGGCTCAACGAGGGCTTCGCCACGTACGCGGAGTGGCTGTGGGAGGAGCACGACGGCGGTCGCACCGCCCAGCGCACCTTCGAGCTGGAGTACGCCGCGACCGACTGGTCCCGGCCGTCCGTCGACCCCGGACGGTCCCGGTTGTTCGGTTCGGCCGTCTACAGGCGCGGCGCGCTGGCCGTGCACGCGCTGCGCCGCACGGTCGGCGACGACACGTTCTTCCGCATCCTGCGGACCTGGACCGCCGAGCGGCGCGATGGCAACGCCACCACGGACGACCTGGTCGCGCTGGCCGAGCGGGTCGCCGGGAAGCCCCTGCGTCCGCTCCTCGACGCCTGGCTCGTCGGCGGGAGCGCCCCCGCGCAGCCGTGAGCCGGGCGGGCAGGGCCCGGGCTTCCGGCGGCGCTCGGTAGGCTGCCCGCCGGACCCCGGCGCCGCACCGGCCCGCTTCCGCGCGGCCGGCCCGGGCGAGCGGCACCCGCCGGGCGCGGGTCCGCCAGGGGGCCGCCGGTGGGGCAGCCGGCGGCGCAGGGAGGGACGAGGCGATGACGCTGTCGCGGCGGACGCTGTGCGCGGGCACCGGCCTGCTGCTGGCCGGGACGCTCGGGCTGGCCGGATGCGGGTCGACCGACGAGCCGGCCCCGACCCCGGCCGCCGCCTCGCCCGGGGCGTCGCGCCAGTTCACGCCCGGGGCGGCCGGCGCGGGCGACGAGTACTTCCCGACCTACGGCAACGGCGGGTACGACGTCAGCCGCTACACCGTCAAGGTGCGCTACGACCCGGCGGAGGACCGGCTCACCGGGACCACGATCGTGCAGGCGGCGGCGACCAGCGACCTGTCCGCGTTCAACCTGGACCTGGCCGGGCTGACCGTGCGCTCCGTGACCGTGGACGGGGCCCCGGCGAAGCACGGCCGCAAGGGCGACGAGCTGGTCGTCACGCCGGCCCGGGGCCTGATCGCGGGCAACGGCTTCGTCGCCGAGATCGCGTACGAGGGGGAGCCGGAGCCGCTGCGCAACGAGGCCCTCGGCGTCGGGGGCTTCCTGCACACCGACGAGGGGGCGATCGCGCTCGGCCAGCCCGAGTCGGCGAGCACGTGGTTCCCGGTCAACGACCACCCCTCGGACAAGGCCTCCTACGACTTCGAGATCACGGTGCCGAAGGGGCTGACGGCGGTCAGCAACGGTGTGCCGGCGGGGCGGAGCACCACCGGCGGCTGGACCACCTGGAAGTGGGCCGAGCGCAGCCCGATGGCGAGCTACCTGAGCACCGTCGTCATCGGCAGGTTCCGGATCACCGAGGGCGAGCACAAGGGGCGGCCGGTGTTCCACGCGGTCACCACCGACCTGCCGGAGGGCGCGGCGGACCGGTCGATCGCCGACACGGTCGAGGTGGCCGACTACCTGGAGAGCGTGTTCGGGCCGTATCCGTTCGGGGCGTACGGCGGCGTGGTGGTCTCCGACGCCCGGATCCGGTACGCGCTGGAGACGCAGAGCCGCCCGGTCTACTCCGCGAGCTTCTTCTCCGGCGGCGAGAACACCGGCGTGGTCGCCCACGAGCTGGCGCACCAGTGGTTCGGCAACAGCGTGTCGCTGGCGAAGTGGCAGGACATCTGGCTCAACGAGGGCCTGGCCACGTACGCCGAGTGGCTGTGGGCCGAGCACGACGGCGGGCGCACCGCCCAGCAGGCGTTCGACGCCCGCTACGCCGGCTCGTCCGGCCAGGTGTGGCGGACGCCGCCGGGCGAGCCGGGGGCGGAGAACCTGTTCAGCGAGTCGGTCTACCAGCGCGGCGGGATGACCGTGCACGCGCTGCGAATGGCCGTCGGCGACAAGGCGTTCTTCGAGATCCTGAAGACCTGGGCGGCGCAGAAGCGCGACGCCAACGCGACCACGGCCGAGTTCGTCGCGCTGGCCGAGCGGGTCTCGGGCGAGCAGCTCGACGACCTCTTCGAGGCGTGGCTGTACGGCACGCAGCGCCCCGCCCGCCCCGAGCGCCGGTGACGGCCCCCGCCCGCCCCGAGCGCCGGTGACGGCCCCCCGTCCGTCCCGGGCGCCGGTGACGGTGCTCAGCGCGTGATGCGCAGCTTCGGGTTGGCGGCGAGGTAGGCGTCCGCCCGGCCGGCGCGCAGCTCGGTGAGGAACTTCCGCCCGGTCGACGTGAGTTCCTCGCCCCGGTAGCCGCTGCCCTTGCCGACGCCCGCGCCGGGCAGGTCGACCAGCACGAACCGCTCCGGGGTGAGCCCGCCGAGGGCGTACGCGACGTCCACGACGCGCGGCCCGCCCGCGTAGACCAGGGTGTCGCCGAGCGCGTCGACCACCTGCTGGACGCGCTCCGGCTGCCGGGCCAGGTCCTCGCCGAGGATCTTCGTGGCCAGCGCCTTGATCAGCTGCTGCTGGTGGCGCTGCCGGGCGTAGCCGCCGCCGGTGACGTAGCGCTGCCGGGCGTAGTCCAGCGCCTGCCAGCCGGTGAGGTGCCGCTCGCCCTTCTCGTAGACCATCTGCGGCCCGACGTAGCCCCCGCCGCCCGGCGCGGGCTCCCGGTGCCGGCCGTCGGGGCGGCGGTGCAGCGAGACCACCCGCTGGTCGACGTAGAGGTCCACCCCGCCGAGGGTGTCCACCAGCCGGTCGAAGCCGTTGAAGGTGAGCACCGCGCCGGCGTCGAAGCGCAGCCCCGTGTAGCCGCTGACCGTGCTGCGCAGCAGCTCGTACCCCTGGGCGGTGCTCGGCTGCTTGGGCTTGCCGGGCACCCGGCTGCCGTAGCTCATCGCGTGGGTGAGCTTGGTCCTCCCGCCGCGGTAGCCGGCCTTCGGGAAGGCCGGGATGTCGACCAGCAGGTCGCGGGGGAGGGAGAAGAGGTACGCCCGGTCGAGGCCCTTCGGCACGTGCAGCACCAGCACGGCGTCGCCGTGCGGCTCCCAGCCCGGCACGCTGACCCGGGTGTCCACCCCGACGAGCAGGAGGTTGAGCGGGCCGGTGATGCCGGCGCCCGGCGGCACGGTCGGGCTGGGGGTGGGGCTGGGCTGCGGCGTTTCGGTGCCGCCCGTCGGCCCGATCGCGCGCCGCGGCCCGTCGTCGCGGACGAGCCGGGTCACCACCAGGGCGCCCACGGCCACCAGGACCACGGCCGCGAGGGCGGCCAGCCCCAGCACCCATCGCGGGCGTGGCGCCCCTGTCCGCTGAGTCATGCGACACCCCCCGGTGATGACAACGCCCCGACGGGGGCACCGAGTTGCGGGCGGGCGCCTCCGGATCGCGGACGGGAGCATGATCCCGCGAAATCGGGCGCTGGCGCGATGGCTACCGAGCGGTAATGATGCGGTCATGCGGTACGACGTGCTCGTCATCGGCTCCGGCTTCGGCGGCAGCGTCACCGCGCTCCGGCTGGCCGAGAAGGGCTACTCGGTCGGGGTGCTGGAGGCCGGGCGCCGCTTCGCCGACGACGAGTTCCCGCAGACCTCCTGGCGGCTGCGGCGGTTCCTGTGGGCGCCCCGCCTCGGCTGCTACGGCCTCCAGCGGCTCACCCTGCTGCGTCCGGCCGACCGGAAGGCCGGCGGCGGCGTGCTGGTGCTCTCCGGCGCCGGGGTCGGCGGCGGCTCGCTGGTCTACGCCAACACCCTCTACGAGCCGTTGGACGCCTTCTACACCGACCCGCAGTGGCGGGACGTCACCGACTGGCGCGACGAGCTGGCCGGCCACTACGACCAGGCGAAGCGGATGCTCGGCGCCACCACGTACCCCCTCGTCACCCGCGCGGACCGGGCGATGCGGGCGGTGGCCGACCGGATGGGGGTGGGGCACACCCACCACGCCACCCCGGTCGGCGTGTTCATCGGCCGGCCCGGCCAGCGGGCCACCGACCCCTACTTCGGCGGCGCCGGGCCGGAGCGCACCGGCTGCACGCACTGCGGCGCGTGCATGACCGGCTGCCGGCAGGGCGCGAAGAACACGCTGGTCAAGAACTACCTGTGGCTGGCCGAGCGGCTCGGCGCGCGGGTGCACCCGCTGACCACGGTCACCGCCGTGCGCCCGGCCGACGGCGGCGGGTACGCGGTGCACACCGCGCGCACGGGGGCCTGGCTGCGCGCGCGGCGGCAGGTGATCCACGCCGACCAGGTGGTCTTCGCGGCCGGGGCGCTCGGCACCCAGCGGCTGCTGCACACGATGAAGGCGGAGGGTGCCCTGCCCGCGCTCTCGCCCCGCCTCGGCGAGCTGACCCGGACCAACTCGGAGGCGATCCTCGGCGCCTCGGTGCCCCGCCGGCGGGCCCGCGCCGAGGGGCTCGACTTCACCGAGGGGGTGGCGATCACCAGCTCGTTCCACCCCGACCCGCAGACCCACGTCGAGCCGGTCCGCTACGGCCGGGGCTCGAACGCGATGGGCCTGCTCCAGTCGCTGCTGGTCGACGGCGGGCCGCGCCGGCTCCGCCGCTGGGTGGGGGTCCTGCTGCGCCAGCCCGGCACGGCGGCCCGGCTGCTGTCGGTGCGCGGCTGGTCGGAGCGGACGGTGATCGCCCTGGTCATGCAGTCGGTGGACAACTCGCTGACCACCCGGCTGCGGCGCGGTCCGTTCGGCCGCCACCTGGTCTCCGGGCCGGGTCACGGCGCGCCCAACCCGACCTGGATCCCGGCCGGCAACCAGGCGGCCCGCCTGCTGGCCGAGGAGATCGGCGGTACGCCCGGCGGCGCCCTGACCGAGCCGTTCGACATCCCGATGACCGCCCACATCCTCGGCGGAGCGGTGATCGGCGCCACCCCGGCCGACGGCGTGATCGACCCGTGGCACCGGGTGTTCGGCCACCCGGGGCTGCACGTGGTCGACGGCGCGGCGGTCTCGGCGAACCTCGGGGTGAACCCGTCGCTGACCATCACCGCCCAGGCGGAACGCGCGATGTCCTTCTGGCCCAACAAGGGCGACGTGGACCCGAGGCCGCCGCTCGGTGCGCCGTACCGCCGGTTGGCGCCGGTGGCACCCCGCCTCCCGGCGGTCCCGGCCGACGCCCCCGGCGCCCTGCGGAGGTGACCGGGGCCCGGCGTCCGGTGGAGGTGACCGGGTCCCGGCGCCCGGTGGAGGTGACCGGGGCCCGGCGCCCGGTCAACCGCGGCGGCGGGCACCCCGGCCGGGAAGCAGCCCGTCACCTGCCCGGCGTGGCGGCCCGGGGCCCGCGTCGGTCCGCCCAGGCGACCAGCACCGCGTGCGGGAGGGTCAGCGCGGCCAGCACGGCGAACGTCGCGGGCAGCGGGTCCGCCCGGTGGCCGGGCCAGGTGACCAGGGCGATCAGGGCGGCGAGCGCGACCGCCGTGGGAGCCGCCGCCTGCCGGGCGAAGCGACGCAGCGGCGGTCCGACCCGTCCGGCCGCCAGGTCGGCCGTGTTCCGCGGGTCGTGTCGCAGCAGCCGGGCGACGTGGCGGCAGGAGTGCCAGGCCGCGAAGTACGCCCCGACGGCCAGGGCCGGCGGCACGGTGCCGAACAGCCCGACGAGCAGGACCGGTTGGACGGCGTCGCGGGCTCGTCCCGCTCGAACGTCCCGGAACGCGGTGACCGCTACCGCGCACAGCACCGTGGCCAGTGCCAGCGTCCGCACCTCGTCGGAGAGCAGCGCCGGTGCCTGAGGGGCCACCGCCGCCAGCAACGGGTCGACCTGTTCCCGCCACAGCGCCAACGGCACGACCACCGGCGGCCCCCCGTACGCGAGCACGGACGTCACCGCATCAACAGCGCCAGCGGCGAGCTGACCGACGGCCCTCGGCCGGACCGGCCGGCGGTCCCGCTCGGCGTGGAACGCCACGTCGGCGGTGCCGAAGTGGACGACCGACATGACGAGGAACCCGACCAGCGCCAGGTCCGGCGCGGCCCGGAAAGCCGCCAGCCCGGCACCGGCCACGGCGGTGTAGGCCGCCAGCAGCGCCACCCGTGCCGACAGCGGCCGGGCGCGCGCCGACAGCCAGGCGGGCACGAGATGGTCGACCGCGCCGTGCGGGAGCCCGAGGAGCAGTCCCACGATCAGGAAGCCCGGCGAGCCGCCCAGCCCGGCGAGGCCGAGCAGCGGGGACAGCGCCAGCAGCCCGCCGAGCGCGAGCTGCGAGGTGGTCCCTGCGCGTCGCAGCAGCCGGTCCGGCCGCTCCGGTCCGGTTGCCGTGCCGGTCAGGCGCGGAGGCGGCCGTCGGCGTCGGGTGGGCGCCCGGCCGCCCGCCACCGGCACCGGGGAACCGGCCCCGGTGACCGGTTCAGACGACGGTGAGTTCACCACGGTCGGAGAGGGCGCGTAGCCGGCCGAGATCGAGGATGCTCCAGCCCACCTTCGTCAGGATGGACAGCACGACGAAGAGCAGGCTGGTGGTGGCCGAGCTGATCAGGCCGACACCGGCCGGGCCGATGAACCAGAACAGGGGGTAGCCCACCCAGAGCACGCTGAGCAGCAGCGCGGCCTCCCGGTACACCGCCGCGATCTCCTTCGGTTGGCGGTACGCATGGGTGCGCAGCGGTCCCCAGATCAGGCCGTATAGGCCGAGGAGGGCCAGCACCCCGATCGTGAACAGGGTGTAGCGGACCGCGGCGTCCGCCGTGAGCTCGGCGACCAGCCCGCAGAGGAAGACCAGCAGGTTCATCCCGATGAGGGCGCTCGTCAGTCTCCAGCGGCGTCCGGGCAGGGCGTGCGTCGCGGTCAGCATCAGGGCCACCAGCAACAAGGGGGAGGTGACCGACCAGTCGACGTACCGCGCCCAGTAGAGATCGTGGCCAGCCACCTCCGTGCGCCCGCCGCCGAGCGCCAGGACCAGATACCAGGAACCGGACCAGAGTGGGACCGCGATCGCCACCCGGTACTCGCTGAGCGGAACTCCGCACGGGTCCGCCCGCCATCGGGTGAACAGCACCACCCCGCCCGCCATGGCGGCGACGTACATCCACAGCCACCACTCGGTCATGCCCACTCCTCGGCCGGCTTCCAGGCGGCACCGCGCCCGCCCGGCTGCCGCTTCTGACGATCCGGGCGCACGTCGGCAGGCGCCGCTCCGGCAAGTCGGTGGAGGTTCCGTTCGGGAACTCGGTGCCGTCCAGTGCAGATAACCTATATGCGTTATAAGCCTCTTATCCGGCTAATAGCTCCGGTTTCGCTGCACGAAAGCCGTGAGGTCACCGTGAACGTGGAGAACCTGTTCGGTTACAACGTGGTCCAGTACACGCTGGTGTCCCACGTGCTCACGCTGGGCTACGCGGTGATGGCTGCCGGGCTGCTCTACTTCCTCGCGACCCGCGGCTCGGCGGCACCGCGCTACCAACTCGCATCGGTGCTCTCCGCCGTGGTGATGGTGTCGGCCTTCTTCGAGCTGTGGGTGCTCTCGGAACGCTGGGGCCAGGCGTTCTCGTGGAACGGGACGGCCTACGTCCAGTCGGACGTTCTCTTCTCCAACGGCTACCGGTACATGAACTGGGCGATCGACATCCCTGTCCTGCTGATCCAGTTGCTCATCGTGCTGGGGGTCACCGGTCGGGTGTTCCACCGGACCTGGGCGATGTTCGTCGTCGGCGGCCTCGGGATGATCTACACCGGCTACGCCGGCCAGTTCCACGAGGTGGACCGCTCGGCCCCGTACTGGGTCTGGGGCCTGGTCAGCACGGCGTTCTTCCTGTTCCTGCTCGTCCTGGTGGCCTGGGTGATCTTCGGCAGCCTGGCCCGGCTGCCGGAGTCGGCCCGGAACCTCGCCCGGGCCGTCTGGTGGCTGGTGCTGGCCTCCTGGACGCTCTATCCGGGCGCATATCTGATGCCGGCGATGTGGGACTCCGCCGACGGGGTGGTGGCGCGACAGATCATCTACACGGTGGCCGACATCACCTCCAAGGTCGTGTACGGCGTGTTGCTCGGCGTCATCGCGCGCAAGGTCAGCATCGCCGAGGGATACGCCCCGGCGGTGGAGGACGACGTCGCCCGGCCCCGCGGGGGGATCACCGCGGGGGCGCGGTGACGGACCGGCGGGGACCCCGCTGGCGTGGTCGGTAGGATTTGCTGCCATGAGCACGCCTCGCCCCGTCCTCGTGGTGGACTTCGGAGCCCAGTACGCCCAGCTCATCGCGCGTCGGGTGCGTGAGGCCAACGTCTATTCCGAGATCGTGCCGCACTCGATGCCGGTCGCCGAGATGCTGGCGAAGGACCCGGCCGCGATCATCCTCTCCGGCGGCCCGTCGAGCGTCTACGCGCCGGGCGCCCCGCAGATCGACGCCGGCATGTTCTCGTCGGGGGTGCCGGTCTTCGGCATCTGCTACGGCTTCCAGGCGATGGCCCAGGCGCTGGGTGGCACCGTGGCCCGCACCGGCAACCGCGAGTACGGCGGCACCCCGCTGCGCGCCCGTCCGGAGGCCGGGGTGCTGCTGCGGGAACTGCCGGACGACCTGCCGGTCTGGATGAGCCACGGCGACTGCGTGACCGAGGCCCCGGCGGGCTTCACGGTGACCGCCGAGTCGGCGGGCGCGCCGGTCGCCGCGTTCGAGGACCTGGCCGGCCGCCGGGCCGGCGTGCAGTTCCACCCGGAGGTCGGGCACACCGCGCACGGCCAGGAGATGCTGCGCCGCTTCCTGCACGACATCGCCGGCATCGAGCCGACCTGGACGCCCGAGAACATCATCGACGAGCAGGTCGCCCGGATCCGCGAGCAGGTCGGCGACAAGGAGGTCATCTGCGGCCTGAGCGGCGGGGTCGACTCGGCCGTCGCCGCCGCGCTGGTGCACGAGGCCGTCGGTGACCAGCTCACCTGCGTCTTCGTCGACCACGGCCTGCTGCGTGCCGGCGAGGCCGAGCAGGTGGAGAAGGACTACGTCGCCGCCACCGGCATCAAGCTCAAGGTGGTCGACGCGCAGGAGCGGTTCCTCGACGCCCTGGCCGGGGTGACCGACCCGGAGCAGAAGCGCAAGATCATCGGTCGGGAGTTCATCCGGGTCTTCGAGGCCGCGGCGCGGGAGGTCGCCGCCCACGGCGACGTCGAGTTCCTCGTCCAGGGCACCCTCTACCCGGACGTGGTGGAGTCCGGCGGCGGCACCGGCACCGCCAACATCAAGAGCCACCACAACGTCGGCGGCCTGCCGGAGGACCTGAAGTTCGCGCTGGTGGAGCCGCTGCGCACGCTGTTCAAGGACGAGGTCCGGGCGCTCGGCCTCCAGCTCGGCCTGCCCGAGGCGATGGTCTGGCGGCACCCGTTCCCGGGCCCCGGCCTGGCCATCCGGATCATCGGCGCGGTCGACCGGGAGCGGCTCGACCTGCTCCGGCGGGCCGACCTGATCGCCCGCGAGGAGCTCACCGCCGCCGGCCTGGACCGGGGCGTCTGGCAGTTCCCGGTGGTGCTCCTGGCCGACGTGCGCAGCGTCGGGGTGCAGGGTGACGGCCGCAGCTACGGGCACCCCGTGGTGCTGCGGCCGGTCTCCAGCGAGGACGCGATGACCGCCGACTGGTCCCGGCTGCCCTACGAGGTGGTCGCCCGGATCTCCACCCGGATCACCAACGAGGTCGCCGAGGTCAACCGTGTGGTGCTGGACGTGACGAGCAAGCCGCCGGGCACGATCGAGTGGGAGTGATCCCGCCTCACGCCGCCGGCGGGTAGGTCGGCGGCGTGGGCTGCGCCACGGTCGGCTGCGCCACCGTGGGCGGCGCGGCCTGCGCCGGGTGCGGCCAGGCGGGGGCGTCGGCCGGCTCCTCGGGCATCAGGAACCACATGATCGGGTACGCGAGCAGCGCGAGCCCGCCGGTGAGCAGGCCGGCGACGGCGAAGACCACCCGGACCAGGGTGGGGTCGACGGCGAAGTACCGGCCGAGGCCGCTGGCCACTCCGGCGACCATCCGGTCCGTGACGGGGCGACGGAGCTGCTTGTACGGGGGCTGGGGAGGGGCGGTGTAGGTCATGTCTCCACGGTCCGCGCCGGTCGTCGGACCGGCCTCGGTGACCGCCCGGATCCCTACCCTGACCCGCCCCTGAGGCGCGAGCATTCAGTCAGGAATCTGACTCTTTTCGATGGAGGTAACCCGGGCCGGGGAGAATTTGGCCCCGTGACCACCATGCTGGAGCCGCTCCGCAGGATCGCGGCATACGCAGTTTGTGCTGACTCGGTCGGCCGGGTGTTGCTGGTCCGCGCATCGGAGCGCTCCGGCACCCCCGGCACCTGGTCGCTGCCCGGTGGGGCGGTCGACCACGGTGAGGACCCGCACCACACCGTCGTCCGGGAGACCGCCGCCGAGACCGGCCTCTCCGTCACCGTCGCGGGCCTGCACGACGTGCTCGCCGACATGCGGGCGCTGCCGGAGCGGGGCATCACCATCCACACCGACCGCCTGATCTACCAGGTCTCGGTGCGCGGCGGGACGCTCGCCGACCGGGTCGACCGGCCGACCGACCTGGCCCGCTGGTTCACCCCGGAGGAGGCCGGCGAGCTGCCGCTGCGGTCGTTCACCGCGCGGGCCCTGGGCCTGCCCGCCTCGTCCGCCGACATCGTTCCCGACGAGGCGCCGGAGTTCCCCTCGTTCTACGCCGTGCCCGGCCCCGACGGGCTGCACCGGGCCCAGCGCTTCGCCGCGTACGCGGTGGTGACCGACCCGGACGACCGGGTGCTGCTCACCCGGGTCTCCGACGGCTACCCGGGCGCGGGCTGCTGGCACCTGCCCGGCGGCGGCACCGACTACGGTGAGCAGCCCGGCGCCGCCCTGATCCGGGAACTGGTCGAGGAGACCGGGCAGACCGGCCGGCTCGTCGAGCTGCTCGGCGTGGCCAGCCACCGGGACGCGGCCTCCCTCGGCCCGGAGGGCTATCCGATCGACTGGCACGGCGTCCGCGCCTTCTACCGGGTCGTGGTCGACAAGCCCGCCCCGCCCACCGTCGCCGACGTCGGCGGTTCCACCTGCGAGGCCCGCTGGTTCGGCCGGGAAGAGCTGGGCGCCCTCCCCACCGACCGCCTGACCGAGGTGACGGCGGAAGCCGTCCAGGCCGCCCGCCTGGCCTGACCGCCCCGTCCCGGGGCCCTCCCTCCCCGTTCGTCGATCATGAGGTTGACCGGGCGACACGCCGGACCCGCTGCGGCTAACCTCATGATCGACGGAACGGGTCGGCGCGGGCGGGGGAGTGCGGGCGGGTGGAACAACGGCGGCGGGTCGGCGCGTACGGGGTGTGTCGGGGGCCGGACGGGCGGGTGTTGCTGGCCCGCGGTGCGGGCTCGTGCCCGGTCCCGGGCGTCTGGCGGATTCCCGGGGGCGGCGTCGAGCACGCCGAGCATCCGGCGCACGCGGTGGTTCGCGAGTTCGCCGTGGAGACCGGCCTCACGATCGAGGTGACCGGGCTGCGGGCGGTGTTCGCCGACGTGACGACCTTCCGTGACGCCGGCGTCGCGGTGCACACCGACCGCGTGGTCTTCGACGTCGTCGCGCGCGGCGGCGAGCTGCGGCCGGAGCCGGCCGGCGACAGCTACGAGCTGGCCTGGTTGACGACCGCCGAGGCGGCGGCGGTGCCGCTGATGCCGTTCACCGCCGAGCTGCTCGGCCTGCCCGTGACGCCCCTGCCGCCCGATCTGCCCCGCTCTCCGGCGGAGGGGCCGGTCGCCCCGCTGCCGCCCGACCGGAGGCAGCGCTTCGGGGCGTACGGCCTGGTCACCGATCCCGCCGGCCGGGTGCTGCTCACCATGATCGCCGACGGTTACCCGGGCGCCGGCCGGTGGCACCTGCCGGGCGGCGGGACCGACCACGGCGAGCAGCCGGTCGCCGCGCTGCTGCGCGAGCTGGTCGAGGAATCCGGCCAGCTCGGTCGGGTGGTCGAGCTGATCGGCGTCGACAACCTGCACAACCCGGCCGCGCTGGGCCCGGAGGGGCGCCCGCTCGACTGGCACGGCATCCGGGTGGTCTACCGGGTGGCGGTGGACACGCCCACCGAGCCGCGGGTGACCGAGCTCGCCGGCGGCTCCACCGCCCGCGCGGGCTGGTTCACGCCGGAGCAGCTCGCCGGGCTGCCGCTGAGCGGGATCGCCGCACTGGCGCTGGCCAAGGCCCCCGCCGACGACCGTCCGTAACCGGACATCGGTGTCGCCGCCGCCCGCTCGCCGAGCCGGCGGAGACGGGGTCCGGTACATTCGAGGTGGGGTTGGTGGAGGAAACGGGCGATGGAGCCCGGGATGGGAATAACAGAGCGGTTCGCGCGGTTAGACCAGATATAAGTACCGCCGGCAGCTATCGCCAACCCCCGTTCCCCTATGCGATGGTGTACTCCGCAAAACGGCTGCCGGGCCAGAGAGGTCCGGCACGAGACAGCCGGACACCCGCCCTCGCGGCGGTAAACCGATCCGGTGATGGAGGAAACGTGCCGAGAGCCCCATGGCGCCGGCGTCGTACCACTGACAGTCCGCGTCCCGCAGGGCGTCGCTGGGCGGGCCCGTTGCGCCGCAGCAGCACGCTCGCCCGGCAGGTGCTGCTGGTCCGGGTGGGGCGCCGCGACGGTGACCTGCACGCGACCAGCGACCTCTCGATGCCCGAGCACCGCTACGCCGACCGGCCGCGCCGCCGCTACGGACTTGACCGGGTCGAGCGCGCCGACGTCGCCTCGATCGTCCCGGTCAGCCCCGCGCTGGGCCCCACGACCCCGGTCGACGACGACCCGGCGATGTCGATCCCGCTGCTTCCGGGCGAGCGGACGGTCGCCCGCCGGATGAAGTTCGCGGTGGTCAACGCCTGCACACTCAGCAGCCTGATGCTCGGCATGCTTGCCATCTTCCTGGCCATGCAGGGCGAGGTGCGCGTCGCCGCGCTCTGCCTGATCGCCTGCGTCGTCTTCGACGGCCTCGACGGCGCGCTCGCCCGCAAGTTCGGCGTGGCCAGCCCGTTCGGCGCGCAGATGGACTCGCTGGCCGACATGTGCTCGTTCGGCCTGGCCGCCCCCGTGGTGGTCTACGCCTCGCTGGCCGGTTCGGTCTCCACGCCGGCCGCCGCGGTGGCCTGCGCCCTCGTCGCGGCGTGCGCGGCGATCCGGCTCGCCCGGTTCAACGTCTCGCCGAAGGACGGCAGGTTCTTCTGCGGCGTGCCCACCACCATGGCCGCCGCCGTGCTCGCCCTGACCGTCGCCATCGGGCTGCCCGTGCCGGGCATCGTCCAGGTCGCCGGCGTGGCGCTGCTCGCCTTCGCCATGGTCTCCAGCTTCCCCTACGCGAAGCTCGCCCGGCTGGTGAAGCTGCCGCCGTGGCTGTGGCTGGCCCCGGTGATCGGCGCGCTGATCGACATCCGGCTCACCTTCGCCCTGATCGTGGTCGGTTACCTGGTCAGCGGCCCGGTGCTCTGGCTGCGTCAGCGTCGCACCGCCTGAGCCACGTACGCGAGAAGGGGCGCCGCGATCCCGCGGCGCCCCTTCTTCGTGTCGTCCGGACCGGCCCTCAGCGCCAGCGGGCGATGACGGTCGAGCCCCCGACGACCTTGTCCCCGGGGCCGACCAGCGGCTCCGCCGCGTCCGCCGGCAGGTAGACGTCGGTGCGCGAGCCGAACCGGATCAGGCCGAAGCGCTCGCCCCGGGCCAGCAGCGCGCCGATTGGCGCCCGCTGCACGATCCGCCGGGCGATCAGGCCCGTGCGCTGCGCCACGACCACCGTGCCGCGCGCGGTGTCCAGCACCGTGTACGCGGCCACGTTGTGCTCCGCCGCCGGCTTCATCGCGTTGGCGAAGCCACCGTCGGCGACGAAGTAGTCGACCACCTTGCCCGCCACCGGGGCGCGGTTGACGTGCACGTCCAGCACCGACAGGAAGACGGCGATCCGCAGCCACTCGCCCTCGCCGAAGCGCTCGTCGTGCAGCCGCTGCACGGACAGCACCCGACCGTCGGCCGAGGCGACCACCGCCGACGGGTCCTCCGGCACGTCGCGCTCCGGGTCCCGGAAGAAGGCGGCCACCGGGGCGGCGGCCAGGGCCGGCAGCAGCCAGAGCTTCGACTTCGGCCGGGTCGCCCGGGCCACCGCGGCGAGGCCCAGCGCGATGCCGGCCGCGGCCACGCCGTTGGAGTCGATGTGCATCCCCCGGGTCAGCGGGACGCTGGACGGGCGGTACGCCGGGGCCAGTCGGGCCGCCGACGCGGCGTCGGCCGGGGTGTAGCGGAGCCGGTACACCCGCAGCGGCGGCGTGTTGCGCAGCACGAGGTCGACCCCGACGCCGCACAGCGCGCCCTGCCGGTCCAGTTCGGCTGCGGCGCCCGCGGTACGCCCCGGCGTGGCGGTCGTGGCCACGCTCAGCACCGCGCCGTCGACGAGGTACTTCGTCAGGCTCTCGACGGCGGCGCGGGTCTCGTCGGCCGTGCCGGTCAGCGGCTCCCCGGCGACGACCACCGCGGCCGGCTCGGCCTCGGCGAGGGTGTCGACCACGCGGACCCGGTCGGCCACCCAGCGACCCTGGGCGGTGACGTGCTCCCGGAGGGCCGCCGGGGAGGTCGACCCGGCGGGCACCAGGGTGAGGGTGTCGCCGGGCAGCAGCGCGTCGATCGCCGCGGCCAGCACCGCGGACTCCGGCGTCGCGCCGACCAGCAGCGCGGCCTTCGGGTCGTTGATCCGGGCGAGCTCGGAGACGAGGGTATGGGCGGCTCGCTCGCCGATGCGGACCGGACCGGACCGGCCGAAGGTGCGCACGGCGGGGGACTGCGTCATGTCGGACGGACTCCTGACGGGTAGAGACGGGAATCGCGGCGGGACCGCCACGGCGGCGCGGTCCGGCCGGCGCGGCGGCCAGGTCGGCGCGGGCCGGCCGGGGAAGGCGAGTTCTCCACGGCCAGCATAGGCCGCCGCCGACGACGGTCGCACCGCTGTGGTCAGCCGCGCGTGCGCTCCTCACCGGCCGGCGGGCCGTCGATCCGCCGGGTCGGGGCGTCCTCGTCGGCGGCGCGGTCCTCGACCGCCTCGGTCCGGACGTGGGTGACGGCCTCCGTCGGCCACTCGTCGGCCTCGCCCCCGGCCCGGGATCCGGTCGTCGCCGGTCCGCCCAACGTCGGTCCGCCCGGCGTCGGCCCGCCCGGCGTCGGCCCGCCCGGCGTCGGGCCGTCCAACGTCGGTCCGCCCGGCGTCGGGCCGCCGGTCGTCGGCGCGGCCACGTCCCACTCGGAACGCCCGCCCCAGTCGGAGCGTTCGCCCCAGTCGGACCGTCGGCCACCCCAGGCCGCCGGCTCGTCGGCCGGCGCGGGCCGGTCCAGGTCCCAGCGGGTCGGGTCCACCTCCGTGGCCTGCCGGTCCGTCGCCCGGCCGCCCGGTTGCGCGCCAGGTGGGGTGGAGACGGGCTCGACCGGGTCCGCGAGCGCGGCCCGGGCGTCCGGGGCCGCAGCGTCGGCGGGGGCGGTGTCGGAGGGAGCGGCCCCGCCGGCCGTGGCCGCGCCGGCGGACCGCCCGGAGCGCAGCGCGCCCACCAGGCCCAGCAGGCCGATCAGGATCAGCGCGCCGGCCAGGAACCAGCCGACCGGTGGGAGGGCGAGCCCGAGCAGCTGGGCGAGCAGCCACCACGCGGCGAGGCCGAGGAAGATCAGCCCGAAGGCGAAGGACACGATGTCGGTGCGGTGGGCCTTCACCGGGTCACCTCCAGGTTGCCGGCGTTGACGTGGATGTAGAGGCGCAGCGTGCCGCCGCCCGGGCCGTCCGGCCCCAGGTCGGTCGCCTCCCGCAGCTCGCCGGCGAGCCCGCCGGAGCGCTTGCCGAAGACGACCGCGTCGCCGGCGTTGACGTCGGCCACCGTGGTGACGTCGACGTTCGGCGGCACCACCACCGTGCACTCGCCGAAGTTGACGGAGACGGTGATCTCGGTGTTCTTCTTGTCGAAGTCGACCGCGCGCAGGTCCAGGACCGTGTCGCCGAAGCTGTTCTCGTACCGCAGGGCGAGGTCGCGGTGGTCGGTGGGGGCCCAGGTGACGTTGCCGTCGACGCCCCGGATCCGGTCGTAGGACTCGGCCACGGTGGCCACCCCGAGGGCGGCGGCGGCCACCACGCCGAGCGCGATCAGCCACCGGGCCCGCCCGAACCACGTGCCGACCAGCAGACCGAGCCCGATGGTGGCCAGCGTCGCCGCGAAGTACGCCGACGCCCCGACGTCGAACACGTCCAGCAGGTCGACGACGGCGACCACGCCCAGGGCGAGGAAGATCAGCGAGAAGGTCACCGCGCCGAGCGGGGAGCGCTCACGCGGTCGCTTCGGCGGCTTCACCCGCTTCGGCGGCGCGGGCGGCACGACGGTCAGCCCGGCGTACGGGCCGTGCGGGGCGAACGGGGGCCGGTAGCCCGGGGGCCGGGGCGGGGACGCCGGGTGGCCCGGTCCCGGTGCGCCCGGGTTCGCGGCGGGCCAGCCGGACGTGGGCGGGGCGGGCGGCCAGCCGGCGGTCGGCGTACCCGTCGAGGGGCGGGCGGGCGGGGCCGGGGGAGCCGGTGGCCACGCGGGCAGTTCGGCCGTGGGCTCGGCCGGCCGCTCGGGGGCCGGGGCGCTCCAGGTGGCCTGGGCGAGCGGCGGGGCCGGGACCGGGCCCGCGCCGGGGGCCACGGCCACGGTCGGCGGGGCCGCGTACGCGACCGGGGCGGGATGGCCGACCGGCGGCACCGGCCCGGGCGGGGCGGTGGGCGGCACGGGCGGCACGGGCGGCACGAGGCCGACCGGCGCGCCCTGGGCGGCCCGGGTGTCGCGGTTCAGCAGCAGCGCGCCGCCGATCAGGATGGTGGCGCCGAGCAGCACCGCCCGGAACGCGTCCGTGACGATGTAGCCGAAACTGATCGCGACCAGGATGCTGAGCACGATCACGGTGACCGGGGACATGCTGGAGCGGCCCCGGCCCAGCATGGACTCGACGGGGGAGGCGCTGTCCCCCTCGCCGGGGATGATGAGCCAGGCGGTGACGTAGACCAGGATGCCGATGCCGCCGAAGAAGCCCAGCACCGCCAGCAGCACCCGCCAGAGCACCGGGTCGGTGTTGGTGGCCCGGCCGATCGCTGCGCAGACGCCGGCCAGGTAGCGGCCGTCGCGGGGGCGCACCAGCCCGTACCGCGAGGTGAAGCCGGCGCCGCCGAACGATGGCTGCGGTCCGGGGCCCGGTCCGGCGCCGGGCGGCGGCGTCCCACCCGCGTCTCCGGCGGCGGCCGGCGCTGCCACGGGCGGCGGCGTTCCGGTGCCGGCGGGCGTGGGCCCACCGGGCGGTGTCGCGGTGGGGGGTGGCCCACCCGGCTGTGCCGCCCCGGGGTCGGCGGACTGGGCAGCTTCCTCGGTCATGCCTCGATCCTGCTGCCCCGACCCGCCGGACGGCCTCAGGAGCCGACCCTGACCCCACCCTGAGATCCCGGCGGCCCGAATGTCGGGGGCGTCCCCGTGGTCGGGCGGCGGTGTGCCGTGTGACGATCGACCCGACGCCGGCAACGGGCCGTCGCCCGCTTTCGTGCCCGCCGTGACCAGGGAGTCTCCGATCAGCGCCGTGACCCAGCCACCCCGCCTCTACCGCGCCCCCGAGCACCGGATGGCCGCGGGCGTGGCCGCCGGCATCGCCGACCACCTCGGTATCTCGGTGCTGCGGGTACGGGTCGCCTTCATGGTGCTGCTGGGGCTGAGCGGGCTCGGCCTGCTGCTCTACGCGGCCTTCTGGGCGGTCGTGCCGCTGCGCCCGGGCGACACCGCCGTGCCGGCCCGCAGGGACGTCGCCCAGCTGCTGCCGTTCGTGGCGATCGGCCTCGGCGTGCTGCTGGTGCAGGTGATGGTCTTCGACTCGGTCGGCGCGGCCGGCACCGCCGGCTGGCTGGTCGCGATCATCGCGGTCGGCGCCGGGGTGATCTGGCACCAGTCGGCGCCCGAGCGGCGGCGGCAGTGGGGCGACTCCATGCCGGTGCCCTGGCTGGGCGCGGTGGTGGAGGAGAGCGACCGGCGGGCGTTCGTGCTCCGGTTCATCGGCGGCGGGGTGCTGGTCGCGGTCGGCATCATCGGCGTCGCCGCCGTGTACTCCCCGGCGCAGAACTTCGACGCCGTGCTCAACGGCGTGATCTTCGCCCTGGTCGGGCTCGCCGGGGTCGGCGTGGTGGCCGCGCCGGTGCTGTGGCGGACGTACAACCAGCTCCGGTCGGAGCGCGAGGGGCGCATCCGGGAGCAGGAACGGGCCGAACTGGCCGCCATGGTGCACGACCAGGTGCTGCACACCCTGGCCCTGATCCAGCGCAACGCGAGCGACGTGAAGACCGTCCAGCGGCTCGCCCGGGGGCAGGAACGCTCGCTGCGCAACTGGCTCTACAAGCCCACCGGTTCGCCCACCGAGCGGTTCGCCGCCGCTCTGGAGCAGGCCGCCGCCGAGGTCGAGGACACGTTCGCGATCACGGTGGAGGCGGTGGTGGTCGGCGACCGGGAGACCGACGAGCGGGTCGGCGCGCTGGTGGCGGCGGCCCGCGAGGCGCTGGTGAACGCGGCCCGGCACGCCGGGGTGCAGACCGTCTCGCTCTACGCCGAAGTCGAGCCGGATCAGGTCAGCGTCTTCGTGCGGGACCGGGGGAAGGGCTTCGACCCGGATACGGTGGAGGATCACCGGCACGGGGTCCGGGGTTCGATCATCGGGCGGATGAAGCGGCACGGCGGCCGGGCGGAGATCCGCTCAGGGCCGGGGGAAGGGACCGAGGTCCGGTTGATCCTGCCGATCACCCGGGACCCGGCAACGGCGGAAAGGGACAAGTGATGACCGAGCAGTCGATGGAACCGGTCGAGGGGGCGGCAGCCCGCGCCGAGCGGCTGCGGGTCTTCCTCGTCGACGACCACGCCATGTTCCGCGCGGGGGTCCGCGCCGAGCTGGGCGCGCACGTCGAGGTGGTGGGCGAGGCGAGCACCGTCGGCGAGGCGGTGACCCGGATCGCCGCCACGCTGCCCGACGTGGTGCTGCTCGACGTGCACATGCCCGACGGCGGCGGCCGGGCGGTGCTGGAGGCGATGCGGCGTACCCATCCGCAGGTCAAGTTCCTGGCGCTGAGCGTCTCGGACGCGGCGGAGGACGTGATCGGGCTGATCCGGGCCGGCGCGCGGGGCTACGTCACGAAGACGATCTCCCCGGAGGAGCTCGCCGCCGCCGTCCGTCGGGTGGCCGACGGCGACGCCGTGTTCAGCCCCCGGTTGGCGGGGTTCGTGCTGGACGCGTTCGCGGCCCGTCCCGACGCCCCGGTGGCCGACCCGGAGCTGGACCAGCTCACCAACCGCGAGCGCGAGGTGCTGCGGCTGCTCGCCCGGGGGTACGCCTACAAGGAGATCGCCAAGGAGCTCTACATCTCCATCAAGACGGTGGAGACGCACGTGTCCAACGTGCTTCGCAAGCTCCAGATGTCCAACAGGTACGAGTTGTCCAGGTGGGCGGCCGACCGTCGGCTCGTGTGATCCATTTCTTTTCCCCGTCATATGGACGGAACTGACGAATGTGGCCCACAGGGGCTGACAAACGATCAACTCCCGTCACATAATGCCCCGTCGCGTTCTCGCGTGCGGGTGGTGCGCATCCCGCGGGAACGGCGGCTTCACGCAACCCGCCGTGCGCGGGTCACCCCTGGGGAGAGGTGCACGAATCTGATGTTCGGACAACGAGGACGGCGCTGGGCGCGGATCGCGTTGGCGACCGTCGCCGGTGGCGCGCTGGCAATCGGCGCGGTCGCGCCGGCCGCCGCCGCCGACAAGACCGGCGTCGCCAAGTCGGTCAAGGGCAGCAACGTCACGCTCATGCTCAACGGGCAGCCGAAGAGCACCGGTGCGCTGGCACTCAAGATCGACGGAAAGCTCGTTCCCGCCTTCTGCATCGACTACCACACCAACGTGGCGATCGACGGCAAGTACAAGGAGGGCACCTGGGACGAGTCCCAGGTGAAGAACCTCGGCAAGGTGCAGTGGGTGCTGACCCATGGCTACCCGAACGCCGACTCCACCAAGCTGCTGGCCGCCGCCGGCGCCACCGCCCCGGCGAAGGCCGAGGCCGACAAGCTGCTCTACTTCGGCACCCAGACCGCCATCTGGAACTTCAGCGACGGCGTCAAGCTGGGTGACTGGGTCGACAACCAGAAGCTGCTCGGCAAGAAGCAGTACGACGTGGTCAAGAAGGTCCACGACTACCTGGTTGCCAACGCCACCGACCAGCCCGAGCCGAAGGCCGAGCTGAGCGTGGACCCGGCGAGCGCCAAGGCCACCGTCGGCGAGAAGGCCGGCCCCTTCACCGTCAAGGGCCCGGCGGGCGAGATCACCGTCGCGGTCGACGGCGGCTCGGCGGTCGACGCCGAGGGCAAGCCGGTGACCACGACCACCAACGGCGGCCAGTTCTGGCTGACCGCGGACGGCGCCGGCGAGGTGAAGGTGACCGTTTCCGCCCAGGACTCGGTCTCCTTCGGCCGGGTGTTCCTCTTCACCGGCCAGCGTGCCGCGCAGAAGCTGATCCTCGGTGGCAGCACCGGCTCGACCGTGACCGCCAGGGCCGAGGCCGCGTTCGCCGCCGCCCCGGCGGAGTCGCCGTCGCCGACCGCCCCGGCGGAGTCGCCCTCGCCGAGCGCTCCGGCGGAGTCGCCGTCGCCGAGCGCCCCGGTCGAGAGCCCGGCCCCGTCGACCTCGCCCGCGAGCAGCGGCGGTGACCTCCCGCTGACCGGCTCCCCGATCGCCGCCTCGATCGCCGCCGGCGTGGCGCTGCTGGCCGCCGGCGCGGTCGCCGTGCTGCTGTTCCGCCGTCGCAAGCTGCGCTTCACGGCCTGATCGACGCCGCTCCACGGCTCCGGCCCCGGTACCGCCCCGCGCGGTGCCGGGGCCGGAGTCGTTCGCCCCCGGGCTCAGCCGGTGCGCAGCACGGTGAACGCCTCGGCCATCCGGCCGGCCGGCAGCCCGGCCGCGTCGGCCGTCGCGGTGAGCTGCTCCCGCACCCAGGTCGCCACGTCCATCCGCCCGGTCTGCGAGCGGTGCGCCGCCATGGCGGCGACCTTGCGCGCGTACCGGTCGGTGACGTCGACGACGTGGTCCGGCGCGGGCCCGCCGGCGTACCAGACCTCCCGGACCACCCACGGCTCCAGCCCCGCGGCCAGCAGGCCGGGATGGGCGAACCGGTTGCGCGCGTCCGGGTAGACCGCGCAGGTGGTGGCCTCGCCGACGGCGAGGTGGTCCGGGTGGCCCGGCCCGACGAGCTGCTCCCACCGGCGCAGCGGCGAGCTGGTCAGCACCCGGTCGGGCCGGAACCGGCGGATCGCCGCGGTGACGTCCCGGCGCAGGTCGAGCGTCGGGGTGAGGGCGCCGTCGGGGTACCCGTCGAGGAACTCGACCTGCCGTACGCCGACCGCGGCGGCCGCCGCCCGTTGCTCCTCCTCCCGCAGCCGGCCCACCTCGGCGCGCGGGGTGTCGTCGCACTCTCCGGAGTCGCCCCGGGTGACGAGCAGGTACGAGACGTCGACACCCTCGTCCACCCAGGTGGCGATGGTGCCCGCACAGCCGAAGTCGACATCGTCCGGATGGGCAAAAACGGCCAACGCGCGGACGACGTCGGCTAGCACCGGAGCGGACGCGGGGAAGCTCACAGCCGCCGAGCCTACGCCGGGGTCGGACCTCCTCCGAACCGTATCTTTCCTGCTCAGAGCGGTACGACCGGCGTAGATCATGATCTTTTTTCGGGTATCGGCAACGTGGCGACCAACTAACGGCTTGATAACGGCACCTTCACGGAACGGGCCGGTGGGTGTCACAGTGGCAGCACCTCACCCCTCATGTGAGGCACTCCGTACGGCCTGACGACCATGGGCTCCGCCTGTTGACGGTGCTCCGTGGTGGTCTCGTGTGCGCGGTGCCGAGCGCGACGGGCGAGGTGGCCCGGCGGATCGGTACATCATTCTTGTCCCGAATTCACTGCGGTGAAACCGGCTCCCGCACTGCGGGTGGCCGGACGTGTCACCCCCATACGTGCGTGAAACCCACGACGGATCCAGGTTCAGAAAGAGGAGGCCCCTCGGAATGAGAGTCTCGAAGCGGGCAAGCAGCGCGGTCGCGCTGGGCGCGGCGTTCGCGCTCGTCGCGTCCGGTTGCTCGAGCAGTGACAGCGACGGCGGGGACGCCGGCGCGAGCTCGGACGGCGCGATCACCATCGACGGCACTCAGCCGGAGGTCGGCCTGGTCCCGTCGAACACCACCGAGACCGGTGGTGGGGCGATCATCGACTGGATCTGGACCGGTCTGGTCGAGTACCCGAACGACGGCAGCGCGCCGCGCAACGCGGTCGCCGAGTCGATCGAGACGACCGACTCCAAGGTCTACACGATCAAGATCAAGAAGGACACGAAGTTCCACGACGGCACCGTCGTCAAGGCCAAGAACTTCGTGGACGCCTGGAACTGGGGCGCCTACTCGCCCAACGGTGCGCAGAACGGCAGCTTCTTCGCCGACATCCAGGGCTTCGACCAGGTCCACACCGAGGACCCGGACGGCGCCGAGGGCCCGAAGAAGGCCCCCGAGCCCGCCGCCAAGGAGATGTCCGGCCTGAAGGTCGTCGACGACTGGACCTTCGAGGTCACCCTGGCCGCGCCGACCGCGGTGTTCCCGACCAAGCTCGGCTACAGCACCTTCATGCCGCTGCCGGACGCGTTCTTCACCCAGGGCGCCGAGGCGTTCGGCAAGAAGCCGATCGGCAACGGCCCGATCAAGTTCGTGTCGTGGGAAGACGACGTCCAGATCAAGCTGACGCGCTTCGATGACTACTCCTTGAACGACAAGATGAAGATCAAGGACGTAAACATCAAGCTCTACCAGGACGACACGGCGGCGTACAACGACCTGCTCGCCGGCAACCTGGACTTCCAGCAGCAGGTTCCGGTCTCCGCCATCGCGGGCGACAAGTGGAAGAACGACCTGGGCGAGCGGGCCATCTCCTCCACCACCCCGTCGACCGGCATCATCGCCTTCCCGATCTACGACAAGCGCTTCCAGAACCCGAAGCTGCGTCGCGCGATCTCGATGTCGATCAACCGCCAGGAGATCAGCGACAAGATCTTCTTCGGTTCGCGCAAGCCGGCCGACAGCTGGGCCAACCCGCTGACCCCGGGCGCCAAGGCCGGTAACTGCACCGCCTGCCAGTTCAACGTCGACGAGGCCAAGAAGCTCCTCGCCGAGGCCGGCGGCTTCAGCGGCGAGCTGGTCATGTACTACAACGCCGACGCCAGCCACAAGGAGTGGATGGAGGCCGTCGCGCAGCAGGTCAAGACGAACCTCGGCATCAACGCCCGCGCCGAGGGTGTGCCGACCTTCGCGGTGTTCCGCCAGAACATCAACGCCGGCAAGATGACCGGCATGTACCGCGCCGGCTGGCAGCAGGACTACCCGGACGTGGAGAACTGGGTCGGCCCGCTCTACGTGACCGGCGGTTCCTCGAACGACGGCAAGTACAGCAACCCGCAGGTCGACGCGCTGGCCAAGGAAGCCGCCTCCGCGCCGAGCCTGGAGGCGTCGCACGCCAAGTACGCCGAGGCGGTCGCCATCATCGACCAGGACGTTCCCTCGGTCCCGGTCTACTTCGGTGGTCAGCAGTCCGGCCACTCGGAGAAGATCAAGAAGATCGAGCTGTCCAACGTCGGCGAACTCGACCTCACCTCGGTCGAGCTCTGATCCGAACGGTCTGACCCCGGGTCGGGCTCACCTACCGGTGGGCCCGACCCGGGCCGTTCCGTGAGGTGGTGTCACCACACCGCCCCGCCACGTCTGTCATCCCCGTGTCGGCCGTCCGACGCGCGCCCCCTGTCTGGAGGACCACCCCATGGGCCGTTATCTGTTGAGACGGCTGCTCCAACTCATCCCGGTCTTCATCGGGACGACGTTCCTGATCTACTGGCTCGTGTGGTCGGTGCCCGGTGACCCGTTCGCGGGCAAGTGTGGCGAGCGTCCCTGCCCGGACAGCTTCCGCAACATGATGACCGAGAAGTTCAAGCTCGACGAGCCGCTCGTCGTGCAGTACGGCAACTACATGAAGAACCTCTTCCAGGGCGACTTCGGGCAGACGTTCGGCGGCCGGGAGATCGGTGACATCATCGCCACGGCGTACCCGAACACCCTGAAGCTGGCCCTGGTGGCGCTTGCCATCGAGGCGGTCATCGGACTCACCGCGGGCGTGCTGACCGGCCTGCGCCGCAACGGCTTCCTGGACAACCTGGTCCTGGTCTCCAGCCTCTTCCTGATCGCCCTGCCGATCTTCGTCATCGGCTTCGTGGCCCAGTGGCTGCTCGGCGTGCAGTGGGGCATCGTCAAGCCGACGGTCTCCAGCGAGATGCGGCTCTCCGAGCTGATCGTGCCCGGCTTCGTCCTGGGCAGCGCGTCGATGGCGTACATCGCCCGGTTGGCCCGCACGAGCATCGCGGAGAACCGGCGGGCCGACTACGTGCGCACCGCGATCGCCAAGGGTCTGCCGATGCGCCGGGTGGTCGGGATCCACCTGCTGCGCAACTCGCTCATCCCGGTGGTGACGCTGCTCGGGACCGACCTCGGCGCCCTGATGGGCGGCGCGATCGTCACCGAGGGCATCTTCCAGGTCAACGGAATCGGCCGACAGGTCTACCGCGCGATCATCACCAAGGAGAGCGCTACCGTTGTCTCCATCGTGGTGGTCCTGGTGCTCGTCTACCTGCTGATGAACCTGCTGGTCGACCTGCTCTACGCCGCCCTGGACCCGAGGATCCGCTATGAGTGAGCGCAGCGAACGAATCATCATTGCAGCGTGCGCGGACACCAGTGCCCGCGCCGAGCGGAGTGAGGTACGGGCATGAGCGACCCGAGTGCCGCCTCGATCGTCAGCACGCCGCCCGCGCAGGCCCCCGACGAGATCGGCGCGCCGACCAACGCGGGCCTGCCGGAGAACGCCCGCAAGGAGAAGCCGCGCGGGCTGCTCGGCGACGCCTGGCGCGACCTGCGCCGCAAGCCGCTGTTCTGGATCTCCGCGGGGTTCATCGTCCTGTTCATGCTGATGACCGCGTTCCCCTCGCTGTTCACCTCCGGCGACCCGGAGAACGGCAACCTGCAGAACAGCCTCGTCGGCCCGTCGTCGGAGGCCTGGTTCGGCTACGACTTCCAGGGCCGCGACGTCTTCGCCCGGGTGATCTACGGTGCCCGCGCGTCGATCGTGGTCTCCCTCCTCTCCGTACTCGGCGTGCTGGTCTTCGGCGGCGCGATGGGGATCATCGCGGGCTACCGGGGCGGCTGGGTGGACGCACTGCTCTCCCGCATCGCCGACGTCTTCTTCGGGCTGCCGTTCGTGCTGGGTGCCATCGTCATTCTGACGACCTTCAACGGGTCGGGCACGAGCAACAGCAAGGCCGAGATCATGGCCCTGGTGAGTATCTCGCTGATCGTGCTGGGCTGGCCGGTCGTGATGCGGCTGATGCGCTCCTCGGTGCTGGCCACCAAGGAGGCGGACTACATCGTCGCCGCCCGCGCGCTGGGCGCCGGCACCGGCCGGATCATCCTCAAGCACCTGCTGCCGAACTGCCTCGCGCCGCTGCTGGTCTACGGGACGATCCTGGTCGGCTCGTACATCGGCGCCGAGGCGACGCTGTCCTTCCTGGGCGTCGGCCTGAAGAGCCCGGTGGTCTCCTGGGGCATCATGATCAACGAGGCGCAGAACCTTCTCCGCGTCGCGCCCTACCTGCTCTTCTTCCCCGCCGCGTTCCTCGTCGCCGCCGTACTGAGCTTCGTGATGCTCGGTGAGGCGGTCCGCGAGGCCCTCGATCCGAAACTCCGCTAGGGGAGATTCAGTTGTCCGACATTCTGGTGTCCGAGCAGTCCGCGGCCGGCGCGTCCGGCCGCCCCTCGGGCAGGTTGCTCGAGGTGGACGACCTCCGGGTGGAGTTCCGCACCCGGGACGGCGTCGCCAAGGTCATCAACGGGGTCACGTACCACGTCGACGCGGGGGAGACCCTCGCCGTGCTCGGCGAGTCCGGCTCCGGTAAGAGCGTCACCGCGCAGACCATCATGGGCATCCTCGACACGCCGCCCGGCTTCGTCACCGGCGGTCAGGTCCGCTTCCAGGGCAAGGACATGCTGAGCATGTCCTTCGAGGAGCGGCGCCGCATCCGCGGCGAGGGCATCGCGATGATCTTCCAGGACGCGCTCTCGGCACTGAACCCGGTCTTCACCGTCGGGTTCCAGATCGCCGAGCAGTTCCGGGTGCGGCGCGGGATGAGCCGCTCCGACGCCAAGAAGCGCGCGATCGAGATGCTCGACCAGGTCAAGATCCCGAACGCCAAGGGCCGGTTCAGCAGCTACCCGCACCAGTTCTCGGGCGGCATGCGGCAGCGCGCGATGATCGCGATGTCGCTGGCCCTGGACCCGGAGGTGCTGATCGCGGACGAGCCGACGACCGCGCTCGACGTGACGGTGCAGGCGCAGATCATGGACCTGCTCGCCGAACTCCAGCGCGAGCGGCAGATGGGCATGATCCTGATCACCCACGACCTCGGCGTGGTCGCCGACGTCGCGGACCGGATCGCGGTCATGTACGCGGGCCGGATCGTCGAGGAAGCCAACGTCTACGACCTGTACGCCAAGCCGGCGCACCCGTACACGATCGGGCTGATCAACTCGATCCCGCGGCTCGACGAGAAGGGGCAGCAGCTCCGGACGATCAAGGGCCTCCCGCCGAACCTCATGAACATCCCGCCGGGCTGCCCGTTCAACCCGCGCTGCCCCATGGCGCAGCCGGTCTGCCGGGAGAAGGTCCCGCCGCTGCTGCAGGTCGGCGCCGGCCGGGCCAGCGCCTGCCACTTCGCCGAGGAGCTGGTGAACCGTGACTGAGAACATCCTCGAGGTCCGTGACCTGGTCAAGCACTATCCCGTGACCCGGGGCGTGGTGTTCAAGAAGACCATCGGTCACGTCAAGGCGGTCGACGGCGTCTCCTTCGAGCTCAAGGCCGGCGAGACCCTGGGTGTGGTCGGCGAGTCGGGCTGCGGCAAGTCGACGCTGGCCCGGGTCCTGATGAACCTGGAGAAGCCGACCGGCGGCAGCGTCCTCTACAAGGGGCAGGACATCTCCAAGCTGTCCGGCCCGGCGCTGCGTCGGCTGCGGCGGCAGATCCAGCTGGTGATGCAGGACCCGTACACCTCGCTGAACCCGCGGATGACGGTCGGCGACCTGATCGGCGAGCCGTTCGAGATCCACCCGGAGGTGGCGCCGAAGGGCAGCCGCCGGGACAAGGTCAAGGAACTGCTCGACCTGGTCGGCCTCAACCCGGAGCACATCCACCGGTACCCGCACCAGTTCTCCGGCGGCCAGCGCCAGCGCATCGGCATCGCCCGGGCGCTCGCCCTGCGGCCCGAGATCATCGTCTGCGACGAGCCGGTCAGCGCGCTGGACGTGTCGATCCAGGCGCAGGTGATGAACCTGCTGGAGAAGCTCCAGAACGAGCTCGGCCTGTCGTACATCTTCATCGCGCACGACCTGTCGGTGGTCCGGCACCTGTCGGACCGGGTCGCGGTGATGTACCTCGGCAAGATCGCCGAGATCGGCAGCGAGGACGAGATCTACGAGCGGCCGACCCACCCGTACACCCAGGCGCTGCTCTCGGCCGTGCCGGTGCCGGACCCGACCGTGCGGGACAACAAGGCGATCATCCGCCTCACCGGTGACGTGCCGTCGCCGGTCAGCCCGCCGTCGGGCTGCCGGTTCCGGACCCGGTGCTGGAAGGCGCAGGACGTCTGCGCCGAGCAGGTCCCGCTGCTGGAGATCCGCAAGGGCTCGGACCACCCGAGCGCCTGCCACTTCGCGGAGAAGCGCGAGATCGTGCAGACGCACGAGGCGTGACCCCCACGGAACCGCCTGCCGACGTCATCGCGACGACGGCAGGCGGTTCCGTCGTTTCCGGGGGCCGGGACGGCCCGCCCCGGGCCCCGTCCGCGCAGGGCGCCGTCGGCCGGCCCCCGTCCGCAGGGCGTCGTTGGCCGGCGTACGCCGCGCAGGGCCGCCCGTTGCCGGCCTCCAGCGCGCAGGGGACCCGTCGCCGGCGTACGCCTCACAGGGGGCCGCGGCCGGCGCGCAGCAGCAGCAGCGCGAGCTGCGTGCCGTCGGCGCCGAGGGCGACCCGGAAGCGCTCCAGGATCTCCCGCTCCCGGGACAGCACCAGCCGGGTGCCGCCGGAGGCCATCCGGGTCACCCCGACCTCCTGGGAGAGCCGGGCCCGTTCCTGCCACAGCTCGATCAGCGCCCGGTCGATCTCGTCGATCCGCTCCCGGATCTCGACGATCCGGGCGGCCGCGGTCGGCTCCGGGGTGCCGGTGCGCGCCTCCGGCTTCGCGTCGTCGGCGCCCCCCGGCGCGTCGACCGGGGACCCGGAGGCACCGGGGCCGGGCCGGCCCGCCTCGGGTCGCGTCAGGCTGCCGTTGGACTCCACCACGTCTGTCATCATCGGGTACCCCTCGCCGTCAGGTGCCCGGTGCCCGGATCCCGGGACGGAGAAAGCCCCGGGCTCCAGGAGCCCGGGGCTTTCTCGTAGGTCTGATTGATCAGGCGCGACCTACGGCTGCCGGACTCCCGGTGCCGTAGTAAAAGTAGAAGCGCTGACCGAACATGTCGTCGAGTATGCCGACCCCTGGCCGGCCCGCGCAAGGATTCGACGAAACCCGTGCCCGGACGGACGACGATCTCGGCCTCGCTCAGCCCCTCGCCCAGGTCGGGACGGCCCCGGTGGCGTCGTGACGCCGGGACCGCCCGCGCCTCAGCCGAGGGGTGATCCGGTCGGTGGGGTCCGGCGCGGGCCGGGAAGCGGGGGACGGCGTGGCGACGACGGCCAACGCGAGGGCGGGCGCGGCGAGGCGGCGCAGCACCGCCCGACCGCGCGAACGCGGCTGGTCGTTTTCCCAGCCGTGTACCGGGGATGAGCCGGATTCCCACCGTCATCGTTTCTGCACGGGGGACGGCGGCACCAGACGCGACAGGGTGACATCTTCGTCTCGACGGAGGTGCGGCGGGACCTTTCCGCGCATCCCGGGGGGACGCGGGGCCGGCTCGGGCGAGCCGACGGTGCGCGGCGGGGAGAGTGTCCGCCCGGCGGCATAGACTCGCCGTGCGATGCATCCTCTCTTCGACATCCCCGCGTCCCCGCCCGCGCCGGCGCCCGCCCCGACCTCGCCGCACCGGCCCAGGTCGGCGGCCGTCCACCTCGATCCGCAGGCCCTGGTCGAGGGCCTCAACGGGCCGCAGCGTGACGCCGTCACCCATGCCGGCTCGCCGCTGCTGATCGTGGCCGGTGCCGGCTCGGGCAAGACCCGGGTGCTCACCCACCGGATCGCCTACCTGCTGGCCGCCCGGGACGTGCACCCCGGCGAGATCATCGCGATCACCTTCACCAACAAGGCCGCCGGCGAGATGAAGGAGCGGGTCGCCCACCTGGTGGGTCCCCGCGCCCGCCTGATGTGGGTGTCGACGTTCCACTCCGCCTGCGTGCGCATCCTGCGCGCCGAGCACGAGCACGCCGGGCTGAAGTCGACCTTCTCGATCTACGACGCGGACGACTCCCGCCGGCTGATGCAGATGGTCGCCAGGGAGCTGGACCTCGACCCCAAGCGCTACCCGGCGCGCGGGCTGGCCGCCCAGGTCTCCAACCTGAAGAACGAGCTGGTCGACCCCGAGGAGTTCGCGGGCCGCGCCAAGGGCCCCAACGAGCGGGCGCTGGCGGAGGCCTACACGCTCTACCAGCGGCGGCTGCGCGAGGCGCACGCGCTGGACTTCGACGACCTGATCATGACGACGGTGCACCTGCTCCAGTCCCACCCGCACGTCGCGGAGAGCTACCGCCGGCGGTTCCGGCACGTGCTGGTGGACGAATACCAGGACACCAACCACGCCCAGTACACGCTGATCAAGGAGCTGGTCTCCGGCACGGAGGGGATCGAGCCGGCGGAGCTCTGCGTGGTCGGCGACGCCGACCAGTCGATCTACGCGTTCCGGGGCGCCACGATCCGCAACATCCTGGAGTTCGAGCGCGACTTCAGCGACGCCCGGACGATCCTGCTGGAGCAGAACTACCGCTCCACCCAGACCATCCTCAACGCGGCCAACGCGGTGATCGACCGGAACACCTCGCGCAAGCCGAAGCGGCTGTGGAGCGAGGCGGGCGCCGGCGAGCCGATCGTCGGCTACGTGGCCGACACCGAGCACGCCGAGGCCGACTGGGTGGCCCGCGAGATCGACCGGCTGGTGGACGCCGACGAGACCCGCCCCGGCGACGTGGCCGTCTTCTACCGCACCAACGCCCAGTCCCGGGTCTTCGAGGAGGTGTTCATCCGGGTCGGCCTGCCCTACAAGGTGGTCGGCGGGGTGCGCTTCTACGAGCGCAAGGAGGTCCGCGACGCGCTGGCCTACCTGCGCGCGGTGGTCAACGACGACGACACGGTCAGCCTGCGCCGGATCCTCAACACCCCCCGCCGGGGCATCGGCGACCGGGCCGAGGCGTGCGTGGAGGCGCTGTCCAGCCGGGACCGGGTCTCGTTCGGGGCGGCGCTGCGCCGGGCGAAGGACGCCCCGGGCATCTCCACCCGGGCGGCCAACGGCATCGCCGACTTCGTCGCCCTGCTCGACGGCGCCCGCGAGCTGGCCGAGACGGGCACCCCGGAGGAGGTGCTGGAGGCGCTGCTGACCCGCTCGGGCTACCTCACCGAGCTGGAGGAGAGCCTCGACCCGCAGGACGCGGGGCGGGTCGACAACCTCCAGGAGCTGGTCAGCGTCGCCCGCGAGTACACCGAACGGATCGAGGCGATCGGCGAGGAGGGGGAGCGGGCGACCCTCGCCGGCTTCCTGGAGCAGGTCGCGCTGGTCGCCGACGCCGACCAGGTCCCCACGGACGACCCGGACCACCAGGGCGTGGTCACCCTGATGACGTTGCACACCGCGAAGGGCCTGGAGTTCCCGGTGGTCTTCCTGACCGGCCTGGAGGACGGCGTCTTCCCGCACCTGCGCTCGCTGGGCGACAGCCGGGAGCTGGAGGAGGAGCGCCGGCTGGCGTACGTCGGCATCACCCGGGCCCGCCAGCGCCTCTACCTCTCCCGGGCGGTCACCCGCTCGGCGTGGGGGCAGCCGGCCTACAACCCGCCGTCGCGGTTCCTGGAGGAGCTGCCGCCGGAGCTGGTCCGCTGGGAGCGCACCGAGGGGTCGTACACCTCCTGGGCCGGCGGGGGCGGCGGCGTGGGCGGCCGCGCGGACCGCGTGCCCGGCGGGCGTGTGGGCTTCAACGGCGGTACACCCAAGGCGGCCCAGCTGGCGAAGCGGCTGGGGGTCGACGCCAGCCGCCTGACCACGGCGAGCGAGCTGCCGCAGGGGCCGAAGGTGTCCGCCGGCGACCGGGTCAACCACCAGCGCTACGGCCTGGGCCGGGTGCTCGCCGTCGAGGGGCACGGCCCGGGAGCGCGGGCGCAGATCGACTTCGGCGACCAGACGATGTGGCTGGTGCTCCGGCACGCCCCGATCGACAAGCTCTGAGACCGGCTCGGCCCGGCCCGGCGGCGCGCCGGACCGGGCCGTTTCCCGTGGCTGCGGGTCAGCAGGCCACGTCGATGCCTCGGGCGCGCAGGAACGGCGCGGGGTCGATCTGGTTCCACATCTGACCCTGGTGCACCTCGAAGTGCAGGTGCGGGCCGGTGGAGTCGCCGGTGGACCCCTCCAGGCCGATGGTCTGCCCGGCGGCGACCTTCTCGCCCACGCCCACCTTGGTGGTGCTCAGGTGGGCGTAGTGGGTCAGGTAGCCGTTGCCGTGGTCGACGAAGACGGAGATGCCGTACCCGTCGCCGACGTCGCCGGCCTTGGTGACGGTGCCGCCGAAGGCCGCGCGGACCGGGGTGCCGGCGGGCAGCGCGAAGTCGATGCCGGCGTGCTGGGTGCCCCAGCGCGGGCCGTAGCAGGAGGTGATCGCCGCTCCCTTCATCGGGATGACCCAACTGGGCTTCGGCTTGCTGGTCTTCTTCGGCTTCGGCTTGGCGGTGGTCGCCTTCGGGCTGGGCTTCGCCGACGGGCTGGCCTTCGTCGGGCTGGGCGTCGGGCTCGCCGAGGGGGCGGCCGGGGCGGTCGTGGACCGGATGGAGCGGTCGGCGCGGTCGGCGGCCTCCGCGCGCGCCTGCGTGTCGACGGCGGCGGCCGGTACGGCGGGTCCGTCGTTCCCGTTGGCCGCGAACGCCGCTCCGCCGAGGCCGAGGCCGGCCAGGGCCGCCGCGGCGACGATCACGCGGGTGCGGCCGCCGATGCGCCTCCGGTGCCGGACGGGGGTGTCGGGGGTGTTCTCGTTCCGAATGTCTTCCTGCACGGCGGACCTTCACTGATCGAGGGGGCACTTGACCTCGAAATACTGGTGTCGACACGCGGCGTGACGGGTAGTGGGACGGAGTCCCGACGGACCGGCGGCGGCCGACGGCGCCCGGTGCATCCCCGTTCGGGGTTTTCGATCGCAAAAGTGATCATGCATGGCCATGGTGCCGGTCACAGTCGCTCCTGTGCCCCGGCTCACTTTGGCTGCCGGCGGCACACGAAAAACCGCCCGGATCGACAGATCCGGGCGGTCAACGGGCGATGCGCAGCGTCAGGGCGCGGCTACCTCGCTGTAGTACGCCTCGACTTGTAGCTGGATGTCCACTCCGCGCTCCTTGAGCCACGGCACCGGGTCGAGCGGCTCGCCCTTGACATGCACCTCGAGGTGCAGGTGGGAGCCGTAGGAGTGGCCGGTGTTGCCCACGAGGCCGAGCTGGTCGCCCGCCTTCACCTGCTGCCCCTCCTTGACGCTCAGCGCGGAGGAGTGGCCGTAGATCGCCTCGCTGCCGTCGGGGTGCTGGACGATCACGGTGTGGCCGTAGCCGCCGAACCAGCCGGCCTTGGTGACGGTGCCGCCGTGGATGGCGACGTAGGGCGTGCCCTCGGGGGCGACCAGGTCGACGCCGGTGTGCAGCTTGCCCCAGCGCATGCCGTAGGGCGAGTTGAACTCGTAGCCCTGGAGGGGAAGAAGCCAGACCTCGGGCTCGGCGGACTGGTCGCCTCCGGCGCGGTCGCTGTCGCGGCTGGCGCGGTCGGCGTTGTCGCCACGGGCCGCGACGTCCTGGTTGACGGTCGAGGCGGCCTTGAGCTCGTCGAGGACCGACGGGCTGACGCTCTTGGCGTCCGGCAGGGCGCCCGCGCCGATCGCGACGATGCCGGCGCCGACGAACGCGGTGGTGACGACCGCTGCGTAGCGGCTACGCGGGGGGGTGGGTACGCGGCGGCGACCGCGATATCGATCGGGCTCAGACGACAGGCGCTGGCGCACGCACACCCTCCGTTGTCGGGGATCCGAAGCGGCTTCCCCGACGCCCGTGAAGCTCGGGTGAACGTCGGCTGACCGCGTCGTCACCCGTCCGTGGACCTGATGACAACCGTGGACACGTTAGCCAACCACCAGTCCCGTCACAAGCCGAAGCGCCGAATTGCTGCCGCGTTCTGTCCCTTTGCGTCCATGATTGTCATGGCTCGTGCCCCTCGAACGGTGCCCCCCTAACTGCCCGTTCGTCGCGCAGGGTGACCGAACGGCGGAGTCGTCCGGCTTGACGCCGCGGGCCGCCGCGGTCCGTCGTACGGGTGCCGACGGGCACCCGGCCCGGCCCGCGTGCCGTGAGGTTCGCCGCCCGGATTTCCCGGGCAGGGTCGGGCGGGTTACCGTTCGTTCAGTGAAGCCGCGGAGCCGGTGAAAGGGATGCGCTGATGAGCTCTCGTGTTCGGGTCGTCGTCGCCAAGCCGGGCCTGGACGGCCACGACCGTGGCGCAAAGGTCGTCGCGCGTGCCCTGCGGGATGCCGGCATGGAGGTCATCTACACCGGCCTGCACCAGACCCCGGAACAGATCGTGGAGACCGCGATCCAGGAGGACGCCGACGCGGTCGGGCTCTCCGTGCTGTCCGGGGCGCACATGACGCTGTTCCGGCGGGTGGTGGAGCTGCTCGGTGAGCGCGACGCCCGCGACATCGTCGTGTTCGGTGGCGGCATCATTCCCGACGCCGACATTCCGGAGCTTCAGCGGATCGGGGTCGCCAAGATCTTCACGCCGGGCGCGACGACCCAGTCGATCGTCGAGTGGGTCCGGCAGAACGTCGCGCAGCCGGTCGCCTGACGGCGGTCGCGGATCCGGGTCGGCCGCCTGGCGGCGGTCGCGGATCCGGATTGGCCGCCTGGCGGCGGTCGTGGCATCGGGGCTGGTCGGTGGCCGGATCCGGGCAGGGGGAGGGGCCGGACGCACCCCTCACACGTCCGGCCCCTCTATGCACGATGCCCCGCCGCCACCCCTCGACCGACAGGGCATCGGCCGCTCCCGTCGCCGCGCTGTATCAGCGCTCCGACACCTGACTCAACGACGCCCCCACGGAGGGGTTACGCGCCCCCGGCAACATCGCCCGGACGGCTGACATCGGGCCGAAGTCGCGGAAAGGCCGCGCGACGCCGCCGATTGTGCATTACCACACAACGTGCACCCGCTCGGTTGCCGGCGGTGTCCACCTCGCTAGGCTGCGCCCAATGGCCTGTTTCGTGTGATGACAGGCGTCAAACTGTTTTCCATAACGCTGGTGGCGGCGCGACGGCGCGCCGCGGAGACGGGACGGGACGCGCAAACGTGGACCTGTACGAGTACCAGGGGCGGGACCTGTTCGAGCGGCACGGCTTGCCCGTGCTCGCCGGCGGCGTCGCCACGACCCCGGAGGAGGCCCGCGCGATCGCCGAACGCCTCGGCGGTCGGGTGGTCGTCAAGGCGCAGGTGAAGGTCGGTGGCCGAGGCAAGGCCGGCGGCGTGAAGCTGGCCGAGGGCGCCGAGGAGACGGTGGCCCGCGCCACCGACATCCTCGGCATGGACATCAAGGGCCACACCGTCCACAAGGTCATGATCACGGTGACCGCGGACGTGGCCGAGGAGTACTACTTCTCCTACCTGCTCGACCGGGCGAACCGCACCTTCCTCTGCATCGCCAGCGTCGCCGGCGGCATGGACATCGAGCAGGTCGCCGCCGAGACCCCGGAGAAGGTCGTCAAGGCCCCGATCGACGCCAACACCGGCGTCGACGAGGCGAAGGCGCGCGAGATCGTCGCCGCCGCCAACTTCCCGGCCGAGGTCGCCGACCAGGTCGTCGAGGCCGCCGTGGGGCTGTGGAAGGCCTTCGTCGCCGAGGACGCCACCCTGGTCGAGGTGAACCCGCTGGCCAAGACCGGCGACGGCAAGCTGCTGCTGCTCGACGCCAAGATCACCCTCGACGAGAACGCCGCGTTCCGGCACCCGGACCACGAGGCGCTGGTCGACCAGGCCGCGGTGGACCCGCTGGAGCAGGCCGCCAAGGAGAAGGACCTCAACTACGTCAAGCTCGACGGCGAGGTCGGGATCATCGGCAACGGCGCCGGCCTGGTCATGTCGACCCTCGACGTGGTCGCGTACGCCGGTGAGCGGCACGGCGGCGTCAAGCCGGCCAACTTCCTCGACATCGGCGGTGGCGCGAGCGCCGCCGTGATGGCGAACGGACTGGAGATCGTCCTCTCCGACCCGTCGGTGAAGAGCGTCTTCGTCAACGTCTTCGGCGGCATCACCGCCTGCGACGAGGTCGCCAACGGCATCGTGCAGGCGCTGGCCCTGCTCGAGCAGCGCGGCGAGCAGGTCACCAAGCCGCTGGTCGTCCGCCTCGACGGCAACAACGCCGAGGCCGGCCGGGCGATCCTCGACGGCGCGAACAACCCGCTGGTCCAGCGGGTCGACACGATGGATGGCGCGGCCGAGCGGGCCGCCGAGCTGGCGGCTGCGGGGGTCTGACAATGGCTATCTGGCTGACCAAGGACTCGAAGGTCATCGTCCAGGGGATGACCGGTTCCGAGGGTTCCAAGCACACCCGGCGGATGCTCGCCGCGGGCACCAACGTCGTCGGCGGCGTCAACCCGCGCAAGGCGGGCCAGACGGCCGACTTCGACGGCACCGAGCTGCCGGTCTTCGCCAGCGTCGCGGACGCGATGGCGCAGACCGGTGCGGACGTGACCGTCATCTTCGTGCCGCCGCAGTTCACCAAGGGCGCGGTCGTCGAGGCGATCGACGCCGGCATCGACCTGGCCGTGGTGATCACCGAGGGCGTGCCGGTGCACGACACCGCCGCGTTCTGGGCGTACAACGTCGCCAAGGGGGAGCGGACCCGGATCATCGGTCCGAACTGCCCGGGCATCGCCTCGCCGGGTGCCTCCAACGCCGGCATCATCCCGGCCGACATCACCGGCACCGGCCGCATCGGCCTGGTCAGCAAGAGCGGCACGCTGACCTACCAGATGATGTACGAGCTGCGTGACATCGGCTTCTCGACCTGCGTCGGCATCGGCGGTGACCCGATCATCGGCACCACCCACATCGACGCGCTCGCCGCGTTCGAGGCCGACCCGGACACCGACGCGATCGTCATGATCGGTGAGATCGGCGGCGACGCCGAGGAGCGGGCCGCCGAGTTCATCAAGGCGAACGTGACCAAGCCGGTGGTCGGCTACATCGCCGGCTTCACCGCGCCGCCCGGCAAGACCATGGGTCACGCCGGTGCGATCATCTCCGGCTCGGCGGGCACCGCCGACGCCAAGAAGAACGCGCTGGAGGCGGTCGGCGTCAAGGTCGGCAAGACCCCGACCGAGACCGCCAAGCTCATGCGGGAGATCATGTCCGCGGGCTGAGCCCGACCGACGTACGACCGGAGGGCCGACCGTTCGCGGTCGGCCCTCCGTCGTCGTGGGCGCGGGCGCCCTCAGTCGTTGTAGAGCGGGTAGTTGCCGCCGGCCCAGAGGATGCCGCTGCCGATGATGTTGAGCACGCCGAACGCGATCGCCAGGTAGCCGAGCACGGGCGACTGGCCGAAGCGCTTGGCGTCCCGGATCGACAGGTAACCGAAGACGATCCCCAGGATGCCGCAGCAGAGCAGGCCGAGGACGATGCCGAGCACGCCCCAGAGGACCGTGCGGTCGCTACCGGCCGCGGACGGTGCTGGCGGGGGCGGCGGATACGGAGTGTTCACGGCTCTCCTCCGGACGTCGGTGCCGCGACCCTACGGTCGCGTCCCTGCGCCCGAGGCTAGACCGGATCGGGGGCCGGAGAGGGTGGATCACGGAACTCGTCGCCGCTGCGGGGCGGTATCGGACTGCCACCGCCGGCCCGGCATGCCAGAGTAGACGCGATGTCCTCCGTCACCCCTGATCAGCCCAGCCGTCCCGGCGCCGATGTCGGCCCCGGCGCCCGGCCGGCCGCGCCCGTCGGGCGGAGCCGGCGGGTGCCCGCGCCGCGCGCCGGCGAGCCGCGCCGCAGCCGCGCCCCGCTCGTCGTCGCCGCCGGGGTCGCCGCCGGGTGGGCGGCGCTCACCTCCTGGCTGCCGGTCGTGGTCGTGCTCTGGCTGTTCCAGCTCAGCGAGGGTGCCGCCTCCGTGCCGGGCGCGCTGCGCGCCGGGCTGGCCGGCTGGCTGCTCGGGCACGGCGTGCCGCTCGACACCGCCGCCGGCCCGCTCGGGCTGGCCCCGCTGGCGCTGACCGCGCTGGTGGTCTGGCGGCTGACCCGGGCGGGCGTGCACACCAGCCGGGCCATCGGCGCGCGGGGCGGCCGCTCACCCCGGCAGGCACTCCTCGCCGCCGGCGCGGTCGGTGTCGCGTACGCGCTGCTCGGGGTGCTCGGCGCGGTGCTGGTCGGCGCGTCACCGGTCCGCGCCGGCCTCACCCTCGTGGTGCTCGGCACGCTCGCGGCCCTGGTGGGCTCGGTCCGGACCACGCGCGTGGCCGGGCTGCTCGCCGCGCGGTCCCCGGAGTCGCTGCGCGACGGGATCCGCACCGGGCTCGTCGCCGGGCTGCTGCTGTTCGGCGCGGGGGCCGGCGCGGCGGGGCTCGCCGTGGCGACCGGGGGCGGGGACGCCGCAGACCTGATCGGGGCCTACCGCACCGGGGTCGCCGGCCAGGCCGGGATCACGCTGGTCAGTCTCGCCTACGCGCCCAACGCCACGATCTGGTCGGTCAGCTACCTGCTCGGCCCGGGTTTCGCCGTCGGCACCGACACGGCGGTACGCACCAGCGAGGTCTCCGTGGGGGCGCTGCCGGCCGTACCGCTGCTGGCCGGGCTGCCGCGCGGGCCGGTCGACGGCCTCGGCGCCGGGCTGCTCGCGGTGCCGGTCCTCGCCGGGATGGCCGCGGGTTGGCTGCTGGCCCGCCGGCTGCTCCGGCTCGCCGCCGACGACCGGGCGCCGCTGCGCTGGGGGCCGCTGCTCGGGGCGGCGGCGCTCGCCGGTCCGGTGGCCGGTCTGCTGCTGGGCGCCGCCGCTGCCGCCTCCGCGGGATCGCTGGGCGGCGGCCGGCTGGCCCAGGTGGGGCCCGTCGCCTGGCAGGTGGCGGCGGTGGCGACCGCGGTCGTCACGGTCGGGGCGCTGATCGGCGCCGCCGCGACCCGGGTGCTGTCCCGCGCGCCCCGCTGAGGGCCGTCAGACGCCGAAGGGGCGCCCCGGCGAGCCGGGACGCCCCTGTCGCATGGCGGTCAGGGCTGGTTGGGCAGCGTGAAGCTGAAGCCCAGCAGGATGACCTGGAGCAGGCCGAGCACGACGCCGATGGCGCCGCAGATCAGGCCGGCGAGGGCCTGACCGTTGTTGTCGGCCAGCCCCTGGGCGGCCTTCTGCTTGCCCATCCACCCGGTCACCAGCGCACCGATGCCCAGCGGGATGCCGAGGTAGCAGCAGACCAGCGGGATCGAGGCGATGCCGAGGATCATGGACACCAGACCGAGGGTGTTCTGCTGCTGCCCCGGCCCCTTCGCGGCGAACCCCGCGTTGGGGTACATGGGCGGCTGCGGATACGCCTGCTGGCCGTACGGGTCCTGGTACGGCTGCTGCCCGTACGGCTGCCCCGGCGCCGGCTGCCCGTAGGGCTGGCCGGAGGTGGGCGGCTGGCCGTACGGCTGGCCCGAGGTCGGCGGCTGGCCGTACGGGTCCTGCTGGCCGTACGGATTCTGCTGGCCGTACGGGTCCTGCGGCGCGGCGTACGGGTCGTTCGGCTGCCCGGAGACGGGCTGCTGACCGTACGGCGCCGCCGGCGGCGGGGCGTACGGGTCGTGGTGCGGCTGCTGGCCGTACGGATCCTGTCCGGGGTAACCGGGCTGCATGCGACTCCTCGTCCGATCTGTCAGTAGCTGCTGGTGGAGGTGCTGCCGCCCACCACACCGGCGAGCCCACCGAGCAGGCAGCACACCAGCACGATCACGTACCAGCTGATGCCGACGATGAGCGCCCACTTGGACCACTTCTTCGACTCGGCGGCGGCGGCCTGGGCTCCGGCGTAGTCACCCTGCTGAAGCAGCGGGTTCACCTTGGAGGCGTTGAGAATCGCCGGGATGGCCAGCGGCCAGAAGAGGAAGATGGCGACGATCGACATCGTCATGTTGTTGTTGACCTGCGGCTGCTGCGGCTGGTATCCGGGCTGCATCTCGGCGTACTCCTCATTCCACTCGACACCCTGCGGGGCGTCGGATCACTGACGGGTGCGGGCCGACGCGCGCCGGGCCCGAGCGACCGGCAGCGTACCTGGTCCGGACCATTCGCGTCGTCGGTGAATGTCGCAATGCCCAGCGGATGGACCGGCCGGCACGCCCGATAGGGTGGCCCGGTGACCGAGCCCGCGTCCGTCGCCCGCATCGTCGTCCTCGTCTCCGGCTCCGGGAGCAACCTCCAGGCACTGCTCGATGCGAGCGTCGATCCGGCGTACGGTGCCCGGGTGGTGGCCGTCGGCGCCGACCGGAACGGCATCGCGGGTCTGGACCGGGCCGCCGCGGCCGGCGTGCCGACCTTCGTCGAGCGGGTCGCCGACCACCCCACCCGCGAGGACTGGGACGCGGCGCTGACCGCCCGCGTCGCCGAGCACCGGCCCGACCTGGTCGTCTCCGCCGGTTTCCTCAAGCTGGTCGGTCCGCGCTTCCTGGCCGCCTTCGGCGACCGCTACCTGAACACGCACAACACGCTGCTGCCGGCGTTCCCCGGCATCCACGGCCCGCGCGACGCCCTCGCCTACGGCGTGAAGGTCACCGGGGCCACCCTCTTCTTCGTCGACGCCGGTATGGACACCGGCCCGATCGTCGCGCAGGTCGCCGTGCCGGTGCACGACGACGACGACGTCGAGACGCTCACCGAGCGCATCAAGGAAGCCGAGCGGCGCCAGCTCGTCGAGCAGGTGGGCCGCCTGGTCCGTGAAGGTTGGACGATCACCGGAAGAAAGGTCACGGTCCCGTGAGTTCCACTCAGGACGAACGCCGCCCGATCAGGCGGGCGCTGGTCAGCGTCTACGACAAGACCGGCCTGGTCGAGCTGGCCCGGGCGCTGCACACGGCCGGGGTGGAGATCGTCTCGACCGGCAGCACGGCGTCGGCCATCGCCGGCGCGGGGGTGCCGGTGACCCCGGTGGAGACGGTGACCGGCTTCCCGGAGATCCTCGACGGGCGGGTCAAGACGCTGCACCCGAAGGTGCACGGCGGGCTCCTCGCCGACCTGCGCAAGGACTCCCACGTCGCCCAGCTCGACGAGCACGGCATCGCGGGGATCGACCTGCTGGTGTCCAACCTCTACCCGTTCCAGGCCACGGTCGCCTCCGGCGCCGGCGTCGAGGAGTGCGTGGAGCAGATCGACATCGGCGGTCCGGCGATGGTCCGGGCGGCGGCCAAGAACCACGCCTCGGTCGCCCTGGTGACCGACCCGGCCGCGTACCCGGCGCTGCTCGCCGCGCTCGGCGAGGGCGGCTTCACGCTGGCCCAGCGGCGCGTGCTGGCCGCCCGCGCCTTCGCCGTCATCGCCGAGTACGACGTGGCGGTGGCCGAGTGGTGCGCCGCCACGTTGGCGCCCGAGGAGGACGGTTGGCCGGACTTCGCCGGGCTGTCGCTGCGCCGCTCGGCGGTGCTGCGCTACGGCGAGAACCCGCACCAGCCGGCGGCGCTCTACGTCGACCCGTCCAGCCCGGCCGGGCTCGCCCAGGCCGAGCAGCTGCACGGCAAGGAGATGTCCTACAACAACTACGTCGACGCGGACGCGGCGTGGCGGGCGGCCAACGACTTCGCCGAGCAGCCGGCGGTGGCGATCATCAAGCACGCCAACCCGTGCGGCATCGCGGTCGGCGCCGACGTGGCCGAGGCGCACCGCAAGGCGCACGCCTGCGACCCGGTGTCCGCGTACGGCGGGGTGATCGCGGTCAACCGGCCGGTCTCGGTCGAGCTGGCCCGGCAGGTCTCGGAGATCTTCACCGAGGTGCTGGTGGCACCCGGGTTCGACGAGGGCGCGGTGGAGGTCCTCCAGGGCAAGAAGAACATCCGGCTGCTGCACGCGCCGGCCTTCGACCCGCTGCCGGCGGAGTGGCGGCAGGTCACCGGCGGCGTACTGGTCCAGATGGCCGACCGGATCGACGCCGAGGGCGACGACCCGGCCAACTGGCGACTGGCCACGGGTGAGGCCGCCGACGAGGCGACCCTGCGTGACCTGGCCTTCGCCTGGCGGGCGGTGCGCGCGGTGAAGAGCAACGCGATCCTGCTGGCCAAGGACGGCGCGACCGTCGGCGTCGGGATGGGCCAGGTCAACCGGGTCGACTCGGCGCAGCTCGCGGTCGCCCGGGCCGGGGCGGACCGGGCACGTGGTTCGGTCTGCGCCTCGGACGCGTTCTTCCCGTTCGCCGACGGCCCGAAGATCCTCATCGAGGCCGGCGTCCGGGCCATCGTGCAGCCGGGCGGCTCGATCCGGGACGAGGAAGTGATCGCGGCCTGCAAGGAGGCCGGCGTCACCATGTACCTGACTGCCACCCGCCACTTCTTCCACTGACCCACCCGGCCCCACCCCCGCTCGCGGCTGGTGGGAGGGGAGGGTGGGGTCAGGGGGTGGGGCGGAGTTCGGCGAAGTGGCAGGCCGAGGGGTGCGGGTCCGCCGCGCGGAGGACCGCGTGGGGCTCCTGGGTGGCGCAGACCTCCTGGGCCTTCCAGCAGCGGGTGCGGAAGTGGCAGCCGCTCGGCGGGTCGGCCGGGCTCGGCACGTCGCCGGTGAGCCGGATCATGGTGCGCCGGTCGCGGGCCTCCGGGTCCGGCACCGGCACGGCCGAGAGCAGCGCCTGGGTGTACGGATGGGTGGCGCGCTCGTAGATCTCGTCCTCGGTACCGATCTCCACGATCTTGCCGAGGTACATGACCGCGACCCGGTCGGAGATGTGCCGGACCACCGACAGGTCGTGCGCGATGAAGATGTACGACAGGCCGAACTCGTCCTGGAGCTGCTCCAGCAGGTTGATCACCTGGGCCTGGATCGACACGTCCAGGGCGCTGACCGGCTCGTCGCAGACGATGATCTCGGGCCGGAGGGCGAGCGCGCGGGCGATGCCGATGCGCTGGCGCTGGCCGCCGGAGAACTGGTGCGGGTACCGGTTGATGTGCTCCGGGTTCAGGCCGACCACGTCGAGCAGTTCCCGTACCCGGGCCCGCCGGCTGCCCTTCGGCGCGGCGTCCGGGTGGATCTCGAACGGCTCGCCGATGATGTCGCCCACCGTCATCCGCGGGTTCAGCGAGGTGTACGGGTCCTGCATCACCATCTGCATGTTGCGCCGCAGCCGGCGCAGCTCGGCACCGGAGGCGGAGAAGAGGTCCCTGCCCTCCAGGGTGGCCCGGCCCGCGGTCGGCGTCTCCAGCCGCATCAGCAGCCGGGCCAGCGTCGACTTGCCGCAGCCCGACTCGCCGACCACCCCGAGGGTCTCGCCGCGGCGCAGCTCGAAGCTGACCCCGTCGACGGCCTTGACGGCGCCGACCTGCCTCTGGAGGAGCACGCCCCGGCGGATCGGGAAGTGCTTGACCACGTTGTCGACGGCGAGGATCGTCTCGCCGCGCACCTTGGTCGGGCTAGCGGGCGCTGTCATCACGGACCTCCTGGGCGAAGTGGCACGCGCTGGTCCGGCCGTCGCCCAGGACCAGGTCGTGCGGCACCACGTCGACGCAGACCTGCTGCACGTACGGGCACCGGGGGTGGAAGGGGCAGCCGGACGGGATTCGCATCAGGTTGGGCGGCAGCCCCCTGATCGTGGAGAGCTCCTGGCCCCGTACGTCCAGCCGCGGGATCGACTCCAGCAACCCCTTCGTGTACGGGTGGGCCGGCGTCCGGTACAGCGAGCGGACGTCGGCGTGTTCGACGATCCGGCCGGCGTACATGACGGCGATCCGGTCTGCGACGTCGGCGACCACGCCGAGGTCGTGCGTGATCAGGATCATCGCCATGTCGAGGTCGCGGCGCAGGTCGGCCAGCAGGTCCATGATCTGGGCCTGCACGGTGACGTCCAGGGCCGTGGTCGGCTCGTCGGCGATCAGCACCTTCGGGTTCATGGCCAGCGCCATCGCGATCATGACGCGCTGCCGCATGCCGCCGGAGAACTGGTGCGGGTAGTCGCCGATGCGGCCGGCGGCGCCGGGGATCCGCACCAGGTCCATCAGCTCCACGACCCGGGCGCGGGCGTCCGCCTTCGACATGCCCTCGCGCTGGCGCAGCGTCTCGCCGATCTGCCAGCCGACCGGAAAGACGGGATTCAGCGCGGAGAGGGCGTCCTGGAAGATCATCGCGATCTCCTTGCCGCGCACCTGCCGGCGCTGCTCCTCCGGCAGCTTCAGCAGGTCCCGCCCCTGGTAGCGGACCTCGCCGGAGCGGATCACGGCCGGGGGAGTGTCGAGGATGCCCATGATCGCCTGGGCGGTGACCGACTTGCCGGAACCGGATTCGCCGAGCACGGCGAGCGTCTCGCCGGGATCCAGGTGGTACGAGACCCCGTTGATCACCCTGGCCACGCCCTCACCGGTGCGGAACTCGACGTGCAGGTCCCGTACGTCCAGCAGGTGCCCGCCCTCGGGCGTCGGGGAGGCCGGCGTGGGTCGGACGGCGGACTGGCTCACGGTCCTGCCTTTCGCTCGTGACGGGTGGGTGGGTCAGCGCAGCTTCGGATCGAAGGCGTCGCGGATGGCGTCGCCGAGCATGATGAACGCCAGCACGGTCAGCGCCAGGAAGACCGAGGGGACCAGCAGCGGGGTGGCCGACTCCCGCATGTGCACGCGGCCGGCGTCGATGTCGATGCCCCAGGAGATGGTCGGCGCCTTCAGCCCGATGCCGAGGAAGCTCAGCGTCGCCTCGGCGGCGATGAACGAGCCGAGGGCGATGGTCAGCACCACGATCGCCGGGGCGAGCGCGTTGGGCAGGATGTGCCGCAGCATGATCCGGCCGTCGCCGGCGCCCAGCATCCGGGCCGCCGCGACGTAGTCCTGCTCCTTGGCGGTGATCACCGAGGAGCGGACGACGCGGGCGGCGGTGGTCCAGCCGAGGATCGCCAGCACGAAGATGACCGCGCCGATCCGGACCGCCGAGCTGTCGCTGTTGACCCGCTTGAGCAGCACGATCGCGGCGAGCAGGAGCGGGATGCCGAGGACGATGTCGATCACCCGGGAGAGCACCGCGTCGACCCAGCGGCCGAAGTAGCCGGCCAGCATCCCCACGGCGAGCGCGATCAGGCCGGTGAGCAGCGCGGAGAGCGCGCCGACCAGCAGCGACGCGCGGGCGCCGTACACCGCCCGGGCGTACGTGTCGCAGCCCTGGAAGTCGTACCCGAAGATCGCCCCGCCGGACGGGCCGGCGTGCTGGCGGGCCAGCACGCAGTCGCGCGGGTCGTTCGCGGTGAACAGCCCCGGCACGGCGGCCATGGCGGCGACCAGCACCACCAGGGCGAGGCTGACCCAGAAGATCGGCTTGCGGCGCAGGTCGCGCCAGGCATCGCCGGCCAGGCTGCGGGGCTTCTGCGGTACGCCGACCTGGTTCGGGGCGCCGGGCTCACCCGACGGCCCCCGCCGCGCGGCCTGGTTCTCGCTCGCGGCGACGGTCTCAAAGTCACTCATGCCCGCACCTCGCTGCGCTCGGCGCCGGCACCGGACACCGCGCTGCCGATTCGTTCGCTGCGCGCTGTCGGCGCTCCCCGTCGCTGCGCTCCGGGGAGCGCCGAGCCGCGAAACACTGCGCTGCCGATTCGTTCGCTGCGCGCTGTCGGCGAAACACCGCGCTGCCGATTCGTTCGCTGCGCTCACTCATAGCGGATCCTCGGGTCGAGTACGGCGTACAGGACGTCCACCACCAGGTTGGAGACGAGGTAGACCACGACGAGCACGCTGACGATGCCCACCACCAGCGGGCCGTCCTCGGTGCGGATGCCGCGGAAGAGGTTGAAGCCGACGCCGGGGATGTTGAACACGCCCTCGGTGATGATCGCGCCGCTCATCAGGTTGCCCAACTCGACGCCCAGGAAGGTGACCACCGGGATGAGCGAGTTGCGCAGCACGTGGACGCTGACGATCCGCCGCTTCACCAGTCCCTTCGACCGGGCGGTGCGGACGTAGTCGGCGCGCAGGTTCTCGGCCACGGACGTCCGGGTCAGCCGCAGGGCGGTGGCCAGCGAGAGCGAGCCGAGCACGATGCCGGGCAGCAGCAGCGCGTACAGGTCCGGGTCGGCGCCGGCGGTGGCCGGGAAGAGCTGCCACTTGACGCCGAGGAGGTACTGCGCCAGCGGCGCGAGCACGATCGTCGGGATGCCGAGCACCAACAGGGTCAGCAGCAGGGTCGAGTTGTCGAAGATGCTGGCCCGCCGGATTCCGGCGAGCACGCCCGCGGTGACGCCGAAGAGAATGGTGACCGCCATGGCGATCAGCGCCAGCTTGACCGTGACCGGCCAGGCGGCGGCCAGGATGTCGCCGATCGAGCGTCCGGTGAGGGACTGCCCGAGGTCACCCTGGAGCAGGTTCCTGAGGTAGTCGAAGTACCGGTAGAAGAAGCCGCCGACCCCGGTCCGGTCGAGGTGGAACTTCTCCGTCAGGTATGCCCGCTGCGCGGCCGTGACGGGGCGTTCGCCGGCGAGCGCCTGGATGGGGTCGCCCTGGCCGGCGAACATCAGCGCGTAGACGATCAGCGTGGTCCCGAAGAACGCGAGGACCATCTGGAGCAGACGCCGCAGAACGAAGCGGAACATACCTGGCAGTCTCTCTGAAAAAGGGCGAAGAGGATGGCGGGTCGGGCCACCGTCCGCCGATGGCCCGACCCGTCATGACGCGTGGTGTTACTTGACGGCCTCGATCTTCAACAGGTCGATCCGGTCGAAGAGATCCATCTCCACGTTCGTCACCTTGGTGGAGTGGCCGAAGTTGTTCTGGCCGTACCGCAGCGGAATCACCGGCAGGTCCTCCGCGAGCAGGTCCTCGGCCGCCTGGTACTTCTTGATCGCCTCTTCCTCGTTCGCGGCGCTGGTGCCCTCGGCGACCAGCTTGTCGAACTCGGGGTTGCTGTAGCCGTAGTAGTTCGACGAGCCGTTGCTGCTGTAAAGCGGGCCCAGGTAGTTCTCCATGGACGGGTAGTCCATGACCCAGCCCATCCGGAACAGGCCGACCGGCTGCTTGGCCTTCACCTTGGTCAGCAGGTCCGCGAACTTCGGCTCGGCGGTGCCCACGCAGTCCACGCCCAGGTTGGTCTTGAGCTGGTTGCAGGTCGCGTCGATCCAGTCCTTGTGGCCGCCGTCGCCGTTGTAGGACAGCTCGATCCTCGCCGGGCCGCCCGCGGCCTGGTACAGGCTCTTGGCCTTGGCCGGGTCGAACTCGCCGGCCTCGCCGATGGTGTTGTCGCGGTAGCCCGCGACGACCGGCGAGACGAACGAGCGGGCCGGCTGCTGCGAGTCCTTGAAGATCGACTTGGTGATCTCGTCCCGGTCGATCGCCATCGAGATGGCCTTGCGCACGTCCGGGTTGCTGAACTCCTTCTGGAACGTCGGGAAGGCCAGCACCTGGAGCGCGGAGGCGGAGCTCTGCTTGAACCGGTCACCGAGGTCGGTGGCGGCCGTCGAGAGGTTCTCGGTCGGGACGGTCTTGATGACGTCCAGGTTGTCCGAGAGCACGTCCGCGTACGCGGCGGTCGGCTGCTGGTAGATCCGGAACTCGACGCCGGCCACCTTCGGCTTCTCGCCGGGGAAGGCGTCGTACTTCTCGACCTCGACCTTGGCGTCGTGCTGCCAGGTGCCCTTCATCTTGAACGGGCCCTGACCGACCGGCGCCTGCTCGTACCCCTCGGCCAGCACGCCGGGCGCGGAGAACGCGGCCTTCGGCATCGGGTAGAAGGCGGTGTAGCCGAGCATGGTCTTGAACTCGCTGTACGGCTGGGACAGCGTGACGGTGAAGGTCAGGTCGTCGACCTTCTTCAGCCCGCTGAGCGTCTTGGCCTTCGGGGTCTCGCCCTGCACGTCCTCGTAGCCGGCGATCTTCTCGAAGAAGTAGCTGGAGTTCTGGCCGTTCGGGGCGTAGGCGCCGTAGTTCCAGGCGTCGACGTAGTTGTCGGCCGTGACCTTCTCGCCGTTGTGGAAGGTGTAGCCGTCCTTCAGCTTGACCGTCCAGGTCGTGTTGTCCTCGGACGTCACCGACTCGGCCGCCACCTCGTAGGGCTTGTTGGCCTCGTCGTAGTCGACCAGCGGGCTGAACAGGGCGGCGAGCACCTGCGAGCCGCTCGTCTCGTTGGTGTTGGTCGGCACCAGGTGCTGCGGCTCGGCGATCTCGATCCGCACGGCCGCGTCGGGGTTGCTCTCGCCGGATCCACCGTCGCCGCCCGAGCCGCAGGCCACCAGGCCCAGGGTCACCGCGAGCGGGAGGGCGGTCCAGGCAGCGAGCCTACGAACACGCATGTAGCCTCCTCATCTCCTCACGCTGCGCAGTCAGGCCCGGCGCTGGGTTTACGCTGCGCAACGTTGGGCAACGGTAGGTCGTCGGCCGGCGATCGACAACGGGCGGGTTGCGAACCGATAACGGAGTCACCGTCGGGGCCTTGTCCTGCCGGACCGGGTCTGCTAATGCCGCGCAGCCGCGAATGCGGCGTGGAGCTGCGGTAAGTTGCGACGCGGCCGACGCCCGTCGCGACCGCTCCGCCCCGCTGCGCCGTCCCGCCCCGACGGTGCCATTTCGCCCTCCGAATCGCCCCGACGTCCGGATCCGGGCGAGCCCCCGACGGTCGATGCGTCACTCAGAGTGATTAAGGGCACGTCACTCTTAGTGGTCACATTGCGGGCTTGGCGCAGGTCGTCGGATCGCCGGCCGTCGACCGTGAGACGATCTGGGCGTGACGGCGACGCTTCTGGACGGCAAGGCGACCGCGGCCGAGATCAAGGACGAGCTGCGGACACGGGTCAAGGCACTGGCGGAACGCGGCATCACCCCCGGGCTCGGCACCGTCCTGGTGGGTGCGGACCCCGGCTCCCAGGCGTACGTCAACGGCAAGCACCGCGACTGCGCCGAGGTGGGGATCGCCTCGATCCGTCGGGAACTGCCGGCCGACGCGACCCAGGAACAGGTCGACGGCGTGCTCGCCGAGCTGAACGCCGACCCGGCGTGCCACGGCTACATCGTCCAGCTGCCGTTGCCGGGCCACCTCGACACCCAGCGGGTGCTGGAGCTGATCGACCCCGACAAGGACGCCGACGGCCTGCACCCGGTCAACCTCGGCCGGCTCGTCCTGGGTTACGACGCCCCGCTGCCCTGCACCCCGCGCGGCATCGTCGAGCTGCTCCGCCGGCACGACGTGCCGCTGCGCGGCGCCAAGGTCGCCGTGGTCGGTCGCGGCAACACCGTCGGCCGTCCGCTCGGTCTGCTGCTCACCCGGCGCAGCGAGAACGCCACCGTGACCCTGTGCCACACCGGCACCCTCGACCTGGCCTCGCACACCCGGGCCGCCGACATCGTCATCGTGGCCGCCGGCGTGCCGGGCCTGCTCACCGCCGACATGCTCACGCCGGGCGCGGTCGTGGTCGACGTCGGCATCACCCGGGTCATCGGCCCGGACGGCAAGGGCCGCTACACCGGCGACGTCGCCGCCGACGCGGCGGAGGTGGCCGGCAAGCTGGTGCCGATGCCGGGCGGCGTCGGCCCGATGACCCGCGCGATGCTGCTGACCAACGTCGTGGAGCGGGCCGAGCGCGACTGAGCGCCCGCCGGGCCCCACCCGGAGCCGGACGGCGGTGACGTTCGCCCCATCCCGGCGATGGCCGCCGCCCCTGGCCTGTTCGGTGCCAGGATGACTGATACGGTCCGGAAAACCGACTGGTAGCAGGGAGTGGGACGACCATGGGTAAGAAGGTCACTGTCGTCGGGGCCGGCTTCTACGGCTCCACCACCGCACAGCGCCTGGCCGAGTACGACGTCTTCGACACCGTCGTGATCACCGACATCGTGGAGGGCAAGCCCGCGGGTCTCGCCCTGGACCTCAACCAGTCGCGCGCCATCGAGGGCTTCGAGACCAAGGTGGTCGGCGCGACCACCGGCCCGAACGGCGAGGGCTACGAGGCCATCGAGGGCTCGGACGTCGTGGTGATCACCGCCGGCCTGCCGCGCAAGCCGGGCATGAGCCGGATGGACCTGCTGGAGACGAACGCCAAGATCGTCCGCCAGGTCTCCGAGAACGTCGCCAAGTACGCCCCGAACGCCGTCGTCATCGTCGTGTCCAACCCGCTCGACGAGATGACCGCGCTGGCCCAGCTCGCCACCCAGTTCCCGAAGAACCGGGTGCTCGGCCAGGCCGGCATGCTGGACACCGCCCGGTTCACCAACTTCGTGGCCGAGGCGCTGGGCGTACCGGTGAAGTCGGTGAAGACGCTGACCCTCGGCTCGCACGGCGACACGATGGTGCCGGTGCCGTCGCAGAGCACCGTCGACGGCAAGCCGCTGCGTGAGGCCATGCCGGCGGAGCAGATCGAGGAGCTGGTCGTCAAGACCCGCAACGGCGGCGCCGAGGTGGTCGCGCTGCTCAAGACCGGTTCGGCGTACTACGCGCCGTCGGCCGCCGCCGCCCGGATGGCCAAGGCCGTCGCGGAGGACTCCGGCGAGGTCATGCCGGTCTGCGCCTGGGTCGACGGCGAGTACGGCATCTCCGGCGTCTACCTGGGTGTCGAGGCCGCGATCGGCGCCGAGGGCGTCAAGCGGGTCGTCGAGACCGACCTGGACGCCGACGAGCTGGCCAGCCTGAAGGAGGCCGCCGAGGCCGTCCGCGCCAAGCAGGGCGACGTCGCCAGCATGTGATCCACCCGTCGAGGGGGGCACGCCGGTCGCCGGCGGGCCCCCCTCGCGTCGTGTCCGGCTACAGCGCCACGAACGCCTCGCCCAGGTGCGGGGTGGCGAGCACCGTGGAACCGCGCGCGGCCAGGTCGCGCAGCAGCCCCACCCGCGAGGCACGCGCCGCGGCGGCGTCCTCCTCGTGGGCGTACGCCAGCTCGGGGTCGACCAGTTGCACGGCGTGCACCAGCAGGTCGCCGGTGAGCAGCAGCCGCTCGTCGTCGACCTCCAGCAGCACCGACTGGTGCCCGGGCGTGTGCCCCGGCGTCGGCAGCAGCTGTACGGTCGGATCGAGCCTCTCCGCGCCGTCGACCACCCGGAGCTGGCCGGCGGCGCGCAACGGCGCGACCAGGCCCGCCGACAGCCCCGGGTTGAGGTGCCCCACGGCGGCCAGCTCGGCCCGCTGGAGCACGTAGTCGGCGTCGGGGAAGTACGGCGTGCCCGGCGAGCCGGTGACCGCCCAGCCGACGTGGTCGCTGTGCAGGTGGGTGAGCACCACCGTGCGCACGTCGGCCGGGTCGATGCCGGCGGCGGCGAGTTCGGCCGGCAGCCGGCCGGGCACCGGCGCCCAGCTCGCGGCGGGGGAGCCGGCCGGGCCGATCCCGGCGTCGACCAGGGTCACCGGCCCGTCCCCGGCGCGGATGGCGAAACTGCGGAACGGCAGCCACCACCGCCCGTCGGCGGTCACCGTGCCCGGGTCCCGCCGGTCGGCCGCGCGCCAGTGCTCCGGCCCGGCGTCGGGGAACGCCTCGGCGCGGGGCTGGAAGAACGGCCCCTCGCCGTCGGTGAGCGCGGTGACCGTGATAGACCCGAGGATGCGGCTCGACGGCATCCGGCGATCATGCCAGCGGCCCCGTAGGCCGTGCACGTCGTTTCGTTTCCGGCCCGACCGAGGCCGGCTGGGGACTGCCGATCGGTTTCCAGTACGCTCGTACTGCTTGAGCACGAGTCCCCCGAGAGGAGCGCCGGCCGATGGCGAAGATCAAGGTAAACAACCCGGTCGTTGAGCTCGACGGCGACGAGATGACCCGGATCATCTGGAAGCAGATCCGGGAGCAGCTGATCCTGCCCTACCTCGACGTCGACCTGCACTACTACGACCTGTCGATCCAGCACCGCGACGAGACCGACGACCAGGTCACCGTCGATGCCGCCAACGCCATCAAGGAGCACGGCGTCGGCGTCAAGTGCGCGACCATCACCCCGGACGAGGCCCGGGTGGAGGAGTTCGGCCTGAAGAAGATGTGGCGGTCGCCGAACGGCACGATCCGCAACATCCTCGGCGGCGTCGTCTTCCGCGAGCCGATCATCATGTCCAACGTGCCGCGGCTGGTCCCCGGCTGGACCAAGCCGATCATCATCGGCCGGCACGCCCACGGTGACCAGTACAAGGCCACCGACTTCGTCGTCCCGGGCCCGGGCAAGGTGACCGTCACCTACACCCCGGCCGACGGTGGCGCCCCGATGGAGATGGAGGTCGCCAACTTCTCCGGCGGCGGCATCGCCATGGGCATGTACAACTTCGACGAGTCGATCCGGGACTTCGCCCGCGCCTCGTTCCGGTACGGCCTGGACCGCAACTACCCGGTCTACCTGTCCACCAAGAACACCATCCTCAAGGCGTACGACGGCCGGTTCAAGGACATCTTCGCCGAGGTGTTCGAGAACGAGTTCAAGGCCGAGTTCGACGCCGCCGGCATCACCTACGAGCACCGGCTCATCGACGACATGGTCGCCGCCGCGCTCAAGTGGGAGGGCGGCTACGTCTGGGCCTGCAAGAACTACGACGGCGACGTGCAGTCCGACACCGTCGCGCAGGGCTTCGGCTCGCTGGGCCTGATGACCTCGGTGCTGCTCTCCCCGGACGGCCGTACGGTCGAGGCCGAGGCCGCCCACGGCACGGTCACCCGGCACTACCGCCAGTGGCAGAAGGGCGAGAAGACCTCGACCAACCCGATCGCGTCGATCTACGCCTGGACCCGGGGCCTGGCCCACCGGGGCAAGCTGGACGGCACCCCGGCGGTCACCGAGTTCGCCGACACGCTGGAGCAGGTCATCGTCGACACCGTCGAGGGCGGTCAGATGACCAAGGACCTCGCGCTGCTCATCTCGCGGGACGCCCCGTGGCTGACCACCGACGAGTTCATGACCGCGCTCGACGAGAACCTGGCGCGCAGGCTCTCCGCCTGATCCTCGTCCGCGCTTTCCGGTGGCACCTCGACGGTGCTGCCGTCGCATCACCAGGAGCCCGCCGGCACCCGCCGGCGGGCTCCCGCCGTCCCACTCGCTCCCGCCGTCCCACTCGCTCCCGCCGTCCCACTCGCTCCCGCCGTCCCACTCGCTCCCGCCGTCCCACTCGCTCCTGCCGTCCTGCCGTCCTGCCGTCCCGCCGTCCTGCCGTCCCGTCGAGTGGCGGGAGCGTGGGGCCGCTCGCCGAGTGCCTGAGATCTTGGTAGGAGACGGCCCCTCAAGGGGCCGTCTCCTACCAAGATCTGCTCGCCCACCCGGAGTCGGCGACGCCCCTGGCGTACGTGCCCGGCGGCGTGTCGGCGGGGGACACGCCGGTTGCGTCACCTACCTCGGCGCGCCTCGTTGACCTGGGTGGACGAGATGCCAGTCGCGTCCAGGAAGGTTGACCGCGGTCGCCTCGCGGCAAGCGTGCCGATCAGCCAGCCTTCCCGGCTGTCGCGCGCAGCCAGCCGTCCCTTCCCTGCGGGGGGCCCTGTCCCGGGCCCCCCGCGCCCTGTCTCCGCCGGCGCCCCGCCACTGCGCGCCCCGTCATCGGCGTCCCGCCACTGCGTGTCCCGCCACTGCGCGCCCCGGCTGGTAGTGCCGGTCGAACCGGCGGGGTCCTCGGTCGCCGCTAGCCTCCGTTGGGGCGGTGCCGTGGCTCAGGCGGCGCGGAGGAGCTCGGCGGCGCGCTCGGGGGCGATGTCGTTGATGAAGACGCCCATCGCGGACTCCGAGCCCGCCAGGTACTTCAGCTTGTCCTTCGCGCGCCGGATGCTGAACAGCTGCAGGTGCAGGTGGCCCAGCTCGCGGTCGACGCGTACCGGCGCCTGGTGCCAGGCGGCGATGTAGGGCATCGGCACGTCGAACAGCCCGTCGAAGCGGCGCAGCAGGTCCAGATAGAGCGGCCCGAAGGCGTCCCGCTCGGCGTCGTCGAGCGCGGGGATGTCCGGCACCGGCCGGTGCGGGGCCACGTGCACCTCGAACGGCCAGCGGGCCGCCGCCGGGACGTACGCCGTCCAGTGTTCGTTGGCGGCGACCACCCGGTCGCCGGTGGCCCGCTCGGCGGCGAGCACGTCGGCGTAGAGGTTGCGCCCGCCGGTGCCCTCCGCGTGCCGGCGGGCGGCGGCCAGCAGCGCCCGGGTCCGCGGGGTCACGAAGGGGTACGCGTAGATCTGACCGTGCGGGTGGTGCAGGGTCACACCGATCTCCACGCCCCGGTTCTCGAAGCAGAACACCTGCTCCACCCCGGGCAGCTCCGCGAGCGCCGACGTGCGGTCGGCGAGCGCGTCGAGGACGGTGCGTACCCGGCGCGGCGGGAGGGATCCGAAGGACGCGTCGTGGTCGTCGGTGAAGCAGACCACCTCGCAGCGGCCCACGCCGGGGCGGACCGGGGTGAACGGGGTGATCTCGGCGGGCTCCTCGGCCACCCGGCCGCTGAGCGAGGGGAACCGGTTCTCGAAGACGGCGACGTCGTAGTCGGGCGCCGGGATCTCGCTCTGCCGGCCGTCGGTGCTGGGGCAGAGCGGGCACTGGTCGGCCGGCGGGAGGAAGGTGCGCGTCTGCCGGTGCACGGCGACGGCCACCCACTCGTCGGTCAGCGGGTCCAGGCGCAGCTGCGACGCGGGCGGTGGCGGGGGCAGCTCGCGTCGGTCCGGCTGGTCCCGGACGGCGTCGTCCCGTTCGTCGAAGTAGATCAGCTCCCGGCCGTCGGCCAGCGCGATCGCGGTGCGCTTCACCTCGCCATCCCCTCATCTGTCGTCGTGGCCGTCCGTCCCGCGCCCGTGGCGGGGGGCACGACCACCAGTTCGCCCACCCGGTCGTCGAGCGCCCGCCGCGCGTCGGGGGACAGCCGGTCGTCGGTGACCAGCACGTGGGCGGCGGAAAGCTCAACGATCGAGGAGATGCCGACGGTGCCCCACTTGGTGTGGTCGGCGAGCACGACCAGCCGGTCGGCGGCGGCCACCAGGGCGCGGTCGGTCTCCGCCTCCATCAGGTTCGGGGTGGTGAACCCCGCCCGCTCGGTGATCCCGTGCACGCCGAGGAAGAGCAGGTCCAGGTGCAGCGACCGGATGGCGGCGACGGCCAGCGGCCCGACCAGCGCGTCCGACGGCGTACGCACCCCGCCGGTGAGCACCACGGTCTGGTCGGACCGGCCGCCGGCGTGCAGGATCTCGGCCACCGGCAGCGAGTTGGTGACCACGGTCAGGCCCGGCACGTCGACCAGGCGACGGGCCAGCTCGGCGGTGGTGGTGCCGGCGGAGAGGGCGACCGCCGCCCCGGGCCGGACCAGCTCGGCGGCGCGGCCGGCGATGGCCGCCTTCTCCGCCAGTTGCCGCACCGACTTGGCCCGGAAGCCCGGTTCGTCGGTCGAGCCGGGGCCGGCCACCGTGGCGCCGCCGTGCACCTTGGCCAGCAGGCCGCGTTCGTGCAGCGCCTCCAGGTCGCGGCGGATGGTCATGTCCGAGACGCCGTACTCGGCGGCCAGCTCGGTGACCCGCACGCCCCCGGTGGCGCGGACCCGGTCCAGGATGGCCGCCTGCCGTTGCTGAGCGAGCATCCGCCTTACCTCCGCGCCAGCCGCGTACCGTCACGCGGTCGAACGTGTTCGAACAAAGATGAACACTAGCGCGAAGGAGGGGACCACCGGTAGGCGGAGGGCCGATCAGATCGACTGGAGCCGGGGCTCCACCCAGCCCGTCTCGTTCAGGTGGTGCAGGACGGCCTCGACCGCCTCGTCGATCGTCAGTTCGCTGGTGTCGACCACCAGGTCGGCGTCGGTCGGCACCTCGTAGGGGTCGTCGATGCCGGTCATCCCGGTGAGCAGGCCGGCCCGGGCCCGGGCGTAGAGGCCCTTGCGGTCGCGCTGCTCGCAGACCTCCAGCGGCGTCGCCACGTGCACCAGCACGAAGCCCGCGCCGGCGGCCAGCGCCATCTCCCGGGCGGTCGCCCGGGCCTGGGCGTACGGGGCGATCGGGCAGCAGATGCCGACGCCGTGGTGCCGGGCGATCTCCGCCGCCACCCAGCCGATCCGCCGCACGTTGAGGTCCCGGTCGGCCTTGCTGAAGCCCAGCCCGGCGGAGAGTTCGCGGCGCACCACGTCGCCGTCGAGCAGGGTGATGCTCCGGTCGCCCTGCTCGCGCAGCACGTCGGCCAGGCCCCGGGCGATCGTCGACTTGCCGGAGCCCGAGAGCCCGGTCAGGAAGACCACCAGGCCCCGGTACCGCCGCGGCGGCCGGGCCCGGACCAGCTCCTTCGCCACCGCCGGCGGGGTGTGCCACTCGGGCAGCGGGAAGCCCCGGTCCAGCAGGTCGTCGATCTCCGGCTGGGTCAGTGCCAGGCGCCGGTTGCGTGGCGGGATGTCCTCCCGCCAGCGCCACTGCCCGTCGCGGTTGTCGTAGGCCAGCTCGCGCGGCACCAGCACCCGCAGGCCGGCGCCGGAGAGCATCTCGCCGGTGGAGAGCAGGTGCGTGACGCCGTACGCCGCCGACACCCGGGCCCGCAGCAGCGCGTCGCTGATCTCGTCGCGCCGGCGGGACAGCGGCACGGCGACCAGCGTGGCCGGCGGCATCCGGTCGCGGGCGGCGAAGACGCTGCGCACGAGCGCCTCCGGCGGCAGCCCGCCGAGGCCGTCCTCGCCGACCGGGATCATCACCAGCAGGTGGGCGCCGAGCGTGCGGACCGCGTGGGCGATCTGGGCGAGCTGCGGCCGGTGCAGCGGGCGGTCGGCGATCACCCCGAGCACCCGACCGGACGGCAGCAGCGGGCGTACCTCCTCCGGGGTGCGGCGCAGCCGCTGGAACGGGCCGTGGCCGCCGTCGCCGAGCCGGCGGACCGTGCCCCCGACGCCCGCCACCCCGTCGCGGACCTGCCACGCGTCGGCGACCTCCAGCGCCGCGACCGGCGCGCCCTCCCCGTCGGTGAGCACCAGGGTGCGGCGCGCCTCGTCGCGCGGGTCGAGACCCTGGGCGAGCGCCGTCGGCACCTGGAGGGTCACCGGCACCGGCCACGGTGAGCCGTCGGCGAGCCGGCCCCGCCGACTCACCGAGACCAGGTCGGCGCGGGTCATGAAGCCGGCCAGCGGGGCGTACGCCCCGATCAGCAGCAGCTCCAGGTCAGCCAGCTCGCCGGGGCGCGGCGTGTACGCCGGCGCGTCCCGGAGCACCTCGTCGGGCAGCACCCAGCTGTTGCTCATCCATCCCCCAAACGACACTGACCGGCACACAGTTTCTCAGCCGGCCGGCGATCGGTCGAGAGCGCCACTCCACCGGCGGCTCAGCCGGCGGGCGACGGCGGCCGGCGGGTCAGCGGGGCGGGGCCAGCGGCGCGGCCCCGAAGGAGACGGCGAACCGCTTGCACCAGATGGAGACGCTGGTCAGGCCGGTCAGGTCGACGCCGGCCGGAATGTCGTAGCCCTGGTCGCCCCGGTTGCCCTTGAGCCGGCCCAGCTCGACCCACCGGCCGTCGTCGAAGACCCGCCAGCCGGCGGCGCCGTCGCGCACCGGCTGGTCGGTGAGCCAGACCCGCAGGTCCGGGCCGTTGGAGGTAGCCAGACCGACCAGTTCGAGCCGGTGCCGCCCGTCGGGGGCGCGGACGATCCGCGCACTGCCCGACGTGTCGTGCTCGTGGGTCACGAAGTCGCCCTGCCCGACGAGGACCGGCCCGGCGGGGGCGGGCGCCGCGCCCGTGGTGGAACCCGTCGGCACCGGCGTGGCCGCCACGCTGGAGAGCGCCTCGTCGACCTCGGCGTCGGTGACCAGCTTCCAGGGCTGGAACCAGTAGAGGCCGAACGCCGACCCGGCGGCGAGGACGGCGACCACCACCCACGTCAGCGGCGCGCGGAACAGTCGGCTACGCATGGGCACAGTGTCTCCGCCCGAGCCGCGCCTGTCTGCCCCGTGCGGCGTGGGGACGTCCAACCGTCCCGGCGGTGCCGGGCCCGCGCCCGCCACCGCCGGGGGTCGCCGTCGCCCGCCGGGGACCCTAGGGGACGCGGACCGCCAGGATCAGGGAAGCGCCCGGGGGCGAGCCGCTGCCCAGGGCGGTCGTCGCCTCCTACGCTGTACGACGTGACACTCATCGCGACCGAGTCGCTGACCAAGACGTACGGGGGTGGGGTCACCGCGCTGGCCGACCTGACCGTCGCGGTCGAGCCGGGGATCATCGGGTTGGTCGGCGCGAACGGCGCCGGCAAGTCCACCCTGATCAAGATCCTGCTCGGCCTCCTCGCCCCGACCAGCGGCCGGGTCCGGGTGCTCGGCCTCGACCCGACCACCGACTCCGCCCAGGTCCGCGCCCGGGTCGGCTACATGCCCGAGCACGACGCCCTGCCACCGGACCTCTCCGCCGCCGAGCTGGTCACCCACCTCGGCCGGATGAGCGGCCTGCCGCGTACGGTCGCCCGGGAACGGGCCTCCGAGGCGCTGCGGCACGTCGGGCTCTACGAGGAGCGCTACCGCCCGGTCGGCGGCTACTCCACCGGCATGAAGCAGCGGGTCAAGCTCGCCCAGGCGCTGGTGCACGACCCCGACCTGCTGCTGCTCGACGAGCCGACCAACGGGCTCGACCCGGCCGGCCGCGACGCCATGCTGGCGCTGGTGCACCGCATCGGCACCGAGTTCGGGATCTCCGTGCTGGTCTGCTCGCACCTGCTCGGCGAGGTCGAGCGGATCTGCGACACCCTGGTCGCCATCGACGGCGGGCGGCTGCTGCGCGCCGACCACATCTCCGCCATGACCTCGGCCACCGACGTGCTCGCCGTCGAGGTCAGCGAGGGCACCGACCAACTGGCCGCCCGGCTGGCCGCGCTCGACCTGCCGGTACGCCGGGACGGCCGGCTGCTGCTCGTCGAGCTCGCCGACGACGCCACCTACGATCTGATCCTCGGCGCGGTCGCCGAGCTGGACCTGCCGCTGCACCGGCTGGACCAGCGCCGGCACCGGGTGGCCGAACTCTTCGCCACGAGGGAGCCCAGCCATGCCTGAGCCGACCGGCGTCATCCACGACATCGGCTACCAGCGCTACACCGGCCCCCGGCTGGGCCGCCGGACCGTCTTCGGCGCGCTCTACCTGCACGGCCTGCGTACGGCGTTCGGGCTGGGCCGCAGCGCGAAGGCCAAGATCTTCCCCTGGCTGGTGGTCGCCATCGTCACCGTGGTGGCCGCCGGGCTTACCGCGGTGCGCAGCCAGGTCGGCGAGACGGTGATGACGTACGCCCAGTTCGCCGACAACATGAGCTGGCTGGTCATCTTCTTCGTCGCGGCGGTCGCCCCCGAGCTGGTCTCGCGGGACCTGCGCAGCGGGGTGCTGCCGCTCTACTTCTCCCGGCCGCTACCGCGGTCGGACTACCCGCTGGCCAAGCTGCTGGCGCTGGCCACCGCGATCTGGCTGCTGCTCGGCGGGCCGCAGCTGGTGATGTTCCTGGGTGCCGCCTTCACCACCGGCGACGGCATGCGCGGCGTCTGGAACGAGCTGCTCGACCTGTTGCCCAGCCTGCTCTACGCCGGGCTCTGGGCGGTCGTCTTCGCCTCGGTCGGCCTGCTGGTCGCCTCGTTCACGGGCAAGCGGGCGTTCGCGGCCGGTGGGATCGTGGCCGTGTTCCTGATGACCACCCCGATCGTCGGCACCCTGTCGATCATGCCCTCACAGGCGGTCAACGAGCTGGCCTTCCTCGCCTCGCCCTCGACGCTGGTGGGCGGCGTGGGCACCTGGGCGCTCGGCGACCTGCTGTTGTCCGCCGGGGAGGGCGGAGTGCCGATCGGCGACTTCGGCCCGGTCTACGCGGTCGCCGCCGTGCTGCTCGTGACCGGCTGCGTCGCCCTGCTGCTGCTGCGATACCGGAAGGTGGCCGCCCGATGACCACGATCAGCGTCGACCAGGCGGCGGGGACGCCGACCGCCGCCGCCAGCACCCTCGACCTCGCGGGCGTCTCCCGCTGGTACGGCAACGTGGTGGCGGTCAACGACGTCAGCATGAGCCTCGGCCCCGGCGTCACCGGGCTGCTCGGCCCGAACGGCGCCGGCAAGACCACCCTGCTGCACATGATGGCCGGCTTCCTGGCCCCGTCGCGCGGTGTGGTGACCCTGGACGGCCGGCCCACCTGGCGCAACCCCGAGGTCTACCGCCGGCTCGGCCTGGTCAGCGAGCGCGAGGCGGTGCACACCTTCCTCACCGCGTACGAGTTCGTGCTGGCCAGCGCGAAGCTGCACCGGCTGCCGGACCCGGCGGAGGCGGCCCGCCGGGCGATCGCCCTGGTGGAGATGGAGGGCGCGCAGGACCGCCGGATCGGCACGTACTCCAAGGGCATGCGGCAGCGTGCCCGGGTGGCGGCGGCGCTCGTGCACGAGCCGCAGGTGCTGCTGCTCGACGAGCCGTTCAACGGGATGGACCCGCGCCAGCGGCTGCACATGATGGAGCTGCTGCACCGCCTCGGCGACGCCGGCCGCACCATCCTGTTCAGCTCGCACATCCTGGAGGAGGTCGAGCAGGTCTCCGGCACCGTCCAGGTGATGGTCGCCGGCCGGCTGGCCGCCTCCGGCGACTTCCGCACGATCCGCCGGCTGATGACCAACCGGCCGCACGTCTTCGCCGTGCACTCCACCGACGACCGGGCGCTCGCCGTCGCGCTGATGGCGGAGGCGTCGGTGACGGGGGTCGAGCTGGGCCGCGCCGGGTTGACCGTGCGGGCCGGCGACTACGGCGCGTTCACCCGCGTCCTGCCGAAGATCGCCCTGGCGGAGGGCATCCGGGTGCGGCAGTTGGTGCCCGAGGACGAATCCCTGGAGAGCGTCTTCTCCTACCTCGTGGAGGCCTGAACCCATGTCTACCGTTTCCTGGATCACCGTGCGGGGGCTGTTCGGGCGTCGCCGGTTCCTCCTGCTGCTGCCGCTGCCCGTGGTGCTGGTGCTGCTCGCCGTGCTCTCCCGCGCGCTCGGGGTGGACCCGGGCGAGTGGGGCGAGCCGGTGCTGGTCGGCCTCGGCCTGGCCGTGGTGCTCCCGGTGGTCGCCCTGATCGTCGGCACCGGCGTGCTGGGCGCCGAGATCGACGACGGCACCGTCGTGCACATCCTGACCAAGCCGCTGCCGCGCTGGCAGATCGTGCTGCCCAAGCTGGCGGTGGCGGCCGGCGTCACCGCGGTCACCGTCGCCGTGCCGATCTACGTGGCGGGCGTGCTGGCTGACTCCGTACGACTCGGACTGGCGCTCGCCGCCGCGTCGGCGGTCGGTGCGCTGGCGTACTCGGCGCTGTTCGTGGCGCTCAGCCTGCTCACCCGGCGGCCGGTGCTGCTCGGCCTGGTCTACGTGCTGATCTGGGAGGGGCTGCTCGGCAACATGGTCAGCGGCACCAAGGTGCTCTCCATCCAGCAGTACGTGATCGCCCTCGCCGACCGGATGGCCCCCACCGGGCTGCTGGAGGCCGGCGTCTCGGTGCCGGTGGCGGCGGTGATGGCCGCGTTGATCAGCGCGGGCTTCACGCTGCTGGCCGTCGACCGGCTCCGCTCCTTCAGCGTGGCCGGCGAGACGAGCTGAGCCCTGACCTGACGGCCCCTCCGGGCAGCCCGACCTGGCGATGGTAGGGCTGCCCGGATGGACCGGGCCGGGCGGCTGGGCGAGGCTGTCGGCGTGAGCGCGGAGACGGGGCTGATGATGTCGCGGGAGTCCTATCCGGGTGCCGGCCGGCACTGGCTGGTCAGCCTGGCGGTGGCCGGGCTGGCCGCGGCGGCGACCACCACGGCCGCGCAGTCCACCGGCCACTTCCACTGGTGGGCGGGGTTCGTGCTGATCCCCGGCGCGCTGATCGCCGCCACCGGGGGGCCGCTGCTGGCCAGGGGCGGCGGGCGGGCCTTCGCCGGCTACGTGGTCGCCTGCCTCGGCGCGCTGGTGTTCGCCGTCGGGGCGCTGCTGATGTTCGGCGTGTTCGGGCGGGGCTGGCCCCTGATGGTCGTCCTGCCCTGCCTGGCGGTCGCCGGCACCTACCGCTGGCGGCTGATCCACCCGCTGGCCCGGGGGCTGCACCGGACGGTCTCCCTGCTGGCGTTGGCCGGCGCCCTGCTGCTCGGCGGGACGCTGCAACTGACCCTCGTCGACCTGGTCGAGGTCGGGGCGGCCCCGATGTGGGGCGCGTTCCTGATGCTGGCGGGGGTGATCGTGCTGGGCAACGCGGTGGAGCTGACCCGGCACCGGATGCCGTACCGCCTCCAGGCGATCACCCTGCTGGTCGGTCCCGCCGTCGTCGCCTTCCTGCTCGGCCTGCGCCTGCTGCGCGGCTGGTGAGGCCCCGCCGCGCCGCTGGGCCCACCGGCCCGCCGCGCCCGTTGGGGCGCGACGGGCCGGCCGGTCAGAACGCGCAGGCGATCACGAGTTCCGGCGTGCGGTCGGGCAGCAGGTCCAGCTTGGCGATGCGGCCGGCGGCCCGGACGTCGTCGGCGACCACGGTCAGCTGTTCCAGCAGTGCCGCCGGGCCGAGCGCCTCGGCCAGCGGCACCTCCGCCTTCATCGACAGCTTCCGCTCCGACTTGGCCCGGCGCACCTGGCTGAGCGCGTCGGCGGCCAGCCGCAGCAGCTCCGGTTCGCCGGCGCCCTGGATCGCCCGCTCCACCTCGTACGTGGTGGGCCAGGTCGCGCGGTGCACCGACCCGTACCGCCACCACGACCACACCTCCTCGGTCGCGTACGGCAGCACCGGGGCGAACAGCCGCAGCTGCACCGAGAGCGCGGTGGCCAGCGCCGCCCGGGCCGAGTCCGCCCCCGGCCCGGAGCCGTAGGCGCGCTCCTTCACCAGCTCGATGTAGTCGTCGCAGAACCGCCAGAAGAAGGCCTCGGCGACCTGCAACGCCGCCGTGTGGTCGTACGCCTCCAGCGCCGACGTCGCGGCGGCGACCACGCCGGAGAGTTCGGCGAGCATGGCGCGGTCCAGCGGCTCGGTGGCGGGCGCCCGCAGCGCGTCGGCGGCGCCCAGCCCGAGGGCGAACTTCGACGCGTTCAGCAGCTTGGTCGCCAGCCGCCGGCCGACCTTGATCTGGGCCGGGTCGAAGGCGAGATCCATGCCCGGCTTGCCGTTGGCCGCCCAGTACCGCACCGCGTCGGAGCCGTGCTGCTCCAGCAGCGCCATCGGGGTGACCACGTTCCCCTTGGACTTGGACATTTTCTTCCGGTCGGGGTCGAGGATCCAGCCGGAGAGCACCGTGTCCCGCCAGGGCAGCACCCCGTGCTCCAGGTGCGAGCGGACCACGGTGGAGAACAGCCAGGTGCGGATGATCTCCTGCCCCTGCGGGCGCAGGTCCATCGGGAAGACCCGGGCGAACAGGTCCGGGTCGGTCTCCCACCCGCCGACGATCTGCGGGGTCAGCGACGAGGTGGCCCAGGTGTCGAGCACGTCGGGATCGCCGACGAAGCCCCCCGGGCGGCCCCGCTGCGACTCCTCGAACCCCGGCGGGGCGTCGGTGGACGGATCGATCGGCAGCGCGGACTCCGCCGGCGTGAGAGGCTGGGACCAGTCCGGCTCGCCAGCGTCGTCGAGCCGGTACCACACCGGCACCGGCACGCCGAAGAAGCGTTGCCGGCTGACCAGCCAGTCGCCGGTCAGGCCGCCCACCCAGTGCGCGTAGCGGTGCCGCATGTGCTCCGGCACCCAGCGCAGCTCCCCGCCCCGGGCCAGCAGTTCCTCGCGCAGGCCCGCGTCGCGTCCGCCGTTGCGCAGGTACCACTGCCGGGTCGAGACGATCTCCAACGGCCGGTCGCCGCGCTCGTAGAACTTCACCGGGTGGGTGACGGGTCGCGGCTCGCCGACCAGGTCGTCGGCGTCGGCCAGCAGCTCCACCAGCGTCCGCCGGGCGCCGTTGACGGTCTGCCCGGCCAGCGCCGCGTACGGCTGCGCCGGGACGCCGGCCGGCGGCTCGGGCAGCAGCCGGCCGTCCCGGCCGATCACCACGCGCGTGTCCAGCCGCAGCTCCCGCCACCAGGTCACGTCGGTCAGGTCGCCGAAGGTGCAGACCATCGCGATGCCCGTGCCCTTGGCCGGGTCCGCCAGCGGGTGCGCCCGCACCGGCACGTCCACCCCGAAGACCGGCGTACGCGCGGTGCCGCCCACCAGGTCGGCGTACCGCTCGTCGTCGGGGTGGCAGACCAGCGCCACGCAGGCCGGCAGCAGCTCCGGTCGGGTGGTGTCGATGAGCACCTCCCGCCCGCCCGGCCCGGCGAACCGCAGCCGGTGGTACGCCCCGGGCCGCTCCCGGTCCTCCAGCTCCGCCTGGGCGACGGCGGTGGCGAAGCCGACGTCCCAGAGCGTCGGCGCCTCCGCCTGGTACGCCTCGCCCCGGGCCAGGTTCCGCAGGAACGCCCGCTGCGAGGCCGCCCGGGCCGCCGCGCCGATCGTCGTGTACGTCAGCGACCAGTCCACGGACAGCCCGAGCCGCCGCCAGAGCGCCTCGAAGACCTGCTCGTCGGCGACGGTCAGCCGCTCGCACAGCTCGATGAAGTTGCGCCGGGACACCGGGGTCGGGTCCTTGCGGGCGGCCTCGCCCACCGGCGCCTCGGGGGCCTGCCAGTCCGGGTCGTACGGCAGCGCCGGATCGCAGCGCACGCCGTACACGTTCTGCACCCGGCGCTCGGTGGGCAGGCCGTTGTCGTCCCAGCCCATCGGGTAGAAGACCGTCCGCCCGCGCATCCGCTGGAACCGGGCCACCACGTCGGTGTGCGTGTACGAGAAGACGTGCCCCATGTGCAGCTCGCCCGATACGGTCGGCGGCGGGGTGTCGATCGCGTACACGTCGACGCTGCGACCGTTCGGGCTCGGCGCGTCTGACGCCGCGCTGCGCCCCCGAACGGTCGTCTTCGCGCGGTCGAACGCGTACGTGCCGTCCTCCTGCCAGCGGCGCGCCCAGGTCTCCTCGATGCCGTCCAGGCTCGGACGTTCGGGGACGCCGGCGCGGGCCGTCCTCTCCGTGTCGGTCATCCGTCGATGGTAGGCAGCGGCCGGGGGCCGGACCACGGGATAACCCGCAGGCCGCGACGGATGCCGTCCGAGGCGCCCGGTCGACGGGTCAGCGGATGGCCGGCCGGGTCAGCGGGGGGACCGGGCCCGTGGTGGCCAGCCGGATCCGCAGGCCCCCGTAGGTGCGGGCGTTCGCCCGATCGAGGATCGTGGAGACCGGGGCGTAGGAGTTGCGCTCGTTCGGGTTGGTGCAGGGGCCCTGTCCCGGGTCGCCGTGCGACAGGATGCCCAGCGCCTTGCCGTCGGCCTCGGTGAAGAGCGGGCCGCCGCTGTCGCCCGGGCGGGCACAGATGCGTACGTCGATGCCGCCGCTGCTCTTGCCGATGATCTCCCCGCAGCGGGTGCCGGGCACGTAGCCGGCGCCCGCGCCCGAGTCGACGTACTGCTCGCCGGCCTTCGGGGTGTACGCCGCACCGGTGGCACAGACCACCCAGCCGGGCTGGATGTCGCTGTACGGCACGTGCCCGGTAACCGCCACGTCGCGGCTGCCCCGGGTGGCGCAACCGGTGCTGTCCGGCACGCACCAGTAGTTGACCAGGCTGGGCACCTGCGTGGCCCCCGCCGGGTACGCCCACAGCCCGGTCGCGCCGGCCTGGTACGGCATGATCGCGTAGTCGTACGGGTAGGCGTTCTCGGCCAGCCCCGGCCTCGACGACTCGACGGTCACCGGCACCTTCGGGCCGAGGAACTGGTGCCAGGTGCGGTCCACCAGCTGGTGCCGCCCCCCGACGACACAGTGCCCCGCCGTCAGCACGTACGGGTCGCGCAGCCCGGCGACCACGTTGAAGCCCGTCGTGCAGCCGCCCACGGTGTCGTCGTCGCGCGGCACGTCCAGCCGGATGCCGCCGCGCATCGGCGCCTGCGCGCAGTAGCGCGGGTCGCAGGCCTTCTGCACCACGGTCCCGGCGATCCGGGCCTGCGCGCGGGCCGGCACCCCGGCGGCGCGCAGCGCCCCGGCCAACCGGGGGTCGTCGGCGGCGATCCGGTCGCCGGTCAGCACGACGACCTCGTTGGCCCGCTCGTCCACCATGACGTCGGCGCCGGCCGTGACGCCGAGCGTGGTGGCCAGCCGGGTCGCCGCCTCGGTGAGCTGCCGCAGCGGGCGGCGCACCGGCACCACCCGGACGTGCGCCGCGTCCGGCATGCCCGCCAGCGCGGCCCGGACCGGCTCGACGCCGGTGGCGGCGACGGTCAGCACGCCGCCCGCGGCCTGGTCCAGCCACATCCCGCCGTAGGCGGCGGGGAACTCCGTGGCGAGCCGTGCGGCCAGCGGCCCGGACAGCTCCTGGAGGGCGAGCCGCCGGGCCGCCTCGTCGGCGTCGACCCGGTAGCGGTCGCGCAGGTAGGTGACCGAGGCGGGGCTGTCGGCGGCGACCTCGGCGGCCGGCCGGGCCCGGAGGGTCACCGCCGCGCCGGGCGTGGCGCCGCCTCGGGGGCGGCTGCCGAGCCCGCTGTCGGCGCGGACCGGCGCGCCCGTCGGGGCGGCCTCGTCGCCCGGCGACGCCGGGGTATCCCCGGCGGTGAGCGTGGCCGGTGTCCGGCCGGCTTCGCCGAACGGCATCCCGGCGACCGCCGCCGCACCCAGCACGCAGGCGGTGACCATCCCGGCCACCGTCACCCGTCGTCCGAACCGCACGTCGCAACCCCCCTTGTCGCCGCCGTCGGGACGACCACCCGGTGGACCGCTCCGCTCGGCGCGGTGAGTCTAGTGGCATCGACGATCATCGGGGGACCGTCGACCGGCGGGCGCGACCAACCGGGGTCTCACGCCAGGGAGTCGCGCCACTGCCGGTGCAGGGCGGCGTACCGGCCACCGGCGACGGCGAGCCGGCCGGGCGGGCCGTCCTCGACGATCCGCCCGTCGTCGAGCACGAGCACCCGGTCAGCCGTCTCCACGGTGGAGAGCCGGTGCGCGATCACCAGCGCGGTGCGGTCGGCCAGGATGGTGCCGAGGGCGTGCTGCACCAGGCGCTCGGTGGGCACGTCCAGCGACGAGGTGGCCTCGTCCAGGATCAGCACCGTCGGGTCGGCCAGGAACGCCCGGGCGAAGGCGACCAGTTGCCGCTGCCCGGCGGAGAGCCGGCCGCCGCGCCGCTGCACCTCCGTGGCGTACCCGTCGGGGAGGGCGGCGATGAAGTCGTGCGCGCCGATCTCCCGCGCGGCGGCCTCCACGGCGGCGTCGTCCGCGCCGGGGCGGCCGAACCGGATGTTCTCCGCGATCGTGCCGCCGAACAGGTGGGTCTCCTGGGTCACCAGCACCACGGCACGCCGCAGCTCCGCGTCGGCGACCTCGCGCAGGTCGACCCCGTCGAGGGTGACCGCGCCCGAGAACGGGTCGTGGAACCGGGCGAGCAGCTTGGCGACGGTCGACTTGCCGGCGCCGGTCGCGCCGACCAGCGCCACGGTCTGGCCGGCCGGGACGGCGAGGTCCAACCCGGCGACGATCGGCGCGTCCGGCCGGTAGCCGAAGGTGACCGCCCGGAAGACGACCGCCCCGCGCCCCGGCCCGGCGGGCAGCGGCACGGGCCGCGCCGGTTCGGCCACCGACGGCCGTTCGTCGAGCACCCCGGCGAGCTTCTCCAGCGCGGCCGTGGCCGACTGGAGCGAGTTGTAGAACTGGCTCAGTTCCTGCATCGGCTCGAAGAACCGCCGCAGGTAGAGCAGGAACGCCGCCAGCACCCCGATCCCGGTCGCCCCGCCCAGCACCCGCCAGCCGCCGTAGCAGAGCACCACCGCCACGGTCACGTTGCCGATCACCTTGATCCCCGGCGAGTACGTCGCGATCAGCCGGAACGCGTCCCGGCTGGCCCGCCGGTAGTCGTCGCTGACCGCCCCGAAGATCTGCTGGTTGCGCGGTTCCCGGCGGAACGCCTGCACGGCCCGGATGCCGCGCATGGACTCGACGAAGTGGACGATGACCAGCGCCACCGTCTCCCGGGTGCGCCGCCACGCGTCCGCCGACGCCCGCGCGAACCAGCGGCTCAGCCAGAACAGGAACGGGAACGCGAGCAGCGTCACCGCGGCCAGCGGCACGTCCAGCCAGAGCAGGATGCCGGCGACCGACAGGATCGACAGCACGGCCAGCACCAGGCCGTCGATGCCGCCGCCGACCAGTTCGCCGATCGAGTCCAGGTCGCTGGTGAGCCGGGAGACCATCCGGCCGGAGGTGTACCGCTCGTGGAACGCCACCGACAGGCGCAGGAAGTGCGCGTACACCCGCTGGCGGAGGTCGAGCAGGACGGCCTGGCCGATCCGCGCGGAGAGGGTGAGGAAGCCCCGGCGGGCGGTGTACTCGACGGCGGTGGCGGCGGCGAACCCGGCGGCGACGACCACCAGCGGGCCGGGATCGCCGGCCCGCAGCGGCGCGATCGCCCGGTCGATGCCGAGCATGACCAGGTACGGCCCGGCCATCGCGGCGGCGTTCTGGCCGAGCAGCAGCGCGACGGCCAGCCCGAGGCGGCGCCGGTGCGGGCGCAGCAGGTCGCGCAGCAGCACCCGGCTGCGGGCGCGGAGCCGGGCCACCGCCTCCGGGTCGGTGTCCTCGGCGCGGCTGCGGTCCGCGTCCGGGTCGGTGGCGACGCCGCGCCACCGGGCGAGGTCCGCCCCGTTCGTGCGCCGGGCGGCGTCGCCGGTCACGAACGCACCAGGCCGCGGTCGCCGGGCGGCGCGGGGGTGGGCTCGGCGGAGAGCACCGCGCGGTACGCCGGCACGTCGGCGAGCAGCTCCGAGTGCTGCCCGACGGCCGTGATCCGGCCCTCCTCCAGCAGCGCCACCCGGTCGGCGAGGGCGATCGTGGAGGGCCGGTGCACGACCAGCAGGGCGGTGGTGGTGCGCAGCACCCGCTTCAGCGCGGTCTCGACCAGCGCCTCGGTGTGCACGTCCAGGGCCGACAGCGGGTCGTCCAGCACGAGCAGCGCGGGTCGGCCGAGCACCGCCCGGGCCAGCGCCAGCCGTTGCCGCTGCCCGCCGGAGAGCGACAGCCCCTGCTCGCCCACCCGGGTGGCCAACCCCCACGGCAGCTCGTACGCGAAGTCGGCCTGGGCGAGGGCGAGCGCGGCGCGCACCTCGTCCTCGCCGGCCTCCGGCCGCCCGAGCGTGAGGTTCTCCCACACCGACATGGAGAACAGCGTCGGCTCCTCGAAGGCGACCCCGACCAGCCGGCGCAGGGCGGACAGCCGCAGGTCGCGCAGGTCGTGCCCGTCCAGCGTGATCCGCCCGCCGGTCACCTCGTGCAGCCGGGGCACCAGGGAGAGCAGGGTGCTCTTGCCGCAGCCGGTCGCCCCGACCAGGGCCACGGTCTCGCCCGGCTCGACGGTCAGGTCGATCTCCCGAAGCACCGGCGCGGCCGTGCCCGGGTAGCGGAACGAGACCCGCTCGAAGCGGAGCCGCCCGCGTACGTCGGCGCGGCGCGGGGCGAGCGCGTGCGGGGCGTCCACGATGGCCGGCGGGGTGTCCAGCACCTCGCGTACCCGGTCGGCGGCGGTGGCGGCCTCCTGCCCGTTGGCGATGATCCAGCCCAGCGACTGCACCGGCCAGATCAGCATCAGCTGGAGGCTGACGAAGGCGACCAGTTCGCCGATGGTCAGCACCCCGCCCGCGGCGGCCGCCGCGCCGGCGACCAGCACCACGCCGAGGGTCAGGTTGGGCACCAGATCGAGCAGGGCCGAGGTGCGGGCCAGCAGCCGGCCCTTGCCGACCCCGGTGTCGTGCAGCGCCCGCGCGCCGGCCGCGAAGCGGGCGGCGAGTTCCGGCCCCCGCCCGTACGCCTTCATCGTGCGCAGCCCCTGCGCGGTCTCCTCGACCAGCGTGGCCACGTCGCCCTGCTGGTCCTGCATCCGCCGGGAGGCCGCGTGGTAGTGCCGCGCGAAGCGCCGGCTGATCAGGAACAGCGGCACCGCGCTGCCCGCCACCAGCAGCCCCAGCGCGGGGTGCAGCCGGATCAGCAGCGTCACCACGGCCAGGTAGGTGACGAGGTTGAGGATCAGGAAGAAGAGGCCGAAGGAGAGGAACCGGCGCAGCACCGACAGGTCGCTGGTGACCCGGGAGAGCAGCTGGCCGGACTGCCAGCGGTCGTGGAAGCTGGTCGGCAGCCGTTGCAGGTGGGCGTAGACGTCCTCGCGGATGGCCGCCTCGATCCGCATCGAGGACGACGACTGCACCCAGCGTCGGATGAAGATCAGCAGCGCCTCGACCAGACCGAGCAGCAGCGCCAGCCCGGCCAGCCGGAACAGCCCGGCCGGGTCCTGCCGGGCCACCGGGCCGTCCACCACCCGCTGCGCGACCAGCGGTACGGCGATGCCCGCCCCGGTGGCGGCGAGGCCGGCGAGCAGCAGCCAGCCGAACTCGGCCGCGTGCGGGCGCAGGTAGTGACGCAGTCGCCAGAGGTTGTGCAGCGGGTGCCGGCCGGCATCGACCGGGGAGGCCGGGTTGCCGTCACCTTCCGCAGGCACTACCCGACGGTAGCCTCAAACGGGGCCGGCGCAGGTGTCGGCTTCCCGTCATGGCCGCTCGTGCCCGAGAAGCCACTTCTTCACGTCCAGCCCCCAGCGGTAGCCGCCCAGCGTCCCGTCGGTACGCAGCACCCGGTGGCAGGGGACGAAGAGGGCGGCGGCGTTACGGGCGCAGGCCGCCGCGGCGGCCCGTACTGCGGCGGGGCGGCCGGCCAGCCCGGCGAATCCGGTGTAGGTGACCGGGTCTCCCGGTTTCACCTCGCGCAGCACCTGCCAGGCGTGCGCCATGAACGCGCCCCCCGTGTGCTGCTCCACCGGCACGGCGTCGATCGCGGCCAGCTCACCGTCCAGGTAGGAGGCCACGGCGACGGAGACGGGGCCGAGGTCGGCCCGGTGCCGCAGCGGCGCCCGCAGGGCCGGGTGCATCAGGGGGAGCAGGCTCTCCGGGTCGCCGGTGAAGCCCGCCGCCCGGACCGCGCCGTCCGGGCCGGCCACGATGCTGAGCGGGCCGGCGGGGGTGTCGATGACGGTGCTGTCGTTCATGCTCATGCTGCTCTCCAGAGTCGGATCACCGCGTACGAGCGCCAGGGGCGCCAGCGGTCGGCGTACGTGTCGAGGGTCGTGGGGGCGTCGGGGAGGCCGAGGGCGGCGGCGCCCCGGCGTACGGCGAGGTCGGTGGGGAGCAGGACGTCCGGGTCGCCGAGGGCGCGCATGGCGACGTAGCCCGCGGTCCAGGGCCCGATTCCGGGCAGCGCCAGCAGCCGCCGGACGCTCTCCTCGCGGTCCCCGCCGGGCGCCAGGTCCAGCGACCCGTCGGCGACGGCACGGGCCAGCCCGCGAATCGTCTCCCGCCGCCCGGCCGGCATCCCGAACACCTCGTCCGGCACCCCGAGCACCTCCTCGGCGGTGGGGAAACCGGACAGCCACGCACTCCCCGCCCCCTCGGCTGGTCGATCAAGAGGTTCGGGGTCCCGAGAGCGCTCCCCGGGTGCCCGGACCTCTTGATCGACGCCGGTGGGGCCGGGGGTGGGGGCGGGTGGGCGCAGGTGGGCCAGGAGGCGGGTGAGGGTGGTGCGGGCCGAGCGCACGGAGACCTGCTGGCCGACGATCGCGCGCACGGCCATCTCGAAGCCGTCGACCGAGCGGGGGAGCCGGATGCCCGGCTCGGCGGCGACCACCCCGGCCAGCGCCGGGTCGGCGGCGAGCGTGCCGTCGACGGCGGTCGGATCGGCGTCGAGGTCGAGCAGGCGCCGGCAGCGGGCCACGGCGGGGGCGAGGTCGCGCATGTCCGTCAGCCGCAGCGTCGCCGTCACGTGCCCGTCCGCCGGGGTCAGGGCCGCCTCGCCCGGGCCGTGCGGCAACCGCAGGCCCCGCCGGTACGTCCCGTCGCGCACCTCCTCGACGCCGGGCAGCGCGCGCAGCGCGAGGAAGTCCAGCAGCGCCTCCGCGTGCAGCGGCGGGCGGTACGCGAGCCGCAGCGTGATCGTGCCCGCCCCGCCCGGCGCGGGGTACTGGCGGCGGGCGGTGCGCAGCTCGGACGGGGCCGCCCCGAACACCTCCCGGACCGTGTCGTTGAACTGCCGCACGCTGCCGAACCCGGCGGCGAACGCGACCTCCGCCATGCCCAGCCCGGTGGTCTCGATCAGGGTGCGGGCGGTCTGCGCGCGCTGCGCCCGGGCCAGGGCGAGGGGGCCGGCGCCCATCTCGGTCCGCAGCATCCGGTGCAGGTGCCGCTCGGTGTAACCCAGCCGGGCGGCCAGCCCCGGGATGCCGTCGCGGTCCACCACCCCGTCGGCGATCAGCCGCATGGCCCGACCGACGACGTCGGCCCGTACGTCCCACTGCGGGGAGCCCGGGGCGGCGTCCGGCCGGCAGCGCCGGCAGGCGCGCAGCCCCGCCGTCTGGGCGGCGGCGGCCGAGGGGAAGAACCGGACGTTCTGCCGCTTCGGCGTCATCGCCGGACAGGACGGCCGGCAGTAGATCCCGGTCGACGTGACGCCGGTGTAGAACCAGCCGTCGAACCGCTGGTCGCGGCTGTCGACCGCCCGGTAGCACCGCTCGAAGTCCAACTCCACGTCACGATGATGCCCCTGCCCGGCGCCCCTGGCTCGCGGGAATCGGACCTGGCCGTGCAGGCGTGAACGGGACGTCCGGAGCCGAAAGTGTCGGTTGTGGTCGGTACCGTCCGGCCACCAACTCAAGAAGGGGTGCGGCGATGGCGAGCGTGGCGGGTCGGCGGGCGGCGTCGGCACGGGACGGGCACCCTCCGCTGGACGGCGTGGTGGTGCAGCGGTTCTACGACCGGATGCGCGCGGTCGCCCCGGCCGCCGTCGGCGCGATCGAACGGGACCGGGCCGGCGACCCGGGGCGGGCGTTCGGTGACACCGCCTGTGGCCGGCTGGTGCGCTCGCTCGACGCCGACGGCCTGCGCGCGCTGGGCATGTGGGTGCACCACTGGTGCATGCGGTTCTACGACGACGACACCCGGGTGGCACTGCGCCTGGTCCGGGAGATCGCCGGCCGCGCCGGGCTGGGCTGGACGGCCGACGAGGTGCGCTGGATGCTCCGCGAGTCGTACGCGGCCGGTCCCGCCGCCGAGGCCCGCTTCACCCTGCCGCTGGCCGCCGCCGGGGAGCTGGCTCCCGGCGCCCTGCCGATCGAGGCGGTGGTTCCCCGCCAGGCCGGGCCGCGCGACTGACCCACCGGGCCGGGCGACTGACCCACCGGGCCGGGCCGGCGTACCGGCAGCTGCCCGGCCACGGTGGCGCTGACGGCCACGGCGAAGCCGGCGAGCTGCCAGCCGGTCATCGCCTGCCCGAGCACGGCCCAGCCGAGCGCGGCGGCCGTCAGCGGGCTGAGCGCGCCGAGTAGCGAGACCTGGGTGACCGGCAGCCGGGCCGCGCCCCGGAACCACAGCGCGTACGCCAGCGCCGTCCCGACCAGCGTCAGCCACGCGTACCCGGCCAGCGCCGGCGCGTCGGGCACGGGCGGCGTCCCCTCGACCAGCAGGGCCACCGGCACCACCATCAGTCCGCCGGCGGTGAGCTGCCAGCCGGTGGCGGTGAGCGTGCCGACGCCCGGTGGGCGGCCCCAGCGACGGGTCAGCACCAGTCCCGCGCCCATCGCGACGGTGGCGGTCAGCCCGGCGGCGACGCCGGTCGCGTCGAGGCCCGCGCCGGGGCGCAGCACGACGAGGGTGACCCCGGCGAGCGCCGCGAGCGCGGCGGCCAGCGCCCGGGGGTGGGGCCGCTCGTGGAGCACGAGCACCGTCAGCCCCGCCACCAGCAGCGGCTGGGTGGCGCCGAGCACCGCGGCGGCCCCGCCGGGCAGGTGGTACGCGGCGAAGAAGAGCAGCGGGAAGAACGCCCCGATGTTCAGCGCGCCGAGCACGGCCGCGCGCCACCACCAGGCGCCGTGCGGGCGGTGCCGGGTCAGCGCGAGCAGCAGCAGACCGGCGGGGAGGGCCCGGATCACGCCGGACCAGAGGGGCCGGTCGGGTGGCAGCAGTTCGCTGGTGACCAGGTACGTCGTGCCCCACGCGGTCGGCGCGGCGGCGGTGAGCAGGATGTCGAGCCGGCGTCGGTCCACGGTCCCTCACTAATCCTTGATGCTAAGTATCTTGCTACTAAGCTACTTTGTAGCGAGGTAAAGCGGGAGTGCGAGGTGCGGCACAATCCGGGGGTGACCGAGCGGGACGACGTCGACGGCATCGTCGAGCAGTGGCAGCGGGAGCGACCCGGGATGCGCCCCGAGCCGATGGCGGTCTTCGGCCGGATCTACCGGCTGGCCCGGCTCGTCGGCGACGAGCAGGAGCGCACCTACGCCCGCTGGTCGATCAGCCGGGGCGAGTTCGACGTGCTCGCGGCCCTGCGCCGAGCCGGCGCCCCCTACACGCTGGCGCCGAAGGCGCTCACCGCCTCGTTGATGCTCACCTCCGGGGGAATGACCGGCCGGCTCGACCGGCTGGAACGCGCCGGGCTGCTCCGCCGCTCACCCGACCCGGCGGACCGGCGCGGGCTCCAGGTCACGCTCACCCCGGCCGGCCTCGAACTGGTGGAGGAGGCCGCCGAGGCGGGGCTGGCCGTCCAGCGTCGGCTGCTCGACGCGCTGCCCGCCGACGACCAGCGGCGCCTCGCCGACCTGCTGCGTACGCTGCTGGGCGCGGTCACCGACGGCGGGCGCTGAGCCCGGCAGGCGGGTGGCCGGCGCCCGGCGGCGGGCCTCGGGCAGGATGGGCGTCGCCGACCCCGACGGAAGGACGACCGTGCCCGCCAGCGAACCGACCATCCTCGCCACCAGCATGGGCATCTACGCGCCGCGCCACGAGGGCGGGCCCCGACGGGTCAACCCCGTCTTCGACCTCGCCGCCGAGCTGGCCGAGGCCGGGCCGGAGCCGAGGATCTGCTTCCTCAACCAGGCCGAGGGGGACCAGCCGACCACGCTCGCCCGGGTCTACGAGGCGTTCGCCGGCAGCCGGTTCCGGATGACGCACCTGGCGCTGTTCCCGATGCCGAACGTCGACGACGTCCGCGCCCACCTGCTCGCCCAGGACGTGATCTGGGTCGGCGGCGGCAGCGTCGCCAACCTCTGCGCGGTCTGGCGCGTGCACGGCCTCGGCGACATCCTGCGCGAGTGCTGGGAGGCCGGCGTGGTGCTCGGGGGCGTCTCCGCCGGCTCGATCTGCTGGCACGCCGGCGGGGCCACCGACAGCTTCGGCACCACCCTGCGCGGCTTCACCGACGGGCTCGGCTGGCTGCCCTACGGCAACGGCGTGCACTACGACAGCGAGGAGCAGCGCCGGCCGCTGATGCACCGGCTGGTCGGCGACGGCACGCTGCCGACCGCCCACTGCACCGACGACGGCACCGGCCTGCTCTACCGGGGCACCCGCCTGGTCGAGGCGGTCGCCGACCGCGAGGGCCCCTCGGCGTACGAGGTCAGCCGCGCCGAGGACGGCACGGTGCGGGAGACCCCGATCCCGCCGCGCCTGCTCGGCTGAGCCGGCTCACCGGTCCCGGGCCGGTCCTCCGGGCCGATCTTGGTACGGGAGCGCCCCTGGAGGGGCTGTCTCGTACCAAGATCGGTCGGGCGTGGGGCCGGTGCACCGGCCTGCCTGAGCCGGGGTGCGGGGCATCGGCGTAAGCTGGCTCGTCGTGAGTCTCACCATCGGCATCGTCGGCCTGCCCAACGTCGGCAAGAGCACCCTGTTCAACGCGCTGACCAAGAACGACGTGCTCGCGGCGAACTACCCGTTCGCCACCATCGAGCCCAACGTCGGCGTCGTCGGGCTGCCGGACGAGCGGCTGCACACGCTCGCCGAGATCTTCAGCTCCCAGAAGGTGCTGCCCGCCCCGGTGTCGTTCGTCGACATCGCCGGCCTGGTGCGCGGCGCCTCCAAGGGACAGGGCCGAGGCAACGCGTTCCTGGCGAACATCCGCGACGCCTCGGCGATCTGCCAGGTCGTCCGGGCCTTCTCCGACCCGAACGTGGTGCACGTCGACGGCAAGGTCTCCCCGGCCGACGACATCGAGACGATCAACACCGAGCTGATCCTCGCCGACCTCCAGACCCTGGAGAAGGCGCTGCCCCGGCTGGAGAAGGAGGCCAAGCTCCGCAAGGACCGGGCCGCCGCCGTCACCGCCGCCAAGCAGGCCGTGGAGCTGCTCGACACCGGCGTCACCCTCTACGCGGGCGTCAAGGACGCGGGCATCGAGCTGGAGCACCTGCGCGAGCTGCACCTGCTCACCACCAAGCCCTTCCTGTACGTCTTCAACGTCGACGAGGCCGAGCTGGGCAACGCCGAGTTCCTCGACGAGCTGCGCGCCCTGGTGGCGCCGGCCGAGGCGGTCTTCATGGACGCCAAGATCGAGTCCGAGCTGGTGGACCTGCCCGACGAGGAGGCCCGCGAGCTGCTGGAGTCGATCGGGCAGAACGAGCCGGGCCTGGACCAGCTCGTCCGCGTCGGGTTCCGCACGCTCGGGCTCCAGACGTACCTCACCGCCGGCCCCAAGGAGGCGCGCGCCTGGACCATCCCGGTCGGCGCGACCGCGCCGGAGGCCGCGGGGGTCATCCACTCCGACTTCCAGCGCGGCTTCATCAAGGCCGAGGTGGTCTCCTTCGGCGACCTGGTCGCGGCCGGATCGATGGCGGCGGCCAAGGCCGCGGGCAAGGTCCGGATCGAGGGCAAGGAGTACGTCATGCAGGACGGCGACGTCGTGGAGTTCCGCTTCAACGTGTAGTGACGTAGCGATTCGACCGTTGACGGAGTCGGCGCCCGGCTCGGCTCTCACGGCCGGGCACCAGCCCATCCAGATCGAGCTTGACCGTGAACGGCGTCGTGGTGCGCAGCTCGTGTCGATGAACTGCGGTCGGCACGTACGACCGGGTGGGCCCGTCGAGTTCGTAGTTCCGCTAGCTGACGAGGCTCTTGGTCAGGACGTGCTCCCGGCGCACCCCGTCGGGCATGAGGTCACCCAGCTCGCCCGTGTCCTGGAAGCCGTGCCGCCTGTAGAGCGCCCAGGCGTTCCGGTTGCCCGCCACCACGGCCAGCCGCAGCGTCTCCGAGCCCACCTGCCGCGCCCACTCCTCTATCGCCCGCACGAGGTGGTCGCCCACGCCCCGGCCACGTCCCGCTGGCGCCACGTACATCGAGATCAGCTCGACGACGCCGTCCTTCCCGGTCGGCACCCCGCTGGCCATCCCGACGGGCTGCCCGTCGAGCATCACCAGGATGTTGCGGGAGCCGGGGATGGCCAGCCGGGCGCGCCAGCGTTCCTCGCGGTCGCCCTCGCCCTGCCAGTCCGCCAACTGGGAGCCGAAGGCATACGCCGCCTCCGCCAGCGCGGCGAGGCGCAGCTCCCGCCACGTCCTCCAATCGTCCTCGCTGAGGACATGCGTCTCGATCATGCGATGGAGGCTGCCGCAGGCATCGGGGGCACGCAACCCGGTATCCGGTGACCTGCCGCGGTGACCAGAACCTGCCGGCAGGCGAGGGTGGTCGGCCGCCGGCAGGCTGGCGTCCCCGTCGCGCGGCCGGCTCGGGTGACCCCTACCAGTCGCGCCATTCGTCGGTGAGCTCGTGGCGTCCGACGCCGCGCCGGGAGGTGAGGGCCTCGACGTCCTGGCCCGCGCTCGTCAGCACGACGTCGATGTGCTCGCACAGGTCCTCGCGTTCCCCCGTCTCGATCCTGCCGTGCTCGTCGTTGACGGCGTTGAGGGCGGTGACCACCCGCTCCACGGCGGCGAAGACCTCCTCGTCCGACGGCGAGGAGAGCGAGCGTACGTCCGCTTCGTAGGCGTCGAGAACGGTGTCGACGGCGGTGATGAAGGGTTCGGGCCAGAGGCGGAGGGCGTACGCGGTGTCCTCGGTGAGGGTGCCCGCCGCGATCGCGGTCCTCTGCTCCCGCACACTGCGGCCCCACTTCTCGGTGGGTCTTGTGATCATGCCGCGCAGCCTAGTGGCGGAGTCCGACACCGCCGCGTGGTTCAGCCGCCACGTGGGGCGTACATGATGACGGCGACCCCGACCAGGCAGAGCGCCGCACCGACGAGGTCGTAGCGGTCGGGGCGGAACTTGTCGACGACCATGCCCCACGCGAGCGAGCCGGCGACGAAGACGCCGCCGTACGCGGCCAGGATGCGGCCGAAGTTCGGGTCGGGCTGGAAGGTGGCGACGAAGCCGTAGCACCCGAGGGCGATGACCCCGGCGGCCACCCACAGCAGCCCCCGGTTCTCGCGCCAGCCCTGCCACACGAGCCAGGCCCCGCCGATCTCGGCGAGCGCGGCGAGCAGGAACAGCAGGATGGAGCGGGCCACCGTCATGGGGTCGAAGGTAGCCGGAGCCTCACCTGGTCAGCGGGCGGGCGGCCCGCCGCCGGCGACCGCGATGTGCAGGGCCAGTTCCTGTGCGAGGTCCTCCATGCTCTGGCCGGTCTGGGTCCGTACGAGGCTGAGTGCCAGTTCGGCCAGGAACATGAAGCCGCGGCTGCGGGCGGCCTCGTCGGGGAACATGGCGAGCAGCCGCTCCGCGCCGTCGAGGTCACCGCGGTGTCTGGCGGCGATGACCCCGGCGGCGCGTTGTGCAGCGATGAGGGCCGACCCCGGGTCGGCCGCCATCAGGACGCCACGGTGAGCGGGTTGCCGGCGGCGCGCGCGGCGTCGAAGCGCCTGGCGACGTCGGCCCAGTCGACCAGGTCCCAGAGGCGGTCGACGTAGTCCGGACGCACGTTCTTGTACTGAAGGTAGTAGGCGTGTTCCCAGGCGTCGAAGACGAGGATCGGCGTCGAGCCGTGGCCGACGTTGCCGTGGTGGTCGTAGACCTGTTCGACGATGAGGCGCTGCGCCAGCGGCTCCCACGCCAGGACGCCCCACCCGGAGCCCTGCACGCTCTTCGTGGCGGCGGAGAGCTGCCCGGCGAAGCCGTCGAACGAACCGAAGTGCTCGCCGATGGCGGCGGCCAGCTCGCCGTCCGGGCGGTCGCCGCCCTCCGGGGAGAGGTTGTTCCAGAAGATCGAGTGCAGGACGTGCCCGGAGAGGTTGAAGGCCAGGGTCTTCTCCAGGCCGACCAGCGCCGAGTAGTCGCCCCTGTCGCGGGCCTCGGCGAGCTGGTCGAGGGCGTCGTTGCTGCCCTTGACGTACGCGGCGTGGTGCTTGCTGTGGTGCAGCTCCAGGATCTGACCGCTCATGGCGGGTTCGAGCGCCCCGTAGTCGTAGGGCATGTCGGGGAGCTTGTAGACGGCCATGGGGACCCTTTCGCGAGTGGAGGCTTCCCGGCCAGTATGCCTTATTGCAAAGTCGTGGCAACTACGGAATATTGGCAACTGGAGCGGATCGCACGGGATCCCTCCACGGCCGACACCGTCGGCAGGGCGCGCCTCCACGCCGCGATGATCACCGGTGGAGGCGCGCCCGCACGTGCTGTCGGCGGCTCTGCCGTCACCAGGACGGCAGGACGGCCGAGCCGGTCACCGCCCGCCGTCGCTGTCACCGCCGACGCCGGCTGACCACGCGACAGGCGGCGGCCTACGATCTCGCCATGATCACCCCGCCCCTCCCGCCCGACGTGCTCGCCCGCTACCCCGGGCTGGAGAAGCTCGGCCGTACGGCGACCCGGCTGCACCCGCGCCCGGGGGCGGTCACGGCCGCCGGGAGCCACGTCGGCGGGCCGCTGCGCTGGCCGGCCGACGAGCCCTGGCCCACCTGCGAGGCGCCGCACATGGTGCACGAGGAGGTGCCGATCCCGGCCGAGCTGGTGAACCGGATGCGGGCGGCGGAGCGCGGGCGCAGGCAGCCGCACGTCCTGGCCGAGGGCGAGGTCGAGCTGCACCGGGAGGTCGCCACCCTGGTCGGCCCGGGTTTCACCGGCTGGGGCTCGCGCGATGGCGGCCCGGTCGTCGGCCACCGGTACGTGCCGCGACCGCACCCCGTGCCGAACCCGATGGTCGCGCTGGCGCAGCTGCGCGCGCAGGACGTCCCCGACCTGCCCCGTCCCGGCGGGGCGGACCTGTTGCAGGTGTTGTGGTGCCCGTTCGAGCACGCCGAGGGCCCGTGGGGGCCGACGGTGGAGCTGCGCTGGCGGCGGGAGGCCGACCTGACCGACCTCCTCGCGGAGCCGCCGCGCGGCGAGGTCGGAAACGACGAGTACGTGCCCCGGCCGTGCCGGCTGCACCCGGAACGGGTCGTCGAGTACCCGTACCCGCAGGAGCTGCCGGCGGGCCTGCGGACGCTGGTCGACGAGAAGGACGAGGAGGGCGAGTACGACGACGACAACTACGTCGACACCTTCATGGCGCCCGGCTGGAAGGTCGGCGGCCACGCCGACTGGAGCCTCACCGATGTGCGCCCGACGCCGTGCCCCCGCTGCGCCGGCCCCACCACGCTGGCCCTCGTCATCGCCTCCTCCGAGCGGGGCACCGGGCGCTGGCAGCCGACGCGGACGGACGGCGAGCCGGACGACGACCCGTACGAGCCGACCGGGGTGGTCGTGGGCCGGCACGGCACGCTGCGCGTCTTCGTGTGCCTGAGCTGCCCGGACGCACCGTTCCTGCTCGACCAGCAGTAAGGGGGTGCGAAGGACCGTCGCCGCCCCGCCCTCCGCCGCCCCGCCGTGCGTCGTGGCTGACGGGTGGAACACCATGGGTGTCAACGCCCGTCTGTGACACCCATGGTGTTCCACCCGTGGCGTAGCGGGAGATGCTCCGACGGTCGACTGCGGGCAGCCGACGGGCACGACCGCATCCGCCGCCCCGCGAGATTCCGAGATCGGCGGTCGCAGGTTGTCCGGAACCGGGTCGCCCGTTCGTCACCCTGGTGAGAACCCGACATCGAGGAGCGGCATGAAGTACCTGATGTTCGTCTGCACGGACAGCGAGCCGGACACCGACCGGGCCGACTGGCCGGACGTCGAGGCGTGGGTCGCGGAGAACGACGCCCGGGGCCGGCGGCTGACGGGTGACGCCCTGGCGGAGACGACGGCGGCCACCACGGTCCGCGTCCGCAACGGGGAGTTGCTGGTCTCCGACGGTCCGTTCGCCGAGACCAAGGAGGTGATCGTGGGCTTCGACCTGCTGGAGTGCGCCGACCTGGACGAGGCGATCGAGGTGGCGCGCGCCCACCCGATGGCCCGCGAGGGACGGCTCGAACTGCGCCCGATCGTCAGCCTGGATGGCTGACCCCACCGAGCAGCTCGCGGTGGCCGACGCCGTCGCCGCCGCGAGCGCGGGGTCGTACGCCCGGATCGTCGCGACGCTGATCCGGGTGACCGGCGACTGGACCCTGGCCGAGGACTGCGCCCAGGAGGCGTCGGCGCTCGCGCTGACCCGGTGGCCGGTGGAGGGCGTGCCCGCCAACCCGGGCGGCTGGCTGATGACGGTGGCCCGCAACCGCGCGATCGACGTGCTCCGGCGGTCCTCGGTCGAGCGGCGCAAGCTGCGTGAGCTGGCCGTCCTCGCGCTGACCGGGTCGGAGTCGGCACCGCAGCCGGGGGAGGGGGAGATCGTGGACGACCGGCTGCGGCTCGTCTTCACCTGCTGCCACCCGGCCCTGGCGTTGGAGGCGCGGGTCGCCCTGACGCTGCGTACGGTCTGCGGGGTCTCGACCGCCGACATCGCGCGGGCCTTCCTGGTCACCGAGTCGACCATGGCCCGGCGGCTCACCCGGGCCAGGGCGAGGATCGCCGCCGCCGGCATCCCGTACCGCGTGCCGACCGGTCCGACGCTCGCGGAGCGGCTCCCCGGCGTCCTCGCCGTGCTGTACCTGCTCTTCACCCGGGGCTACGACGCCGACGGCGAGCCGGCCTTCGCCGACGAGGCGATCCGCCTGGCCAGGCTGCTCGACCGGCTGATGCCGGGCCAGCCCGAGGTGGCCGCCCTGCTGGCCCTCTTCCTGCTCCAGCACTCCCGGCGCGACGCCCGGCGCGACCGCGACGGCAACCTGCTCACCCTCGACCGGCAGGACCGCGCCCGCTGGGACCACGCCGCGATCGCCGAGGGCGTCGGCATCCTCGCGCGGGTCCCGGCGGACGGCCCGTACGCCCTCCAGGCCCGGATCGCCGCCTGCCACGCCACCGCCGCGTCCGCCGGGGCCACCGACTGGGCCGCGATCGCCGGGGCGTACGACCGGCTCGTCCGGTGGCAGCCGTCGCCGGTGGTCGAGCTGAACCGCGCCGTCGCGCACGGGTACGCGCACGGCCCGGCCGCGGGGCTGGCGCTGCTGGCCGCCGCCCGGGCCGGCGGGGCGCTGGACGGCTACCCGCTCGCCGTCGCCGCCGAGGCCGAGCTGACCGCCCGGCTGGGCGACCGCGAGCGGGCCGCCGCGCTGTTCCGACGGGCCGCCGACGCCCACGGTGGGGCGGAGCGCCGCGCCCTGCTGGAACGCGCCGACCAGCTCAGCTGATGTGGTGCAGGATCACGTTGTGCACGTGGTGGCTCTTGTCGGAGCCCCGGAACTCCACCTCGTAGGTGTGCGTGCCGACGTGGATCGCGATGGCCCCGGTGGAGAAGAACGAGCCGCCCCACGACTTGTTGCTGACCACGCTGACGCTGGTGATCTTCGAGTACGGGATGCTGGTGATGGCGTACCGCTTGCCGACGAACGAGCGGTCCTGGATGATGACGCGCCGGTCGGTCAGGCCGATGAAGCCGGTGCCGGTGCCGACGGCGTCGTAGACGGCGATGATCTGTTCTCCGTGGAGCAGGCCGCTCTGGATCTGCTGGAACTGCTCCTTGCGGTCGTACGTCGCGTTCGCCATGCCCCCACGGTAGGCAGGGCGCGCCAACCGGAGATCACTGCCGACGGGCGAGGACGAGGAACTCGCCGTCGCCCCGGCCCACCGGCTCCCCGGCCCAGCCGCCGTGGATCCGGTCCACGACGAACCCGGCCGACCGCAGCGGGCCGCGCAACTCCGCCTCGGTGCGGAAGCGCAGGGTGGCCGAGCTGAGCAGTTCCTCGCCGTCGGGGAAGAGGTAGTGGTGGGTGAAGTCGACCCGCCCGCCGGCCACCGTGTGGACCTCCGTCCACGCCCGGACCACCTCGCCGTCGGGCAGCGTGATCCGTCGCCGCGAGTCGACCGGGTTCCAGCGTTCCCACCGCCGGTCCGCCGGGTCGCGCGAGTCGAACGCCAGCCGGCCGCCGGGCACCAGCGCCCGGGCCAGATCGGCGAGCGTACGCGCCCACTCGTCGTCGTCCACGAGGAACTGCGCGACGTGGCTGGTCAGCACCGCCACGTCGAACGACCGGTCCGCCAGTACGGCCGAGGTGCCCTCGACCCACCTCACCCGCTCGGCGCCCGGCTTGGCGCGGGCGGCGTCCAGCGACGCACCGGCCGGGTCGACGCCGGTGACGGCGTGGCCGGCCCCGGCCAGGGCGAGGGCGAGCCGCCCCGTGCCGCAGCCCAGGTCGAGGACCCGCGCGGCGGGCGTCCCGCCGGCGACGGCGAGGAACCAGTCGTCGTCACGCGACCAGGGGCACTCGGCGTCGTAGACCGCGACCAGCCGTGGATGGCGGAACTCCCCGTGCCTCATCGGCGTCGATCATGCCAGTGCGGGCGGGCGCCCGTCAGGCCGTGTTCGCGTCGGTCGCGGCCCGGACGAACTCGTGGACCCGGGCCGTGCCGTTGCTCTCCCGCCAGACCAGGCCCCGCCGGATCGGTGGCGCGTCGCGGATCGGCACGTACGCCACGTCGGGGCGCGGGTAGTAGCGGCGGGTGTGCTCGCCCACCGGCAGCACCCCCCGCCCCATCGCGACCAGCGTCAGCATCTCCGAGAACGTGTTGCCCGCCGGCCCCTTCGGCACCGGCCGCCCCGACGGGGTCTGCTCGGGCGTGCGGTCGCGCTTGAACTCCGTCGAGGTCACGGCCGGGTACTGCACCACCGGGTGGTCGCCGAGCGCCTCCAGGGAGACGGACTCCTCCCGGGTCAGCGGGTGCCCGGCGGCCACCGCGAGCAACCGCCGCTCCTGAAGCAGCGCCGGCCCGCAGGCCATTCCGTCGAAGGGGTACGCGGCCATCAGGACGTCGACGGAGCCGTCGAGCAGGCTCTGCCGGGAGTTGAAGAGTTGCACCTCCCGCACCTCGACCTGGCAGTCGGGATGGCGCCGCGAGAACAGGGCGACCGCCTTGAGCAGCGTCGGGGCGGTCCACTCGCCGAGGAAGGCCACCCGCAGCCGCCCGGTCACGCCCCGCCCCGCCTCGACGGCCCGGCGTACGGCGTCGTCGATGCCGGCCACCAGCGGCGCCAGGTCGTCGGCGAGCTGTCGCCCGATCGGGGTGAGCTGGACGACCCGGCTGGTACGGGCGAAGAGCGGGGCGCCGACGCGGCGTTCCAACTTCCTGACCACCTGGCTGATCCGCCCGGTGGTCACCCGCAGGCGCTCCGCCGTCCGGCCGAAGTGCAGCTCCTCGGCGAGGGTCAGGAAGGTCTCCAGCTCGTGTCGTTCCAGCACGCCCCGCCCCATCGTTGAGTCCGGCTCAACGATGGTAGTGCGATCGCGTCTTGGTCGGCGTCGCCGGCCGGCGGATCGTGAGGGGCATGGAAACGACGACAGTCACCGACTACCTGGCTGATCTCGACGCCCCGTCGCGGGAGATCGGCGAGAAGCTGCGGACCCTCGCCGACGTCGACCCCGCCCTGTCCACCGACTGGCTGCGCCAGGCCCACGCCTTGGAGGCGAGGTGAGCGCGGTACGGGTCACCGGCTTCGACCACCTGGTGCTCAACGTGACCGATGTGGAGCGCGCGCTGGACTTCTACTGCGGACTGCTCGGCCTGGCCCCGGTGGGGGTCGACCAGTGGCGGGCCGGCGCCGTCCCGTTCCCCTCGGTACGGGTCGACGCGGGGACCATCATCGACCTCGTCCGCCGGGACCGGGGCGAGTCCAACGTCGACCACTTCTGTCTGGTGGTGGAGCCGCTGGACTGGGCGGAGGTCGTCGCGTCGGGCGCCTTCACGGTGATCGAGGGGCCGGTGGGTCGGTTCGGCGCGCGGGGCAGCGCCACCTCGCTCTACGTGCGGGACCCGGACGGCAACTCCGTGGAACTGCGCTGGTACCCCCAGGACGCCGCCTGAGCGGCCGACGCCGCCCGGGGCGCGTATCGGCCGGGCGGCCCGGAACGCGCGAAGCCCCGCCGAGGCGTCGAGGGACGCGGGTGGCGGGGCTTCGCGCGCGGTGTGGATTACCGGTTGGTGCGCGGGTCGGCGTCGCGGCTGCGGCTGCCGGACTTCGCCAGGCCGCGACTGACCAGGTAACCGATGGTCAGCAGCGTGATGTACCACCAGGCCTTGTCGGCCGCGAAGTAGTCTCCGCCGTTGTCGGCGGCGCCGTCACCGACGGCGTTCGAGGCGATCAGCACCCCGATCACGGAGAGCAGGTAGACGGCCAGTTCGGTGGTCTTCCACGACGGCTTCGTCTCGTCGCCGTGCCGGTGCGCGTGCCGGACGTCGTGGTCGACGTGGTGGCCGTCGTGGTCGGTAACCCGGTTCACGGTGGGGGTGGTCATGTCAGCTCCCAAAAAATGCGTTATCAGGTGTTCAGTCCGTTACGGAGCCTGTTGTCTGCTCCCGCGACGGATTGGTACCCGTGCGCCTTTCAGGGAAACCTCAGACTTACCAGCCGATTCTCAGCCGATCTCGGCGCGCCGACCCCCCGGAGCGGGACGCCGGGGCCGGGTGGAACGGGGGTCAGGGCTGGGTGACCGCGCGGTAGGCGTCCTCGATGCGGGCGGCCAGCAGGACCTCCCCCTCGGTCAGCGGCGCGTTGCCGTGCCCCACCCGGATCTGGGTCTGGTCGGCCCGGCGGCTGATCTCCGGCCGCAGGTGCAGCGCGTCGGCGACCACCTTCACCCGCTCGGTGAGGGCGGCGTGCTGCGAGTCGTCGATGACGAGGGTGCGTCGGATCTGCTCACCCTCGCGGATCCAGCCGGTGAGGAGGGTGAGGGCGTCGCTGAGGTAGTCGTGCTTGGATCGACTGCTGAACAGCGCGCGCATCACCGCACCTCCCAGGCGCCGTTGCCGGCTTGTGGCCAAATCGTCGCCGTCCCGTGTCTTGTCGGTGCCTTCTAGTCTGTCCTCGCATGCTGGGTGTGTCCACGCCCACACTTCCGGGTTCTCCTGCCCTGACGGTCGGCCACGCTACCCAAACCGCCGATTGATCTGGCACGCTGGACGCCCGTGCGGACCGAACGGGCTAATGGCGGCGGGCAGGCCGAGAGACGGGACCTCAGGGTGATCGTCGGGGCGGCGATCATCAGGGACGGCCGGGTGCTCGCCTGCGCCCGTTCCGCCCCGCCCGAGGTGGCGGGCATGTGGGAGTTCCCCGGCGGCAAGGTGGAGCCGGGCGAGAGCGAGACCGCCGCGCTCGCCCGCGAGTGCGCCGAGGAACTGGCCGTACGCGTGGAGATCGGCGACCGGGTGGGCCGCAACGTCCGGATGGCCCACGGCCGCTCGGTGCTCAAGGTGTACGCGGCCCGCCTGCTGCACGGTGACCAGCCGCGGGCCCTCGAACACTCCGCGTTGCGCTGGCTCTCCGCCGACGAGTTGGACACCGTCACCTGGCTCCCCGCCGACGCACCCATCGTCGCGGCCCTCCGGCCCATCCTGGCCACCTGAACGAAAGCGGACATCCGAGCCGAAAGAGGACGGGGGCCGGCGGCATCAGCCGCGGCCCCCGTCATCGTCAGCGCACTCAGTGCTTGTCCTGCTCCGGGTGGGCGAAGTTCAGGTGCTCCGGCGGCAGCGGGAAGGTCACGTCGTCGCCGAACGGCGACGGCGCCGCAGCCCGGTCGAACGTCAGCTCCGTCAGCGGCAGCTTGCCGTGGTCGTCGACGGCCGGCGCGGTCGGCCTCGGCACCTCGCGGTCCCAGTTGACGCCGCGCTGCGCCTGCACCTCGGCCCGCGGGTCGTGGGAGCCGCCCGCGTGCGAGTGCACGCCCCCGTGCGCCGCGCTGCCGCGCACCGCACCGCTGACGTGTTCGCTGGTCACGCTGGTCTGAGGCACCTGACCCCTCCGGAAGATCTTGCTACCAAGCCACACAAGGGGATCGTACCTGCGGTCGACGACCCGCTCCTTCATGGGGATGATCCCGTTGTCCGTGATCTTGATGTGCTCCGGGCAGACCTCGGTGCAGCACTTGGTGATGTTGCAGAATCCGAGGCCCTGCTCGGCCTGCGCGTACTCCTTGCGGTCGCTCTTCGCGTCAAGCGGGTGCATGTCCAGCTCGGCTGCCCGGATGAAGTACCGCGGCCCGGAGAACGCCTGCTTGTTCTCCTCGTGGTCGCGGATGACGTGGCAGACGTTCTGGCACAGGAAGCACTCGATGCACTTGCGGAACTCCTGCGAGCGCTCCACGTCGACCTGCTGCATCCGGTACTCGCCGGGCGCCAGGTCGGCCGGCGGCGCGAACGCCGGCGTCTCCCGCGCCTTCTCGTAGTTGAACGAGACGTCGGTGACCAGGTCCCGGATCACCGGGAAGGTGCGCAGCGGGGTGACCGTGACCGTCTCGTCCTCCGTGAAGGTGGACATCCGGGTCATGCAGCTCAGCCGCGGCTTGCCGTTGATCTCCATCGAGCAGGAGCCGCACTTGCCGGCCTTGCAGTTCCAGCGGCAGGCCAGGTCGGGCGCGTCGGTCGCCTGGAGCCGGTGGATGACGTCGAGGACCACCTCGCCCTCGTTTACCTCCACCATGTAGTCCTGGAGGTCGCCGCCGTTCTCGTCGCCGCGCCAGATGCGGAACTGGCGCTTCGCGCCCGCCTTCCCGGGCCCCTGGGGGTTCTGGTTACCCATTGCGTCAGCGCTCCTTCTCGGTCTCGACGTCGGCGACCTGGGCGTCGAACTCGGCGAGTTCCTCGTCCGTGAGGTACTTGGCCAGCTCCGCGCGGTCGAAGAGGCCGATCAGCTCCGGGCGCATCCTCGGCAGCGGCTTGCGCTCCAGGCGCACCGTGTCGCCGTCGAGGGAGCAGACCAGGTTGACCCGACGCCACGCCGGGTCCATCGCGGGGTGGTCCTCCCGGGTGTGGCCGCCGCGCGACTCCCGCCGCTCCAGCGCCGCCTTCGCGGTGCACTCCGAGACCACCAGCATGTTGCGCAGGTCGAGCGCCAGGTGCCAGCCCGGGTTGTAGCGCCGGCCGCCGCTCGCGCTGACCTTCGCCACCCGCTCCCGCAGCTCCGCCAGCCTGACCAGCGCGTCCTCCAGCTCGCTCTCCCGGCGGATGATGCCGACCAGGTCGCCCATCACCGCCTGGAGGTCCTGCTGGAGGGTGTACGGGCTCTCGCCGGTGTCCCGCTGCAACGGGGCGAGGGCCGTCTCCACCGCGGCCTCCACGGCGGCGACGCCCACCTTCGGGCGCGCGGGGAGGCTGTCGGCGTACGTGGCGGCGTGGCCGCCCGCGCGCTTGCCGAACACCAGCAGGTCGGACAGGGAGTTGCCACCGAGCCGGTTGGAGCCGTGCATGCCGCCGGACACCTCGCCCGCGGCGAAGAGCCCCCGCACGTGGCCGAACGCGGCCCCGCTGTCCGGGTCGACCTCGACGCCGCCCATCACGTAGTGACAGGTGGGCCCGACCTCCATCGGCTCCTTGGTGATGTCGACGTCGGCCAGCTCCTTGAACTGGTGGTACATCGACGGCAGCCGACGGCGAATCTCCTCCGCCGGCTTGCGGGAGGCGATGTCCAGGTAGACGCCGCCCGCCGGCGTGCCCCGCCCGGCCTTGACCTCGCTGTTGATCGCCCGGGCCACCTCGTCACGGGGCAGCAGCTCAGGCGGGCGCCGGTTGTTGTCCGGGTCGGTGTACCAGCGGTCCGCCTCCTCCTCGGTCTCCGCGTACTGCTTGCGGAAGACGTCGGGGACGTAGTCGAACATGAACCGCTTGCCGTCGGAGTTCTTCAGCACGCCGCCGTCGCCGCGCACCGACTCGGTGACCAGGATGCCCTTCACCGACGGCGGCCAGACCATGCCGGTCGGGTGGAACTGGAGGAACTCCATGTTGATCAGCGTCGCGCCGGCCCGCAGCGCCAGCGCGTGCCCGTCGCCCGTGTACTCCCAGGAGTTCGAGGTGACCTTGTAGGAGCGGCCGACGCCGCCGGTCGCCAGCACCACCGCCGGCGCCTCGAACAGGACGAACTCGCCGGACTCGCGGTAGTACCCGAACGCGCCGGCGATCCGGTCGCCGTCGAGCAGCAGCTCGGTGATCGTGGTCTCGGAGAAGACCTTGATCCGGGCGTCGTACGAGCCGTGGTCGCGCTTGTCCTCCTGCTGGAGCGACACGATCTTCTGCTGGAGGGTGCGGATCAGCTCCAGGCCGGTCCGGTCGCCGACGTGCGCCAGGCGGGGGTACTCGTGGCCACCGAAGTTGCGCTGCGAGATCTTCCCGTCCTTGGTGCGGTCGAAGAGCGCGCCGTACGTCTCCAGCTCCCAGATCCGCTGCGGCGACTCCTTCGCGTGCAGCTCGGCCATCCGGAAGTTGTTGAGGAACTTGCCGCCGCGCATCGTGTCGCGGAAGTGCACCTGCCAGTTGTCCCGGCTGTTCACGTTCCCCATCGCGGCGGCGGCGCCGCCCTCGGCCATCACCGTGTGCGCCTTGCCGAAGAGCGACTTGGAGATGATCGCGGTCTTCTTGCCGGCGAGGCGGGCCTCGATCGCGGCGCGCAGGCCGGCGCCGCCGGCCCCGATCACGACGACGTCGTAGTGGTGTCGTTCGATTCGCGTGGTGTTCGTCATGTCAGGGGCCCTCTAGTTGATGAACCGCAGGTCGTTGAACCAGCCGGCCGCCAGCGCCATGACGTAGAAGTCCGTCAGGGCCAGCGTGCCGAGGGTGATCCAGGCGAGCTGCATGTGCCGGACGTTCAGGGCCGAGACGAAGGTCCAGGCCCGGTAGCGCACCGGGTGCTTGGAGAAGTGCTTGAGCCGCCCGCCGATGATGTGCCGGCACGAGTGGCAGGAGATCGTGTACGCCCACAGCATCACCACGTTGGCGAGCAGGATGATGTTGCCCAGCCCGAAGCCGAAGCCCTTGGGGGAGTGGAAGGCCAGGACCGCGTCCCAGGTGTTGATCAGCGAGATGACCGCGGCGGCGTAGAAGAAGTAGCGGTGCAGGTTCTGCCCGAGCAGCGGGAACCGGGTCTCACCGCTGTAGGACTGGTGCCCGTCCGGCACCGCGCAGGCGGGCGGCGACAGCCAGAACGACCGGTAGTACGCCTTGCGGTAGTAGTAGCAGGTGAGCCGGAACAGCAGCAGGAACGGCAGCGTCAGGGCCGCGTCCGGGATGATCCACCAGCCGGGCAGGAACCGTCCGAAGTGTGCGGCCTCCGGCAGGCACCGGTCGGTCACGCAGGGGGAGTAGAACGGGGTCAGGTAGTGGTAGTCCTCGACCCAGTAGAAGTCGTGCATGAAGACCCGGACCGTCGCGTACGCCACCCACGCGCCGAGCCCGATCACGGTGATCAGCGGGGCGAGCCACCAGCGGTCGGTTCGCAACGTCTTCGCCGCGATGGCGGCGCGCGCCCGCGCTCCCCGCGGCCTCGTTGCCGTTGATGTCATTCGAGTCGTCTCCCTGACAGGACCCTCACGGGCGGATCAAGTTTCCGGTCGGCACGCGGACCGGCGAACCCGCACCCGCTTGCCACGTCATGCGCACACCAACGACCGCGCCAGCGATACGGCGCAGCTAAGTGACACACGTTACGCCGATCTTCGCGAGCCGTCCGCGCAAGGCAGTGTCCCGTGTGTCCCGGCCGGTGGAAAGCCCCGCATGATGATCGATGTCCGGATGTTAAGAACCTCACCCGGCGCCTGTCCGGCGTACCGGAGCGGCTCACCCGGAGTGGCGGTGGCCCGTCAGGCGAGCAGGTCCGCCGGCCGGATCGTGGCCCGGACCGGCTCGGTCAGCTCCAGCGTCTCGCCGGCCTTGGTCACCGACCGCTCGACGTAGTGGGCGCCCCGCCGCCGGTAGACGTGCACGGTCAGCGTCTCCTGCTCCACCAGCAGATACCACTCGATGCCGGCCGCCGCGTAGTAGTGCATCTTGAGCACCTTGTCGGTGGCCGCGTTGCCCGGCGAGATGACCTCGCAGACGAGCTTCACGTCGGCCGCCTCGATCCAGGGGTCGTCGAGGTCGATCGGTGCCGTGACGACGAGGTCGGGGATGGGGATGCGACCCGGCCGGAGCCGGACGTTCACCGCCTCCAGCAGTTCCAGTCCGAGAGCTTCGGCGGCGGGTTCGAGGATGTTGCCCAACCTGCGTGAGATGCGCTGGTGGCGGGGCGTGGGGGCTGGGGTCACGTGGAGGCTCCCGTCGAAGAGTTCGACGCGCTGCTGCGTCTCGCCGAGGGCGAGGTACTCCTCTTCGCTCCACGGGCCGTCGTGGCCGAACACCGCCGCGGTCATCGTCACCTCCACCTCGTGCCGGGGGACATCCTTGCGGGACTGCCGCGCCCATCGTCGCACCCGCTGTCCGGGTGCGGGAGGTCAACACCGGTGAATGCCGAGGTGAGGGCTGTTCACGCCCGTTGCAGAGTCGTTACGCTGTGGCCCGCTGACAGCTCCGGTTATGTAGCTTATTTTCACCCTCAGTGCTTTCCTGTAAGTTCTCTTCGTCACTGAGGGAGGGGTCGTGGACAGGCCGGAGTCGGCGACGTCCGGGAAACCGGACCGCCCCAGCGTGCCGGAGCAGCGCTCCGGCCAGGACCCCTACCTGCGGGTGAGCGACCTGCGGGTCCGGTTCGACACCGAGGACGGCGTGGTGCGCGCGGTCGACGGGGTGTCGTTCGAGGTGGCGCGGGGACGCACCCTCGGCATCGTCGGTGAGTCCGGCTCGGGCAAGAGCGTCACCTCACTGGCCATCCTCGGGCTGCACGGCGCCAAGCGGACCACCATCACCGGGGAGATCTCCGTCGGCGGCCGCCAGCTGGTCGGCCTGCCGGACGAGGAGGTACGCCGGCTGCGCGGCCGGGACATGGCGATGATCTTCCAGGATCCGCTGTCCGCGCTGCACCCGTACTACACGGTCGGCCGGCAGATCGCCGAGGCGTACCGGGTGCACCACCCGAAGGCCGGCAAGCGCGAGGCCCGCAAGCGCGCGGTGGACATGCTGGGCCGGGTCGGCATCCCGCAGCCGGCCCGCCGCTTCGACCAGTACCCGCACGAGTTCTCCGGGGGCATGCGGCAGCGGGCGATGATCGCCATGGCGCTGGTCAACGACCCGGACCTGCTGATCGCCGACGAGCCGACCACCGCCCTGGACGTGACGGTGCAGGCGCAGATCCTCGACCTGCTGGCCGACCTCCAGGCCGAGTTCCACTCCGCGATCATCCTGATCACTCACGACCTGGGCGTGGTCGGCCAGGTCGCGGACGAGGTGCTGGTCATGTACGGCGGGCGGGCCGTCGAGCACGGCAGCGTCGAGCAGGTGCTGCGCCGGCCGCAGCACCCGTACACCTGGGGTCTGCTCTCCAGCGTGCCCTCGCTGCACGGCGACGCCGACGCGGACCTGATGCCGATCAGGGGCAACCCGCCGAGCCTGATCAACCTGCCGTCCGGCTGCGCCTTCCACCCGCGCTGCCGCTACGCCGACCGCAACGGCGACCGGTCCCGCACGGAGGTCCCGGAGCTGCGCCCGGCGGGCGCGCCCGGCCACCTGGTGGCCTGCCACCTCTCCGCCGACGACCGGACCCGGCTGTACGCGGAGGACATCGCACACGTGGGAGTGGCCCGGTGAGCGCGAGGAACGCAGCGCAGCGGAGTCCCGCAGTCGCGAACGAAGGTGGCCCGGCCCCGATGAGTGTGGAGACCGCTGAGCCGCTGCTGCGGGTACGCGGGCTGGCCAAGCACTTCCCGGTGCGCGACGGCCTGCGGCGCACCGGCCTGGTCCGGGCCGTGGACGGGCTGGACTTCGACGTGCGGCCGGGCGAGACGCTCGGCCTGGTGGGCGAGTCCGGCTGCGGCAAGACGACCACCGGACGGATGCTGGTACGCCTGCTGGAGCCCACGGCGGGCAGCATCGAGTTCGCCGGGCGGGACATCACCCACGCGGGCCGCCGCGAGCTGCGGGCGCTGCGGCAGGACCTCCAGATCATCTTCCAGGACCCCTACGCGTCGCTGAACCCCCGGCACACCGTGGGCCGGATCGTGGCGATGCCGTTGCAGGTCAACGGGATCGACCCGCCGGGCGGGGTGAAGAAGCGGGTCCAGGAGCTGCTGGAACTGGTCGGGCTGAACCCGGAGCACTACAACCGCTACCCGCACGAGTTCTCCGGCGGCCAGCGGCAGCGCATCGGCATCGCCCGCGCGCTCGCCCTGCAACCCAAGCTGATCGTCGCCGACGAGCCGGTCTCCGCCCTGGACGTGTCGATCCAGGCACAGGTGGTCAACCTGCTGCGCGACCTGCAACGCGACCTCGGTCTGGCGTTCGTCTTCATCGCGCACGACCTGGCCGTGGTGCGGCACTTCTGCCAGCGGGTCGCCGTCATGTACCTGGGCAAGGTCGTCGAGATCGGCGACCGGGACGACATCTACGAACGCCCGCAGCATCCGTACACCCGGGCCCTGCTCTCGGCCATCCCCGACGTCACCCAGCTCGGCGCGGCGGGCCGGATCCGGCTCTCGGGGGACGTCCCGACGCCGCTGGACCCGCCGTCGGGTTGCCGTTTCCGCACCCGGTGCTGGAAGGCGCAGGAGCGGTGCGCCACCGAGGAGCCGGCGCTGGTGCCGCGCGGTGGCGACCAGGCCACCGCCTGCCACTTCCCCGAGACGGGGCCGGTCGGCGCCACCACGGGACCGGCCGGTGACGACGCGCGGCCGGCGGACCCCGGGACGGCCGGGGCCGGCACGACCGCCGAGGAGGTGTCGAAGTGAGCTTGTCCCCGGTCGAGGGCACGGCGCTGGCCGAGATCGAGTCCGGCGGCGACGCCGGCGAGGGGAAGACGCTGGTCGGCCGCTCGCCGGGTCAGCTCGTCCGCAGCCGGCTGCGCAGCGACCGCACCGCCCTGGTGAGCGGCGTGGTGCTGGTCTTCTTCGTGCTGCTGGCGGTGGGCGCGCCCCTGGTCCAGCGGCTCTACGGGGTGACGCCGAACGAGCAGTTCGGCGAGCTGCTGGACAGCACCGGGATGCCGCTGGGATACGTCGGCGGGATCAGCGGCGACCACTGGTTCGGTCTGGAGCCCGGCCTGGGCCGGGACATCTTCATGCGGATGATCTACGGCATCCGCACCTCGCTGCTGATCGCGCTCGGCGCGGCCCTGATCACCACCACGATCGGCGTGGTCCTCGGCATCCTCGCCGGCTACCTCGGCGGGGTGGTGGACGCGGTGATCAGCTGGATCACCGACGTGGCGCTGGCGATGCCGTTCCTGATCTTCGCGTTGGCCGTGGTGCCGACGTTCTCGCTGCGCTTCTACGGACCGCGCGACGAGGTGCCGACCTGGTTCGCGGTCACCACGCTGATCGTGGTCTTCACCGCGTTCGGCTGGACCAGCACCGCGCGGCTGGTCCGCGGTCAGGTGGTGTCGCTGCGCGAACGCGAGTTCGTGGAGGCGGCCAAGGCCAGCGGCGCGGGGCTCGGGCACATGCTCTTCCGGCAGCTGCTGCCGAACATCTGGGCCCCGATCCTGGTGTCGTTCTCGCTGCTGGTGCCGTCGTACGTGACCAGCGAGGCGGCGCTGTCCTTCCTCGGCGTAGGGCTGCCCGAGTCGGTGCCCAGCTTCGGCCGGATGATCTACCGGAGCATCGACTACCTGCAGACCGACCCGGCATACGTCTTCTTCCCCGGCATCACGATCTTCGCGCTCGTGCTGGCGTTCAACCTCTTCGGCGACGCGTTGCGTGACGCGCTCGACCCGAAGTCGTCACGGTAAGGGGTACTGCGCATGGTGCGCTTCCTGCTGAAGCGGGTGCTGCTGGCGATCTCGGTGCTGTTCGCGGTGAGTGTGGTCAGCTTCCTGCTGTTCTTCGCGCTGCCCGCCGACCCGGTGACCGGCATGTGCCCGAAGAACTGCAACGCCGAGCGCCTGGAGCGGGTGCGGACGGAACTGGGGCTCAACGAGCCGAAGGTGCAGCAGTACGCCGACTACATGAAGGGCATCTTCGTCGGCCGCGACCTGGGCAGCGCGCAGGGCGGCGAGTGCGCGGCGCCCTGCCTCGGCTACTCGTACGTCAACAGCGAGGCGGTCACCGACACCTTCGCCCGGGTGCTGCCGGTGACGTTGAGCATCGTCCTGCCCGCGGCGGTGCTGTGGCTCGCGATCGGGGTCGGGCTCGGCATGGTCTCGGCCCTGCGGCGCGGCTCGCTGCTGGACCGGATCTCGATCGGCCTCACCCTGACCTTCGCCTCGCTCCAGCTCTACTTCGTCGGCGCGGTCCTGTTGCTGATCTTCGTCTACACCCTGCGGATCCTGCCCACACCGCGCTACACGTCGCTGTTCGAGAATCCCGTGGAGTGGGCGCGGGGCCTGGTGCTGGCCTGGATCACCCTGGCGCTGCTCTTCTCCGCGATCTACGCCCGGCTGTCCCGGGCCCAGATGCTGGAGACGCTCTCCGAGGACTACGTGCGTACCGCCCGGGCCAAGGGCATGCCGAAGCGGCAGGTCTACGGCAAGCACGCGCTGCGCGCGGCGATCACGCCGATCGTCACCATCGCCGGTCTCGACGTGGGCACGGCGCTCGGCGGCACGGTGATCACCGAGACCACCTTCGGCATCCAGGGACTCGGACGTACGGCGGTGGAGGCGGTCAGCCAGGGGGACCTGCCGACCATCATGGGGACCGTGCTGATCGCCGCGCTGTTCGTGGTGGTCGCCAACATGCTCGTCGACATGCTCTACGCGTTCATCGACCCCCGGGTGCGCCTCGGCTGACCCGCGGCGTGCGGGGTGCCGATCGTTGTAGCCCCGTTATCTGCTCGAAATTTACCGTCATTGAAGGCTAGGCGAAGCTTTCCTTCATCGGCGATCCGGAGGAGTGAGTATGCGAGCAAGACGCGTCACCGCCCTGGGCGGTGCGATCGCACTGATGGTTTCCCTCGGTGCGTGCAGCGAGAACACCGGTGACGACACCGGCGGGGTGGACACCACCAAGCCGCGCACCGGTGCCATCGCCACCGACCCCAAGGACTCCCTCGGCCCGGCGCCGGAGGTGCCCGGCGCGGCCAAGGGCGGCACGTTCTACATCCTGCGGGAGAACAAGATCTCCCACATGGACCCGCAGCGGATCTACTCGTTCGCCGGCCTGATGGGGAGCCAGCTCTACGCCCGCTTCCTCACCACGTTCAAGGACGACGGCAAGGGCAACGTCACCCTGGTCGGTGACCTGGCCGAGACCCCCGGCACCAACGTCAACAACGACTGCAAGGTCTGGGAGTTCAAGGTCAAGCAGGGGGTGAAGTTCGAGGACGGCCGGCCGATCACCAGCAAGGAGATCGCGTACGGCATCGCCCGGTCCTTCGACCCGGACCTCACCGGCGGCCCGACCTACCTCCAGGAGTGGCTGGTCGACAGCCCGCAGTACGACACCAAGTGGGACTTCAAGGCCAACAAGACCTCGCTGCCGCCGGGGCTGACCACGCCGGACGAGCGGACCCTGCGGTTCGAGTTCAACAAGCCCCGCTGTGACCTGCCGTTCGCCGTCTCGCTGCCGGCCACCGCGCCGCTGCCGGCCGACAAGGACACCGGCGTCAACCTGGACAACCAGCCGTTCTCGTCGGGCCCGTACAAGTTCACCAAGCACACCCCGGGCGTCGAGATCGTGCTCGAGCGCAACGAGCACTGGGACCCGGCCACCGACGCCGTGCGCCACCAGTACCCGGACAAGTTCGTCTGGTCGCTCGGCGCGGACCAGGCCGCCCAGACCAACCGGGTGCTCGCCGGCACCGGCAACGACGCGGCGGCGGTCGCCACCGGCGGTGTCCCGTCGGAGCTGATCGCCAAGGTCACCGGCGACCCCAAGCTCAAGGAGCGGATGATCGTCGCGGCCACGCCGAACGCGTACCGCCTGAGCATCAACACCGCCCGGGTCACCGACCTGTCGGTGCGGCAGGCGATCAACCACGCGATCGACCGCACCAGCATCACCAAGAACCTCGGCGGTCCCTACGGCGCCGTGCCGATGACGACGCTGCTGCCGCCCACCACGCTCGGCTACAAGCAGTTCGACGCGTACCCGGCCGGCGACAGCGGCAACCCGGAGAAGGCCAAGGAGCTGCTCGCGGGCAAGACGCAGAACCTGGTGCTGCTCACCTCCGACGTGACCAGCTCCCAGGAGCGGGCCACGCAGATCAAGAACGCGCTGGAGAAGGCCGGCTTCACCGTCACGATCAAGACGATCCCCGAGGACGGCTTCCTCGACACGGTGAAGAAGAAGGACAACCCGTACGACATCTGGGTCGACTCGTGGGCGGCCGACTGGCCCAGCGGCGCGTCGATCCTGCCGGTGCTCTTCGACGGCCGCGGCATCAAGGCCGAGGGCAACAGCAACACCTCGCAGCTCAACAACGAGGCGCTCAACGCGGAGTTCGACCGGATCCTCGCGCTCGACCCGGCCAAGCAGGCCGACGAGTGGAGCAAGATCGACGAGCGGCTGATGAAGGAGACGGCGCCGGCGGTGCCGCTCTACGTCGAGGTGGTCTCCATCGCGCACGGCGAGAAGGCCGGCGGCGTCTTCATCGGCAGCATCTTCGGCTGGCCGAGCTTCGTGGACGCCTACGTCAAGCAGTGACACCACCCGTGACGCGATGACACCCCAGCGGTGACACGCACGGACCGACCCCCGGTCGACAACGTCGTCGGCCGGGGGTCGCCGTGTCTGTGGGCCGCCCACCCGCGACCTGCCCGGCGGCCACCCCGACCGGGTGCCGACGCCCGGGGTTGGAGAACGGCTGCCCGGCGGGAGGCGGCCGGCCCGCGGCGGGGACGGCCGGCCCGCGGCGGGGACGGCCGGGTCGCGGCGGGGGACGGCCGGGTCGGGCGCGCCTAGAGGTGGCGGCGGACGAAGTCGAGTTCGAGCCTGAGCAGGCGTTCGGCGGTGCCGCCGGCGGCCATGTGGGTGGCCCCGGTCAGCGGGAGCACCGAGTGCGGCCGGCCGGTCGCCAGCAGCGCCGCCGACAGCCGCAGCGTGTGCGCGGCCACCACGTTGTCGTCGACCAGGCCGTGCACCAGCAGCAGCGGCCGGGCCTCCTCCGGCCGCTGCACCGGCTCGCCGGCCAGCTCCACCAGCGAGTGGTGCGCGTAGATGTCCGTGCCGTCGTCCGGCAGGCCCAGGTAGCGCTCCGTGTAGGCCGTGTCGTACAGCGCCCAGTCGGTGACCGGCGCCCCCACGATGCCGCACCGGAACAGCTCCGGGTGCCGCAGCACCGCCAGCCCGGCCAGCCAGCCGCCGAACGACCAGCCGCGCACCGCCACCCGCTCCAGGTCCAGGTCGGGGTGCTTGCCGGCCAACGCGGTGAGCGCGTCCACCTGGTCGAGCAGGACGACGTCGGCCACCCGCCGGTGGATCGCCTTCTCGAAGGAGGGGGCCACGCCCGGCGTGCCCCGGTTGTCGATGGTGACGACCGCGAAGCCGGCGTCGGCCCACCACTGCCGCTCTAGCCACGCCCCACGAGCCGCGAGCACCTCCTGGTGCCCCGGTCCGCCGTAGACGTCCAGCAGCACCGGCAGCCGCCGGCCGGTGACGTAGTTGTCCGGGTAGAGCACGGCCGTCGGCAGCCGCCGGTCGGTGACCCGCTCCAGCAGCGGCAGTGGCGCGTACGGCGGGGTGGCGGCGAGCGAGCGCAGCACGGCCACCTCCTGGTCGCCCCGCCACACCGTCCACCGGGTGCCCGCGTGGTCGAGCGAGGCGCTCCCCACCACCAGCACGTCCCCACCCACGGCGGCGGTGTGCCAGCCCGGGTCGGTGGTGATCCGGCGCGCGTCCACGCCGCCGCCGATGGTCGTGCGCACCCGGAACAGGTGCCGCTCGCTCGGCTCCCCGTCGCTCGCCTCCACCAGCAGGTCGGCCGGGCCGCTGCCGCCGGGCAGCCGCCCCACCACCCGCCGGACGTAGAGCGACGGCGGGGTGAGCAGGGTGCCGTCGGCGAAGAGGCAGCGGGCGTCGTACCCGTCGTGGGCGAGTTCGCCGCCGACGAGCACCCGGCCGTCCGGCAGGTGCGCCGGGGTGCCGGGGATCGGCTCCACCCAGCGTGGGTCGGCCAGCTCGGCGTGCACCTGGGTCTCGCCGGTGCGCGGGTCGATCGCCAGCACCAGGCCGTGCTGCTGGGAACGGCGCAGCACGGTGATCAGCGGGCCCCCCTCGGCCCAGTGCACGGCCGCCAGGTACGGATAGGTCTCCCGGTCCCAGTGCACGTCGACCCAGCCGTCGTCGAGGTCGAGCAGGTGCAGGCTGACCTCGGCGTTCGCGGTGCCCGCCCGGGGGTACGCGACGGTGGTCGGCGGGCTCGCCGGGTCGGCCGGGTCGTGCAGGTGCCAGCGTTGCACGCGGGACTCGTCCACCCGGGCGGCCAGCACCGAACGACCGTCCGGCGCCCACCAGTAGCCGCGGAACCGGTGGAACTCCTCCGCCGCGATGTGCTCGGCCAGCCCCCAGGTCACCCCGGAGTCCTCGCCGGCCAGCAGGGTGTCCGTGCCGTCGTGTTCGACCACCCGCAGCTGCCCCCGACGGACCCCCTCGGCGGCGTCGGTGACGTACGCCAGACGCTGACCCGTGGGATCGGGCCGGGGGTCGAGCACCGGGCCGACGGTGGCCACCTCGACCACGTCGCCGTGCACCAGGTCGGCCCGGAACAGCCGCCCGGCCAGCGCGAAGACCGCGACCCGGCCGGCGCCGTCCAGCGTGTAGGAGCCGATGCCGGAGGCGCTCAGGCGCAGCCGCTCGCGCAGCGCGCGCTCGCCCGGGCCCAGCGCGTCGGCGTCGGCGTCGGCCCCGAGCAGCGCCGCCGGGTCGGCGACGAGCCGCTCCTCGCCGGTCGCCACGTCGAGCAGCCAGAGCGCGTCGGCCGGGTCCTCCGGGCCGGCCGACCGCAGGAAGACCACCCGGGAGCCGTCGTCGGCCACGGTGACCGCCCGCGGCGCTCCGCGGCTGAACCGGCGGGTGCGGGCGGCCAGCTCCGGAAAGTCCACAGACCAGATCGTAGAGCGGTGACCGGGGGTGATGTGGCCGACCTGCGCGGACGCGTCGGGGCCGGCGGAGGAGAACCGCCGGTTAGAGTGACCGGCGTGACGACGCTGCCCGACCGCCGCCTCCTGCTGGTCCACGCGCACCCCGACGACGAGTCCATCGGCACCGGCTCGACGATGGCGCACTACGCCGCCGCCGGCGCCCACGTCACCCTGGTGACCTGCACCCTCGGCGAGGAGGGCGAGATCCACGTGCCGGCGCTGGCCCAGCTCGCCGCGGGCGAGGCCGACCAGCTCGGCGGCTGGCGGATCGCCGAGCTGAACGCCGCCTGCGCCGCGCTCGGCGTCACCGACCACCGCTTCCTCGGCGGCGCCGGCCGTTACCGCGACTCCGGCATGATGGGCCTCGCCACCAACGAGCACCCCCGCGCCTTCTGGCAGGCCGACCTCGACGAGGCCGCCGGGCACCTGGTGGAGATCATGCGGGAGGTACGCCCGCAGGTCATGGTCACGTACGACGACAACGGCTTCTACGGGCACCCGGACCACATCCAGGCGCACCGGGTGGCGATGCGCGCGTACGAGCTGGCCGGCGCGGAGGGATTCGCCCCGGCGAAGGTCTACTGGACGGCGATGCCGCTCAGCGTGCTGGAGGCCGGCCTGACCCACTTCGCCGAGTCGGCGGACAACCCCTTCGCCGGCATCCAGGACACCTCGGAGCTGCCCTTCGGCACCCCGGACGCGCAGATCGCCGCCCGGATCGACGCCACCGACCAGCACGCCGCCAAGGAGGCGGCGATGCGCGCGCACGCCACCCAGATCCCCGACGCCTCCTGGCTCTACTCGATCGCCGGCAACTTCGGCAGCGAGTTCATGGGCGTGGAGTACTACACCCTCGCGGTGGGCGAGCGGGGGCCGGGCAGCGGCCCGTACGGCTGGGAGGACGACCTCTTCGCCGGGCTCGACGTCGCCGACGGCCCGGACCGGTCCCCGGTCACGGCGGCCGGTAACCGGTGACCCTGCCCGTCGCGTCGATGTCGGCCGCCCCGCAGGAGACCGCCCCGCCGCCACCGTCCGGGCGGTCCCGGCGGCTGCTCGACCTCGTTCTGCGGGTGGCCGGCGGGCTGGTCGCCGTCCTCGCTGGGGTCCTCACCGCGGTGCTGGAGCTGCTGCTGGCCACACTCCGGGTCGGCGGGCAGCTGATCGGCGTCTCGGTGCTCGTCGCCATCGGCGCGAACATCGCCCTGAGCTGGTTCGCGCACGAGGCCGTCGGTCGCCGGTGGGCCGTGGCGCTGCCCGCGACGCCCTGGTTCGTCCTGATGGCCGTGGCGGCGGTCCGCACCGCCGAGGGGGACCTGCTCGTCACCGGCGACAACTGGGTCGGCCTGGCGATGATCGTGGCCGGCGCGATGACCTTCGCGGTGATGGGTTTCCGGCAGGTACTGGCGCCGCCACCGGTCCGGTCGGGGGACTGACGGCGCACAGGTTCCGGTGGTAGACATTCCTGCCAGGAAGCCCGCCGCTGGAGCGGGCGGTACGGCGGGAGGCGTGCGATGAGTGAGCGGTGGCGCGCGACCGGAGTTCTCGCGGTCGCGCTGTTCGCGGTCAACGTGGTCGCCCGGCTGGTCACCCGGTTCGGCTTCGGCGGCGACGACACGGCCGCCGCCGACCGGGTGTCGCTGGGGATGTTCGCGGTGATCGGGCTGGTCCTGGCGGCAGCCGCCTTCGTGTGGGGCAGGCGGCGGCCCGTCTCGGCCTGGGGCGCCGACCTGGCCGCCGCGGTCGGGATCGCGCTGCTGCTGACGGTGCTGGTCGGGCCGCTGCTGGTCGGCGAGAACCCGTTCGGCGGGGGAGCGGGCACCTTCTTCGCCCAGATCTGGCTCTACCTCGCGGCGGCCGGCGTGGGCGTGCTGCTCGGCTACCTGCTCCTCACCACGCTCGGCCTGGACCACCGCTCGCAGTCGCTCAAGCGGTACGCCGAACTCAGGGCCACCAAGCCCCGCCGCGTCGTCCGCCGCTGACCACCCACCCACCCACCCACCCACCCCACCCACCCACCCCACCCCGCGCCCGGCCGCCGGCCCTCCACCGCAAGGTCGATCATGAAGTTAGCGCGCTGGAACGCGCTTTCCGAGTGCGCTAACTTCATGATCGACGACGCCAAGGGGGCGAGGCGGGGCGGCGGGAGGGGGCGAGAGCGGCGAGGCGGGGGAGGGTCAGGGCCCGGACGGGTCAGGGGGGTGGGGTGCGGGTGAGGTAGGTGTGGTGGGTGGTGAAACCGAGGGTGCGGTAGAGGGCCACGGCCGGGGTGTTGCGCTGCTCGACCTGGAGGAAGGCGCGCGAGGCGCCGGTCGCCACGCCCCAGTCGGCGAGCGCCCGGATGATCCTGCCGGCCAGGCCCTGCCGCCTCGCCTCGGGCAGCACCTCGATCAGGCTGAGCCCGAGCCAGCGCCCCTGCCCGGTGACCGTGCCCCGACCGATGGCGAGCAGCGTGCCGTCGGCGTACACGTGGGCGAAGCGGACCTGGTCCACGGCGGTGAGCACGTGCCGGGCGGCGTCCGGCAGGCCGCCCTTGCGGCCGGCGGCGACGGCGAGCCAGTCGTCCGACGGATCGGCGGCCAGCTCGACCGGCGGCGCTCCGACGCGCTCCGGCCCGGCCGGCGGCAGCCCCGCCAGCGGCACGGTCTGCACCAGCACGGGCGGCCTGCCGACCCAGCCACGGGCGTCCAGCTCCGCGCCGACCGGGGCGGCGAGCGGCAGCGGGGTGTTGACCATCGGCGGTTGACCGAGGTCGGCGTACCAGCGCTCCACCGCGTCGAGCGCGGCGGGCAGGGGCCGGTCCGGGTCGCCCACGGGCAGCGCCGAGTTGGCCCGGCCGGTCCAGCCGTCGGCGGCGCGCAGCCGCCAGTCGCCGAGCCGCCCGCGTACGGCGGCGGGCCACGCCTCGTCGGCGGCCAGTTCCAGCTCGATGACGGCGGCGGCGGTGGGCCGGCGGGCCGGCGGCACCCGCTTGGCCCGGTGCACCTCGGCCACGGGGACCCGGAGCCGGCCCTGCGCGGTGGCGAGTGTGAGATGGGTTTCGCTCAGCTCGACCAGCTCGCCGAGGGCGTCGGAGAAGAGCGGCCGACCTTCGCGAATCCCCACGATTCGGCGCACGACGATCCGATGTCCCACATCCTGCTGTCGGAGCACGATCGACCCCCTCCCCGGCGAGATACTAGGCTCTAACCGTCGCGGGTGATCGCGGCGTGTCTTGCGGAGGAGAAGACCGGTGACCTACATCATCGCCGAACCGTGCGTGGATGTGCTTGACAAGGCTTGCATCGAGGAATGCCCGGTCGACTGCATTTACGAGGGCAACCGGATGCTCTACATCCACCCCGACGAGTGCGTCGACTGCGGTGCCTGCGAGCCGGTCTGCCCGGTCGAGGCGATCTTCTACGAGGACGACGTCCCGGAGCAGTGGAAGGACTACACCGGCGCCAACTACGAGTTCTTCGAGGAACTGGGCTCGCCCGGCGGCGCCTCGAAGATCGGCAAGGTGGAGAAGGACGCGACCTTCGTCGCCGCGCAGCCGCCGCGCGGCGAGGGCCACTGAACCGGCCCGCGCCGGTCTCGTCACGGCTGCCGGAGTTCACCTGGGACACCCTGGACGCCGCGGCCGCACTGGCCGCGGCGCACCCTGAGGGTCTGATCAACCTCTCCATGGGCACGCCGGTCGACCCGGTGCCCGAGGTGATCCGGCGGGCGCTGGCCGACGCGTCCAACGCCCCGGGCTACCCGCTGACCGCCGGCACGCCGGTGCTGCGCGAGACGATCGCGGTCTGGGTGGCACGGGCCTGCGGCGCCGGCGTCGACGGCCTCGGCGTGCTGCCGACGATCGGCTCCAAGGAACTCGTCGCCTGGCTGCCGACCCTGCTCGGGATCGGTCCCGGCGACGTCGTCGTGGTGCCCTCGATCGCCTACCCGACCTACGAGGACGGGGCCCGGCTCGCCGGCGCCACCGTCGTACGCGCCGACTCGCTGACCGCCGTCGGGCCCACCTCCCGGGTGCGCCTGGTCTGGGTCAACTCGCCGGGCAACCCGACCGGCCGGGTGCTGCCGGCGGCCCACCTGCGCAAGGTGGTCGACTGGGCCCGGGAACGCGGCGCGGTGGTCGCCAGCGACGAGTGCTACCTGCCGCTGGGCTGGGCCGCCGAGCCCGTCTCGGTGCTCTCGCCCGAGGTCTGCGGCGGGTCGTACGACGGGGTGCTGGCCGTGCACTCGCTCTCCAAGCGGTCCAACCTGGCCGGCTACCGGGCGGGCTTCGTGGCGGGCGACCCGGCGCTGGTGGCGGAGCTGCTCAAGGTCCGCAAGCACGCCGGGATGATCGTGCCGGCGCCGGTGCAGGCGGCGATGGTGGCCGCGCTGCGCGACGAGCGGCACGCCGACGAGCAGCGGGAGCGCTACCGTGCCCGGCGGGACACCCTGCACGCCGCGTTCACCGCCGCCGGCTTCACCGTCGAGCACTCCGAGGCCGGGCTCTACCTCTGGCTGACCCGGGGCGAGGACTGCTGGGAGACGGTCGACTGGCTGGCCCGACGGGGCATCCTCGCGGCGGCGGGCGTCTTCTACGGCCCGGGCGGCCGGCAGCACGTCCGGGTGGCGCTGACCGAGTCCGACGAGCACGTGGCGGCGGTCGCCGGCCGGCTGCGCGCCTGAGCGACCGCCGAGGCGCGTGATGGTGGACAGTTCGCGTGGGCGGCCCCGGGTCGCCGTGGTGGGCACCGGCCTCATCGGCGGCTCGGTCCTGCTCCGGCTGCACGAGGCGGGGCTGGACGTCGTCGGCTGGGACCCGGACCGGGCCACCCGGGCGGACGGGCGCGAACGCGGGGTGCCCTTCCCGGACGACCTGGGCGGGGCCGTCCGCGACCGCGACGTCGTGTTCCTCTGCGGCCCCCTGCCGAGGCTGCCGGAGACCCTGCTCACCGTCGCTGAGCACGTCGGGGACGGCTGCGTCCTCACCGACGTGGGCAGCACGAAGGGCGCCGTGGCCGCCTTCGCCGCCGCCAACGGGTTGACCGACCGGTTCGTACCGGGCCATCCGATGGCAGGTACCGAACGCTCCGGGCTCGCCGCCGCCGTGCCGGCGCTGTTCGAGGGTGCCGCGTGGGTGCTCTGCCCGGCGGCCGAGGGCATCGGGCCGTTCCGGATGCTGGCCGGCCTCATCGTGGACGTCTTCGCCGCCCGGGTGGTGCCGATGTCGCCGGCGGTGCACGACTCGGTGGTGGCGCTCTCCTCGCACGTCCCGCACCTGCTCGCCGGCAGCCTCGCCGGCGCGGTGGCGAAGTCGGACCTCCGGGACGCCGTGCTGGGCCTCGCTGCGGGCAGCTTCCGGGACGGCACCCGGGTCGCCGGCACCCCGGCCCGGCGTACGGCCGACATGCTCTTCGACAACCGCGAGCAGGTGGTGCGACAGCTCGGTCAGGTCAGCGCGTTCCTCGACGGGCTGGCCGCCGCGCTGCGCGCCGAGGACATCGACGCCCTGGTCGGTCACTTCGAGCAGGCGCGGGCCCTGCGTACCGTCCTCTTCGGCCGGGACCTGCTCGCCCACCGGCAGGAGTTCCCCGCCGACGGCGACCACCGCGCCGAGGTGGAGTTCCTGATGGAGCTGGGGGCCGCCGGCGGCTACCTCACCGGGTGCCGGGTCGACGGCGACCGGGTCGGTTACACGGGCCACCTCCCGGCGCCGGTCCACGCCACCTGAGCCGGACGGGCCCGGGGACGGGGCGTCGGGCCCCGTCGGCGTGCGGTCGGACGGCGGGCGGGCCGGCGGACGCGCGGTTAGGGTGAGGGCATGGTGGACGGGCCGGTGGTGGCGGTGCGTGGCGAGGCGTACCGGGAGGTGGCTCCGGAGATCGCCCGGTTCGCGGTGACGGCCAGGGCGCGCGACCGGGACCGGGAGGCCACCCTGACCCGGCTGGCCGAGCGGGCCGCCGCCGTCCGGGTGCTGCTCGACGGCGAGGCCGGCATCGACCGGCGGGAGACCGGCGAGCTGCAGGTCAGGCCGGAGACCCGGCGTTCCGGCGAGCGGGTGGTGGCGTACGCCGGCAGCGTGACCACCACCGTGACGGTCAGCGACTTCACCGCGCTCGGCGAGCTGATGCTGCGCCTCGCCGACCAGGACCAGATCGAGGTGGCGGGGCCGTGGTGGTCGCTGCGGCCGGACAGCCCGGCGCACCGGGAGGCCCGGCACGCCGCGCTCGCCGACGCCCTGCTGCGCGCCCGCGAGTATGCGGAGGCCCTCGGTGCCCGGGTGACCGCCCTGATCGAGCTGGCCGACGCGGGCGCGGCGGAGCAGCCGATGATGAGCCGGATGGCGTACGCGATGGGCGACGGCGCCGAGAGCGGCCCGCCGGAGCTGGAACTCGACCCGCAGCCGCAGACCGTGCACGCCGCGGTGCAGGCGCGGTTCGCGATCAGCGAGCCGGTCCTCGGCTGATGGCCGACGCCCGGGTCGTCGGCACCGACGAGCTGGTGGCGCGGGCGCGGTCCCTCGCGGAGGCCGGCCCGCGGCAGCTGCTCGGCATCGCCGGGCCCCCCGGCGCGGGCAAGTCGACGCTGGCGGAGCGGATCGTCGAGGCGGTCGGCCCGACCGCCCGGCTGGTGCCGATGGACGGCTTCCACCTCGCCCAGGCCGAGCTGCGCCGCCTGGGCCGGGCGGAGCGCAAGGGCGCCGTGGACACCTTCGACGCCAACGGCTACGTCTCGCTGCTGCGCCGCCTGCGCCGGCTGGAGCCGACGGCGGTCTACGCGCCGGCCTTCCGGCGGGACCTGGAGGAGCCGGTGGCGGGCTCGATCGAGGTGCCGCCGTCGGTACGGCTGGTGGTCACCGAGGGCAACTACCTGCTGCTGACCGGGACGCCCTGGGACGAGGTGCGGCCGCTGCTGCACGAGGCGTGGTTCCTCGACCTGGACGCCGAGCTGCGGCTGCGCCGGCTGACCGCCCGGCACGAGGCGTACGGGCGGTCGCCCGAACAGGCCCGGGCGTGGGCGACGGGCAGCGACGAGGCCAACGCCGCCCTGGTGGCCGGCACCGCGCACCGCGCCGACCTGGTCGTCCGGCTCGCCGAGCCGCCGCCGTCACCCTGAGGGCGGCGGCGGTCCGCCGCGTGCCGGTGGCCTGCCGTGCGGGTCAGCCGGCGCCACGCCTCGGCGCCGGTACGCCCCGGCGCAGCAGCCACGCCACCCGCGAGCGTTCCCGGTGGAACTCGGGCGCCTCCGGGTAGCCGCTGTGGTTGCGGATCGGGGGATCGGCCACCTCCCCGTCGTCGGGGTGCAGCGCCTCCGGGTCGCGTACGGCCAGGTTCCGTTCCCCGGCGGCGACGGGCCAGCCGAGCGGGTCGGTGTCCCGCCAGAAGTTGGTCCAGCGGATCCCGCCACCGGGCGGGGTCAGCGCCCCGGCCAGCACCGGCAGCCGCTCCGGGCCGAAGTAGCCGGGGAAGACCCGCCCGTAGAGCCGGGTGAACTGGCAGCCGTACGAGAAGAACCAGATCCGCCGGCGCGAGCGGGCGGGTAGCTGGAGGAGCACGGCCGCGCAGATCACCGTGCCCTGGCTGTGTCCCGACAGGATGATCCCGTCCACGCTCCGGGGATCGTCCTCGGCGAGCGCCAGCAGCCCGGCGGTGCGGGTCTGCAACTCGGGTACGGCCCGCTCGGCGTAGCTGGGTGGGGCCAGCGGGTGCGCGGTGCGGGGCCAGAAGGTGCCCACGTCCCAGACCACGCCGAACGAGCGGCGGACGAGGTCGTTGCGGTAGACCAGCAGGCCCACCGTGGCGATCAGCACCGGCAGCCAGCCGAGCAGCCGCCCGCCCACCTCGGAGACCCACTCGACCACCGCAGCGCCGCCGGTCGCGACCGTGGGGTGCGGCGGGCTGCGGGAGAGCAGGGCGGCGCAGCCGAGGGTCGCCAGCACGGCCGACGCGGCGGCGTAGCAGCCGACCAGCCGTACGGCGTGCTCGCCGACCAGCCGGTGCAGCGCCCGCCACGTGCTGACGTCACGGCAGCGCCTCAGGTCGTGGGCGGAGAGCGGGTCGTCGGTCCGTGCCGTCGCCCGCGCGTACTCGTGCCGGCGCAGGCGGAGGTGGAGCAGGCCGGCCCGGGCGACGGTGGCGGCGAGCACGAGCAGGGCGCCGGCGAAGACGAGCCCGGCCCACAGCACCGGGACCGGGGGCACGACGGGGGAGCGCCCGCCCGGTGCCGGACCGCCGTTGAGCCGGTCGGTGACCCAGTAGAGCAGCCCGGCGCTGTAGGAGACGCAGAGCATCCAGCCGAAGCCGGCGACGACCGCCGGCGCTCGGCCGCCCCAGGCCAGGTCGCTGCGGGGCTCCGGTGGCGGTCGCCCGGCCGGCGACGGGACGCGCCGCAGCAGCAGGCCGGAGGCGGCCAGGGCGACGATCGGGACGACGACCGTCCAGAACTCCAGCGCCGCGGGTGGTGGCGGCCCGGGCAGCCAGCCGGTGAACCAGGCGAACCCGAGGACGAGCAGCAGGACGGCCGCCGCCGGCGCGGCCAGCGCCCGCCGTCCGGACCGGGCCACCGACCCGATCGCGATGAGCAGCAGCAACTGCCCCGTGCCCAGCCACGCGACGATCCAGTCGAGACCGGGCAGCGACCGGTCCGTCGGACAGGCCGGCGCGACGACCTGCCCGGCGCACCCGGGCGTCGGGCGCAGGTCGGCCAGGGGTGTGCCCGCGGGGCCGTCGGGCAGCAGCAGGACCAGCACCGTCCCGGCCAGCCCGACGGCGGTGAGCACGGCGACGGTGACGCTCCATCCGCCGAGCGGGGTGGCTCCGGCGCGCCGGGTCAGCCCGGGCCGCGCGAGCGCCACGACCGCGACCAGCACGACGGCGGCGAGCGCCGACACGGTGGGCCAGGCGACGGCCGCCCGGCCGCCCCGGGGCGGGTCCAGGGCGAGGACCGCACCCAGCGGTACGGCGGCGGCGACGACCACCCCGGTGCACAGGTGCAGCACGGCGCCCCTGCGCAACTGGCCCTCGCCGGTCCAGAAGGTGCGGTCCTGCAACGGGTTGCCGGGCGGGGGGTCGGGTGCGGCCGGATCGGCCTCGGGCCGTTCGCGCCGGTCCGCCGGGGTCCCGAGCGGCTGCGGGGCGTGCGCCGGGGTCCCGACCGGCTGCGGGGCGTCGGGCGGGGGGACCGGTTCGGCGGGCATCTGCGCCTCGTACTGGTAGGTCCGCCAGCTCACCAGTCCGAGCAGGGTCAGCACGCCGAGCGGCACGAGCAGGCCGACGGCCAACGACCGCGCGCCCTCGCTCCACCAGCCCCGCCCCAGGAACTGCCAGGGGCCGGGGATCCGGCGCAGGCAGTCGTCGTCGACGCACTGCCAGCCCACGAGGTCGACCCCGACGGCGGTGAGGGTGAGGGCGAGGGTGCCCGTGAGGCTCAGGCAGAACAGCCGGATCAGCCACGCCGTGATCCCCGAGGTGCTGTGCCAGCGTTCGGTCGCGGGGTCGGCCGGGACGGACGGCCGGGCGTGCAGCGCGACGTTGGCCAGCGTGAACGGGAGCAGCAGCGTCCACAGCGCGCGCTCGACGTCCCGCGCGGTCCGCGCGCCGGAGGTCAACCGCCCCCAGCTGTACGCCTCGACGACGAGCGGGTCGGCCGGCTCGGCGGTCGGGGAGCGGTAGAAGCCGGTGACCGGGCCGCCCGCGACGCGCCACGGCGGGGCCGGCGCGTCGGCGCCCGGTGCCGGGCGCAGGCCGAGGATCTGACCGGGGGGCGTGTTGGAGACCCCGTGCACGCGCAGTTCGAGCACCCGACCGACCATCCCGCCTCCCGGTGACGACGTCACCACCCACAGTGCCGGGTATCGGAGGCGACACGCCAGTGGCCGAAGGGTGTTTTCGCAGGTGGCGGGCTTGATCGTGGTCAGTCGAGCTGGCGTACGACGCGGGCGGGGTTACCCACGGCGACGACGTTCGCCGGCAGGTCCTTCGTCACCACGGCGCCTGCGCCGACGACCGTGTTCTCCCCGACGGTCACGCCGGCGAGCACGATGGCCCCACCGCCGAGCCAGACGTTGTCGCCGATGGTGATCGGCTTGGCCGCCTCCCACTTGTCGCGGCGGGGCCCGGGCTCGACGGGGTGGGTGGGGGTGAGCAGCTGCACGTTCGGTCCGATCTGGACGTCGGCGCCGATGGTGATGGGGGCGACGTCGAGGAAGACCGCGTTGAAGTTGACGAAGCTGCGCGGCCCGATCCGGACCTGCCAGCCGTAGTCGACGTAGAGCGGCGGTCGGACCCAGGCGCCCTCGCCCACCTCGCCGAGCAGGTCGCGCAGGGCCGCGAGCCGGGCCCCGGGGTCGGCGGCCGGGCCGGTGTTGAAGCGTTCCATCAGTCGCGCCGCCCGGTCCAGGTCGGCGGCGATCTCCGGATCGTCGGCGATGTAGGGCTCGCCGGCCAGCATGCGTTCCTTCATGGATGTCACCGGTCGATCATCTCCGAGGATCGGCCCTGTTCGTTGGCTGCTCCGTCATCTTTGTGTCTTCACTTTGCATACTCGGTATGCAAGTCTGATGACTGTCAATGCGTCTCTCCCTACAGGTAGTAACGCCCGACGAGGAGGATCCGTTGCAGCGAAGAAGAAAACTGGTCGGTCTCGGTCTGGTGCTCGGGATGGTGCTCGGCACCCCCGGCATGGCCGTCGCCCAGAAGCCCGCCGAACCGACCGCCCGTCCTGACGCGACCCCGTCGTCCCGGTCGGGGGGTGCTGGCAGCCGCCCGGTCACCGTCACCCTGCTCACCGGCGACCGGGTCACCGTCAGCGGCTCCCGGGCCAGCGTGCGGCCCGCAACCGGGCGCGAGGACGTCCGCTTCCTGACCCGACGGGAGCGGGGCCACGTCTCCGTCGTACCCGAGGACGCCGTGGCGCCCATCCGGGACGGGCGGATCGACCGGCGGCTGTTCGACGTCACCGAACTGGTCGCCGCCGGCTACGACGACGCCCGGCGCGACGACCTGCCCCTGCTGATCACCGGCGGCACCGGCGCGGCCCGGCGCTCCGCCGTGCCCGCCGGGGTGACGGTCACCCGCGAGCTGCCCGCCGTCGGCGGGCTCGCCGCCACGGCGAGCAAGCGGCGGGCCGCCGAGGTCTGGGCGGCGGTCACCGCCGCCGGCGCGAGGGTCGGCGCGGCAGGGGGCGCCGACCGGATCTGGCTGGACGGCCGGCGGCAGCTCACGCTCGACCGCAGCGTGCCGCAGATCGGCGCGCCGGAGGCGCACCGGGCCGGCTACACGGGCCGGGGCGTGCGGGTCGCCGTGCTGGACACCGGGATCGACGCCACGCACCCGGACCTGGCCGGCCGGGTGGCGCAGGTGCGCAACTTCACCGAGGAGTCGGCGCCGGGCGACATCGTCGGGCACGGCACCCACGTCGCCTCGATCGTCGCGGGCAGCGGCGCCGCCTCCGGCGGCCGGATGCGGGGCGTGGCCCCGGACGCGACACTTCTCGACGGCAAGGTCTGCGAGACCAACGGCTGCCCCGAGTCGGCGATCCTCGCCGGCATGCAGTGGGCCGCGGTCGAGCAGCGGGCCAACGTGGTCAACCTCAGCCTCGGTGGGTTCGACACCCCGGAGGTCGACCCGCTGGAGGAGGCCGTCAACACGCTCACCGCGCAGACGGGCGCCCTGTTCGTGATCAGCGCCGGCAACTCCGGCCGGTTCGCGCCGGTCAGTTCCCCCAGCACCGCCGACGCCGCCCTCTCGGTGGGCGCCGTCGACCGGGACGACAGCCTCGCCGACTTCTCCAGCCGTGGTCCCCGCACCGGTGACGACGCGCTCAAGCCCGACATCACCGCCCCGGGGGTGGGGATCGTGGCGGCGCGCAGCCGGGACGCGGTGATCGGCGACCCGGCCGGCGACGGATACGTCTCGCTCTCCGGCACCTCGATGGCGGCCCCGCACGTCACCGGCGCGGCGGCGCTGCTCGCCCAGAAGCACGGTGGAAAGGCCGACCGGCTCAAGGCCCTGCTGATGTCCTCGGCGAAGCCGCACGCCGAGCTGACCGCGTACGAGCAGGGGGCCGGGCGGGTCGACGTGGCCGACGCGATCCGGCAGACCGTCACCAGCGACCCGCCGAGCGTGTCGCTCGGGCGGGCACTCTGGCCGCACGGCGACGACACCCCGATCACCCGCACGGTGACCTGGCGCAACGACGGCGCGACCACGACCGACCTGGAGCTGGCCGTGGAGGCGACCGGCCCGGACGGCAGGCCCGCCCCGGCCGGCATGTTCACCCTCGGCGCGAGCCGGATCGCCGTGCCGGGCGGCGGCACGGCGAGTGCCACCGTCACCGCCGACACCCGGGTCGACGGCCCGGACGGTCACTACACCGGCCGGATCGTCGCCCGCTCCGGCGGCGCGGTGGTGGCCGTCACCCCGCTGGCGGTGCACCGGGAGGTGGAGAGCTACACGGTGACCGCCCGGCACCTGAACCGCGCCGGCGAGCTCGCCGGCGAGCACGGCACCACGCTGGTCGCGCTGGACGGGCTCGACCCGTACGACCTGTACGACCCGGACGGCACCGCCGAGCTGCGGGTCCCCAAGGGCCGGTACGGGCTGGTCAGCTTCGTGTACGACGTGGCCGGCGAGGAGGTCACCGCGCTCACCCAGATCGTCCAGCCGGAGCTGGTGGTCGCCGGGGACCTGCGGATCACCCTCGACGCCCGCCGGGGCAGGCCGGTCCGGATGAGCGTCCCGCAGCGCTCGGCGACCCCGGCGCTCGTCGTCACCGAGGCGATCTTCCTCGCCGAGACGGGCAGCTACACCTTCGGCATGCTGGGCTCCGACTTCGAGGGCCTGCACACCCTCGGGCTCGGACAACCCGCGTCCGGTGAGCGGTTCATCGCCACGGTCAGCAGCCAGTGGGCCGACCTGGAAGCGGCGAGCAGCCCCTACCTCTACGCCCTCAGCGAGGCCGTGCCGGGCCGGATGCCGACCGGCTTCGTCCGGCACTACCGCACGAAGGACCTGGCCACGGTCACCCATCGGTTCAACGGCGGCAGCCCGGGGCTGGTCACCGACCGCCTGGTCTTCGCGCAGCGCGAGCCCGACGTCGGCGGCTGGGCGGTCGGCCTGCGCACCGCGACGCCGGGGCAGCGGGTCGAGCGCTACAACACGCGGGGCGTGCGCTGGTACTCCGAGCTGGACTTCGGGGTGCCGACCGACGAGGGCTGGGCCGACCTCAAGGCGATCCTTTTCTCCGAGGCGCGCAGCCTGCGCGCCGGGCGGCACTACCGGGAGAGCTGGAACAGCGCGCCGTACGGGCCGTCGTTCCCGGCGGCGGGGATCACCCGCCAGGGCGACCGCATCGAGGTGAGCCTGCCGCTGCACAGCGACGCCGAGGGCCACCCCGGCGGCTCGGTCGCCGACACCGCCCGCACCGCCCTCTACCGCAACGGGGTGCTGGTCGGGGAGAGTGAGGAGCCGGCGTACGGCGGGTTCGACGTGCCCCCGGGGGCGGCCGACTACCGGCTGGAGGTGTCGTCGAAGCGGAGCTTCACCGACCTCTCCACCGAGGTGGCTGCCACGTGGACGTTCCGGTCCCGGCACGTCGCCGGGGACGACCCGGCCGCGCTGCCGGCGTCGGCGATCCGGTTCGCGCCCCGGCTCGACCGGGACAACGCGGCCCCGGCGGACCGGAGCTTCGCGATCCCGGTCCAGGTGCAGCGGCAGCCGGGTGCACCCTCGGCCCGGGTCGCCGCGCTGACCGTCGACGCCTCCTACGACGGCGGTAGGACCTGGCAGCGGGCCCGGGTCCGCGGCGGCGGAGACGGCTGGACGGCCATCGTCGAGCACCCCGCCGGCACCGGACACGTCTCGCTGCGGGCCACCGCCCGGGACACCGCCGGCAACACGGTCACCCAGCGCGTCATCCAGGCGTACCGCCTGCGCTGAGGCGTAACCCCGCCGGGTCCGCGGCCGACGCGGACCCGGCGGGGCGACCGTCAGTCGTTGGCGTGCAGCGCGGCGTTCAGCTCGATGCCCCGGCCGCTGCGCGGCTTCGCCTCCAGCGCGCCGGTGACGGAGTTGCGCCAGAACAGCAGGCCGTCCACCCCGGACAGCTCGCGGGCCTTGACCACCCGGCCGTCCGGCAGCGTGATCTTGGAGGCGGCGGTGACGTAGCAGCCGGCCTCCACCTGGCAGTCGTCGCCGAGCGAGATGCCCACGCCGGCGTTCGCGCCGATCAGGCTGCGCTCGCCGATGCGGACCCTGTCGGTGCCACCGCCGGAGAGGGTGCCCATGATCGAGGCACCGCCGCCGATGTCGGAGCCGTCGCCGACCACCACGCCCTGCACGATCCGCCCCTCGACCATCGAGGTGCCGAGCGTGCCGGCGTTGAAGTTGCAGAAGCCCTCGTGCATGACCGTGGTGCCGGCCGCCAGGTGCGCGCCGAGCCGCACCCGGTCGGCGTCGGCGATCCGCACGCCCGACGGCACCACGTAGTCGGTCATCCGGGGGAACTTGTCCACCCCGTACACGGCCAGGTGGCGGCCGGCGGCCCGCTCGATGACCCGCAGCTCGTCGACCCGCTCCGGGGGACACGGCCCGGCGGAGGTCCAGGCCACGTTCGCCAGCTTGCCGAAGATGCCGTCGAGGTTGAGCTCGTTGGGTCGCACCAGGCGGTGGGAGAGCAGGTGCAGCCGCAGGTACGCGTCGGCGGCATCCTTGATCGGGTCGTCCAGCGAGCCGATCACGGTGACCACCTGGACGGTACGCAGCCCGGGCAGCGCCCGGTCGCCGACCGCCCCCGGCGGCAGGTCCAGCACGTCCGCCTCGTCCTCGCCGGCGACCAGCGGCAGCTCGCCCAGGCCCAGCTTGCCCGTCGGATACCAGGTGTCGAGCACCTGGTCGTCAGCGGTAACGGTGGCCAGGCCGATGCCCCAGGCGGATTCGGACGTCACTGATTCACCTCTCGTTCGTGCTGCGGGCCGGCGAGCCCTCCGCGCCCCGCGTCCCGCGCGAGCCGCCCCGGAACGCTCGCTCCTCGCGCTCGCCGGATCTGACGGTACCGTGCGAACCATGGATAACCCGCTGACCCCCGAGGTCCTGGCCGATCCGGTGGCGCTGACCCGCGCGCTGGTCGACATGGAGTCCGTGTCTCTCAACGAGAAGGCGATCGCCGACTGCGTGGAGGAGGTGCTGAGGGGCGTACCGCACCTGACCACGTACCGGCACGGCAACACGGTGATGGCGCGGACGGACCTGGGCCGCGAGCAGCGGGTGGTGCTCGCCGGTCACCTGGACACGGTGCCGCTGAACAACAACTTCCCGTCGACCACCCGCGGCGACCTGATGTACGGCTGCGGCACCTCGGACATGAAGTCCGGGGTGGCGTTCGCGCTGAACCTGGCGGTGAGCCTGCCGGACCCGCGCTACGACGTGACGTACTTCTTCTACGAGGCGGAGGAGATCGAGTCGAAGTACAACGGCCTCTTCCTGGTCGCCGAAGCGTACCCGGAGTGGCTGGAGGCGGACTTCGCGCTGCTGCTGGAGCCGACGCACGGCATCGTCGAGGCCGGGTGCCAGGGCACCATGCGCGCGGTCGTCACCACCACCGGCGTACGCGCCCACTCGGCCCGCTCCTGGCACGGGGTGAACGCGATCCACGCGGCCGGCGAGGTGCTCGACCGGCTCACCAGGTACGAGGCGCGGCGGGTGACCATCGACGGCTGCGACTACCGGGAGGGGATGAACGCGGTCCGCATCCACGGCGGCGTGGCCGGCAACGTGGTGCCCGACCGGTGCGAGGTCGAGGTCAACTACCGGTTCGCGCCGGACCGGACCCCGGCCGAGGCCGAGGCGCACCTGCGCGAGGTCTTCGCCGGCTTCGAGGTGCGGGTCACGGACTCGGCGGCAGGCGCCCCGCCCGGGCTGGAGGCGGCGCCCGCCCAGGAGTTCCTCGCCGCGGTCGGTGCCGCGCCGATCGGCAAGCTGGGCTGGACGGACGTGGCCCGGTTCGCCGCGATGGGCGTCCCGGCCCTGAACTTCGGCCCCGGCGACCCCAACCTGGCCCACCACCCCGACGAGCACGTGGAGATCAGCAAGATCCGGGAGGGCGCCGTCACCCTGCGCCGCTGGCTCGCCTCCGCCTGACGGTCTGCGGGGCGGGGCGTCCCCCGCACGGACGGAGGGTCCGCGTCGGCCGACGCGGACCCTCCGTCACGGTGTCGTCGTGCGGGTCAGACGGTGGTCGACGCGTCGGCGGTGGGCCGGGCGTCGGTCTGGCCGCCCTGGTCGGTGGACGGCTCCATCAGGCGGGCGCGGCGGCGCTCGGCCACCACGTCGCGGATGCGGCGCTGCATCTGCCGCCGGATCCGGATCATCTCGCTGTTGCTGATCACGCTGACTCCTCCCCCGAAGGCGCGCGCCGGGGCATACCCGGTATGTGAATAGTAAGACGTCCGTGCGACCGAATTAGTTGCCCAAGATCCGGAAAAATATTTTCGATCGTGGCCCGGCCCGTCTCCGCCCGTCGCCCCGAGATCGCGCCGTCCGTCGCCCGAGTGCACGCCGTCCACGGGCTCGCCCGCCGACCGGCGGACGGCCCGGCTCACGGTGCGCGCACCTGGCGCGTGCGGCTCCACTACGGTTGCTCCCATGGGTCAGAGCAACGGGCGGGAGGCCGGCCGCGAGCCGGGACAGGAACGGCACCGGGGGGCCGTGACGCTGCGTCGACAGGCGATGACGGGCAGCACCGCCGACCAGCGCCTGCTCGATTCGCGGGGGCGTGAGGACTGGAAGACCAAGGACGCCTGGCGGGCGCTGCGCATCCTCTCCGAGTTCGTCGAGGGCTTCGACACCCTCGCCGACCTGCCCTCGGCGGTCAGCGTGTTCGGTTCCGCCCGCAGCCACCCGGAGAGCCCGGAGTGCCGGCTGGCCGAGGCGCTGGGCGCGGCCCTGGCCCGGGCCGGCTACGCGGTGATCACCGGCGGTGGGCCGGGCGTGATGGAGGCGGCCAACCGGGGCGCCAGCGAGGCCGGTGGGCTGTCGGTCGGCCTCGGCATCGAGCTCCCCTTCGAACAGGGGCTCAACGACTGGGTCGACCTGGCCATCGACTTCCGCTACTTCTTCGCCCGCAAGACGATGTTCGTGAAGTACGCCCAGGCGTTCGTCGTGCTGCCGGGCGGGTTCGGCACCATGGACGAGCTCTTCGAGGCGCTGACCCTGGTGCAGACCGGCAAGGTCACCCGGTTCCCCGTGGTGCTGATGGGCGCCGACTACTGGAGCGGTCTGCTCGACTGGCTGCGCGACACGATGGCCGCCGACGGCAAGATCGGCCCGGTCGACCTGGAGCTGATCTGCGTGACCGACGACGTCGACGCGGCGGTCCGGCACATCGTGGAGGCCGAGGCCGCCCTCAACGTCGAGCAGGAGGCGGTCCGCGAGGAGGCCGTCGCCGTCGCCGCCGCCGACCAGCAGGCCGCCGCCGAGGCGGGCGACGAGAACCGGAAGCGCTGACGTGGCGGCGATCTGCGTGTTCTGCGCCTCCTCCCGTACGCTCGACCAGCGCTGGCTGGACCTCGCGGCCGAGACGGGCGCGGAGATCGCCCGGCGCGGGCACACCCTCGTCAGCGGCGGCGGGTGCGTCGGCATGATGGGCGCGCTGGCGGACGGGGCCCGGGCCGCCGGCGGCCGGACGGTCGGGGTGATCCCGCAGTCGCTGGTCGACCTGGAGGTCGCCGACCTGGCGTCGGACGAGTTGCTCGTCACCGACTCGATGGCCGCCCGCAAGACCCTCATGATCGACAAGTCGGACGCCTTCCTCACCCTGCCGGGCGGGCTCGGCACCCTCGACGAGCTGTTCGAGGTCTGGACGACCGCCACCCTGGCCCTGCACGCCAAGCCGATGGTGCTGGTCGACACCGACGGCTTCTACCGCCCGGTGCTCGACTGGCTGGGCGCGCTGGCCGACCAGACCTTCCTCAAGCCCGCCGGCCTGGGCCTGCTCAAGGTCACCGACACGGTCCCCGCCGCCCTGGACACCCTGGACCTCCACCTCCTCTGACCCACCCCACCCCACCCCACCCCTCTCTCCGCGGCGATCATGAGGTTGGCCGTGCGGATCGCCCCTTTCGTCCCCGCGAACCTCATGATCGACGCCGGTTCCGAGGGCCCGGGTGGGGGCCGGCGGGGTGGCGGGGTGGGGGTGTCGTACCGGCGTGGTGGGATGGACGGATGCAGGCGTACCGGCTGGTGCGCCGGCCTGCCGAGGCGGTCCGGGGGGACCAACGGCCCGGCGGGTCGGCCCGGGGGGACGGTCGGTCCGGAGGGCCGGTCGAGGGTGAGCGGCGGTCCGGGGGGACGGCCGGGGGTGAGCGGCGGTCCGGGGGGACGGCCGACGAGGGCGCGCACCGTGGGGCGGCGCGGCTGACCGATCCGCGCCAGGTCGAGATCGTGGCGCACACCGACGGGCCGATGCTGGTGCTCGGCGGCCCCGGCACGGGCAAGACCACCACGCTGGTCGAGGCCGTCGCCGCGCGGGTGGCCGAGGGCGTCGACCCGGAGCGGATCCTGGTGCTCACCTTCGGCCGCCGGGACGCCACCGCGCTGCGCCAGCGGATCGAGGCCCGCGTCGCCGAGGACGGGCACCGCGTGCTGCGCGAGCCGCTGGTACGCACGCTCCCGGCGTACGCCTTCGGGTTGCTGCGCCGAGCCGCGGCCGAGCGGGGCGAGCCGTCCCCCCGGCTGCTCACCGGGCCGGAGCAGGATCTGATCATCCGTGAGCTGCTCGACGTGGTCGGCGAGGCGCCCGACGAGGACCCGGTCGGCTGGCCGGAGGACCTGCGCCCCGCGCTGCGCACCCGGGCCTTCGCGGCGCAGCTGCGCGACCTGCTGATGCGCGCCGCCGAGCGGGGCGTCGGCCCCGTCGAGCTGGCCCGGCTCGGCGAGAAGCTCGGCCGCGCCGACTGGCCCGCCGCCGCGCGCTTCCTGCGGGAGTACGTGGCCGTGCTCGCCCTGCGCGACGTCAGCAACCGCGGCTCCGTCGCGTACGACCCGGCCGAGCTGGTCCGGGCCGCCACCGGGATGCTGCTCGACGACCCCGAACTGCTCGCGGCCGAGCGCCGGCGGCTGGCGTACGTCTACGTCGACGAGCTGGCCGACACCGACCCGGCCCAGCAGGACCTGCTCGCGACGGTGGCCGGGGGCGGCAAGCCCCTGGTCGCGTTCGCCGACCCGGATTCCTCCACGTACGCGTTCCGGGGCGCGGACCCGGCGGGGGTGACCACGTTCCCGCACCGCTTCCGCACCGCCTCGGGGGCGCCCGCGGCACAGGTGGTGCTCACCACCTCCTACCGGGCCGGTCCCCGGCTGCTCGCCGCGTCCGGCCGGCTGGCACGACGGCTGCGCGGCCCGGCGGCGCACCGCCGGCTGCACCCGCTGCCCGACGCGCCGCCCGGCTCGGTCGAGGTACGCACCTTCCGCTCGGCCACCAGCGAGGCGGCCTGGCTGGCGCACGCGCTGCGCGAGGCGCACCTGCTCGGCGGCGTGCCCTGGTCGGAGATGGCCGTGCTGGTGCGCTCCACCGGGCGGCAACTGCCCTCGCTGCAACGCGCCCTGCACGCCGCCGGGGTGCCCACCGTCGTGCACGGCGAGGATCTGCCGCTGCACCTGCAACCGGCGGTCGCGCCGCTGCTGCTCCTGCTGCGCTGCGCCCTGGAGCCCGCGCGGCTCGACGAGGAGGCCGCCGTAGCCCTGCTGCACTCGCCGCTCGGCGGCGCCGATCCGCTGGCCGAGCGGCGGCTGCGGCAGGGGCTACGCGCCCTCGCGCTGGCCGGCGGCGACCGCCGCCCCTCGGGCGAGCTGATCGTGGAGGCGCTGCGCGACCCGGCCGAGCTGGCCGGGATCGAGCGGCACTGGGCGGAGCCGGCGCAGACGGTCGCCGGTCTGCTGGCCGTCGCCCGGGAGGCCGCCGCGCGGCCCGGCGCCACGGCGGAGGACGTGCTCTGGGCGGTCTGGCGGGCCAGCGGGCTCGCCGAACTGTGGTCCGCGGCCACCGCCCGGGGCCAGACGGTGACCGGCGAGGGCGACGTCGCGCGGCGCCGCCGCGCCGAGGCGGCCGACCGCGACCTCGACGCCGTGATGGTCCTCTTCGACGCGGCGGCCCGCTTCACCGACCGGCTGCCCGGCGCGCGTACGGAGGTCTTCCTCGACCACGTCCTCGGCCAGGACCTGCCGGCCGACACCCTCGCGCCGACCGCCGACCGGGGGGCGGCGGTGCGGCTGCTCACCGCCCACGCCGCGAAGGGGCTGGAGTGGGATCTCGTGGCGGTCGCCGGGGTGCAGGAGGGCGTCTGGCCCGACCTGCGGCTGCGCGGCAGCCTGCTCGGCTCGGAGCGCCTGGTCGACGTGCTGGCCGGTAGGACGGCCGGGGCCGGGGCCGTGGCCGCCCTGGTCGGGCAGACCTCGGCGCTGCTCGACGAGGAGCGCCGGCTGTTCCACGTCGCGGTCACCCGGGCCCGGCGGCGGCTGCTGGTCAGCGCGGTCGCCTCCGCCGCGGTGGGTGGCGACGACCACGAGGAGCAGCCGAGCCGCTTCCTCTACGAGCTGGGCCCGACCGACCCGCCCGCCCCGGGCGGCGGCCCTGCGTCCCCCGACGGCGGCCCTGCGTCCCCCGACGGCGGCCCTGCGTTCCCCGACGGCGGGTCGGACGCCGGCGGGCCGACCACGGGCGGGCAGGCCACGGGCGGGCCCGTCACGGGTGGCCCGGGTGCGGCGAGGCCGGATCGGGACGCGCCGCATCGGCCGGGGGACGACGGTCCCGTCGGAGCCGACGAGGAGACGGACCGGCCGGGGGCGTTGCCGGTGAGCCGGCCGCCCCGGGCGCTGACCCTGCCGGCGCTGGTGGCGGAGCTGCGTACCGCCGTCAGCGACCCGGCCGTGCCCCACGCCCGGCGGCAGGCGGCGGCCGCCGAGCTGGCCCGGCTCGCCGCCGCCGGGGTGGCCGGCGCGCACCCGGACGACTGGTGGGGGCTGCGGCAGCTCTCCGACGACCGCCCGCTGGTCGACGAGGGGGAGCCGGTCCGGGTCACCCCGTCGGCGATGGAGAGCGCGCTGCGGTGCAGCCTGCGCTGGCTGCTGGAGCGGCACGGCGGCAGCCCCCCGGCCAGCGCCGCCCAGGGCGTCGGCAACCTGGTGCACGCCGCCGCGATGCTCGCCGAGGACGCCAGCGCCGACCGGGGCGCCCTGCTGGACTACGTCGCCGCCCGGTTCGACGTCATCGAGCTGGCCGCCCGCTGGATGGTCGGTCCGGAGCGCAGCCGCGCCGAGGCGATGGTGGACAAGCTGCTCCGCTGGCTGGCCGCGAACCCGCGCCGGCTGCTCGCCATCGAGCACGAGTTCGCGGTCCGTCTCGACGACCCGAACCGGCCCGTCGAGCTGGTCGGCCGGGTGGACCGGCTGGAGGTCGACGAGGACGGCCGGCTGGTCGTCATCGACCTGAAGACCGGCAAGTCCACCGCCGTCACGGCCAACGACCTCGCCGAGCACCCGCAGCTCGGCGCCTACCAGGCGGCGGTGGAGGCGGGCGCCTTCGCCGACTTCGGCGAGGAGTCCGGCGGGGCGGCCCTGGTGCAGCTCGGCACGGGCGCGAAGGACGCGAAGGAGCAGAGCCAACCGCCGGCGGGGGAGGGCCCGGAGGCCGGCTGGGCGACCGCGCTGGTGCGGCGCACCGCGGATACGATGGCCGCCGCCACCTTCGCCGCGGTCGCCAACTCCAAGTGCCGGGTCTGCCCGGTGCGTACGAGCTGCCCGGTGTCGGGGCAGGGCCGCCAGGTGGTCGAGCCGCCGACCGCCCGCCGCCCGGAGCACCCGTGAGCGCGAGGAGTGAGCTTGCGAGCCCCGCAGTCGCGAACTGAGCTGGCACAGTGACGCAGCCCGCCCTGTTCAGCAGCGCGACCCCGGCGCCCCGGGTCGCCGACGCCGGCCCCCGGTACACACCGGTGGAGCTGGCGAAGCTGCTGCGGCTGCCCGCGCCGACCCGGGAACAGGCGGCGATCATCGCCGCCCCCGTCGAGCCGCTGCTGGTGGTCGCGGGCGCCGGGTCGGGCAAGACCGAGACGATGGCCGCCCGGGTGGTCTGGCTGGTCGCCAACTCGTACGTGCGGCCGGAGCAGGTGCTCGGGCTCACCTTCACCCGCAAGGCCGCCGGCGAGCTGGCGCACCGGGTGCGTACCCGGCTCGACCAGTTGGTGCGCCGGCTCGGGCGGCGGGGGCGCGACCCGCTCGACGACCCGTTGGCCGGGGAGCCGACCGTCTCCACCTACCACTCGTACGCCGGCCGGATCGTCACCGAGCACGGGCTGCGGGCCGGCTACGAGCCGTCCACCCGCCTGCTCACCGAGGCGTCCCGCTGGCAGCTCGTCGACCTGCTGGTGCGCAACTACGACGGCGACATGTCCGAGGTGGACCGGATGCCGAGCACGGTCACCGACGCGGTGCTGGCGCTCGCCGGGGAGCTGGACGAGCACCTGGTCGACCCGGACGCGCTGGCCGCGTGGACGGGCCGCTTCTTCGCCGAGGTGCAGGCGCGCCCCGGCCGGGTCTACGCCGACGTGCGGAAGGCGCTGCAACTCCAGCAGACCCGGCTGAAGCTGCTCCCGCTGGTGCGCGCGTACGCCCGGCGCAAGGAGGACTTCGAGGCGATGGACTTCGCCGACCAGCTCGCCCGGGCGGCCCGGGTGGCCCGGGACCACCCGGGGGTCGGCGAGATCGAGCGGGACCGCTACCGGGTGGTGCTGCTGGACGAGTACCAGGACACCAGCCACGCCCAGGTGGTGCTGCTCAACGCGCTCTTCGGCGGCGGGCACCCGGTGACGGCCGTCGGCGACCCGTGCCAGTCGATCTACGGCTGGCGCGGGGCGAGCGCCGGCACCCTGGACCGCTTCCCCACGGAGTTCGCCCGCGTCGGCGGCGCGCCGGCCGAGGTGCTCAGCCTCACCACGAGCTGGCGCAACCGGCCCGAGATCCTCGGCGTCGCCAACGCCCTGGCCACCCCGCTGCGCGCCGCCGGCGCCCGGGTGCCGGAGCTGCGGGCGGCGATGAGCGTCAAGGAGCCGGTCCCGCACCGCAGCGCCCGCGGCGCCGCCGGCGGCACCGTCCACTGCGCCCTGCTGCGGACGTACGCCGACGAGGCCGACTGGATCGCCGACAGCGTGCTGCACGCCTGGCGCGGCGCGGCGGGGATGCCCGGCGTGCTGCCGGAGCACATCCCGGTGCCGTCGCGGCCCACGACCGCCGTGCTCGTACGGCTGCGCAGCCAGATCCCGGCGATCGAGTCGGCGCTGCGCGAGCGCGGCCTGCCGGTCGAGGTGGTGGGCCTGGGCGGCCTGCTGGACACCCCCGAGGTGCGCGACGTGGTGTGCACGCTGCGGGTGCTGGCCGACCCGACGGACGGGGCCGCGCTGCTGCGGCTGCTGACCGGCGCGCGCTGGCGGATCGGGCCCCGTGACCTGGTGGCCCTGCACCGCCGGGCGAAGTCCATCGCCGCGGCCCGGCGCAGGCTCGCCGACGACGGCACCCCGGAGATCAGCCCGGACCTGCTGGACGAGGCGACCCTGGTCGAGGCGCTGGCCGACCTGGGCCCGGCCCAGGCGTACTCGGCGGAGGGCTACGCGCGGCTGCGGGCGTACGCCCGGGAACTGGGCCTGCTGCGCTACCGGCTGGACCAGTCCCTGCCGGAGCTGATCGCCGACATCGAGCGGACGATCGGCCTGGACGTGGAGGTGGCGGTGCGGGCCGGCCGGGACGGGGCCGGGGACGCCGGCCTGGCGCGGGGCCACCTGGACGCGCTCGGCGACGTCGCCGCCCGGTTCAGCGGGGAGACGCCGGGCGCCACCCTGTCGGGGTTCCTGGCCTACCTGACCGCCGCCGAGGACGAGGAGCGCGGCCTCACGCCCGGCGAGGTGGAGGTGGTCGAGGGCGCGGTGCAGATCCTCACCGCGCACGCCGCGAAGGGCCTGGAGTGGGACGTGGTCGCGGTGGCCGGGCTGAGCCGGGGCGTCTGGCCAGGGCCGGTGCGCAACTCCGACCACTGGCTCGGCGGGCTGGGCGTGCTGCCGTTCCCGCTGCGCGGCGACGCCGACGGGCTGCCCGAGCTGGGCCTGCCCGAGGCCGAGGACCAGCGGGGGGTGGCCCGGGCGTTGGAGGACTTCACCGACGCCTGGCGGGCGCACGACGAGCGGGAGGAGCGCCGGCTGGCCTACGTGGCGGTGACCCGGCCCCGGCGGCTGCTGCTCTGCTCCGGCTACTGGTGGGGGGAGGGCACCAAACGGCCGCGCGGCCCGTCGGTGCTGCTGCGGGAGGTGCACGACGCCTGCCTGGACGCCCGCGCCGGGCACCTGGTCGACGAGTGGGCGCCGGAGCCGCCGGGCGACGCGGTCAACCCGACCACCGAGGTGGTGCTGCGCGCCGAGTGGCCAGCCGACCCGCTGGGTGCCCGCCGGCCGGCGCTGGCCGAGGCGGCAGCCCTGGTCCGCCGCTTCCTCGCCGACGGCGACACGGCCGGCCGGGCCGGGCACCCGCCGGCCGACGGCGATAAGGCCGGGCGACCGCCGGCCGACGGTGACACGCCCGCCCGCCCGCCGGCCGCCGGCGACACGGCCGCCCGCCCGCCGGCCGCCGGCGATAAGGCCGGGCGACCGCCGGCCGTCGGCGACGACACCGACGGCGAGGGGCCGGACGGGCCGGCCGAGGACGCGGACGTGGCGCGGTGGCGGCGGGAGGCGGACCTGCTGCTCGCCGAGCGGGCCGAGCTGACAAGGCAGTCCGGCGCGGTGGAGGTGGCGCTGCCCGGCCAGCTGTCGGTGACCCAGTTGGTGGCGCTGCGCCGGGATCCAGCGGCGCTGGCCCGCGCGCTGCGCCGCCCGGTGCCCACCGAACCCAATCCGTACGCCCGCCGGGGCACCGCCTTCCACACCTGGCTGGAGCAGCGGTTCGGCGCCGACCGGCTGCTCGACCTGGACGAGCTGCCGGGTGCGGCCGACGCGGACGCGGCGCCGGACGAGGCGTTGGCCGAGCTCCAGGAGCGCTTCCTGGCCAGCGAGTGGGCCGAGCGGGTGCCGGTCGAGGTGGAGGTGCCGTTCACCACAGTGATCGCCGGAGTGGTGGTCCGGGGGCGGATGGACGCCGTCTTCGCCCGGCCGGGCGGGCGGTTCGACGTGGTCGACTGGAAGACCGGCCGGCAGCCCGCGGACGCCGCCGCCGAGGTGGCCGCCGTGCAGCTCGCGGTCTACCGGCTGGCCTGGGCGGAGCTGGCCGGCGTGCCGGTGGAGCGGGTCGGCGCGGCGTTCCACTACGTGCGGGACGGGGTCACGGTCCGCCCGGCGGACCTGCTCGACGCGGACGGGCTGACCGCGCTGATCGCCTCCGTACCGGAAATTCCGGCAGACGGTGGTGCCGGGCCGAATCCGTGATAGGTTGGTCGCGTTGCAGTTATGGTTCCCAGAGACTCTGTGTGCGCCTGGAGGATTGTGGCCCAGGCGCTCTTTGTTGTGTCCGGAGTTCTCCGGGCGGGGCGACCAGAAGCGACAAGCGAGCCAGGCAGTTCCGCGTGGCGCGCTCCTCTTCGAGCCCGCAACAAGTGCGGGTTCGACGTTCCGTCAAGGAGACGAAACAAAAATGGCTATTGGCACCGTCAAGTGGTTCAACGCTGACAAGGGCTTCGGCTTCATCACCCCGGACGGCGGCGGCGCCGACGTCTTCGCCCACTTCTCGGCGATCCAGTCCTCCGGCTACCGGAGCCTGGACGAGAACCAGCGGGTCGAGTTCGAGGTGACCCAGGGCCAGAAGGGCCCGCAGGCGGAGAACATCCGCCCGCTCTGATCTTCGGATCTCCCAGTAACACCCACCGCGCCCTCCGGGCGCGGTGACGGGACCGGCCCGCCGCACCGTCGACCTGCGTGAGCAGGCGGCGAACGGCGGCGGGCCGGCGCCCGTACCCCTTTCGGTTCGTGCTTGTGAGTCACCCGCGGCCTGGTCCGCCGGTGACAGCGCCGCCTCCGGCGCCCTCCCTCGACACGTGCCGCGTCGAGGAAGGCTTCCGCATGACCACCGTCGTACCCTCGTTCGCCCTCACCGGGCTGGCCCCGGCGCTCCTCGCCGAGTTGACCGCCCAGGGCATCACCGAGCCGTTCCCGATCCAGTCGGCGACGCTGCCGGACTCGCTCGCCGGCCGGGACGTGCTCGGCCGGGGCCGCACCGGCTCCGGCAAGACGCTCGCCTTCGGGCTGCCCCTGCTGTCCCGCACCGCCGGCCGCCGGGCCCGCCCGGGCCGACCGCTGGCCCTGGTGCTGGTGCCCACCCGCGAGCTGGCCCAGCAGGTCACCACCGCGCTCGACCCGTACGCCCGCGCCGTCGGCCTGCGCTGCGCCACCGTCGTCGGCGGGCTCTCGCTGCAACGCCAGGCGGACGCCCTGCGCGCCGGCGCCGAGCTGGTCGTGGCCACCCCCGGCCGGCTGCACGATCTGATCAACCGCGGCGACGCCCGGCTGGACCAGGTCGGCATCACCGTGCTCGACGAGGCCGACCAGATGGCCGACATGGGCTTCCTGCCGCAGGTCACCAAGCTGCTGGAGCAGGTCGCCCCGAACGGGCAGCGGATGCTCTTCTCGGCCACCCTCGACGGCGGCGTGGACAAGCTGGTGCGCCGCTTCCTCAGCAACCCGGTCTCGCACTCGGTGGACCCCGGCACCGCCACGGTGACCGCGATGACCCACCACGTGCTGCACGTCGACGCGGTGGACAAGCCCACCGCGCTGACCTGGATCGCCGCCCGCGAGGGCCGCACCATCCTGTTCATGGGCACCAAGCACCGCGCCGACCGGCTCGCCCGGCAGCTGCTGTCCAAGGGGGTACGCGCGGCCGCGCTGCACGGCGGGAAGTCGCAGCCGCAGCGCACCCGGATCCTGGAACAGTTCCGCACCGGGCAGGTCACGGCGCTGGTCGCCACCGACGTGGCGGCCCGGGGCATCCACGTCGACGGGCTCGACATGGTGGTCAACGTGGACCCGCCCACCGAGGCGAAGGACTACCTGCACCGTGGTGGGCGTACCGCCCGGGCGGGGGAGTCCGGCACGGTGGTCACCCTGGTCCTGCCGGAGCAGCGCCGGGACGTGTCCCGGCTGATGTCGACCGCCGGCATCCGTCCCGAGTCCGTCCAGGTGCGCCCCGGCGACGAGGCCCTGGCCCGGGTGACCGGTGCCCGGGAGCCGTCCGGCGTGCCGGTGACGATCGCACCGCCCCCGCCGCAGGCCGCCTCCCCGGGTTCCGCCGGCGGTCGGTCGGGCGGACGCGCCGGCGAGGGCGGCCGGGCTCCGCACCGCGCCTCGGGGCGGCCCCGCCGCTCGCGTCGCCCCCGCGCCCCGCACGCCTCCTGACCGACCCTCACGTTCCGCTCCTCCCACCGGCTCCGGGCACCCGTGCCCGGAGCCGGTGGCTGAGTCTGGAATCAGCGGACGTTACGTCCGATCGGCGACTGTTTCCGCCGCCGGGGGTGGTGGAAGCTGAGGACGGGGGAAGATCCGGGCGGGACCGCCCGGCGTGGGAGGGGTGACCATGGTGGGCGACGCCGGCTCGGGCGCGGCGCGGGAACTGTTGCTGGTGCTCGCGGTGGCGCTGGCCGGGCTGCTGCTCGCCGTGGTCGCGGTGTTCACGCCGTGGCGCGCCACCCCGGACGGGGCCGCACCGGCCGCTCCGGTCGAGCTTCACAGCCCGACGGAGCAGCCGGTGACCACCGTCGGCTGACCGTCGCCGGGCCCCCGGCTGCCCGTCGGCCGGGGGAGCCGGTGCGCGGTCAGCGGGCGCGGGTCTCGCCGGCACCGGCCGGAGAGTGTTCCGCCCCCAGCAGGTCCGCGAGGGTGGTCCGGTCGACCACCAGGGCGATCGCGCCGTGCACAGCCAGCCAGACGTCCCGCAGGCCGGTCGCCACACCCGCGTAGCCGGCCCGCTCGGCCGGCAGCCCGCGGACGGTCGTCAGGGACCCGCCGATCGCGCGGAGCACGTCGCCGACGCTGATCTCCACTGCGGGGCGGGCCAGGGCGTACCCGCCCTCGGTGCCCCGGTGACTCACCAGCAGACCGGCCCGGCGCAGGTCGACCAGGATGCCCTGGAGAAAGCTCAGCGGAATGCCCTGGCTGTCGGCCAGCGTCCCCGCCTTGACCAGCCCGCCGCCACCGACCGGAGCCGCGGCGGCGACGGCGAGCATGGCCCGGAGCGCGTAGTCACTGCGCGCGGAGACGTACACGTCACTGACCCGCCTGGTCCAGCACGCCCCACCGCCGCCGGATCGCCTTGTCCGCCGCCCCGAACGCGGCGTCGACCACCAGGCCCAGCACCAGGATCACGATCATCGTGGAGATCAGCCAGGGCGAATCGGAGAGTTCCCGCGAGTAGGTCAGCTGCGCGCCCAGCGAGGTCTGCGAGATGCCGACCACGATCAGCTCGCCGGCCATCAGGCTGCGCCAGGAGAACGCCCAGCCCTGCTTGAGACCGGCCACGATGGCCGGCAGCGCGGCGGGCGCGATGACGTACCGGTACAGGTTGAGTCCCCGGGCGCCGAGGTTGCGGCCGGCGCGCAGCAGCAGCGGCGGCACGTAGTCCACGCCGGCGATCACGCCGTTGGCGATGGACGGCGCGGCGCCGAGCACCACCACGAAGAAGATGGCCTTCTCGCTCAGCTCGAACAGCAGGATCGCCAGCGGGAACCAGGCGATCGACGGCATCGTCTGCAACGCGGTGATCATCGAGCCGATCGCGGCCCGCAGGATCCGCGACCGGGCCACCGCGAGGCCGAGCAGCAGGCCGACGGCGACCGAGAAGAGGTAGCCGAGGGCTGCCCGGCGCAGGGTGGTGACCAGCCCCTCCCAGAGTTGGACGCCGCTGATCTGCCGGAGCAGCTCCTGCCCCACGGCCACCGGGCCCGGCAACGAGTACTCGGGCTTCCAGCCGGTCCAGACCACGACCTGCCAGGCGCCGACGGCCAGGGCGAGGGCGGCCAGCTTCGGCCAGGTCGCCGCCCAGAGCCGGCTGGCCCGGGTGCGGCTGTTCTCCCGGCCGGCCAGCTCCAGGGCGTCCAGCCCGGAGATCTCCGCGTCCGTACGCGGGACGGCGGCGAGGGTGTCACCGGCCATGGCGGCCCACCTCCGTACGCAGGCGGCCGGTGACCTCGGCGGCGATCGCGGCGACCTCGGGGGAGTCGATGCGGCGCGGCCGGGGCACGTCGACCGGGGTGGACCAGATGATCCGGCCGGGCCGGCTGGAGAGCAGGATGATCCGATCGGCGAGCCGGGCCGCCTCGCGGACGTTGTGCGTCACGAAGAGCACGGTGAGCCGCCGCTCCGTCCAGATCCGTTCCAGCTCGTCGTGCAGGATGTCCCGGGTCATCGCGTCCAGCGCGCCGAACGGCTCGTCCATCAGCAGCACCGGCGTGTCCAGGGCTAGGGTGCGGGCCAGCGCCACCCGCTGGCGCATGCCGCCGGACAGCTCGTGCGGGCGCTTGCGGCCGAAGTCGGCCAGGTGCACCGTGCCGAGCAGTTCGGCGACCCGGTCCCGCCGCGCGGCCCGGGGCAGCCCGCGCAGCTTCAGCGGCACCTCGACGTTGCCCTCGACGGTCAGCCAGGGGAAGAGGGCGGGCTCCTGGAACATCAGTCCCGGCTCGACGCCCTCGTCGAGGTCGATCCGCCCGCCGCTGGGCCGGTCGAGGCCGGCGACCAGGTTGAGCAGGGTGCTCTTGCCGCAGCCGGAGGCCCCGACCAGGCAGACGAACTCGCCGGGCGCGACGTCGAGGGAGACCCCGTCCAGGGCGACGACGGCGTTGGGCCCGCGCCCGTACACCTTGGTGACGCCGTGCAGCGCGACCGAGCCGGTCGCGCTGCGTGGCGTCGTCGTGGTCGACGTCATGGTTGGGCGACCTCTGTCTTGCCCTGGGCCTTGAGCACCTCGTTGAGGTGGGTCAGGTCGTAGAGGCCGTCGAGGCTGACCGGCTGGGTCAGCCCGACCGCGACGGCGTGGTCGAGCCCGGTCTTCAGCGACGAGGCGATCGGGTCGTTGGTGAACTCCAGCGTCGGCCAGGCCTGCTTGATCAGCTTGAGGTCGAGCGGCTTGCCGCTGATCTTCCCGATGTGGTCGGAGATGGCCTGGTGCGCCTCGTCCGGCTTGCTGTTGACGAACTCGTTCGCGGCCACCTGGCCCTCGACCAGCTTCTTCACCACGTCGGGGTGGGCCTTGAGGAACTTGGTGCTGACGATCAGGTTGGTGATGACGAACTTGCGGTCCGGCCAGAGGTCGCGCTCGTCGACGAGCACCTTGCCGCCCGCGTTGACCAGCCGGGAGACGAACGGCTCGGGCACCCAGGCGCCGTCGATGGCCCCGCTGTTGAACGTCTCCACCGTCTGGGCGTTCTCCTGCGGGATGATCTTGACGTCGCCGCCGCCCTCCTTGGTCGTCGTGAGCCCCTTCTCCTTGAGCCAGAAGCGGATGGCCACGTCCTGGGTGTTGCCCAGCTGCGGGGTGGCGATCTTGCGGCCCCGGAGCTGCTCCACCGAGGTGATCTCGGGCTTGACGACGAGCGCGACGCCGCCGGAGGCCGCGCCGGAGATGACCCGGACGGCCTCGCCCTTGGACTTCGAGAAGGCGTTCACGGTGGGGTTCGGACCGATGTACGTGGCGTCGAGCGCGCCGGAGAAGATCGCCTCGATCGCGGCGGGCCCGGCGTTGAAGGTCTTCGTCTCCAGCTTGACGCCGGTGCCGAGCTTCTCGGCGAAGATGCCCTTCTCCACGCCGACCACCGCCGGCGCGTGGGTGATGTTGGGGAAGTAGCCGAGCCGCAGCGTCGTCGGGCCGGAGCCGCCGCCCGCGCCCTCGCTGTCGTCGCCGCAGGCGGCGGCGGTGCCCAGGGTCGCCACGCCGACGACGGCGAGGGTGGCCAGGGAGACCCACCGACGCATGGGGAGCCGTCTCATCGTCCATCCAATCCGCAGTATTCCTACTTAGTTGGTAGGAAGACTGGGGCAGGTGGCGAACTGGCGTCAAGGGCCGACCACATGTCGGGATCGGCGTCCCAGGAAAAGCGGCAATCTCTATTGGTTGGATGGGTTTTGCGGCAGGTGTTCCCGGCGTCGACCCCGACCGCCGGGGCGGCTGCGCGCGACGCCCCGGGCGCCGGTCGGGGCCGCTGGCGAGAGGTCGCAGGTGGCGGGGGAGCCGACACGCTAGGGTCGATCCCGTGGCGGCGCGGAGATCGAGAATTCCAGCGACGAAGTACCCGGTCGAGCGGTTCACCCTCGACAACGGCCTGCGGGTGGTCCTGACCCCCGACCGCAGCGCCCCGGTGATCGGGGTGGCGGTCGTCTACGACGTCGGCATCCGCTCCGAACCCGAGGGTCGCACCGGCTTCGCGCACCTCTTCGAGCACCTCATGTTCCAGGGCTCCGAGAACCTGGAGAAGCTGGCGCACTTCCGGCACGTGCAGGGGGCGGGCGGCACCTTCAACGGCTCCACCCACCTGGACTACACCGACTACTTCGAGACCCTGCCGAGCAACGCCCTGGAGCGGGCGCTGTTCCTGGAGGCCGACCGGATGCGCGGCCCCCGGCTGACCGAGGAGAACCTGCGCAACCAGGTCGACGTGGTCAAGGAGGAGATCCGGGTCAACGTGCTCAACCGCCCGTACGGCGGCTTCCCCTGGCTGACCCTGCCGCCGGTCATGTTCGACACCTTCCCGAACGCGCACGACGGCTACGGCTCCTTCGTCGACCTGGAGTCGGCCACCGTCTCCGACGCCGCCGACTTCTTCCGCCGCTACTACGCGAGCGGCAACGCGGTGCTGGCGGTCAGCGGCGACATCGACGTCGCCGAGGCGACCACGCTGATCGAGCGGCACTTCGGCGACGTGCCGGCGCGTCCCGCCCCGGAACGGCCCGACTTCACCGAGCCCGACCTGACCGGGGAGCGGCGCACCTCGTACACCGACGAGTTGGCCCCGCTGCCGGCGGTGGCCGGCGCCTGGCGGGTGCCCGACCCGATCACCGACTTCGCCGCCTACCTGCCGTACGTCGTGCTGGCCGAGGTGCTCACCGACGGCGACGCGTCCCGGCTGGTCGAGCGGCTGGTCCAGCGGGACCGGGCGGTGACCAGCCTCGGCGGCTACGTCGGCTTCATGGGCGACCCGTTCGACGTGCGGGACCCGACGGCGCTGCTGCTCCAGGCGCACCTGCCACCCGGCGGGGACGTGGACAAGGTGCTGCGCACCATCGACGAGGAACTGGACCGGCTGGCCACCGACGGCGTGGCCGAGGGGGAGCTAGCCCGCACCCAGGCCCGGATGGCGACCCACCTGTTGCGCGACACCGACGCGGTGCTCGGCCGGGCGTTGCAGATGGCCGTGCTGGAGCAGCAGCGCGGCGAGCCGGGGCTGCTCAACGACCTGCCCCGGCTCGTCGGCGAGGTCACCGACGAGCAGGTCCGCGCCGCCGCGGCCACCCTGCGGCCCGAGCGCCGCGCGTCCATCGAGGTCATCCCCGGAGGTGGCCGGTGAGCGCGAGGAGTGAGCCGGGTTTGCGAGCCCCGCAGTCGCGAACGAAGGAAGACCGGTGAGCGCGAGGAGTGAGCCGGGGTCGCGAGCCCCGCAGTCGCGAACGAAGGAGAGCCAGTGACGGCAACCGCACCGGCCGCGCCCCGGGCGCTGCCGCCGCTCGGCCCCAACCGCAGGCTCAAGCTGCCGAAGCAGGCCGAGCGCACGCTGGGCAACGGGCTGACCGTGATCGCCGTACGCCGGCCGGCGGTGCCGCTGGTGGAGGTGCGGCTGTGGATGCCGTTCGGCCGCACCCACCTGGCCCGGGGCGCCATGCTCGCGCAGACCCTGCTCTCCGGCACGCGGACCATGTCCAGCGTGCAGATCGCGGCCGAGTTGCAGAAGGTCGGCGGCGGGCTCTCCGCGGGGATCGACCCGGACCGGCTGATGCTCTCCGGCGCAGGGCTGGTCACCGGGCTGGACCGGATGCTGGAGATCCTCGCCGAGGTGCTGACCGACGCGAGCTACCCGAACGACGACGTCGCCACGGAGCGGGACCGGCTGGTGGACCGGATCCACGTGGCGCGCAGCCAGCCGGCGCACCTGGCCCGCACCGCCCTGCTCCGGCGGGTCTACGGCACCCACCCGTACGCGGTGCAGACCCCCGAACCGGAGGCGGTCAGGTCGGTCCGGCCGGGCGTGCTGCGGACCCTGCACGCCCAGCGGGTGCACCCCGCCGACGCCGTGCTGGTGCTGGTCGGCGACGTGCAGCCGGACCGGGCGCTGGACGCCGCCGAGAAGGCGCTGTCGGGGTGGAACGGCGCCGGGCACACGGCCGACCTGCCGCCCGCCCCGCCGCTGGAGCCCGGGCCGCTGCTGCTGGTCGACCGGCCGGGATCGGTGCAGTCCTCGCTGCGGATGGCGCTGCCGGCGGTGCCCCGCACCCATCCCGACCACGCCGCGCTCCAACTGGCCAACCTGATCTTCGGCGGCTACTTCTCCTCCCGCTGGGTGGAAAACATCCGCGAGGACAAGGGCTACACGTACGGGCCGCACTCGCTTGTCGAGCACTCGGTGGCCGGGTCGGTGCTGGTCGCCGCCGCCGAGGTGGCCACCGAGGTCACCGGGCCGGCGCTGCTGGAGACGACGTACGAGCTCGGCCGGCTGGCCACTCTCCCGCCCCGCGAGGAGGAGCTGGAGCAGGCCCGCCAGTACGCCCTCGGCACCCTCCAGCTCGGCATGTCCACCCAGGCCGGGCTCGCCTCGCTGACCAGCGCGTACGCCGGCAGCGGGCTGCGCCTGGACTTCCTGGCCGAGCACGCCGCCCGGCTGGCGAAGGCGACCGTGACAGACGTGGCCGAGGCGGCGGCCCGCTACCTCGCCCCGGCGCGGGCGGTCACCGTGGTGCTCGGCGACGCCGAGCGGATCGGGCCGCAGTTGGCGGCGCTGGCCCCGGTCACCACCGAGCCGGCGCGGCCGTGAGCGGGGAGCCCGCGCCGCCGCTGGCCCGTTCCACCCTGGACCGGGCGGCCCACCGGCGCAACGACCCCGCGTGGCTGGCGCAGGCGTGGAGCCAGGCCCGGGTGCTGGTGCTCGACTCCGCCGACGGCGGCCGGGCGCTGGTGCGTACGGACACGTCGCCGCCGACGCTGGTGCTGGTCGATCCGGCCGGGCTGCCCGGGCCGACGTCGCCGATGTTCCTCGGCATCGAGCCGGACGGGGTGCCGGTCTTCGCCGTGGACGCCCCGCTGCCGGCGGTGTCGGGGGCCCGGGCGGCACACCTGCGTGAGGTCGGGCACCTGCTCGGCGACCGCGACGCCGGGCTGTTCACCACCGCGCTGGCGCTGGTCAACTGGCACCTGCGGCACCGCTACTCGTCGGCCACCGGGCACCCGACCGAGGTGGACGAGGCCGGCTGGTCCCGGGTCGACCCGGCCGGGGAGCGGATCTGGCCGCGTACCGATCCCGCGATGATCGTGCTCGTGCACGACGGCGTCCCGGGCCAGGACGGGCGGTGCCTGCTCGGCAACAACGCCACCTGGCCGCACACCGCCGGCGAGCGCCGGTTCTCCTGCCTCGCGGGCTACGTCGAGCCGGGTGAGTCGGCCGAGGCCGCGGTGCTGCGCGAGGTCCGCGAGGAGGTCGGCGTCCCGGTCGACGACATCGCGTACGCGGGCAGCCAGGCGTGGCCGTTTCCCGGCTCGCTGATGCTCGGCTTCCTCGCCACCGCGGATCCGGAGCGCCCGGTGCAGGTGGATCCGACGGAGATCGCGTACGCCCGGTGGTTCTCCCGCCGGGAGATCGGCGCGGCGCTGGCGGGACGGCCGGTGGAGGTCGGCGGGGCCCGGCTGGTGCTGCCGCCGCCGTCGTCGATCGCGCTCTTCCTGATCCACCGCTGGCTCGACGGGCACTGCTGAGCCGGTCCCGCCGCGCGCGGGCGTGCCGGTGGGCGGGAGCCCGTGCGCTCCCGGCCCGTGGCCGCCGTTGCCGCGACGGTCACGGGCCGGGATCACGGCCCGTCATGGTCGGCTGGGGCAAGGAACACGGCGGGGGAGCCGGTCCGACCACGACGGACGTCTGGGTGCGGGTCAACTGCCGCGGTCGTCGGGTGCGGCCCGCAGTCCGCGGCCCGGCTCGTCGAGCGGGAGCACCTTGACCCGTTGCTTGCCGGAGCGGACCGCGCCGACCGTGGCGAGGGCCCGGGCCAGCAGCAGCGCGGCGTCGCGCTCCTCGGCGTGCACGATCTGGCGGCGCGGCTCGGGCGTGGTGGTCTCGTCCCGCAGTCGGCCACCGCACGCCCATGCGGCGGCGATGTCGACGTCGGCGGCAGCGCGGATGTCGGTGCGAACGATCAGGAACCGCATGCGGGTCTCCGGATGAATCGCGAGGGTGGGGAACGGGTGGAAGTTCCACGTCACTCTGCCGTCATGTTACGCCGCGCGGTCGTCTCATCAAGTGAAACGCGACGATTGGTCCGGAGGCTCGTCCGATCATCGGATGCCTGGTCGGCGGGGTGGAACGGCGCAGACACGACGGGGCCGCCGGCAGGCTGCCGGCGGCCCCGCGACGATCGACGGATCAGTTCAGGTCGAACTGTCCGTTCTTCGCGCCGGCGATGAAGCCCAGCCAGCCCGCCCGGTTGAACAGCAGCACCGGACCGCCCTGGTCCTTGCTGTCCCGCAGGGCCACCGCGGCCGGCCCGGTCCTCAGTGGTGCGACCTCGACGCAGTTCGAGGTCTGGCTGCGCGTGCTCTTACGCCACGGGGCGTGCTCGAGCTGGGCGGGTACGGACGGCGTGTTGCGGATCTCGTTCATCGTGCCACTCCTGAGGTGAACTGCTCCGATGGAACGAGTGGCGCCGCACGACCCGACGGTGGGCCCCCGTGATCACCGCTCCGTCAGGCGCCCGGAATGCCGGCGGCGTTGGGTCGGCGCCGTTGCCGGCCCGTACGCCACCGTGGACGCGGTCGCCGTGCCGGGCAGCCGCCCCGTCGCCTCGATCAGCCAGGAGAGGGTGTCCGATTCGGAGAGCGCCGCCGTGCATAGCCACTCGAACACCACTTTATAGCGATTTAGGGTGTTTACCTCGGTGGACATGACGTCGGTGAAGCCCCCTTCGATCGCCAGCGTCTCCGGATCGAGCGGATCGGCGAACCGGTAGACCGAGAACGCGGTCGGCGGGAGGTACCAGTCGCCGATCTGGGTGTCGCGCGGCAGCACGTGCAGCGTGACGTTCGGCAGCATCGCCAGTTCGCAGAGCTGTACGAGCTGCGCGCGCAACACCTCCGGCGGCGCGGTCCGGCCGCCGAGCGCCGCCTCCTCCAGCACCGCCGTGTAGCGGGGCGCGTCGGTCGCGCGGGTGAGCAGCGACTGGCGGGCCAGCCGGGCCCGCACCTCGGTGTCGATGTCCTCACCGGCCTCAGGATCGCCGGCCTCCTCGTCGACCCGCCGGGCCGAGGCGATCCGTACCGACGCGTAGTCCGGCGTCTGGAGCAGGCCCGGCACCAGGACCGGGTTGTATTCCGAGATCTCCGCGCAGCCCGCCTCCAGCTCGGCGAAGCTGCGCTGCTGCTGGGTCATCACCGGGTAGTTCCGCAGCCAGCCGCGGATGTCGCCGGCCTCCTGGGTGATGCCGAGGAGCTCCCCGCGTAGCGCCCCGTCGACGCCGTAGAGGTCCAGCAGTACGCGGACGTCCTCCGGGTCCGGGCGGCTGCGGCCGTTCTCCAGTCGGGACAACTTGGACGCGGACGCCCAGCCGATCCGCTCGATGACCTGGTCTCCGGTGAGACCCGCGGCCTCGCGCAGCCGGCGCAGCTCGGTGCCCAACCTGCGGCGGCGCAGGATAGGGCTGGGTGAGGCAGGAGGCACGACGTCCTCTTTTCCCGTGGACCGCCGCAGACGCGACGGTAACTGTATGAAATTCGCCCCCCACGGTCAGTATGGACGGCGCGCCTCCCGCCGGAGGTCCCGGTCGGGGGCGTGTCTCGAAGAAAAGAGGACCGTGGAAGGGCGCGGCGTCCGGTACGACGCCGTCGACCCGACCGCGCCACCCCAGACCGCGCCACGCCGCGCACCACCCCCGCCGGAGGGACCCCATGCGCACCGTCCTGCGCCGCCCGGATTTCCGCCTGCTCTTCGGCGGCCTGCTCGCCAGCATGGCCGCCGAGTCGATCCTGCTGCTGGCCCTCGCCATCTGGGTGAAGGACCTGACCGGTTCGGACGGGCTGGCCGGCGCCACCATCTTCGCGGTCATCGCCCCGATGACCCTGGCCCCGCTGGTGGGGTGGATCGTCGACCGCTACCCCCGGCGCCCGTTCTTCGTGGCGGCGAACCTGGTGACGGCCGTGCTGCTCACCCCGCTCCTCGTGGTGCGGGACCGGACCGACGTGTGGATCATCTACGTGGTGGCGGCCCTGTACGGCCTGTCGTACATCACCCTCAGCGCGGTGCTCAGCGGCCTGATCCGCCAGCTCGTGCCGGTGGAGCTGCTGGCCGAGGCGAACGGCGTGCTCCAGACCGTGCGCCAGGGGCTGCGGCTGATCGGCCCGCTGGCCGGCGCCGGGCTCTACGCCGCCGTCGGCGGCTGGATGCTGGCCGTGATCGGGATGGTCGGCTTCCTGTCGGCGGCCGTCGTGGTGGGCCTGATCCGCACGACGGAGACGCCGCCCACCGGGCCCGGGCTGCGCTGGCGGGCCGAGGTGAGCGCCGGCCTGCGGCACCTGGCCGGGGAGCCGGCGCTGCGCCGGGCGCTGCTCGGCTACGGACTGGGGTCGCTGGCGATGGGCTTCAGCGAGTCGTTGATCTTCGCGTACGTCGACCAGGGGCTGCGCCGGGACGCCGCGTTCGTCGGCGTGCTGGTCACCGTGCAGGGCATCGGCGGACTGGTCGGCGGGCTGCTCTCCCCGGCCGTGGTGCGCCGCGCCGGCGAGGTGGGCACGCTCGCCGCCGGGGTGGCGTTCTTCGGGCCGGCCTCGCTGGCGCTGGTGTACCCGAACCTCTGGCTCGGCTTCGTCGCGGTGCTGCTGGCCGGAGTGTCGCTGCCGCTGACCATGGTCGGGCTGCACACGCTGATCCAGCGGCGCACCCCGCAGGTGCTGCTCGGCCGGGTCGCCGCGGCCTCGGAGGCCGTGGTCAGCGGCCCGCAGGCGCTCTCGATCGGCGCGGGGGCGCTGCTCGTCGGGGTGCTGGACTACCGCGTCCTGTTCGCCCTGATCGGGGTGGCCACCCTGCTCGCCGGCGGCTTCCTCTGGCACGGCCGCACGCTCAGCCCACCGCCGCCCGTCCGGATCCCCGCCCAACGCCGGCCCGCCGAGGTGCCCGCCGCCGTCGACCCGGTCGACGCGGCGGGCCAGGAGGTGGTCGGCACGATCCCACCGGGCCCGGCGCGCTGAGGGCGGAGTCGCCGCAGCGCCTCTGGCGTGCCACGCGGGCCGGCGCGTCGGGTGGCCCCTGCCGCAACGCCGTCGCCGGGCCGGCGCGCAGGACGCGACGAGCGGCCGGCCCGGGTGGGCGGCCGCTCGTCGGCGGTGGTGCGTCGGGTCAGGCGTCGATCGTGGCCAGGTGCTGCTTGACCTGGGTGATCGAGGGGTTGGTCAGGGCGCTGCCGTCGGCGAAACGCAGCGTCGGGACGGTCTGGTTGCCGCCGTTGACGCTCATCACGAACTCCGCGGCCTTCGTGTCCTGCTCGATGTCGACCACCTCGTAGCCGATGCCCTCCCGGTCGAGCTGCGACTTCAGCCGGTGGCAGTAGCCGCACCAGGGGGTCGAATACATCGTCAGCATGGTCAGATCCTCCAACGGTCCGCGTGGCGGCTTGCCGATCAAGCCCAGGCTAACCGCTGCAACGTCCGGCGGAGCTGAGACAATTCCTCGCTGTGGTGGTTCACTCAGCATCCGAACGCGTGCTCGCCGGGCTCGACCCGGAGCAGCGGTCGGCGGTGACCGCCCCGGCCGGACCGGTCTGCATCCTCGCCGGCGCCGGCACCGGCAAGACCCGCGCGGTCACCTCCCGGATCGCCCACCGGGCGCTCTCCGGGGAGATCTCCGCCCGGCACGTGCTCGCGGTGACCTTCACGGCCCGCGCCGCCGCCGAGATGCGCGCCCGGCTCACCGCGCTCGGGGTGGGCGGCGTCCAGGCGCGCACCTTCCACGCGGCGGCCCTGCGTCAGGTGCGCTACTTCGCGCCCCGGCTGCTCCAGGGGCGGGCCATGCCCGAGCTGCTGGACAGCAAGGTCCGGCTGGTCACCCTCGCCGCGGCCAAGGCCGGCCTGCGTACCGACCGGGCGGCCGCCCGGGACCTCGCCGGCGAGATCGAGTGGGCGAAGTCTTCGCTGGTGGAACCGGGGGAGTACGTCGTCGCGGCGGCGAAGGCGATGCGGGACACCCCGCACGAGCCGGCCCGGGTCGCCGAGGTCTTCGCGGCGTACGAGCGGCTCAAGCGGTCCAACGGCGTGATCGACTTCGAGGACATGCTGCGCGCCGCGGTCTGGGGCATCGAGGAGCACCGGGACGTCGCCGAGCAGGTCCGCGCCCAGTACCGGCACTTCGTCGTCGACGAGTACCAGGACGTCAACCCCCTCCAGCAGCGGCTGCTCCAGGCGTGGCTGGGCGGGCGGGACGACCTGACCGTGGTCGGCGACGCCAGCCAGACGATCTACTCGTTCACCGGGGCCACCTCGTCGTACCTGGTCGACTTCCCGCGCCGGTACCGGGGCGCGACGGTGGTCCGGCTGGTCCGCGACTACCGCTCCACCCCGCAGGTCGTCGGGCTGGCCAACGCGGTGATCTCCCAGGCGCGGGGCGCCGAGGCCCGGCTGCGCCTGGAGCTGGTCGGCCAGCGCCCGCCCGGCCCCGAACCGGAGCTGCGGATCTTCACCGACGAGCCGGCCGAGGCCAACGCGGTGGCCGCGCGCTGCCGCGCCCTGGTCGACGCCGGCACCCCGGCGAAGGAGATCGCCGTGCTGTTCCGGACCAACGCGCAGTCCGAGGCGTACGAGAAGGCGCTGACCGAGGCGCAGGTGCCGTACGTGGTGCAGGGCGCGGAGCGGTTCTTCGAGCGGGCCGAGGTCCGGCAGGCGATGGTCGCCCTGCGGGCCGCCACGCGGTCGATCCCCGGGGAGACCCCGCTGCCCGCCGCCGTGGTGGAGGCGCTCACCGCGGTCGGCTGGGCCCCCGACGCCGCCCCGGCCGGCGGCGCCGCCCGCGAGCGGTGGGAGGCGCTCGCCGCGCTGGTGCAACTCGCCGAGGAGTACGCCGCCACGCCGCAGGTGCTGCCGATCGGGCCCGCCGCCTCGGTCGAGCGCCCGGTCACCCTGGCCGACTTCAACGACGAGCTGGCCCGACGGGCCGCCGCACAGCACGTGCCGACGGTGGACGGGGTGACCCTGGCCTCGCTGCACTCGGCCAAGGGCCTGGAGTGGGACGCGGTCTTCCTGGTCGGCCTCTCCGAGGGCACCCTGCCCACCACGTACGCCAAGACCGTGGAACAGGTCGAGGAGGAGCGCCGGCTGCTCTACGTCGGCGTCACCCGCGCGAGGGAGTGGCTCTGGCTGTCGTACGCCTCGGCCCGATCCCCGGGCGGGCGGGCCCGGCGGCCCTCGCGGTTCCTGCCGCAGCTCGACCGCTCCGGTGGTGCCGAGCGGGCCGGGGCCGCGCCGGCGGCGCGCCGGCCGGAGCGCCGCCGGACCCAGATCGTCTCCTGCCGGATCTGTGGCGCCACCCTGCTCGCCGGGCCGGACCGCAAGCTGGGTCGCTGCCCCACCTGCCCCTCGGACATCGACGAGGAGCTGCACGAACGCCTGCGCGAGTGGCGCCAGCGGGTGGCCGGCGGGCAGCGGGTACCGGCCTATGTGGTCTTCACCGACGCCACTCTGGTCGCGCTCGCGGAGCGGCGCCCCGGCCGGGCGGAGGAGCTGATCGCGATCGCCGGCATCGGGCCCCGGAAACTCGGCCTCTACGGGGAGGCGGTGCTGGCGCTGGTGGCGGGCGCGGCGGTCGACGACGTCTGCCCGGAGAAAACTTTCGAAATCTCGCCGTAAATTCGTTTGCCCTCGCCCCGTGGCGAGGAATAGCCTCATGACACACCTCGCGAGCGGCGCCATTCGGGCTGCTCACGAGGGGTAGAGACCGTATCGGCACGAGTGAACGTCAGAGGAGGTGGCCCCAATGGAGAGCGTCTACATCTGCGAGCGTCCGGCGGCGCTGCCCGCTGCCGTCGCTCCGCTGTCGGCTGTCCGGGTGGCCCTCGCCGCTGCGCGACCGTCGGTTTCCCAGGTGCACCGGGTCGAGACTCAGGCCGAGCTGATTCTCGCCACCGCGCCGAACGGAATCCAGGGGACCAGTGGCTTCACGGGCAAGGGCGTCGATGCTGTCAAGCGTCACATGGACGTCCGCGGAGTTCCACCTCGAGGTAGACCGGTCTGATCCTCAGACCAACGGCTCACCTCGAGGCCGCGGAACCCGCTACCGGGATCCGCGGCCTCAGTTTTTTGCCCGCCAAGTACGTCGGAAATGCGATCCACGAGATCGAAGTGAGAGAGAGGTGACCGGGCGATGAGTCTGGCGTTGGCCCCGCTCGACGTGAGCGTCGAGGTGGAGGCGAACCTGCCCTGCCGGAAGTTCGACCCCGACCTGTGGTTCTCCGACTCGCCCGCCGAGCTCGAGCTGGCCAAGTCGCTCTGCGGGGACTGCCCGCTGCGCGTCGAGTGCCTGGCCGGGGCGGTGGAGCGGGCCGAGCCCTGGGGCGTCTGGGGCGGCGAGATCTTCGAGCGTGGCGCGGTCGTCCCGCGCAAGCGGCCCCGTGGCCGTCCGCGCAAGGAGGACCTCGCCCGCGACGCGGCGCTCCGGGTCGAGGCCGAGGCGCGACTGGCGGCCAGTGGGCTGTCCGAGTCGCGCACCACGGTCCGGCTGGCGGCCTGACATGCACCCGATCCAACCCACCCACGCCGGTGTCACGCCGGCGACGAGAGAGCTGACCACCATGCTGAACGTTCTTGACGGAGTCGCCGAGATGCAACTACTTCACGAAGCGTTGTCCCGGGCTCGAATGCGCCGGCCTCAGGCCGGTCGTACCACCACGAGCACTGAGGCAACCCTTTCCGCCCGTACCGTCGCCATGAACAGCCGCAACCGGGCGGCGCGCGACCTGGGCGTTCTCTAGTACCCCACCGATTGTCGAGGGGCGGTGGCCGGAATCCGGCCACCGCCCCTCGACGCGTTCCGCGCCGCCGCGCCGGCCGCTCAGCCGACCCAGCCGCCTGCCGGGCCGCTCAGCCGCCCGCCGGGGGCCGCTCGGCGGACGGGGCGAAACCGGGCAGCCAGCGCTCCAGGATGCCCCGGTAGGGCGCCTTCGCCTCCAGCTGGCAGAGCACGCCGATCGAGCCGAGCGTCACCCGGTGGATGAGCAGGTACGACGGCGGCAGGTTGAGCTGCCGGCTCAACTGGTAAGCGGGGGAGCGGGGGCTCGCCAACCGGGTCGCCTCCGTGCGCAGCCAGGCCCGGGTGAACCGGAACTCCTCGGCGGCGATGGGCTCCAGCATCGGACGCAGGAAGTCGAGCACCGCCTCGGCGTCGATCTCCTCGGTGGGGCCGATGAAGCCCTCCGAGCGCAGGCCCGCCACCACCTCGTCGGCGTCGCCCCGCAACGCCAGCGCGGCGATGCGGCCGATCGGCTCGGGCGTGCCCTCCGGCATCCGGGCCACCGCGCCGAAGTCGATCACGCCGAGCCGGCCGTCCGCCAGCAGCCGGAAGTTGCCCGGGTGCGGGTCGGCGTGCAGCAGCCCGGCCCGCTGCGGCGCGGACAGGTGCAGGATGGCCATCAGTCGGCCGGCCTCGTCGCGCTGCTCTTCCGTGCCCTCGCGGATGATCTCCGCCAGCGGGGTGCCCTCCACCCACTCGGTGACCAGGACCCGGGGCGACGCCGAGACCACCGCCGGGATGTGGATCTCCGGATCGTCCGCGTACGCGGCGGCGAAGGCGCGCTGCGACTCGGCCTCCAACTCGTAGTCGAGTTCCTCGGTGATCCGTTCCCGCAGCTCCGCCAGGAGCGGCTTGACGTCCAGCCCGGGCTGGATCGCCCGGAACATCCCACCGAGGCGGGAGAGCTGCTTGAGGTCGGCGAGCAGGGCGTCGCCGGCGCCCGGATACTGGATCTTGACAGCCACGTCGCGGGACTGCGGCGCGCCGGAAGGCCCGTAGCCCGGCTCCCGCCACACCGCCCGGTGCACCTGGCCGATGCTGGCCGCGGCGGCGGGGGTGTCGTCGAACTCCACGAACCGGTCCCGCCAGTCCGGGCCGAGCTGCTCGGCGAGCACCTTGTGCACGCTGGCCGCCGGCAGCGGCGGCGCCGCCTCCTGGAGCTTGGTGAGGGCCTGCCGGTAGGGGGCGGCGATCTCCTCGGGCAGGGCGGCCTCGAAGACCGACAGCGCCTGGCCGAACTTCATCGCGCCGCCCTTGAGCTGCCCCAACACGCTGAAGAGCTGCTCGGCGGTGCGTTGCTGGATCTCCGCGGAGATCACGTCGGAGGCGAGCCCCGTGACGCGCTTACCCATGCCGAGGACGGTCCGACCGGCGAAGCCGAGCGGCAGAGCGGCGAGCTTGGCGGTCCGGGACACGGCCCGGCGCGGGATGTCGGTCACCCGGCCATTGTTACCGACTCCGGGGGCCCACGGCTGCTCTGCCGCCGGGCTGGGTGCCCGTCCCCGCCTTCGGTGGCGTCACCGGTGTCGTCGCGAACATCCGCAGGAGGGGTGCGGCGGCCACGTCCGGCGACGGAACCGCCCCGCCCCGGTGATCTCCACCGCGCAGCCCAGGGTCTCCGGGGTGCCCCCGTCGAGCTGGGCCAGCGCCTCGGCCGCCGCGTACGCCCCGGCCGCCAGCAGGGTCGCGGTGGCGCACGCCTGCTCGCCGGCGCCCGTGGCGAGCTGGGCGGCCAGCGCCGGCCAGTCCGGGTCCCGGTCCGCCCGGTGCAGGTCGAGGCAGTTCAGGCAGGGGCCGGTGGGCGGGCGGACGAGCGGGCCGACCACGGGCACGCCCTCCCGGAGGCCGAGCAGCAGGTGCGGCTGGCGGCGCTGGGCGTGACCGGCGGCGAGCAGGGCGGCCGGCCGGTCCGTGCCGAGCTGGACGACCAGGTCGACCCGGCCCCGCCGGAGAGGGCCCGTGCCCGTGCCGGGGGCGGCCCGCTCGACGGCGTCGCGTACCGCCCGGGCGAGCGGACGGCCGAGCGCGGCGGCCGGGATGCCCGTGCCGACCAGGTCCGCCGGCCGCACCGGGCCGGCCAGGTCCGGGTGCACGTGCCCCACCCCGGCCTGGGCCAGCGCCAGGGCGACCGGGGCGCCGAGGTGGCCGGCGCCGCTGACCACCACCCGGGCGGCCAGCCGCCGGCGCAGCACCTGGGCGGGCGTGCCGGGCAGCCGCGCCGCGGCCAGGGCGAGCGCCCCCGCCTCGGCGGTGAGCCGGGCCCGGGGCGGGCCGGCCAGGTCCTTCGGCAGCAGGGTGTGCGCGGGTACGACCAGGCCCGCGGCCCGCAGGGCGTCGAGCAGGGCGCGGGCCTCGTCGGGGGCGACCTCGGCGGCGACGGCGTGCGCGAGGACCAGCCGTTCGCTACGGGTGCCGTCGAGCAGGTCGAGCAGGCGGGCGGCCCGGGGGTCGGCGATCTCCAGCAGCACGGCGCGGCCCGGGTCGACGCCGAGTTGGAGGGTGTGGCGGTCCCGCCAGAGTCTGGTGAGGCCCGGCAGCAGGGTGGGGCGGGGCAGCGTGGCACGGCGCATGACACCGATCGTGACCGTGTCCGTGCTCACTGTCGATCGTTGTCCACAGGTGCGCGGTGCCCTGTCCAGGGCTGTCCACAGGAAATTCGGGGATATCCACAACTCGCCGGTAACCATGTCGGCGAGCCGACAGTGCGCGAGCGGGTACGACGGGCGGATCGGGTGTGGTGATGCCGGAGGGGGCGGCCGACGGCCGCCCCCTCCGGCGCATCCGTACGGGTCAGACCTTCGCCTTGCCCAGGATGCGGTTCACTGTTGTGCCGCAGACCGGACACTTGCCCTTGGCCATGTTCATCCCGGTCTTCGAGACCTCGACGCGGCCCTCGAAATCCCGCTTCTCCTTGCACTTGACGCAGTAACCGTTGTAGGTCTGGGCCTGGTCGGCCACGGTGCCCTCCTCGTCTCGTCCGCCGGCCGATGCCGTCCCGGCGGGGGTTCCCGGCGGCGGGCCACTCGGGCACCGGCGCTGGGGTCGTTCTCCCGCGGCCACGCTCGTGACCGCTGGTCCGCGGACCCTACCCAGGTCTGGGCGGTTCCATGTCAGCTGTGCTTCGTCACTGTGAGCAAGTCGACGTCGAGAGTGTGCATGGCGAATTACGTCGGATAAGTCAGTTTGGCGGGGACACGCCGACCGAATCCGGTCAGATGCCCCGTGCGGGGCACCCCGAGCTGCGCCCGCCACGGAGATCACCTAACGTGGACGGGGCGCCCGCCGCACCCGACGGAGGCCACTGGTGCCACGCCCTCCGCACCCGCGGACGGCCGCCACGAAGGGTGACGGCGGCGAATCGCCGTGGCCCGGCAAAGATTTTTTGGGACTCCTGCCGACCAATCACCATTTTCCGGGCGAGTGTCGGGGTGTTGACCCTTGCGGACCCCTGGTCAGTACGCATTAGCTTTCCTTCGTGACAGGAATCCGAGGCTGCGCGGCCCGCTGATGGCAGGGGTGCGGAAGCCGGTCGTCGAGGTGCGGCGCAGCCAGCGTCGGCGACGCACGGTGTCCGCGTACCGCGACGGTGAACGGGTCGTCGTCCTCATCCCGGACCAGTTCTCCCGGGCCGAGGAGAGCGAGTGGGTCGACCGGATGCTCGCCCGGCTCGCCGCCCGGGAGGGGCGCCTCGCCCGGTCCGACGCCGAGCTGCTCGCCCGGGCCACCCGCCTGATCAAGCTCTACCTCGCCGAACACGGCACGCAGGCCGTACCGACGAGCGTCCGCTGGGTCACCAACCAGAACGGCCGGTGGGGGTCCTGCACCCCCGACGACGGCACGATCCGCATCTCGCACCGCGTCCGGGACATGCCCGACTGGGTCATCGACTACGTGCTGATGCACGAGCTCGCGCACCTCATCGTGCCCAGCCACAACGCCCGGTTCTGGTCCCTCGTCGCGCGCTACCCGAAGTCCGAGCGGGCGCGCGGCTACCTGGAGGGCGTCGCGGCGGCCTCCGGCACCCCGCTGACGGACTGACCCTCGGCACCGCCGCCGGGCACCCGCCGTCCCGATCCGCGCCAACGCCTCCTGCCCGCGCTACTGACGCTGCCGGCGCTGCCTGGCCTTCTGTCACGCTGCCGGTGCTTCCGCCGGCGCTGCCGGGGCCGACGAGGCCGGCAAGATCTTGGTAGGAAACGGCCCGTCCAGGGGCCCGCTCCTGCCAAGATCTCGACGCCGATTTCCCCGCGCCCGTCGCTCGTGGCTCGTGGCGCGCCCGGTTAGGGTCGTGGGGTGGCCCGACGTGTGGTGGTGGCGTTGCTCGGACCGGTGACCTGGGCGCCGCCCGGTACCGACCCGGTGGACTGGCGGGCCGCGCTCGCCGAGGACGTGGTCGATCTGCTCGCCACGCTCAACGAGGTGGAGACGGCCGTCGCCGTCACCCCGGCGGACCGGGGGCTGGCCGACGCGGTGGTCTGGCCGGACACGGCCGTGTACGAGGTCCCCGAGGCGACCCCGAACGCCGTCTTCGCCGCCCTCGCCGACACCGGCTACGACCAGGTGGCCGTGATCGCCGGCGACGCGCCGGACGTGCCGGGCCTGACCATCGGCAAGCTGCTGCGCCCGCTCACCACCCGGCCGGTCGCGGTCGCCCCGGTCGAGGGCGGTGGACCGGGGCTGCTCGGCGTGGCCACGCGGCTGCCCGTACCGGCGTGGCTGCCGGCGCTGGACCTGGACACCGCGCGGCCCGCGGCCGTGCGCGCGGCGGCGCCGCGACCCGGCGACCTGGCGGTGACCCCGGCCTGGCGACGCCTGCGTGGGCCGGACGACCTGGCCTTCCTCGACCCGGCGGTGGAGGGCTGGGAGACCACCCGCGCCCTGCTCTCCGGCACCGCACAGCCCCGCTGAGCTGCTGCGGACGGGCACCCGGTCACGACCCCGTCGATCGCCGGCAGGGGCCGTCCGACCCGGGCGGGTCGGGCGGCATTCGCCGTCGGCAGGTCAGGGGCGGTTGTCGCCGCCCTCGGGCTCGTCGTCCGGGCGCCGCTGCTCCGGCTCGCCCGGGGCCTTCTCCTCCGGGCCGCCCGGCGCGCTGAAGTCGAAGCTCTCCAGCTCGCCGAGGTCCCACTCGGACATCGCGAAGGCGACCGGGTCGGCGAAGTCGTCGTCGGAGGGGAGCAGGTCGGGGTGGCCCCACAGGGCGTCCCGACCGGAGATGCCCCGGTGCTCGGTCAGCGCCGCCCAGAGGGCCGCCGCCTCGCGCAGCCGGCGCGGACGCAGCTCCAGGCCGACCAGCGCCGCGAAGGTCTGCTCGGCCGGGCCACCGGCGGCCCTGCGGCGGCGGAACGCCTCGCCCAGGCTCACCACGTTGGGCAGCCGGCCGCTCGCCGCGCTGTCGACCACGTGGCACACCCAGCCCTCGACCAGGGCCAGGGCGGTCTCCAGCCGGGCCAGCGACGCCTTCTGCGCCGGGCTGTCTTCCGGCGTGAAGATGCCCTCCAGCGCGATCGCCTGCATCGACTCCGGGTCGGTCGGGTCGACCCGGCCCATCGCCTCCTCGATCGCCTCCCGGTTGACCCGGATGCCGGCGGCGTACATCTCCACGGCGTTGAGCACGTGCCCGCGCAGCCACGGCACGTGCTGGAAGAGCCGCTGGTGGGCGGCCTCACGCAGGGCGACGTAGAGGCGCACCTCGTCCTCGGGCAGCTCCAGGCCCTCGCCGTACGCCCGGATGTTGGCCGGGATCAGCGCGGCCGTGCCGGCCGGCCCCAGCGGCAGCCCGATGTCGCCGGCGGAGAGCACCTCCGCGGCGAGCGAGCCGAGCGCCTGGCCGAGCTGACCGCCGAAGAGCGCGCCACCGAGGGTGGCGACCATCGACTGCATCGGGCCGAGCTGGGCGCGCGCCTCCGGCGGCACCAGGTCGCCCATCGCGCCGACCATCCGGCTGGCGACCGGGTCGCAGAGCTTGCGCCAGACGTCGAGCGTCTTGTAGATCCACTCGTTGCGGTTCCAGGCCAGCGAGGTCTGGATGCCCGAGGGCAGGGCGGAGGCCGGCTCCAGCCACAGGTCGGCGAGCCGCAACGCCTCCTCCACCGCGTTGCGCTCGAAGGGCGACACCGCCGGGTCGCCGGCGGCGGCGAGTTGGCTGGCGGCCACCTGCCGGGCCAGGTCCCAGTTGACCGGCCCGCTGCCCGACGCGGAGAGCAGGTGCTGCAACTGCGACATGAACTGCTGCATCTGCGCGGGATCGTTGGGGTCTGGTGGTTGCCCACCCGGGAGCGCGAAACCGAACGGAATATCAGGCACGACGTCTACGGTACGCGCGCCGCGCCCCAGGTAGCTGCCGCTGGCGTTGCGCTGAGGGCGAAGTCGCGATTCACCCGCCGGAGGCCCCGATCCCGGTCGGTACGCTCTGCCGCATGAGACGTCGCGGCGTGACCGTCCTGCTCGGTGCTCTGCTCACCGCTCTGCTCAGCATCGGCGTGCTCGGCGCGCCCATCCCGTACGTGGTGCTCGGCCCGGGGCCGACCGTCAACACGCTCGGCAAGGAGAACGGCAAGGAGGTCATCCAGGTCACCGGCCGGGAGACGTCCACCTCCGCCGGCCAGCTCCGGCTGACCACGGTCGGGGTGCAGCCCTCGGTCAAGCTGCGCTCGGCGATCCAGGGCTGGTTCTCCGACGACGAGGCGGTGGTGCCGCGCGAGCTGGTGTACCCGCCCGGGGAGACCCGCAAGGAGGTCGAGGAGCGCAACGCGGAGGACTTCAAGGTCTCGCAGACCAGCGCGGAGACCGCGGCGCTGCGCGAGCTGGGGTACCCGGTGCAGGTGGTGGTCAAGACCGTCGCCGCCGACGGCCCGGCGGCCGGCGTACTCAAGCCCGGCGACGTGCTGACCTCGGTGGACGGGGAGCCGGTCCCGTTGGCCGCGCGCCTCACGGAGCTGATCAGGGCGAAGCCGGCCGGGACCGCGCTGGAGATCGGCTACACCCGCGACGGCGCCGCCGCGACGGCGAAGGTCAGCAGCCGGGAGCAGGACGGGCGGCCCCGCATCGGCGTCGAGATCGAGCAGCAGCAGCCGCACCCGTTCACCCTGAGCATCGACCTGGAGGACATCGGCGGGCCGAGCGCCGGCCTGATGTTCGCCCTCGGCATCGTGGACAAGCTGACCCCGGAGGACCTGACCGGCGGCAAGGTCATCGCCGGCACCGGCACGATCGACGACTCCGGCCGGGTCGGCCCGATCGGCGGCATCGCCCAGAAGCTGGTGGGCGCGAAGGAGGCCGGCGCGGTGGCGTTCCTGGTGCCGGCGGCGAACTGCGCCGAGGCCGTACGCAACCCGCAGCCCGGGCTGCCGCTGCTGAAGGTCGGCTCGCTGGACGAGGCACTGACCACGCTGGAGACGCTGCGCGCCGGGGGTCAGCCGACCCGCTGCTGACCATGGGCGCGGGCGTTCCCGGCGTACGTGGCGGGCCCGCACCGGCCGCCCGCCCATCGACGCTTCCGCCGCGCGGCGCGACGCCGTGTGACCTTGGACCGACACGTTCAGGAACACCCCGTACTCTGGGTGCCTGGTCGGAGCCGATCACATCGAGCGTGCGGAGCCAACAGTGGTCATGAAGAGCAGCAGCCCCCTGCCGAGGATGAGCCGACGCGGGCGCGTCACGATCGGTGTCCTGGTCGGGGTGTTCGTGCTCTTCACCCTGCTCGGCTGGGGTGTCCAGGCGTGGACGGACTGGCTGTGGTTCGACGAGGTCCGCTACACCGGGGTCTTCACCGGGGTGCTGACGACCCGGCTGATGCTCTTCTTCGTCGTCGGCCTGGGCATGGCGCTGATCGTCGGCGGCAACCTCTGGCTGGCCCAGCGGCTGCGCCCGCGGATGCGCCCGCACTCGCCCGAGCAGGCCACCCTGGAGCGCTACCGGATGCTGCTGGGCCCCCGGCTCGGCCTGTGGATCGCGCTGGTCGCCGCGGTGGTCGGCCTCTTCGCCGGGCTGTCGGCGCAGAGCCGGTGGAACCAGTGGCTGCTCTTCCGCAACGGCGGGGACTTCGGCGTGAAGGACCCCGAGTTCGGCATCGACGTCGGCTTCTACGTCTTCCAGTTGCCGTTCCTGCGCTACCTGCTCGGAGTGGGCTTCACCGCGGTGGTGCTCTCCGTGATCGGTGCGCTCGCCGTGCACTACGTCTTCGGTGGCGTCCGGCTCCAGGGCGTCGGCGACCGGATGACCAATGCCGCCCGGGCCCATCTGAGCACGCTCGTCGCGGTCTTCGTCCTGCTGAAGGCGCTCGCGTACGTGTTGGACCGGCGCGCGATGCTGCTGGAGTACGGCGACGGGCCCGTCTACGGCGCCGGCTACGCCGACGTCAACGCGCTGCTGCCGGCCAAGGAGATCCTCGCCTACATCTCCATCGTCGTGGCGATCGCGATCATCGTCTTCTCCAACGCCTGGATGCGGAACCTGGTCTGGCCGGGCATCTCGCTCGCCCTGCTGGGCGTCTCCGCCGTCGCCATCGGCGGCATCTACCCCTGGGCGGTGCAGACCTTCGAGGTCAAGCCCAGCGCGAAGGAGAAGGAGGCGCCGTACATCGAGCGGAGCATCAAGGCCACCCGCTCGGCGTTCGGCCTGGAGGCGGCCACCACCACGCCGTACGCGGCGAGCAACCTGACCCCGCCGGCGACCCTCGCCACGGACACCTCCGTGGTGCCGAACATCCGGCTGCTCGACCCGCAACTGGTCTCCGAGACGTACACCCAGCGCCAGCAGGTCCGGCAGTTCTACGACTTCGGCGAGAAGCTGGACGTCGACCGGTACGGGGTCAACGGCAAGGTGCAGGACTACGTGGTGGGCCTCCGCGAGGTCAACTACCGGCAGTTGACCCCCCAGCAGAACACCTGGATCAACCGGCACACCGTCTACACCCACGGCTACGGGCTCGTGGCGGCGCCCGGCAACCGGGTGGTCTGCGGCGGCCAGCCCTTCTTCGTCTCCGGCTTCCTCGGCGACCCGCAGGAGCAGCAGAAGGAGCAGGGGCAGCAGACGACCGAGCAGTGCGCCTCGCAGACCGAGCAGATCGCGGCGAAGCAGCCCCGCGTCTACTACGGCGAGCGGATGGACGCCAGCGACTACGCGATCGTCGGCCAGACCGACCCGGCGCGGAAGGCGGAGTTCGACCGCCCGGTCGGCGAGGGCGGCGAGTCCTACACCTACACCGGTGAGGGCGGCGTCGAGATCGGCTCGTTCACCCGGCGGCTGCTCTACGCGATCAAGGAGCAGGAGTCGAACTTCCTGCTCTCCGACGCGGTCAACGACAACTCGAAGCTGCTCTACGTGCGTAACCCCCGCGACCGGGTGGAGAAGGTCGCCCCGTTCCTCACCCTCGACGGCGACCCGTACCCGGCGGTGGTGGACGGCCGGATCCAGTGGATCATCGACGGCTACACCACGGCGGCGACCTACCCGTACGCCGAGCGCGTCAACCTCCAGGAGCAGACGGCCGACGAGCTGACCGGGCGGGGCACCTTCCAGCTCGCCCGCGAGAACGTCAACTACATCCGCAACTCCGTGAAGGCCACCGTCGACGCGTACGACGGCACGGTCCGGCTCTACGAGTTCGACGAGACCGACCCGGTGCTCAAGGCGTGGAACAAGGCGTTCGGCGGTGACCTGGTGGTGCCGAAGTCGGAGATCCCGGCCGAGCTGGCCGAGCACTTCCGCTACCCGGCCGACCTGTTCAAGGTGCAGCGCAACCTGCTGACCCGGTTCCACGTGACCGACCCGGGCGCCTTCTACTCGGAGACGGACTTCTGGCAGGTGCCGAACGTGCCGGACGCCCCCGACACCGGCCAGAAGCAGCCGCCCTACTACCTCTACACGCAGTTCCCCGGCCAGGATTCGGCGCGCTTCCAGCTCACCTCGGCGGTCACCCCGAACGGCCGGGAGAACCTCGCCGCGCTGATCTCCGGTTCGTACGTGGACGGGCAGCCGAGGCTGGAGGTGCTCGACCTGCCCGACCAGACGCGGGTCTCCGGCCCGGTGCAGGTGCACCAGTCGATGACCAACAACGCGAACATCCGGCAGCAGCTCAACCTGCTCCAGTCCCAGCAGGCCCAGGTGCAGTACGGCAACCTGCTCTCCCTGCCGTTCGGCGACGGCATGCTCTACATCGAGCCGGTCTACGTGAAGACCGCCGCGCAGAACGCGCCGCCGCTGTTGCAGCGGGTGCTGATGTCCTACGGCGACGGCGGTTCCTACGTGGTGCTGGCCAACAACGTGGCCGACGGCATCAAGCAGCTCGTCGAGCAGGGCAAGCAGGCCGCCGCCCCGGGCGCCCCGCCGCCCGCCGGTGGTGCCCCGCCGCCGGCCGGGGGCACGCCGCCGGGTGGGACCGCACCTCCGCTGACCGGCGAGCTGGCCGAGGCGGCGAACCGCCTCCAGACCGCCATCGCGGAGGTCCGGGCCGCGCAGACCTCGGGCGACTTCGAGCGGTACGGACGCGCGCTGAAGGCACTCGACGAGGCGCTCACCGCCTTCCAGCAGGCCCAGCGGGCCGCCACCGGTGCCAGCGCCTCCCCGACGCCCGGCGCCAGCGCCCCGGTCTCCCCGGCACCGGGCGGCAGCGCCACACCCACCCCGGGCGGCTGACCCGCACCACCACCCTCGCGGCGCCCCCGGCCGACGGACCGATCCGGTCCCGACGCCGGGGGCGCTGTCGCGTTCGCGACCACCGGCCGGGCACCCGCAACCCGCCGCCCCCTGGCGCCGTCTCTCCTGCAAGATGCGGGATCGACCGGGGAGCGTGGGTCGGAGACATGAGAGACGCGACGAGCTTCGACGAGTTCTACCGGAGCACCTCCCGGCGGATGCTCCGCTACGGCTACGCCGTGGCCGGTGACCACACCGAGGCACAGGACCTGGTGCAGGAGGCGTACGCCCGGGCCTGGCGGCAGTGGGCCGGACTGGCCGCCCACCCGGCGCCGGAGGCGTGGCTGCGGCTGGTGGTCGCCCGGCTGGCCACTGACCGGTGGCGCCGGTTGCAGGGTTGGCGCGTGGCGCTGAGCCGCAGCGGGCCGCCCGAGCCGGTGCCGCCGCCGAACGAGGACGCCGTGCTGCTGGCGGGCGCGCTGCGCCGGCTGCCGGCCGCCCAGCGGCAGGCGCTCGCCCTGCACTACCTCCTCGACATGTCGGTGCAGGACATCGCCCGGGAGGCGCGGGTGCCCGCAGGAACCGTCAAGTCGTGGTTGTCGCGGGGGCGGGCGCGGCTGGCCACGCTGCTGCCCGGCCTGCCCGCCGAGGAGTTGGAGGCGAACGATGTCGCGTGAACTGTCCGATCTCTACCGGTCGCTCGCCGCGGACGCCGACGGCCGCACCCTGGCCGTCCCCGAGGAGCTGCGGAGGCGCGCCGACCGGCGGGCGCGGCTCCGGATCACCGGCGCCGCGCTCGGGACGGCCCTGCTGGTCGGCGGGCTGGCAACCGGCACCGGGCTGGTGCTCGCCGAGGAGCGCGACCCCCTGCCGCCGCCCGCCGCCGCCCCGCCGCCGGCGACCGTACCGGCCTCACCGACCGTGTCCGCGCCGCCGACCGCCACCCCCGCGCCGAGCGCTTCGCCGAGCGCTACGCGTACGCCGGCGGCCACGCCGGGACGCACCGGGGCCGCGCCGCCCCGAACGCCCGGCAACGTCCCGGACCGGGCGTTCTTCGTCCAGGCGGCCGCGAACCGGACGGGCCTGGAACCGGTCTTCCGGGACACCGACGCGCTGCCGGCGCTCTGCGACGCCCGCTACCGCAGCGACGCCGGGATCGTGCACCGCCGCACCCGCAACCTGGCCTACAAGCTGCCGCAGACCCCGCAGGGGTACGTCCCGGACGGCAGCTACGCGCACACCGTCACCCTCTACCGGCCGGGCCGGGCCGACGACTTCCTCCGGGAGTTGCGGGCGGCGGTGCGGGACTGCCCCGCGCAACCCGGGGTGGGCGGCGGCAACGCGTCGACCTCCCGACTGCGGCTGCTGACCGACGACGGGTTCGGCGACGGGTCGGTGCTGTTCGAGACCCGCACGCCGGCCCGGGACGTCGACGGCAACCCCACGGGCGGCGACGAGGTCCGGCTGGTCCGGGCGATCCGGGTCGGTGACGTGGTGACCGTGCTCTGGGAACAGGGCTGGGAGGGCACCTCCTCGACGCGGTCGCAGGTCGACGCCGACAGCCGGCGGGCGGTGGACGCGATCGAGGACTGGCTGCGCTGAGGCGTACGCCACCCGGGCCGGCCGGATCCCGAACCCGTCCGGCCGGCGGGACGCGGGCCCGGGTGGCCGTCCCCTGGGGCGTTTTGCGGCGACGGGGGTCGGTGGGATACGGTGTACGAACCGACGCGGGGTGGAGCAGCTCGGTAGCTCGCTGGGCTCATAACCCAGAGGTCGCAGGTTCAAATCCTGTCCCCGCTACCACGTCGGAACGGCCCCGGACTCCAATCCGGGGCCGTTCCGCATTCCCGGGCCATCCGCTGCCCGACGATCCTCTGGCTGGTTCCTGGTTCCTGGTTCCTGTTTCCTGGTTCCTGGTTCCTGTTTCCTGGTTCCTGGTTTCTGCTTTCTGGTCCTGATTTCTTTGACTGGTTTCCGGCTTCTGGTTTCCGGCTCCCGGCTTCTGGTTTTCTGGTTCCGGCTCCCGGCGCTGGATCCCGGTTCCTGGCCGCCTGCTGCCCGCCGCTGGATTGTGCGTCCGCCGTCCGGCGCTGGGTTGGCCGTCCGCCGTCGGGCTGTGCGTCCGCCGTCCGGCGCTGGGTTGTGCGTCCGCCGTCCGCCGTTCGGCGCGCTGGGTTGTGCGTCCGCCGTCCGCCGTTCGGCGCGCTGGGCTGTGTGCCCGTCGTCCGCCGTCTGGCGCTGAGCTGTGTGTCCGCCGTGCGCCGCTGTGGTCGGACCGCCCCGGGCGTCCCGGTGGATCGTGCGCCGCTGGGTTGTGCGTCCGCAGCTCGCCGCGCGTTCCGTCGCCGTGGTGGCCGTTCGGCGCGCCGACCTCCTCCAGCACGATCTCCGACCGACCCGGGTTGACCGGTCGCGGTTCTCGCCGCCGGTGCCGCCCCCGCTCGCTGGGCCGGACGGATCACGTGACACCGGTCACTCGGCCCGATCACTGGCGCGGGTGGACGTCCCCGGCACCCCGCATCCACCGCCACAACCACGAGCGCCGGTCCAGCGAACGGTGATCAGGACGCCATGGACCCTAAAAAGCCTGGATAAGGTCCATGGCGTCCTGATCACCGTCGTTCGCATGAGGGAGAAGGCCGGGAGCTCGCGTCCAAAGGAGGTGGCTCGGAGGCGGACCGAGCTGTTTTGTTGCGGCCACCGCGGTCGGATGCGGCGGGAGCCGGGCTGGGGCGTCGGGGGCGGGGTGCCTCGCGCCGGCATTCGGTGCCGGTTTGCGCTGGTCAGGGCGGGATCCACCGCGGGATCGGGGGTCCGCTGATCATCCTGGCGCCGAGTGCGCTAGAGTTAACGAGCCGACGCGGGGTGGAGCAGCTCGGTAGCTCGCTGGGCTCATAACCCAGAGGTCGCAGGTTCAAATCCTGTCCCCGCTACCACGTCGGAGAGGCCCCGGAGATTGTCTCCGGGGCCTCTCCGCATCTCGACCTCCGGCGTCGACGCGTCGCACCGGTCGACGCGCCCCCGTTGACGTGCGCCTCGGGCGCGGACCGGTCGGTGGAACGGCGCCTGGGCGGGCCGGCCGGCGGGAACGCCTGGCCCGGGACATCCAGCACTCCGTGCCCAGCTGCTCGCGGCGCCGGGCGCGGACCGGCCGGCGAAACGGCGCCGGCGGGAGTGGCTGGTCCGGGACATCCACGACTTCGTGCCCCAGGTGCTTGCGGCGCTGGGCGCGGATTGACCGGCGGAACGATGCCGGGCGCGGACCGAACAAGCGGAACGATGCCGGGCGTGGGCCGGCCGGCGAACGGCTCCTGGGCCTGGGCTGGCCGGAGGGAACGCTCCGGGCGTGCCTGGGCGCAACGCGGATTCCCCGCCGACCGACGTGCCGAGGTTGCGGTTGTCGGCGAAGATGTGGGCATGTCTGTTTTCGGTAAGTGGTGGGGCCGGTTGACCGCCGTCCTCGGTGCGGTCGTGCTGTCGGTGTTCGTGCCCGTCGCGGCCTGGGCGTCCACCGGCACGGGTGAGCTCGTGGTGGAGGCGGCACGGCGGCGACGCGGTGGCGGCTTCGGCTTCATCGGCCTGCTCTGCTGCCTGGTCGTGGTCGCCGGCGTCGTCTTCCTCCTGCTGCGCATGATGCGCAACCGCCGGGGCGGCCCGCCGCGCTGACGCGGCCCGCCAGCGCGACGGGTGGCCCCGCCGCGCTGACGCGGTCCGCCGCGCTGAGGTCAGGCGCCAGCGTGACGGGTGGCCCCGCCGCGCTGAGGTGGGGTGCCTGCGTGACGGTGTCCCGCCTCGGCCGAGGCGGAGCATCCGAGCCGGCATTCCTGTCGGGGCAGCCTCGCGGTGACCGGCCCTAGCCAGCCAGCGCCGCATTCGCCTGGGCCATGAAGCGGGCCGTCGCTGCTCGGGGGCCGGTTTCGCCGCCGCGGATGTCCTCGGCGGCCTCCAGCAGTAGCGCCCGCACCCGGGGGTGGCCCTGCGGCGGTGGGCTGGGCGCGGGCCCCAGCCGGGCGGCCAGTGCGGTGCCGAGGGCTGCCGCGCGCCGCTGCGCCGGATCGGTGATGCTGTCCTCGACGTAGCTGCGTACGGCGAGGCTGGGGCTGAGCCCGCGCTCGTGACCGAGCACGCTCCCCGCCTCGCCGTTGCCGGTCAGGAAGTTGATCACGTCCGCGACCAGGGCGGGGTGCCGGGTGCCCCGGAAGGCCGCCCAGTACATCGACGCCCGGTGCCACTGCGCTTCCGGGGGACCCGGCATGGCGGCTAGGCCGAGTTCGGCGTCGGTGAGGCGTTGGAGTTCCGGCAACTGGTGCGACCAGGCGAACGAGGCGGCCGTGGCGCCGGTGACCACGAGCTGCCGGGTCGGCTCGCCGCCGTCGGCCTGCTCCACCAGGGCGGCGCTCGGGGTCGCCCGGCCGGACCGGGCCCGCCGCCACAGCTCGAACCACTCGATCAACGCGTCGGCGTCGAAGCCGAGCTGTCGACCGCGGTAGAACTCACCGCCCTGGCCCCGCAGCCAGAGCCAGAACGCCCGGGAGTCGCCGGACGGGTCCATCGTGCCGGCCACCCGGCCCTCGCTCACCCGGGTGACCCGCCGCGCCCAGGCGACGTACTCCGCCCAGGACATTCCCGTGCTCGGCTCGGGCAGCCGCAGCCGGCGCAGCAGCGTGCGGTCGTAGACCACGGCGGCGGCGGTCTGTGCCGCGGCGACGCCGACCGTACGGCCGTCGACCTGGCCGTACCGGACCAGGCCCGGGGGCAGGGTGCGCAGGTCGAGGCGGTGGTCGGCGACGTACCCGCTGAGGTCCAGGACGATCTCGCGGTGGGCGTACTCGGTGAGCATGCTGTCGTCGAGCTGGATCAGGTCGGGCACGTTGCCGCCCGCGGCCTGGGTGGCCAGCCGGTCGTAGTAGCCGCCGGCGCCCTGCCAGGTGACCCGGAAACCGACGCGGGGATTGCGGTCGGTGTAGAGCCGCAGCGCCCGTTCGGTGAGTTCGGCCCGCTTCGCCCCGCCGTACCAGAACACCGACAGCTCGACCGGCCCGGTCTCCACCGGGGCCGCCCGGCCCTCGGTGCACCCGGTGAGCCCGCCGGTCGCGAGCACCGGCGCACCCAGCATCGCGGCGAGCACCCGACGCCGGCCCGGGTCCGCTCCGGCGCGGGACAGCGGGGATCGGGCGACGGGCACGAAGAACTCCTGGCGGACCGTGGGGTGGGCGGCCGGATCATTCACGCAGGCGCGCGGATGGGTGTCAACGTACGTCCGGCCACACCAGCACACCCCAGGCGTACGCATCGATGCCCGCAGCCACCGGCGGAGGCCCTACGCGGCCCGCGTGGTGTACTAGGGCGCGTGGAACTTCTGCACTCGGGCAAGGTCAGGGACGTCTACGCCGACGGCGAGGACCTGATCCTGGTCGCCTCCGACCGCATCTCGATCTACGACGTGGTGCTGCCGACGCCGATCCCCGACAAGGGCAAGCTGCTCACCGCGCTCTCGCTGTGGTGGTTCGAGCAACTGGCCGACCTGGTGCCGAACCACGTCATCTCCGCCACCGACGTGCCGGCGGAGTTCGCCGGTCGGGCGATCCGCTGCCGGCGGCTGGAGATGGTCGCGGTGGAATGCGTCGCCCGGGGCTACCTGACCGGCGGCGGCCTGAAGGAGTACCAGCGCACCGGCGCGGTCTCCGGCGTCGAGCTGCCGCGCGGGCTGGTCGAGGCGTCCATCCTGCCCGAGCCGATCTTCACCCCGTCGACGAAGGCGCCGGTGGGGGAGCACGACGAGCCGATCACCTTCGCCGAGGTGGTGGACAAGGTCGGCGCCGAGACCGCCGAGCGGCTGCGCCGGATCACGCTCGACGTCTACCGCCGGGGCGCCGAGCTGGCCGCCGACCGGGGCATCCTGATCGCCGACACCAAGATCGAGCTGGGCTGGGCGCCGGACGGCACGCTGACCGTCGGCGACGAGCTGCTCACCTCCGACTCGTCGCGGTTCTGGCCGGCCGAGTCGTACCAGCCGGGGCGGGCGCAGTTCTCCTACGACAAGCAGTACGTCCGGGACTGGGCGGTGGAGAGCGGCTGGGACAAGCAGGCCCCGGCGCCCGAGGTGCCGGCCGAGGTGGTCGAGGCGACCCGGGCCCGCTACGTCGACGTCTACGAGAAGCTCACCGGCAACCGCTGGGACTGACCCCGAGGCCGCCACGCCCGGGGGCGCGACGACGTTGGCGCCCGACCGACCGACCGACCGACCGCCCGCGCGCTCGACCGCCCGGCCAGGCGGTCAGGGCGGCGCGGCGGTCAGTCCACCCAGTCGAGGGTGCGCTGGACGGCCTTGCGCCAGTTGCGCAGCTCCCGCTCCCGGTGCGCCGGCTCCATCGTCGACTCCCACTGCGCGTCGGAGCGCCAGTGGGCGCGCAGCGTCGCCAGGTCCGGCCAGAAGCCGACCGCCAGGCCGGCCGCGTACGCCGCGCCGAGGCAGGTGGTCTCGGTGATCCGGGACCGGACCACCGGCACGTCGAGCACGTCGGCGAGGAACTGCATCAGCAGCCCGTTGGCGGTCATCCCGCCGTCGACCCGTAGCCGGCGCAGCGCCACGTCGGAGTCGGCGTTCATCGCGTCGACCACCTCGCGGGTCTGCCAGGCGGACGCCTCCAGCGTCGCCCGGGCCAGGTGCCCCTTGGTGATGTAGCCGGTCAGCCCGGCGATCACCCCGCGCGCGTCGCTGCGCCAGTGCGGGGCGAACAGCCCGGAGAAGGCCGGCACGACGTAGCAGCCGCCGTTGTCGTCGACGGTGCGGGCCAGCTCCTCCACCTCGGGCGCGCTGGAGATCAGCCCGAGGTTGTCGCGCAGCCACTGCACCAGTGAGCCGGTGACCGCGATCGCCCCCTCCAGCGCGTACGCGGCGGGCTGGCCGTGGATGCGGTAGGCGACCGTGGTGAGCAGGCCGTGGGTGGAGGGGACCGGGCTGGCGCCGGTGTTGAGCAGCAGGAAGCTGCCGGTGCCGTAGGTGCACTTGGCCTCGCCCGGCTGGAAGCAGGTCTGCCCGAACAGGGCGGCCTGCTGGTCGCCGAGCGCGCTGGCCACCGGCACCCCGGCCAGGACGCCGGTGGCCTCCCCGTAGACCTCGGCGGAGCTGCGGATCTCCGGCAGCATCGCGGCCGGCACGCCCATCGCGTCGAGCAGCTCCGGGTCCCAGTCGAGGGTGGTCAGGTCCATCAGCAGGGTGCGGCTGGCGTTGGTGACGTCGGTGACGTGCCGGCCGGTCAGCTTCCAGATCAGCCAGCTGTCCATCGTGCCGAAGAGCACCTCGCCGGCCTCGGCGCGCCCGCGCAGCCCGTCGACGTGCTCCAGCAGCCACCGCAGCTTCGGCCCGGCGAAGTACGTGGCCAGCGGCAGCCCGGTGCGGGAGCGGAACCGCTCCTCGCCGTACGCCTGATCCAGCTCGCGCAGCAGCGGCGCGGTGCGGGTGTCCTGCCAGACGACGGCGTTGGCCACCGGTCGGCCGGTGGCCCGGTCCCAGACGAGCGTGGTCTCCCGCTGGTTGGTGATGCCCACGGCGGCGAGCCCGGCGGCGTCGGTGCCGGCGGCGTGCAGCGCCTCCCGGACCACCCGCTGGACGTTGTCCCAGATCTCCTCGGCGTCGTGCTCCACCCAGCCCGGCCGGGGGAAGATCTGCCGGTGCTCCCGCTGGGCCACGGAGACGATCTCCCCGGCCCGGTCGAAGACGATGCACCGCGAGGAGGTGGTGCCCTGGTCGATGGCGGCGACGTACTGGGGGGTCACGGCAGCACCGTACCCGGCCCGGCCGCTCTTCGCCGGCCTGCGGCGGGCCCCGGCGGGGAACGGGTCCCGTTCCCGTCCGTACGATGTGCGGACGTGCGTGACATCGCCGTCTTCAGTGGTACCGCCCACCCCGAACTCGCCGCCGAGATCTGTGCCCACCTCGATGTGCCGCTGCACCCGGTGCGGGTCTCCCGGTTCGCCAACGACTGCCTGGAAGTGCAGTTGCAGGCCAACTGCCGGGAGCGGGACGTCTTCCTGATCCAGCCGTTGGTGCCGCCCGTGCAGGAGAACCTGGTCGAGCTGTTGCTCATGATCGACGCGGCCCGGGGCGCCTCGGCCGGCCGGATCACCGTGGTCCTGCCGCACTACGCGTACGCCCGGTCCGACAAGAAGGACGCGCCGCGCATCTCGATCGGCGGGCGGCTCGTCGCCGACCTGCTCACCTCGGCGGGCGCGGACCGGGTGCTGGCGATGACCCTGCACTCGCCCCAGGTGCACGGTTTCTTCAGCGTGCCGGTCGACCACCTGCACGCGCTGCGCGAGCTGGCCGACCACTTCACCCGCTACGACCTGAGCAACACGGTGGTGGTCTCGCCGGACCTCGGCAACGCCAAGGAGGCGGCGGCGTTCGCCCGGCGGCTCGGCACCCGGGTGGCCGCCGGGGCGAAGCAGCGGTTCAGCGACGACCGGGTCAAGATCAGCGCGGTGATCGGCGACGTGGCCGACCGGGACGTGATCGTGCTGGACGACGAGATCGCCAAGGGCAGCACGGTGATCGAGCTGATGGAGCACCTGCGCGAGCTGAAGGTCCGCTCGATCCGGCTGGCCTGCACGCACGGCCTCTTCTCCAGCGGCGCGTTGCGGCGGCTGAGCGAGCAGGAGGGCGTGCTGGAGATCGTCTGCACCAACACGGTGCCGATCCCCGCCGACAAGCGGGTGCCGAAGCTGGAGATCCTGTCCGTGGCGCCGGCCCTGGCCGAGGCGATGCGCCGGATCCACAACGGCGAATCGGTCAGCGCCCTCTTCGCCTGACCGGCCCCGGGCGGCAGGCCCTCGCGTGAGTCCGCGCGGGGGTCAGCCGCAGCGGTGGCGGCCGGTGTGCTGGGGGGCCACGGTGGCGGCGCTGATGCGGACGGTCGTGCCGCGCGCGCCGGTCTCCACGTCCATGCTGTCGCTGAGTTCCCGGGCCAGCCAGAGGCCCCACCCGCCGGCGGTGTCGGCGGCGGGGCGGCTCCGGTCGCCCAGCCGCTGCGTGCTGATTCCCTGCCCGTGGTCGGAGACCTCGCAGAACAGTTGGCCCGACTGCCGCCACAGCCGCAGCCAGCCCCGGCCGCCGCCGTGCCGGACCGCGTTGGTGATCAACTCGTTGACCGCGAGCACGAAGTCGTCCAGGCGCTGCCCGCTCAGCCCTGCCGCGTGCGCGCAGGAGGTGACCGAGTGGCGAAGCTCGGTCACCTGGGCCTGGTCGAAGGCCTCAGCGATGAGGAGGGAAGGTTCGATGGGCACAACCGTACGCTGTGCCCCGGGTTCCGCATTCGTCATGGCCCCGTCCCGACAGCGGATCGTGGATGTTTCGCGGCTTTTCCACCGTACGTCAGGGTTTCTTCGAACGCATCCGGCGGCCCACGGGACCGTCCCGACGGTTGTGGCATCGTGACGGGCGTGTCGACGCCGCCCGGTGGTTTCGAGGTCCCGCTCTGGCGGGCCATCGCCGTGTTCCGGGTGGCCTCCCTGGCGTACGTCTGCGTGCTGGCGCTCCGGGACGCCGACCGGTACGCCCACCCGCTCGCGGCCGGGGGCCTGGTCCTGCTGATGGCGGCCTGGACCGGCGTGACCGCCGTCGGCTACGCCGACCCGGCCCGACGGGGCTGGCCGCTGCTCCTGGCGGACCTGGGGGTCGTCCTCGGCATCATGCTGGCCACCCCGTGGGTGATCGGGCGGACGGCGCTCGCCGCCGGCGTGCCCAGCCTCGCGGTGGCCTGGCTGGCCGGACCGGTGCTGGCCTGGGCGGTCTCCGGCGGCCGGCGCCGGGGCACGGTCGCCGCGCTGGTGCTCGGCGCGGCGGACCTCGCCACCCGCGAACGGATCGGCCAGTCGTCGCTCACCGGGGCGATCCTGCTGCTGCTCGCCGGCGTGGTGGTCGGGCACGTCGCCCGGCTGGCGGTGACCGCCGAGGAACGGCTGCACCGGGCGGTGGAGCTGGAGGCCGCCACCCGGGAGCGGGAGCGGCTGGCCCGGGACATCCACGACTCCGTGCTCCAGGTGCTCGCGCTGGTGCAGCGGCGCGGCGCCCACCTGGACGGCGAGGCCGGGGAACTGGCCCGGCTCGCCGGTGAGCAGGAGGCCGCGCTGCGCGCCCTGATCGGCGGCGCCGCGCCGGCCGGCCCCACCGCGCACGGCGGGTCCGTGGACCTGCGTGGGCTGCTCGGCCGGTACGCCTCGGCGACGGTCTCGCTGTCCGCGCCGGCCACCCCGGTGCCCCTGCCCGGGCGGGTCGCCCACGAGCTGGCCGCCGCGACCGCCGCCGCCCTCGACAACGTGGCCCGGCACACCGACGGGCGGGCCTGGGTGCTCGTCGAGGACGAGGGGGTGACGGTGACCGTGTCGATCCGCGACGAGGGGCCGGGGTTTCCGGACGGCCGGCTGGAGGAGGCCGCCGCCGAGGGCCGGCTCGGCGTCGCCCGGTCGATCCGGGGCCGCCTCGCCGAACTCGGCGGTACGGTGCGGATCACCTCGGCGCCGGGCGTCGGCACCGAGCTGGAACTGACCGTTTCGCGGGAGGGCCCGTGAGCGCGAGGAGTGAGCCGGGTCTGCGAGCCCCGCGGTCGCGAACGAAGGAGGTGCTCCCGTGACAGGCGTACGGGTGATGGTGGTGGATGACCACCCGATGTGGCGGGAGGGGGTGGCCCGGGACCTCACCGAGGCCGGCCACGTCGTCGTGGCCGCCAGCGGGGAGGGCCGGCAGGCGCTGCGGGTCGCCGCCGCCGCCCGGCCGGACGTGGTGGTCCTCGACCTGCAACTGCCGGACGTCTCGGGGGTGGAGGTGGTCCGCGGGTTGCGCGCCGTGCTGCCGGAGGTGCGGGTGCTGATGCTCTCGGCCAGCGGCGAGCAGCAGAGCGTGCTCGACGCGGTGAAGGCGGGCGCCACCGGCTACCTGGTCAAGTCGGCCGCCCCGGCGGAGTTCCTGGAGGCGGTGCGCCGGACGGCGGCGGGGGAGCCGGTCTTCACGCCCGGCCTGGCCGGGCTCGTCCTCGGCGAGTACCGCCGGCTCGCGGCCGACCCGGGCGGCGCCGACCACGCCGCCGGACCCGACGCCCGGGGCGTCGGCCCGGCACCCCGGCTCACCGACCGGGAGACCGAGGTGCTGCGCCTGGTCGCCAAGGGGATGTCCTACAAGCAGATCGCCGAGCGGCTCGGGTTGGCCCACCGCACCGTGCAGAACCACGTGCAGAACACGCTCGGCAAGCTCCAGCTGCACAACCGGGTCGAGCTGACCCGGTACGCGATCGAACGGGGCCTCGACGACTGAGGGCCGCCGGGGAACCGCCCCCGAAGGGTTCCCCGACGGCCCCGGGTCGGTTCAGACCGAGTGCGGCGGACGCGTCTCGTGGATGGCCAGCTCCTCGGCGCTCGCGCCGCCGCCGGCCGAGCCGGCGTCGTACGCCACCGAGTCGGTCTCCTGGTCGGTGTGTGCCCCCTCGTCCGGTTCGACGAGCCGGCCGACCTGGCCGTCGCCGACGCCACCGAGCTGGCCGTGGTCGTAGAGGGACACGGGCGAGTCCGGGTCGGAGGTGGGGCCGGGGTCGATCACGTCGGCGTCGAGCTGGGCCTGCGCCGCCGCCTCCTCGCTGTCGGCCTCGGCGGCGATGTCCGGGTCGACGGGGCCGGCGAGCGGGTCGTCGGCCGGGCGTTCGTGCTGCTCCCGGTCGAGCTTGTAGTCCAGCGACTCGCCGTCCAGCTGCTCCTCGGCGGTGTTCCCGTACCGGTCCACCGCGACCGGCGTCCGGTCGCCAGGCAGCTGGGCGGGGTCCGGGCCGTCCGCCTCGCGCCCGGTCAGGACGTCGTCGTTGGCGGTCGAGTCGTCGTCGGCGGTGTCGGGCAGGCCCTCCGCCTCGGGATCGGACACGGGGGTCGGGTACTCGTCGTCGCGCATGGCTGATCACTACCCACTGCCCTCCCGGCATAACCGGTGCCGCCCGTGGCCATCCGGGCGGAAGCGGCACGTCGGGGGACGGCGGGGCAGGAATCGGGGCGGCGGTCAGCCGTGCCGGGCGGGGGTCTCGTCGTCGGCGTGCAGCACGCACCAGACGACCTTGCCGTCCGGCACCCGGCTGCTGCCCCAGCTGCGGGCGACGGTGTCGATCAGCAGCAGGCCGCGCCCGCCCGCGGTGTCCGGCGGCGCCTGCCCGGTGAACGCCGGCTGCCGCGGCGAGTGGTCGTGTACCGCCAGGTGCAGCGTGCTGTCCCGGGGGGCCAGGCGGACCGTCATCGGAGTGTGCGCGTGGGCGACCACGTTGTTCACCATCTCGGTGACCGCGATGCAGGCCGGCTCGATCAGCTCGGACATCCCCCACCGCCCGCACCCCTCCGTCACGAGCTGCCGGGCCTGCCGGGCCGCCCCGACGACGGGGGGAAGGTAGGTCTCGACCACCGCGGCCGGCGGCGCGGCGGCCAGCGCTCCGGCCAGGGTCGGCCAGGCCGGCACCCCCTCGACGGCGCCGGTCGGATCGCAGAGCAGCAGGTCGGCGGCGGGCCAGTCGCGCACCTCCCGGTGCACCTCGGCGAAGACGTCCCGGGCCGCCGGGTCGGCCACCCGCAGGGCGGTGAGGTCGGCGACCACCGGGCCGGGCTGCCCGCAGAACCGGGCGAGCAGGCCGTCGCGCACCACGTCGACACCGGACCGGTCGAGCGTCCCGGTCAGCCGGAGCACCCCGGACGCCTCGTCCGCATCCACCCGGCAGCGCGCGTCGGTCGCCATGATCGCCTCATTGTGCACCGCCGGCCCGGACCGCGCACCCGACCGCTCCGCCGCCGACATCAGCGGTCCGTTCGCGCGCGGCGGGTCATCGCGGCCACCGTCCCGACGGCCGTCCCCGCCGCCGCCAGCCCGAAGGCGGCGGTCATCCGCACCAGGTGCCGCCGCCGGCCGTGCCAGCCGCCCTCGCGCCGCGCCGCCGCGTCGGCGTGGAAGACGTTGCCGGTGCTCTCGGGCCGTGGGGCGGGCCCGAACTGCGTGCGGTGCGTGTACCAGCCGAGGACCCGCTCGGCGACCGCCGGGGCGAGCCGCCACTGGAGGCCGATCAGCCGGGCGGCCCCGCCGGCGTACGCCTCGCGTCTCGGGCGGCGCAGCAGCCGGACGATCGTCTCGGCCACCACCTCCGGCGGGTAGACCGGGGGTGGCGGCACCAGTTCCCGGCCGCTGTGGTTGGCGGCGTGCCGGAAGAACGGGGTGTCGATGGTGGCCGGCAGCACCGTGCAGATGGAGATGTCGCCCCGCCCGGTGACCCGCATCTCCTGACGGACCGTGTCGGCCAGCCCGCGGATGCCGTGCTTCGCGGCGTTGTACGCCGACTGGTAGGGCATCGCCACCTCGGCCAGCACCGAGGCGTTGTTGATCAGCACCCCGCCGCCCGCCGCGCTCAGGTGGGGCAGGGCGGCCCGGGTGCCGTACGCGGCGCCGAGCAGGTTCACCTCCAGCACCCGGCGGAACTCCTCCACGGGGATCTCGTCGAAGAGCCCGACCGCGCCGACCGCGGCGTTGTTGATCCAGCCGTCGATCCGGCCGAACTCGGCGACCGCGCGGGCGGCGAGCCGCTCGACGGCCGCCGGGTCGGTCACGTCGGTCGGCACCACCAGCGCCCGACCGCCCAGCTCCCGGCACCGTACGGCGACCTCCTCCAGCGCCGTTTCGCTGCGGGCGGCGAGCACCACGGCGGTGCCGCGCCGGGCGAGGGCGTACGCGGTGGCCGTGCCGATGCCGCTGGAGGCACCGGTGAGCACGACGGTGGCGTCGGCGAGGCTGCGGGTCAGAGGCATTCTTCGCCCGTACCCCCGTCGGCAGGGGTCATGCGGCCGACGCCGTTCGGATAGTCGTGGCCCCGGGCACGGCGTGTCGGCGTCCCGGGACAGTTGCCGTCGCGCAAGCACCCGCCGGGCTCTTCCCGATCTGCCAGGTTTCGGCTCCCGGGGGTTCGGTTAATGGGACCCTCTGACCGAGGACCACCGCTTGAGAAGATCGCATGGAGGTGACCCATGCGCGTCGGCCTCGTCTGCGCGCACGCCGGCCCACCCAGGGGCAGCGACGGCCTGACCGTCGGTACCCACCAGCACATCGCCCGGGTCGCCGCCGAACTCGCCGCGCGGGGCCACGACGTCCGGGTGTACGAACGCCGCGACGATCCGGGCCTGCCGGAGACGGTGACGGTCGACGGTTACCGGGTGGAGCGGGTGCCGATCGGCCCGGCCGCCCCGCTGCCCACCGCCGAACTGGTGCCGCACGTGTCCGCGTTCGGCGCCTGGCTGGCCGACCGGTGGACGGGCGACTGGCATCCCGAGGTGGTGCACGGGCACTACTGGGTCGGCGGGCTGGCCGCCGCGCACGCGGTCCGCGAGACGGACATCCCGGTGGTGCAGACGTTCCACTCCCTCGGCGTCGAGCAGCTGCGCCACCTCGGCCGGCAGTACGACGGGCCGGGGGAGCGGATCCCGCTGGAGCGGGCGCTGACCCGGGCGGTGGACATCGCGGTCGCCCAGTGCAACGACGAGGTCGACGAGCTGACCCGGATGGGGCTGCAACGCGCCTCCGTGGCGATGGTGCCGGCCGGCGTCGACACCGCGCAGTTCCACCCCGACGGCGAGGCCGCCCCCCGCGACCAGCGGGCCCGGATCCTCTCCGTCGGCGGCCTCTCGCCCGGGCACGGCCAGGAGGACCTGATCCGGGCCATGCGACTGGTCGGCGACGCCGAGCTGGTGATCGCCGGTGGCCCACCCGTCGGGCAGCTCGGCAACCACGCCGAGGCCCGTCGGCTGCGCGAGCTGGCCGAACGGAGCGGGGTGGCCGACCAGGTGAAGCTGGTGGGCGCGGTGCCGCACGAACAGATGGCCACCTGGTACCGCTCGGCGGACGTGGTCGCCTGCACCCCGCACTACTCCTCCGCCGGTCGGGTGTCGTTGGAGGCGATGGCCTGCGGGGTGCCGGTGGTCGGCTACGCCATGGGCGGGATCGCCGACGCGGTGGTCGACGAGGTCACCGGCCGGTTGGTGCCGCCGGGCGACGTCCGCACGCTGGGCGTGACGCTGCGCCGGCTGCTCGCCGACAACGCCGGGCGGTTCGCGTACGGGCACGCCGCCGTGGACCGGGTGCGGTGCAGCTACACCTGGGAGCGGACGGCGGGCGCGCTGGAGCGCCTCTACGAGCGGGTGGTGACCCGCCGCAAGCCGGTCGAGGCGGCCTGACCCGGGCCGGCCGACCCCCTCCGTGGCTCAGAGCGGGCGACCGGGCGCTCCGGCGCCCACCATGTCCCGGTCCCGTTCCCCGGCGACCGCGTGGTGGTGCTGGGGCTCGGCGTACCGGGTGAGACCGATGACCGCCGCCAGGGTGACCAGGAACCCGACCGCGGCGAGCCACTCCCGTCCGGGCCAGATCTTGTCGTTGAGCAGCAGCAGGCCGACGATCGCGGCGGGCACCGCCCCGGCGGCGTCCATCGCCGCCACGGCGGCCGTGGTCGAGCCGCGCTGCATGGCCAGGCCGAGCAGCAGCTGACCGACGATCGAGTGGACGATCAGCAGGTAGAGCAGCGGATCCTGGACGAACGCCTCCGGCGTCGGGGCGGAGGCGAGGGGCCGGGCGGCCACCGCGGCGGCGGAGAACGCCAGCCCGGCCAGCGCGCCGAGCGCCACCGAGCCGGGTGCCCCGTGCAGGCGTACGGCGAAGAAGCCGATCACGGCGATCACGCCGAGCGTCGCCGCCAGGGCGATCATGCCGGCGGTGCCGAGCGGCTTGGCGGGCGCGGGCTCGGCGGAGAGCACCAACGCGGTGATCCCGGCGAACAGCAGCACCAGCAGGGCCACCTCGGCGGCCGGCAGCCGCCACTTCAGCACCAGCACGCCGAGCAGGGCGGTGACCCCGAGCCCGGCGGCGACGCTGGACTGGACCAGGAACAGCGGCAGGTCCCGGCGGGCGAGCAGGGCCAGCACGAACCCGGCCACCTGGCAGCCGAGCCCGACCAGGTAGGTGCGGTGCCCCGCCAGCCGCAGCAGCAGCCCCGGGTCGAAGGTGTGGTGCACGGTGGTGCGGGCGGCGGCCACCGACTGGAGCAGGTTGGCGACGCCGTACGCGACGATCATGGCCGCGAGGAAGCACCAACCGGAGGAGACCACCTGGCGAGGATAGAGGCTGCCGGAGGTCAGTGCTCGGTTGGCCGACCCAGCCGGGCGAGGATGTCGGCGTGCAGCGCGCCGTTGCTGGCCACGGCGCTGCTCTCGGTCCCGGCGTCGCCGGAGGGGGCGGGCCGGCCGGCCAGGTCGGTGAATGTCCCGCCCGCCTCGGTGACGATCGGCACCAGCGCGGCGACGTCCCACAGCGACAGCTCCGGCTCCACCATCACGTCCAGCGCGCCCTCGGCCAGCAGCATGTAGCCGTAGAAGTCGCCGTACGCCCGGCTGCGCCAGGTGTCCCGCATGAGCTGGAGCATCGCGTCCAGCCGGCCGGCGGACTCCCACCCGGTCAGCGACGAGTAGCAGAAGCTCGCGTCCGCGAGGTCCCGTACCGCAGAGACCCGGATCGGCGCGCCGCCGGCGGCGTCCGGCCCCGCGTACGCGCCCTCGCCGAGCGCGCCCCACCAGCGGCGGCCGAGCGCCGGCGCGGAGACCAGCCCGGCGACCGGGCGGTCTCCCTCCAGCAGCGCGATCAGGGTGGCCCACACGGGCACGCCGCGGATGAAGTTCTTCGTGCCGTCGATCGGGTCGACCACCCAGCGCCGGCCGTCCGGGCCGCTGGCGGGCTCCTCGCCGTACTCCTCGCCCAGCAGGCCGTCGCCCGGCCGGTGGGCGGCCAGCAGCGCCCGGATCTCCCGCTCCACCGCGGTGTCCGCGTCGGAGACCGGCGTCAGGTCGGGTTTCGCCTCGACCCGCAGGTCGAGCGCGCGGAACCGGGCCGTCGAGACGGCGTCGGCGGCGTCGGCGAGCAGGTGGGCGAGGGCGATGTCGTCGGCGTACCCGGGCATGCCTAGACGGTAGCGACGCCGGCCTCAGGACCCGGCGAGCGGGTCGCCAGGATTCCGCTGGTCGGGCTCCCGCGCGTCGCCCTCACCCGACCGGGAGGCCAGCAGCCGGCGGTACGAGGCCAGCCGCCGCGCGTCGGCCTTGCCGGCGGCGACCCAGGCGTCCAGCCCGCAGGCGGTCTCGTCCGGCGTGTGCGGGCAGTTGGCGGGGCAGTCGACGGTCCCCTCGACCAGGTCGGGGAAGCCGTGCAGCAGGCTGTCGGCGGAGACGTGCGCGAGCCCGAAGCTGCGCACCCCGGGGGTGTCGACGATCCAGCCGGCGGCAGCCCCGGGTCGTGGCGCGGCGGCGGACGCGCCCCGGCGGCGTCGCCGCGAGTCGTCCTCGTCGCCGGGGAGCCGGGGCAGTCGCAGCGCCACCGCGCTCGTGGAGGTGTGCCGGCCCCGGCCGATCGCGCTGACCGTGCCGACCGCCCGGGCGGCGTCCGGCACGAGGCGGTTGACCAGCGTCGACTTGCCGACCCCGGAATGCCCCACCATGACCGAGACGCGCCCGGCGAGCAGGCTGTGCAGGGCGTCGAGGTCGGATTCCGGGCGGATCAGCACGTACGGCAGTTCCAGCTCGGCGTAGTAGTCGAGCACCGCCTCGGGGCCGGCCAGGTCGGCCTTGGTGAGGCAGAGCAGCGGCTCGATGCCGGCGTCGTACGCGGCCACCAGGCACCGGTCGATGAAGCCGGTGCGCGGCGGCGGGTCGGCCAGCGCGCTGACGATGACCAGCTGGTCGGCGTTGGCGACGACCACCCGCTCCAGCCGCCCCTCGGCGGTCGTCTCGTCGTCGTCGGCGGTGCGCCGCAGCACCGACGTCCGCTCGGCGATCCGGACGATCCGGGCCAGCGCCCCGGCCGCGCCGGAGGTGTCCCCGACCAGGCCGACGCGGTCGCCGACCACCACCGACTTGCGTCCCAGCTCCCGGGCCCGCATCGCGGTGACCAGGGGCGCGTCCGGCCCGGCGTCGGGCGGCACGCAGGTGTAGCGGCCCCGGTCGACGGCGATCACGAAGCCGTCCACCGCGTCGGAGTGCAGGGGGCGGGTGCGGGTACGCGGGCGCGACGACCTGCCGGGACGGACCCGGACGTCGTCCTCGTCGTACTCCCGCCGCTTGGTCGTCAGGACCCGCCCCCCGTCGTGTCAGCTCTTGCCGGTCACCATCGCCGACCATAGTGCCGGAAACTCGGGCATGGTCTTCGAGGTGCACGCCACGTCGCTCAACTCGATGCCCGGAACGGCCAGGCCGGCCACGGCGGCGGCGTGCGCCATCCGGTGGTCGTGGTAGGTCTCGAACACCCCGCCGTGCAGCGGCCGGGGCCGGATCTCCAGCCCGTCGGGGGACTCGGTGATGTCGGCGCCGAGCGCGGCGAACTCCCGCGCCAGCGCGGTCAGCCGGTCGGTCTCGTGGCCCCGGATGTGGCCGACGCCGGTGAACACCGAAGGCGAGTCGGCGAGCATGGCCAGCGCGGTGAGCGCCGGGGTCAGCTCGCTGACGTCGGAGAGGTCGGCGTCCAGGCCGTGCACCGAGCCGGTGCCCCGGACCGTCAGCCCGGCGGTGGAGAGGGTCACCTCGCCGCCCATCCGCTGGAGCAGCGAACGGAGCTGCTCGACGGGCTGGGCGCTGCTGCGCGGCCAGCCCTGGAGGGTCACCTCGCCGCCGGTGACCAGGGCGGCGGCGAAGAACGGCACGGCGCCCGACAGGTCGGGCTCGATCTGCCAGCCGCGCCCCGTCAGCGGGCCCGGCTCGACCACCCACACGTCGGGGGTGCCGTCGTCGACCGCCGCGCCGGCGGCCCGGAGCATCTGCACCGTCATCCGCAGGTGCGGCGCGGAGGGCACGGGCGGGCCCACGTGCCGGACGACCACGCCCCGGTCGAAGCGCGGCGCGGCCAGCAGCAGCCCGGAGACCAGTTGGCTGGAGGCGGAGGCGTCGATCACCACGTCGCCGCCGGCCACCCGCCCGGCGCCGAGCACGGTCAGCGGCAGGCTGCCGGTGGCGGGGGCGTCCACGCGTGCGCCGAGGGAGCGCAGCGCCCCGATCAGCGGGCCGAGGGGCCGGGTGCGGGCCTGCGGGTCGCCGTCGAAGGTGATCCGCCCGTCGGCCAGGCACGCCACCGGCGGGACGAAGCGCATCACGGTGCCGGCGAGACCGACGTCGACGTGCGCGGGGCCGACCAGCGGGTGGGGGCGGACCAGCCAGCGCTCGTCGTCGCTGATCGACATGTGCGCGCCCATCGCGCGCAGCCCGGCGGCCATCAGCTCGGTGTCCCGCGCGCGCAGCGGCCCGGCCAGGGTCGACGGGCCGCCGGCCAGCGCGCTCAGCACCAGGGCCCGCGCGGTCATCGACTTGGACCCGGGCAGGCGCAGCGTCGCCGCGACCGGGTCGGAGGCGGTCGGAGCGGTCCACGGCTGCGGCGGCCGGGTCGCGATCAGGTTCCCCACGGTTACATTCTGCCGCGTCCGTCGGCGGGTGACGCCGGCCGGCACGCGTCCTCCCGGTCAGCGGGACAGCCGGGCGGCGCGCGGCGGGTTAGCGTGTGCGGCATGTGCGGGAGGTACGCGACGACCCGGAGCGCGGGCGACCTGAGCGCGCTGTTCGAGTCCCAGGACGAGACCGGCGGCGGGGTCGGTCCCGACCACAACGTCGCGCCCACCGACCCGGTGCCGCTGGTGCGGGTCAGCCCGGAGGGGCACCGCGCCCTGTCGGTCGGCCGTTGGGGGCTGGTCCCGTCCTGGTCCCGGTCGCCCAAGGGCGCCGCCCGCATGATCAACGCCCGCGCCGAGACGGTCGCCACCAGCCGGGCGTACGCCGGAGCCTTCGCCCGCCGCCGCTGCCTCGTCCCCGCCGACGGCTGGTACGAGTGGGTCCGCTCGGCGGACGGGCGCAAGCAGCCCTACTACATGACCCCGTCGGACGGCTCGGTGCTCGCCTTCGCCGGCATCTGGTCGGTCTGGGACGGCTCCGGCGGTCCGCTGTTGACCTTCAGCGTGCTCACCACCGCCGCGCTGGGTGAGCTGGCCGAGGTGCACGACCGGATGCCGCTGCTGTTGCCCCGCGATCGCTGGGCGGCGTGGCTGGCCTCGACCGACGCGCCGGAGGGCCTGCTCGCGCCGCCCCCGCCCGACTGGCTCGCGACGCTGGAGATCCGCCCGGTGGGCACCGCGGTCGGCGACGTGCGCAACGACGGGCCGCAGCTGATCGAGAGGGTGCCGCCCGCCCGGGCCGCCGCGCCGGAGGAAATGACACTCTTCTGACAGTCCGACACATTGTCGGGTGTGATTTGCCAGAGTTGCGGCCGAAAGGTCGCCCCGACGTTCACCCATATTCGCCGTGAAGTCTTGTCCCGGTGTCCGGAAGTGCGATACAACACAGCGCCGGTAGTGGGTGTCGATTCGCACGGGGCGGACGACGCGCACCGATCTTGCCGGTCCCACGGGGGAGGTGGGTGGATGACACGGGCACGTATGCCCCGGCCGCACGAGGTGGCCGCCGCACGACGGGATCCGCGGCTGTTGCGGGCGTTGCGGGAGCGGCGACAGGACGAGGCGTGGCGCACCAGGGGAACCTGCCAGAACGTCGACCCGGAGACGTTCTTTCCGGCGCCGAACGAACCGGCCGACGCGGCCGTCGCGCTCTGCCGCAGCTGTGACGTGCAGGGCTCCTGCCTGGCCTGGGCGCTGGACGTGGGGGACTGCCACGGCGTCTGGGGCGGCACCACACCGCGCGAGCGGCGGGCGATGCTGGTCGCCTGGCGCGACGAGGTGCAACCGGATCCGGACGCCGCCCGCGAGGCGGGTCCGCCGGTCCGGGACCGGCTGCTCACCCTGGTGCCGCTGAGCTGACCGTCGACTGAACCGGTCGCAGCCGGCCCGCCACCTCGGCGGGCCGGCTGCCCGTCGTGTCCTGGACGCCGCAGAATGGGCCGGTGCCCCAGGACGACGACCTCTCCACCCCGCGCGGGCCCGCCCGGGTCGACACCGACCTGCCGGCGGGCGCGCCGAGCGCCCTGCTGGTGCTCGGCCACGGCGCGGGCGGTGACGTCGACGCCCCCGACCTGCGTGCGCTCCGGGACGCGGCGGTCGACGCCGGGCTGGTGGTGGCCCGGGTGACCCAGCCGTACCGGGTCGCCGGACGGCGTGCGCCGGCGCCGGCGGGGCACCTCGACGAGGCGTGGACCGCCGTGCTCGCCGTGCTGCGGCTGCGGCATCCCGGCGTACCCCTGCTGGTGGGCGGGCGGTCCAGCGGCGCGCGGGTGGCGTGCCGCACCGCGCCGGCGGTGGGCGCCGCCGGGGTCGTCGCGCTCGCGTTCCCGCTGCACCCGCCGGGCCGCCCGGAGCGGTCGCGCGCGGCGGAGTTGGCGACCGGCCTGCCGACCCTCGTGGTCAACGGCGACCGCGACCCGTTCGGGGTGCCGGAGCCGGTGCCGGGGGTGCAGGTGGTGACCCGCCCGGGGGAGCGGCACGACCTGCGGGGGGACCCGGCCGGCACGGCCGCCGTGGTGCGCGACTGGCTGCGCGGGCAGGGCTGGGCGCGCCGCTGAGCCGCGCGGGCGGCCGTGTCCGCCTGCCGCGGCGGGTCGTTGCATCGGATGGCGCCGGACGCCCGGTTCGGGCGGGCGGCGCCGGTCCTCCCAGGCCCTTCCTGGTCCCAGCGTCGGCCTGCGCCGGCGCCGGGACCAGGAACGGGGAGGTCAGCGGAATGTCCCGCCCCGTCGGGGGCGTTGCAACCCCCGGGACGACATTTCTGGCGAGGGGGGAGACCGGTGCCGACCGAGACGCGGGTCCGGGAACGGGACGAGCGGGGAGCACGGCAGTTACGACGGCTGCTGGGCGGCCCGGACTGGCCCGCGGTGGTGCCGCCGGTCGGCCCGGCCGCGGTGAGTACGAGCACACCCGCCGGAAGTGAATCTGCGGGCACGTCCGTACGCGTATCCTCGGCGGGACAGCATCCGACGCGAGGGGATGTGCGGTTGACCACCGAGAAGACGGACGAGCGCAGGGCCCGCTTCGAGCGGGACGCGATGCCCTTCGTCGATCAGCTCTACGCTGCCGGGCTGCGGATGACCCGCAACCCGGCGGATGCCGAGGACCTGGTCCAGGAGACCTACCTGAAGGCGTACGCCGCCTTCCACCAGTTCGAGCAGGGCACGAACCTGAAGGCCTGGCTCTATCGGATCCTGACCAACACCTACATCAACTCCTACCGCAAGCGGCAGCGTCAGCCCATCCAGGCGCCGACCGACGAGATCACCGACTGGCAGCTCGCCGAGGCCGAGTCGCACACCTCCAGCGGGTTGCGCTCGGCCGAGACCGAGGCGCTGGACCGGTTGCCGGACAGCGACGTCAAGGAGGCCCTCCAGCAGTTGCCGGAGGAGTTCCGCCTGGCCGTCTACCTCACCGACGTCGAGGGCTTCTCCTACAAGGAGGTCGCCGACATCATGGGCACGCCGATCGGCACGGTCATGTCGCGTCTGCACCGCGGCCGACGTAATCTGCGCAAGCTGCTCGAGCAGTACGCCGCCGAGCGGGGCTTCAGCGCCGCGGCGTCGAAGAAGGGCTCGACCGCTTCCGCCGGCCGGGAGGTCTGACATGAGCTGTGGAGATCCGCACGAGACGGATTGCCGCGAGGTCATCGCGGAGGTCTACCTCTACCTGGATCTGGAGTGCGCCGAGGAGCGGCGCGCGCTGATCCGGCACCATCTCGACGAGTGCGGGCCGTGCCTGCGCGAGTACGGCATCGAGCAGGAGGTGCGGGCGCTGGTCGCCCGCTGCTGCGGCAACGAGACCGCGCCCGACCAGCTGCGGGAGCGGCTGCGGCTGCGCCTCACCGAGCTGGTGGTCTTCGAGGGCACCGAGTCGAAGGAGCTGGCCGACTGAGGTCGGGCGGATGCGGCAGCCGACCGGGGTCGGTGCCCCCGCAGACGACGGACGCCGGTGGCCCGGGTCGTGACGACCCGGGCCACCGGCGTCCGCGCTGACTGGTCGACGCCGGGCCGTGGGGCCCGACCGCCGGTCAGGAGTTGGGGCGCTTGCCGTGGTTCGCGCCGCTCTTCTTGCGGGCCTTCTTCTTGCGGGCCTTCTTCGCCATGGTGACCTCCTCGTGATGGTCGGATCCCGCCTGCGCGCGATCTCGGCGCCGGTGCACGCACCGGTCCTCCCGGCGCCGGGGTCCGACCCGCTGATGCTAGTGCGGCCGGCACCCGCCGTCGTCCGCCGGGGCCGTCGCCGTACGCCACGCCGCACGACACGCCGGAGAACCGCCACCCGCCCCACCGGATCCGCCGCCGGCCGGGGCGCCGGGGCGGGCCCGGCCCGGAGTCGATCATCCACCCGGCCCGGGCCGCTCCACGCCCGCGGAGGTCACCCGCATGATTGGATACGTCGGCAGGCAACCGCGAGAGGGAGGGCCCTGAAGATGGCCGAGGAGATCCGCGCCGAGATGGTGGCGAACGTCTGGAAGGTCGTCGCGTCGGCCGGGGACACCGTGTCCGAGGGGGACACGCTGGTGATCCTGGAGTCGATGAAGATGGAGATCCCGGTCGTGGCCGAGTCCGACGGTGTCGTCAAGCAGCTCGCGGTCAACGAGGGCGACGTCGTGCAGGACGGTGACCTGATCGCGGTGATCGATTGACCGGCCTCTCGGTCCGCCGGGCCGGGCCGGCCGACTTCGCGGCGGTGGCCCGGCTGACGGTCGCCGCGTACGAGGCGGACGGCCAGCTCAAGAACGAACACGGCTACGCCGCCGTGCTCGCCGACGTGGCGTCCCGGGCCGGGGACGGCGAGGTGCTCGTCGCCGTCGACGACGCCACCGGCGCGCTGCTCGGCTCGGTGACCTTCGTCCTGCCCGGCACCCGCTACGCCGAGCTGTCCCGGGCGGGCGAGGCGGAGTTCCGGATGCTGGCGGTGGACCCGGCCGCGCAGGGGCGGGGCGTCGGCGCGGCGCTGGTCGAGGCCTGCGTGTCGCGGGCGACCGAGCTGGGCTGTTCCGCCGTGGTCATCTGCGTCCGCAGCGGCTTCGCCGCCTCCGCCCAGCGGCTCTATCGACGTCGCGGCTTCGTACGGACGCCCGAGCTGGACTGGGCGCCCCTGGACGGGGTGCGACTGCTCGGCCTCCGGCTGGAGCTGACGGGCGCCTGAGGCGCCGCAACCACCGGCGACGGTTCACCGGCGCCTGAGGCGCTCCCAGAGGCGACGCAGGCGGGGACGCGGCCGGGGGACCGGGGCGGTGGCCGTCAGCGCGGTGGCCAGGGCCGCCGTCTCCGGGTCCAGGGCCGGGCTCGCCAGCGACAGGTGCGCCAGCGACGGCGCGATCGGCACCGGGCGGGTCCGGGCGACCGCCGCCGCGTCGGTCAACCGCTCGCTGACCACCCGGGCCACGTCGGGGCGTACCGCCGGGTCGACCCAGGCGGCGGTGACCAGGGCGAACAGGGCCGCCTCGGTGACCCAGTCCTCGACCCCCCAGACGAGGTCCAGCAGGACCCGGCGCCGGGTCGACTCCGCCCACGGCTCGTCGGTGCGGTGGTGCAGCAGGCCCAGGCACGCCCATACCTGGACGCAGCGCACCCAGAGCGAGGGGTCCTGCCCGAGTACCCGGCCCAGCGCGGTCGGCGGCGCCTCCGGCGGGTGCGCCAGCAGGCCGAGCAGGTCGGCCAGTTCCAGGGTGGCCAGGCCCACCGCCGCGTCGTACGCCGCCGGCGGGTGCGGCCACGCCGGGTGGGCGAGCTGCCGCAGCCGCGCCGCCGCCTCCGCCGAGGGCGCCGCCACGGCGGGCACGACCGTCGTCCCGTCGTGGCGCCAGAGCTGCCGGGCGGTCGCCCGCCGGGGCTCGCGCGGGTCCGGGTCGGGCACGCCGGCCACCTCGATGCGCAGCCCGGGCGCGGCCGTCGCGGCGGTACGCAGCGCGCTGGGCGGCGCGGGCGAGTCCAGCCGTACGGCGCCGAGGCCGACGCGCTCGTCGGTGACGGCCTGGCGCAGCGCGTCCACCACCGGCCCGGTCGCCGGGGTGACCTGCCCCAGCCAGGGCCGGCCCCGGCAGCTCTCGGCCAGGTCGCCGTGCTCGTGCGTGTCGTCGGGATGGTCCCGGACGAAGTCGGCGAGCGCGACCAGGTGCGCCACGTCGCCGTCGCGCTGGTGCCGCAGCCGGTGGGCGGTGTGCACGGCGCACTCGAAGGAGGGGTCCCGGGCCAGCGCCCGGTCTATCCAGCCGAGCGCCTCGTCGAGCCGCCCGTTGTCGGCGAGCGTGCCGGCGATGTCGGCGTAGACGGTGAGGTCGTCGGGGTCGTGCGCGACGGCGCGACCGAGTGCCGCCAGCGCCTCCCGGGTGCGCCCGGCGCTGCGGTACGCGTACCCGAGCCACACCTCGCCGATCTTCGACGGCTCCGCGCGTACGCCCCGGGCGGCCCAGCGGATCGCCAGGTCGACCTCGCCGACCCGCCGGGCCAGCGCGGACGCCGCGCCCAGCAGCAGGCCGTGCCCGGGGTGGACGGTGACCGCGTTGCGGGCCAGCGCCAGGTAGGGGGCCAGGGCGGCCCGGCCGGCCCGGGGCACCGGGTCGGCCACGGCGGCGCAGACCTGCATCAGGATCCGGGCGGCCCGGTCCGGTTCGAGGCGCTCGGCGAGTTCCGGGGTGGTCACCCACGGCACCCCGGCCCAGTCCGTCCCCGGCGCGTGGCCGGTCGCCGCGACCAGCAGGTCCAGCCCTTCGGCGGGCCGGCCGGCGGCGGCGAGTAGGTGCGCGCGGGCCACGACGGCGCCGACGAAGGCGTGGCCCTGGAGCGGGAAGAGGTCGACGCCGCCCGCCCCGTCGGCGGCGGCGAGCCGGGCGAGGGTCTCGTGCACCTCGGGCAGGGTCGGGGCCTGGGCCAGCGCGGCGGCGACGTGACCGGCCGCGTGTGGCAGGTCGCCGTCGTCCATGGCGAGGCGGGCCAGGGCAAGTTCCTCCGCCGCGGACAGCGACCGGTCGTCCTCGGGCACGTCGTCCTCTCGCTGGTCGGTCGGTGGGGTCGGGCAAGCCTAGGTGATGTTGCGCCGAGATGGTGATCATCTGCGCACTACTGCTCGTTCAATTGCTCGGGCCAACTCAAACGTGCAAGACTGAGCAGGAAACGCGCGGCAATCGCGCAGTGGGAGGAGTTTCCGTGACGCGTGCAGGGGCTGGCATGGCGGCCGACATCGACGAGCAGCCGGCGGGCTACGAGCGGCTGCTCTCCGCCGAGCACGCCGGGGCGATCGCCCGGGTGGCGGCGGTCATCGCGCAACGCCGCCCGCGGCACGTGGTCTTCACCGCCCGGGGCACCTCCGACCACGCGGCCCTCTACGGGGCGTACCTGACCGAGATCCGCCTCGGCCTGCCCGCCGGCCTCGCCTCGCCCAGCGTCGTCACCCTCTACGGCGCCCGGCCGGACCTCTCCGACGCGCTGGTCGTCGGCGTCAGCCAGAGCGGCGGCTCGCCCGACCTCGCCGAGGTGCTGCGGACCGCCCGCGCCTCCGGCGCGCTGACCCTCGCGGTCACCAACGCGCCCGACTCCCGGCTGGCCGGCGTCGCCGAGCTCAGCGTCGACATCGCCGCCGGGCACGAGCGCGCGGTGGCCGCCACCAAGACCTACACCGCCGAGCTGCTCGCCCTGCTGATGCTCGTCGAGGGCATCCGGGCCGGCGACGGCGCGCTGCCCGCCGCCGAACGCGAGGCGCTCGCCGCCCTGCCCGAGCTGGCCGCGCGCACCCTGGAAGACCCCACCCCGGGCCAGCTCGCGCCCCGCTACCGGTTCGCCGGCCAACTCGTCACCACCGGTCGCGGGTACGCGTACCCGACCGCCCGCGAGGCCGCGCTGAAGCTGATGGAGACCTCCTACCTGCCGGCGCTGGCGTTCTCCGGCGCCGACCTGCTGCACGGCCCCCTCGCCATGACCGACCCGGACGTGCCGGTGCTCGCCGTGGTCGGCTCCGGGCCGGGCGGCCGGTCGATGGGCGAGGTGCTGCCCCGCCTCGGCGAGCGCCGCGCCGACGTGGTGGTGGTCGGCTCCGCCGACGTCGAGGGCGCCACCCGGATGGCCGTCCCCGAGGTCGACGAGCGGTACGCGCCGCTGCTGGACATCCTGCCGTTGCAGCGCCTGGCGCTGGCGCTGGCGCTCGCCCGGGGCGAGGACCCGGACGCGCCGCGCGGGCTGAAGAAGGTCACCGCGACGATGTGACGCCCGGCGTGGCACGCTGGTCGACGTGTCCACGCTGCGCAACCTCGCCGAGGAGCACACCCGCCTCCGTCCGGCCGACATCGACCACCTGCACCGGATCGCCGGCGACTGGCAGTTGCTCTCCGACCTGTCCTTCGCCGACCTGCTGCTCTGGGTGCCCGTGGACGGTGACGGGGCGTTCCTCTGCGTCGCCCAGGTCCGGCCGACGACCGCGCCCACCGCGTACCTGGACGACCAGGTGGGGCGGATCGTCGGCGGGCCCGAGGTGGCGCACCTGGAGGTGGCCCACCGGCAGGGCCGGATCTGGCGGGAGGGCGACCCGGTCTGGTACGGCGACGTGCCGGCCCGGCACGAGGCGATCCCGGTCCGGCTGCGCACCACCGACGGGGAGGCCGGCGAGGTGATCGCCGTGGTGGGGCGGGACACCAACCTCTCCACCGCGCGCACCCCGAGCCAGCTGGAGCTGAACTACCTCACCACCGCCGACGACCTGGCCCAGATGATCGCCGACGGGACCTTCCCGCCGCCGCGGCATCCCGGGGAGACCACGTCGGCCCCGCGCGTCGGCGACGGGCTGGTCCGGCTCGACGCCGGCGGCAAGGTCACCTACGCGAGCCCGAACGCGCAGTCGGCGTACCGGCGGTTGGGCTACGCCTCCCACCTGGTGGGCGAGGACCTGGCGGCGCTGCACCGCCGGCTGGCGAGCGACCCGCTGGAGGGCACGGACGCGGCGAACGGCATCCTCGCCGCGCTGCGCGGTGAGGCGCCGCCCCGCCGGGAGATCGACGCGCGCGGCGCGACGATGCTCACCCGGGCGCTGCCGCTGATGCCCGCCGGGGTGCCGATCGGCGCGCTGGTGCTGGTCCGCGACATCACCGAGGTACGCCGCCGCGACCGCGCCCTGATCACCAAGGACGCCACCATCCGGGAGATCCACCACCGGGTGAAGAACAACCTCCAGACCGTCGCCGCCCTGCTGCGGCTCCAGGCCCGCCGGGTGTCCATGCCGGAGGCCCGGGTCGCCCTGGAGGAGTCGGTACGCCGGGTCGCCTCCATCGCGCTGGTGCACGAGACCCTCTCCATGTCCAGCGACGAGGCGGTCGAGTTCGACGGCATCGTCGACCGGGTGGCCAGCGCCGCGACCGAGGTGGCCGCGACGGAGGCCACGGTCGGCATGCGGCGCGAGGGCAGCTTCGGCGTACTTCCCGCCGAGGTCGCCACGTCGCTGGTGATGGTGCTCAACGAGCTGCTGCTCAACGCCGTCGAGCACGGCTTCCCGCCCGACACCGAGACGCCCGCCGGCCCGACCGGGCCCGGAACCCCCGCCCCGGGAACGCGGGCCCCGGCCGCGGCCGGGCCATCCGCCCGGCCCGCCCCGGAGGTGGTGTTGTCGGCGCACCGGTTCCGCAAGATGCTGCACGTCTCGGTCACCGACAACGGGCGCGGGCTGCCGCCGGACTTCGACGCCGAGCGGGGCGGCAACCTCGGGCTGCAGATCGTCCGCGCGCTGGTCACCGGCGAGCTGCGCGGCACCATCGAGCTGCGCGACGGCGCGAAGGGCGGCACCGAGGCGACGCTCGTCGTTCCGCTGGTGCGCAACGCCCCCGAGGGCCGCCCCGCCGGCTGACCCGGGGTGCGGGTCAGCGGGTGAGCAGGGCGACGGTCAGTCCGGGGCGCGGCCAGACCCGTACGACGGTGTAGTCGGCGCGCAGCGCGTCGCCCTTGGCGCCGGCGACGGCGGCCAGCGGATCGTCGCGGCGACCGGCCACGACCAGCCAGACCCGCTCCGCGCCGGCCAGGCACCCGGCCGGGTGGGGGCACTCGGCGGCCCACAGGTCGCCCCGGCGGGCCTGGTCCTCCGTCACCAGCACGTCGCGGGGCCGGCGGTCGCCCAGGTGGTACGCGAGACCCAGGTCGAGGAAGAGCCAGCTCTGCCGGGGGGAGTAGACGACCGCGTCGCCCGGCCGCTGGCCGTCGGCGACGATCCGGGCCGCGCCCCGGTAGTCCACCGTCGCGCTGCGCGGCCACTCGTGGGTACGCCGCAGCGCCGCCTGGTCGGGCAGCCCGAGCAGCCCGGCCAGGGCGACGACGGCCAGCGCGGGCGGCAGCGGCACCGTCGCCAGCGCCGCCCCGGCGAGCAGGCAGCCGAAGGGCACCACGAAGACGAGGTACCGGGGCACCCAGAGCGGTACGACCAGCCCCGCGGCGAAGAGCAGCAGCACGGGCAGCAGCACGGCGAGCCCGGGCAGCAGGGCGCGCCGGCCCAGCCGTGCCGCGCCGAGCGCCGCGAGGCCCACCAGCACCCCGCCCACCACGCCGCTCTGCGCCACCCCGCCCGCGAGGGCGGCCAGGTCGTCGGGACGGGCGGTCGCCACCCAGCCGAGCTGTCGGGAACGCTGTTCCCTGGCGAGCAGCACCAGCGGTGCCAGCAGCAGCACGGTGGGCAGCAGGGCGAGCAGCCAGCGCAGCGGGCGGTTCGGCGGCCCCGTACGACGGCCGGCGAGCACCGCCACCGCGTGCGCGGCGAGCAGGGTGAGCGCGACCAGGTGGGTGAGGCCGAGCGCGGCCACGGCGGCGGCGTACCCGGCCCAGCGCGTCCACCGGGGCCGGGCCATCGCCTCGACCAGCAGCAGGGTCGCCAGCACCGCCAGGAGGGTGGCCAGCGCGTACGGGCGGGCCTCCTGGCCGTACCGCGAGGTGCCCGGGAGCACCGCGAGGAGCAACCCGGCGAGCAGCCCGGCCCGGGCACCGAGCAGGCGCTGCCCGAGCAGCGCGGTGAGCCCGGCCGTGGCGGCCATGGCCAGTGCGGCGGGCAGCCGCAGCGCGGTCACCGAGTCGCCGAAGACGGCCACCCAGGCGTGCATGAACAGGTAGTAGGGGCTGGTGGCGGCGTCGATGGTGCCGGCGAGCCGGACGAGTTCCCCGGGCGACCGGCTCGCCGCGCTCCAGGTGGCCAACTCGTCGCGCCACGGCTGCGCGTGGTCGATCCCGGTCAGCACGACGGCCAGGGTGACAAGTGCCGGCGCGATCCAGACCAGCCGGCCCGTGCGGTCCGGCCCGCCCACCGCCTCGCGCACCGGCGGGACGTGGTCGCCGGGCGGGTCAGCGGAACCGGTCACATACCGCAGCGTCACACAGTCCGGCCGTCCGGTGCGCCGATCCGCCGATCGGGCGCCGGCGGCAGCCCTCGACCGTGACCCGTGCCTCCCGCCGGCTCGCCGTCGCCCACACCGGGATGACCGGCGACGCGCCGGCGGTCAGGGTCGACGTGGTGGACTCGACGGCCGCCGGGGACGCTTCACGCTGATCCGCAAGGCGACCGGCCACGCGGCCGCGAGACGGGTGGCGCCCGCCGGTGGAACCCGGCCCCCGACCGGTCTCGCCGCGTCCCCGTGGGCGCGGCCCGTGATGTGGGATCCCACACGCGGTCTTTGGCCGGCCCCCACCAGGTGTGGCAGCATGACTTCCATGACCGCCGCTGTCGTCCGCCGCTTCGTGGCCCGTCGCCACGTCGACTACGGCCGCGTGCGCAGCGCGATCTGTCCGGCCCACTGACGACGCCCGACCAATCTGTCTCGGGCGCGCGCCTCGCGCCGGCTGTTCCGACACCGTTGTCGCCAGCCCGTTCCGACGGGCCGGCCGCGCGCCTTGCGTGTACCCGAGGCACCGCAGACAACGGAGGACGCCGCCATGGCGGTCAGCAGCATCCCGGCCCGGGCCGGGGACCCGACGTCCCCCCGACCGGCGCGGACCCCCCGCCGGCCCCGAGGTGAAGGTCAGTGGGCGCTCGGTCACCGCGAGCCGCTCAACCCCAACGAGCGGATCAAGAAGGACGACGACCCGCTGAACGTACGGGCCCGGATCGAGAACATCTACGCCCACCGAGGGTTCGCCTCGATCGACCCGCAGGACCTCCGGGGCCGATTCCGCTGGTGGGGCCTCTACACCCAGCGCAAGGCGGGCATCGACGGCGGCCGTACGGCCGTGCTGGAGCCGCACGAGCTGGAGGACGAGTTCTTCATGCTCCGGGTCCGGGTGGACGGGGGCGAGCTGAACCTGGCGCAGCTGCGGGTGGTCGCGGACATCTCCCGCGAGTTCGCCCGGGACACGGCCGACATCACCGACCGGCAGAACATCCAGTACCACTGGATCCGGGTCGAGGACATGCCGGAGATCTGGCGTCGCCTGGAGTCCGTCGGCCTGCAGACCACCGAGGCGTGCGGCGACTGCCCCCGGGTGGTGCTGGGCAGCCCGGTCGCCGGGGTGGCCCGCGACGAGCTGCTCGACCCGACGCCGGCGGTCGACGAGATCGTCCGCCGGTACGTGGGCGACAAGGCGTACTCCAACCTGCCGCGCAAGTTCAAGACCTCCATCTCCTGGCTGGTCGACACCCCGTACGAGGCGAACGACATCTCCTTCCTCGGGGTGGACCACCCGGACCACGGGCCCGGCTTCGACGTCTGGGTCGGCGGCGGCCTGTCCACGAACCCGATGCTGGCCCAGCGGCTCGGCGTCTGGGTGTCGCTGGACGAGGTGCCGGACGTCTGGGCGGGCGTGGTCGGCATCTTCCGCGACTACGGCTACCGCCGGCTGCGCAACCGGGCCCGGCTGAAGTTCCTGGTCGCCGACTGGGGCGTGGAGAAGTTCCGCGAGGTGCTGGAGAAGGAGTACCTGGGCCGGGCGCTGCTCGACGGCCCGGCCCCGCAGCTGCCCGACCGGCCGGTGGACCACATCGGGGTGCACCCGCAGCGCGACGGCCGCCACTGGGTGGGCGCCGCCCCCGTGGTGGGCCGGGTCTCCGGCGGGCAGCTCGCCCGCCTGGCCGACGTGGTCGAGGCGCACGGCAGCGGGCGGGTGCGGCTCACCCCGTACCAGAAGCTGCTGGTGCTGGACGTGGCGCCGGAGCGGACCGACTCGCTGGTGCGCGAGCTGCGCGGGATCGGTCTGGAGGCGCAGCCGTCGGCCTGGCGGCGCGGCACGATGGCCTGCACCGGCATCGAGTACTGCAAGCTGGCCATCGTCGAGACCAAGGCGCGCGGCGAGGAACTGGTGGCCCGGCTGGAGGAGCGGCTGCGTGACTTCGACGCCGACATCTCCATCCACCTCAACGGCTGCCCCAACGCCTGCGCCCGCACCCAGGTCGCCGACATCGGCCTCAAGGGCCAGCTGGTGGTCGGCCCGGACGGCCGGCAGGTGGAGGGCTTCCAGGTCCACCTCGGCGGCGGGCTCGGCATGGCCGAGGGACAGACGGCCGGGTTCGGCCGCAAGCTGCGCGGTCTGAAGACCACCGCCGAGGAGCTTCCGGCGTACGTGGAGCGGCTGGCCCGGCGTTACCTGGCGGGCCGGGAGGCGGGCGAGACGTTCGCCAACTGGGTGATCAGGGTCGACGAGGAGGAACTCCGATGAGCGAAACCCGTTCCGCGCCGCTGTACTGCCCGTACTGCGGCGAGGAGGACCTGCGGCCGAGCGAGGCCGGCCACGGCGCCTGGGAGTGCCACGCGTGCGCCCGGGTGTTCACGGTGAAGTTCACCGGCCTGCTCGGCCGGGCGGTGGCCCGGTGAGCGGGGGCACGGGCGAGCGGTCCGGCCTCGTCTCGGCGGCGGGCCTGGGCCTGGTCGGCCTGGGCGCCCCGGCACCGGCCGACGCGGCCCGGCGCGATCCCGACGAGCTGCGCGCGCTGGCCGAGCGGGCCGGCCGGGAGCTGGAGGGCGCGCCCGCGCTGGAGATCGCGCGCTGGGCGGCCGAGACCTTCGGCGACCGGTTCTGCGTCACCAGCTCGATGGCCGACGCCGTGCTGGCCCACCTGGTCTCCCGGGTCGCCCCGGGCGTGGACGTGGTCTTCCTCGACACCGGACTGCACTTCCCGGAGACGCTCCGGGTCCGCGACGAGGTGGCCCGGACGCTGCCGGTGAACGTGCGGTCGATCCGGCCGCGCCTGACCGTGGGCCAGCAGGACGGCCAGTACGGCCCGCGCCTGTTCAACAAGGCCCCGGACGACTGCTGCCAGCTGCGCAAGGTGGAGCCGCTGGAGCGGGCGCTCGCCGGCTACGACGCCTGGGCCGCCGGGCTCCGCCGGGACGAGTCGCCGACCAGGGCGAACACGCCGGTGGTGACCTTCGACGCGCGCCGGGGCAAGGTCAAGGTCAACCCGATCGCGGCCTGGCGGCAGGCCGACGTGGACGCCTACGTCGCCCGCTGGAACGTGCCGGTCAACGAGCTGTTCAAGCAGGGCTACGGCTCGATCGGCTGCTGGCCCTGCACCCGCCGCACGAAGGCGGGGGAGGACCCCCGGGCCGGCCGCTGGGCCATGTTCGAGAAGACCGAGTGCGGACTGCACGTCTGACCGGGCCGGTCCCGGGCTCTCCCGTGCCGGGGGCGCCCGGGCCGTGGGGACCGGTCGGGCTGTCGCGACCGCCCGGGCTGGCGGGGGCGGCCGGGTCGCCGGGGGTGGCCGACCCGGTGGTCCTGGTCGCCCACGGCAGCCGCGACCTGAGGGCCGCCGAGGCGACCCGGGCGCTGGCCCGGGCCGTGTCGGCCGCCCGGCCGGGCACGCCGGTGCTGGCGAGCTGGCTGGACCACACCGAGCCGGGACCGGCGACCGTGCTGCGCAACCTGGCCGCCGCCGGGCACCCGCGGGCCGTGCTGGTGCCGCTGCTGCTCACCGCGGCGTACCACCGGCGGGTGGACGTCCCGGCGGCGGTCGCGGCCGCCCGGGAGGCGGGGCCACCGATCGCGGTACGGGTGACCGACGTGCTCGGCCCGGCCGACGGGGAGGTGGACGCCGGTCTGCTGGCGGGTCTGCGCCGGCGGCTGGGTGAGGCGGGGCCGGGGCGCTTCGACGGGCTGGTGCTGGCCGCGGCGGGCACCAGGGACGCCCGGGCGCGCGGGTCGGTGGGCCGGGTGGCCGCCGCGCTGAGCGCCGTTGTCGGCGTGCCCACCCGCGTGTCGTACGCCTCGGCGGCCCCGCCGGCCGTCGCGGCGGCGGTGGCGCGGCTGCGGGCCCGGGGCGCCGGGCGGGTGGCGGTGTCGGCGTACTTCCTGGCTCCGGGCCTGTTCCACGACGCTGTCGCCACGGCTGCCCGGGACGCCGGTGCGGTGGCGGTGTCCGCCCCGCTGACCGACGCGCCGGAGCTGGCCGATCTGGTCCTGCGGCGCGTGGACGCCGTGAGCCGGGTGGCCGGGCTCACAGCCGGTCCATGATCGGAGGTCGACTCCGTCGGGTACAGCAGACGGCGTGTGGACAGCAGTACGCCCCGGCGGGCGTACCCGGCCGGGGCGTATCGCTGGTGCGTGGGGATCAGGCGGAGTGAGCGCGCAGCACCCGGAGGCCACCGCGGCGCTTGACAGCCCGCCGCTCCTCCTCGCTCATCCCGCCCCAGACGCCGGCGTCCTGACCGGACTCCAGCGCCCACTGCAGGCACTGGTCGGTCACGGAGCAGCGCCGGCAGACGGCCTTGGCCTGCTCGACCTGCAGGAGAGCCGGCCCGGACGTCCCGATCGGGAAGAACAGCTCCGGGTCCTCGTCGCGGCAGACAGCATGGTGACGCCAGTCCATGGCGGCAACACTCCTCATTCTGGGTGGGTGGCAGATATTGCTTCTGTTGCTTTTCCTATATGCATCCGCAGCGCCGAATGGTGACGGTTCGCGTACGCCTATTCGGCAGTGCGTGAGCAGGCTGTGTCGGCCCCGCGGACCTGCTGGAACAGCTCAACCTGACGAGCATATCCAGGCAATGTCCCGGTAACTCAAGTTCGCTTGTGAATACTTTCACGAACGCCCGGGATGTCAAGGGTGACGCTCGGAAAAACTCCGGGCGGTGAGCAAGCCCACAACCCCTTTGTCCGGATTCCAGCGCCTTCCTGGTTACCCGGCGTACCACTGTCGAGGATCAATATAGTACAGTCCGCGTGACATTGCTGACATTTCCGGCACCTGCCCCTCGGTGTGGCGGCCGTCGCATCGGTCCGGTGGCGCGACCGCGTCGACCTACGGCAGTACCCGAGACCTAGCAGATTACTCTCAGTGCGGCGGGAATGGATGTGAATCTGACTTTCTCCCGCTCGCCAAGGTAGTCGCCGTCGAGCTGGAACGCCTGCGGACGGGCCGAGACCAGGGTGAACTCCGCGACATCGTGCAGCCGCAGCACCTGGCGGCCGTGCGGATCCGGCGTCCGGGAGAAGAACTGCGTCACCGTGCGTGTCGTGCTGGCCACCCGGAGCTGCCGCAGCGCGAGCACGTCCAAGCCCAGATCGAACGACGCCTCCGGGTTCGGGTTGACCTCGCGGTCGCCCAGGTACGTCCACGGCGCGGTGTTCTGGATGATGACCGTCGCCAGCTCGCCCTCCGCCGGCTCACCCGGGCGCTCCAGGCTGATCGCCGGATGGCGGCGGTCGGAGTTGAGGAAGTACTGGGCCACGGTGGACCGGAAGTAGAGGGAGGGGGTCGAGACCCGGCCCCGCCGGCGGGCCTGCTCCACCCGGTGGATGACCGCCGCGTCGACGCCGAAGCCCGCGCAGAAGGTGAAGTAGCGGTCGTCGGCCCGGCCGAGCCCGATCGTCCGGTACCGGCCCAGCCGCAGGCCCTCCAGGATCATGCTGGTCCCGTCCGGCCAGTCCCGGGGCAGGCCCAGCGCCCGCGCGAAGACGTTCGTCGAACCTCCCGGCACGGTCGCCAGGGCGGGCAGCCGCTCGGCCGGCGTGGCGCCGTCGGGAAGGGTCGGCGGCTGCGCCGTCATCAACCCGTTCACGACCTCGTTCACCGTGCCGTCGCCACCCAACGTGACGACGACGTCGACGCCCTCCTCGGCCGCCTCGCGCGCCAGGTCGGTCGCGTGCCCCCGCCGCCGGGTGTAGCGCACGGAGAGGTCGACTTCGCTGCGCAGTGCCCGGACCAGGACGTCCCGGCTGCGCTCGCTGGTGGTGGTGGCCTTCGGATTGACCACCAGGACGGCCCGCATGGGCGGCACTGTACCGCGCTCCACCACGGGTATCGTGGCGCGCGTGACCATCGACTCCGACCCGATCCCCGTCACCCTCCGCTGGGCGGTCCGGTTGCTGCGGGCCGAGGCGGTCGCCGTGGGACTGGTCGCCGCGTGGCTGCTCTGGGCCGATCTCACCGCCACCACCACCGACCTCACGTCGGCGTTGCTCGTGACCGCGTTCGCCATCGGCGCGGCGGCGGCCCTGTGGGCGCTGGGCGGCGCGCTGACGCGCCGGAGGGCGGGAGCCCGGGCCCCGGCGATCGTGCTCCAGCTGATGCTGCTGCCGATCGGCTGGTTCATGGTCCAGGGCGGGATGGCGTGGCTCGGCGTACCGCTGATGGCGCTCGGCCTCGGCATGACCGCTCTGCTGGTCAGCACCCCCACCACCCGGGCCCTCGGCTTCGAGTGACCCCGCCGGGCCGCGTGGGCGCGGCACCGGGCGGCGGTCAGTAGCCGGAGGCGCGGCGGGTGAGCAGCGAGATGGTGGCTCGGCCGTCGGCGGCCGTCGCGGCCGCCGAGGTGGTCAGCGCGGTGAGCACCTTCCAGGCGAAGGACGACTCGGCGGGGAGCGTGGCACCACGGACGGTCGGCACGGTCACCTCCACGGTGAGCGCGTCGTCCGTGACCGCGAAGCGGCAGTCGAGCTCCGCGTCGCGGGTGGCGATGGCGAGCAGCATCGCGCACGCCTCGTCGACGGCGATGCGCAGGTCCTCGATCTCGTCGAGGGCGAACTGAAGTCGCGCCGCGAGCCCCGCGGTGGCGGTGCGTAGCACCCCGAGGTAGCCCCCGTCCGCGGGCACGGTGAGGTGCACGACGTCGTCGTCGGTCGTCGGCTGCCCGGTCAGTTGAGTCACCACTCATCCCCCCGGTCGGGGACTCTACCCGCTCGGTCGCCCGGACGTGTGGGGACCGCCACGTTCCTGTGCGGCGAGGGCGGTCAGGGCGTCCCCGCTGAGCCGGTAGGGGACCCACTCCTTCATCGGCTGCGCGCCGATCGAGGCGTAGAAGCTGGCGGCCGGGTTCCAGTCGATCATCCACCACTCCAGGCGCTGGTAGCCCCGCTCCACGCAGATCGCGGCCAGGGCGGCCAGCAGCGAACGACCCGCCCCGGTGCCGCGCGCGGCCGGGCGGACGTAGAGATCCTCCAGGTAGATGCCGTGCACGCCGGCCCAGGTGGAGAAGTTGAGGAACCAGAGCGCGAACCCGATCGGCTGGTCCCGGCCGTCCACCGCCACGTGGCCGTGCAGCGCCGGGGCCGGGCCGCGACTGCTCCGGCCCGGCGCGTCCGACGCCGCGCCGCGACCCGGGGCGGCCCCGAACAGGGCGGCGGTGAGCTGCTCCTCGGTGAGGTGGCACTGGTCGGCGGCGCGTTCGTACTCCGCCAGCTCGTGCACCATGGCGACGACGGCCGGCACGTCCTCGGGACGTGCCGGCCGGATCGTCGGCGGACCGGTGAGGGTCACGCCTTCTTGGTCTCCCAGAAGATCTTGGAGATCTCGTCGATCTTCTGGAGCAGCTCGTCGGCCTTGGACGGGTCGGTGCCGCCCTTCGCGCCGGCGGCACCGGCCAGCTTGGTGGCCTCGTTGAACAGCTGGTGCAGGTGCGGGTACTTCTCGAAGTGGGCCGGCTTGAAGTAGTCGGTCCACAGCACCCACAGGTGGTGCTTCACCAGGTCGGCGCGCTGCTCCTTGATCAGGATGGCGCGGGTGCGGAACTCGGGGTCGGTGTTGGCCTGGTACTTCTCGCAGATCGCCTTCACCGACTCGGCCTCGATCCGGGCCTGGGCCGGGTCGTAGACGCCGCAGGGCAGGTCGCAGTGGGCGCTGGCGGTCACGCGGGGCGTAAGGATGCGCGGAAGTCGCATCAGGATCCTCCATGGGAAGTTTGCGATGATCCAAGACGACATTACTCCTGGACGCGCTCCGGGGAGGCCGGGTGGAGGGGAAACCGATGGGGACCGATTACCCGGCGGTGGGCCCCCGGTTGCGGTGGCCGCTGACCGCCGTCCTGGTGACCGGTCCGTCCATGTCGCCCACGCTGCGGCACGGCGACGCGGTGCTGGTCCGCCCCGGCGGCCGGGCGGTCCGCCCCGGCGACGTCGTGGTCGCGGTCTTCCGCAGCCGTCCCGACCTGCTCGTGGTCAAACGCGCGGTCCGCGCCCAGGACGGCGGCTGGTGGCTGCGCGGCGACAACGACCTGGTCACCGACGATTCCCGGGCGTACGGGGTGGCCGACGTGCGGGGCCGCGTGGTGGCCCGCTACTGGCCCCGGCCCGCCCGGGTGCGCCCGCATCGGATATGACCCCGCTCACACCGGTGTGACGGTGGCGACACTATGCTCCACACGTGCCCGGGTGACCCCCGCACCGCGTGCCGCCGCTCGGCGCCTCACCTCGCGTCCGCGCCGGCCGCCCCGTCTGCTCGACAGATCCTGGAGTCACCATGTCATCGTCCACCGTGGACCCCGCTGATCCCGTCTTCCGGCTGCACCAGGGCGGCAAGATGGCCGTCGCCTCGACCGTCCCGCTGACCAGCCGCGAGGACCTCTCCCTCGCGTACACCCCGGGCGTGGCCCGGGTCTGCGAGGCGATCGCCGCCGACCCGACGCTCGCCGACGACTACACCTGGGCGTCGCACACCGTCGCGGTCGTCACCGACGGCTCGGCCGTACTCGGGCTCGGCAACATCGGCCCGCGCGCGGCGCTGCCGGTGATGGAGGGCAAGGCGGTGCTGTTCAAGCAGTTCGCCGGGGTCGACGCGGTGCCGGTCTGCCTGGACACCCAGGACGTCGACGAGATCGTGGCCGTGGTGCGCGCGCTGGCCCCGTCGTTCGGCGGGATCAACCTGGAGGACATCAGCGCCCCGCGCTGCTTCGAGGTGGAGCGCCGCCTCGACGAGGCCCTGGACATCCCGGTCTTCCACGACGACCAGCACGGCACCGCGATCGTCGTGCTCGCCGCCCTGCGCAACGCCGCCAGGCTGCTCGACCGCAAGCTGGGCGACCTGCGGGTGACGGTCAGCGGCGCCGGCGCGGCGGGGGTCGCGGTCACGAAGATGCTGATCGCCGGCGGCGTGAACCCCGACCAGGTGGTGGTCTGCGACTCCAAGGGGATCATCGGCCGGCACCGGTCCGAACTGACCGGCACCAAGGCCGAACTGGCGGCGAGCACCAACGCCGGCGGTCGCGAGGGCGACGTCACCGAGGCGCTGCGCGACGCGGACGTGCTGATCGGCGTCTCGGGCGGGCAGATCCCGGAGGCGGCGGTCGCCGGCATGACGCCCGGCGGCATCGTCTTCGCGCTGGCCAACCCGACGCCCGAGGTTCACCCGGAGGTGGCCGCCCGGCACGTGGCGGTCGTCGCCACCGGCCGCAGCGACTACCCCAACCAGATCAACAACGTGCTGGCCTTCCCGGGCGTGTTCCGGGGCGCGCTGGACGCCCGCGCCACCCGGATCACCGAGGGGATGAAGGTCGCCGCGGCCGACGCCATCGCCGGCGTGGTGGCCGAGTCGCTCACCGCCGAGGCGATCGTCCCGTCCCCGCTCGACCCCCGGGTCGCCCCCGCGGTGGCCGAGGCGGTGGCCGAGGCCGCCCGCCGCGACGGCGTCACCCGCTGACGGTGTGAGAAGGGCCCTTCCCCGTCGCCCGGCGGCGGGGAAGGGCCCTTCCCCGCGTCGCCGCCCTTCTTGTCGGGGGCCCGGCTTGTTACCGTGCCGATCATGCGTGCCGCCTTCGCCTCCCGCTTCGACGACGCCAACCCGCTCGCCGCGCTCGCCGTCGGCGAGCAGCCCGAGCCGACCCACCCGGCCGACGACTGGGTGACCGTGCAGGTGCGGGCCAGCTCCCTCAACCACCACGACCTCTGGTCCCTGCGGGGGGTGGGGCTGCGCGCCGAGCAGCTCCCCATGATCCTCGGCTGCGACGCCGTCGGGGTGGACCCGGACGGCAACGAGGTCGTCGTCTACCCGGTGATCCCCACCCCCGGCGACCCGCGCGGCGTCTCCATCCTCTCGGAGCACTTCCCCGGCACGCTGGCCGAGCGGGTCGCCGTACCCCGGTCGAACCTGTTGGCCCTGCCGGCGGGCCTGGCGGCGGCGGACGCGGCCTGCCTGCCGACCGCCTGGCTGACCGCCTGGCGGATGCTGACCACCGTGGGCCGCGTCGACGACGCGGACGCCGTGCTGGTGCAGGGCGCCGGCGGGGGCGTGGCCACCGCGGCCGTCGCGCTCGCCGCCGCGATGGGCAAGCGGGTGTACGCGACCAGCCGCGACGCCGCCAAGCGGGAGCGGATCGCCGAGCTGGGCGCGACCGCCGTCGAGCCCGGCGCCCGGCTGCCGGAGCGGGTCGACGTGGTCGTCGAGACGGTCGGCGCGGCCACCTTCGACCACTCGCTGAAGTCCGCCGCGCCGAAGGCCCGGATCGTGGTTTCCGGCGCCACCGCCGGGCACGAGCCGAAGGTCAACCTGCGCCGGGTCTTCGCCATGCAGCTGGAGATCCTGGGCACCTCGATGGGCACCCCCGACGAGCTGGCCGCCCTGCTCGCGTTCTGCGCCGAGCGCGGCGTACGCCCGGTGGTGGACACCGTGGTCCCGTTCAGCGAGGTCGCCGACGCCTTCGCCCGCCTGCACTCCGGCGACGTGTTCGGCAAGGTCGTCGTCGACCACACCGCCTGACCGGCGCAGTGGCTGGCCGCCTGGGCCGGATGTCGTCGCCCCCGGGCGGTCGTCGCGCTCCGACGGCCGGTGCCCGGGCGGCCGTCGCACTCCGAGGGTCGGTGCCGGGTGGACGGTGCCCGGGCGGTCGTCGCGCTTCAACGGTCGGTGCCCGGGTGGCCGGCGCCCGGGTGGTCGGTGTCCGGGTGGTCGGTGTCCGGGTGGCCGGCGTCCGGGTGGCCGGCGTCCGGGTGGCCGGCGTCCGGGTGGCCGCGCGCGGGTGTCCCCTCCGCCGGGGTCAGAGACGGTTGTCGAGGGTGGCGATGTCGTCGCGGGCGGCGTCGGTGGGGATCCGGCCCTTGGCGGCCGGGTCGCCGTAGAGCGACCAGCGCAGGAACTCGACGGTGGTGTCCGAGACCACCCGCAGCGCGGCGCCGTCGCTGAGCAGCGCACGGCCGTGGTCGCCCTTCGGCAGGCTCAGCATCGCCTTCGGCCAGGGCACCCTGTCGTAGGCGGCCTTGCCGGCGGCGTACTCGACCACCTCGTCGGCCTCGCCGTGCACGAAGAGCTGCGGTGCGGCGGCGCCCGCGAAGGCGGTACCGACGCCGAGCGCCGTGCCGGCGAAGACGACCCCGGCGTCCAGCCGCTCGTCCCGGCCGGCGGTGAACAGGCCGATGGTGGTCACCCCGCCGGCCGAGTGCCCGGCCGCCGCCACCCGGTCCGTGGCCAGCCGGCCGCGCAGCGGGTCGCCGGCGCGGGCGTCGAGGGCGAGCACCTGGGTCAGCACGTACGACACGTCGGCCGGCTGGTTGAGCACGTCGAGCACGTTGCCGTCGCCACCCCGGGAGGTGTGCGGGAAGGTCGGCGCGGCCACCACGAACCCGGCCGCCGTCCAGCGGGTGAGCAGCGTCTCGTAGTCGGCCGGCCGCCCGTTCAACCCGTGGCTGAACATGACGACGGGAAATTTGCCTTTGGCGGCGTCCGCCGACCGCTCCGGCTGCCCGCCGGGCTTCCCCGCTGCCGGGTACCAGACGGTCACCGGCAGCGGTCGCTTCCCGTCGCGGTTCAGCTTCAGCTGGCGTACGCCGACGGCGAAGGCCTTGTCGGGCGCGGTGCCGGCGGGCACCTGCGGGGTGGGGGCGGCCGCCTGCGCGGGCGGCGCCGGGGCCGTCACCTGCGGAGCCGCCTGCGGGGCCGGCCCGGCGTCGTCGGAGCAGCCGACCAAACCGGCGGTGAGCAGTGCGGAGGCGAGCAGGGCGGGGGTGACACGACGCGGCATGGACCGATTGTGCCTCGCGGCTCGCCCCCGCCCACCGGGCATCGACGCGCACGCCCCGCCCACACCCGTAGCGCCCCACCCGTAGCGCCGCACCCTGCCCGCCCTCCGTGGCGCCGCACCTCGCCCGCCCTCCGTGGCGCCGCCTCTCGCCCGCCCTCCGTAGCGCCGCACCCTGCCCGCCCTCCGTAGCGCCACACCTCGCCCGCCCTCCGTGGCGCCGCACCTCGCCCGCACTTCGTAGCGCTGCACCTCGCCCGCCCTCTGTGGCGCCGCACCTCGCCCGCACCCCCGTAGCGCCCCCGGTGATCAGGACGGCATGGACGTATCCCGGCCCGTTTGAGGTACATGACGTCCTGATCACCGTTGGTCCGTACGGCGGTGCCTCCGCAGGGGCCCGTTGCCGGGATGGGGCCGGGGGGAGGGGAAGGGGGAGGGGGAGGGGAGCGTCAGCCGATCATGGGTGGTGGTCGGTGGTCGGTGGTCGGTGGTCGGTGGTCGGTGGTCGGTGGTCGGTGGCGGGTGGTGGCGCGGAGGCGGGTCAGGTCGGCGGCGTCCTTGTCTCGCCGGGGCCGGTCCGGCATCCAGACGGGGAACATCTCCTTGAACTCGATCTGGGCGGCCACGGAGATCATCGGGACGGTCAGCGCGCCGATGCGACCGGGCGGGCCGGCCAGCATCCCGTCCGGCAGTGCCGTGCCCGCCCAGGGCCCGGCACCCACCACCACCTGCCCCGTCGCGTCCCGCGCCAGGTACGCGACGCTCATCTCGACGCCCTCGCGGACGAGGTCGAGCTGCACGTCGACGGGCATCCGGGGGTCGGGCCGCCAGCCGTGCCCGCGCAGCAGGCCGGTCAGCCGGTCGGCGTCGGCGCGCCAGCAGTACCAGTCGACGTCGACGTGCGGCCTGGTGACCTCACCCAGGTGGAAGTCCATCGCCCAGCCGCCCCGCAGCCACACCTCGATGCCGGCCGCCGACGCCAGCCCGGTTAGCTCCGCGATGCCGTCCAGTTGCCGCCCCGCGAGATCGTTCACGGCGGCACCGTAGCCGGATGGTCCCTCCCCGCGCACGCGCCTTTGCACGCTCGGCCCGCAGACCGCGACGCCCGAATCCGCGCCGGCTACTTCCGGCCCGCGCCGGCTACTTCCGGCCCGGGGTGGCTCTTCCGGCCCGCGCGGGCTGCTCCTGGCCCGTGGTGGCTGCTCCTGGCCCGCGCCGGCTACTTCCGGCCCGCGCCGGCTGCTTCCGGCCCGGGTGGCTCTTCCGGCCCGCGCGGGCTGCTCCTGGCCCGCACCGGCTGCTCCCGGCCCGGGGCGGTCGTGCGTGGTTCCCGGGCCGGCGCGGGCGGGTCAGCGGGCGGGGTGGGTCTCGAACGCCGTCACGCCGGGGCGGCGGGCGTCGTCGGGTAGGCGACGGCCGGCGGCCGGGTCGCCGTAGAGCGTCCAGCGGAGGAAGTCCGTGGTCGTGGCCAGGACCTGGTCGAACCCGGGCAGTCCCGGGGTGAGGTATTCGCCGTGGCCCTGCCCGAGCAGGCTCAGGAAGGCGGTCGGGCCGGCCGTGCGGTGGTACGCGGCGCGGCCGACCGTCACCGGCACGATCTTGTCCGCCGTGCCGTGCACGAAGAGCAGCGGGGCCGCCGGTCCGGCGAAGCTGCCGGCCGTTCCGCCACCGGCGATCACGATGCCGGCGCGCAGCCGCCCCGAGCGCCCGGAGGTGAACATGCCGGCCGTGGTGAAGCCGCCCGCCGAGTGGCCGGCGGCGGCGACCCGGGCGACGTCGAGGTGCCCGGCGAGCGGGTCCCCGGCCCGGGTGTCGAGTCGCACCAGGTGCCGGATCAGCCGCCAGCCGTCGGCGGGCTGGTGGCGTACGTCGGCACGGCTGAACCGGGCGGCGCCGCGCCGGGTGTGCGGGTAGGCCGGGGCGGCCACCACGAACCCGGCGGCGGCCCAGCGCGCGGTCAGCCCGGCGTGCAGCTCGGGCAGGCTGTGCAGCCCGTGGCTGTAGACGACCACGGGGAAGCGCCCGGCGGCCACCGCGCCGCCGTCGGCCGGGTACCAGACGGTCACCGGCAGGGGGCGCGCCGAGGTCGGGTCGACCGTGAACGTGCGTACGCCGACGGCGTAGGCGGCCACGGGCGCCGGACGGGCCGGCGGCGGTGCGCCGGGCGCGGCGGCTCCCGCCGGGGCGCAACCGGCCAGCAGCGTCGTCATCAGTACGGCGACCAGCCGCTTGATCCCCACCGTTTCACGGTAGGTGCCCGACGGCCCGCAGCGGCCCCGCCGTCCGGACCGGACGCCCCCGCCACCCGGCCGGACCGCCTCCACCGGCCGGCTCGACCTGACCCCGACGTGGGCGCGGAGGACGGCGGCGCGGGATCGGCATGGCTAGGGTCACCGCCATGCCTGAGAACCGCACCGACCCGAGCGGCAACACCGAGGCGTTCCGCGCCTACGCCCACACCCCCGAGCCCGAGGCACCGGCCGGCGCGTCCCGGACGCCGCTGCTCGTCGGCGCGGTGGTGGTCGCGGTCGTGCTGGTCGCCCTGCTCGCCTGGGTCGCGCTGAGCTGAACGCGTGGAGCCACCAGGCGGCCCGGGCCCGGGGGCGGCCCATCCGTCACCCGGTGCCGGCGTCGCCGATGACGGCGGCACCGACCCCGCCGAACGGGCTGCGGAGCGCGCTCCGGGACGGTGGAGGAGGCTCCGCTCCGGTCTTCGCGGCATCCACCGGGGCAGCGCCGTCCTCGGCCTGGTGCTGCTGCTCGCGGGGCTGACGAACGCGGTGGCCACCGGTGCGTACAAGTGGCACCTGCACGCCAAGGCGGAGCGGTTGCGGGCGGACGGCGTCCCGGTCCAGGCCACCGTGACCGACCGGCGCGACAACGTCGGACGCGGCGGCGGCACCGACACCGTCCAGGTCCGGTACGACTACGAGGGCGTCCAGCACAACGAGCGCATCCTCTGCGGCTCGGCCGGTGGCTGCCTGCGGGATCCACCCGAGGCGATGACGCTCTGGGTCGACCCGGAGCGCCCCGAGGAGTTCGTGGCCGCCAACGGCAACACCGACGACTCGGTCTTCTTCCTCAACTCCTGGGGTGGCATCCCGTTCGGGCTGCTGGTCGCCGCGTTGGGCGGGGTATTCGTCTTCGTGGCCGTCGCCTCGACCGGGATGTTCGACCGGCCCGCACCCGCACCACCGCGCCGAGGGCCGGGACGCGACCGGGTCCGGCGTACCCGAGCCGCCCGGCGTCGCGCCAGGGGCCGTCGCTGAGCCGCCCGGTGTCCTGCCCGGGCGGCACTGAGGCCCAGCGGCGGCTTCGGCCGCCGGGGCCGCTGCCCGGCGCCGTACCTGGCGCCGCCGCACGTCGGGGCCTGCACGAGGCGATCCTCACCGGCCGGCTGCCGGCGGTGGTCGGGCGCTGGGAGCGCGGTCACACCACCACCGGTGCCGTACCTGACGCCGCCGCACGCCGGGGCGGGATGGCGAGTTCGCCGAGGAGCCGCACCGGGCCCGCACCCCCCCGCCACCACCACCGGTGGTCAGTCGGCCGCGGCGACCACCGCGCGGGTCTGGAGGGCGATCTCGCGCTCCTCGTCGGTGCCCACGACGCAGACGGTCACCTCGGCGCCCTCCGGCGAGATGGCCCGGTCGCCGGAGGCGGCGTTGCGTCCGGGGTCCACCGCGATGCCGAGCCGCTCCAGGCCGGCCAGGGCTGCGGCGCGGACCGGCGCGGCGTGCTCGCCGACGCCGGCGGTGAAGGTGACCGCGTCCACCCGGCCGAGCAGGGCGTAGTACGCCCCGACGTAGCCGGTGATCCGCCGGCAGTAGACGTCGAAGGCGAGCGCCGCCGCCGGGTCGCCGTCGGCCCGGCGGGCGAGCACCTCGCGCATGTCGTTGGCGCCGGTCAGCCCGAGCAGGCCGCTGCGGTGGTTGAGCAGGTCGTCGATCTCGTCGACGGAAAGCCCGCCCTCGCGGCGCAGGTGGAAGATCACGGTCGGGTCCAGGTCGCCGCTGCGGGTGCCCATCACCAGGCCCTCCAGCGGGGACATCCCCATCGAGGTGGCCACGCTCCGGCCGCCGGCCACCGCGCAGGCGCTCGCGCCGTTGCCGAGGTGCAGGGTGATCGTGTTCACCTCGGCGTACGGGCGGCCGAGCAGTTCGGCGGTGCGCCGCGACACGTACGCGTGCGAGGTGCCGTGGAACCCGTAGCGCCGGATGCCGTACCGCTCGGCGGTGTCCCGCTCGATCGCGTAGGTCGCGGCGGCCTCGGGCAGGGTGTGGTGGAAGGCGGTGTCGAAGACGGCGACCTGCGGCACCTCCGGCAGCGCCGCCCGGGCGACCTCGATGCCGGCCAGGTTGGCGGGGTTGTGCAGCGGCGCGAGCGGGACCAGGTCGCGGATCGCGGCCAGCACCGCGTCGTCGATCAGCACCGGCTCGCCGAACCGCTTTCCGCCGTGCACCACCCGGTGCCCGACGGCGGCCAACCCGGTCAGGTCCAGCCCTTCGAGGATGCCCCGGACGGCGGTCTCGTGGTCGGCCGGGCCGCCGCCGGCCTCGCCGACCCGCTCCACGGTGCCCTTGTCGACCACCCGGTCGCCGTCGAAGAGCCGGAACTTCACCGACGACGACCCGCAGTTGAGGACGAGGACGCGACCCGCCGGGCGCTGCTGCGGTTCGGCCGGACCGTTCATGACGACTCCTCGGTGGCGGCGGCCTGGATGGCGGTGATCGCCACGGTGTTCACGATGTCCGGCACGGTGGCGCCCCGGGACAGGTCGTTGACCGGCCGGCGCAGGCCCTGCATCACCGGCCCGACGGCCACCGCCCCGGCGGAACGCTGCACCGCCTTGTACGTGTTGTTGCCCGTGTTCAGGTCCGGGAAGATGAAGACCGTGGCCCGGCCGGCGACCTCGCTGCCGGGCAGCTTCGTCGCCGCGACGGCCGGGTCGATGGCCGCGTCGTACTGGATGGGCCCCTCGACGAGCAGGTCGGGCCGGCGTTCGCGGACCAGCTTGGTGGCCGCCGCGACCTTCTCCACGTCGGCGCCCGCCCCGGAGCTGCCGGTGGAGTAGGAGAGCATCGCGATCCGTGGCTCGATGCCGAACCGGGCGGCGGTGTCGGCCGAGGAGATGGCGATGTCGGCGAGCTGGGCGGCGTCCGGGTCGGGGTTGACCGCGCAGTCGCCGTAGACCAGCACCCGGTCGGCGAGCAGCATGAAGAAGACGCTGGAGGCGACCGAGACGCCCGGCACGTTCCGGATGATCTCGAACGCGGGTCGGATGGTGGCGGCGGTGGTGTGGGTCGCGCCGGAGACCATCCCGTCGGCGTGCCCCGTCTGCACCATCAGGGTGCCGAAGTAGTTCGGCTGGGCGACGATGTCGTGGGCCAGGTCGAGGGTCACGCCGCGGTGCGCGCGCAGCTTGGCGTACGTGGCGGCGAACTCGTCGCGCCACTCGCTGGAGACGGGGTCGACCACCTGCACCCCGGCGATGTCGATGCCCAGTTCGCGGGTGCGCCGCGCGATGTCGTCCGGGCGGCCGAGCAGGGTGATGTCGGCGACGCCCCGGTGCAGCAGGATCTCCGTCGCGCGCAGGATCCGTTCCTCCGCCCCCTCGGGCAGCACGAGGTGCCGGCGGCGGGCCCGGGCGCGGTCGATCAGGTCGTACTCGAACATCAGCGGGGTGACCCGCGCGGAGCGGCTGACCCGCAGCCGGCGGGCCAGGTCGTCGGTGTCCACGCAGCGCTCGAACGCGCCGAGCGCGGCCTCCACCTTGCGCGGGTTGGCCGCGCTGGGTCGCCCCTCGATCCGACTGGACGCGGCGACGGTGTCGTAGCTGTCGCTGGGCACGGAGAGCACCGCGAGCCCGGTGTTGAGCCCTTCGACCAGCCGCATCGCCCGTGGGTCGGGCTGCTCGCCGAGGGTCAGCACGAGCCCCGAGACGGAGACCTGCCCGGCCACGTGTGCGGCGCTCGCCGCCACCAGCAGGTCGGCCCGGTCGCCGGGGGTGATCACCAGGGCGCCCTCGGTCAGGTGGTCCAGCAGCGTCGGCACGTGTGCCGCGCCGACCACGTAGTCGAGCACGTCGCGGCTGAGCGCGTCGTCGTCCCCGGCGAGCAGGGTGGCGCCGAGTGCCGCCGCCACCTCGGCCACCGTCGGCGCCGACACGGTCGGCACCTCCGGGATGGCGTACGTGGGCACGGGCAGTTCGGGCAGCGTCATCGGGCCGGGGACCCGGTTGGCGATCACCGCCAGCACCGTCGCCCCGAGGTCCGCCAGATCGTGGTACGCCCCGCGTGCGGCGGCCGCGATCGCCGCCGGCTCCTGCCCGAAGCCGTCGACGACGGGCACCACCACGCTGCCGAAGTCGGTGGCCAGCCGGGCGTTGAAGGCCAGCTCGCGGGGGCCGGCCCCGTCGCCGCCGTCGGCGAAGTCGCTGCCCACCACGACCACGGCGGGGCAGCGCCGTTCGACTTCCCGGTACCGCTCGACGATGCCGGCGACGAGCTGTTCCCGCCGCCCGTCGGCGACCAGCGCGGTCGCCTCGGCGTAGCTGGTGCCGCTCAGGTCGGCCAGCGGAAGCTCGATCCGGTAGCGGTCACTGAGCAGGGCGAGGATCGGGTCGGGACCGTCCCCGCGTACCAGCGGCCGGAACGCGCCGATCCGCTCGACCTGCCGGGACAACAGCTCGGCCAGGCCGAGGGCGATGGTCGACTTTCCGCCGCCGGATCCCACGCTGGTCAGGTACACACTGCGCGCCACCCACCCACCCTAGAAGCTCTTCGAGCTGCCGGCTCGGGTCCTTCGCCCCCTTTCGTCGATCATGATGTCGCCGTCCCGGCACGGCGGGACCGGCCGGCGACGACGCCATGATCGACGGCGCTGGGGGTGTCAGCGGGGATCGTCGGGCGCGTCGGGGTACCGCCGGCGCTCCCAGGAGGGCATCTCGGCGAGGCTCTTCTGGCCGAAGCCGCCGCAGATCTGGCAGATCCTCGAACCGAAACAGACGACGCACCGCTGCCGCTCTCCCAGGTCGTCGAGGAGGTATCCCCGGGTGAGGCACTCCGGGCACCAGCCGAGCCCGTCGCAGTCGAAGCAGAGCACGTGACCGGGCTTGCGGGTGGCCTCGGTGACGACCGGCTCGGGCGGCACGAACGGCCTCGGCGGCGAGGGAGGGGGAGGGGGAGGGGGAGGGGGGACGACGCCGGTGCCGGGTGGATCCCCGTAGAGCAGCACGGGCGGGGTGCTGCCGCCGAGGTCGACCCGGGACAGGCCGGGGTACGCCTCGACCCAGAGGAAGAAGCCGTCGCGGGTGGCTGCCGCGGTGGCGACCGCCGTCGACGAGGCGTTGCAGGTGGTGTGCCAGCCCTGCTCCGCGAGCCGGTGCGCGATGCGCTGGACGACCACGGCCGGGTCGAAGTCGGCGGTGAGACGGAGCGTGGCCCGGCGGGCGTACCAGAGCGGTTCGTACCGGAAATGATCGTCCGGCTCCCGGGACATCACGACGGGGAGCCCCTGCCGGGGAGCGAAGTGGGCGGCGACCCCCAGGAGTTCCTCGCGCAGGACGCGACCGTGTCGTTCCAGCGTCTCGCGGGCGCCCGGAACCTCGACGAAGCCCCCCCAGGCGTCGGTCACGGTGCCACCGCCGGCCGCCGAGGCGTCCGCTCCGGTGCCCGCGCCCGCTCCGGTGCCCGCGTGCGGGCCGGACGGCGGTGGGCGCCGCCGGTCGGCGCGGCGGTGTCACCGCCGCGCTGCCGGTGACCGCCGACGGCGTCCGCCTGCACGGACGTCTCCATGCCGTACCCCGATCCGTCGAACGGACAGACGAACATCACTGTAACGCCGCGCCCGGCGACTCGGGTGGGGCTACTCGTCGTCGGGGTCGTCGAGGCGGGCGAGCCAGGTCGCGAAGCGCTCGATGGGGGTCTCGAACTCCGGGTTCAGGTCGACGAAGTCGCGCAGGCGCTCGCCGAGCCACTCGACGCTGACGGACTCGTCGCCGCGCCGCTGCACCAGCTCCTCGATCCCGCGGTCCGTGAAGTACATGCTGTCGTTCCTCGCTCGTCTGTGTGCCGGGTGGGGGCGTTCGATCCGTCCGAGCCCGGTGCGGCGCCGGCCGGGGCCGCGTGGGGAGGGCCGGACGCCGACCGGGGCAGAGCCGTCGTCGTGACGGTCCCTGCCCCGGTCGGCGGTGCTGCGGTCAGGTCACGGGCGGGGCAGGGCCGCCTCGATCAGCGCGGTCTGCTCGACCTCGTGCATCTTCGCCGAGCCGACGGCCGGGGCGGCCGCGGCCGGGCGGGAGATCCGGCGCAGCCGGACGTCCGTCAGGTGCTCCAGCAGGTTGAGCGCGACGAACGACCAGGCACCCTGGTTGGCCGGCTCCTCCTGCACCCAGGCGAAGTCCTCCGCGTTCGGGTACGTCGCGAGGGCGGCCCGGATCTCCTCGACCGGCATCGGGTAGAGCTGCTCGATCCGGATGATCGCGGTGTCGGTGACGCCGCGCTCCGCGCGGGCCTGGAACAGGTCGTAGTAGACCTTGCCCGAGCAGAGCAGCACCCGCTTCACCTGCTCCGGCGCGGGAGCGCCCGAGCCGGGCAGCACCGGCTGGAAGGTGCCGGAGGTGAAGTCCTCGACCGAGGAGACGCAGAGTTTGTGCCGCAGCAGCGACTTCGGCGTGAACACCACCAGCGGCTTGCGCTTCGGCGAGAGCGCCTGGCGGCGCAGCAGGTGGAAGTAGTTCGCCGGGGTGGTCGGGATGGACACCCGCATGTTGTCCTCGGCGCACATCTGCAGGAACCGCTCCGGGCGGCCGGAGGTGTGGTCCGGGCCCTGGCCCTCGTGGCCGTGCGGCAGCAGCAGCGTGACCGCGGAGCGCTGGCCCCACTTCACCTCGCCGGAGGAGATGAACTCGTCGATCACCGACTGGGCGCCGTTGACGAAGTCGCCGAACTGCGCCTCCCAGCACACCAGCGCGTCGATGTTCTCCACCGAGTAGCCGTACTCGAAGCCCATCGCCGCGTACTCGCTGAGCAGGGAGTCGTGCACGAAGAACCGGGACCGCTCGCCGTCGCCGGTCAGCGACTGCAACGGCAGGTAGTCGTTGCCGGTCCGGGAGTCGACCACGGAGGCGTGCCGCTGCACGAAGGTGCCCCGGCGGGAGTCCTGCCCGGCGAGCCGGACGGTGACCCCGTCGTGCAGCAGCGCGCCGAACGCGATGATCTCGCCGAAGCCCCAGTCGATGTTGCCCTCGACGGACATCTTGGCCCGCCGGTCGAGCAGCTGCTGGATCCGCTTGTGCGGGGTGAAGCCCTCCGGCAGGTTGACGTGCGCCTCGCCGACGGCCCTGACGACGGCCGCGTCGGTGGCGGTCTCCACCTGCGGCTCCGGCTCGTCCTCCCGCTTGGGGCGGCTGAGCTGCCGCGGCGTGGTGGCGGCGTCGCGGGTGGCCTTGAAGACCCGCTCCAGCTGCGACTGGTAGTCGCGCAGCAGCTCCTCCGCGTCCTCCACGGTGATGTCGCCGCGCCCGATCAGCTCCTCGGTGTAGAGCTTCCGGACGGACCGCTTCGAGTCGATGATCTTGTACATCTGCGGGTTGGACATCGACGGGTCGTCGCCCTCGTTGTGCCCACGCCGGCGGTAGCAGACCATGTCGATGACGACGTCCTTGTTGAACGCCTGCCGGTACTCGAAGGCCAGCCGGGCGACCCGGACCACGGCCTCGGGGTCGTCGCCGTTGACGTGGAAGATCGGCGCCTGGATCATCCGGGCGACGTCCGTGCTGTAGAGGCTGGAGCGGCTGTACTCCGGGGCGGTGGTGAAGCCGACCTGGTTGTTGACCACCACGTGGACGGTGCCGCCGGTGCGGTAGCCGCGCAGCTGGGAGAGGTTGAGGGTCTCGGCGACCACGCCCTGACCGGCGAAGGCGGCGTCACCGTGCACCGCCAGCGGCAGCACGGTGTAGCCCTCCAGCTTGAGGTCTATCCGGTCCTGCTTGGCCCGGACGATGCCCTCCAGCACCGGGTCGACGGCCTCCAGGTGCGACGGGTTCGCCACCACCGAGACCTTGACCGCGTGGTCGCCGTCGGGGGTGGTGAACTTGCCGTTCTGGCCCAGGTGGTACTTCACGTCGCCGGAGCCCTGGGTGGAGCGCGGGTCCAGGTGCCCCTCGAACTCCGAGAAGATCTTCTCGTACGGCTTGCCGACGATGTTGGCCAGCACGTTGAGCCGGCCACGGTGGGCCATGCCGATGACGACCTCGTCCAGCCCGCCCTCGGCGGAGGCCTCCAGCACCTCGCCGAGCAGCGGGATCAGCGACTCGCCGCCCTCCAGCGAGAAGCGCTTCTGCCCGACGTACTTGGTCTGGAGGAAGGTCTCGAACGCCTCGGCGGCGTTGAGCCGGTTGAGCACGTGCTTCTGCTCGTCGGCCGACGGCTTCTCGTACTTGCGCTCGATCCGCTCCTGGATCCAGCGCCGCTCCTCCGGGTCCTGGATGTGCATGTACTCGATGCCGACGCGCCGGCAGTACGAGTCGCGCAGCACGCCGAGGATGTCGCGCAGCTTCATCCGCTGCTTGCCCGCGAAGCCGTTGACCGGGAACTCGCGGTCGAGGTCCCAGAGGGTCAGCCCGTGCTGGAGCACGTCCAGGTCGGGGTGCTTACGGATCTTGAACTCGAGCGGGTCGGTGTCGGCCATCAGGTGGCCGCGCACGCGGTACGCGTGGATCAGCTCGTGCACCCGGGCGGTCTTGTTGATCTGGCCCTCGTTGTTGACCGCGACGTCGCGCATCCAGCGCACCGGCTCGTACGGGATGCGCAGCGAGGTGAAGATCTGGTCGTAGAAGCCGTGCTCGCCGAGCAGCAGCTCGTGCATGACCTTGAGGAACTCGCCGGACTGGGCGCCCTGGATGATCCGGTGGTCGTACGTGCTGGTGAGGGTGATGACCTTGCTGACGGCCAGCTCGGCCAGGGTGGCCTCGGACATGCCCTGGTAGGGGGCCGGGTACTCCATCGCGCCGACGCCGATGATCGCGCTCTGCCCCTGCATGAGCCGCGGCATCGAGTGCACGGTGCCGATGCCGCCCGGGTTGGTCAGCGAGATCGTGGTGCCGGAGTAGTCGTCCATGGTCAGCTCGTTGCGGCGGGCGCGCCGGACCACGTCCTCGTACGCCTGCCAGAACTGCCGGAAGTCCATCTGCTCGCAGGCCTTGATGGAGGGGACCACCAGGTTGCGGCTGCCGTCCGGCTTGGTCAGGTCGATCGCGATGCCCAGGTTGACGTGTTCCGGCCGGACCATGACCGGCTTGCCGTCGACCTCGGCGAAGGAGTTGTTCATCTCCGGGTGGGCGACCAGGGCGCGGACCATTGCGTACCCGATGAGGTGGGTGAAGCTGACCTTGCCACCGCGCCCACGGGTGAGGTGGTTGTTGATCACGATGCGGTTGTCGACCAGCAGCTTGGCCGGGACGGCGCGCACGCTGGTGGCGGTCGGCACGGCCAGCGAGGCGTCCATGTTCTGGACGATCTTGGCGGCCACGCCGCGCAGCGGGGTGGTCTGCGGACCGGTGGCGGTCGGCTTGGTCGCCGCGGGCTTGGCGGGAGCCGCCTTCTCGGGCGCCGGCTTGGCCGGGGCGGCCTTGGCGGCGGGCTTCTCCGGCTTGGGCTCCGGCTTCTTCTCGGCCGGCTTCTTCTCCGCCGGCTGCGCGACCGCGGCGGCCGCCTCCTGCTGGCCGGCGGGCTCCGGCTTGGCGGCCGGCTTCGGGGCCTGCTCAGCTCCGCGCGGCTTCCCGGCGCCGGGCGCCGGGCGGTAGTCCGCGAAGAAGTCGTGCCAGGCCGAATCGACGCTGGTGGGGTCGGCGAGGTAGCGCTGGTACATCTCCTCGACGATCCACTCGTTCGGACCGAAACCCGCCAGTGGGTTCTCCTGCGAAGTCTGCTGGGTCGACACGGCCGGTAATCGCCTCTTTCACGCGGGTTTGTGTGTCACGCGGTGTCCGGCGAACCCTGCCTGCGGGCGCGCACGAGACGGCTCCCAGGCTACGCCGTGCGGATGCCACAGGCATTTCCGCCTCCGACCCGTGGCCGGTTTCACAGAAGATGCCAGAAGTTCACCAAACGCTGCGGGTGCGGCCGGCTGCTGGTAGGGCCCGGATGTGGTGGTGAGCCCCACGTCGCGCGGCGGCGGGTGTGGTGCCAGGCACCACACCCGCCGCCGTCGCCCGGACGCGTCAGGAGATGTCGCGCCGCCGGGTGATGAGGACGCCGACGACCCCGCTCACCACCGCGTAGCCGATCAGCACGAGCGCGCCGACCCACCACGCGGGGGTGAAGTCCGTCTGACCCTCGCTGACCATGACGGTCGAGGCGATGGCCGGCCAGATCACCTGCCACTTGACCACGGCCTCGCTGTCGAGCACGTTCGACAGCAGCATGAACAGCAGCCCCACCACCTGCGTGCCGACCAGGTAGAGCACCGCGGCGGTGATCACCGCACCGAGCTGGTTGGTGATCAGCGTGCCGATGCCGATGCCCAGGACCGTCCAGATCGCGTACGCCAGCAGGTTGAGCAGCAGCGCCCGCTGCACGGCCCACTCGCCGAGCAGGGCGCCGTGGCCGTTGGCCGACAGGAACACCGCCCCGGCGACCAGGTCGATCAGCGTGGTCACCAGCCAGAAGCCGATGCCCAGCAGGCTGGCCGCGACCAGCTTGCTGAGGATCACCGACGTGCGCCGCGGCGTGGCGAGGAACGTCGTGGTCGCCGTCTGGTGGAAGAACTCGTTGGTGACCATCAGGATGCCGATGAGCATCACGAACATCAGGCCCAGGTACTGCCCCGAGGTGTAGAGGTTCGCCGCCTGCGCCGCCGGTGACGCCTGGTCGCCGGTGACGCCCAGCTCCTCGGCGTTGCCGCTCAACGCCTCGTTGGCGACCCAGGCGTTGAACGCGAAGGCCAGCGCGATCGACAGGAACGCGGCGATGGCCAGCCACCACCAGGTGCTGGTGGTGCGGATCTTGAGAAGCTCGGACCGGACGAGGTTCATCGGATGCCCGCCTTTCCGGCCGTCAGCTCCAGGAAGACCCGTTCCAGGTCGGGCCGTTCCGTGGTCAGTTCGTGCAGTTCGACGCCGGCGGTCAGGGCGACCCGGCCCACGGTCGGGGCGTCCACTCCGCCCACCAGCAGGACGCCGTGCTCGTCGACGTCGACGGTGGCCGGACCCTCCTTGAGGGCGGCGGTCAGCGCGTCGGCCTGCGGGGTGCGCACGCGGACCCGGACGCCCTGCGCCATCGAGCCCATCACCTGCTCGACCGTGCCCTGCCGGACCAGCTGCCCGGCGGCGATGATCACCACGTCGTCGGCGAGCAGCTGCATCTCCGACAGCAAATGGCTGCTGACCAGCACCGTGCGACCCTCGTGCGCGAGGTTCTTGAGGAACCCGCGCATCCACCGGATGCCCTCCGGGTCGAGCCCGTTGGCGGGCTCGTCGAGGATCAGCACCCGGGGGTCGCCGAGCATCCCGGCGGCGATGCCGAGCCGCTGCTTCATGCCGAGCGAGTAGCCCTTGAACTTGCGCTTCGCCGCCGGGGTGAGCCCGACCTGCGCCAGCGCCTCGTCGGCCCGCTGCTTCGGCAGCCCGGCCGCCGCGGCGATCACCCGCAGGTGGTTGATGCCGGTGCGGCCCTTGTGCGCGCTGGAGGCCTCCAGCACGGCGCCGACGTGGCGCAGCGGGGCGGTCAGGTCGGCGTACCGCCGCCCGCCGATGGTCGCCGTCCCGCTCGTCGGCGTGACCAGGTTCAGCAGCATGCGCAGCGTGGTGGTCTTGCCGGCACCGTTGGGGCCGAGGAAGCCGGTCACCCGCCCCGGTTGAACGGTGAACGACAGGTCGTTGACGGCCCGGACGTTCTTGTACTGCTTCGTCAGTCCGGACACCACGATCTGACCGTCACCGGTGGGGCTTCTCTGCCCGTCAGTCATTGCTCTCCTTCGTGCGGTGGCGTCGGGGTACGCCGTGACACAGCGTGGCGGGCGGGCGCAACCAGGTCAATCAGGCGCACTTCCGAGATCCACCTCCGCCTCAGGCAGGAGGCCCTCATCCCCAGGAACGATTATCGGGCGTCGTCGGCCACGGCGATCCAGGTTGCCCGGGCCCAGGCCAGGAGGGCGCCGTCGGGGGCGTACAGGCTGGTGTGCACGAGCGCCTTGCGGCCCTCGCCACCGACCATGACGCCGGTCACCACGCACTCGTCGCCCGGCTCCGGCAGCGCCGCGACCACCGCCGCGATCCGGCCGAGGACGTACGGCCGGCCGGGGGCGATCACCGCCCAGCCGCCGGGGCAGTCCAGCGCCGCCCAGACGGTGGCGGTCGTGACCGACCCGGGCGCCCGGAACGGCGCGGCGGTACGGCCGTCCGGCAGCCGCCCCGGAAAGATCCGCAGTCCGTCGGGGCGGTCCGGGCCGCAGACGTAGCAGCCCGGGAAGGGGTGGTCGACCAGCCCGGGGTACGCCGCCGAGGCGGCCCGCGCGGCCGGCAGGTGCACCGGCGGCACCACCGCCCGGGGGTCCTCCGTGGGGCGGACCTGGGCGACGACCAGGCCCTGCGGGTCGCGGACCTCCCCGTCGGCGAGAGTGAGCGGGGTCTCCAGCGGGGGCGGGCGGCGCAACGTCACCTCGACCGCCCCCGGGGCGCCGGACGCGGCGGCGAAGACCCCGGCGCTCCAGCCGCCGTTGCCCGAGCCGGGTGGCCCGTTGAAGCGCGACTCGATGATCATCATTCACCTCCGGCGAGGGCGCCCGGCCCCCTCGCCGGCACGCGCCCCCGGCAGCCTCGCACGCCGTCGGCCCGGCCCCGGCGCCGCCGTCAGCGGAGCAGCGACCGGAGGGCGCGGACCCGCCGTGTCCAGCGGTGCGCCGGCGGCGCCGCCAGTCCCAGGTGGTGAGCCGCCGTGTCCAGACTGTCCTCGATCAGGGCGTCGTGCAGCGGGCGGTAGACCGCCGGCCAGCTCACCCACGCCGGCCACCGCGTGGTCATGACGAGTGAGTGACGCAGCAGGCAGCGTTGGTCGGTGACCGGTAGGACCTCGTACTCGTGATGGCCGCGGAAGCCGGCCGGCGCGGAGAACTCGAACCGGATCCGTGCCCCGGGCTGGTACGCGACGACGGTGTAGCCGATCGGCCCGTGCCCGCCGCGGGCGCCGACGCCGAGCGGGCGGTCGAACCGCATGGCCGGCCACTGGCCACGCGGCCACAGCCGGTCGTCGGGGGTGGCCAGGGAGTCGATCAACGCGCCCACGGCTGTGGGGGGTGCCGCGAGCTGCCGCTCGTGGGTGTTGTGGACCATGACTCCCCTAGAGAACGTTCGCTAGTTCAAGTAGAGGGTAGTCTCTACGTCATGCCGCAGCCGGTCAAGCACTCGACCGATGCGATGCTCGACGCCGTCCGCGCCCTGGTGCTCTCGGGTGGGCCTGCCGCCGCCTCCGCCCGTGCCGTCTGCCTGGCCACCGGTGCCTCCAGCGGCTCGGTCTACCACCGCTTCCCGCGCCGCGACGACCTCGTCGCCGCCGCCTGGCTGCGCGCACAGGACCGCTTCCTCCGCGTCTATCTGGAGGCCCTCGGCCCGGCCGACGCGCAGGCCGGCGTCCGCGCCGCGGTCGCTGTCCTGACCTGGTGTCGTGCCCACCCCGAGGACGCCGCCCTCCTCCTGCGCCACGCCCTGCGCGACCTGCTGCGCGGCGACACCTCACCCGCGCTCGCCCAGCAGGCGCAGGCCCACCACCGCGCCCTCGGCGATGCCCTCACCGCGATGGCCCACGCCACCGGGCACCGCCTGGCTGACGTCGTGCTGGCCGTGGTCGACCTGCCCTACGCGGTCGCCCGCCGCGCCATGCGCGACAACGGCACTCCCGGCGAGGACGACGTCGAGGCCGTACGACGAGCGGTCGCCCTGCTGCTGCCCGGCCCCTCGGACTCCCCGCAGGCGTCGCCGCCGTGACCGGGCGCTGAGATCGACGTCGGGTCGCCCGCGACCGGCCGGAACGAGCGTCCTTCCGGGGAGCCGGTGCACGCCGGTGGCCGTCCGGCCTGTGCCACTGTTGGGGCCGTGCCCAGGACCCACCTGCCGGCCGGCCCGACCCGCGAGGCGGCCCGGCGTCGGCTCCGCTCCCTCGCCGGCTGGGAGCTGCTGAACGTTCCCCTACAGGCGTGGGTGTGGTTCCAGTTGGTGGGCCTGCCGCCGACGGCGGCGAATCTCGCCGGCTTCGGGGCGTTCGCGGCCCTGCTCGTGGTGGGCGTGGCCTACTGGGCGCTCAAGCTGCGACAACTGCGCCGCGGGGAGCCGCGCCTGCCGGGCCGCCGCCACTTCGTCGCCGCGCGCGCCGCCCTGCCGTTCCTCCTGGCCGCCGTGATCGCCGCCTGCGCCGTGGCCGCCGTGCGGGCGCCCGGCGCGCGGTCGTACCCGGCGCTGGCCTTCGGGCTCTTCGCCGTACTGGAGTACGTCAACTACTTCCACGTCCAGCTCATGCACGACAACCGGGCCGACCTGCGGCGTCTGGTCACGGTCGGGTTCCGGCGCTCGCACCTCGCCCGGGACCTGCGCGCCACCAGCTGAGACGAGCGCCGGCCCCGCCGCCGCGACACCGGCACGGGCCGTTCACCTCATCGACATCCCTCACCCCGCCGGCCGGCAACCCGGGCCGCCTACACAGATCCCATGGCCGTTCTGCACGCCGCTGGCGCACCCCTGACGACCAGCGGTTACACCCTGCTGATCGCCGACGACCCGAGCGAGGTCGCGGCCGCGCAACGCCTCCGTCACGAGGTGTTCGCCACCGAACTCGGCGCCACCCTGCGCCCGGGGGCCGCCGGGCTCGACGTCGACGACTTCGACGCGTACTGCGACCACCTGATCGTCCGGCAGGAGGGCACCGGCGAGGTGGTCGGCACGTACCGGCTGCTCCCGCCGGGCCGCACGGACCGGCGGTACGCCGCGACCGAGTTCGACCTCACCGCGCTCGACCCGCTCCGCGACGACCTGGTCGAGGCCGGGCGGTCCTGCGTACACCCCGATCACCGCTCCGGCGCGGTGATCAACCTCATGTGGGCCGGCATCGTCCGCTACCTGCACCTGCGCGGGTCGCGTTGGCTCGGCGGCTGCGCGTCGGTGCCGGTGGCCGACGGGGGCGGGACCGTCGCGCGGGTGTGGGACGAGGTCGCGGCGCGGCACCTGGCCCCGCCGCGGCTGCGCGTACGGCCGAGGCGCCCCTGGTTCGCCGAGCCGGACAGGATCGTCGGGCCGGCGGCGGCCGACGGCCCGGCGGGGCGGGCCACGGTCCCGCCGCTGCTGCGCGGCTACCTGCGCCTCGGGGCCTGGGTCTGCGGCGAGCCGGCGTACGACCCGGACTTCGGGGTGGCGGACTTCTACGTGCTCTTCTCCCTGGACCGGATGAACCCCCGTTACCTGCGGCACTTCCTCGGCGGGGCCGAGCGGTGAGCACCGCCGGACGCCTCTGGCTGCCCGCCTCGGGATGCGGGCCGACCTGCCTCCCGGCGGCCGGCGAGGTGCCGGCCGTGTCGCCCGCGCGGCGGGCGGGCCGGACCCTCGCCGTCCTCGGGATGCTGTTGGCGGGCACGGCGCTGGCGGTGCTGCTGCCGGTGCTGCCGGCCGGAGACCGGGCGGCGGCCCTGCGCGGTTGGGCCCGGTGGACGCTGCGCGCGTTCGGCGTGCGCCTCGTGGTGCGCGGCCGGCCGCCCCGGCGGGCGGCGCTGCTGGTCGCCAACCACGCCTCCTGGCTGGACGTGCTCGCGCTGCTGGCCGTCGCGCCGGCCCGAATGGTGGCAAAGCGGGAGGTCCGGTCCTGGCCGCTGGTCGGGCTGCTCGCGGCGGCGGCGGGCACGGTCCTGGTCGACCGGGCCCGCCCCCGCGCCCTGCCCGCGACGGTCGCCCGGGTCACCGCCGCGCTGCGCGCCGGCAGCCCGGTGGCGGTCTTTCCGGAGGGTACGACCTGGTGCGGCACCGCCGATTCGGTGTCCTGCCGCCCCGGCCGGGGGTTCCGTCCGGCGCTGTTCCAGGCGGCGATCGACGCCGGGGCGCCGGTGGTGCCGCTGCGGATCGGCTACCGGTGGGCCGCGACCGGCGTGCCGACCACGGCCGCCGCATTCGTCGGGGACGACGACCTGCTGCGCTCGGCGGGCCGGGTGCTCGCCGCCCGGGGCCTGGAGGTGCGGGTGGGCGTCTCCGCCGCCCTGCATCCCGCCCGGGACGCCGACCGGCGGCTGCTCGCCCGGGCGGCCGAGTCGGTCGTGCACGTCACCGCTCCCGCCGGCGGGAGGGCGCCGGCGGGATACGCGGCATGAGGACGGGGGAGAAGCGGGTCAGCCGACCGGGCCGATCCGCTTGGCCAGGCCGACGAACGACTGCCACGCCCGGGAGTCGAAGTGGAGCGTGCCGCCCTCGCGGTCCTTGGTGTCGCGCACCAGCACGACGCCCGGCACGTTGTCGGCGACCTCGACGCAGGAACCGCCGTTGCCGCCGGACCTCGTCGACTTCCGCCACCGCGGGGTCGTCACGTCCATGACTTCGCCACCTCCTTGATCAGCACCGTCGACTGCCGGCGGGGGAGGGCCTCGTTCCGCACGATCTCCCACGTCTTGGCCAGCCTAGCAATGTCGATGGATGCGTCGACGATCTGCGCGATGAGCTGGTTGTCGGCATGAGCCACGCGGGTGCCGTCCGGCAGTTCGGCGATGATGAACTGGCCTGCCAGCCCGAGGTACATTCCGGCGTCGGCCGGGACGACGTGGAGCTGGACGTGCTCCTGCGTCGCGGCGGCCACCAGGTGGTCGAGCTGCTCGGCCATGAGCCCCGGCTGGTCGAGCACCGGCCGGCGCAGCACGGCCTCGTCGACGACGGCGATGAGCTGGGGTGGCCGATCCCGGCCGAGGATCGCCTGACGCTCCATCCTGGACGCCACGATCCGCTCGACCTCGTCGGCGGTGAACCGCCCCCCGGCCAGCGTGGCGCGGGCGTAGCGTTCGGTCTGGAGCAGGCCCGGCACGTACGCCAGCTCGAACCAGCGCAGCGTGGTGGCCTCCCGCTCGAACTCGATCCACTCCCGCAGCCAGGCCGGCGTGGCGTCCAGCCGGGCCAGCTCGCGGAGCATCCGGCCGAACCGCTCGCCCGTGTCGTGCTGGTCGTCGATCGCCTTCATGTACTCCCGCGTCGGCGGGCGACCGCCCGTCTCGACGGAGCTGACGTGCGACCCGGAGTAGCCGATCGTCCTGCCGAAGTCGTCCTGGCTCAGGCCGAGCTGAGCGCGGAACGTGCGTAGCTCACCCAGCACGTAGTTGGTGGCGGTGCCCATCGGTTCCCCAAAGTCTGCTCGGTTTCGTCGACGTGTTTCCCGTGCCCGCTCGACCACCTCGCTGACCTGCGCGGATGTGGCGAGCATGTGTCGACGGTAATGGTGTCCTCACCAGACTGTCACCACGCGGGCCCGTTCGCCGTCAGTGAGGACGTGGGCGGGTCCTGCCGGGGCCGCCCTGCTCTCCCCCGTGGCGGGGCGGCCCACCTCGACGGCGGGGGTGGGGGAGAAGTGGGTCACCGTGGAGGCTGGCACCGGAGCCGGTGCGGACGGCACTGCGCGTGCCCGAACTGCGCGGAGCGGCGGGAGATCCGGAGCCGGCGGCCGAAGCCCGCTCCGGCACCGCCCCCGCCGCCCCGACCGAGCAGGCCGGCTCCGTACATCCCCGGCCCGATCGGACCCTTCGTGCCGCCTCCGGTCGGACCGAGGGCGAACGACGCGACCGAGATCCTGTGGTACGGCGCGGCCGATCTGGCCGCCGCCGGGCGGGCGCGCCGGTTGAACGGGGGGCGCTGGTGAGGACCCTGCTCTCCGCCCGGCTCCCGCAGCCCGGCCCCGGTCCGCGCCCCGGACGCCCCCGCCACCGCGTCGAGGGCCGGCCGCCGCACACGCCGCTGCGACCGCACTGGGGTTGTCGCTCGTGCGGTCAGCCGTGGCCCTGCGCGACCGCGCGACTCCTGCTCAAGGCCGAGTACGAGGGCGAGCAGCACAGCCTGTCGATCTACCTGGCGGGCCTGATGTACGAGGCGATGCGCGACCTCTACCACCTCGACCCGCGCGGCGGTCCCAGCCCTCGGGCCATGTTCGACCGCTTCGTGGCCTGGGGCCCGTACCGCCGGCCGCTCGTGGAACCGGTGCCGTGAGGCCGTCCCGTCCGCGCTTGTCATATCGCGATGTATCGCGTTACTGTCCTGCCATCAGACGCGCCGACGACGCGGCGCGTCGCCGAGGGAGGACCGATGACCGACTGGACCGTGCACACCCCGCAGCGGATCACCCTGGACGGGCCGGTCGGCCGACTCGACGTCCACCTGCTCAGCGGTCGTCTCAACGTGGTGGCCACCGACGGGCCGCCCCGGGTCGACATCACCCGGGTCGGCCGCCGGCCGGTCCTGGTGCGGCACCGCGACGGCCGGCTCTCCGTACGCCAGCAGCGACGCTGGCGGCTCTCGGACCACGTCTTCTGGCTGGGCCCGCTGTCCCGGCTGCCCCGGGTCGACGTCTCCGTCGCGGTCCCGCCCGACGTGCTGGCCGACCTGGAACTGGTGGAGGGTCCGCTGGTCGCGTCGGGCCTGCGCGGCGAGACCCGGGTGGAGGTGACCTCCGGCCGGATCGCCCTGATGGGCCTTCGCGGCCGGACGTCGGCGAAGACCATGGCGGGCCCGGTCGAGGCGCTGGGGGTGGCCGGCGACCTGGACCTGGAGACCGTCTCGGGAGAGGTGATCCTCGCCGACAGCGCGGCCGGGCGGGTTCGCGCGCAGACCGTCTCCGGGGCCATCACGTGCGACCTGGACAACCCCCGGGGCAGCGACATCCGGCTCAGCACGATCTCCGGCAGCATCACCGTCCGGGTCCGCGCGGACAGCGACCTGGCCGTCCGCCTGCACACCACGTCGGGCCGGATCACCAGTGGCTTCCCCGAGGTGCGGGGCAGCGCCGTCCCGGGGTCCGTGGTGGACAGCGAGGGCGTGCTCGGCGCGGGTGAGGGTAGGCTCTCCGCGTCCGCCACATCGGGCAGCATCGCGCTGCTCGCCCGGCCGGTGGGCCACGACGAGGAGGAGCTGCCGTGACCGCCGTGTTCAGTCACGGGCGGCTCCGGCTCTACCTGCTCAAGCTCCTCGACGACGGCCCGAAGCACGGCTACGAGCTGATCCGCCTGTTGGAGGAGCGCTTCCTCGGCCTCTACGCGCCCAGCGCCGGCACCATCTATCCCCGGTTGCAGCGGCTGGAGGCCGACGGGCTGGTCACCCACACCGCCGTCGGTGGCCGCAAGGTCTACGAGATCACCGAGGCGGGCCGGGCCGAGCTGCGGCAGCGGGCCGGCGAGCTGACCGCCCTGGAGTCGGACATCGCCGCCTCGGTGGAGGACCTGTCAGCCCTGGCCGGAGAGATCCAGAACGAGGTCCGCGGCTCCGTCCGCGACCTGAAGCGCGAGCTGCGCGAGGCGGCCCGGCAGACCCGTCGTCCCCGCTGGGCGCCCCCCGGCTCCGGCCCGACCCCCGCTCCCGCCCCCGGCCCGTCGCCCGTACCCCCCGTCGGCCCGTCGCCGGCGCCCGGCCCCACACGCGCGCCCGGGTCGACGCCGCTGGACGAGTTCGACCAGCGACTGGCCACCTTCGCCGTCGAGGTGGGTGCCCTGGTCCGGGCCCGCCGGCTGAGCGACTCGCAGCTGCGTACGGCCATCCGGCTGCTCGACGGCGCGCTGGACGGGCTGCGCCGGCTGCTGCGCTGAGCGCGACGGTCGCCTCACAGGTTCTTTCCAGCGAGTGCCCAGCGCGGACGCAGCGAGAGCACGGATGATGGGCGGCATGGCCGCTACCCAGACCGAGGCGCGACTGCTCGTCGTCGAGGACGATCCCAACATCCTCGAACTGCTCTCCGCGAGCCTGCGCTTCGCGGGCTTCGACGTGGCCACCGCGACGAGCGGCAGCGCCGCCCTCAACGCCGCGAAGGACCACCGGCCCGACCTGGTGGTGCTCGACGTGATGCTGCCCGACCTGGACGGCTTCGAGGTCATCCGGATGCTGCGCGAGGGCGGCACCCGTACGCCGGTGGTCTTCCTCACCGCCCGCGACGCGACCGACGACAAGATCCGCGGGCTGACCCTGGGCGGGGACGACTACGTCACCAAGCCGTTCAGCCTGGAGGAGCTGACCGCCCGGATCCGGGCGGTGCTGCGGCGGACCAGCAGCGGCGAGCAGGCGCCCTCCCGGCTCACCTTCGCCGACCTGGAGCTGGACGAGGAGACCCACGAGGTGCACCGGGCCGGCCAGCGGGTGCAGCTCTCGCCGACCGAGTTCAAGCTGCTGCGCTACCTGATGCTGAACGCCAACCGGGTGCTGTCCAAGGCGCAGATCCTCGACCACGTGTGGAACTACGACTTCCGGGGCGACGACAACATCGTCGAGTCCTACATCTCCTACCTGCGTCGCAAGGTGGACAACACCCAGCCCCGGCTGATCCACACCCTGCGGGGCGTCGGCTACGTCCTGCGCAAGCCGGCGGCGTGAAACCGCTCCACCAGGGCAAGGCGTGGCTGCGCGGCGTACCGCTGCGGGTGAAGCTGGTCGCCTCGGTGCTCGCCCTGGTCGCCGCCGCGCTGCTGGTGATCAGCTCGCTGACCACCGTCTTCCTCCGTGGCTACCTCATCGAGCAGGTGGACGGGGAACTGCAGGGCACCACCCGCTCGGTCGACGCGGTGCTGAACCTCTACAAGGAGGGCAGGGCGGGCGGCACCGTGCTGCCCAGCGACTTCGTCGTGGCCCTGGCCGAGCCGCGCGGGGTGATGTCGCCCGTGTACGACACCCGCAACTTCCGGTCCGAGCAGCTGCCGCGACTTCCCGACACCATCGCGGGCTTCGCCGCGGAGACCGGCGAGCCGCACACGGTCACCTCCCAGGACCGCAGGTCCCGCTGGCGGATGCTCTACACCCAGCTGCCCGACGGTGAGGTCCTGGCCGTCGGGCAGCACCTCACCGACGTCGACCTGGCCGTCAAGCGGCTGGTCTGGATAGACCTGCTGGTCGGCGGCGCGGTGCTGATCCTGCTCGCCTCCATCGGCGCGGCGATCGTCCGGACCAGCCTGAAGCCGCTGGTGGAGATAGAGCGTACGGCCGCCGCCATCGCCGGGGGCGACCTCACCCGGCGGGTGCCCGACCCGGAGCAGGGCCAGCCCGTGCCGACCTCGGAGCTGGGTCGGCTCTCCCGGGCGCTGAACGCCATGCTGAACCAGATCGAGGTCGCCTTCACCGCCCGGGCGGCCTCGGAGCTGGCCGCCCGGTCCGCCGAGGCCACCGCCCGGGACGCGGCCGGCGCGGCGCGGGCCTCCGAGGCGCGTGCCCGGCGCTCCGAGGAGCGGATGCGGCAGTTCGTCGCGGACGCCTCGCACGAGCTGCGGACGCCGCTGACCACCATCCGGGGCTTCGCCGAGCTGTACCGGCAGGGCGCGGCGAGCGCGCCGGAGCAGACCGCCGACCTGCTGCGCCGCATCGAGCAGGAGGCGGCCCGGATGGGGCTGCTGGTGGAGGACCTGCTGCTGCTGGCCCGGCTGGACCGGGAGCGACCGCTGTCGCTCGCCCCGGTGGAGCTGCCCGTGCTGGCCAGCGAGGCGGTCGAGGCGGCCCGGGCGGTGGCGCCGGAGCGCCGGATCGAGCTGGAGGTCGCGCCCGGCTCCGGCCCGCTGGTGGTCTACGGCGACGACGCCCGGCTGCGCCAGGTGATGGGCAACCTGATGACCAACGCACTCACGCACACCCCGCCGGAGGCCTCGGTGACCCTGCGGCTGCGGGCCGAGCCCGGGAACCTGGCCGTGGTGGAGGTGGCGGACACCGGCCCCGGGCTCACCTCCGAGCAGGCGGAGCGGGTCTTCGAACGCTTCTACCGGGTGGACGCGGCGCGTACCCGGCGGGCCGGCGGCAACACCGGCACCGGGCTCGGCCTGGCCATCGTCGCGGCGCTGGTGCGCGCCCACCACGGCACGGTCGAGGTGGCCGAGACCCCCGGCGGGGGAGCGACCTTCCGGGTCCGACTCCCGCTCGTGCCGGACGCCGAGGGCGATGGCGAGTGACTTTCAGCCAACATTCAGGTGCGTTCCAGGCGGATCGCAGTGCCGCGCGTAAAGGTGGACGCATGACCGAGCACGAGTCCGACCCGCAGCGCCGGCCGGCCCACACCGACGCCGAGCCGTCGCTCCCCACCGCCGAGCTGCCGCGCGCCGAGCGCGCGCAGTCCGACTCCGCCCCCGCCGGTGACTCCGCCCCGACCGTCGGTTTCAGCACGGCCCCCGGCGGCGGCTCCGCCCCGACCTCCGGCGACTCCGCCCCGACCGTCGGCTTCGCCCCTGTGCCCGGTGGCGACTCCGCCCCGGCCGCCGGTGGCGCAGCCCCGGTGGGCGGCGAGGCGTCGCGTACCGCTGAATCGGGCCCGGCCGTCGACGGCCCGCCCGCCGGCGACGGTGGCCCGCGTGCCCCCGAGTCGGCCCGCGCCCCCGAGGGCGCCGGTCCGGTCGACCGACCCACCCCGCCCGGCCCCTTCGCGCCCGCCCCGGCCGTTCCGCAGTACCCGGTCGCCGGCCAGCCCCAGCAGTCCCATCCGCACGCCGCCGGTCAGCCCGGCTACCCGCACGCCGCGGGGCAGTCCGGCTACCCGCAGGCCGCGGGCCAGTCCGGCTACCCGCAGGCCGCCGGGCAGCCAGGTCACCCGCAGCCCGGCCACGCGCAGGCCGTCGGCCACCCCGGCGCGCCCTGGCACGGCCAGCAGTCCGGCTGGAGCGGCGGGGGCCAGCCGGGACAGCCGTACGGTCACCAGCCGCACCCCTCCGGCCAGCCGGTGCCGCCCTGGGCGGCCCCGCAGACGGCGGCCCCCCGGCCCGGTCGGATCGCCAAGTTCGCCGGCGCCGGGGTGGCGGTCTTCGCGCTGATGCTCGGCTCGGGCGTCGCCGGCGGGGCGCTCGCGCTCGCCGTCGACGGCGACTCGGGCATCACCCGCACCTACTCCGCCGCGCCGGTCATCAACGGCGCCGACCTGCCCCGGATCGCCGCCGCCGTGCAGCCCAGCGTCGTCTCGATCGCGACGGACAACGGCGAGGGCTCCGGCGTGATCCTCACCGCCGACGGCTTCGTGCTCACCAACAACCACGTGGTCTCCTCCGGCAGCGGCGACAGCGTCGTGGTGACCTTCGCCGACGGCAAGAACGCCCAGGCCCGGATCATCGGCACCGACCCGAAGACCGACCTGGCGGTGGTGAAGGCCAACGGCGTCAGCGGCCTGAAGGCGGCCACCTTCGGCGACAGCGACGCGATGCAGGTCGGCGACCAGGTGCTCGCCCTCGGCAGCCCGCTGGGCCTCCAGGGCTCGGTCACCGCCGGCATCCTCAGTGCCCGGGACCGCACCATCCAGGCGGGCAGCGGCGAGCAGCGGCAGGAGCCCAGCCAGGGGGCGACCTCGATCTCCGGCCTGCTCCAGACCGACGCGCCGATCAACCCGGGCAACTCCGGCGGCGCCCTGGTCAACACCCGGGGCGAGGTGATCGGCATCAACACCGCCATCGCCACCGCCGGGCAGGGCAGCAGCGGCAACATCGGCGTCGGCTTCGCGATCCCCAGCAACAAGGCCAAGGACGTGGCCGGCAAGCTCCAGCGGGGCGAGAAGGTCAGCCACCCGTCGCTCGGGGTCAGCGTGACGGCCGCCGAGGGCGGCGGCGCCCTGGTCGCCTCCGTCGCCCCGGGCAGCGCCGCCGAGAAGGCCGGATTGCAGCGCGGCGACGTGATCACCCGGTTCGGCGACAAGGCGGTCAACGACTCCGACGACCTGGTCGGCGCCGTGCAGGCCGGCAAGGTCGGCGACCGGGTCGAGGTGACCTACAAGCGCAACGGCACCGAGTCCAGGGCGACCGTGACGCTCGCCGAGACGTCGTAACCGGCAACCGAAGACATTCCTCCTCCCTCCGGGCGGCGGGTGGCGGGGCCAAGGGGGTTGGCTCCGTCACCCGTCGCTCCCTCCGACGGCGGTTCACCCGGTGCGGGTGAGCCGCCGTCACCCGTCGCGCCGGGATCGTCGGCAGTCAGGACCGGCGAGGCGTACGGAGGGGTGCGATGACCACGGCAGCGGCCGTTCGGACTGACGAGCGGATCCAGCGGGACGTGCTCGACGAACTGGCGTGGGACGCCCAGGTGCAGCCGAACGAGATCGGGGTGACCGTCCACGAGGGCGTGGTCACCCTGACCGGCTGGGTCGACGGGTACGCGCGGAAGTGGGCGGCGCAGCGCTGCGCGCAGCGCGTACGGGGGGTGCGGGCGGTCGCCGACGACGTCGAGGTGCGCCTGCCCGGCGAGCCGGGGCGTACGGACGCCGAGATCGCCCTCGCGGCGGGCCGGGCGCTGGAGTGGGACAGCTTCGTCCCCGCGGAGCGGCTGGACGTCACCGTGGCCAACGGCTGGGTGATGCTCCGTGGCGCGGTGGAGTTCGGCTGGCAGCGGCGCACCGCCGAGCGGGAGCTGCGCCGGCTGCGGGGCGTACGCGGGGTGACCAACCTCGTCGAGGTGCGGCCCGCCACCCGTCCCGACAGCGAACGCACCCGGCGCGACCTCCAGCGGGCGCTGAGGCGCGGCATCGGCACGGAGCGGGTGACCGTCGAGGTCGACGGGGACACGGTCGTGCTCACCGGGGTCGTGCGCTCCTGGTGGGAGCGGGACGAGGCGGAGCGGGTGGCCTGGTCCGCCGAGGGGGTGCGGGCGGTGCGGGAACGGCTCCTCGTGGGCGGGTGACCGCCCGGATCGTCCCGTTTAGTGGTGCCGCCCCCGGGAAACCGTCGTCGATCCCGCCCGCCCAGCGGGGGCCGGTCGCGGTGAGGCCGGTCCGGTGATGCCACAGCAGTGACCGAGGGGGAGGACTCCGTGGCCGTGAACCATCCGTCGCCCGACCGATCGGCAACGCGGCCGTTGCGGATCGCGATGGTGGTGCCGCCATGGTTGTCGGTGCCGCCGCCCGGCTACGGCGGGCTGGAGCAGGTGGTGACCGGCCTGGTGGAGACGCTGGTCGGCCGGGGCCACGCGGTCACCGTGTTCGGGGCAGGCCGGGAGCACGGCACGGCGGCGGCGTTCGTCTCCACGGTGCCCGAACTCCAGTTCGACCGGCTCGGCGAGGCGCTGCCCGAGCTGGCCCACCTGGCCCGGGTCAACCACCGGGTCCACGCGGGCGACTTCGACGTCGTCCACGACCACACCACCATCGGCCCGCTGATCGCCGGCCACCGGGCCGTGCCCACCGTGGCCACCGTGCACGGCAACCCCGTGGGCGAGTACGGCGACGTGCTCAGCGAGACCGACCGGGGGGTCGGGCTGGTGGCCATCTCGCACGCCCAGCGCCGACTCAATCCGCCGCTGCACTGGGTCGGCACGGTGCACAACGCGATGGACGTCCGGGGGGTCCCGCACAAGACCGCCCCCGGGCGGGGCGCGGTGCTCTGGCTGGCCCGGTTCAGCCCCGACAAGGGTCCGGACGTCGCCATCCGGGCCTGCCGGGCCGCCGGCCTGCCGCTGGTGCTGGCCGGCAAGTGCAACGAGCCGGCCGAGCACCGCTACTACGACCAGGTGATCCGGCCCCTGCTCGGCGAGGACGTCCGGGTGGTGCTCGACGCCGACCGGGCCGAGGCGCTGCGGCTGCTGGTAGAGGCCCGGTGCCTGATCATGCCGATCCAGTGGGACGAACCGTTCGGCATGGTGATGGTGGAGGCGATGGCGACCGGGACGCCGGTGGTGGCGCTGGACCGGGGTGCGGTGCCGGAACTGGTCCGGCCGGGACGGACCGGCCTGATCTGCGAGCACGTGGACGAGCTGCCCGGCGCGTTGCGTGCGGCGACGGGCCTCGACCCGGCGGCCTGCGTCGCGCACGTGGCGGAGAACTTCTCCACCGAGCGGATGGCCACCGGCTACGAGGAGGTGTACCGCCGCTTCATCGCGGAGGCGGCCCTGCCCGGGGCGGCCCGGGAGCCGGTCCGGGCCCCGGCCCGCTGACCGCCGCCGGTCAGACCCGCGCCGCCCCGAGCGCGGTGATCGCGCTGTCCAGCCGGCGGGCGTACGCGTCGGTGAGGGCGCCCTCGCCGCGGCGGATCGCGACCTTCTCGCGGAGCCGGGCGATCCGCTCGCCCAGGTCGCCCGACCGGGCGCGGGCCGCGTCGGTCAGGTTACGCAGCTCGTTGCGGAAGTCGAGGCCGACGTCGGGTCGGATCCCCCCGTCGTCGAGACCGGCGCCGATCAGCCCGTCGATGCGGTTGGCCGCCTCGATGAGGTCGCCGCGCTCCGGGGGCGTCGGGGTCGGCCGGGGCGCCACCGGCGGCGCGGACGTCGGGGTCGGGGAGGCCGCCGGGGGCGGTGCGGCGTCGGCCGTCGGCGTGGGGGAGGGCGGCGGGCCGGACGGGCCCGTGGTGGGCAGCGACCGGGGCGGGCTCGACTCCTCCTGACGGATCGCGGGCACCGCCAGGGCCACCCCCACGAGCAGTACGACCGGCACGATCAGCACCGGGCGCGGCAGGCGGCGTCGACGGCGCTCCCGGGCGTGGCGGGCGCCGCGCGGCTCGGGCCCGCCGCCCGGCTCCGCCCCGGCCGGCCCTGCCGCTCCGCGCGCCTCTCCGGCGGCCGGTTCCCCCGTGCCGCCCGGTCCTGCCGTGCCGCCCGGTCCTGCCGTGCCGCCCGGTCCTGCCGTGCCTGGCGCCGGCTCGCCTGCCGGCACCGCGCCGTCCCCCGACGCCGTCCCGCCCGCCAGGGTGGGCAGGGTCGGGAGGGTGACCGTCGGCGCGAGCATGGTGGCGGCCTGCGGGTCGGCGGGGAGCAACTGGTCGCGCAGGAGGGTGGCGACCTGGCGGGCGGTGGGCCGCGCCAGCGGGTCCCGCTCCAGGCAGCGCAGGCAGGTGCGGGCCACCTCCGGCGGCAGGCCCGGCATGTCGGCCAGCGGGGGCGGGCCCTCCCCGGAGAGCGCCTCGCTGAGCTGCTCCCAGGTGTCCGCCGGGTACGGCACCCGGCCGGTCAGCGCCTCGTAGAGCAGCACGCCGAGGGAGTACACGTCGGTGGCCGGCTGCGCGGGCGCCCCGTCGAGCCGCTCCGGCGCCACGTACGCGGGCGTGCCGAAGGTGCCCCCGTCCTCGTCGTCGTCCGGCGCGCCGATCCGGGTGGCGATGCCGAAGTCGAGCACCTTGACCCCGGCCCGGGTCATCATCACGTTGGCCGGGGTGATGTCCCGGTGCACGATGCCGAGCCGGTGCGCGGCGGCGAGCGCGTCCGCCACCTGGGCGCCGACCTCGACCGCCTCGGCCCACGGCAGCGGCCCCTCGGTGAGCCGGACCTCCAGCTCCTCGCCGGCCAGCAGCTCCATCACCACGAACGAGGTGATCGACCCGTCGGGCGCGACGGTCTCGCCGTAGTCGTGCACCGAGGTGACGTGCGGGTGGACGAGCTGGGCGGCGGCGCGGGCCTCCTCGCGCACCATGTCGCGGAAGCGGGCGTCGGCGGCGAGCGACGGGGCGAGCACCTTCAGCGCCACGACCCGGTCGAGCACCTCGTCGCGGGCCCGCCAGATCACCGACATGCCGCCGGCGCCGATCTGGTCGACGAGCCGGTACCGGCGGGCCAGCAACCGGCCGGGGTGCAGTGCTGGCTTCACGTAACGCACCTGCCTCGCTGTGGGAGCGCTATCAGGTTGCGCGAATGTGTCGGGCCTGTCAACGGTCGGCTACCTACCGGGACCGGAGCGCGTCGGCCGGACCCGTGCCTGCCCGCCCCCGGGCCGGCACCGGACGGCCACTTTCCCGCCCGTGCCAGGATGAACCCATGTCGCGGGGACCGGTGGCGTTCGTGCTCGGAGGCGGGGGAGTCCTCGGCGCGGTCGAGGTGGGCATGCTGCGGGCGCTGTTCCGGGCCGGCATCCAACCCGACGTGGTGCTGGGCACCTCGATCGGGGCGGTCAACGGCGCGCTGGTCGCCGCCGAACCGTCCGAGGCGGTCACCGACCGGCTGGTCCGGCTCTGGGCCTCGCCCGAGGCGAGCGAGGTGTACGGCGACTCGGTGGCCCGCCAACTGCGCCGCTTCGCCGCCCGTACCCACCTGCACTCGCCCCGCCCGCTGCGCAAGCTGCTGGAGGCCGAGCTGGGTGCGGAGACCACCTTCGCCGACCTCCAGGTGCCCTTCCGCTGCTGCGCGGCCAACATCGAGCGGGCCGCCGAGCACTGGTTCGACAGCGGGCCGGTGGTGCCGGCCGTGCTCGCCTCCGCCTCTGTGCCGGGACTCCTGCCGCCGGCCCGCATCGACGACCAGCACTACATCGACGGCGGGATCGTGAACTCCATCCCGATCGGCGAGGCGGTCGCCGTGGGCGCCACGCGGATCTTCGTACTCCAGGTGGGCCGGATCGAGCGGGCGCTGACCCCGCCCCGGCGGCCCTGGGAGATCGCCCAGGTCGCGTTCGAGATCGCCCGGCGGCACCGGTTCGCCCGGGAGATGGCGGCCCTGCCCGACGGGGTGGAGGTGCACGTGCTGCCCACCGGCGGGCTGGAGCCGCGCGACGACACGCCGTGGGCGTACCGGGACATGGCGGCGGTGGGGCGGCGGATCAGCCGCGCCTACACGGCCTCCCGGCGCTACCTGGCGACGCAGTTGGAGCACTGATGCCCCTGCCGCCGCAGTGGGCACGCCGGCTGCTCCTGGCCCCCGGCGTGGTGCTGCTCGCCTTCCTGGTGGTGACGACCCTGCCGGTCTGGGCGCTGCTCGCGGCGGCCGCCTCGCCGCTGGTCCCGGGCCGGCTGCGGCCGCTGCGCCTGCTCTGGCTCGGCTGCGTCTACCTGGTCTGGGACGCGACGGCGCTGCTCGCGCTCTTCGTGCTCTGGGTCGCCTCCGGCTTCGGCTGGCGGGTCCGCTCGCCCGGCTTCCAGCGGGCGCACTACGTGCTCGCCGGCTGGTTCCTGCGGGCACTCTTCTGGCACGCCCGCTGGGCGCTGCACCTGAGCATCGACGTGGTGGGCACCGACCCCGACACCGCCCTGCCCGGCCGGCCCGAGCTGGTGCTCTGCCGGCACGCCGGCCCGGGCGACTCGTTCATCCTGATCCACGCCCTGGTCAACTGGTTCAAGCGGGAGCCCCGGATCGTGCTGAAGGACAGCCTCCAGTGGGACCCGGCGGTCGACGTGTTGCTCAACCGGCTGCCGAACCGCTTCCTCGCGCCGGGCCCGGAGGGCCGGGGCTCGGTGACCGAGCAGATCGGGCACCTGGCCCACGGCCTGGACGACGACGACGCGTTCGTGATCTTCCCGGAGGGCGGCAACTTCACCCCCGGCCGCCGGCTGCGGGCCATCGAGAAGCTGCGCGGCCTCGGCCTCGAACGGATGGCGCGGCGCGCGGAGCGGATGCGGCACGTGCTCGCCCCGCAGCCGGGCGGGCTGCTCGCGGCGCTGGACGCCGCGCCCGACGCCGGGGTGATCTTCGTGGCGCACACCGGCCTGGACCGGATGCTCAGCGTCGGCGACGTGTGGCGGGAACTGCCGATGGACAAGCGGATCATCATGCGCTTCTGGTCGGTGCCGCCGGAGGAGGTGCCGACCGGTCGGCAGGAGCGGATCGACTGGCTCTTCGACTGGTGGGCCCGGATCGACGAGTGGATCGCGGCCAATCGGGACGGTGCCGCGTAGGGTGCGCTGGTGGACCAGATCTGCGTGGTGACGACGGTGGTGGACGCCCGCTCGGTTGCTGACGTGCTGGCGGCGGCGGCCGTCGCCGGTCGGCTCGCGGCCTGCGCGCAGGTGGGCGGCCAGGTGGACAGCACCTACTGGTGGCGTTCCGGGGTGGAGACCAGCACCGAATGGTCGGTGCAGTTCAAGACGGCGCCGGACCGGGCCGCCGCGCTGGTGGAGCAGATCCGGGCCAGCCACCCGTACGAGGTGCCGGAGATCCTGGTGACCCAGGTGGACAGCGGCGACCCCGCCTACGCCGCCTGGGTGTACGAGCACTCCCGGCCCTGAGTACCCGCACTCTGGTCAGGTGATCACCCGGCCACCATGATGGCCGGGTGCAGAACACCGGCTATCCCTGTCCCGCCTGCGGCGCGCCGGCCGACCTCGGCTCCGGCTGCTCCGGTTGCGGCCGGCCACCGTACCCGGCCGCCGCCGAGGTGGTCCGGCTCGACCGGGAGATCGTCGCGCTCGGTGGTGAGGTCGAGCGGGCCCGCGCGGCTTACCAGGGGCTCGCCGACCGGCTGGGCGCGGCCCGGCGACGTCGGGCGGCGCTGGCCGCCGCCGTACGGGCGGAGTTTCCCGTGCCGCGCCCGGCGGCTCCCGCGACTCCGGCGCCGGTGCGCCCCGCGGCTGCCGCGACCCCGGTGCCGGCCCGCCCGGGCGTGACCCCGCCGCCGGCCGTGACGCCGGTGCCGGCGTGGCCGGGCCGGGGGCCGGTCGCTCCGGTCCCCGCGCCGTCGGGTGCGGGCGTCGGCGGGGCGGAGACCTCCACCCGTACGGTGCAGGGCCTGCTCTTCGTCCTCGGTGGGCTGCTGCTGGGCACCGCCGCGGTGGTCTTCACGGCGGTCGCCTGGGCGGCGGTGGGGGTCGCCGGTCGGGCCCTGATCCTGTTCGCGTTCACCGCGCTCGCCCTGGCCGCGCCGCTGGTGGCGGTGCGGCGCGGGCTGCGCGGCACCGCGGAGACCTTCGCCGCCGTCGGGCTGCTGCTGGTGCTCCTCGACGGGTACGCCGCCTGGTCGGTGGGCCTGGCCGGGGTGGGGGACTGGCCCGCCACCCGCTACGCCGCGCTGGTCGGGGGGGCCGGCGCGGCGGTCGCCGCCGGGTACGGCCGGCTCAGCAGACTGACCGTGCCGTGGTTCGCGGCCCTGGTGACCGCGCAGCCGGTGCTGCCCCTGCTCGTCGCGGACGCCCGGCCGGACGCCGCCGGCTGGGCGATGGCCTTCCTGGGGGTGGCGCTGCTCGACCTGGCGGTGCTGGTCGCGCTGCGCCGCCGGGGCGCCCCGGCGACCGTTGCCGAGGCCGTCGGGGTTCCGGCGACCGGCGGCCCGACCGTCGGAGGGCCGGTCGTCGGCGGCCCGACCGTCGGGGGTCCGGTCGCTGGTGTCGTGGCCCCGGCCGGTGCGGCGCCCGGGACGTCCGGCGCGCGTCCGGCGGTCCTCGCCGGGCGCGTCCTCGCCTGGGTGGGGCACGCGGGTGCGCTCTTCGTGGCCACGTTCTGCGCGCTCGTACCGCTGGTCCTCGGCCAGGCCGCCGGGGTTCCGCTGCTGGCCGGGGCGCCGCTGCTGCTGGTGGCGCTGACGCTGCTCGGCACCGCGCTGCTCACCGGCGGGACGGTGTTCCGCGCCGTGGCCGCCGCGCTGCTGGTGCCGGTGCTGGCCGGCGCGGTGATCCGCCCGATCGTGGAGCTGGACCTGTCGCTGCTGCTCACGGCGCTGGTCGTGGTGGCGCTGGCCGGCGCGGTACGGCTGCTGCCCGCCGAGTGGCGGACCGGTCCCCGGGCCGGCGCGCTGCTGGTGGCGGGCGGGACGGCGCAGTTCGCCGTGCTGCTGGCCGTCGCGTTCGCCGGCGCCACCGCCGGCCGGTCGCTGCCGCCGTGGCAGGGGGCCGCCGCCGGGCCCGGCGGCGACCAGGGGTGGCAGCTGCCGGTGGTGATCGCGCTGACCGTGGCGGCCCTCGGGCTGTTGCTGCCGAGGACCACCCGGCCGGCGCTGGCCGCGATCGGTGCGGCGGCCGTCGTGCTGGCGGTGCCGGCCGCCTGGCCGTCGCCCTGGCCCGCGGTGGTGGCGCTGGACCTGGTGGCGGCGGTCGGCCTGCTGGCCGCCGCGGTGGGGCGTCCGGGCGTCCGGTCCTGGACGGTCCTGGCCGCGGCGGTGGCCGGGACCGTCCTGCTCGGGCACGGCCTGGTCGTCGGGTTCGCCGCGCCGGCGGGCGCCGGTGCGGCGCTCGCGGTGGCGCTGGTCGCCGGGACCGCCGTGGCGCTGGCCGGCCGGCGCGGCACGGCCGCGCAGCGCGGGGTGGCCGGCGCGGCGCTGGCCGTCGTGCCGCTCGCGGTGCCGGCCGGCGCGGTCGTCGCCCTCCTCGCCGCCGGTGCGCCGGCCTGGTGGCAGGCGCGGGCGGCGCTCGCCGCCGTCGTGCTGCTGCCCGTCGGGCTGCTCGCGGTCCGCCGGCACTGGCCCGACCTGCGGGCGTACGCCTCCGTCGGGGTCGCCGTGGCGGTCACGGCGGTCGGGTTGGCGCCGGTGGTCGTACCGGCTGACGAACCGGTGACGCTCTACGCCGCCGTGGCGGTCCTGCTGGTGACGCTGGGCGGTGCGGCGCGCGCCGACGTCGTCCTGCGGGTGGCCGGCATCGGGCTGCTCGTGGTGTCGGTGGCCACCGCCGTGCCGGTGGCGCTGGCGGCGCTCGTCGCCCCGTACGGCGGGGTGTCACCCTGGTCCGGGGCGCCGACGGTCCGGGCCGATCCGGGGGCGCTTCCGGTGGGCCTGGCGTTGGCCGCACTGGCGGTGGCCGGGGTGCTGGCCGGCCGGCAGGACCGGGGTGCCGCGCGGACCGGCAGCACCGGCGCGGAGGCCGTCCCGTCGGCGGACGCCGGCTGGTGGCGGGCCGCGCTGGTCGCGGTGCCGTTCGCCGCGACCGCGCTGCCCGTGCTGCTGGTGGCCGCAGGCGTGCCGTGGCCGGTGCTGCCGGTCGGCACGCTGCTCGGCGGGGTGGCGCTGGTGCTGCTCGCCGCGCTGGCCGCACCGCGCCCGCTGCTCGCCCCGGTCGGGTTGCCGGTGGGCCTGGTGCTGGTGGCGTCCGGGCTGCTCGGGCTGCTGGCCACCCGGACGGGCACGGTCGTCGGCCTCGGCGTGCTCGTGGTCGCGGCGACGGTGGTCGGGGTGGCGGCCCGCCGGGACGACGCCCGCCTCGGCGGCGCCCTGGTCGCGGTGGCCGCCGCTACCGGCCTCGCCGTCGTCGCGCCGCTGGCCGGCGGGCTGCCGGTGCGGACGGCCGCGTTCAGCGTGCTCGCCGTCGCGGTGCTCACCCTGGCCGCCGCGGCGACGCTCGGCGGCCCCCGGACGCCCGCCGGGTCGCCTCCGGTCGGCCCGCCGATCCCTGGGTCGCCTCCGGTCGGCCCGCCGGCCCCCGGGTCGCCTCCGGTCGGCCCGTCGACCCCCGGGTCGCCTCCGGTCGGTCCGCCGGCCCCCGGGTCCGCTGGGGCGGCGGTGCGCGGTCCGGTCGCGGCGGCGGCCGGTCCGGTTCGCCGGGGACGGACCGCGGCGGCGGCGTTGGACGCGGCGGCCCAGGCGGTGGCGCTGGTCGCGTTGCTGCTCGCGGTGGGCTCGCTCCGCCACGCCGCGGCGGTCTGCGTACTCTGGGGCGCCGCCGTCGCGCTGCGGGTGCTGCGCCGGGGCGAGCCGGCGGGCCGGCGGTGGGCCTTCGCGGGCATCGCCGGCGGCAGTGAGCTGCTCGGCGGCTGGCTCTTGCTGGCCGCCGGGGACGTGGCGGTGCTGGAGGCGTACACGGTGCCGGCGGCGGCGCTGGCTCTCGTGGCGGGCGTGGTGGCGCTGCGTACCCGGCCCGGGCTGAACAGCTGGCTGGCGCTGGGCCCGGGGCTCGCGGCCGGGTTGCTGCCGAGCCTGGTGTCGGTACTGGTGGCTCCGGACCCCCAGCCGTGGCGGCGACTGCTGCTGGGCGTCGCCGCGCTCGGCGCGGTGCTCGCCGGTGCGACCCGCCGTTGGCAGGCGCCGGTGCTGCTGGGCGGGGTGACCCTGGCGCTGCTCGCGCTGCACGAGCTGGTCCGTGGCTGGGACCTGCTGCCCCGGTGGATCTTCCTGGCCGTCGGCGGCTTCGCGCTGATCGGGCTCGCCACGACCTACGAGCGACGCCGCCGGGACCTGGCCCGCCTGCGGGCCGCCGTCGGTCGGATGGGCTGACCGGCCCCGGTCACGGGCGTCGGGGGTAGGGCTCGCCCTACCTCCCACTCGGGGGCGGGCAGGGTTACTCAGCGCAACCGTTTGCCGGAGACTGGAGGGCAGGGACGCGCCGACCGGCGCGCTCCGGGATCGAGGAACGGGAACGGGAGCCGCAATGGTGCTCGGAGCGGTGGCGGACCCGCCGGTACGGCGGGGCAGTGACTACGCGCAGTTGTCCCGGCGGATCAGTGGGGCGGGCCTGCTGGAGCGACGCCCGGGACGGTACGTGACCCGGATCGTGCTCACGCTGGGTGTCTTCGCGGCGGGCTGGGCGGCCGTCGGCCTGGTCGGCGACTCGTGGGCGCAGCTCCTGGTCGCCGTCTTCCTCGCCGTCGCCACCACCCAGGTCGCGTTCCTCGGCCACGACGCCGGCCACCGGCAGATGTTCCGGCGGCGCGGGCCGAGCGAGGCCATCGGCCTGCTCACCGGCAACCTGGCGGTCGGGCTCAGCTACGGCTGGTGGGTCGACAAGCACAACCGGCACCACGCGAACCCCAACCACGAGGACGAGGACCCCGACGTCGGGGCCGGCGCTCTGGTCTGGACGTACGAGCAGGCCGCCGCGACGCGCGGGTTCGGCCGCCGGCTGGCCCGCCGGCAGGCGTGGCTGTTCTTCCCGTTGCTGCTGCTGGAGGGGATCGCCCTGCACGTGGCGAGCGTGCAGGCGATCGTGGGACGGGACTCCGACGGCCGGTTCCGCACCCCGATGCGGCACCGCGGGGTCGAGGCGCTGCTGCTGGTCCTGCACGCCGTGGGCTACCTCGGTGCGCTGCTGCTGGTGATGTCGCCGGTGAAGGCGCTGCTCTTCGTCGCCGTCCACCAGGGACTGTGGGGCTTCTACATGGGCTGCTCGTTCGCCCCGAACCACAAGGGCATGCCGATGCCCACCGCCGACGACGACCTGGACTTCCTGCGTAAGCAGGTGCTCACCGCCCGCAACGTGCGGGGTGGCCGACTCGTCGACGTCGCCCTGGGCGGGCTCAACTACCAGATCGAGCACCACCTGTTCCCGAACATGCCCCGGGCCAACCTGCGCCGGGCCCGGCCGATCGTGCGCGCCTACTGCGCCGAGCAGGGCATCCCGTACGCCGAGACCGGGCTGGTCGAGTCGTACCGCCAGGCGCTCGCGCACCTGCACGAGGTGGGCCGGCCGCTGCGCGGCTGAGAGCACGAACGGGGGCGGCGCCGACCGGCGCCGCCCCCGTCTTCGCGTGCGGTCGGGCTCAGGAGCCCATGGACTCGATCAGCTCCTGCGGGGCCTCCTGCGTGTCGCTCGCGGCGGGCTTCTTCACCGAGACCGGGGCGCCGAAGTTCGAGTAATTGGTGATCATGGTGCCCAGCGACTCGTGCAGCACCTGGGTGTCGATGGCGAACTCGACGAGCCGGCCCTGGTCGTCGACCCTGGCGGTGAAGGGGACGGCCTTGGCCTTGTCACCGAGGGCCTGGATGGCCTTGTCGTCGGGCTTCGTGCGGGTGTAGTCGAGGGTGCCGGAGTAGCTGCCCGGGGCGGTGCTCTCGACCTCCACCACGCTGTCGACCATCTGCTTGGCGCCGCCCGGGTCGCCGTCGGGCATCAGGTTGAGCTGGCCGCTCTTGCCGAGCTTGGTGGCGTCCATGTGCATCCACTTCTTCGGCATCCCCTGCATGCCGGTGACCTTCAGGTAGACGTCGTTGCCGAGCATCAGGATCCGGAAGGTGCCCTCCGCGCCCATCTTCAGCGTCATGTCGCCGGTCTTGTTGGCCGGGTCCATCACGCCGCTGCCGTTGATGACCGGCGAGGTGAGCTGCATCTTGACGCTCTGCTGGTTCAGCTTCAGCGCGGCGGCGGTCAGCTCGGCGCGGGCGTCGGCGGGGGCGCTGCTGGCCGGTGCCGCGCCGGTGGTGGCGCCACCGTTGCCGGCCGGAGCGTCCGCGTCCGTGCCGCACCCGGTGAGACCGAGGGCGAGCGCGGCGACGAGCGCGACCCCCGTGGTCGCCAGCCGTCGAGTGTTCATGGTGGAAATCTCCTCACGCAGGGTGGACCGGGGCGACGCCGTTCGCGGGCCCCGGCCGGGCCGCCGGTCAGCCTAACCCCGCCGGTCCACAGCCGCCCGTCTATGCCCTGGCAGTCCCGTGGCCGCCGTGCTGCCGGGTCGGCCACACCTCCCGCCGCTGGTCGGCGTCGTCGCGCCCGGTCCCGGTAGGGTCTCCCCATGGCAGACGTGCTCACCGCCGAGGCGGTGCGAGACGAGCTGGGTGGGCTGGCGGGCTGGTCGGGAGACCCCGCAGGGATCACCCGCACCGTGGAGCTGGCCAGCTTCCCGGAGGCCATCGCGGTGGTCGACCGGGTCGCCGTGACGGCGGAGGAGCTGGACCACCACCCCGACATCGACATCCGCTGGCGGGCCCTGACCTTCCGGTGCGTCACGCACTCGGCGGGCGGGGTCACCCGGCGTGACCTGGAACTGGCTCGGCGGATCGACGAGATCGTGGGGAGCGTCGGATGAGATTCGAGATCAGCAAGGTGCTGGACGCCATCGAGGGCCGGGTCAGCACCGACCCGTCGCTGGCCCGGGCCGTCGTCGACCTGGCCGAGGTGATCCGCTACCAGGACCTCGACGGCGGCCGGCCGGCGAGCCTGCTCCGCCTCGGCATGGTGATCGACGCCCTCGCCCGCGAGTTGGAGGAGGACAGCGTCCCGGTCTACGCGGTGGTCCACCGGGCCCTGCTCTCCGACGCCGACCTCACCTCCAACGAGCGCATGGTGGTCCGCCGGTGGGCCGACGACGGGCTGGTCGAGGTGCTCGACAACCCGGGCGACCGGATGCTGGAGGTGGCGGACCTGCTCGGGCTGCCCGTGCTCACCCGGGTGCGGGCCGACGGCCTGCGCGGACGCTACCCGTGGCTGGTCGAGCAGGCGGGCCGGGTGCTCGCCCCGGTGCCCGGCGCCGGCGGGCCGGTCTTCATCGCCCACGTCGGCGGCGGGCACACGCCCGTCGCCGGTGACCGGTCACCGGCCGGCGTGAAGCTGCTCACCCGGCGGTGGCGCTGCGCGGAGCCCGGCTGCGCGCTCTTCGGCGGTGGCGGCGGTGGCGGCGGGGCCTTCGCCGACCTGTCCCGGGTGGTGGAGCGCAGCCCGGCCGGCCAGCCGCCGCCCACGCTGCGCGGCGGCGCGCCGACCTGCCCCCGGCACGGCACCCGGCTCGGCGACGCCGGTCCGCGTCCGCGTAGCGCCGTCCTGGCCGTGCGGGTGGGCGGGCTGATCCGCCGCCGCTTCGTGCTCACCGAGGAGGAGCCGGCGGTGGTTGGCCGCGCGCCCGACCAGGCCGGCGGGATCACGCTCGGGCAGTGGCTCAACGACGAGGCGCGCCGCTGGATCAGCCGCAGCCACGTCCGGTTCGAGCTGCGGGTCGGCGAGGTGATCGTGACCGACGTGAGCACCAACGGCTCGGGCATCCGCCCGGGCGGGTCGATGACGGAGGCCGACCGGGTCCCGCTGGCGCCGCAGCAGTCCCGGGTGCTGGCCGAGGGCGACATGGTGGAGCTCTACCCCGGGGTGCAGATCGGCCGACCCGACGAGCTTCCCACCGGCGCCCCCTACACGCCGACGTCTGTCATGGCCGAGGCCCCCACGATGGCGATGCGTCTGCCCCGCTGAGCCGCGGGAGACGACGGCGGGCGCCGGGACCGTGGTCCCGACGCCCGCCCGTGTCGTACGGGGCTCAGCCGGCCAGCACGGCGGCGAGCTGGGCGACCGCGTGGTCGATCTCCTCCTCGGTGATCACCAGCGGCGGGGCGAGCCGGATGGTGGCGCCGTGGGTGTCCTTGGCGAGCACCCCGCGCTCGGCGAGCCGCTCGCACGCCTCCCGACCGCTCATCAGCGCCGGGTCGATGTCGAGGCCGGCCCACAGGCCCCGGCCCCGCACCGCGACCAGGCCCCTGCCGACCAGCGAGCGGAGACCGGCGTGCAGCCGGGCGCCCAGCTCGGTCGAGCGGCGCTGGAACTCGCCGGTGGCCAGCAGCCGGACGACCTCGGTCGCGACGGCGCAGGCCAGCGGGTTGCCGCCGAACGTGGAGCCGTGCTGGCCCGGCCTGAGCACACCGAGCACGTCGGCGTTCGCGGCCACCGCGGAGACCGGCACGATGCCGCCGCCGAGCGCCTTGCCCAACAGGTACATGTCGGGCGTGACGCCCTCGTGCTCGCAGGCGAAGGTGTCCCCGGTCCGGCCGAGGCCGGACTGGATCTCGTCGGCGATGAAGAGCACGTTCCGCTCGGTGCAGACCCGGCGTACGCCCGGCAGGTAGCCCTCCGGCGGCACGACGACGCCCTGCTCGCCCTGGATCGGTTCGAGCAGCACCGCGACGGTGTTCTCGTCGATGGCGGCGGTCAGCGCCGCCAGGTCACCGTAGGGAACGACCGTGAATCCCGGGGTGAACGGCCCGAAGTCGGCCCGCGCGTCGGGGTCGGTGGAGAAGCTGACGATGGTGGTCGTCCGGCCGTGGAAGTTCCCCTCGGCCACCACGATGTTGGCCTGCCCCGGCGCGACGCCCTTGACCTGGTAACCCCATTTGCGGGCGACCTTGATGCCGGTCTCCACGGCCTCGGCGCCGGTGTTCATCGGCAGCACGAGGTCCTTGCGGCACAGCTCGGCCAGCTCGCGGCAGAAGTCGGCGAACTGGTCGTGGATGAACGCCCGGCTGGTGAGGGTCAGCCGGTCGAGCTGCGCGTGCGCGGCGGCGATCAGCGTCGGGTGGCGGTGGCCGAAGTTCAGCGCCGAGTAGCCGGCCAGGCAGTCGAGGTAGCGGCGGCCGTCCACGTCGGTCAGCCAGGAGCCCTCGGCGGAGGAGACGACCACCGGCAGCGGGTGGTAGTTGTGCGCGGTCCACCGCTCCGCGTCGCGAATCGCCTCCGGCGTCCGCAGCATGTCGTCGATCACTGGCTCGCCTTTCCCTGACGGAGTCGCAACGTGCAGCACTTCGGTCCGCCGCCGGCCTTGCGCAGCTCGGAGAGGTCGACACCGACCGTCTCGTAGCCCCGGTCGCGCAGCTTCGCGGCCAGGCCGGTGGCCTGCGCCGGCAGCACCACGTGCCGGCCGTCGCTTACCGCGTTCAGCCCGAAGACCTCGGCGTCGGCGAGGGTGGCGTGCACCGCGTCGGGGAAGAGCCGGCGCAGCACCGCCCGGCTGCCCGGCGAGAACGCCTCCGGCAGGTACGCCACCGTCCGCTCGTCGAGCACGGTGAGCGCGGTGTCCAGGTGGTAGAAGCGCGGGTCGACCAGCTGCATGGTCACCACCGGATAGCCGAAGACCTCCTGGAGCTGCGCGTGCGAGGCGTGCGCGGTGCGGAAGCCGGTGCCGGCCAGCAGGAAGTCGCCGGCCAGCAGGATGTCGCCCTCGCCCTCGTTGACGTGCTTCGGGTCGTACATCTCGAAGCCGGCGGCCTCGAACCAGGCGCGGTAGGCGGGGGCCTCGTCGGCGCGCTGCGGGTCGCGGAACTGCACGGCCATCGCCTTGCCGTCGATCACCGTGCCGCCGTTGGCGGCGAACACCATGTCGGGCAGGCCGGGCACCGGAGTGATCTCCTCGACGGTGTGGCCCAGGTCCCGGTAGGTCTGGCGCAGCTGCTCCCACTGCCGGACGGCGAGGTCGACGTCGACCGGCGCGGTCGGGTCCATCCACGGGTTGATGGCGTAGTCGACGGCGAAGTACGTCGGCCGGCACATCAGGAAGCGCTGGCTGGTGGCGTCCATCGTCATTGTCCTGCTCCCAGGGGTCGGGCGCGCCCGGCCACCTTCGGCCCACGGGCTGGCGCCGTTGCTCAACGTTATGCGGCCGGGGGCGACACAATCCACCGGCGATGCTTGCGTCGAACGGCTGATCGTTGCGTATCCGAACCCGGGGAAGGCGATCTGTTGCGGCACGGTGCCCGGACGGCGGCGATGCGCTGCATCAGCCCTGATCCACCCCGAGGTGAACCTGCCGGTGCCGGGGCGTCCCGATCTCGTCCAGCAGCGCGACGGCGAAGTCGGCGTACGGGATCTGGCTCGCCGCGTCCGCCGTCGCCCAGCGGTAGCGGCCGGTGCCGGTGCCGCCGTGGTGGAATTCGCCGGCCGGCGAGCTGGGAAAACACTTCGGGGGCGGCGAACCGCCGCCCCCGAAAAAGGGTTGCCCGGCTGGTGAACCACCAGGCTGGTCGGGCGTCGCCGGTGAACCACCGGCGCTGCCGGCGCACCGCCGGCGAGCCGAACAGTGCCCGCTAGAAGCGGTCCACAAACTGTGAGTCAAGCCACTCGCGGAACCGCTGCACCCAGTCCCCGTCGGTGGTCGGCCAGTCGAACTGGCCGGTCATCGCCAGCACGCCGAGCACCACCGCGCCGAGGCCCAGGGCCACTCCGAGCAGCGCGTCGGTCTTGCCGGCGATGTGCCGGCGGCGGGTGGCCATCAGGCCCAGCACCGCGAGGACGGCGCCGAGGGCGCCGAGCCCGATGCCGTACCCGGCGAGGGTGCCGGTGAGCACGAAGAGCGCCCCGGCGACGCCGACGATCAGACCCAGCGTGGCGAGGATGCTGGCCCGGGGCTTCGGGCCGGCGACCACCGGCCGCTCCGGCTCGCGGTCGGGGACGCCGTCGCCGTCGCGGTCGACGGGCCGCTCCACGATGCGGTCCCGGTCGACGGGCCGCTGCACGGTGCCCCCGTCGAGCGGGCGCTCCCCGGCGCGGTCCCGGTCTGTCCGGGCGCCCAGCGCCGGGTTCCGGTCCAGATCGGTCGTCCGACCGTCGAGGGTCCGTTCGAGCGCCGGGTCGGGCTCGGTGGTCCGGGGGGCGCGTCGGTGATCGTCGTCGATGGGCCGGGCCGTGGCCGCCCGGGCGACGGCCGCCCGCTCGGCAGCCCGCCGCTCGGCGGCGGCGTCCCGCCCGGCGCCGTCGGGCGCGGCGCTGCTGCGGTAGGTCGTCTGCTCGCCGTCCCGGTCGGTGACCACCGGACGGCTGGGCCCGTTACCGCCGTCGGCGCCGGCCCGCGTCGCGTCGTCCCGGCCGGTGCCGGCGGAAGCGTCGCGGCCGTCGACGCGGCCGTCGAGGTTCTCGTCCCGTGTCGGCGCCTCTTCCGACCGGCGGGACAGCGAGGGAATCTTCACCACCACACACCTCCTCATGAATGCGTGGTGGCCGATGCAACGACGCCGCCCACGCGGTACGCCTCTGCAATACCCAGGCGGTCGTTCCGCGACACCGGGGTGCGCGCGGCGGTGGGCCGGGTCGGTGCGGAGGACGTTCCCGTCCACGCGTGCGGCCAGCGTTCCGGTCTACGCGTGCAGCCGGGCGCGGCGTCCTACCGCTGCCACGTGTCGAGGGCGCGGACGGCGGCGCGGGCGAAGTCGTCCATGAGGTCCGGGCTGCCGCTGGTGCCTTCCCAGCCCTGGTCGTGGAGCACCGTCGTGACGTCGTCGACGCGGATCACGACGATCTGGCTCACCGCGTCGCCGCCGGTGCGGCTGCCCTGCAGATCCGTCTGCGGCCAGCTCTGGGTCACGAGCAGGGCCTCGTCGCCGACGCCGGGCAGCGGGCGGGTCCGGACCTCGACGGTGGCCCCGGACCGGCGGAAGGACCGGCACGAGTCGAGCGATCCGCGCACCCGCCGCAGGTGGTCCGAGGCGCCCTCGCCCTCGAAGGTGAAGATGGTCTGCGTGACCGTGCCGTACGGCACGTTCTCGGGCGGGTCCTCGATCTGCTTGTAGACGTTCATCATCGAGGCGCTCGCGGTCACCGCCCGACCGCCGGTGCCGAACTCCTCGCCGCACAGCTTGGGTAGGGCGTTCGCGACGGGCGTCGTCGTCCGGGGCGACTTCCGATGCTCCGGCGGCAGTTCGAGGAAGGCCGAGGTGGGAATGGTCACCGGCGCCTTCCCGGTGGGCGAGGGCGGCGGAGCCGTCGCGGTGGGCGTCGACACGGTCGCCGACGGGGTGGGTGCCGCGCCCTGACCCTGGTCGTCGGCCGGGTCGGTGCAGCCACCGCCGAGGCCGACGGCACCGAGCAGCGACACACCGAGCGCGGTGGATCGCCGCAGTCTGGTGGCGGGGCGCCGGGGGGTGCGGTGATCCATCGTGGTGCCTCCCTGTGTCGGCCTGTCCCGACCTCTTCCCGGCAGCGGGTCGACCGAAACGAGGGGTGCCGCCCGGCAGCCGGGCAGCACCCCACGCCGGTCGAGGCGCGTCAGGCGGGCACCGTCCACTTCTGGTTCGCGCCACCGGTGCACGTCCAGATCTGCGTCGGTGTCGCGTTGGCCGAGCTGTTGTCCAGCACGTCCAGGCACTTGTTCGCGCTGGCGCTGACCAGGTCGCGGGCCGCCGTCGCGGTCCACCGCTGGTTCGCCGCGCCGGTGCAGGTCCACAGCTGGGTCCGGGTGCCGTCGGCGGTGGCGTTGGCCCGCACGTCCAGGCACTTGCCCAGGGCCCGTACGGTGCCGTCGCCGCCGAGCGTCCACTGCTGCGCGGCGCTGCCGTTGCAGTCGTACAGCTGGACGGCGGTGCCGTCGGCGCTGTTGGCTCCGGCGACGTCGAGGCACTTGCCGGCCAGGCCGACGATCGGGCCGGTCCGCCCGCCGCCGGACTGGCTGCCCGACCAGGTGAACGTGGCGGTGGTCCGGGCCGGCAGCGAGTACGTGAAGGACTGCCCGCCCCATACCACCTTGACCGACTGGCTGCCGCTGCCGCCGTTGTGCGCGATGAGCGCCTTGGACCCGTCCGGGTTCACGTACGCCACGTTCTGCACCGTGCCGTTGGCGGTCGAGTCGATCCGGTACGCGCCGGGTCGGACGAACTTCGTCAGGTGCCCGGTGGTGTAGTACTCGACGGTGTAGTCGACCTGGCCGGCCCGGGGGCCGCCCTCCTGGACGGTGACCAGGCCGGTGCAGACGTCGCAGCCGCCGTTGTGCGGGCCCATGTTCTGGTTGAGGGCGAGGCTCCACTTGACCAGGCTGCTGCTGTGGTTGCGGGCGTAGTTGACGATGTCGGCCAGGTCCTCGTTGTGCTGGTTGCCGATCCAGGTGCCGCCCGAGTGCTCGGTGCTGAACTGGCGCACCGACGGGTACTGGTTGCGCACCTGGGTGCCCACGGTCGGCTCACCGAAGTAGCCGTGCCAGGCGATGCCGCCGAAGAGCGGATCGTTGCGGATGCCGGGGTCGGCCAGCAGCACCGCCCCGAAGCCGGAGTAGTCGCCGTAGTTCCAGTCGTGCACGAGGACCTTGGTGCTGAGGCCGGCGGCGCGCAGCGCGGGGTAGAGGTGGTTCTTGGTGAACTCGACCAGCCCCGACCCGTTCCAGCTCATGCCCGGGTAGTTCATCTCGGTCGGCGCGGCGGGCTTGCAGCAGTTCGGCTCGTTCTGCACCGACAGGTAGTCCACCGGGATGCCGGCGGCCTGGTAGGTCTGCACGTACCTGACCAGGTACTGGGCGTACATCGGGTAGTACTCCCACTTGAGCCAGCCCATCTGGTCCATCCGGCCGTTGTCCTTCATCCAGCCGGGGGCGCTCCACGGCACCCCCTTCACCCGCAGCTCCGGGTTGAGCGACCGGGCCTGGGCGGTGAGCAGCCGCACGTCGGTGTCGTAGCCGTTGCTGTAGAAGTCGTTGAGGTCGCAGCAGGTGTCGTCGAGGGAGACGTTGCCCGGGCGGGAGAGGTCCGAGGCGCCGATGGGGTTGCGGACGAAGGAGAGCCCGATGCCGTCGGTCGGGGAGAAGAGCTTGCGCATCACGGCGTCGCGGGTGGCCGCGCTGATCGGCCCGCCCCGGAACAGGTACGCGGTGGTGTCCGTGATCGACGCGCCGCCGCCCTCGAACTGCTGGTAGCGGGTGTTCTCGTTGACGGTGATGGTGTGCGTCGCGCCGCCGCTGGAGGGGGCGAAGGCGAGCGGGGCCTGCTGCTGGAGGCCCCGGCTGACCTGGCGGCCGCCGGGGTCCGTGGTGGTGGTCAGCCAGACGTTCACCGGCTCGTTGGCGGCGGACGCCGGTGCCGGGAGCGTGACCGTGGCGGCGGCCACGGCGGTGCAGAGCGCGAGCAGACCTGCGGACGCGACTCGGCGCCGGGCTCGCCGGCGGTGACCCGCCGTGGCGGGTACGGGGGTGGTGGACATCGGGTGTCTTCCTCTCGCGCGGCGGTGGTGGCGATGTGCGAACGTGCACGAACCGGCCGGTAACGGGCGCGTTGATGTCACGGATTGCCCGGACCTGTCCGAACCTCCGTGAGACCCAGTTAATATTCCTTCATAATAGAAGTCAATGAATCAATCCGACTGTCTGCCCGGCGTGGCGGGCGTGCGCGGCAGCAGGGACCGTCCGGTCCCGCGCCGACCTCCGCCCCCGGCGCGCTGGCTATCCTTGGCACCCGTGCCAGAGGGACACACCATCCACCGCCTGGCGGCGCGGCACGCCGAGCTGTTCGGCGGGGACAAGCTGCACGCCGCCAGCCCGCAGGGCCGCTTCGCCGAGGGCGCGGCCCGCCTCTCCGGCACCGTCCTGGAGGCCACCGAGGCGTACGGCAAGCACCTGCTGCACCACCACGCCGACGAGCTGACCCTGCACGTGCACCTCGGGCTCTACGGCAGGTTCGCCGACGGCGCCGGGGAGCCGCCGGAGCCGGTCGGCCAGGTGCGGCTGCGGCTGACCAGCGACCGGCACTGGCTCGACCTGCGCGGCCCCACCGCCTGCGAGCTGCTCACCCCGCCCGAGGTGGCGGCGCTGCGCGGCCGGCTCGGCCCCGATCCGTTGCGGGCCGACGCCGACCCCGGCCGGTCGTACGCCCGGATCTCCCGCAGCCCGACGCCGCTGGCCGCGCTGCTGCTGGACCAGTCGGTGGTGGCCGGCACCGGGCTGATCTTCGTCACCGAGGCGCTGTTCCGGGCCGGGCTGCCGCCCACGCTCCCCGGCCGGCGGCTGACCCGCGCCGGCTGGGACGCGCTCTGGGCGGACCTGGTGGCGCTGATGCGGCTCGCCGTCGTACGCGGCCGCATCGACACCGTCCGCGACGCGCACCTGCCCGAGGCGATGGGTCGCCCCGCCCGCGTCGACCGGCACGGCGGCGAGGTGTACGTCTACCGCCGCCCCGGCGAGCCCTGCCACGTCTGCGCCACGCCGGTGAGCCGGGGCGGGTTGGCCGGCCGCAACCTCTACTGGTGCCCCACCTGCCAGCGGAGCTGACCCCTCCTCGGCCGGTCGCACCGATTCCGCGCCGGCCTGCGCCCGCCGCCCCGAGCACGTCCCCGCCGCCGCGCGGATCCCGCGCCGTGCTCCGCCCGCCGCGCGGAGCAGGCTCCGCCGCCGCAGGGGTCAACCGGCCGCGAGCAGCCAGCGGACCACCTCCACCTGGTGGGGGAAGACCTTCCCCTCGCCGATGCTCCAGGCCAGCGTCTGCCCGATCGTCCAGCCGCGTACCCGCTCCCGGTCGAGCCCCAGCTCCGCAGTGAGCCGGTCCAGCCGGTGCCGGACGGCCGCCGGCGAGTGCCCCAGCTCCGGGCCGCGCACCAGCGGCACCACGCCGAACTCGCGCTCGCCGGTCAGCGGCTTCGGGTCGATGAGCAGCCACGGCTCCCGGGTCGCCCGCAGCACGTTGCCGGCGTGCAGGTCCTGGTTGACCAGCACCTGCTCGCCCTGGCTGCCGGCCAGGTCCGTCAGCAGCCCCAGTGCCGCGTCGAGCAGCCGCCGCTCGTACGGCCGGCCGGCCCGCTCCCAGTTCACCGGCAGCCGCTCCATCCAGCCGGCGGCCTCGTCGGCGAGCGGGGTGAACGGCGGGCCGGCCGGCCGCCACAGCCGGGGCAGCAGCCCGACCGCCACGTCCAGCGCCGCGTCGGCGGGCAGGGCGTGCAGCGGCGTGCCGGGCACGCACCGCTCGACCAGCAGCGCCCGCCGTTGCGGGTCGTGCCCGAGCAGCCGGGCCGCCCCCGCCCCGGCCCAGTGCTCCAGCGCCGTCGCCTCGTGGACGCTGTCGGGATCCGGGTACTGGAGCTTGAGCACCGCCGGGGTGCCGTCGGGCAGCTCCGCCGGCAGGGCCAGCGACGCGAAGGCGTACGGGAAGGGCGGCCCGAGCCGCAGCGACCAGCGCGCGGCGCAGGCGGCCAGGCGCTCCGGCAGGGCAGCCAGCCACTCCCGCCCGGCCGGCACGTCCCGCACCCAGCCCAGCCCCTCGGGGATCAGCAGTCCGGAGTCCACCCGGCCATCCTGGACCAGCACCCGCCCACCCCGCACCACCGATTTCCCGCCCCCGCCCACCCCGCCGGTGGCGGTGATCAAGAGGTTCGGGTCCGCAACGGAGATCGAACCGGGCGCAAACCTCTTGATCACCGGGTCGGGGGAGGGGCGGGTGGGGGCGGGGTGGGAGGGTGGTTAGCGGAGGCGGCGGATGTCGCCGTGGGCGCGGTAGAAGCCGCCCCGGCCGGACTCGCGGACCTGGGTGACCAGGTAGCGCGCGCCCGGCTCGCGGATGCCCTTCGGGAACTGCACGGACCAGTCCCGGTGGTAGCCGGGGGATACCACGTGCACCCGCAGCCGGCCCCGGTCCTCGACGCACTGCACGACCACGCCGCCGTCGACGTCGCTGGTCACCTCGACGGTCGTCCAGGCCGCCGGCTCCGGCATCCGGGGCGGGGCCTTGACGTCGACCACCTCCGGCACGTCGCCGGCCTCCGCCGCCCGGATCGCCGGCTCGCTGGCGTCGATGCAGGCCAGGTGGCCGCCGGTGGTGACCACGTAGAGCCGATCCTCGTGGTACTGCATCGAGTAGGCCGAGCCGCAGCCGGTGCCGAGCTTCCACAGCCGGTTGCCGGCCGCGTCGAAGCAGTAGATCGAGGACTGGCTGTCGCCGGCGAAGACGTACCGGCCGCCCTCGGCCGTGGCACAGGAGAAGACCGGGGCGTCGCAGCGGTAGGTGCGCTCGGCGCGGCCGTCCTTCGCCAGGCGTACCACCTCCCGGGTGCCGGTGCCCGCGAACACCGCGCCGGGCTCCTGCCAGCCGAAGAGCACCGATCCGGTGCGGGTGTGCCACAGCTCCTGGCCGGTCCGCCAGTCGTAGCCGGTCACGCCCTGCGAGTGGCCGTGGTAGAGCGCGTCGGCGTCGCAGCGCACCATCCACGCCGACCGGCCGCGGCCCTGCCGGCGCCAGAGGAACTCGTCCTCGTGGTCGACGGCGACGATGCCGCCACCCGCGTCGGAGACGCCCAGCACCCCGTCGTGGATGTCCAGCCAGTAGATGTCGATCTCCGGCGCGATCTCGTAGGCCACCCGGGGCACCTTGCCGGACAGGTCGTAGACGTTGCCGTCGTCGCAGCCCGCGTAGATCCAGGCGTCGTCGGCGACGATGCACTTCACCCCCTCGGGGAGGCGGACCTGGTTGAGCACCCGGGCGTCGTGGCCGAGCGTGGTGATGACCCCGTGCTCGTTGCCGACCATGCAGCTCTGCCCGTCGACGAAGATGCCGAAGGCCGGGGCGCCCGAGTCGTAGCGCCAGAGCACCGGGGCGGTGCGGGCGGTGGAGCGGGTGCTGACGATCTGCCGCCGGGAGACGGCGCGCTTCTGCCGCACGCCGCGTACGGCCGGGGCGTACCCCTTGCGGACCTTCTCGCCGATCTTCTTCGCCGCCGCCGCGCGGGCCTTGGCGTTGTCGGCGAAGGCCGTGGTCTTGACCTGGCCCTGGTCGCCGATCCGGCCGTAGCGGACGGTCAGCGCGGAGTCGTCGACGACGACCTCGTAGAACTTGTGCGCACCATCCGCTTCGGACAGTTCGAGGTAGGTCGTCTCCTGCGACATGGGGGCCCTCCGAGGGGTCAGCGACCGGCCTGACGTGGCCGGCGTGGCGACAGCGGGCACACGTTAACCCCCGCCCCCGACAAAGCCCACGTGGGTGCGCGGACGGGTCCCGCCGTCACCGGCCGACGGCGGCCAGGGCGTCGACGGCCTTGCGGGCGGCGATCAGCACCGGGTCCCAGACCGGGGCGTACGGCGGGGCGTAGCCCAGGTCGAGCGCGGTCATGTCGTCCACCGTCATGCCGTTCCACAGCGCCACCGCGAGGGTGTCGATCCGCTTGGCCGCCTCGGACCAGCCCACGATCTGCGCCCCGAGCAGCCGCCCGCTGGGCTTCTCCGCGATCAGCTTCACCGTCATCGTCCGGGCGCCCGGGTAGTAGCCGGCGCGGTTGGTCGACTCGGCGATCACCGAGACGAACTCGAACCCCGCCGCCGCGGCGTCCTTCTCGCGCAGCCCGGTGCGCCCGACCTCCAGCTCGCAGACCTTGGTGACGGCGGTGCCGATCACCCCGGCGAAGGTCGCGTACCCGCCGCCGATGTTGATGCCGGCGACCCGGCCCTGCTTGTTGGCGTGGGTGCCCAGCGGCACGTGCACCGGCAGCCCGGTGACCCGGTGCACGGTCTCCACGCAGTCGCCGGCGGCCCAGACGTCCGGCACCCCCTGCACCCGCATCCGGCGGTCCACCCGGATCCCGCCGGTGGTGCCCAGCGGCAGGCCGGCGGCCTCCGCGAGCGCGGTGTTGGGGCGTACGCCCAGACCGAGGACGACCACGTCGGCGGGGATGGGCCCCTCGGCGGTGACCACCGCGGACACCCGGCCGTCGGTCTCCTCCAGCCCGGTCACCCCGAGGCCGGTGCGGATGGTGACGCCGATGCCCCGCATCGCGTCCGTGACCAGCTCGGCCATGTCCGGGTCCACGGTGGCCATCGGCTGCTCGGCCTGCTCGACCAGGGTGACGGCGAGCCCGCGCTGGATCAGCGCCTCGGCCATCTCCACGCCGATGTAGCCCCCGCCGATCACCACCGCCCGGCGCGGCCGGGGCTCGGAATCCAGCCAGTCGCGCAGCGCGGCGCCGTCGTCGAGGGTCTGCATCCCGAAGACCCCGCCGGCGGCGGTGTCCGCCCAGCCGGGCTTCTTGGGCACCGCCCCGGTGGCGTACATCAGGGTGTCGAAGCGCTCCCGGACCTCGCCGCCGCCGTCGAGGTCCCGCGCGAGGACCTCGCGCCGGTCGAGGTCGATGGCGGTCACCTCGTGCCGGAGCCGGACGTCGATGTCGAACTTCTCCCGGAACGTCTCCGGGTCGCGGGCGATCAACTGGTCCCGCTCGGGCACCAGCCCGCTGATCCAGTACGGGATGCCACACGCCGAGTACGACGTGAAGTGCCCCCGCTCGAAGGCGACGATCTCCAGGTCGCCGCGGTCCCGCCGGCGTCGCGCCTGGGACGCCGCCGCCATTCCCGCGGCGTCCCCGCCGATGACGATCAGCCGTTGAGCCACGCTCACCATCCTGTCACGACCGGCTCGCGCCACGGGTCTGCCGCGCGACGTCCTCCACCACGTCCACGAGCTTGCCGGTACGCGCGAAGACGGCGCGCTGCCGGGCCGCCCCGCTGCCGTGCCGGCGCAGCCCGGCGACGAGGTCGGTGACCTCGTCGAGGTCGCCGTGCCGTTCCAGCGCCGGCCGCAGCCGCTCGATCAGCTGGTCGAACAGCTCCCAGGCCGGCCGCAGCTCGCCGTCGGTCAGGTCGACGCCGTCGCCCTCCAACCCGTCGTGGGCCGCCCGCCAGTGCGCGGCGACCAGCAGGTGGTGATCGGTGCGCAGGGCGGGCCGACCGGCGGCCATGTCGTCCATCGCGGTCGCCACCATGGCCCGGACCAGCGCGGCGACGAGCACCGCGTCGTCCACCGACGGGCAGACGTCGCCGATGCGGATCTCCACCGTCGGGTACTTGGCCGACAGGCGGGCATACCAGTAGAGCATCCCCTCGTCGAGCATCACGCCGCTGGCGATCAGCTGCCGGATCAGCCATTCGTAGTGTTCGTGGGACTCCAGGTACGGGGTGGGCGCCACCGACGGCCAGCGCTCCCACTCCACCGACCGCCAGCTCGCGTACCCGGTGTCCTCGCCCCTGGCGAAGGGGGAGTTGGTGGTGACCGCGTGCAGCACCGGCAGCCAGGGCCGGACGTGGTTGAGCACCTGCGCGCCGGTCTCCGGGTCGGGCACCCCGACGTGCACGTGCATGCCGTTGTTGCCGGGGCCGGGGACCAGCAGGCGGAACCGCTCGATCATCCGGTCGAAGCGGGGCTTGTCGACCACCGGGGGCACCGGACCGTCGACCGGCCCGGTGCCGATGGCGAGCAGCCGTACGCCGGCCCGCTCGGCCGCGTCGGCGAGCGCGGCCCGCAGCACGCCGAGGGAGTGCCGGATCGAGGAGAGTTCCAGGCCGGGCGGGCTGCCGATCTCGATCTGGCTGGTCTGGAACTCCCGCTCCACCTGGCCGCGCAGCTCGGGCGGCACCTGCTCCATGACGAGGTCGACAGCGGGCACCGCGGCCCCGGTGTGCGGGTCGACGAGCAGGAACTCCTCCTCGACACCCACCGTGAGCAGGTCGGTCCCCTCGGCCGCCCCGCTCGGAGCCTCCGCCACCTGGCCGGTCATGGTCACCACCGTCCGTTCACGCCCGGTAGCGGTCCGTCCGCGCCGGGTCGGTCAGTGGTTACCCACCGTGCGGAGGCGGAGAAACGCGGCCCCGGCGTGTCGCCCGTCGTACCACTTCCGCCGCGCCTCCGTCCACCCCCGACCTGTCGTGTAAGCGCAGGTCAAGGCGGGTATGGCGGGGCTTGTCGCGCGAACGGGCCGGGCGGCGTGACAACGGGTCCTAGGCTGGTCGGCGTGCCGGGGCCGCTGGGGATCGTGCTGGGGACGTGGGCGTACGCCCTCGTCCACCTGACCCTGCTCGCCGACCGCCCGGCCGGGCTGCTCGCCGGGGCCGCGCTCGCCGCGGTGGCGCTGCTCGCCGTCGCGCTCGCGGCGCACGCGGCCGGCGTCGTCGACGCGCCCCGGGCCGGCCGCGCCGCCGCCCTGCGCGCGCGGGCCCGCCGCCGCGGGGTGCCCCGGCAGGTCGACCCGGACGCCGCCGGGCGTCCCCGTCCCCGCGCGCCCGGGCCGCGCCCCTCGGCCGCGTAGCACCGCCGCGCGGCCGATTCCGCCGCCATCCGCCCGTCCGGCGACCGCCTTCCCGCCGGACCGGCACCCGGAATCGGACCGAGGGGTCACCCATGCTCGCCTTCGCACCTCTGCACGACGCCGTCGGCGCCGCCGGCCGCGCGCTCGCCTGGTTCACCACCCTGCTCGAACCGCTGGCCGGCGACGCGGCCACGGCCGCCGCCATCGTCGTCCTCACCGTCGTCGTCCGGTTGTTGATCTCGCCGCTGACCCTCGCGCAGGTCCGTGGGGAGCGGCGCCGCGCGGCGCTCGCCCCCGAGGTCCGCGAGCTTCAGCGGCGGTACGCGGACGACCCCGCCCGGTTGCAGGGCGAACTGTTCGCGCTCTACCGGGCCAACGGCGCCAGCCCGGTGTCCGGCTGCCTGCCGCTGCTGCTCCAGGCCCCGTTCCTGCTGGTGATGTACCGGCTCTTCACCACGGCCGAGGGCGGCACGGGGCTGCTGGCCGAGCGCCTGGCCGGTGTGCCGCTGGGGCACCATCTCGGCGACGGGTCGGTCGGCGGCGCGTTGCCGCTGTTCGGCGCCCTGCTGGCGGCCCTGCTCGCGCTCGCCTGGTGGACGTCGCGGCGGATGCGGCGCGCGGCGGCGGCGAGCGGAACGGTGGCCGGTACGCCGACCGAGGGACCCGGCGCGGCGGTGCTCGGCCGGCTGCTGCCGCTGCTGCCGTACACGACGGTGCTGGTGGCGCTGGTGCTGCCGCTGGCTGCGGTGATCTACCTGGTCACCACCACCGCCTGGTCGGCGGCGGAGCAGGCGGTGCTGCGCCGCCCGCGGCCCGAGCCGGCTCGCATCGATGGGCGTTGACATCTGCGGAAGCGGCACGTACAACTCGTGAGAGAGCGCTCTCTCGACCGTTCCCGCAGAGAGGCACGTCAATGACACCTGCCCCGGCGGCGCCCGCCGCCCAGCCCCCGCGACGCCGGCTGACCCTGGCGTTGACCCTCCTCACCGCCGCCGCGACCGCACTGGTCGGCACGACCGTGACCGCGAACGCCGCCGTGCCGCCGCCCCCGTCCGGCTGGAGCCTGGTGTGGAGCGACGACTTCACCGGCGCGGCCGGCACGCTGCCGTCCGCGAGCAACTGGATCATCGACACCGGCACCAGCTACCCGGGCGGCCCGCCCAACTGGGGCACCGGCGAGATCCAGACCTACACGAACAGCACCGCCAACGTCAGCCACGACGGCGGCGGCAACCTGCGGATCACCCCGCTGCGCGACGCCTCGGGCGGCTGGACCTCGGCCCGCATCGAGACCGTACGCAGCAACTTCAAGCCGCCGTCCGGCGGCGTGCTGGCCATCGAGGGCCGGATCCAGATGCCGAACGTCACCGGGGCCCAGGCGTCCGGCTACTGGCCGGCGTTCTGGGCCCTCGGCTCGCCCTACCGGGGCAACTACCAGAACTGGCCGGGCATCGGCGAGTTCGACGTGATGGAGAACGTCAACGGCCTCAACTCGGTCTGGGGCGTGCTGCACTGCGGGGTCGCCCCGGGCGGGCCGTGCGACGAGTTCAACGGCATCGGCGCGTCCCGGGCCTGCCCCGGCAGCACCTGCCAGTCGGCGTTCCACACCTACCGGTTCGAGTGGGACGCCTCGGCCAGCCCGCAGCAGCTGCGCTGGTACGTCGACGGCCAGCTCTACCACTCCGTGAGCCAGTCCCGGGTCGGCGAGCCGTACTGGTCGCAGATGACCAGCCACGCCGGCTACTTCCTGCTGCTCAACGTGGCGATGGGCGGGGCCTTCCCGAACGGGGTGGCCGGTGGCGCCACGCCGACCGCCGCCACCGTCCCCGGCCGGCCGATGCTGGTCGACTACGTGGCGGTGTACAGCCGGGGCGGCGGCAGCACGCCGCCGCCCACGACCCCGCCGCCGACGACCCCGCCGCCCGGCGGGGTGCGGGACGCGTACGCGACGATCCAGGCGGAGTCGTTCGACGCGCAGAACGGGGTGCTCGTCGAGGCGTGCGCCGAGGGTGGGCAGAACATCGGCGCGCTGCGCAACGGCGACTGGGTGCGGTTCGACAACGTCGAGTTCGGGGCCACCCCGCCACGCGACTTCGTCGCCCGCGTCGCCTCCGGCGCGGCAGGCGGGGCCAGCGGGCTGGTGGAGGTGCGGCTGGACAGCCCGACCAGCCCGCCGATCGGCAGCTTCGCGATCGGGAACACCGGCGGCTGGCAGAGCTGGCGCTCGGTCCCCGGCAACGTCGCCGGCCCGACCGGCCGCCGGACGGTCTACCTGACCTTCAGCAGCGGACAGCCCGCCGACTTTGTCAACGTCAACTGGTTCACCTTCCGCCGCTGAACCCTGAACCCTCTTCGGGCCCTGAGCCCCGTGGAGCCCCCGGCAGTCGCCGGGGGCTCCCGCCCGCCCGCTCTGGACAGAAACAGTTAACACTCCTAATAATGGGCGTCAATGTTGATGCCGGTGGATGGCGTCCGGGTGTGGAGGGTGTCGTGAAACGATCCAGATCTCTGGTGTTCTCGCTGGTCACAGCCGTGGTGGCGGCGCTCGGTGCGGTGTGGGTGGCGATGCCCGCGTTCGCCGCCGGGGTGACCGCCAGCTTCGTCAAGACGTCCGACTGGGGCTCGGGCTGGGAGGGGAAGTACACGATCACGAACGGTGGCGGGTCCACGGTCGACGGCTGGACCGTCGCCTTCGACCTGCCGGCCGGCACCACCCTCGGCAGCTACTGGGACGCGCTGCTGACCTCGTCGGGCCAGCGGCACACCTTCACCAACCGGTCCTGGAACGGTCGCCTCGCCCCGGGCGCCTCGGTCTCGTTCGGCTTCCTCGGCTCCGGGCCGGGCGCGCCCACCAACTGCCAGCTCAACGGCACGGCGTGCGGCGGCGGCACCAACCCCACCACCGCGCCGCCCACCACCGCACCCCCGACGACCGCACCCCCCACCACGCCGCCCCCGACCACGCCGCCTCCGACGAGCCCGCCGCCGAACACCGGCCTGCCGAAGCACATCCTCACCGGGTACTGGCACAACTTCGACAACCCGGCGGTCGAGCTGCGGCTGCGTGACGTCCCGGCCGAGTACGACGTCGTCGCGGTCGCCTTCGCCGAGGCCACCGCCACCCCCGGCCAGGTCACCTTCGCCATCGACCCCGGCCTGTCGACCGCGCTCGGCGGCTACACCGACGCCGACTTCTCCGCCGACGTACGCACCCTCCAGTCCCGGGGCAAGAAGGTCATCATCTCGGTCGGCGGCGAGACGGGCCGGGTCGCGGTCAACGACGCCGCCTCCGCCGCCGCGTTCAGCGACAGCGTCCACGCGCTGATCCAGCGGTACGGCTTCGACGGCGTCGACATCGACCTGGAGAACGGGCTCAACCCGACCTACATGGCCCAGGCGCTGCGCTCGCTGCGGGCCAAGGTGGGCTCCGGGCTGATCATCGCGATGGCCCCGCAGACGATCGACATGCAGTCCCCGGAGACCAGCTACTTCAAGCTGGCGCTCGACATCAAGGACATCCTCACCGTCGTGAACACCCAGTTCTACAACTCGGGTGCGATGCTCGGCTGCGACCGCAACGCCGCGTACGCCCAGGGGACGGTGAACTTCATCGTCGCGCTGGCCTGCATCCAGCTGGAGGCCGGGCTCCGCCCGGACCAGGTCGGCCTCGGCCTGCCGGCCGGTCCCGGCGCGGCCGGCGGCGGCATCGTCGCGCCCAGCGTGGTGAACGCGGCGCTGGACTGCCTGGCCCGAGGCACCAACTGCGGCAGCTTCCGCCCGCCGCGCACCTACCCGGGCATCCGCGGCGCGATGACCTGGTCGGTCAACTGGGACGTGAGCAACGGCAACACCTTCGCCCGCACGGTGGCCCCCCACCTCGACACCCTCCCCTGACCCACGAGACCAGGGTCGATCATGCAGTTGTGGTGGTCCACAGAAGCCGCGTACGCGGTCAGCCCCGGCACCACAACTGCATGATCGACGGGGTCGGTGGGCGGGGAGGGGGAGTCAGGGGGTGGCGTCGGCGTGGGCGCGGCGGCGACGGGTCTTCTTGATCACCCACCAGGCGATCATCACCACGAAGACGGCGATGATGCCGTAGTCGAACCACTTGCTGTACTGCTCGATCTGCTGCCAGCGGGAGCCGAGCGCGTACCCCAGGCCGACGAAGAGCGCGTTCCAGATGCCGCTGCCCAGCGTGGTGAACGCGATGAACTCCGGCAGCGGCATCCGGTTGGCCCCGGCGGGGATGGAGATCAGGCTGCGTACCACCGGCATCATCCGGCCGAAGAGCACCGCCCACCGGCCGTGCCGCTCGAACCAGCGGTCGGCCTTCTCCAGGTCGTTGAGGTCGACCAGGGGCAGCCGGTCGAGCCAGCGCTTGAGCCGGTCCTCGCCGGCAGCCGCGCCCAGCCAGTAGAGGACGAGCGCCCCGCCCAGGGAACCGGCGGTGGCGGCGAGCCCCACCAGGACGACGTTGAACCGTCCCTCGCTGGCCAGGTAGCCGGCCATCGCCAGCACGATCTCGCTCGGGATCGGCGGGATGATGCTCTCCAGGGCGACCAGCAGGGCCACCCCGACGGCACCGGCGGCGTCGATCACCCCCGCCACCCACCCGGTCAGGCCGCCGAGTTCGGTCGGGTCGACGTTCTCGGCGAGTGCCATCGCGATCCTTTCGGCCGGGTCCGGATCAGATTTCTCTACCCCGTGCCCCGGCCGCCACACCTGCCCGTGAGTCGGGCCACCCGGTTCAGCCCTCCGGGTGCAGCGCCGCGTCGGCCGGCCCGCGCCGCCAGCCGGTGAACCGGACCCGCAGGCCCGCCCGGGTGGGGGAGCAGCAGTACGGCCCGGCCGCCGCCACCGCCTCCGGGGCCAGCGGGGCGAGCCGGACCAGCCGCCACGGCTCGTCGCCGGACCGGGCCCGTACGGTGAGCGCGTCCCGGTCGCGGCTGACCCGGACGGTCACCTCCCGCCCGGCCCACATCGGCACGGGGGCGACCGACCAGTCGGAGACCTCCCGGGTCACCACCGCACCGACCTGTGGCTGGCCGTCGCTGACCTCCACCCCGGCCTTGACCCAGTTCCGTTCGTCCACCCGCACCAGCACGCCGGCCTGGTCGAACTGCTCGCCGTAGTCGAGGACGAAGGCCACCTCCACGGCCTCGCCGACGGGCAGCGGCGCGAGCAGCGCCGGGGCGTCGTCGTGGACGAAGCCGTAGGACGTGTGCCGCCACAGGTCGCTGCCCTCGGCCGGCTGCACCAGCAGCTCGCCCGCCGGCCCGCCCTCGACCAGCACCGGCTCGTTCCACCACTCACCCTCGGCCCAGTCGACCGGCCGCTCCGCGTCACCCATGCCGGCGACCGTACCGCCGTGGCCTACCTGTACGCCGTCGCGGGCCCGGTCGTGTCGGTGGTTGGCGTGGGCCGTCGGCCGGGGCGGGCGTCCGGTGCCCGCCGTGGCGGAGCCGTCAGCCGGCGTCGCAGACGCTCCGGAGGGTCTGGGCGTCGCGGTCCGTTCTGGCCTGCACCGCGTCGTAGTCGTCGGAGACCATGCCCGACAGGACGAAGCGCAGCTCCGAGAAGTCCTTCGACAGTGCCACCGTGGCCTGGTAGACGCCGCCCTGGGCGTGCAGAGTCGCGCCCATCATGCCCTGGTACGCCGTCGTGGCTGCGGCCTCCCGGCTCTGCCTGGTGGAACCCGAGGTCCGGTAGAACCGGTCGACGACCGCGAGCGCTTCCTCGCAGCCGGCGGGTGGCAGCGGCGCCAACGACGGCAGTCGCCCCGGGGCGGGCGTCCGCGGCGTCCTGGTGGTGGGGCGGGGCGTCGTCGCGTCCGGATCGGGCGCGGTCGGCGGCTCCGGCGTGGTCTGGTCGGGTGTGGTGTGGCCCGGCGTGGTCGGATGGCGGCCCGCTGACGGCCCCGCTCCGGTTGCCGAGGCCGGCGGCGCCACGGAGGGCTCCCGTGGCAGCACGTACGTGAGCAGAGCGAGCACGGTGGCCGCCACACCGGCAACCGCGCCCACCGCGGCCCAGTCCGGCTTGCGCGGCGCGGGGCCGCTTCCAGACTGACTGCGCCCAGATCGTTGAGTGCTGATGTCTTCAATGTAGCGGCCGGCCCGGAACGGGAGCGGTCAGCGCTCGCGCCGGGGTTCCTGGCCCTCAGCCGCTCGATGGCACCGGCCCTTGCGGGGGCTGCCCGCCGCCGATCTCGCCGCCCTGGCTGGTCCGTTCGATGATGAACGACCCGGTGGTCGGCGACGGGGGGCGGACTGACCGCCACCCGCGACTACCGGACGTACGCCGAGGCGTTCAGCGACGCCGCGCAGCGCAGGAGGGACGCGGTGCGCGAGCACGGGCGGCCGGGGCGGATCGCCGACGTCGGTTGCGGCGCGGGCGCCGTGCTGGCACTGACCCGGTGCGGGAGGACACCAGCAATCCCCTCGTCTATCTTGTCTCCGCAGTTGCATATCGATGCCGATGAGATCGCGAGGCGTGGCGTGACCAAGGAGACAGCGGGTAGGCGGCTGCGGGCGCTGATGGTGGCCGCGGCGGTCCTGTGCGGACTTGTGCTCGTGCCGGCGCAGCCGGCGTCCGCGCAGACCGGGGCGATGGTCCAGCCGGTGGGTGGGCGGGTCACCGGGGTGTTGTCGAACAGGTGCGGTGCCACCGACAGCGATCACTACGGGGTGGACATCGCGGGGAACGCCGGGATGGCGATCGGGGCCGCCTATCCGGGCACGGTCGCGTTCGCCGGTTGGACCTCCGGCGGGGGCAACTCGGTGACGCTCTCGCACGCCGGCGGCTATCAGACCCGCTATCTGCACATGGTGCAGCCGGCGGCGGTCGCGCTCGGGCAGCAGGTCGGGCAGGGGCAGGTGCTCGGGTACGTCGGCAGCACCGGCAACTCGACCGGCCCGCACCTGCACTTCGAGATCCGGCGCAACGGCGCGGTCCAGAACATCGCCCCGGCCTACACCTGCGGCGGCACGGTCACCAAGGGCGCGCCGATCAACCTTCCGTTCCCGGACCTGACGCCGCCCGGCTCAGCTCCGGACCGGTTCGCCTTCGTGAACTCGGCGGGGGTGTTGTACGCGAAGGACGGCGCGTACTCGTCGTGGCAGGCGGTCAATGCCGGTGGTGCGACGAAGGTGGTGCTCGCCGGCAACTGGATCGGCTGGGTGCAGGGCGGCAACTTCTATGCCAAGGAGGGCGTCTACGGGCAGTGGCTCACGCTCGCCGGGGGCGGGCAGGTGCGTGACATCGCGGTCAGTGGCAACCGGTTCGCGTTCGTCAATTCGGCGGGGGTGTTGTACGCGAAGGACGGCGCGTACTCGTCGTGGCAGGCGGTGAACTCCGGTGGTGCGACGAAGGTGGTGCTCGCCGGCAACTGGATCGGCTGGGTGCAGGACGGCAACTTCCTCGCCAAGGACGGCATCAATGGCGGATGGCTGACCATGGCCGGCGGCGGGCAGGTGCGCGACATCGCGGTCAGCGGCAACCGGTTCGCGTTCGTCAACTCGGCGGGGGTGTTGTACGCGAAGGACGGCGCGTACTCGTCGTGGCAGGCGGTGAACTCCGGTGGTGCGACGAAGGTGGTGCTCGCCGGCAATCGGATCGGCTGGGCGCAGGGCGGCAACTTCTACGCCAAGGACGGCATCCAGGGCGGGTGGCTCACCCTGGCCGAGGGTGGGCAGGTCAGCGATGTCGCGGTCAGCGGCGACGACTGGTTCGCGTTCGTCGGCGGCGGGAACTTCTTCGCCAAGCAGGGCGTCTACGCCGGGTGGCTCACGATGGCCGGCGGCGGGCAGGTCGGCGACATCGACATCACCACCTGACGGGCCGCAGCCGCCGGCCGGGCGGTGCGGGCGAGGGCGTGCCCGCACCGCCCGGCCGGACCTCGGAGCGCCGGGCCCCGGTGTTTGCGGGAAGCCGGGATCGGAGACATTAGCCAGGCATGGCTGACAGGTGGTACTCGGAGGCGGTCGTCTACTGCCTCGACATCGACACGTACGCGGACTCCGACGGCGACGGGGTCGGTGACATCCGGGGGCTCATCGGCCGGCTGGACTACCTCGCCCGGCTGGGCGTGACCTGCCTCTGGCTGCACCCCATCCACCCGTCACCCAACCGGGACGACGGCTACGACGCGACCGACTTCTACAACGTCGACCCGCGCTTCGGCACCCTCGGCGACTTCGCGGAGCTGCTGCACCAGGCGCAGAACCGCGGCATCCGGGTGATCATCGACCTGGTCGTCAACCACACCTCGAACGAGCACCCCTGGTTCCAGTCCGCCCGCTCCTCGCCGGACTCGCCGTACCGGGACTGGTACGTCTGGTCCGACCACGAGCCGGCCGACCGGCACCAGGGCATGGTCTTCCCCGGCGAGCAGCACGAGACGTGGACCTACGACCGCACCGCCAAGTCCTGGTACTACCACCGGTTCTACAAGTTCCAGCCGGACCTGAACTTCACGAACCCCGCGGTCCGTGAGGAGATCAAGAAGATCGTCTCGTTCTGGCTCCAGCTCGGGGTCTCCGGCTTCCGGATGGACGCGGTGCCGTTCATCATCGAGCTGACCGAGCCGGGCAACCCGAACTCGCCGAAGGACTTCGAGTTCCTCACCGAGCTGCGCCAGCACGTGCAGTGGCGCCGGGGCGACGCCGTCCTGCTCGCGGAGGCCAACGTCGAGCCCGACCAGCTGCCGACCTTCTTCGCCGACAGCGGCGGCTCGGGGAACCGCCTGCACATGCTCTTCGACTTCATGCTCAACGGGCGGCTGATGCTGGCCCTGGCCCGGCAGGACCCGGAGCCGATCATCGAGGCGCTGCGGGACACCCCGGCGCTGCCCGAGGGCGGGCAGTGGGCCACCTTCCTGCGCAACCACGACGAGATCGACCTCTCCCGGCTCACCGCCGAGCAGCGCAACCAGGTGTACGCGGAGTTCGGCCCCGACGAGAACATGCGCATCTACGACCGGGGCATCCGCCGCCGGCTCGCCCCGATGCTCGGCAACGACCGCCGCCGCATCGAGCTGGCGTACGCGTTGCAGTTCTCGCTGCGCGGCACGCCCGTGCTGCGCTACGGCGAGGAGATCGGCATGGGGGAGGACCTGTCGCTGCCCGGCCGGGAGGCGATCCGCACCCCGATGCAGTGGTCGTTCCAGCCGAACGCCGGCTTCTCCACCGCCGACCCGGAGAAGCTCGTCCGCCCGGTGATCGACAAGGGCGACTACTCGTACGAGAAGGTGAACGTGACCGCCCAGCGCAGCGACCAGAAGTCGCTGCTCGCCTGGTTCGAGCGGATGATCCGTACGCTCCGCGAGGCCCCCGAGGTGGGCTCGGGCTCGACCACCCACATCGACGTGGCGATGCCGCCGGGAGTGCTGGCGCACCGGGCCGACGGGCGGACCGGCACGATGGTCTTCGTGCACAACCTCGGCACCACCGACGCCGAGGTGGACCTCAGCATGCTGGAGCCGGAGGCGGACCTGCCCATCGACGTCCTCGCCGACCGCAACTACGGCGAGGTCGGCAAGCTGGACCGCCTGAAGGTCGCCGGCTACGGCTACCGGTGGATCCGCCTCTGCCGTGGTCGTGGCCTCTGACCGGTCACTCCCGCCAGCCGGCCAGTTCGACCCCCTTGGCCAGCTCCACCCGGAAGCCCAGGGTGATCTCGCCGCTCTCCCCCGGCCCGAGCCGCAGCCGCCAGGTCAGCTCGCCCAGCTCCGTGCGCTCGGCCGGGGGCGGGACGAGGGTGGACTCCCGCACGACCACCGCCTCGTCGCGGGACACCGGCAGCTGGTCGCGCACCTCCACGCTCGCCGGCCGGGGCGTGTGGTTGGCCACGCTGATCCGGTACTCCACGTCCCGGCGCCGGGTCGAGCCGAGCGTGGCCCGGGTGTCGGCGCGCCGGCCCAGCTTCCGTTCCACCCGTACCCGGTCGTCCACCCCGAGCGCCAGCTCGGTCTCCTCGCCGGGCGCCCACACCGGCAGCCGGGTGGCCGCGACGAAGTCGGCGCCGTGGAAGACCGCCGCCGGGCCGGGGAGCAGCGTGTGCGACGAGGTGTTGCGGACCGTCGCCCGCAGGTGCGCCTCGGCCGCGCGGACCGGCACGGTCACGTGGTCCAACCGGGCCGGCAGCTCCAGCACGGCGATGGTGGCCCGGTGGGCGCTGCCGTCCGCCGGCACCGCGACCGGGCGCGCCGGCCGGTAGGTGGCCGCCGTGACCCCCTGCTCGACGGTGGCGACGCTCTCGCGCATCTCGGGGCGCGGCGGGGCGGACCGGGCGACCGCGCCGGCGGGCGCCGCGCCGGGGGCCGCGGGCGCCGGCATCGCGCCGAAGCTCGCCGGCGCCATCGGCATCGGCGGCGGCACCGGCCGGACCCGGTCGAGGTACCAGGGCGACAGTTCGGGTACGCGGGTCGCCGCCGCCGGCCGGGCCGTCGAGAGTTCGAGAACGCACTCCGGCCAGTCCTCGCCGGTGTCCTGGCTGACCAGCCCGAACCAGGTGACGGTCATGGTGTCGTCGACCAGCCGCAGGTCGTAGGAGGGCTGCCAGCGGGCCCCGTCGACCAGGTAGCTCAGCTCCAGGTCCAACTCGGCGTCGTCGGCGTCCACCGACACGGTCACCTCGGCGACCAGCTGGTCCGGTTTCCGCTTGCCGCGCGTGGCGTCGAGCTGCCGCTTGACGGCTGCCAGCTCCTCGGTCAGGTCGGTACGCCGCCGGTCCAACGCGCGACGGCGGCGCTGGGAGTCGGCGAGCTGACCGGCCACCGAGTCGGCGAAGGCGGCCACGTCGGTCGGGGCGGCGTCACCGGAGGCCAGCGCGCGGGCGTACGTGCCGCCGGCCCGGTCGGCCAGCCGGGTGAGGAACTGCCCCCGCTGCGTCTCGACCTCGCCCGCGTCGTCGACCTCGACCAGCTCGTCGGCCAGCTCCCGGCTCCGCTGCTCCAGCTCGCGAACCTGCCCGTCGGTGCTGCGCGCCTGCCGCCACGTCGTGACGTCCACGCCGAGCACGGTGGCCGCGCCCCGGCCGCCGACCCGCAGCGAGTCCCGCCGCAGGCCCAGCGGCAACGGTGCGACGCGTACGCGGTGCTCGCCGGCGGCCAGCCGGATGCTGCCCCGGCGGGTGACCCGGGCGCGGTCCGGATAGACGGTGACACCGACGACGGGTGCTTCGATCTCCACTGCCTCCACGGCGGCGAGAGTAGCCGGGCGATGCTCGTGAGCGGCGTCCCGCGCGGGACCGGCGTCGGCGTACGGCTGGGTTAAGCTCCTTCGATCGAGCGTAAGTTACCGGGAGGTAGGCATGTCGGAGGAGCAGCGGGTCGCCATCGTCACGGGCGCGGCGCGGGGGATCGGGGCGGCCACCGCCCGGCGGCTGGCGGCCGACGGCCTCGCGGTCGCCGTGGTCGACATCGAGGAGTCGGCGACGAAGGAGACCGTGGACGCCGTCGCGGCGGCCGGCGGCCGGGCGCTCGGCGTCGGCGCGGACGTGTCCGACCGGGCCCAGGTCGAGGCGGCCGTGGAGCGGGTCGCCGCCGAGCTGGGCGCCCCGACGGTGCTGGTCAACAACGCCGGCGTGCTCCGCGACAACCTGCTGTTCAAGATGACCGACACCGACTGGGACACGGTCATGGGGGTGCACCTGCGCGGCGCGTTCCTGTTCAGCCAGGCCGCCCAGAAGCACATGGTCGAGGCGAAGTGGGGCCGGATCGTCAACCTGTCCAGCACCTCGGCGCTGGGCAACCGGGGCCAGGCGAACTACGCCGCGGCGAAGGCCGGCCTCCAGGGCTTCACCAAGACCCTCGCCATCGAGCTGGGCCCGTTCGGGGTGACCGTCAACGCGGTCGCGCCCGGCTTCATCGTCACCGACATGACCGCCGCCACCGCCGCCCGGATGAAGGTCGACTTCGAGGCGCTCCAGAAGCACGCCGAGTCGGAGATCGCGGTACGCCGGGTCGGCCGCCCCGAGGACGTCGCGCACACCATCTCGTTCCTGGCCAGCGAGGGCGCCTCGTTCGTCTCCGGCCAGGTCATCTACGTGGCCGGCGGCCCCAAGTCCTGACCCGTCCGGGAACGTCGATCATGCAGTTGTGGTGCCCCGCAGGGCCGGCGAATCCGGTCATCACGGGCACCACGACTGCATGATCGCGCCCGTTCTCCGGTGCGGGTGGGGCGGGGGCTGTCAGGGGCGGGTGCGCCAGAGCCAGAGCAGGCCGAGCACCGGCAGGACCAGCGGGATGTAGCCGTACCCGCTGCCGAACCGCGACCAGACCGTCTCGTCGGGGAAGAGCTCCGGGTCGGCGAGGCTGAGGGCCCCGACGCCCAGCACCCCGACCAGCTCCACGGCGCAGCACGCGAGCGCCACGCGGCGGCCGGCGGCGCCGGCGCGGGCCAGCCCCACCGCCGCGACGATGTAGATGGCCGCGGCGAGGGCCGAGAGCAGGTACGCCACGGGTGCCTCGTCGAACTTCGTGGCGATCTGGAGGCCGGCGCGGCTCGTCGCGGCGATCGCGAAGAGCAGGTAGACCGCGATTAGCAGCCGTCCCGGGCCGGCGTTGGTCCGCTTCGCCTCCGGGGCGCGTACGTCAGCCACCCAGCACCTCCCAGGTCTGCTGGAGCCGTACGACGACCACCGGGGTGACCAGGCAGACCGCGCAGACGATCGCCGAGCCCCAGCGCGTCGGCTCCATCCGGGCCAGCACCCAGGCCAGCGGCGGCAGGCAGACCAGCGTCGCGAGGTAGCCGAAGAAGGCGCCCGGCTCGTCCGGCCGCTCGCCGTCGCCGAGGGCGACCAGCGCCACCGCGGCCAGCACGAGCAGCGCCACCTCCAGCACGGCCAGGCCGGCGAACTGCGCCCGGTCCGGCGCGCGGTGCCGCAGCGTCGCCACCAGCGCCCAGGCGGCGACGAGGAGCGACAGCACGATCGAGGCGGTCGCGAGAAGCCCGTCCACCGGCGAACCCGCCGACGCTGCGCTGGTCATCGGGGCCGTCCGGGGCGTGGTTCGGTCACCGGCACAGCCTACTAACCCGCGTAGTACACCCCGTCACCCGCCGTCCCCTCCTCAGGGGCCGGCCGTCGGCCCGGCCCTGCTCCCGGGGGTCCGACGGCGTCGGACCGGCGGGCGTGGGAGCGAGCCCGGCCGAGGCGGCGACGAATGTCGTCAAAGGACAGTGGGGTACCCCTATCGACCCCTACTCACCGGTAAGCAGAATATTGCGGAACGTTATTCTCTCGTCATCGTCGCCACCTCCGACGGCACGTTCGTCTGACGGAGAGGATCCCCATGTCCTTGCCCACCATCCCCCCGGCGCTGAGCGTGGTGATGCCGACGTACCAGGATCCGCAGTGCCTCGCGCTGACCCTGCGGGCGCTGACCCGGCAGACGCTGCCGCCGGAACGCTTCGAAGTGATCGTGGTCCGGGACGGTGGTTCGTCCGACAGGTACGCCGAGGCTCTCGCCGAAGGCGCCGGTCTCCGCCTGCGGATGGTGGAACTCCCCCGGCGCAAGGGCCGCTCCGTCGCCCGCAACGAAGGGGCGCGGCACGCCACCGCGCCCGTGCTCGTCTTCCTCGACGCCGACTCGTGGGCCGTGCCCGACCTGTTGGAGAGGCACCTGACGTGGCACAGCACGCCCGGCAACGCGGCGGTGCTCATCGGCCGGCGGGACGAGATCGGCCTCGCGGACCTCCCCGCCGTGCTGGCCGGGGAGTCGGACACGATCGCGCGTAGCTTCCCGCACGGTGGCGACCTGCGCTTCGCGACGGGACTCCCGGACGACGGCGGCGACTGGCTCCGGGCCGGCTGGGTGATCGCCTACACGCACAACATCTCGCTCCCCACCTCGCTCTTCGCGAAGGTCGGCGGCTACCGCGAGGCGTTCGGTCTCAGCTACGGCGTGGAGGACGTCGAGCTGTTCTACCGCGTGGACCAGAGCCTGCCGGACGGCGTCAACTTCGGCTACGACGACGAGGCCAGGGTCGTCCACCTGCCGCACCACAAGAACATCACCCGCAACTGGATGGAGATGAAGGCCAACTTCCAGCAGGCCGCCAAGTTGTACCCCTGCCTGGAGTGGGAGTTCCTCACCGCGGTCATGGGATACGAGGCGGTCCGGCGGATCCTGTACTACCGGTCGCTCGTCGACGAGTGCGTCGAGCGGTCGGCCTGCGCCATCGGGCCCGCCGCCGCGCGCCTCGCCGGCAAGTTGCGGGGACCCAGGGCGCTCTGGATCGGCACCGGCCGCGCCGAGGCGAGGCTGCCCGCCACCGCGCTCACCTTCGACTACTCCGCACCCATCGGTCCGACCAACTTCCACCTGCTCGGCGTCGCCCCGCCCATGCCGGCGGGCAGTCTGGACGCGGTGGTCAGCGTCGACTTCTGGCGGTACCTGCTGTGGCCGGAGCTCTGCCAGTTCATCTCCGCCTCGGTGCAGCTGGCCGGCGAGGTCCACCTGGTCGCCACCGCCGACGCGACGCCGGGGATGTGCGTTGCGGACCCGCAGACGCTGGACTACCTGCGCCAGGCACAGGCCGCCGAGTACGCGGCCGAGCTGCGCGCGGTCGAGGGGCTCGGCGACGTGTTGACGCTGCGGGCACGCCAGCCCGTGACCGGCGCCGCGCGCCGGGTGCCCGGCCAGGTGACCACCAGGGCGCGACCCACGGCAATGGCGCCGGGCCGCCCTCCGACGGGGTAGCAGATCGACGGTGCGGCCGGACCCGACGTGCCGGGTCCCGGCTCGCTCCATCGCGCCCGGATCCGCCGCTACAGACGGAAAGGCGAGCATCATGCGCGTACTGTTGTCGACCCTCGGGTCGCGCGGCGACGTCCAACCACTGGTGGCGTTGGCATCGCGGTTGAGGACACTCGGTCTGCAGGTTCGCCTCTGCGCCCCACCGGACTTCGCCCGGTGGGTGGCCAACTTCAAGATTCCCTTCGTGCCCGTCGGCCCGCCCTGGCGCAGGTCGGCGGCGCCCAGGCCACGGGCCGCCGTGCCCCGCCCCTCGCCGGCGCAGGTGCGTCAGCTGGCCGAGTCCTCCGTCGGCATCCAGTTCGAGGTGCTGTCGACGGCGGCCCGGGACTGTGACGCCATCGTGGCGTCGACCGGCCTCCAGATCGCCGCCCGCACCGTGGCGGAGAAGCGGGGCATACCGTACGTCTTCACGGCGTTCTGCCCGGCGGCCCTTCCCTCACCGCACCACCCTCCGCTACCGCTGCCGGCCCTCGGGGAGGTGCCCGCGCCCGCCTCGGCCGACAACCGCGAGCTGTGGGCCGCCAACCAGCGGCACGTCAACGACACCTTCGGCGGGCCGCTCAACGCCCTCCGGGCGACGATGGGACTGGTCCCGGTCGACGACGTCAGCGACCACATCCACACCGACCAGCCGTGGCTGGCGGCCGACCGGACGCTGGCGCCCTGGCCGGACACCGCCGACCCGGCCGTCTACCAACCGGGCGCCTGGCTGCTGCCGGACGAGCGGGCCCTGCCGGCCGAGCTGACGACCTTCCTGAACGCCAGCGACAAGCCGTGCGTCTACGTCGGATTCGGCAGTGTCGCCGCACCCCCGGGCGTGCTGGAGACGGCCATCCAGGCGGTGCGCGCGGTCGGCTGCCGCCTGGTCGTCTCCCGGGGCTGGGCACCCCTCTCGATGGCCGGCCGGGCGCCCGACTGCCTGGTCGTCGGCGAGGTGAACCAGCAGGCGCTGTTCAGGGAGGTGGCCGCGGTGGTCCACCACGGCGGCTCGGGCACCACGACCACGGCCGCGCGGGCCGGGACCCCGCAGGTCGTCATCCCGCAGGTCTACGACCAGCACTACTTCGCGCGACGCGTCTCCGCGCTCGGCCTCGGCGGCGCACACCCCGGCGCGGTGCCGACCGTCGAGTCGCTGACCGAGGCTCTCAGCGCCGCGTTGCGGCCCGAGACCGCCGCCCGCGCCCGCGCGTTCGCCGCCGCCATCAGCACCGACGGAGCCCAGGCCGCCGCGGAGCGGTTGACCGCCACCCTGCGGGCCTGAGCACCCGGTCACCGCCGGATCGTCCGCAGCACCCGGTCACCGGGGATCGTCCGCGACGACCAGCGGGTGAAGGTGAGCGGGCACGCGCCGGCCGGGCGGCATCGGGGCGGGGAGGCGGGAGGTCGAACCAGCCGCTACCGCGACGGCCGGTCCCGGAAGGACGGACGCGCCGGCGACATCCGGCACAGGGCCCGGCGCGGCCCGTGGCCGCGGGTACCGTGGTGTGACGACGACGGTGGAGGTGCTCGTGGTGCGGTTCGGGTTGTTCGGCACCGGTCACTGGGCGGCGGAGACGCACGCTGCGGCGCTGCACGCCCACCCGGGGGTCGCGTTCGCCGGCGTGTGGGGCCGGGACCCGCGCAAGGCCGCCGCCCTGGCCGAGCGCTACGGGGTGCCGGCGTTCGACGACGCCGACGCGCTGATCGACGCCTGCGACGCGGTCGCCGTGGCCCTTCCGCCGGACGTCCAGGCCGGCATCGCGGTCCGCGCGGCCACCGCCGGCCGGCACCTGCTGCTGGACAAGCCGCTCGCGTTGAGCGTCGCCGACGCCGACCGGGTGGTCGACGCCGCGCAGGCGGCGGGCGTCGCCTCGGTGGTCTTCTTCACCGGCCGCTACCAGCCGGACGTCGCCGGTTTCCTCGCCTCGACGGCGGCCGTCGGCGGGTGGCACACCGCCAAGGCGATCCGGTACGGCTCCATCTTCCAGCCCGGCAGCCCCTACGGGGCCTCGCCCTGGCGGCGGGAGCACGGCGCGCTGTGGGACATCGGCCCGCACGCGCTGTCGCTCATCCTGCCGGTGCTCGGCCGGGTCACCCGCGTCGCGGCCATGGACGGGCCGCGTGGGCTCGTCCACCTGCTCCTCAGCCACGACGGGGGTGCGACCAGCACGGTGTCGCTGACCCTGGACGCCCCGCAGGAGGCGGTGAGCCGGGAGTTCGTCTTCTACGGCGAGAACGGCGTCGAGAGCGTTCCGGCCGGTGAGGGCGACTCGGCGACCGCGTTCGGGGTGGCGATCGACCAGTTGCTGGAGGAGATCGGCTCGGGCACCCGGGACCACCGCTGCGACGTGCGTTTCGGCCGCGAGGTCGTCGCCGTGCTCGCCGCCGCCGAGACCGCCCGCGCCGAGGGCCGCACCGTCGACCTGCCGGGCTGAGGGCGCAGCGCGGAGGCGGAAAAGCGGTCGCCTCCCGGGGACGGGCGCGGCTAGGGTCGCCGCATGTCCGCGCACGCTCTGATCGAGGGGGTCGGTACGCCGGCCGCCCTCGGGTCGCTGCTGGCGGCCCGCCTGCGAGTCCGGCGTCCGGCCCTGGCCGGCGCGACCCGCGACTGACCCCGCACCGCACACGCGGCGCCCCCGCCCCGGCACTCCCGGGCGCGACGCCGCCCCCGCCACGCCTCCGGGTGCCGTCCCGGGGCTGAGTGCCGCCCGTCGGCGCCACCCCGGTAGTCGCCCCCGACGTGGCGCCACGCCGTGCGCCGCCGATCCCGCGTTCCGCGTCCCGCACAGGGCCGTCCGAGTCCCCGGACCACCCGGACAGGCCCCGCTCGCGGCTGCCTGTCCGCTCCGTCGCCGCCCGGCGACAGACAGGACGACGACCCGTGGCGCCTCGCCGTACCCGAGCAACCGAACGCGACCGGTCCCGTCGCGTACTCTCCCAGAACTTCCTCGCCGACCCGGCCGCCATCGCCCGGATGGTGCACGCCGCCCGCCCCGGGCCCGACCGGCTCCTGCTGGAGGTGGGTGCCGGCCGGGGCCAGCTCACCCGGCCGCTCGCGGCCCGCTGCCGGCACCTGACGGCGTACGAGGTGGACCCGGCCGCCGGAGTCGAACTGGCCAGGGTCTGCGCGGCCCTGCCGAACGTGACGCACCGGCAGGTCGATTTCCTCACCGTCACGCCGCCACCTGAGGAGTTCGACGTGGTCGGCAACATCCCGTGGTCGCTGACCTCGGCCGTGGTGCGGTGGTGCCTGGCCGCGCCCGGTCTGCGCGCCGCGACCCTGCTCACCCAGTTGGAGTACGCCCGCCGGCGCAGCGGCGACTACGGCCGGTGGACCAGGCTGACCGTGCTGACCTGGCCGGAGTTCGGCTGGCGGCTCGCCGGGCGGGTGCCCCGCACCGCGTTCCGCCCCGTGCCGAGGGTGGACGCCGGCATCCTGCGCGTCGAGCGGCGGCCGGAGCCGCTGCTGGCCGCGTCGGCGCTGCCCGCGTACCGCCGGATGGTGGAGTTCGGCTTCGACGGGGTCGGCGGCTCGCTCGCGGCCTCGCTGGCCCGGCACCACCCGCGGGCGCGGCTGGCGGCGGCGCTGCGGGCGACCCGGCTCGACCCGGCCACCCCGGTCGGGCACGTCTGGCCCGAGCAGTGGCTGGTGCTGTTCCGGCTGCTGCACGCCCGCTGAGGGTCAGGCCAGCGTGTTCAGGGCCTCGCTCAGCTCGGCGGGGGAGTCGAACTCCTCCGCCGGCAGCGCCCGGAGCGTCTGGAGCATCGCCGTGCTGACCCCGTTCTCCTGGCCCCAGCGGATGAGGTCCTCCCGGGAGACCGGGTAGTCGAGCCCGGCCAGGTACTCCTGCAACTGCACGCCGGTGACGGTCATGCCGGCGGGCTACCCGCTCAGCCCGCCGGCACACGCCCGCCGATCGACGATCGGCGGTTTGCCCCGGCGGCGCGCCGGGTAGCCGCCGGCATGCTGGTTCAGCGGCTCGGCGCGCCGAGCGACTTCGACCCGTTGCTGGAGCGCGTCCGGGACGCCCGGATCGTGATGATCGGCGAGGCGACGCACGGCAACCACGACTACTACCGGCTGCGCGAACAGCTCACCCGCCGGCTGATCGCCGAGTGCGGGTTCTCCTTCGTGGCCGTGGAGGGGGACTGGCCCGACTGCGACCGGGTGCACCGCTCGGTGACCGCCGCACCCGGTGGAGCCGCCGACCCGCGCGTCGCGCTGGAGCGCTTCGAGCGCTGGCCGACCTGGATGTGGGCGAACGCCGAGGTGGCCCGCTTCTGCTCCTGGTTGCGGGCGTGGAACGTGGAGCGGCCCCGGGACGCCCGGGCCGGCTTCCACGGCCTGGACGTCTACAGCCTGTGGGAGTCCATGCAGGCGATCTTCGACTACCTCGGCGAGGAGGACCCGGGATCGCTGGAGGCGGCGCAGGACGCGTACCGCTGCTTCGAGCCGTACGGCAAGCGGGTCGAGGAGTACGGCATGGCGAGCCGGTTCGTCTCCGCCCGCTGCGAGGAGGAGGTCGTGCGGCTGTTGGCGCGTACCCGCGAACAGGCCGCCGGGGACGGCCCGGACAGCTTCTCGGCCTGGCAGAACGCGGAGGTGGTGGCCGGCGCGGAGCGCTACTACCGGTCGATGGTGCGCGGCGGGCCGGAGTCGTGGAACATCCGGGACACGCACATGGCGGACACCCTGGACCGGTTGCTGGAGCGCTACGGCCCCGGCGCGCGGGGCGTCGTCTGGGCGCACAACACGCACGTCGGCGACGCGCGGGCCACCGACATGGCCGGCGACGGGATGGTCAACATCGGCCAGCTGGCCCGCGAGCGGCACGGCGCCGACGAGGTGGTCCTGGTCGGCTTCGGCGGCTACCGGGGCACGGTGATCGCCGCGCCCCGCTGGGGTTCGCCGGCCGAGGCGATGGTGGTGCCGCCGGCCCGCCCCGGCTCGGTCGAGCACCGGCTGCACGAGCTGATGCCCGAGCGGGCCGTGCTGGTCTTCGGCGGCGACGACCAGCCCGGCTGGGTCACCGGGACCGCCGACCACCGGGCGATCGGGGTGGTCTACGACCCCTCCTTCGAGTCGTGGGGCAACTACGTGCCGACCCGGCTGGGGGAGCGCTACGACGCCTTCGTCTGGTGCGACGAGACGACGGCCCTGCACCCCCTCCCGGCCCTGACCACCCCGGGCGAGATGGAGACCTACCCGGCCGGCGTCTGACCCGCGCCCCGCTCCGATTCCGCTGATCATGCAGTCGTGGTGCCCGTTCCGACCGGTTCCACCGGTTGTGCGGGGCACCACGACTGCATGATCGACCGAGCGGTGCCGGGTCAGGTGTGGGCGGGGGACCTGTCGTCCAGGTGGGCGCGCAGGCCCTCGCCCTCGATGTCGACGTTGGGCAGGATCTTGTCCAGCCAACGGGGGAGCCACCAGGCCCGCTTGCCGAGCAGCGACATCACGGCCGGCACGATGGTCATCCGGACCACGAACGCGTCGATGGCCACGCCGATGGCGAGCGCGAAGCCCATCGACTTGATGACCGGGTCGTCGAGGAACACGAAGCCGCCGAACACCGAGATCATGATCAGCGCGGCGGCGGTCACCACCCGGGCGCCGTGCCCCATCCCGTTGATGGTCGCCTGCTGCGCGGTGTCACCGTGCACGAAGTCCTCCCGCATCCGGGAGACCAGGAAGACCTCGTAGTCCATCGCCAGGCCGAACAGGATGCCGATCAGCAGGATCGGCAGGAAGCTGACCAGCGGGCCGGGCGTGTCCAGGCCGACCATGTCGGCGAGGTGGCCCTGCTGGAACACCGCCACGGTGATGCCGAAGGTGGCGGCGACGGTGAGCAGGAAGCCCAGCGCGGCCTTGACCGGCACCAGCAGCGAGCGGAAGACCAGCATCAGCAGCAGCACCGAGAGGCCCACCACCAGCAGCAGGTAGACCGGCAGGGCGTCGGAGAGCTTCTCGGAGACGTCGATGCCGATCGCGGTCGCCCCGGTCAGCAGCACGTCGACGTCGCGGAACTCGCCCACCGCCGCGCGGACGTCGTTGACCACGGTCTCGGTGGCCTCCTCGGTCGGGCCGGTCTTCGGCACCACCCCGAGCAGCGCGGTGCGGCCGTCCGGGCTGAGCTGCGGCGGGGCCACCGCGAGGACGTTCTCGGTGCGCTGGACCAGCGCGGTGACCTGCGGGATGGCGGCCGTGGTCGCCTCCGGGGTCTCCCCGGCGACCACCACCGCGAGCCGGCCGGTGAAGCCCGGCCCGAAGCCCTCGGTGATCACGTCGTTCGACTCCCGGGCGGCCGAGCCGACCGGCGCGGTGCCCGCGTCGGGCAGCGCCAGCCGCATGTCGGGCGCGGGCAGCGCGAGCAGCCCCAGCCCGATCAGCCCGACCAGGATGACCGGCACCCGGAACCGGGTGACGAGGTGCGCCCAGCGGAACCCGAAGCCCGACCGGTCCTCGGCCGGCGGGGTGCCCGCGTCGGCGGCGTCGGCCGCCCGATCCCCGGCCGGCACGGTGGTGCGCAGCTTGCGGGGCAGCACCCGGCGGCCGGCGAAGCCGAGCAGGGCCGGCTGGAGCGTGATCGCGACCAGCACCGCGACGGTGACCGTGCCGGCGGCGGCCAGACCCATCACCGTCAGGAACGGGATGTTCACCACGGCCAGCCCGGCCAGCGCGATGACCACGGTGGCGCCGGCGAAGACCACGGCCGAGCCGGCGGTGCCGACCGCGCGGCCCACCGCCTCGTCCGGTGGCAGCCCCTCCATCAGGTTCTGCCGGTAGCGGGAGGTGATGAAGAGCGAGTAGTCGATGCCGACCGCGAGGCCGAGCATCAGGGCGAGGATCGGCGCGGTGCTGCTCAGGTCGACCACGCTGCTGATCGCGAACAGACCCGCCATGCCGACGCCCACGCCGATCAGCGCGTTGAGCATCGTCATCCCGGCCGCCACCAGCGAACCGAAGGTGACCACCAGGACGATCGCGGCGACCGCCACACCGATCGCCTCGGTCGAGCCGACCTCCGGCACGCTGCTGAGCACCTCGCCGCCGGGCGCGACCTTCCAGCCCTGGGCCTCGGCCCGCTCGCCGACCTTCTCGTACGCGTCGCGCTGGGCGTCGGTCACCTCGTCGGCGCCGGTGGCGAACTGGACCTGGACCAGCGCGTACCGGCCGTCCGGGGAGACCGCCCCCACCTGGAACGGGTCGACGGCGCCGACGACGCCGGGCAGCGTGGCGGCCTCCTGGGTGAGTTCCTTCACCACGGCCTGCCCCTGCGGGCCGGCGAGCGTGCCGTCGGCCGGCGCCTTGACCGCGATCGTGCCGGTCGCGCCACTCGCCGCCGGGAACTGCTCGGCGAGCAGGTCCAGGGCGCGCTGCGACTCCGTGCCGGGCATGGTGAAGTTGTCGGCTATCGGACCGCGCAGGGTCGCGGCGGCGAGGCCGAGGCCGACGAGTACGACGAGCCAGATCGCCGCGACGAGTCGCCGCCGGCGCATCGAGCCCCGGCCGAGCCGGTAGAGCAGGGTGGCCATGAGTTCCTTGTCCTCGGTCGTGGATGGTTGGGTACGGATCAGTCGACGGGCTCCAGTGCCCGCCGGGCGAGTGCCAGCAGGGCGGCGCGCAGCTCCTCGTCGGGTACGTCGGCGAACTCCCCGCAGGTCTCGGAGATGCCGGCGAGCAGCACCAGCGCCGCGATCCGGGCGGACGGGCGTGCCGGGTGGCCGGCGAGCGCGTCGACCAGTCGCTCGGAGATCCGCTGGATGTGCGCGAAGGCGGGCTGCTTGAGCAGCTCCGGGAACTCGCCCCGGAGCAGGGCGATCTCGCGACGGAAACGGACCGCGAGGTCGACGAAGCCCTCGGCGGCGACCCGCTGGGCGTCCGCGCCGCGATGCGCGGAGATCCGCTCGTCGAGCGCCCGGAGGACGTCGATCGCCGGGGCCATCAGCTCGGTGAGGATGGCCTCCTTGTTGGCGAAGTGGTAGAGCACCGCCGCCTTGGAGCAGCCCACCTCGCGGGCGATGTCCTGCAACGAGGTGCCCCGGTAGCCGGTCGTCGCGAAGCGTCGGGCCGCCGCCGAAAGGATCTCGTCGTGCGTCTCCGGAACCATCCGCGCCATGCCGGTCCACCTCCCCGACCAGCATGCCTGACCGATCGGTCAGACCCTGACCGATCGGTCAGATCGAGGGCGTGGCGTTCCCCACACGCGGTCGAGGTTTACCCCTCCGGGACGTGCGGGAGCGCCCCGTCGGCCGCGCCGTGCCCCGGTCGTACGCGGCCCGGGAGTCGGCGATCGCGCTGCGGTGCCGCTCCGCCCAGTCCGTCAGGGCCACCAGCGACTCGTGGAGTTCCAGCGCGATCGGGGTGGCGGTGTACTCCACCCTCGGCGGGACGGTCGGATGGACCCTCCGGTGCAGCAGCCCGTCGCGTTCCAGGTTGCGCAGGGTCAGGGTGAGCATCCGGCGGCTGATCCCCGCCACGCGGCGCTCCAGCTCCGTGAAGCGCACCGGGCCCTGGCAGGCGGCCAGGAGGATGCCGACGCTCCACTTGCCGCCGACCCGGTCGAGCACCTCGCGGACCGTGCACGCCTCGGCCTGGCCGGGGGCGGAGGGCGCGTCGACCGCCCCGCACGCCGAGGGCTCCCGCCCGTCGGTGACATCGCTGTTCCGCTGGGACACGCAGTGCCTCCTCACGCTCCGCCGCCCTCGGCGACAAGGCGAGGCGGCTCGTCCCGGATCGCGACGCGCAACACCCGCCCCAGCCCGTCCGGCGGTCGGCCGAGGAATCGGCCCGGGGTCGGCCGAGGCGCCCGGCTCGGGATGCGGGTCGGCGCCGGGTGCGGCCAGTCCATCGGTACGGGATTGGAGCTTAGAGCCGGGCCCCGGCCCGTCGAGAATCGGGCGAATGACCGACGATGTCGCCGACCGGGCGGCGGCGCTGCGCACGCTGCACCGGCCCGGTGGCCCGCTCATCCTGCCCAACGCCTGGGACGCCGGCTCCGCCCGCCAGGTCGCCGCCGCCGGCTTCCCGGCCGTCCCGTTCGCCGCGGTTCGCTCCGCCGCGTCCGGTTGACCGCCGGCCCCCGGGCCGCGAAGGTGGTCGGATGACTGGCGCTGACGAGACCCGGGACGGGGTGTCGCTGACCAACCTCGACCAGCCGTTGTTCGACGGTGCCGACGCGACCAAGCGGGACCTGGTCGACTACCTCGACGCGGTGCACGAGCGGATCCTGCCGCAGCTGCGGGGCCGGCCGCTGTCGGTGATCCGGGTCCGGCCGGGGCAGCCGCCGTTCATGCAGAAGAACCTGCCGAAGTACACCCCGGACTGGGTGTCCCGCACGAAGGTCTGGGCGGAGGCGTCGCACCGCGAGATCTCGTACGCGCTCTGCGACGACCGGCGCACCCTGCTCTGGTTCGCGAACCAGCGCGCGGTGGAGTACCACCCCACCCTGGCCACGGTCGACGACCTGCACCGCCCCACCCACCTGGTGCTGGACCTCGATCCGCCGGACGGGGACTCCTTCGCGCTGGCGGTGGCCGCCGCGCGGCTGGTCCGGCAGGCGCTCGCCGACGCGGGGCTCGCCGGTGCGGTCAAGACCAGCGGGGCCAAGGGCGTGCACGTCTTCGTACCGGTCGCGGAGGGCGCCACGGTGGAGGACGTGGCCGCCGCGACCCGGGCGGTGGCGGCCCGGGCCGAACGGCTGGACCCGGCGCTGGCCACCACCGCCTTCATCCGCGAGGACCGGGGCGGCAAGGTGTTCGTCGACTCGACCCGGGCCGGCGGGGCGACCGTGGTGGCCACCTACAGTCCCCGGCTGCGGCAGGGCGTGCCGGTCTCCTTCCCGGTCGACTGGGCCGACCTGGGCGACGTGACCCCGGCGGACTTCACCATCCGCACCGCCCCGGCGCTGATCGCCGGGCGCGACCCCTGGGCCGAGCGGCTGCCCGCGCCGCAGCCGCTCCCGGCGGACCTGGTCGCCGAGGGGCACACCATCCCCATCGCCCGCGTGCAGGCCATGCACGAGGGCAAGCGCCGGGCCCGCGCCCGCCGCGCCGCCGACTGACGTACGCGCACCGCCTTCGGCCCCCTCCGTCGCCTGCCGCCGGCCACCCCGTCGGCCTGTCGCTGTCGGCCCTCCGTAGCCTGCCGGCCCCGTCGCCTGCCGTGGGTCGCCCCTCCACCATGCCCGTCGGCCACCTCGGGCTACGTCGGGAGGCGACGCCCGACCGCGCGGGCGGGCGACCGGTCCGCGCCGTCGTACGCCCGGAGGCGACCCCGCGTTCGCGCCGTCGGACGGCAGACGGGCGGTGGCGGCCGACCTAGCGTCGACGACGACCCAGCGGACGACGCCGGGGCGACCCCAGCGGACGGCGCCGGCACGGCGTCGACTGGATCGGCAGGAGGACCAATGACCCGCGACAGGATGACCTGGACGGTGCTCGTCGTTCTGGTGTGGACGGCGATGATGTCGTTCGGCGGCGTGGCCGCCGAGACCGTGATGCTCTACCCGAACATCTTCGGGGACCCGCCGGCGTCGCTGGACCGGGCCCGCGAGTTCCTGGTGGCGGGGGGCCCGAGTGACTACTTCCCGCCGCTCGGCGCGACCGTCGTGCTCGCCTGTCTCGCGGCGGCGGTGCTGACCTGGCGCGACCGGCGGCTGCGCTGGTGGATCGCCGGCGCGGCCGTCGTCTTCGTCGCCTGCGAGTTCCTGTTCTCGGTCTTCTTCTTCTGGCCGCGCAACGAGATCATGTTCGTCGACCCGGTCGGCACGCACTCCCCGGAGTACCTGCGTCAGGTCGCGGCCGAGTTCGTCGCCGGGCACCGGGTGCGGCTGGTGGGCGGGGCGGTGACCGCCGCGTTGGCCTTCACCGCGCTGCTGCGCTGGGCCCGTGCGACCGCCCCTCGGACCTGACGGAACCGCCCGACGCCTCCCGCCCGTCCCGACCGGGCGGCGGCCGGAGCACAGGAGAGGCCGTCGACCAGGTTTCCTGGTCGACGGCCTCTGCTGGCGGCCATGATCCAGTAGGTAGTCTCCCGCTCATGATCGCGCTGCCCTCGCCTCGCGTTCATGGCGAGCCCGCGCCGCTGCGGCCCGCTCCGCCGCCAGCCGTGCTGCGGCCAGTCCAGCTCTGAGGAGGATCTGGTGATCAGAGCCCATGCGAGAACCCTGACCTTGATCGTCGGCGTGCTTCTCGTCCCGTTGATCCTGGTCGGATGCACAAGAAATGAGGATTCGGGGGAGACCAGGATCTTCGAGATCCAGAACACGCAGGAGGTCTTCGGCAAGAAGGACGAAGACCACGTGACCGTCAGGAAGCACTACATGATCCTGAACCCACCCGAGGATCTGACGGAACTGAAGGAACTGGTCGAGAGGTACGGCGAGCAGCATCCGGTCGAGGGGGAAATCGAAGCGGCGGCGGGGAAGACCCGCTTCTTCCACATGTACTTCTACCGGGAGAGCGACGACCTGCCGAGGAGCTGGCAGCCGGATGAGGGCTACCTGAGCACGGATCGGATGGAGCACCACAAGAACGATCTCATTGCGGCGATAGATTGGTCGGACGCGGATCCGCAGAAAGAGTACTCCAGTTATGAGAAAAGCAAGGAGGGAAAGATCGTCAAGCGGATGCGTTTCGTGGGAGACCAGCTTGTCGAGTGAAGCTGGAGTCTCCAGCAGATGTGCAGTGGCTGCGATGGCTTCCGTACGCGCCGCACCTGCTCCGCGGCCACCCGCCTGATGATCCGGCTCGGCCACGCCAGGTGACGCACCCCGTCGGTGTCCACGTCTTCCGGGGAGGGGCGGGCCAGCTCGGCTTCGCCATCCTGGCCCGCGCACGGCGGTCACGCGCGCCGCGAGTCCGGGCGGCTGAAGTCCCCGTTCGGCGCTCGGTCACGACTGGCCGCGCCGAACTTCGGCACGCGACTGCGCTGGCGCCCGTCGCGGGCCGCTGAGAGCCGAACGTGGCCGAACGTACGACAAAGGCCGCTGCCTGGGCTTGCCCTGGTCAGCGGCCTTTGATCGTGCTCATCGTGGTGCCCCCGGCAGGATTCGAACCTGCGCCCCCGCCTCCGGAGGGCGGTGCTCTATCCCCTGAGCTACGGGGGCTCAGCGACTCGAGAAGACTAGCAAACGCCTCCCCGGAACGCCGAATCGGTATCCGGTGCCTGCCCTCGTGTCGCCTTGCCCGGTGCCGCCTGCGCCGCACGCCGCTCCAAGGGGAGGGCGGACGCCCTCGGGCGGCACGAGTGGAACCTCACGGTTGTGTCCCGTCGTCCGACGCGACCATGGCGTTCCACTCGTCGTTGCCCGCCGGCCGCTTCGGCCGTCGCGCCGGGTCGGGCGGGCCCGGCGCGGGCCGTCGCATCCGAGGAACCGGCGTACGGTGCGGCGCCAGCGCTGTGGGTGGTCAGGCGGCGACGGCGCGGCCGCAGCTCGGCAGCGGGTGCAGCACGATGCGGCGGGGCAGGCGCCGGGGCCACTCGTTGCGGGGCCAGGAGCCGTCGACGATCAGGTGCACGGTCCGCTGCTCCTCGCCGCTGAGCCGCAGCACGAAGTCGCGGGGGAGCGGCGGGTCGACCGACGGGGTGGTGATCATGAAGCGCACCCGGCCGCGGGAGGAGACGGCGGAGATGACGTCCGCCGCCGGCATCGTGCCCCGCAGGCGTACGCGGCCGATCCAGTAGACCTCGGCGAGGTGCTCCTGCGCCGCCCGGGTGATGGTCGGGTACTCGCTGCGTACCCAGCGCTCCACCGCGCCGACGCAGAGACCGCAGGCCCGTTCCCGGGGCTCCCGTGGGCCCAACCCCCAGGCCCGCAGGTACGCCCCGACCGCCCCGGCGTCCATGGGTGCCGCGAAGCGGTGCTGGATGAGGGCGTGCAGGCTCTGCCGCGTCCACAGCTCCTCGTCCAGGCCCAGCTCGTCGGGGTAGACGCCCCGCAGGACGTCGATGAGTTCGAGCTCCTGTTCGCGGCTGAGCGTTCCCGGCTCGCCCTGCCGCTGTCCGCGACGGACGGCTGCCACCGCCCCGTCACCGCCGATGGTGTGGCGCCGACACCAGCTGGTGACCGAACGCCGTGCGTCTCTCAGTGCAACCCCCACGTCCTGCGCAACGAGCCCGAATCGCAACTGGTCACGATATGTGTGGAGAAAACTCTCTTAGTGTCGCAATCGGCCTGATCGCACTTGAGGTCGCTTAACGCTCAAAACGGGCGGGGTGGGTCGCATCCGACACCGCCCCGCACGGGCCGGACGTTCGAGCCGGCCCGCTTCGGCCTACGGGCCGGCGCGCTTGAGGCCTGCGCGCTTCGGGGCCGACCCGCCGGCCCGCTTCGGGGTCGGGCCGGCAGGTCGGCCTCGAGCTGGCCCGCTTCGGCCTCGGGGCGGAACGGCGAGAGGTCCGCGGCGGCCGGGGCGAACCGGCGGCGACGCGGACCTCTCGACGGACAGCGGTGCGGTGGCGCGGGGTCAGCCGCCCAGCCGCTTCAGCGCGTTCTGGAGATTGGTGAGGTCGTTGCGCTGGGTGTTCTTCATGGTCTGCGCGGTCCTGACCACGTCGGTCTCGTCGCTGACCTCGAGGATCCCGTCGATCATGTGGATGCCGCCCAGGTGGTGCTTGATCATCAGTTGCAGGAAGAGGACGTCCAACTCCCGGCCCTCCGCCGCGTGCAGCTTCGCCATCTCCTCGGGAGTGGCCATGCCCGGCATCAACCCGTTCCTGACCAGGCCCGCGCCGTCGGACATCCAGGACATCGACGGCTCGCTGCCGGCCGGGTCGAGCCCCCACGAACGCAACCACGTGTGCATGGTGCCGATCTCGCCCTGCTGGGCGGTGGCGATGTCGCCGCCGATGCTGCGGACCTCCGGGTCGCTGCCCTCGTCGAAGGCGACCAGACCCATCTCCACCGCCTGCGCGTGGTGGGTCAGCATGTCCCGGGCGAAGCCCGCCTCGGGCGAGGCGTCGCCCGGCCGGGTGAGCCGGGGCGTCAGCATGCCGCCCGCGTACCCGAGGAGCAGCCCGACCACGACGGCCAGGGCCAGCGCGGCCGTGCCCCAGCGGGCCGGCGACCTCCGCTCCTCCGGAGCCGGGCTGGCCGGCTCGCTGGTCTCGGTCATGGTCGGGATGCTCATCGCTCTCCTCAGCCCTGCGGCATCTGCTGGGCGTCGTCACGCGGCGTGGTGCCGGTGGCGGTGATGCCCTGGCTGCACAGCGCGGTCGGGCCCTCCACCGAGGCGTTGACCTTCAGCGTCTTGATGAACTCGTCGATCCGGCCGTCGTCGGCGTTGTCGACCTTGAGCTGGTAGCCCCACGCCTGGAGCGAGATCGGCTTGTCCAGCCCCTCGAACGGGCTGAGCATCAGCTTCTCCTTGCCCCGCACCTTGTCGGCGAGCTTCGTCACCTGGTCGGCGGGCAGGTCGGGGCGGTAGGTGATCCAGACCGTGCCGTGCTCCAGGCTGTGCACCGCGTGCTCGTTGGCGATCTGGGCCGGGTAGACGTCGCCCATGCAGTTCTGCCAGGCGGCGTTGTGGGGGCCGGCCACGGGCGGCAGCACCGTGTAGGTGATGGGCCCCGTCTTGTGGTTCCCGCCGGCCACGAGGTCCTTGTCCTTCTCGCGGTAGTTGACGATGCCCTCGATCGCGTCGGCCCGGTCCTCCCAGGGCTTGGCCCCCTGGAACGTCGCCCAGGCGCCGTAGCCGATGATCGCCACGGCCAGCACACCCACGGCGACGAAGAGCGCGATCGGGCCCCAGGAGCGGCCCTGGCTCACCTTCACCGGGGCGATGGGCTTGCGGCCCTTGCCCCCCGCGCCGGGGCGGGTGCCGGTCGGCTTGCCGGACCCGGTCCTGGCGCCGGAGCCGGTCTTCGCGCCGCCGGACCCGGCCTTGGCGCCGGCGGCCGGCCGGCCCGCCGCCGGCTTCTTGCCGGTGCTGACCACGTTCGGGCGCCGCTCGGGGCCGCCACCCGGTGTGCTGATGCTCATCGTGCCTCGTCAGGTCGGTCGGTCAGGGGATCCGGCGGGCCGGTCTCACACACTGGGTCGCCGCCGCGGGTGCCGAGTCTACCCCCGATAACATGGATCGGTGACTCCCGCAGAACTCGCCGAGGTCGTCCTCTCCGCAGCCCACGCCGTCTTCACCGAGCGTGGCCTCGACCGCTCCGCCCTGCCGGAGCGGACGGTGGTCGAGCGACCCCGCAACCCCGAGCACGGCGACTACGCCTCCACGCTGGCCCTCCAGCTCAGCAAGAAGGTGGGCGTCCCGCCGCGCGAGCTGGCCACGGCCCTCGCGGAGCAGCTCGGCCGGGCCCCGGGGGTCAAGTCGGTGGAGATCGCCGGCCCGGGCTTCCTCAACATCCGGCTCGACGCGGCCGCCGCCGGGCAGCTCGCCCGGGTGATCGTCGAGGCGGGCGAGGCGTACGGGCGCAGCGACCGGCTCGCCGGGCAGAAGATGAACCTGGAGTTCGTCTCGGCGAACCCGACCGGCCCGGTGCACATCGGCGGCGTCCGCTGGGCGGCCGTCGGCGACGCGCTGAGCCGGCTCCTGCGCGCCACCGGTGCCGAGGTCGGCACGGAGTACTACTTCAACGACGCGGGCTCCCAGATCGACCGGTTCGCCCGGTCGCTGCTCGCCGCCGCGAAGGGCGAGCCCGCTCCCGAGGACGGGTACGCCGGGGCGTACATCACCGAGATCGCCGACGCCGTCCGGGGCGTCCGTCCCGACGTGCTGGAGCTGGACGACGCCGCCGCCCAGGAGGTCTTCCGGGTCGAGGGCGTGCAGCTCATGTTCGCCGAGATCAAGTCCTCGCTGCGCGGCTTCGGGGTCGAGTTCGACACCTACTTCAACGAGAAGGACCTGCACGACCGGGGCGAGCTGGACCTGGCCCTCGAACGGCTGCGCGCGCAGGGCCGGGTGTTCGAGTCCGACGGGGCGACCTGGCTGCGCACCACCGACTTCGGCGACGACAAGGACCGGGTGCTGCGCAAGTCCAACGGCGAGTGGACCTACTTCGCCGCCGACTGCGCCTACTACCTGGACAAGCGGGAGCGCGGCTTCGAGCGGGTCGTGATCATGCTCGGCGCCGACCACCACGGCTACATCGGCCGGATGAAGGCGATGGCCGCCTGCTTCGGCGACGACCCGGAGCGCAGCCTGGAGATCCTGATCGGCCAGATGGTCAACCTGGTCCGCGACGGCGCACCGGTCCGGATGAGCAAGCGGGCCGGCACGGTGGTGACCCTGGAGGACCTGGTCGACGCCATCGGCGTGGACGCCTCCCGGTACGCGCTGGCCCGCTACTCCAGCGACTCCCCGATCGACATCGACGTCGAGCTGTGGACCCGGGCCACCCGCGACAACCCGGTCTACTACGTGCAGTACGTGGCGGCCCGGACGGCCAGCGTGGGCCGTAACGCCGCCGAGGTGGGGCTGACCCGGGGCGACGCCGAGGCGTTCCGGCCGGAGCTGCTCGGGCACGAGAAGGAGAACGAGCTGCTCAAGGCGCTCGCCGAGTTCCCCGCCGTGGTCGCCGCGGCGGCGGAGCTGCGCGGCCCGCACCGGGTGGCCCGCTACCTGGAGGAGCTGTCCGGGGCCTACCACCGGTTCTACGACGAGTGCCGGATCCTGCCGCGCGGCGACGAGGAGACCACCGACCTGCACCGGGCCCGGCTCTGGCTCAACGACGCCACCCGCACCGTGATCGCCAACGGCCTGCGCCTGCTGGGCGTCTCGGCCCCGGAGAGGATGTGAGCGCCGTGCGCGCGCGAGGAGTGAGCCTGCGGGCCCCGCAGTCGCGAAGCGGAGGCAGCTGAGATGCGTGCTCACGAGGCCGGTGCGCTGCACGGTGACATCGGCGTCCGGGGGCCGGCGTGGCTGCGCCCCCCGGCCGACGTCAACGCCCTGGTGCCGCAGCTGTGGCCGCGCAACGTCACGCGCGGCGGCGACGGCGTGCTCGCCGTGGCCGGCCTCGGCGTCCGCGACATCGCGGCCGAGTTCGGCACCCCGGTCTACGTCCTCGACGAGGACGACCTGCGGTCGCGCGCCCGGGACTTCCGCACCGCCTTCGACGGCGTCGACGTCTACTACGCCGGCAAGGCGTTCCTCTGCCGCGCCGTGGTCCGGATGATCGCCGAGGAGGGCCTGCACCTCGACGTGTGCACCGGGGGCGAGCTGGCCACCGCGCTGTCGGCCGGGATGCCGCCCGAGCGGATCGGCTTCCACGGCAACAACAAGTCGGTGACCGAGCTGAGCCGGGCGCTGGACGCCGGGGTCGGCCGGATCATCCTCGACTCGTTCGACGAGATCGGCCGGCTCACCGCGCTGGCCCGCGAGCGGGGCGTCCGCCCCCGGGTGATGATCCGGGTCACGGTCGGCGTCGAGGCGCACACCCACGAGTTCATCGCCACCGCGCACGAGGACCAGAAGTTCGGCTTCTCCCTCGCGGGCGGGGCGGCGGCGGAGGCGGCCTTCCGGGTGCTCGACGAGGGCGTGCTGGAGCTGCGCGGCCTGCACTCGCACATCGGCTCGCAGATCTTCGACGCCAGCGGCTTCGAGGTCTCCGCCCGCCGGGTGCTCGGCCTCCAGGCGCAGATCCGCGACGCGCGCGGGGTCCAGCTGCCCGAGCTGGACCTCGGCGGCGGCTTCGGCATCGCGTACACGACCCAGGACGACCCGGCCGCCCCGCAGGACCTGGCGAAGCGGCTGCGCCGGATCGTCGAGGCCGAGTGCGCCGCCGAGCGGCTGGCGGTGCCGCACCTGTCGATCGAGCCGGGCCGGGCCATCGTCGGGCCGGCCGTGTTCACCCTCTACGAGGTCGGCACGGTCAAGGACGTGGACGGGATCCGGACGTACGTGAGCGTCGACGGCGGGATGAGCGACAACATCCGTACCGCGCTCTACGACGCGTCCTACTCCGCGACGCTGGCGTCCCGGGCGTCGGCCGCCGAGCCGCTGCTCGCCCGCGTGGTGGGAAAGCACTGTGAGTCCGGGGACATCGTGGTGAAGGATGAATTCCTGCCCGCCGACGTGCAGCCCGGAGATCTTGTCGCGGTGCCGGGCACCGGCGCCTACTGCCGGAGCATGGCCAGCAACTACAACCACGTGCCCCGCCCGCCGGTGGTCGCGGTGCGGGACGGCCAGGCGCGCCTGATCGTCCGGCGGGAGACCGAAGAGGACCTGCTGGCATTGGATGTGGGATGACGTCACCTGTGCGCCTGGCACTGCTCGGCTGCGGCACGGTCGGTAGCGAGGTGGTCCGGCTGCTGCACGAGCAGGCGGCCGACCTCGCCGCCCGGATCGGCGCCCCGCTGGAGATCGCCGGCATCGCCGTACGCCGTCTCGGCCGCGACCGGGGCGATCTGCCAGTCGATCCGGCCCTGTTCACCACCGACGCGCTCGGCCTGATCAAGCGCGACGACGTGGACGTGGTCGTCGAGGTGGTCGGCGGCATCGAGCCGGCGCGGGGCTGGCTGGTCGAGGCGCTGCGGGCCGGCAAGAGCGTGGTCACGGCCAACAAGGCGTTGCTCGCCGAGGACGGCGCCGCCCTGCACGACGCGGCGGCCGAGGGCGGCGGCGACCTCTACTACGAGGCGTCCGTGGCGGGGGCGATCCCGCTGCTGCGTCCGCTGCGCGAGTCGCTGCACGGCGACCGGATCAACCGGGTCACCGGCATCGTCAACGGCACCACCAACTTCATCCTCTCCGCCATGGACGCCACCGGCGCCGGCTTCGCGGAGGCGCTGGAGGAGGCCACCGAGCTGGGCTACGCCGAGGCCGACCCCACCGCCGACGTGGAGGGCTTCGACGCGGCGGCCAAGGCGGCCATCCTCGCCTCACTGGCGTTCCACACCCGGGTCGGCGCGGCCGACGTGCACCGGGAGGGCATCACCGAGGTCACCGCAGCCGACGTGGCCAGCGCCAAGGCGATGGGGTGCACCATCAAGCTGCTCTGCATCGCCGCCCGGGGCGCCGACGCCGCCGGCCGGGAGACGGTCAGCGTGCGGGTGCACCCGGCGATGATCCCGCTGGGCCACCCGCTGGCCAGCGTCGGCGACGCGTTCAACGCGGTCTTCGTCGAGGCCGAGGCGGCCGGGCCGCTGATGTTCTACGGCCGGGGCGCGGGCGGCGCGCCCACCGCCAGCGCGGTGCTGGGCGACGTCGTGGCGGTCTCCCGCAACCGGCTCGCCGGGGTGCGGTCGGCCAGCGAGAGCGCGTACGCCGACCTGCCGGTGCGGCCGATGGGGGAGGCGCTGACCCGCTACCACATCAGCCTCGACGTGGCCGACCGGCCGGGTGTGCTGGAGGCGGTGGCCGGGGTGTTCGCCCGGCACGACGTGTCGATCGCCACCGTGCGGCAGGGCCCGGCGGGCGGCGGGCCGGCGGGCCGGGGCGAGGACGCCGACCTGGTCATCGTCACCCACGTGGCGCCGGACGCGGCGCTCGCCGCCACCGTGCGGGAGCTGCGAGGGCTGGACATCGTCCGCTCGGTGGCGAGCGTGCTGCGGGTCGAGGGTGGGCTCTGAGCGGTCCGCTCGCGGGAGCGGGCCGGCCCGCGACCGCCGGCGTCAGGCGCCGGACGGTGCCGGGTCCGCTGCGCGGCGCGCGCCGGACGGTGCCGGGTCCGCGGTGCGGCGCGTGCCGGACGGTGCCGGGTCCGCGGTGCGGCCCCGGCGGGGCGGACGCCTCCGCGTCTCGCCTGGTGGTTAACTGCGGGTGCGCCGGCGGGCACGCGGCGAGACTGGTCCAGGCTGGAGGCGTACCCGACTCGGCGGGGCGGTAGAGGCGAGGGAGAACGACATGTGGCGGGGTCTGATCGACGCGTACCGGGACCGGCTGCCGGTCACCGACGCCACCCCGGTCGTGACCCTGCACGAGGGGAACACCCCGCTGCTGCCCGCGCCGGTGCTCTCCGCCCGGCTCGGCTGCGACGTGCACCTGAAGGTGGAGGGCGCCAACCCGACCGGCTCGTTCAAGGACCGGGGCATGACGCTCGCGGTCTCCAAGGCGGTCGAGGCCGGCAACAAGGCGATCATCTGCGCCTCCACCGGCAACACCAGCGCCTCCGCCGCGGCGTACGCGGCCCGCGCCGGCCTGACCTGCGCGGTGCTCGTGCCGCAGGGCAAGATCGCGCTGGGCAAGCTGGCCCAGGCGCTCGTGCACGGGGCGAAGCTGCTCCAGGTCACCGGCAACTTCGACGACTGCCTGTCGCTGGCCGCCAAGCTCGCCCAGGACTACCCGGTCGCCCTGGTCAACTCCGTCAACATCGACCGGCTGCACGGCCAGAAGACGGCCGCTTTCGAGATCCTCGAGGCGTTGGGCGACGCCCCCGACATCCACTGCCTGCCGGTCGGCAACGCCGGTAACGTCTCCGCCTACTGGATGGGCTACTCGGAGGAGCTGCGGGACGGCAACGCCACCCGGGCCCCGAAGATGTACGGCTTCCAGGCGGCCGGCGCCGCCCCGATCGTCACCGGGCAGGTGGTCCGCGAGCCGTCCACGATCGCCACCGCCATCCGGATCGGCAACCCGGCGAGCTGGACGAGGGCGCTCGACGCCCGCGACTCCTCGGGCGGGCTGATCGCCGCCGTCACCGACCGGGAGATCCTGGCCGCGTACCGGCTGCTGGCCCGCGAGGTCGGGGTCTTCGTCGAGCTGGGCAGCGCGGCCAGCGTGGCCGGCCTGCTCCAGCAGGCCGCCGCCGGTCGGGTCCCCGCCGGCTCGACGGTGGTCTGCACGGTCACCGGCCACGGCCTGAAGGACCCGGAGTGGGCCATCTCCACCGCGCCGGTGCCCACCACCATCGCCAACGACCCCCTGGCCGCCGCCCGCTGCCTCGACCTCGCCTGAGCCGCGGGCGGATCGGCGCCGGTCGAGGCCGACGGGAGGAAACCGGCGCGGCGTGGGCGGGTCCTGTGCATCGGACTGGGGCAGGGCCGACCGGGGCCGGTCCGGCCGGGTGGGGGAGAATCCGTACCCCCGCCAACCGCCTTTTCCAGGAGTGAGTCACGCCGATGTCGCTGCTCGCCAGATTCAGCCTCGCCAACCGAGGGCTGATCGCCCTCATCGCGGTGGTGACCACGCTGTTCGGGGCGTTCGCCGTACCGTCACTGAAGCAGCAGCTCCTGCCGTCGCTGGAGTTCCCGGCGGCCTTCATCGTGGCGGTCTACCCCGGCGCCGGGCCCGAGGTCGTCGAGTCGCAGGTCACCGAGCCGATCGAGAACGCCCTCCAGGGCATCCCCGGGCTGGACCAGGTCACCTCGACCTCCCGCGAGGGCTCCACCACGGTCCAGGTCCAGTACGAGTTCGGCACCGACCTGGACGACGTGGTCAACAAGATGCAGACCGCGCTCAACCGGATCGACGCGCAACTGCCCGAGGGGGTCGACCCGCAGGTCATCGCTGGCAGCACCGACGACCTGCCCGCCGTGGTGCTCGCCGCCTCCGGCGGTGACGACCAGCGCGTCCTCGCGGAGAAGCTGCGCGCCACGGTGGTGCCCGAGCTGGAGGCGATCGAGGGGGTGCGGACGGTCGAGCTGACCGGCGCCCGCGACGACGTCGTGGTGGTCACCCCGGACCCGGTCAAGCTGGCGGCGGCGAAGCTCCAGCCGACCGCGCTCGGCGCGGCGCTGAAGACCAACGGCGTGACGGTGCCGGCCGGCACCGTGACCGACGGCACCCGCGCGCTCCCGGTGCAGGTCGGCACCCGGCTCGCCACGCTGGACGACCTGCGGGGCGTCGTGGTCGCGCCGGCGACGGGCCGGGCGGCCCCGGTCCGCCTCGGCGACGTGGCCACCGTCGAGCAGCAGCTCGCCCCGGCCACCGCGATCACCCGCACCAACGGCAAGGACAGCCTGGGCATCGCGGTCACCGCCTCGCCGGACGGCAACGCGGTGGAGATCTCCCACGAGATCCGGGACCGGCTCGCCGAGCTGCGGGAGGCCTCCGGCGCCGAGCTGACCGTAGTCTTCGACCAGGCGCCCTTCGTCGAGAAGTCGATCGAGAGCCTGACCACCGAGGGTCTCCTGGGCCTGGTGATGGCCGTCGTGGTCATCCTGGTCTTCCTGCTGTCGGTCCGCTCCACCGTGGTCACCGCGGTCTCCATCCCGCTCTCGGTGGTGGTCGCCCTGATCGCCCTCTGGATCGGCGACTACTCGCTCAACCTGCTCACCCTCGGCGCGCTCACCATCGCGGTCGGCCGGGTGGTCGACGACTCGATCGTCGTGCTGGAGAACATCAAGAGACACCTGGAGTACGGCGAACCGAAGCGGCAGGCGATCCTCGCCGCCGTCCGTGAGGTGGCCGGCGCGGTGACCGCGTCCACGCTCACCACGGTCGCCGTCTTCGCGCCGATCGCGCTGGTCGGCGGCTTCGTCGGGCAGCTCTTCGCGCCGTTCGCGATCACCGTCACGGTGGCCCTGCTCGCCTCGCTGCTGGTCTCGCTGACCGTCATCCCGGTGCTCGCGTACTGGTTCCTGAAGCCTCCCAGCGGCACGGCGGACGACGCCGCGGTGCGCCGGGCGGCCGAGGAGAAGGAGCTGCGCAACCCGTTGCAGCGGGCGTACCTGCCGGTGATCGGGTTCGCCACCCGCAAGCGGGCCACCCGGTGGATCACGCTGGGGCTGGGCGTGCTCGTGCTGTTCGGCACCTTCGGTCTGTCCCGGCAGCTGGAGACCAACTTCATCGACGACTCCGGCCAGGACACCCTGAGCATCACGCAGGAACTGCCGGCGGGCACCGGCCTGGTCGGCACCGACGCGGCGGCCAGGCAGATCGAGGCGGTGCTGGAGCGCACCGAGGACATCGAGACGTACCAGGTCACGGCCGGCGGCGGGGACAACCCGTTTGGCGGCGGCGGCAACAACGTCGCCAACTGGTCGCTGGCGCTCGGCGACGGCACCGACGCCCAGCAGATGCGGGAGAAGCTGCGCCGGGAGTTCGACGCGCTGGGCCCGGCCGTCGGTGAGGTCAGCTTCGGCGCCGGTCAGGGCGGGGCGGCGGCCAACCAGATCGAGGTGGTCGTCCAGGGCGCCGACCCGGAGGCGCTGACCCGGGCCGCCGAGGAGGTCCGGTCGGCGATGGCCGGGCTGGCGGGCGTCGAGGACGTCTCCACCAGCCTCGCCACGCGGGTGCCGCGCGTCGACGTCACCGTCGACCGGGTCGCCGCCGGTCGGGTCGGGCTCACCGAGGCCGCCGTCGGCCAGGTGGTGGCCCAGGCGTTCCGGGGCTCGCCCCTGGGGCAGGTCACGCTCGACGACGGGCAGCGCGACGTGGTGCTGCGGTTCGCGGGCAAGCCGCCGACCACGGTGGAGGAGCTGCGCGCGATGCCGGTCGGGCCGGTGAAGCTCGACGACATCGCCGACGTCACCCAGACCGAGGGCCCGCAGCAGGTGAGCCGGATCGACGGCGAGCGCAGCGTCTCCGTCACCGGTACGGCCACCGGCTCGAACCTCGGCGCCATCACCCAGGAGCTGCAGAAGAAGCTGGACGGCATCGACGTGCCGGGGGCGACCTTCGCCATCGGCGGCGTCAGCGCCGACCAGGAGGAGGCCTTCGCCGACCTGGGCCTGGCCGTGCTCGCCGCCATCGCGATCGTCTTCCTGATCATGGTGGCGACGTTCCGGAGCCTGGTCCAGGCGCTGATCCTGCTGATCTCCATCCCGTTCGCGGCGACCGGCGCGATCGGCCTGCTGCTCGCCACCGGCACCCCGCTGGGCGTGCCGGCGCTGATCGGCGTGCTCATGCTGGTCGGCATCGTGGTGACCAACGCGATCGTGCTGCTGGACCTGGTCAACCAGTACCGGGCCCAGGGCATGGGGGTCCAGGAGGCGGTGGTCGAGGGCGGCCGGCGCCGGCTGCGACCGATCCTGATGACCGCGGTCGCCACCATCTTCGCGCTGCTGCCGATGGCGCTCGGCCTCACGGGCGAGGGCGGCTTCATCTCCAAGCCGCTGGCGATCGTGGTGATCGGCGGGCTGCTCAGCTCGACGCTGCTCACCCTGATCCTGGTGCCGACGCTCTACGCCATGGCGGAGAACACCAAGGAGTCGTTCCGCTCCCGGCGGGCCCGCCGCTCCGGCGGGGTGGCCCCGGCCACCGGCACGGGCGACGGCGACGGCGACGGCGGCCCGGCCGGCGACGACGGCGGGGCGCCCGCCGCCGAGCCGGTCCCGGTGCCCGCCGGGGGTGCCCCGTCCACCGCCGGCGCGGAGGCCGCCGACGCCCCGGCGTCCCGACCGACGCCGTCGGGCGCGCTGGTGGACGGCACCGACCAGTTCGAGGTGCTGCGGCTGCCGAAGAGCCGCACGTCCCCGCTGCCGCCGACCGAGTAGCGGTACGTCCGCGAACGCCCCCGACGGGTCCCGCCCGCCGGGGGCGTTCGCGTTCGGTCAGGTACCCGCCGTACGCCCGGCCCGCCGGCCGGGGCCCGGTAGGGTATCCGGACGTGCCGTCCACCGTCTCGGTCCTCACCCGCAACCGGAACTTCCGCAATCTCTTCCTCGCGGAGCTGGTGGTCTTCGGCGCCGACTGGTTCGTCATGGTGCCGCTGCTCGTGCTGCTGCCGGACCTGACCGGCAGTGGCGTGTGGGGCGCGCTGGTGCTCGCCGTCGACACCGGGATCGTGGCGTTGCTGCTGCCGTACACGGGCACGATCGCCGACCGGTTCGACCGACGCAAGATCATGATCATCTCGAACGTGGCGGCCCTGGTCGGCGTGCTGCTGCTGCTCGGGGTGCGCAGCGCCGGGACCGCCTGGCTGGCGATGGCCGGGATCGGTGTGGTGGCGGTCGCCAAGGCGTTCTACTCCCCGGCGGCCCAGGCGGCCCTGCCCAACGTGCTCGACCCGGACGAACTGGCCGCCGGCAACGCCGTCGCGGGATCGGCCTGGGGCACCATGACCGTCGTCGGCGCCTCCCTGGGTGGCGTGCTCAGCGCCGCCGTCGGCCCGTACGCCTGCTTCTGGGTGGCGGCGGTGGGCCTGGTGGTCGCCGCGGGCCTGGCCACGCTGATCCGCCGGCCGTTGCAGGCGCCCCGCGACGCGGCCCTGCCGACGCAGCGGACCTGGCCGGCGATCCGGGAGGCGCTGGGCTACATCGGACACCGGCCGAGGGTGCTGGCGCTGGTCACCGTGAAGTCGGCGGTCGGCCTCGGCAACGGCGTGCTGACGGTGTTTCCGCTGCTCGCGGCGGTGTACGGCGTGGGCCCTGTCGGCACCGGGCTGCTCTTCGCGGTCCGCGGGGCGGGGGCGCTCGTCGGGCCGATCCTGATGCGCCGGGTGCTGACCAACCGGGCTTGGCTGCTGCCCGGGCTGGCGCTGTCGATGTCCCTCTACGGCCTGGCCTACCTCGGCACCTCGGTCGCCAACTGGTTCCCGCTGGTGCTGGCCCTGGTCTTCGTCGCCCACTTCGCGGGCGGCAGCAACTGGGTGATGTCGAACTTCGCCCTCCAGGGCGAGGTGCCGGACCGGCTGCGGGGTCGCGTCTTCGCCACCGACATGATGCTGGCGACCCTCGCCGTCTCGGTCAGCCAGCTCGCGGTGGCCGCCGTGGTGGACACCGTGGACGAGCGGGTGGTGCTGGCCAGCTGCGGCCTGGTCACGGTGGTCTACGCGATCGGCTGGCGGATCGCCACCCGCCGGCTCTCGCTGACGGAACCGGCCGCGCAGCCGGCCTCGACCACCGCCCGCTGAACCGACGGCGGCCGGCCCGCCCGGCGGTCAGGGTCGGTCCGTGGCGGCGCCCGTCGGCGCGTCCGGCCGGGACCGGCCGCCCCACTGCGCCGGCACCTCGGCGGCGCCCTCCACGGTCCACCCCGGGCCGGTCGGCGACGCCGGCTGGGCGACGGGCGCAGGCGCGGTGGTCGGCACCGGGCCGCCGTCGGCGAGCGGTCGTCCGCCGAACGGGCCGGCCTCCGCGCCGCCCGCCCGCCGCCCGACCAGCACCGCCGCGATCAGCAGACCCGTGCCGATCGGGTACGTCAGGGCCTGCACCCCGCCGTAGACGAGGTTCATCAGCTGGAAGTTCGAGTACCCCCAGTCGAAACTGAACGCGCGGGGCAGCAGCAGGGACCAGGCCACGTTGAGCAGCGCGCTGACCAGCAGCACGCCGAGCCCGGACAGCGCCAGCAGCCGGGGCTTGCGGGGCAGCCGCTGCCCGGCCGTCGCAGCCAGAACGAGGCCGGCCAGCAGCACCAGCACCGTGGGTGCCTCGAAGACGACCGCCGTCGCCATGTACCCGAGTTCGCGCATCCCTGCCTCCAGCCGCCGTCGGTCGGGCCAGGCTAACGGACCGGCGGTGCCACCACCGCCCTGCGACGAGGCCGTCCGGCCCGGTCCCATCCGGCGGGCGGACACCCGCCCCGTCGGTACGCGGCCCTACCATGAGCCCGTGCCGACGAACTTCATCTCCGGACCGGTCCGGGTCCGGGTCCCCGCCACCAGCGCCAACCTGGGGCCGGGGTTCGACGCCCTGGGGCTCGCCCTGGCGCTGCACGACGACGTGGCCGCCGAGGTGACGGCGGGGGGCGTCACGGTGACCGTCGCCGGGCAGGGCGCCGGGGAGCTGCCGGCCGACGACCGGCACCTGGTCGTCCGGGCCATGCGGGCGGCCTTCGACGGCCTCGGCGGGCAGCCGCCCGGGCTGGCGGTGGAGTGCGTGAACCGCATCCCGCAGGCCCGTGGGCTGGGATCCTCGTCCGCGGCGATCGTCGCCGGCGTGCTGCTGGCCCGCGCGCTGGTCACCGACGGCGAGGCCCGACTCGACGACGACGGCGTGCTGCGCCTCGCCGCCGAGATCGAGGGCCATCCGGACAACGTGGCGCCGTGCCTGCTCGGCGGCTTCACCCTGGCCTGGACGGAGCCCTCCGGCGCCCGGGCGGTGTCGCTGCCGGTCGCCGGCGGCGTACGACCGACGGTCTTCGTGCCGGCGGAGCGTGGCCTGACGGCGACCGCGCGGGCCGCGCTGCCGGCCACCGTGCCCCACGGCGACGCGGCGCTGAACGCCGGACGCGCGGCCCTGCTGGTGCACGCGCTGACCGCCGACCCGGGTCTGCTGCTGCCGGCCACGGTCGATCGCCTGCACCAGGACTACCGCGCCGACGGCATGCCGGGCAGTGCCGCCCTGGTGAAAGTGCTGCGTGAGGCCGGTGTGGCCGCCGTGATCAGTGGTGCGGGCCCGACCGTCCTGGCCCTGACCGCCCCGCCCGAGGGCTTCGACCCGGGAACAGGTTGGGAGGTCTGGTGGTTGGATCCAGACGGGCGCGGAGCACAGGTTGCCCGGGGTAGACTGGGACACGCAGAGCGGGACCCTGTTGCCGCAGGTCGGAAGAGTTGATTACGCTCTAGACTTAGCACAGCCGCGAAGCATGCGATCTCCCTGCGGGTCGGCGCACCCCCGAAGCTTTCGGCGGTCAGCCCGTCACCCCTGCCTAGGCCCACGCCGCACCGCAGTCTTCACAGGTCGCCGCAGACGGCGAGACCTGCTCACCGACGTCCGGTGAGTCGGGAAACCGACCGGCTGCTGTGCTACAGACTCCCGCGACGCGTCCATGCGAGGCGGGTGCACCGAGGCCGCCCGGCCACCTTGCTTTTCGACTCCGGGCAGTCCCGGCCTATCGAGGGAAGGAATCCATTGAGCGACACCACCGACGTGACGTCGGATGTTTCCAACGTCGCTGGCGATGCCACCACCGCCGCCGCCCCCGCCCGTCGTCGGCGCAGCGGCACCGGCCTGTCGGCGATGCTGCTGCCGGAGCTGCAGAGCCTGGCCGCGTCGCTCGGCATCTCGGGCACGGCCCGAATGCGCAAGGGCGAGCTGATCAGCGCGATCTCCGAGCGGCAGGGCGGCGCCGCCGCCGGGACCCCTCGACCGCGGGCCGAGGCCGCTGCCGCTGCCGCTCCTGCCCGTGAAGAGGCCCATGCCGAGGTCCGCGAGACCACCGAGCGGCCGGCGGCCGGGCGGCGCACCGCGGCGCAGGCTCCGGCGGAGCCCGCGGCGGCGGCCGAGACCGAGCCCCGTGGCCGGACCCGGCGCAGCCGGGCCGCCACCTCCGAGGCGCGGGCCGCGGAGGCCCGTCCGGCGGAGGTCCGTCCGGCGGAGGCGGCCCGTCCAGTGGAGGCGGCCCGTCCGGCGGAGACCCGTGCGGATGAGGCCGAGGCCGGCGAGCGTGCCGACCGTGGCCGTGAGCGCGGCGACCGTGCCGAGCGCGCGGAGCGCGGCGAGCGTGGTGACCGTGCGGAGCGTGGTGACCGTGCCGAGCGTGCCGAGCGTGGTGACCGTGCGGAGCGTGGTGACCGTGCCGAGCGTGGCGAGCGTGCCGAGCGGGGTGACCGTGCCGAGCGCGGCGACCGTGCGGAGCGCGGTGACCGTGCCGAGCGGGGCGAGCGCAACGAGCGGGGTGACCGCGGCGAGCGTGCCGAGCGCGGCGACCGCAACGAGCGGGGCGAGCGTGCCGAGCGGGGCGACCGCGACCGCAACGAGCGCGGCGACCGGGGCCAGCGCGTCGAGCGTGACAACGACGACGACGACGAGAGCGGTGGCCGGCGTGGCCGGCGCAGCCGGTTCCGGGACCGCCGCCGTGGCCGCGGTGAGCGGCCCGAGGGCAGCGGCGACGGTGGGCGCGACGGCGGGCGCGAGCCGCAGGTCGGCGAGGACGACGTGCTCGTCCCGGTGGCCGGCATCATCGACGTGCTCGACAACTACGCGTTCGTGCGGACCACCGGCTACCTGGCCGGCCCGAACGACGTCTACGTCTCCATGTCGCAGATCAAGAAGTACGGCCTGCGGCGCGGCGACGCCATCACCGGTGCGGTGCGTGCCTCGCGCGACGGCGAGCAGCGGCGGGACAAGTACAACCCGCTGGTGCGGTTGGACACCATCAACGGGATGGAGCCGGACGAGGCGAGGCGCCGGCCGGAGTTCTACAAGCTCACCCCGCTCTACCCGCAGGAGCGCCTGCGGCTGGAGACCGAGCCGCACATCCTCACCACCCGGGTCATCGACCTGGTCATGCCGCTCGGCAAGGGCCAGCGCGCGCTGATCGTGTCGCCGCCGAAGGCGGGTAAGACGATGGTGCTCCAGGCCATCGCGAATGCGATCACGCACAACAACCCGGAGTGCCACCTGATGGTGGTGCTGGTGGACGAGCGGCCCGAAGAGGTCACCGACATGCAGCGGTCGGTGAAGGGTGAGGTCATCGCGGCGACGTTCGACCGTCCGCCGCAGGACCACACCACGGTGGCCGAGCTGGCGATCGAGCGGGCGAAGCGACTGGTCGAGCTGGGCCACGACGTGGTCGTGCTGCTCGACTCGGTGACCCGCCTCGGTCGCTCGTACAACCTGGCGGCGCCGGCCAGCGGCCGGATCATGTCGGGTGGTATCGACTCCACCGCGCTCTACCCGCCGAAGCGCTTCCTGGGTGCGGCCCGCAACATCGAGAACGGCGGCTCGCTGACCATCCTCGCCACCGCGCTGGTGGAGACCGGGTCCATGGCGGACACGGTCATCTTCGAGGAGTTCAAGGGCACCGGCAACGCGGAGCTGAAGCTGGACCGGAAGATCGCCGACAAGCGCATCTTCCCGGCCATCGACATCCACCCGTCCGGTACGCGCAAGGAGGAGATCCTGCTCGCGCCGGAGGAGCTGGCCATCATCCACAAGCTCCGGAAGGTCCTGCACTCGCTGGACTCGCAGGCGGCGCTGGACCTGCTGCTGGACAAGCTCAAGCAGACCCGCACCAACATCGAGTTCCTGATGCAGATCGCCAAGTCGACGCCGGGGGAGTGACCCTCCCCGGGTGAGACAGCGAGAAGGGCACGGCCGCGAGGCCGTGCCCTTCTCGCGTCTCTGCCTCCGGTGCCGCGTCCGCAGACGGACCGCCCAGAGCGATCGACCTTGCCGGCCCGGGGCGATGACGATCGGTGACGGTCGCCTCGAAGCGACTCTCATGTGACTCTACGTGTTCGAATCCGTTCGCGCGAAGAGCTTTCCTGCCCGGCCGCCACCGCTGCAGCTTCCTGAACAGGAACTCTGTACCGAGACCCGATCCTGCCGCACCATCCCCCACGCCCCCTTTGCTCTGCATCCACATACGCAACGCTCACGCGGTGTGTCCGGTGCGGATATGGCTGCAGAGCAAAGGGGACGGAGCGAGGGGCGGGTGGGGCCCAGGGTCGCCCACTCTCCGTTACTGGATGTGAGTGCCCGCGCGGTCGCGAGCGCCCGCTACGGTGCGGCGTGCGGCGTGCGGCGGTGCGGCGGGCGGCATGCGGGTGCGGCGTTGCAGCGTGCGGCGTGTGCGGCGGTGTGGTGCGCGGGTGCGGCGGGGCAGCCGCCGTGCCGGAAGCGGCCCCACCTGCGCGACCCAGGGAAGGCGTGGTGCGGGTGCCGCCATCCGCAGGCGCTGCCGGTAGCGGCGAGGACGGTAACCGGAGGGGTGGAGTTTTCCTTCGCTTTGGCCGGCAGCTATTGAAACTTCTATTCACCGTCCGGTTGACTGTCGCCCATGCGTACCCGCAGACGATCCGCCCGGCTCGCAGGCGTCCTGCTGCTGACGCCGCTGCTCACCCTGGCCGGCACCGTGCCGGCGAACGCCGGTGCGCCGGCTCCGGCCACCGACCCGTCCCTCACCGCGGCCGAGGACGCACCGCGTGCCTCCTCGTACTCCACGGGCTCCGTGACGCTCGCCGGCGACCCGGCCGCGAGCATGTCGGCCGCCGCGGCCCCGACCGGCGTGGAGCCGGCAGGTGGGCTGGAGACCGCGAAGACCACCCGCCCGGTCGCCCCGGGCCTGAACCTGACCTCCTTCGACCGGTACGACGCCGACGGCTGGTTGCGCGCGGACGCGCTGACCGCCGACCTCACCGGCGGCCTGACCGTGGACTACGTCAACTCCGGCGCGGTCAGCCGGGCCGAGCCGCTGCGCGGCGCCGTCGACGCGGCCCGTGCGGTCGCCGCCGTCAACGGTGACTTTTTCGACATCAACAACTCCGGTGCCGCCCAGGGCGTCGGCGTCCGCGACGGCCAGCTGGTCCAGTCCGCGGTCAACGGGCACCGCAACGCCGTCGCGATCACCACCGAAGGGCTCGGCCGGGTCATCGAGGTGAACTTCGACGGCACCGCGACCCTGCCCACCGGTCCGGTGACGCTGACCCAGTTCAACAACATGATCCAGGCGAACGGGATCGGCGTGTTCACCGCGCTCTGGGGGTCGTACACCCGGCAACGCGCGGTCGAGGGCGCCGCCCGCGTCACGGAGGTCACGGTGGTCGACGGCCGCGTCGCCACCGTCGGCGGCACGGCCGGAAGCGGGGCGGTCCCGGCCGGCACCACCGTGCTGCTCGGCCGTGACGCCGGCGCGGATGCCCTCGCCGGGCTGCGCCCCGGCGACCCGGTGACCGTCGCCTACCAGCCCAAGCCGGCGGACGGCAGCACCCTGCACGCGGCCGTCGGCGGCGGCAACGTGCTGGTCCGCGACGGAGTGGTGCAGAGCATCGCCGACGCGTCGCTGGCCCCGCGCACGTCCGTCGGCTTCTCCGCCGACGGTCGCCGCATGATCATGCTGACAGTGGACGGCCGGCAGGTCGACAGCCGCGGCGTCACCCAGACCGAGATGGGCCGCATGATGGCCGAACTCGGCGCGCACCACGCGCTCAACCTCGACGGCGGCGGCTCCTCGACGCTGCTCGCCCGGGAACCGGGTGCGGCGGCCGTGCAGGTGGAGAACAGCCCGTCCGACGGCAGCGAGCGCGCCGTCCCCAACGGCCTGGCCATCTACGCGCCCAAGGGCAGCGGCCGGCTCACCGGGTACTGGCTGGAGACCGCCAGTGACCCGACCACCGCCCCCGGCGTCGCGCCGGTGCGCGGCGGCCGGCCCGACCGCGTCTTCCCCGGCCTGACCAGGCAACTCACCGCCGCCGGCCACGACGAGACGTACGGCCCGGCGGCCGGCGCGCCGACGTGGCGGGCCAACCCGGCGGTGCATGGCGTCGTCGACGGCAAGGGCCGCTTCCGCGCCCTCCTGCCCGGCAGCACCACGGTCACCGCCTCGCGGGGCGGGGCCCGTGGCACCCTCGACCTGACCGTGCTCGGGCCGCTGGCCCGGATCGACTCCACCGTGGACCGGGTCGGCCTGACCGGCGCGCAGGGCAGCGCGCTGTTCGGCGTCGTCGGCTACGACGCCGAGGGCAACACCGCCCCCATCGAGCCGGCCGACCTGAAGCTCGACTACGACAAGGACCTGCTGAAGATCGCCCCGACCGCCGACGGCAACCTCTCCGTCACCGCCCTGCGGGACACCGGCTCGGCGCTGGTCACCGTCCACGTCGGCCGGAGCAGCACCGTCCTGCCGGTCACCGTCGGACTCACCGACGTGCCGGTGGCCGGCTTCGACGACGCGGCGGCCTGGAAGTTCAGCCAGGCCCGGGCCAGCGGCGCGGTCGCGCCCGCGCCGGGCCGCACCGGCACGGGCCTGAAGATGACGTACGACTTCAGCCAGTCCACCGGCACCCGGGCCGCGTACGCCGACCCGCCGGCCTGGATTGAGGTGCCCGGCCAGCCGCAGGCGTTCGGCATGTGGATCCACGGCAACGGCACGGGGGAGTGGCCCAGCCTGCACCTGCACGACGCGCAGGACACCCAGCACGTGCTGCGGGGCCCGCTGATCACCTGGACGGGCTGGAAGTACGTCGAGTTCGCCGTGCCCGCCGGGGTGCAGTACCCGGTGCGGGTCCGCCGGTTCTACGTGGCGGAGACCAACGCCGCCGCGCAGTACCGCAGCGAGGTGGTCATCGACGACCTGGTGGCGAAGGTGCCGCCGACGGTCGACGCGCCGGCCGAGACGCCGCGTACCGACCGGGTGGTGCTGCGCGACGGCACGGTGGACGGGGCGCCCTGGCGCTTCGCCGTCCTGTCCGACGCGCAGTTCGTCGCGGCGAACCCGGACAGCGACCTGGTCGCCCAGGCCCGCCGTACGCTCCGCGAGGTCAAGGCCGCGAAGCCGGACTTCCTGGTGATCAACGGCGACTTCGTGGACACCGCCTACCCGGCGGACTTCGCGCTGGCCAAGCGGCTGCTGGACGAGGAACTCGGCGGGGAACTGCCGTACTACTACGTGCCCGGCAACCACGAGATCATGGGCGCCCCGATCGCCAACTTCCGGGCCGCCTTCGGCGACACCGAGCGGACCTTCGACCACAAGGGCACCCGGTTCGTCACCCTGAACTCGTCGACCGGCTCGCTGCGCGGCGGCGGCTTCGACCAGGTGCGGATGCTGCGCGAGGCGCTCGACTCGGCGGCCGGTGACCCGGCCGTCGGCTCGGTGGTCGTGCTGCACCACCACCCGCCGCGCGACCCGAGCCCGGCCAAGGCCAGCCAGCTCGGCGACCGGAAGGAGGCGGCGCTGCTGGAGCAGTGGCTGGCCGACTTCCAGCACCGCACCGGCAAGGGCGCGGCCTTCGTCGGCGGGCACGTCGGCACCTTCCACGCCGACCGGGTCGACGGGGTGCCGTACCTGATCAACGGCAACTCGGGCAAGAACCCCTCCACCCCGGCCGACCAGGGCGGCTTCACCGGGTGGACGGAGTTCGGGGTGGACCCGGTGAGCCCGGCCGAGGCCGACCGGGCCCGGCGCAACCCGCTCGTCGAGGGCCCGCGCTGGGTCGCCGCCGAGTTCCACGCGCACGTCGACGCGCTCGCGTTGGCCGCCCCGGCCAGCGTCGCGGTCGGCACCCCGGCGACGGTCACCGCCACGGTGACCCAGCCCGGCGGGCGTACGGTGCCGGTGGCGGCGCCGGTGAGCGCGGACTGGTCCGCCTCGCCGAACGTGCACGTCGGCTCGGTCCTCGGACTGAAGCCCTGGCACGTGGCCCGCTTCGACCCGGCCACCGGCAAGCTCACCGCCCTGCGCCCCGGCGCGCAGGTCAAGCTGGTCGTCGACGTCAACGGCGCACGTGCCGAGGCGACCGTCACCCTGACGGCCGCCGCCGCGGCCCCCGCCGCCTAGCGGGAGGTGAGGAAGGGCCCCTTCCCCGGCGCTCGGCGCGTGGGGGAGGGGCCCTTCCTGCCGCCGCCGGGGCCCGTACCGGTGACCGGTGCGGGCCTCAGAAGTCGCCCTCGGCCACCTGGAAGACGGTGAGGCCGAGGGCGCGCCACATCCGCACCACCTGCTGGCGGTCGTCGAAGACGCCGACCACCCGGTAGCGGTCGGCGATCTCGCGCTCGTAGATCTCCCGCTTGACCACGGAGTCCTTCCGGCTGTCGCCGACGGCGCGCAGGTGCAGCCCGAGGTAGGGGACCCGGACGTGCCGGGCCAGCCACGCCTCCGTGGCGGCGCGGGCGGTGGCGTCCCGGCCCGAGCAGAACACCACTCCGTACCCGGCCGCGTGCATCGCCCGGACCGCCGCGATCACCGCCGGGTTCGGCTCGTCCTCGTCGACGCGGGTCATGTCGTACGGGCTGCGCGAGACGTTCAGCGCGACCGTGCCGTCGATGTCGACCAGGACGATCTCCGGCGGCTCGGTCGACGGGGCGTGCACCGTGGCGGGCCGCCCCGTCCGGGCCTGCGGCACGGGCAGCGGCAGCGTACGGCCCTCCAGGTAGCGCTCGTGCAACCGGCGGATCCACGCCTCGCCGACCCGGTCGGCCTCGGGGCGGGCGGCGTCGCGACGCAGGCACTCCGCGAGCGGCACGTCGGTGAAGTCGTGCACCTCGAACTCGGCGCCGTGCCGGGCGGCCAGGTCGGCCCAGTCACGCAGGGTCCGCGACCGCAGGTTGGTGTCGTCGACGCAGACGTCGGCGCGGGCCCGCAGCAGCGCCTCGACCTGCGCCCGCTGCACGACGGTGACCTGCCACTCCGCCCACTGGGTGAACAGCCGCTCGCCGTGCAGCATCCGGCGTAGGTCGTCCCGGTTGACCCGGACCACGGACGGCTGGAGCGTCCGGGCGAACGTGGTCTTGCCGGAGGCGGGCAGTCCCCGGGTGGCGATCAGGCGGGCCATCAGGTCCTCCGTGTCGTACGTCGTGGGCGGTCCCGCCGCCCGCGGCGCGTGCCCCGGGTGGGGCACGGGGCCGACGGCGGCCGTGCCGGGATGAATGCCCGGCGAGGCGTCGGGAATGCGGGAGGTGGGGCGTGCGTTGTCGATGCCGGACCAGCCGTGCGGCCCGACTGCCGGGTCGGCGCACGCCCATGGCACACTGGTCAATCGGCCACCGGTTCCGGTTCACGCCCGAGCCCGTCGCACGCCGCGACGGACACCGACGGCGACCCGGCGACCATCCACGAGAGGACCGAGGCGAGATGAAGTCCAACATCCACCCGGAGTACGTGACCACCGAGGTCAGCTGCTCCTGCGGCAACACGTTCACCACCCGCAGCACCGCCAAGGGCGGCTCGATCCACGTCGAGACCTGCAGCGCCTGCCACCCGTTCTACACCGGCAAGCAGCGCGTCCTGGACACCGCGGGCCGGGTGGCCAAGTTCCAGCAGAAGTACGCCAAGGTTCAGGCCAAGAAGGCCAAGTAGCTCCTCGTTCGGCGCCCGCGCCCGGTTTCGTGCCGGACGCGGGCGCCGTCCGTATTCCCCCGTATTGACCCCGGTCCCGTCCTCGTCGTCGAAGGAGCCTCCCCCGCATGAGCAGCGAGCGTCTGGCCGCCCTCCTCGACGAGTACGCCGAGCTGGAGAAGCGGCTGGCGGACCCGGCCATCCACGCCGACCAGGGCACCGCCCGCCGGGTCGGCCGTCGGTACGCCGAACTGGTCCCGCTGCACAAGGCGGCCGGGGAGCTGGAGCAGGCCCGCGCCGACCTCGCCGCCGCCCGGGAGCTGGTCGCCGAGGACGCGTCCTTCGCCGCCGAGGCCGAGTCGATCGCGGAGAGCCTGCCGGCGCTGGAGCAGCGGCTGGCGGAGTTGCTGATCCCGCGCGACCCGCACGACGCCAAGGACGTGATCGTCGAGATCAAGGCGGGCGAGGGCGGCGAGGAGTCCGCGCTCTTCGCCGGTGACCTGCTGCGGATGTACACCCGCTACGCCGAGCGGCGCGGCTGGCTCACCGAGGTGCTCGACGCGCAGGACTCGGACCTGGGCGGGGTGAAGGACGTCTCGCTGGCGATCAAGACCAAGGGCGTGCCCGAGGGCGGCAACGGCGTCTGGTCCCGGCTCAAGTGGGAGGGCGGCGTGCACCGGGTGCAACGCGTACCGGTCACCGAGTCGCAGGGCCGCATCCACACGAGCGCCGCCGGGGTGCTGGTGCTGCCGGAGGCCGAGGACGTCGACGTCACCATCGACCCGAACGACCTGCGCATCGACGTGTTCCGCTCGTCGGGGCCCGGCGGCCAGTCGGTGAACACCACCGACTCGGCGGTACGGATCACGCACGTGCCGACCGGCATCGTGGTCTCCTGCCAGAACGAGAAGTCCCAGTTGCAGAACCGGGAGCAGGCGATGCGGATCCTGCGCGCCCGGCTGCTGGCGGCGGCCCAGGAGCAGGCCGACGCGGCCGCCTCGGACGCCCGCAAGGCGCAGGTGCGCACCGTGGACCGCTCCGAGCGGATCCGCACCTACAACTTCCCGCAGAACCGGATCACCGACCACCGGATCGGCTACACCGCGTACAACCTGGACCTGGCGCTCGCCGGCGACCTGGACGGGGTCCTCGACGCCCTCGCCGAGGCCGACCGCGCCGCCCGCCTCGCCGGCGACACCGAGCTGACCCGCCGCTGACCCCGCCGCCGGCGCACGTCAGGAGGCGCGGGGGCGGGACTTCGCGCGGAGCATCGCGCGGTCGGCGGCCTCGAAGGCGGTGCCGAGGGCGTCGCGCAGGCCCGGACCGGTGGCGCCCACCTCGGCGAAGCCGACGCTGACCCCGACCGGCGTGCCGGGCACCAGCGACTCCCAGTCCTCCGTGCGCACCGCGGCGTCGATCCGGCGGCCCACCTCGGCGGCCTCGGTCATCCCGGCGCCCGGCAGCACCACCACGAACTCGTCCCCGCCGTAGCGGGCCACGAAGTCGCCCCGGCGCATCACCCGGTTGATCACCCCGGCGATGCGTTGGAGCACCAGGTCGCCGGAGTGGTGCCCGTGCCGGGTGTTGACGGCCTTGAAGCCGTCCAGGTCGCAGACGCCGATCACCACCCGGTCGCCGTGGGCGACCAGGGTGGCGATGTAGCGCTCCAGCCGCCGCCGGTTGGGCAGCCCGGTCAGGGGGTCGGTCAACGCCTCGCCCTCGAAGCGGGCCGCCTCGCGGCGCATCTCCTCGTGGTCGATGCGCGCGGCGATGCCGTCGATGTAGACGTCCCGGAGCCGGTCGTTGCGCTGGGCGGCCAGCCGGAACGCCAGCCGGTCGGCCCGGTGCGCGCCCGCGTGGTCGCCGGCGCAAGCCAGGGCGATGCTGCGCAGCCGTGCCGGTTCGGCCGCGCCCAGCGTCTCCGTGGAGACCTGGACGGTGCCCAGCCGGGTGACGGCCTCGATCGGCCGTCCCTCGGCGACGGCCAGGCAGACCTGGCCGAGCTGGCGCATGTCGCGGGCGCGGGCGCTGTCGCCGCCGTGGCCGAGCAGCCGGGCCGGGGCGGCCTCCGTGTCGACGTCCCACCGGTCGCCGAGGGCCGCCCGCCGGGCGGCGGCGTAGCCGTACGCGGCCAGGCTGCTCGGGCGCAGCTTCCCGGCCCGCCCGCTGCGCCGGAACCGGTCCAGGTCGGCGGCGACGTCCCGCAGCACCCGCAGGCAGCCGTCGCTGTCGCCGTTGTGGTCCAGCGCCACGGCGTTGCGTAGCCGGATCCCGGGGGCGGCGAAGGTCTCCTCCGGAATCTCGGCGGCGCTGCCGAGCTGCCGGGCCCGTTCGATCGCGCCGAGGGCGTAGCCGTGGAAGCTGAGGTACGAGTAGGCCATCGCCAGGTCGTGCCAGCCCCACGCGGTGTCCCGGTCGGGGTCCTCCACCGCGCCCAGCGCCCGCGCGGCCTTCACCAGGTGGGTGACGCAGCGGTCCAGCGCGCCCTGGTGGTGGGCGGCGAGGGCGGCCAGCGCGTTGAGGTGCCCGAGCAGGTAGGGCTCGGCGAGGTCGCGGACGGCGGTGGAGGCCTCCTCGACGGCCCGGGTGTACTCCGCCGTCCGCCCGAGGTTGATCACCGCGGAGAGGCGCTGCACCAGGGCGTCGGCCCGCGCGTACGGGTCGGTGGTGGTGGCGGCGACCCGGTCGAGGATCGCGTACGCCTCGGCGGACTGGCTGGACTCCTGGAGGGCCCGCGCCCGTGACAGGGCGGCAACCTGGTCGGTGACCCGGTCGAGCCAACCCACCGCGACCTCCTGTCGGTGTGCGTCCGGACGCATCCGCTCGTGATGTCCGGCGCGACGCCCCATGATTATCTCGTGACCACCGTGCCGCAACACCCGTCCGAAGGGACGAGACGGCAGCGCCCTTCCGTGGCGTTGGCCCGGGCGTCCCGGACCCTCGCCGACGCCGGTGTCGCCTCGGCCCGCGCCGAGGCGGAGCAGCTGGCCGCGTACGTGCTGGCGGTGCCCCGCGGGCGGCTGGCGCTGGCCGACGACTTCACGGCCGACCAGCTCGACCGGTTCGACGAGCTGGTCGCGCGGCGGGCCGGGCGGGAACCGTTGCAGCATCTCACGGGCAGCGCCGGCTTCCGGCACCTGGAGCTGGCCGTCGGGCCGGGCGTCTTCGTGCCCCGGCCGGAGACCGAGCTGCTCGCCGGCTGGGGGATCGCGCAGGGCCGGCGCCTGGGCGCCGCGCTGGTGGTGGACCTGTGCAGCGGCTCGGGGGCGATCGCCCTCTCGGTGGCCCAGGAGCTGCCGGCGGCCCGGGTGGTGGCGGTGGAACGGTCGGCGGCGGCGCTGCCCTGGCTGCGGCGCAACGCGGCGGCCCGGGCCGCCGCAGGGGACCGGCCGATCGAGGTGGTGGCGGCGGACGTCACCGCCGCCGACCTGCTCGCCGACCTGGTGGGCCGGGTCGACGTGCTGCTCTGCAACCCGCCGTACGTGCCGTCGGGCGTGGCCGTACCCCCGGAGGTGGGGCGGCACGATCCGGCGAACGCGGTCTTCGGCGGCGCGGACGGCCTGGCGGTGATCCGCCCGGTGATCGCCCGGACGGCGGCACTGCTGCGCCCGGGCGGGGTGCTCGGCGTGGAGCACGACGACACGCACGGCACGGCGGTGCCCGACCTGCTCGCCGCGGACGGCCGGTTCGAGGCGGTCGCCGACCACCCGGACCTGACCGGACGGCCCCGCTTCGCGACCGCGTCCCGGCGGGCGGACGGCCAGCACGCCGCCGCCGACGCGACGTGGCAGACTGACTCCTCGTGATGCTCTACGACTGCCGGTCGCCCGCCGACCGGGACCGCGGCATCGCCGCTGCCATCGAGGCGGTCAAGAACGGCGAGCTGGTCGTCCTGCCGACCGACACCGTCTACGGGATCGGCGCGGACGCGTTCACCCCGTACGCGGTCAAGGCCCTGCTGGACGCCAAGGGCGGCCGTCAGGTGCCGCCGCCCGTGCTGATCGGCTCCCGGCACACCCTCGACGGCCTGGTCTACTCGCTGCCCCAGGCGGCCCGCGATCTCGTCGAGGCGTTCTGGCCCGGGGCGCTGACCATCATCGTGGCGCACTCGCCCAGCCTGCGGTGGGACCTCGGCGACTCCTCCGGGACGGTGGCGGTGCGGATGCCGCTGCACCCGGTGGCGCTGGAGGTGCTGCGCGAGACCGGCCCGATGGCGGTCGCCTCGGCCAACAAGACCGGCCAGCCGGCCGCCCTCACCGCCGAGGAGGCCCGCGACCAGCTCTCCTACTCGGTGCGGGCCTACCTGGAGGCCGGGCCCTGCCCGGATCCGGTGCCGAGCACGATCGTGGACCTCACCGGCGAGGTGCCGCAGGTCCTCCGCCAGGGCGCCGTCGGGCTGGAGAAGCTCCGCGACGTGGTGCCCGACATCCTCGCCGGCCAGGGGGTCTGAGTGCCTCCGTTCACCGTGCTGCACGTCTGCATGGGCAACATCTGCCGGTCCCCGATGGCCGAGCGGCTGCTGGCGCTCGCCGTCCGGGAACGGCTGGCCCGCCGCGAGGTCGACCCGGACCGCGCCGACGAGCTGCTGCACAGCCACAGCGCAGGCACCGGCGGTTGGCACGCCGGCGAGGAGATGAACCCGCCGGCGTCGCGCCAGGTGACTTCCCGGGGCGGCAGCGTCGCCGGCTTCGCCGCGCGCAAGCTGCGGTCGGACCACATCGACGCCGCCGACCTCGTCCTCACCGCCACCGCCGACCAGCAGGAGTACGTGGTGGCGCTGCGGCCCGACGCCGCGTCGCGCACGTTCGTGCTGGGCGAGTTCGGCCGGCTGCTCGCCGGGGTGGACGCCGCCGCGCTGCCGGCGGCCGAGGCGACCCCCGACGCGGTGTACGCGCGCGGCGTGGCCCTGGTGGAGGCCGCCCACGCCGCCCGCCTGGGCACCACCTCGCTGCCCACCGACGATCTCGACGATCCGTGGGGGCGCGGCGACCAGTGCTTCAGCCGGGTCGCCGACGAGATCGAGGAGAGCGTGCACCCCCTCGCCGCCGTGCTCCTGCCGTAACCCGCCCGAGGTACCCGCCCGCGTGAGTTCCCTGCGGGTTTGGGGGAAAGGGGCGGTCAAGAGGGACTTTCGGGTCATTCTGGGTGGGTCCTGACCGGCTCCTGCGGGGAGAGCTGATGACCCGGGCACGCCTCGACAAACTGTTCACCGTACTGCTCGCCGGCGTGCTGGCCGGGCTGGCGCTCGCGGTGGCGGCCCTCCCGGCCGCGCTGGTCTTCGGCATCGGGTTCTCGGCGCTCGCCGCGCCGTACTCGGAACTGCCGAACACGCTGCGCACGCCGCCCACGCCCCAACGCTCGAACCTCTACGCCAACGACGGCACCACGCTGATCACCTCCTTCTACCAGGAGGACCGGGTCGACGTGCCGCTGGCCGACGTGGCGCCGGTGATGCGGCAGGCGGTCATCGCCGCCGAGGACGCCCGGTTCCACGAGCACAGCGGCGTCGACCTGCGCGGCGTGGTGCGGGCCTTCACCGTCAACCGGGGTGCCGGGGAGACCCGGCAGGGCGCGTCCACGCTGACCATGCAGTACGTCCGCAACGTGCTCAGCAACGACCCCCGGCTGAGCGAGCGGCAGCGCGCCGCCGCCACCGAACTGACCACCGCGCGCAAGATCCAGGAGATGCGGTACGCGCTGGCCCTGGAGCGGGAGCTGACCAAGGACGAGATCCTCGCCCGCTACCTCAACATCGCCTACTTCGGGGCGGGCGCGTACGGGGTGGCCGCCGCGAGCCGCCGCTACTTCTCGAAGCCGCCGGCGGAGCTCACCCTGGCCGAGGCGGCGCTGCTGGCCGGCCTGGTCCGCTCCCCGCACACCGACGACCCGATCAACGGCGACGCGGACGCCGCGCTCGCCCGCCGGGCGTACGTGCTGGACCGGCTGGTGGAGTCCGGGCAGGTCCCAGCCGAGGCGGCGGACCGGGCCCGGGCCGAGCAGTTGAGGCTGCGCCCCAGCCAGACGCCGAACGACTGCACGGCGGTGCCGGCGGAGCACAACGACTGGGGCTTCTTCTGCGACTGGCTCACCCGCTGGTGGAACGCCCAGCCGGCGTTCGGCGCGACGGTCGACGAGCGGCAGCTCTCGCTGCGCCGGGGCGGGTTCACCATCGTCTCCTCGCTCGACCCGGCGGTGCAGCGCGCCACCACCGAGCAGGTCCGCCGGATCTACTCGGTGGACGACCGCCGGGCGGCGCCGACGGCGGTGGTCCAGCCGGGCACGGGCCGGGTGCTCGCGATGGCGGTGAACCGGAACTACGGCGTGGCCGCCAACCCGGCCGGGCAGAAGAACCACCCGAACACGGTGAACCAGCTGGTCGCCGGCGGCGGGGCGATCGAGGGCTACCAGGCCGGCTCCACGTTCAAGGTCTTCACGATGCTGGCCGCGCTGGAGTCCGGGCTGCCGCTGAGCACGGAGTTCGACGCGCCGGAGCGGATCGTGACGGACTACTCGGCGAGCGGGGCGGCGAGCTGCGACGGGTACTGGTGCCCGCGCAACGCCAGCGCCTCCATGGACGGCCGGCACACGATGTGGACCGCCTTCGGCGAGTCGGTCAACACGTACTTCGCCTGGCTGACCGAGCGGGTCGGCGCGGACCGGGTGGTGGAGATGGCCGAGCGGCTCGGCATCGTCTTCCGCTCCGAGGACGACGCGCGGCTGGCCCGACACGGCGCACGCGAGTGGGGGCCGTTCACCCTGGGCGTCTCCGCCACCACACCGCTCGACCTGGCCGGCGCGTACGCCGCCGTGGCGGCCGAGGGCTCGTGGTGCGCGCCGCTGCCGGTCGTCTCGATCGCCGACGCCGCCGGCCGCCCGGTGGCCGCCGCGCGGCCGCACTGCCGGCAGGCGGTGGACGCGGACGTGGCCCGGGCGGCGGCCGACGCGGCCCGCTGCGCGGTCGGCGACCAGTCGATGTACCGGGAGTGCGCCCGTGGCACCGCCGAGGGGCTGCACCGGCAGCTCGGCCGGCCGGTGGCGGGCAAGACGGGCAGCTCGGACGGGTACGCGACGGAGACCGTGGTCGCCTTCACCCCGCAGCTGGCGGTCGCCTCGATCGCCGCGAACCCCGACGACCCGCGCGACGCGGTCGGCCAGCGGGTGCAGGGGCAGCTGGTCGAGGCGGTGGGGGAGGTGCTCGCCTTCGCGCTGCGCGACGAGCCGGTCCGCGACTTCGTGCCGCCCAGCGAGGCGACCGCCTTCCAACTCACCGGCGCCCGCGCCGGCAACTGAGCGCCCGCGCCGGCACTGAGCGCCGCGCCGGCACTGAGCGCCGAGCCGGCACTGAGCGCCGAGCCGGCACCGGGTCCGCGCCGGCGACTGAGCCGCCGGGCCGGCGACCGGGTCCGCGTGCCTCAGCGGCGCGGCGAGGCGGCTGCGGGCCGTCGGGCCGCCTGCTCGGCCTGGCGGGCGATGTTGCGGGCCATCCCGCCGAAGACCACCGCGTGGAAGGGCGCCACCGCGCCCCAGTACGCGTGTCCGGGCAGCCCGCGCGGCAGGAACACCGCGCGCTGCTGGTAACGGCTGCCGCCCTCGTCGCCGGGGAGCACGCGCATCTCCAGCCAGGCCCGGCCCGGCAGCCGCATCTCGGCGCGCAGCCGCAGCAGCTCGCCGGGCACGATCTCCTCCACCCGCCAGAAGTCCAGCGCCTCGCCGACCTGGAGGCGGTGCGGGTCGCGCCGGCCGCGGCGCAGCCCCACGCCGCCGATCAGCCGGTCCAGCCAGCCGCGCACCGACCAGGCCAGTGGGAACGAGTACCAGCCGTGCTCCCCGCCGACGCCCTCGACGACCCGCCACAGCTCCTCCGGCGGTGCGTGCACCGCCCGCTCGCGGACGTCTGTGTAGGCGGTCCCGCCGGACCACTCCGGGTCGCTGGGCAGCGGCTCGGCCGGCGCGTCGGGGCCGCTCGCGGTCGACCAGCGGGTCTCCACCTCGCCGTCGCGGACCTTCGTCAGGGCCGCCGCGACCGCCTGGTCGAAGCCGGTCAGCCCCTCCGGCGGGTCGGGCACGTACGCGGCGATGTCGTGCTCGTGGGCGACGGCCTCGTGGACCAGGCTCTCCACCAGCGGCCGGGCGATCGCGTTGGGCACCGGCGTGACGAGCCCGACCCAGTGCGAGGAGAGCGACGGCGTCAGCGGTCGCACCGGCACGATGGTCCGCCGGCGCAGCCCGGCCACCCGCGCGTACCGCTGCATCATGTCCTCGAAGGTGAGGATGTCCGGCCCGCCGATGTCGAAGGCGCGGTTGACCTCAGGCGGCAGGCTGGCGCAGCCGGCCAGGTAGCGCAGTACGTCCCGGACGGCGATCGGCTGGATCCGGTTGCGGACCCAGCGGGGGGTGACCATGGCCGGCAGCCGCTCGGTCAGGTAGCGCAGCATCTCGAACGAGGCCGACCCGGATCCGATGATCACCGCCGCCCGCAGCACCGCCGTCGGCACCCCGCTGTCGAGCAGGATCCGCCCCACCTCGGCCCGCGAGCGCAGGTGCGCCGACGGGACCTCCGAGTCCGCTGCCGGCTCCGGCCCGCCCAGGTAGACGATCCGGCGTACGCCCGCGACCCGCGCCGCCTCGGCGAACCGGGTGGCGGCCTCCCGGTCGGCGGCCTCGAAGCCGGCCTGGCCGAGCGAGTGCACCAGGTAGTAGGCGACGTCCACGCCCTCGAACGCGGCCGGCAGCGTCTCCGGCCGGCGCAGGTCGCCCTCGACGATCTCGGTCCGCACCGCCCACGGCACGTCCCGCAGCCGTCCCGCCTTGCGGGCGAGGCAGCGCACCGTGTGCCCCTCGGCCAGCAGCCGGGGCGCCAGCCGCCCGCCGATGTAACCCGTCGCTCCGGTGACCAGGCATCTCACGGTCTCCAGTGTGCGGCCCAATAGACTCTGGCGTTGTGGCTACTGAGACGAGCACCTTCTGGGGGCCGGACTTCGACCAGCTCCGCGCGACCGACCCGGAGATCGCCGGGGTGGTGCTCGGCGAGCTGGACCGGCTCCGGGGCGGACTGCAACTGATCGCCAGCGAGAACCTCACCTCGCCGGCGGTGCTGGCCGCGCTCGGCTCGACCCTGACCAACAAGTACGCCGAGGGCTACCCGGGCCGGCGCTACTACGGCGGCTGCGCCGAGGTCGACCGGGCCGAGGAGATCGGCATCGCGCGGGCGAAGGAACTCTTCGGCGCCGAGCACGCCAACCTCCAGCCGCACTCGGGGGCGAGCGCCAACCTGGCCGCGTACGCCGCGCTGGTCCAGCCGGGCGACACGGTGCTCGCCATGGACCTGCCGCACGGCGGCCACCTCACCCACGGCAGTCGGGTCAACTTCTCCGGCAAGTGGTTCCACACGGTCGGCTACACCGTCCGCCGCGACACCGAGCTGATCGACTACGACGAGGTACGCGACCTCGCCCTCGCGCACCGGCCCAAGATGATCATCTGTGGCGCGACGGCGTACCCGCGGTTGATCGACTTCGCGCGGTTCCGCGAGATCGCCGACGAGGTCGGGGCGTACCTGATGGTCGACGCCGCGCACTTCATCGGGCTGGTCGCCGGGAAGGCCGTCCCGTCGCCGGTGCCGCACGCCGACGTCGTCTGCCTCACCACGCACAAGGTGCTGCGCGGGCCGCGCGGCGGCATGATCCTGTGCCGGGAGTCGCTGGCCCAGCGCATCGACAAGGCGGTCTTCCCGTTCACCCAGGGCGGCCCGCTGATGCACGTCGTCGCCGCCAAGGCGGTCGCGCTGCGGGAGGCCGCCCAGCCCGAGTTCCGGGCCTACGCCGACCGGGTGGTGGCCAACGCGCGGGCGCTCGCCGCCGGGCTGGCCGACGAGGGGATGCGCCCGGTCTCCGGGGGCACCGACACCCACCTCGCCCTGATCGACCTGCGCGAGGCCGGGGTGACCGGCGCGGACGCCGAGGCACGCTGCGACGCCGCCACCATCACCCTGAACAAGAACGCGATCCCGTACGACCCACAGAAGCCGATGGTCGCCTCGGGCATCCGGGTGGGCACCCCGAGCGTCACCACGCAGGGCATGCGCGAGCCGGAGATGCGCCAGGTCGCCTCGCTGATCGCCCGCGCCGTGCGCACCGATCCCGCCGCCCCCGGGGGCGCCGACTCCCTCGCCGGGATCGCCGGCGAGGTCGCCGAGCTGGTCGCCGCCTTCCCGGCGTACCCCCGATGAGCGCGCCACGCGCGGGCGAGCCGGGTGCCATCCGGGCCCGGCTGCCGCACCTTCGCCTGCCGTTGCTGGCCTGCGCGGTCCTCGCGCTGGTCGCGGTCCCGACCGCGGCGGTGCTGAGGGGCGCCACGGGCGCGGCCGGGGTGGCCGCCGGGATCGCGCTGGTCATCGCCAGCTACCTGGTCTCCGGCGTCTCGGTGGCCTGGGCCGACGCCGTCAACCCCCGGATGATCATGTCGGTGGGGCTGGTCACCTACGCCACGAAGATCGTGGTGCTCGGGGTGGTGATGGCCGCCGTGGCGGCCACCGGCTGGCCCGGCCTGCCGGACATGGGGGTGGCGATCATCGCGGCCGTGGTGGTCTGGACGGGCGCCCACCTGACGTGGGCCCTGCGTACGCCGCTGCCCACATTCGAGCGACGCGGTGAGTGAACGTTCTGTCGGATCTGCGTCCGGCATTTCGGGCTGCCGCGGCGGGCCGCACGGGAGTAACCTGACCAACGACTTTCGCGCCCGCACCACGGCCCGCACGCTGTCCGCAGTGTGGGGGGTGCCGCACACTCCCGCGCGTCCCTGCTGATATTGTTCGCCACGTCATGGCCGAAGACCCACACCCCCGCAGGTCCGACGAGCACTCGTCGGAAGGCGTGGCAGGGGCCGTTCTGGGCTACCTCCTCGCCGGCATCGTGGTGTGGGGCTTCCTCGGGTGGTTGGCGGAGCGACTTCTCGATCTGCCCACCGGCGTCGGGGCCGCCGTCGGCATGATCTTCGGCGCGGCCGGAGCGATTTACCTGATCATGAAGAGGCTCAGTGCTTGAGTGCCAGCACGCGCGGGTCTGTCGAGTGCGGAGGATGACACGGTGAGTGGACAGCTCGTCGCCGCCGAGGGGCTTCCCTGGCCCCCCAGCGTCGGAGATTTCTACCCGCCGGACGTGGCTGGCCCCTGGGTCACCAAGTTCGGGATCATGGTCTGGCTCGCGGTCGCGTTGCTGATCATCTTCTTCATGCTCGCCTACCGGAAGCCCAAGCTGGTCCCCGGTAAGGCCCAGTGGTACGCGGAGTCGGTCTACGGCCTGGTCCGGGACAACATCGCCCGCGAGCAGATGGGCAACGCGGGCATCCGCTTCGCGCCCTACTTCACGGTGCTGTTCAGCTTCATCGTGCTGACCAACTTCTTCGCCATCGTGCCCGGCCTGCAGATCTCGCCCAACTCGCACATCGCCTTCCCGATCGTGCTCGCGCTGATCTCCTACGTGATGTACCTCTACATCGGCGCCCGCAAGCACGGCCTCGGCAAGTACCTCAAGATGAGTCTGATCATCCCGGGCGTGCCGTGGCCCATGCACATCCTGCTGATCCCGATCGAGTTCCTGCAGACGTTCATCGTCCGGCCGGTCACCCTGGCCCTGCGGCTCTTCGCCAACCTGTTCGCCGGCCACCTGCTGCTGCTGGTCTTCACCGTCGGCGGCTTCGTGATGCTGAACTCGAGCAGCCTGTTCATCCAGGTGACCTCGGTCTTCTCCTTCCTGATGGCGATCGTGATGGCCTTCTTCGAGGTCCTGGTCGCCGTGCTGCAGGCCTACGTCTTCGTCACGCTGAGCGCGAACTACATCGGAAGTTCGCTCGCCGACGAGCACTGATCGGGCTCGGCGGGCCGCCCGGCCCGACCAAGCTTCTGGTACCGACCCGCGTACGCGTGAGAACTCACGCGTCGAACAGGAGGAATACCCGCAATGACTGTTCTTGCCGAAATCGGCGGCAGCGTCAACACCATCGGCTACGGCCTCGCCGCCATCGGCCCCGGTATCGGTGTCGCCCTGGTCTTCGCGGCCTACATCCAGTCGAGCGCGCGTCAGCCGGAGTCCGCCGGCTACAACCGCACCTGGCTGGTCCTGGGCTTCGCCCTGGTCGAGGCGCTCGCACTCTTCGGCCTGGTGCTCGCCTTCGCCGTCCAGGGCTGACGAGAGCTCTCTCCCGACCCGGAGGTCTGACATGTTCATCGCCGCAGAAGGTGTGGAGCACAACCCGATCCTGCCCATCTGGCAGGAGATGGTCATCGGGACCATCGCCTTCGCCCTGCTCTGCTTCGTCCTGCTGAAGTTCGTCATGCCCCGCATGGAGGCGATGTACCAGGCGCGGGTCGACGCGATCGAGGGTGGCCTCAAGCGGGCCGAGGCCGCCCAGGCCGAGGCGAACCAGGTGCTGGAGCAGTACCGGGCCCAGCTCGCCGAGGTGCGTACCGAGGCGGCGCGGATCCGGGACGACGCCCGCGCCGACGCCGAGGGCATCCGCCAGGACATCCTCGCCAAGGCGCGGGAGGAGTCCGACCGGATCATCGCCGCCGGCAAGGAGCAGCTCGCCGCCGAGCGGGCCACCATCGTGCGCGAGCTGCGCACGGAGGTCGGCACGCTCGCGGTCGACCTGGCCAGCAAGATCGTCGGGGAGTCCCTCGCCGACGAGGCGCGTCGCAAGGGCACCGTCGACCGGTTCCTGAGCAACCTCGAGAGCGCGGGGGCCCGCTGATGCAGGCCGCCAGCCGGGAGTCGTACAAGGTCGCGGTCGAGCACCTCGACGCGTACGTCCGCGGCGCGGAGCCGTCGGCGGTGGCCACCACCGCCGGCGACATCCTCTCCGTCGCCGACCTGCTGCGGCGCGAACCGCGGCTGCGCCGCGCGCTCTCCGACCCGGCCCGCTCCGGGGCCGACCGTGCCGGGCTGCTCGGCGAACTGCTGCGCGGCAAGGTCGGCGCCGAGGCGCTGGACCTGGTCGCCTCCCTGGTCGCCGGCCGCTGGTCGGTGCCGTCGGAACTGCTCAGCGCCACCGAGCAGTTGGGCATCGACGCGCTCCTGGCGAGCGCCGACTCCGCCGGCGAGCTGGGCGAGGTCGAGGACGAGCTGTTCCGCTTCGGGCAGGTCGTCGCCGGTTCGCCGCAGCTGTCCAGCGCGCTCTCCGACTCGGCGGTCCCCGCCGACCGGCGGGCCACGCTGGTCGACCAGTTGCTCGTCGGCAAGGCCCGGCCGATCACCGGCTACCTCATCGGGGTCGCGCTCGCCGGTTTCGGTGGACGCAACCTCTCCGGTGCGCTCAGCCGGCTGGTCGAGCTGGCCGCCGAGCGGCGGGACCGGCAGGTGGCGTACGTGACCGCCGCGGCCCCGTTGAGTGAAGAGGAGGAGCGCCGGCTGGGCGCCAGCCTCTCCGCGATATACGGTCGAGAGGTTTCCGTCAAGCAGACGGTGGACCCCTCGGTTCTCGGTGGCGTGAGCGTACGGGTCGGCTCCGACCTGTACGACGGCACCGTCCTGCGCCGCCTCAACGAGAGCCGCAACGCGCTCGCGAAGCGCTGAGGCGGCAGCGCCGCCCAGTGCCTGTGACATAGACGCCATTCGGACCGGTCGGTACTAGGTATCCCGGGCCCCTGATACTTAAGGAAGCAGAGGATGGCCGAGCTGACCATCTCGACGGAGGAGATCCGCGGCGCCCTGGAGCGCTACGTCTCCTCCTACTCGTCCGAACTCTCCCGCGAGGAGGTCGGCACCGTCGCCGACACCGGCGACGGCATCGCCCACGTCGAGGGTCTCCCCTCGACCATGACCAACGAGCTCCTGGAGTTCGAGGACGGCACCCTGGGTGTGGCGCTGAACCTCGACGTCCGGGAGATCGGTGTCGTCGTTCTCGGTGACTCCGCCAAGCTCGAAGAGGGCCAGCGCGTCAAGCGCACCGGCCGGGTGCTCTCCGTGCCGGTCGGCGACGCCTTCCTCGGCCGCGTGGTCAACGCGCTCGGCCAGCCGATCGACGGGCTCGGCGACATCGCCAACGAGGGCTTCCGCGAGCTGGAGCTCCAGGCCCCGAACGTGATGTCCCGGCAGTCCGTCGACGAGCCGCTGCAGACCGGTCTCAAGGCCGTCGACGCCATGACGCCGATCGGCCGCGGTCAGCGTCAGCTGATCATCGGCGACCGGAAGACCGGCAAGACCACGGTCGCGCTGGACACCATCCTCAACCAGCGGGACAACTGGCGCTCCGGCGACCCGAAGAAGCAGGTCCGCTGCATCTACGTCGCCATCGGCCAGAAGGCCTCCACGATCGCCTCGATCAAGGGCATCCTGGAGGAGGCGGGCGCGATGGAGTACACCACCATCGTCGCCTCCCCGGCCTCCGACCCGGCCGGCTTCAAGTACCTCGCCCCCTACACCGGCTCGTCCATCGGGCAGCACTGGATGTACGGCGGCAAGCACGTCCTGATCGTCTTCGACGACCTGAGCAAGCAGGCCGAGGCGTACCGCGCCGTGTCCCTGCTGCTGCGTCGCCCGCCGGGCCGTGAGGCGTACCCGGGTGACGTCTTCTACCTGCACTCCCGCCTGCTGGAGCGCTGCGCGAAGCTCTCCGACGAGCTGGGCGGCGGCTCGATGACCGGCCTGCCGATCATCGAGACGAAGGCCAACGACATCTCGGCCTTCATCCCGACCAACGTCATCTCCATCACCGACGGCCAGATCTTCCTGGAGACCGACCTGTTCAACCAGGGCGTCCGGCCGGCCATCAACGTCGGCACCTCGGTCTCCCGGGTCGGTGGCGCCGCCCAGGTGAAGCCGATGAAGAAGGTCTCCGGTTCGCTGCGGCTCAACCTGGCCCAGTTCCGCGAGCTGGAGGCGTTCGCCGCCTTCGCCTCCGACCTGGACAAGGCCTCCCGCGCCCAGCTGGACCGCGGTTCCCGCCTGGTCGAGCTGCTCAAGCAGCCGAACTACTCGCCGTACCCGGTGCAGGAGCAGGTGGTCTCGGTCTGGGCCGGCACCGAGGGCAAGCTGGACGACATCCCGGTCGGGGAGATCCGCCGCTTCGAGTCGGAGTTCCTCCAGTACCTGCGCCACAAGCACGAGGGCGTGCTGGCCAGCATCGCCGACCACCAGTGGAACGACGACATCATCGGCTCGCTCGACGCCGCCATCGCCGACTTCAAGCAGGTCTTCCTCGGCAAGTCCGACGAGCGGCGGATCAACGAGGCCCCGGCCTCGCCGCTGGAGGGCGACGAGAACCGCGAGACGGTGACCCGCTACCGGGACGGCGCGGGCGACCGCCCGGCCGAGAACCAGTAAGGGCTGATCCATGGCGGCCCAGGTACGCGTTCTTCGTCAACGGATCCGCTCGGCGAAGGGGATGAAGAAGATCACCAAGGCGATGGAGCTCGTGGCGACGAGCCGGATCGCCAAGGCCCAGGCCCGGGTGGAGGCGTCCCTGCCGTACGCCCAGGCGGTCACCGGTGTGCTCACGGCGCTGGCGTCCAACGCGCGGATCGACCACCCGCTGCTCACCCCGCGTCCGAAGGTGCGGCGGGCGGGTGTCCTGCTGGTCACCTCCGACCGTGGCCTCGCCGGTGGCTACAGCTCCAACGCCATCAAGATGGCCGAGTCGCTGATCGCCCGGCTGCGGGCCGACGGCAAGGAGCCGGTGCTCTACGTCATCGGACGCAAGGGTGTCGGGTTCTTCCGGTTCCGTGACCGGCCGATCGAGGCCAACTGGACCGGGTTCTCGGAGCAGCCGACCTTCGCCGACGCCCGCACCGTGGGCGAGACGCTGATCAAGGCGTTCACCGCCGGTGCGGACGACGTCGAGGGCGGCGCCGGGGCGGACGGGGTGCTCGGGATCGACGAGTTGCACATCGTCTTCACCGAGTTCCACTCCCTGATGACCCAGACCCCGGTCACCAAGGTCATCGGCCCGATGCAGGTGGAGGACCGGCCGCGCGCCGAGGGCGCGCTGCCGTCCTACGAGTTCGAGCCGGACGCGGAGGCGCTGCTCGACGCGCTGCTGCCGAAGTACATCAACACGCGGATCTACGCGGCGTTGCTGGAGTCGGCGGCCAGCGAGTCGGCGGCCCGTCGGCGGGCGATGAAGAGCGCCACCGACAACGCCGAAGAGATGATCGAGAAGTACACGCGTGAGATGAACTCGGCCCGCCAGGCCGGGATCACCCAGGAGATCAGCGAGATCGTCGGCGGCGCGAACGCGCTCGCCGCGTCGGGAAGTGAAGTGTGATGACTGCCCCAGTAGAGACCAAGACGGCCACGGGTCGCGTGGTCCGGGTCATCGGCCCGGTCGTCGACGCCGAGTTCCCGCGCGACGCCATGCCGGCCCTGTTCAACGCCCTGCACGTGGACGTGACGCTCTCCGGCGGCGAGAAGACGCTGACCCTGGAGGTCGCCCAGCACCTGGGTGACAACATGGTCCGCGCCATCTCGATGCAGCCGACCGACGGCCTGGTCCGTGGCACCGAGGTGCGCGACACCGGCTCGCCGATCACCGTTCCGGTGGGCGACACGGTCAAGGGCCACGTGTTCAACGCGATCGGCGAGTGCCTCAACCTGACCGAGGGCGAGACGCTCCAGCCCGACGACCACTGGGGCATCCACCGCAAGGCCCCGGCCTTCGCGGACCTGGAGCCGAAGACCGAGATGCTGGAGACCGGCATCAAGGTCATCGACCTGCTCGCCCCGTACGTCAAGGGTGGCAAGATCGGCCTGTTCGGCGGTGCCGGCGTCGGCAAGACGGTGCTCATCCAGGAGATGATCACCCGTGTCGCCCGGAACTTCGGTGGTACCTCGGTCTTCGCCGGCGTGGGTGAGCGCACCCGCGAGGGCAACGACCTCATCGCCGAGATGACCGAGTCCGGCGTCATCGACAAGACCGCGCTGGTCTACGGCCAGATGGACGAGCCGCCGGGCACCCGGCTGCGGGTCGCCCTCTCCGCGCTGACCATGGCGGAGTACTTCCGCGACGTGAAGAAGCAGGAGGTGCTGCTCTTCATCGACAACATCTTCCGCTTCACCCAGGCGGGTTCGGAGGTCTCCACCCTGCTCGGCCGTATGCCGAGCGCGGTGGGTTACCAGCCGACCCTGGCCGACGAGATGGGCGAGCTCCAGGAGCGGATCACCTCCGTCCGGGGCCAGGCCATCACCTCGATGCAGGCGATCTACGTGCCGGCGGACGACTACACCGACCCCGCCCCGGCCACCACGTTCGCCCACCTCGACGCGACCACCAACCTGGAGCGGTCGATCTCCGACAAGGGCATCTACCCGGCCGTGGACCCGCTGGCGTCCTCGTCCCGGATCCTCGCCCCGGAGTTCGTCGGCGCCGAGCACTTCGCGGTGGCGACCGAGGTGAAGCGGATCCTGCAGAAGTACAAGGACCTGCAGGACATCATCGCCATCCTCGGTATCGAGGAGCTCTCCGAGGAAGACAAGATCACCGTGCAGCGCGCGCGGCGCATCGAGCGCTTCCTGTCGCAGAACACCTACGCGGCGGAGCAGTTCACCGGCGTGCCGGGCTCGACGGTCCCGATCCAGGAGACCATCGAGGCCTTCAAGAAGATCAGCGAGGGCGAGTACGACCACTTCCCCGAGCAGGCCTTCTTCATGTGCGGCGGTCTGGAGGACCTGGAGCGCAAGGCGGCGGAGCTGATGAAGGGCTGACCTGTCGGTCCTGCGAAAGGCCGCCCCGGCACTGCCGGGGCGGCCTTTCGTCCGTCTTCGGACCGGGTGATCGCCGCGCCCTGTTCCGCGTGGTCGGCGATCATGCCGGACGCGAGGTACCGTCGATCCGCCCACTCCCCACGTGGGCGTCGATCCGCAACGAATCGGCTGCATGCGCCCGTCTCCTGATCGTGGGCGTGACGAACGGAGATGATCGTGGGTAAGGCCGACAAGGGCGGCGGCACGCCGTCCAGGTGGTCGGGGGTGCCGCGCTGGGCCCGGGTCTGCACCGTGTTCGGTGCCGTCCTGATGCTGCTCAGCGGGGCCGTGCTGGTCGGTGCCGAGGCGCTGATGGCCCGTTACGAGGGCGCCGTCGGCAAGGCCGACCTCTTCGGCGACCAGGCCGCCGGGGCGAAGGAGCGCAGGAGCGACATCAAGGGCCCGCTCAACATCCTGCTGGTGGGCATCGACCCGCGCAACCCGGAGATGCCGCCGCTCGCCGACTCGGTGATGGTGCTGCACGTGCCGGCGGAGATGGACCGGGCCTACCTCTTCTCGATGCCGCGTGACCTCATCGTGGAGATACCCGAGTTCAGCAGGGCGGAGTTCAAGGGCGGCACCGACCGGCTCAACGCGGCGATGTCGTACGGCAGCCGGGTGCCCGGTGGCAACCCCGACGCGGCCCGCGGCTTCGAGCTGCTGGCGACGACGGTGCAGAACGTCACCGGCATCACGCGCTTCGACGCTGGCGCGATCATCAACTTCAACGGCTTCAAGAAGATCGTCGACGCGATGGGCGGCGTCGACATGTACATCGAGCGCGAGGTGCGCTCCGAGCACCGCGAGCCGGACGGCAAGCACCGCAAGGGCAACCCGAACGGCGACGGCTACGTCGGCCCGCAGGCGGTCTACAAGAAGGGCAACCAGCACCTCAACGGCTGGCAGGCGCTCGACTACGTCCGCCAGCGCTACCCGAAGAACGGCGTCCCCGACGGTGACTACGGGCGGCAGCGGCACCAGCAGCAGTTCGTCAAGGCCATGGCCGGCCAGGCGTTCAGCGCCGACGTGGTGACCAACCCGATCAAGCTGGACCGGGTGCTGCGGGCGGCCGGGCAGTCGCTCATCTTCAGCGGCCGGGGCAACAGCGTGGTCGACTTCGGCCTGGCCCTCAAGAACATCCGTCCGGAGACGATTCAGATGATCAAGCTGCCGGGCGGCTCGGTCATCGAGAACGGGGACTACCGGGGCGAGAAGTTCCAGCCCGCCGTGGACGACTTCTTCGCCGCCCTACAGAAGGGGCAGCTCGACGCGTTCCTGCTGGAGCACCCCGACTTCCAGAACAAGGCGAAGTAGTCGTGGCGCAGGTCTCGCCACCCGCGTTGGGGACGGGTCGGCGGCACGACTAGACTTTCGACAATCCGCCGCCGCAGCAAGGAGACAGCGTGGCAAAGCAGCTTCACGTCGAGCTCGTAGCCGTCGAGGAGAAGGTCTGGTCCGGCGAGGCCGAGATGGTCGTCGCCCGCACGACCGAGGGCGAGCTGGGTGTGCTGGCGGGGCACGCGCCCCTGCTCGGCCAGCTTGCCGAGCCCGGCCAGGTGCGCATCAAGCTTCCCGGCGGCGAGCAGGTCTCCTACGAGGTGGCAGGTGGCTTCCTGTCGGTGACCGGCGAGGGCGTCACCGTCTTGGCCGAGAGCGCCACCCCGGTCTCCGCCGCGCAGAGCCGCTGAGCCGAAACGCCGATGGAGATCGTCGAAGGGATCGGAATCGGCGTCGCCGTCATCCTCGGCGCACTCCTGATCCTCTTCGCCCGGCGGGCCGTCGTCACCCGTAGCGGTGGCATCATCCGGCTCGGCGTCCGGACCTCCACGATGCTCGACGGCCGAGGCTGGTCTCCCGGCTTCGGCCGCTTCGTCGGCGACGAACTCCGCTGGTACCGGCTGTTCAGCTTCGCCATCCGCCCCACCCGGGTGCTCTCGCGAAAGGGGCTGGCCGTCGAGCGGCGGCGGCTGCCCGAGGGGCAGGAGCGCCTCTCGATGCCCGCCGACTGGGTCATCCTCCGCTGTACGAGTGACCACGCCCCGGTGGAGATCGCCATGGCCCGGTCCACCGTCACCGGGTTCCTCTCCTGGCTCGAGGCCGCCCCTCCGGGGGCGGTCTCGCCGCGTCTGGCCTCCCAGGACTGGCCCGCCGCCTGACTCGCGCCTCGCGGCGGGTGTTTCCAGGGATCCGTCTCAGTCCTCCGCGGCGAGTTCGACCTCGTAACGCCCGCTGTCCGGCGGCCGACCCCAGCCGCGTGTAGCGGCGAGCAGATCGGGCATCCGGACCTCGACGTGGTGCAGCGTGCCCACCGGCGTCTCCGGTGGGCACGAGGGCCGCGTGGTCAGCGGTTACCGCCCGGCACCCATAGCACATCTCCGTCCGGATTTGCCGTTCTTGACAGGATAAAGAGCAGATCGGAAAGCCGGTTGAGATACTTTGCCGGGAGCGAACTGGTCCGCTCGGGGTCGTGCGCGACCAGGGCCCACGCCGCCCGCTCGGCGCGTCGGGCGACCGTCCGCGCCACGTGCAGCAGCGCCGCACCCGCGGTGCCGCCGGGGAGGATGAAGGAGTCGAGCTTGCTCAGGCGTGCGTTGTACTCGTCGCACCAGCCCTCCAGACGCTCGACGTACGCCTCGGTGACCCGCAGTGGCGGGTACTTCGGATCGGGTTCGACCGGGGTGGCCAGGTCGGCGCCCACGTCGAACATGTCGTTCTGGACCGACGCCAGGACGGCCCGCAGTTCGTCGTCGAGCTGCCCCAGGGCGAGCGCCACGCCGATCGCGGCGTTGCACTCGTCGACGTCCGCGTACGCGGAGATGCGCGGATCGGTCTTCGGCACCTGCTCGTTGTTGCTCAGCCTGGTCATGCCGGCATCGCCGGCCTTGGTGTAGATGCGCGTGAGGTGGACGGCCATGACGCACAGCCTACGGATACCGGACCTGACGATCCCGGAGCGCCCGGGCGGCACCGCCGTCCGGACGGCGGGGGTGGGGTCCGGCGACGCCGGTGACCCGGCGGTCCACGACCTCGACGTCATCCGGGTGCGCGGCGACGCGCGCCTGGCCGGCTCGGTGCACGTCGTGGGCGCCAAGAACTCGGCGCTGAAGTTGATGGCCGCCGCGCTGCTCGCCCCGGGCCGCAGCGTCATCACCAACGTGCCCCGGATCACCGACATCGCGATCATGGGCGAGGTGCTCCGCCGGCTCGGCTGCGGCGTCCGGTTCGACGCCGACGACCCGGTCGACCCGATGGTCGCGTACGGCGGGGTGGCCCGGTCCCGGTCGGTCGTCATCGACGTGCCTGAGCGGCCCGGCGCCGAGGCGGACTACGACCTCGTACGCCGGCTGCGCGCCTCGATCTGCGTGCTGGGCCCGCTGCTGGCCCGCCGGGGGCACGTGCGGGTGGCCCACCCGGGCGGCGACGCCATCGGCTCGCGGGGCCTGGACATGCACGTCTCCGGGCTGACCCGGATGGGCGCCGAGATCTCCGGGGAGCACGGCTTCGTGATCGCGTCGGCGCCGTACGGGCTGCACGGCGCGGAGATCGTGCTCGACTTCCCCAGCGTCGGGGCGACCGAGAACCTGGTCATGGCGGCGGTGCTGGCCCGGGGGCCGAGCGTCATCGACAACGCCGCCCGGGAGCCGGAGATCGTCGACATCTGCACGATGCTCAACCAGATGGGTGCCCGGATCTCCGGCGCCGGCACCTCCACCCTGCACATCGAGGGAGTGCCGGGGCTGCGGCCGGTGCGGCACGCCACGGTGGGGGACCGGATCGTCGCCGGCACCTGGGCGTTCGGCGCGGCGATGACCCGGGGGGACGTCACCGTGACCGGGGTCGAGCCGGCGTTCCTGGAGGTCGCGCTCGACAAGCTCGTTTCCGCCGGCGGCCTGGTCGAGACCCGGGGCGACGCGTTCCGGATCCGGATGGACGACCGCCCGAAGGCCGTGGACGTCGTCACGCTGCCGTACCCGGGCTTCGCCACCGACCTGCTGCCGATGGCGATCGGGCTGGCCGCGGTCAGCGACGGGGCCTCCCTGATCACCGAGAACATCTTCGACGGCCGGTTCATGTTCGCCAACGAGATGATGCGGCTGGGCGCGGACATCAAGACCGACGGCCACCACGCGGTGGTCCGGGGCCGGGACCGGCTCTCCGGCGCGCCCGTCCGCGCCACCGACATCCGGGCCGGCGCCGGGCTGATCATCGCCGGGCTCTGCGCCGAGGGGGTCACCGAGGTGTCCCACGTGCACCACGTGGACCGGGGCTATCCGGACTTCGCGGCCGACCTGCGCGCGCTCGGGGTCGAGGTGGAGCGGGGCACCGCGCCGGAGGAGCCGGACCTGACCATCTGAGCCCGCCGCGCCCGACCGACACCTCGTCCCGAGGGCGCAGGACCCCGCCGGGCCGTCACCTTCGGCCACACGCCTTAGCATCCGTTCAGGCTCGCCGACTAGGGTGCTGGCAGACACTCAATCAGGCGAGGGAGAAGCAGATGGCGGGTCGACTCGCGGTCGTCGGGGCCGGGCTGATGGGCTCGGGCATCGCCCAGGTGGCGGCGCAGGCGGGCTGGCAGGTGACGCTGCGGGACCTGGACGACGCGGCCACCGGGCGGGGCATGGACGGCATCCGGAAGTCGCTGACCAGGTTCGCCGAGAAGGGCAGGATCGAGGCGTCCGAGGTCGAGGCGGCGCTGGGTCGGATCACCCCGACCACCGACCTGGAGGCGGCGGCCGACGCGGACATCGTGGTCGAGGCGGTCTTCGAGCGGCTGGAGATCAAGCACGAGGTGTTCCGCGCGCTGGACAAGATCTGCAAGGCCGACGCGGTGCTCGCGACCAACACCTCGGCCATCCCGGTGACGCAGATCGCTGCGGTGACCGAGCGCCCGGAGGCGGTCGTCGGCACCCACTTCTTCTCGCCGGTGCCGATGATGAAGCTCTGCGAGCTGGTGCGGGGCTACAAGACCAGCGACGAGACCCTGGCCACGGCGAAGTCGTTCGCCGAGGAGATCGGCAAGACCGTCGTGGTGGTCAACCGGGACATCGCGGGCTTCGTCACCACCCGGCTGATCGCGGCCCTGGTCGTCGAGGCGGTCAAGCTCGTCGAGTCGGGCGTGGTGTCGGCCGAGGACCTGGACACCGCCTGCCGTCTCGGCTTCGGTCACGCCATGGGCCCGCTGGCCACCACGGACCTGACCGGCGTGGACGTGCTGCTGCACGCCTCGAAGAACATCTACACCGACACGGCGGACGAGAAGTTCTTCCCGCCGGAGCTGCTCCAGCGCATGGTCACCGCGGGCGACCTCGGCCGCAAGAGCGGCAAGGGCTTCTACACGTACTGAGCTCGGGGTGCCGGACGGGGGCGGTGGCCCGCCCCCGTCCGGGTCAGCCGTCGCGCTTGGTCGTCCAGCGGAACGTGGTCAGGCAGAGCACCAGGCCGATCACGCACCACGCGACGAGCACCAGGGCGACCCGGTCCAGCTCGAACGAGCCGCCGGGCTCGCGGGCGCCGAAGGCCTCCGGCAGGAAGACCGAGCGCAGGCCCTGGCACATCCACTTCAGCGGGAAGAGCGCCGCCACCTGCTGCATCCAGGTCGGCAGCTCGGTGAAGACGAAGAACACGCCGGAGATGAACTGGAGCACCAGCGCGACCGGGGTGACCACCGCCGAGCCGCTGCGGGCGGTGCGGGCCAGCGACGAGATGGCGATGCCGCAGAGCGTGCAGGCGGTGACGCCGAGCACCGACACCCAGCCGAACGTCAGCCACTTCGCGGCGGTGCCCGGCAGCTCCAGGTCGAACAGCGCCACCGAGACCGCGAGCAGCAGCACCGTCTCGGCGATGCCGATCGCCACCACCATGATCACCTTGCCGGCGAACCAGACCCACTTCGGCATCGGCGTGCCCCGGTAGCGCTTGAGCACCCCCCGGTCCCGTTCGATCGGGATCCAGATGCCCAGGTTCTGGAAGCTCACCGTCATCAGGCCGGTGGCGATCATGCCGGTGATGAAGTACTGGGTGTAGCTGACCCCGGGGGCGATCTCGTCGTCGAAGATCGCCGCGAAGATCAGGATCATGATGACCGGGAAGCCCATCGTGAAGACGACGGACTCCCGGCTGCGCAGGAACTGGGTGATCTCCAGCCGGCTCTGCCGCAGGCTGAGGGCGACCGGACCGGGCCGCCGGGACGGTGCCGTGGTGGCCGGCGCGACCGGCTTCGTCGTGGTGGTCATCGGTGTCCGATCATCCGCAGGTAGATGTCCTCCAGGGTCGGCCGGGTCACCGTCAGACCCGGGACCTCGCCGCCGAAGCGCGCCGCCAGCTCCGCCACCAGCGCCGTCGGCGTCGCGCTCTCCACCGTCTCCCGCGCCCCCTCCGGCGTACGCCAGGAGACCGTCGCCAGCGCCTCCCGCCGGTTGCCCAGCTGGTCGGGGGCGGCGACCTCGACCACCCGGCCGCCCGCGATCACGCCGACCCGGTCGGCGAGGGCCTCGGCCTCGTCGAGGTAGTGGGTGGTGAGCACGATGGTGGTGCCGGCGGCGGCCAGGTCGCGGATCAGGTCCCAGAACTCCCGGCGCGCCTCCGGGTCGAAACCGGTGGTCGGCTCGTCGAGGAAGAGCAGCTCGGGGCGGCCGACGATGCCGAGCGCCACGTCGAGCCGGCGCTTCTGCCCGCCGGAGAGGGTGTGCGTGCGGGCCTTCGCCTTGCCGGCCAGGCCCACCCGCTCGACGACCTTGTCCGGGTCGTCGGCGTCGGCGTAGAAGCCGGCGAAGTGGCGCACCACCTCGGCGACCGTCAGCTCGTCGAACTCGCCGGTGCCCTGGAGCACGATGCCCACCCGCGCCCGCCAGTCCGGGGCCGGACGCGCCGGATCGCTGCCGAGGACGTCGACGTCGCCGGCGTCGCGCCGCCGGTAGCCCTCCAGGATCTCCACGGTGGTCGTCTTGCCGGCGCCGTTGGGGCCGAGGAGGGCGAAGACCTCGCCGCGGTGGACGTCGAGATCCACGCCCGCCACGGCGACGTTGTCCCCGTACGCCTTGCGCAAACCCCGCACGGAGATCGCCAGCTCGTCATGCATGCGTCAAGTGTGCGACCTGGCCACCGCCGCGGGCCGGCCGGGGTGTGGTGGTCGCGCCCATGTCGGGCGCTTCGCACCCGGGTTTCCGCTCCATGGAGCTGTGTGGTTTTCCACAGCCCTGGTGACTGAACGGTAACTTAGACTCCCGCCATGGACGAGAAGGCTCTCCCCGGCCGGCTGCCCGAGCGCGACCGCCCCTGGGTGATGCGCACCTACGCCGGGCACAGCTCGGCCGCGGCGACCAACGCGCTCTTCCGCCGCAACCTGGCGAAGGGGCAGACCGGGCTGTCGGTCGCCTTCGACCTGCCGACGCAGACCGGCTACGACCCCGACCACGAACTCGCCGCCGGCGAGGTGGGCCGGGTGGGTGTGCCGGTGGCGCACCTCGGCGACATGCGGGCCCTCTTCGACGGCATCCCGCTGGCCGACATGAACACGTCCATGACCATCAACGCGCCGGCGATGTGGCTGCTCGCCCTCTACGGCACCGTCGGCGAGGAGCAGGGCGCGGCGCTGTCCCGCTGCGCCGGCACCACGCAGAACGACATCATCAAGGAGTACCTCTCCCGGGGCACCCACATCTTCCCGCCGGCGGCGTCGCTGCGGCTGACCGCCGACGTCGTCGCGTACGCGCTGCGCGAGATGCCGCGCTGGAACCCGGTGAACATCTGCTCGTACCACCTCCAGGAGGCCGGCGCGACGCCGGTGCAGGAGGTCGGCTTCGCGCTCTCCACCGCCGTCGCGGTGCTCGACGCGGTCCGCGACTCGGGGCAGGTGCCCGCCGAGCGGATGGGCGACGTCGTGCAGCGGATCTCCTTCTTCGTCAACGCCGGGGTGCGCTTCGTCGAGGAGATCGCCAAGATGCGGGCCTTCGGGGCGCTCTGGGACGAGATCACCCGCGAGCGCTACGGGGTGTCGGAGCCGAAGCAGCGGCGGTTCCGCTACGGCGTGCAGGTCAACTCGCTGGGCCTGACCGAGGCGCAGCCGGAGAACAACATCCAGCGCATCGTGCTGGAGATGCTCGGCGTGACCCTCTCCCGGGACGCCCGGGCCCGCGCCGTCCAGCTGCCCGCCTGGAACGAGGCGCTCGGGCTGCCCCGGCCGTGGGACCAGCAGTGGTCGCTGCGGATGCAGCAGGTGCTCGCGTACGAGTCGGACCTGCTGGAGTACCCGGACCTCTTCGAGGGCTCGCACGTGATGACCGCGCTGGTCGAGGAGATCGTCACCGGGGCCCGGGTCGAGCTGGAGAAGGTGCTGGAGATGGGCGGCGTCGTCGCGGCCGTCGAGACCGGCTACCTCAAGAGCGCGCTGGTCGCCTCGCTGGCGGAGCGGCGCCGCCGGATGGAGTCCGGCGCCGACGTGGTGGTCGGCGTCAACAAGTTCACCGAGACCGAACCGTCGCCGCTGACCGCCGCCGGCGCCGAGTCGGTCGAGCAGGTCGACCCGGCCGTCGAGGCGGCGGCCACGGCCTCCGTACGCCGGTGGCGGGCCGGTCGGGACGACGCGGCGGTCGACGCGGCGCTGGCCCGGCTGCGCGCGGACGCCGCGACCACGACGAACCTGATGCCGGCGACGCTGGAGTGCGTGCGGGCCGGGGTGACCACCGGCGAGTGGGCCGGCGCGCTGCGCCGGGTCTTCGGCGAGTACCGGGCGCCCACCGGCCTGACCGGCGCCGCCGGGGCCGGCGGGGACGCCACCCTGGCCGCCGTCCGGGAGCGCGTCGCCGCCACGGCCCGCGAGCTGGGCAGCGGCCGGCTGCGGCTGCTCGTCGGCAAGCCCGGCCTCGACGGGCACTCCAACGGCGCGGAGCAGATCGCGGTACGCGCCCGCGACGCCGGCTTCGAGGTGGTCTACCAGGGCATCCGGCTGACCGCCGGGCAGATCGTCGCCGCCGCCGTGGAGGAGGACGTGGACCTGGTCGGCCTCTCGGTGCTCTCCGGCTCGCACCTGGCGGCGGTGCCGGCGGTGCTGGACGGCCTGCGCGCGGCCGGTCGGCCGGACCTGCCGGTGGTGGTCGGCGGGATCATCCCCGCCGGCGACGCGGAGCAGCTCCGCGCCGCCGGGGTGGCCCGGGTGTTCACGCCGAAGGACTTCGCGCTGACCGGGATCATCGACGAACTGGTCACCGTGGTGCGGGAGGCCAACGGCCTGCGCTGACGGGGGAGCCCGTGGCGGCGCTGGCCGACGTGCCGGGCGTGCCCGGGGCCGGCGCGGCGCGCGTCGCCAGGGGCTTTGTCCTCCGGTGGTGTGGTCCCGCCCGTGGGGCGCGCCGGTCCGGCGCGCCCCGGCTAGGTCAGCGGCTGACGTAGGTCATGCAGTCGGCCATGTCGTTGTCGGGGCCGACCTTGATCGACGGCGCGTGGCATTCCAGCTGCTCGTTGTGCTGGCAGTCCGCGCGCTGACAGGCACCGACCTGCGCGGTCATGCCGCCGTCCACCCCGCCGCGGACCGCCGGCATCTCCACGAAGGTGTGGCAGTGCGCGTGGTCCGGGCTGCCGATGGTGATGGCGAAGGCGTGGCAGTCGTTGGTGTGGTTGTACGAGCACGCCGCCACGACACATTCCTGGACGCGGGGCATCTCCACTGCTGCGGTCATGGTGACCTCCTATAGAGTCGTGCCCCGATTTTAGGCTTTTGTGGGTTTTGCCGAGCCTGGTTCACCCCACTCCGAGAACCTCCGACAGCGGGGCCGGCTCAAGGCCGCGCTCCGCCAGCCCGGCCAGGATGTGCGGCAGCGCCTCGTCCGTCATCGGCGCGTTCGCCTCCGTCACGTGCAGGACGATCACCGAGCCGGGACGCACCCCGTCCAGCGAGGCACGCACCACCGGCCGCCAGGACTTCGCGAACGGGTCGCCGCTGACCACGTCGCCGTCCACCACCGTCACCCCCAGCGGGGCCAGCGCGGCCAGCGCCCTGCGGTCGTGGCACAGCCCGGGGAAGCGGAAGTACCGGGTCTGCCGCCCCCCGTACGCGGCCACCACGTCGAACGTCCGCGCCACGTCGGCGGTCATCTCCCGCTCCGCGATGCGGGGCAGGCCGTAGCAGTCCGGGGTGAAGGCCAGGTGCCCGTACGTGTGGTTGGCCAGCTCGAAGCGCGGGTTCGCGGCGAGCCGGCGGGTCACGTCCGGGTACTGCTCGACCCACTTGCCGGTGAGGAAGAAGGTGGCCGGCACCCGCTCCCGTTCCAGCAGGTCGATGATCTTCAGGTTCGCGTACGACCGCACCGCACCGCTGCGCAGTTGGTACCGCATCGCGTCCGTCATGTCGGCGTCGAAGGTGAGCGCCACCTTGTTCCCCGTACGCGGCCCGTGGTCGACGACGGGCGGCCTGGTCCCGACCGGAGTCGCGCCGGGGACCGTCGCCGCGGGCGCGGTGGGGTCCGTGGTCGTCGGCTGCGGGGCGGTGGGGTCCGTGGCCGTCGGTCGCGGGGCGGGCGAGGTCTGCGGGGCTCGGCCCCCTACAACGACGCGGACGATGCCGGCGCTGGCCGGCGCACGCACCGGCGTCGGGGCGGCGAGGAGGGCCGCGGCGGCGACCACGGCGGCGAGGGTCGCGACGAGCGGAACGCGGGGGATCTTCACGTGCACCGGGAGATGATGTCAGCGTCCGGGGTTCCTGTGTGCCCGCCGTGGGGTGTGGGTGCGGGGGCGTGGTGGGGTGGCCCGCCGTGGTGGGGTGTGGTCCGCCGTGGGGTGGGTGCGGTGCGTCGTGGTGGGGGTGTGGCCCGCCGTGGGGTGGGTGCGGTGCGTGGTGGTGGGGGTGTGGCCCGCCTTGGTGGGGGTGGCCCGCCGTGGGATGGGTGCGGTGCGTCGTGGTGGGGGTGTGGCCCGCCGTGCCCGGCTCCGGGCGGTCAGGCTTGATCCCTGCGCCGGGCACGGCGGGCCACACCCCGTCGGTGCCCGCTCTCGCGTCCGTCCGCTGCGGGGCCGGTGCGGCGGGGCCTCGACGAGCGTGGCTCGACGTGCCGCGCCGTTCGTCGAGTCGATCATGCAGTTGCGGTGGGCGTGCCCTGGATTGCGCCTTCTGTGGGGCACCACAAACTGCATGATCGACGCCGCATGCCCGGGCAGGCGGAGATCTTGGTAGGTAAGGGCCCTCTGAGGGGCGTTTGCCTACCAAGATCCCGGAGGCGCGGGCGGATCCGGTGCGCCGGTTGTCCGGTTTCAAGGGCTGTCGTCCGGGGGGTGTCGGTGGTTGATCAACCTTGTGCGCGTGTGATGAGGCGTGGTGTCCGGTTCGGGGGTGTGATCGGGGGCATCGTGGGGGCGGAATCGTGGCCGGGCCGGGGTCGTTACACCCTGCGTACGACCGAGCAAGGCAAGGCCGCGCCGCCCGACAGGATGGCGTGTCGGGGCCCCGGAATGATGGCGGGCCGGTGGTCGTTACACATGGTCCGGCCGACGTGAGGGCATCCCCCGCCCCCGCGAGACAGGCCCCGATGCGGGCCTCCACGGCTCGGACATCCGGCCGGTAGGGCCGACCTGATCTTTCCTCCGGTACGACGCCGGAGATCCCCTCCAGCCCCGCTGGAGAATCCCCGAGTTCATGGGCGCCGGACGGTGCTTGCATCCGCGTAGCCGATCCCCCTCGGCGTGGGTGCCAACCCCCGAATGGAGCATCTGCGATGAACACGATCTTCCGTAACAGCGTGCTCGGTATCGCCGGTCTGGCGTTCGCCGGTGGCGTGGCCGCCGGCCCGATGACCGACACCGCCCACACCAGCGCCCCGACCGTGGACACCACCGCTGTCGCCGTCGCCGTGGCGGCGGACAAGCCGGACATGGGCAAGCTGGTCCCGCATGGTGTGCAGGGTGCGCAGTCGCGTATCGACCTGTCCGACGAGCAGGTCGCCAACGTCAAGGCCATCATCGCCGCGACGAAGAAGGCCGGTATGGACGAGCGGGCCGCCGTGGTCTCCATCGCGACCGCCCTGCAGGAGTCGAAGCTGGAGAACCTGGGTCATCTGGGCGACCGCAACGACCACGACTCGCAGGGCCTGTTCCAGCAGCGCCCCTCCAGCGGGTGGGGCACGGTCGAGCAGATCACCGACCCGGAGTACTCGACGACGGCGTTCCTCAAGGGCCTCAAGCAGGTCGACGGGTGGCAGGACATGCCCCTGACGAAGGCCGCCCAGACGGTGCAGGTGTCGGCGTACCCCGACCACTACGCCCAGTGGGAGCAGCAGGCCGCCGACCTCGTCGCCGAACACTGGAACAGCTGACCCGCACAACAACTGACACAGACCTTCCACCACAAGGGGGATCGCCGGCCGGCACCGTTGACTCGGTGCCGGCCGGCGGCACATCCGCCGGTCGTCATCGCGCGAGGGGCTTGACTTCAAGTTCGGATGAGGTTCGAGGATCTCAGTCGGGACCCACGGCCTCTGACAAGTCCGACGCGGGGGAGCACGCATGAGCGCTGACACCAGCTTCTACTCGATCATCGACTACACGGTCGACGGGCCCGACACGCAGCGGGAACTGGTGGCCGCCTTCGCGGACGTCCAGGAGCGGTGGGTCCGCTTCCATCCCGGCTACCGGTCGGCCCGGTTCCACGTCAGCACCGACGGAACCCGCGTCTACAACATCGTGCGCTGGGCGAGCAGGGCGGACTACGACAACTTCGTGGCGACCTCCGACGCCGAGGGCCGGGCGGCAGCCATCGCCGAGGCGCTGGACGGCCTGTCCGGCAGGGCCGAACCCCGGATGAGCGGCATCCCCACCTACACGGTCGTCCGCGAGATCGGGCCCGGACCGCGGAAGACCGACGCCTGACCTCCCCGACGCCGAGGCAGACCGCCTGATCGGCCTCGGCGCCGCAGGAAACGGATCCGACTCGCCCGAGCCGGCAGCGACCGCGGGTCGTGCCGCACGCGGAGGAACTCATGAAGATCGAGATGTACGCGGACGTGCTGTGCCCCTGGTGCTACATCGGCAAGAGGCGCCTCGCCGCCGCCCTGACCGGCGTCCCGGACCGTCACCGGACACAGGTCGTCTGGCGCAGCTACGAGCTCGCCCCGCACGAGGGCAGGACCCCCGGCCGGACGGCGGCCGAGGCGATGGCGGACTGGTGGGCGGACGCCGCGCCCGCCAGGATCGCCCGCATCCGCACCCTCGGCGCGGCCGAGGGCCTGGAACTCAACCTGCACCTCGCGCGACCGGTGAACACGTTCGACGCCCACCGGCTGGGTCACCTGGCCGCCGACCGTGGCCTCGCCGACGAGATGATGGAACGGCTGCTGCGCGCCTATCACACCGAGGGCCTCGACATCGCCGCCCCGGACACCCTGGAACGGTTGGCAGTCGAGGCCGGGCTGGACGTCGCCGACGTCCGCACCCTGCTGGCCGGTGACGCCTACGCGGACCGCGTCCGGGCCGACGAGCGCCGCGCGGTGGAGTGCGGCGTCACCGGCGTCCCCTCGCTGGTGATCGACGGTCGGCCCCCGATCTCCGGAGTCCAGTCCCCCGAACGGCTCCGCCGCCTGCTCAGCGGCCGTCCGGCCGTACCCGCGGATTAGAACCGGCGCGGCGCGGTCAGGGCAGGCGCGGCGCAGGCGGCGACGGCGGCGAGCAGCGTGGCCAGCCGGGTCGCCGGCGCGCCGAGCGGCTCGATCCAGCCCGGGCCGGCGCCGTACACCCGGATCGCCGGGAAGTCGCGGGCGAAGCGCACCAGACGGTACGCGCGCCCGGTGACCGGCGTCTGCGCCCAGACCACGACGATGCGCGGGCGGACGCGACGGGCGGCACTGGCCAGCGCCGTCCACGGCAGCGCCGGCCCGAGCAGCAGGCTGCCCCGGGACCGCTCGCGCAGCGCGGCGGCCAGCGCGTGCAGGCCGAGGCAGTGCGTCTCCTGCTCGGCGCCGGCCAGCAGCACGCCGCCGGTGGGCAGCGGACGGCCCGGCACGCGCCGGAACACGTCCAGGCCGACGCGGAGGCCCTCGGCGAGGGCGTGCTCGACCGCGACCTCGATGGCGGTGTGCCCGGGCAGCGCGGCCAGCATCGGCGCGCAGACCTGTTCCCACAGCGCCGCCGCGCCCCACTCGTCGGCCACCTCGACGACGAGCGCGGCGACCCGGTTGGCGTCGAGGTCCTCGGCGGCCAGCGAGAGTTGCTTACGCGCGGTCTCGACGGCCCCGACCGGCATGGGATCTGACAGCACCAGACGTACCCCCGGGTAGACGTTCACTACCCGGGGGTACGTCGGGAGGGGCGCGGATGGATGCGCCCGGGTGCGACTACCGCCGGCGGGACGCCGCCCAGCGCGTCGCCAGGGCCGCGGCGCTGCCCCAGATGCCGCGCCGGAACACCAGCACGACGAGGACGAAGATCCCGCCGGTGACCAGACCGATCGCCTCGAACCCGGAGAACGACAGCCAGTCCTCCAGGCGGACCAGGATGCCCGCGCCGAGCACCCCGCCCCAGAGCGTGCCGATGCCGCCGAGCACCACCACGATGACCGCCTTGCCGGAGGTGGTCCAGTGCAGCACGTCGAGGGAGACGAAGCGGTGGCCGACGGCGAACAGCCCGCCGCCGAGCCCGGCGATGAAGCCCGACAGCACGAACGCGGTCAGCTTGTAGCGGTGCACCGGGTAGCCGAGCGCGCGGGCGCGGGCCGGGTTGTCGCGGATGCCGACGAGCACCCGCCCGAAGGGCGAGTGCACGATCCGCCAGGCGGCGGCCAGCCCGAGCAGCACGATCGGCAGGATCGCGTAGTAGAAGTAGTAGTCGTCGGTCAGGTCCAGCCCGAACAGCTCGCGGGGCACCCCTTGCAGGCCGTTCTCGCCGCGGGTGACCGAGCGCCACTCGTTGGCGACGTAGTAGACCATCTGCGCGAACGCCAGGGTGACCATGGCGAAGTAGATGCCCGTCCGCTTCACCGCCAGGTAGCCGATCGGCACCGCGAGCACGGCCGCCGCGAGCGCCCCGGCCAGCACCGCCGCCGGGAACGGCAGGCCGAGGTGGATGGCCGTCAGCCCGGTGACGTACGCGGAGGCGCCCCAGAACGCCGCGTGCCCGAAGGACATCAGCCCGGTGAAGCCGAGCAGCAGGTCCACGGCGACGGCGAACAGCGCCCAGCAGAGGATGTCCACCGCCACCGCCGGGTAGAGCCCGTTGGGCAGCCAGAACGCCACCACCAGCCCGACGGCGAGCAGCGCGTACCGGACCCAGCCGGGGGCCCGGGTCACGGCGACCAGCCCGGACCTCGGCGCCGGGCGACCGGCGTCGGTCTCGGTGTCGACGGTGCTCGTCATGCCGGTGCCTCCTCACGGCCGAACAGCCCGGCCGGGCGCCAGAGCAGCACGACGGCCATCACGATGAAGACGATCGTCTGCGACACGATCGGGAAGTCGGACAGGTACGCCTCGCCCCACGCCTGCACGAGGCCGATGCCGAAGCCGGCGGCGACGGAGCCGAAGATCGAGCCCAACCCGCCGATCACCACCACCGCGAAGACCACGATGATCAGGTCGGCGCCCATCAGCGGGTTCACGGCCCGCATCGGCGCGGCCAGCACCCCGGCGAGCCCGGCGAGGCCGATGCCGAAGCCGAAGACCGGGGTGACCCAGCGTCCGACGTCGATGCCGAACGCCCGGGTCAGCTCGGGCCGCTCGGTCGACGCCCGGACCACCATGCCGATCCGGGTACGGGTGAGCACCCACCAGACGCCGACGCAGACGGCGACCGCGAAGCCGAGGATGAAGACCCGGTAGGTGGGGAAGTCGAAGAGCCCGAAGTCGACCGACCCGCTGAGCGCGGACGGGGTCTCGTACGGGCTGGACTGCACGCCGTAGCGGAGCTTCACCAGGTCCTGGAGGATGAGCGTCAGGCCGAAGGTGAGCAGGAAGTTGTAGAGCGGGTCGAGCCGGGTGAGCCGGTGGATGAAGGCACGCTCCAGTGCCATGCCCACCAGGGCCAGCCCCACCGGCATGATCACCAACGCCGCCCAGAACGGCACGCCCGCCTCGGTGAGCAGCACGTACGCGCCGAAGGCGCCCAGCATGTAGAACGCGCCGTGGGCGAAGTTGACCACCCGCAACATGCCGAAGATGACCGCGAGCCCGAGGGCGAGCAGGGCGTAGAACGCCCCGCTCACCAGCCCGTTGAACGTGTTCTGCAGGAAGCCCGTCACAGCTTGCATTCCGAGGACGGGGCGGCGAACGCCTCGGCCGCCGGGATGGTCTTGAGCACCTTGACGTAGTCCCACGGCTCGGTGACCTCGGACTGCGGCTTCACCTGGGCCAGGTACGCGTCGTGCACGACCCGGTGGTCCTCGGCGCGGATCTTGCCGTTGCGCAGGAAGACGTCCTCGACGGTCTTGCCCTCCAGCGCGTCGACGATGGTGTCGGCGTCGTCGGTGCCGGCGGCCTGCGCGGCCTCCAGGTACTGGGTGGCGGCGGAGTAGTTGGCCGCGTGCGCGAAGGACGGCCGGGTGCCGGTCTCCTTCTGGAACCGGTCGGCGAACTCCCGGTTCTTCGCGTCGAAGTTCCAGTACCAGGCGTCGGTGTACGTGGTGCCGGCGAGCGCGGCCGGGGTCAGCGAGTGGATGTCGGTGATGAACATCAGGCCGACCGCCAGCCCGACGCCCTTCTCCCGCAGCTTGAACTCGTTGTACTGCTTGACCACGTTGACCAGCTCCGCGCCGGCCTGCATGGTGCCGAGCACCTGCGGCTTCGGGTTGAGCGTCGGCGCCTTGAGCAGGAAGGTGGAGAAGTCGCCGCTGGTGTTCGGGAACGGCGCCCCGTCCTTGCCGACGACCTGCCCGCCGGCGGCGGTGATGGCGGTGGAGAAGCTCTTCTCCATGTCCTGCCCGAAGGCGTAGTTCGGGTAGAGGATGTACCAGTTCTTGCCGACCTGCTCGGTGGTGACCTTGCCCGTTCCGTTGGCCAGCATGTACGTGTCGTACGCGTAGTGGAACGTGTACCTGTTGCAGCTCTTGCCGGTCAGGTCGGTGGTCGCGGCGCCGATGTTGAAGTAGAGCTTCTTCTTCTCCTTCGCCACGTCGGCCACCCGCAGCGCCGCCGACGAGGTGGGCACGTCGAGGATCAGGTCGACGCCCTGGCGGTCGTACATCTCCTGGGCCTTGGTGTTGGCGATGTCGGGCTTGTTCTGGTGGTCGGCGGTCTCCACGGTGATGTCCTTCGTCACCGCCCTGTCGCCGTGCTTCGCCTTGAAGTCGGCGATGGCCATCTCGACGGCCTTGACCGAGTTCCTGCCGGACAGCTCGGAGTACGCACCGGACTGGTCGTTCAGCACGCCCAGCACGATCTTGCCGCCGGTCAGCTTCTGGTCCCCGCCCGACTGCGGACCACCGCCGCCGCAGCCCGCGACCAGCACCATCGCCGCCGCCGAAGCGGCGGCCACACCCACCGTCCTACGCATGCCCATCCCTCCACCCCGCGCGCCGCGCGGGTCGTCGAATCGGAATTCAGATGCCGAGGTACGACAGCAGCTCCCGCTCCCGGGAGCGCACCTCGGAGTTGTCCAACGCCTCCACGACGCGTCCCTCGGCCAGCAGGTAGTGCCGGTCGGCGACGCCGGTGGCGAAGTGCAGGTTCTGTTCGACCAGCAGCACGGTCACCCCGTGCCGCTTGGCCTCGCGCAGGAGGTCGCCGACCTGCTGCACGAGCAGCGGCGAGAGTCCCTCGGTCGGTTCGTCGCAGAGCAGCAGCCGGGCGCCCATCCGCAGCACCCGGGCCAGCGCGAGCATCTGCTGCTCGCCGCCGGAGAGCATGGTGGCGGCCGAGTCCCGCCGCTGGTGCAGGGCGGGGAACGCCTCGTACACGCGCTCCAGCGGCCACGGGTCGGGCCCGACGGTCGGCGGCAGGGTGAGGTTCTCCGTCACGCTCAGCGTGGCGTAGCTGCCCCGGTCGTCGGGGACCCAGCCGAGCCCCAGCCGTGCCCGCCGGTACGCGGCCAGCTTCCCGACGTCCCGCCCGTCCAGCTCGATCCTGCCGCGCTGGCCGGCGTGCAGGCCCATCACGCAGCGCAGCAGGGTGGACTTGCCGGCGCCGTTGCGCCCGACGAGGGTGACCACCTCGCCGGCGGCGACGTCCAGGCTGACCTCCCGCAGCACCTGCGCCTCGCCGTACCAGGCGGACAGGTTCTCAATGCGCAGCATCAGCGGCTCCCAGGTAGGCGGTGATCACGCGCTCGTCGGCGCGCACCTGCTCGTACGGGCCCTCGACGAGGACCTTGCCGGCCTGTAGGACGGTGACGGTGTCGGCGAGCCGCCCGACGACGCTCATGTTGTGCTCGACCAGCACCACCGTCCGGCCCCGCCGGACCCGCGCGACCAGCTCGACGGTGCGGTCGACGTCCTCCAGGCCCATCCCGGCGGTCGGCTCGTCGAGCAGCAGCACCTTCGGGTCCAGGGCGAGGGCGATGGCCAGCTCCAGCGCCCGCTTGCGCCCGTACGCCAGCGCCTCGGCGGGGGCCTCGGACAGCTCGGCCAGCCCGACCATGTCGAGCAGTTCGCCGGCCCGGTCGGTGTAGCGGCGCATCAGCTTCGCCGAACGCCAGAACCGCCAGCCCAGTCCGCTCGGGCTCTGCAACGCCAACTCGACGTGCTCCCGCGCGGAGAGCTGCGGGAAGAGGCTGGTGATCTGGAACGACCGGGCCACGCCGAGCCGGGCGACCCGCTCGGGGGGCAGCCCGGTCACGTCGCGGCCGTCCAGCTCGATGCGCCCACCGCTGGGCCGCAGGAAGCCGGTGAGCAGGTTGAACAGGGTGGTCTTCCCGGCGCCGTTGGGACCGACGAGCGCGTGGACGCTGTCCGCCGCGATGTCGAGGTCGACCCCGTCGACCGCCCGGAAACCCCGGAAGTCACGGGTCAGCCCGCGGGCCGACAGGAGCGCTTGCCCGGCCATCGCCTACTCCTTCGTAGGTCCGGCGACGGCCTGATCGGTGACCGGGGTCACATGGCCGTCGTGTGCTGGAAACCTACGGCGGCGCCGGGATGTCGAACTATGTCGATGGCAGCCACATTCCGGGACGCCGGACCGTGCGGGAACTCCATTCCGCCGCCCGGCCACCCCGCCCGTCGGCATCGACAATGGTGACTGCCGGGTCGTTCCGTACCACGCCCATGTGGGCGCGCCACGCCGCGCCCCACCTGCGCTCCGCCTTGACGGATGCCCCTAGGGTGATGGCCCCCTCCCGCGAAAGGTGCCGAGCGAATGCCCTTCGGCTTCACTGTTGCGATCATCTTCGCCGTCGGCCTGGCGATATCCGGCCTGCTCGCCCTCGCCGCCCCGAACAGGTCGACCAAGCGGACCGCCGCCCTGGCGGCGCTCGCCTGCCTCGTCGGGACGGTCGTGTTCACCGTCGGCTCCAGCGCCCACTCCGTGCCGATCCGCTCGGTCGGCATCGTCACCAGCTTCGGCAAGCCGACGGGCAAGGTCACCGGCTCCGGCCTGAAGTGGGTCGCCCCCTGGCAGAAGGTGGGCGAGTGGGACGCGGGCCGGCAGAAGTACGACCACATCGGCGGCGACCACTGCGTCCGGGTCCGCACCGGCACGCTCGCCGACGCCTGCGTCGAGGTGCTCGTCGAATGGCAGGTCAAGCCGGAGAACGCGCCGAAGCAGTTCATGGACTACAAGGGCGACTTCGACAGCTTCCGGGGTCAGCGGGTGGGCGTGCAGCTCGACAGCGCCGTCAACGACGCCTTCGCCACGTACAACCCGCTGGAGAAGATCGACTCGAACACCGGCAGCCTGAACGTGGACCTGAAGCCCTTCGCCGAGAGCATCAAGACCAGCGCGGAGTCGCGGCTCGCCAGCGACGTCGACATCCTGTCGGTCACGATCACCCGGGTCAACCACGACGACAAGACCGAGGGCAACATCAAGGCCTTCCAGGACAAGCTCGCCCAGACCCGCAACCTGGAGCAGGACCGGAAGAACGCCGCCATCCAGAAGCAGATCACCGAGACCAACGCGAAGGTCGACAAGGTGTCGCGGTGCCTGGAGATCGCCGAGCGCAACGGCAGCAACCCCGGCCTCTGCATCAACCCCGGGATCATCACCGGCGCCAAGTGACGGCCGGCCGACGTCGACCCCGCCCCGGCGTCAGCCGGTGAGCGCGTCCAGGGCGAGGTCGACGTCGTCCTCGGTGGAGTAGATGTGGAAGGACGCCCGCACCCGGCCGGCCCGGACCGCCGCCCGGACGCCGGCCCGCTCCAGGCGCTCCGCCGCGCCGGGCACCTCCACCGCGACGATCGCGCTCTCCCCCGGCGGCCGGCCCAGCCCGGCGAGGAACCGGTTGGCCAGGGCGACGTCGTGCGCGTGCACGGCCGGCACGCCGATCTCGGCGACCAGTTCCAGTGCGGGCGCGGTGCCGACCCAGCTGAACCAGGCCGGCGAGATGTCGAAGCGGCGGGCGTCGGCGGCCAGGCGCAGCGGCAGGCCGTAGTAGGAGGCGTGCGGGTCGTCCCCCGCGTACCAGCCGGCGGCGTCGGGGCGCAGCCGCTCCCGCAGCGCGGGCGCCAGGTAGGCGAACGCGGAGCCGCGCGGGGCCATCAGCCACTTGTACGCCCCGACCGCCACCACGTCGGCGAGGCTCCCGTCGAAGGGCAGCCAGCCGCACGCCTGGGTGGCGTCGACCGCGACGAACGCGCCGTGCGCCCGGGCCGCCGCAACCACTTCGGCGTACGGGGCGACCGCGCCGTCGGCCGACTGCACCAGACTGAACGCGACCAGGTCGGTGTCGGCGTCGATCGCGTCGACGAGCCCGGCCAACGGCGCGGGGCGAACCCGCACGCCCCGCTCGGCCTGCACCAGCCACGGGAAGAGGTTGGAGGTGAACTCCACCTCCGGCACCACGACGGTCGCGCCGGCGGGCAGGGCGGCGGCGACCGGGGCCAGCAACTGCGAGACCGTGCTGCCGACCGCGACGTCGGCGACCGGCACCCCGACCAGACCGGCGAAGGCGGCCCGCGACCGCTCCGTGGCCCGGCCCCAGCCCTCCCACGACGTGCGCCCGGCCCGCCAGTCGGCCAACGCCTCCTGCACCGCGTCCCACGCCGGCTCGGGCGGGAGCCCGTAGCTGGCGGTGTTCAGCCAACCCGGCTGCGGCTGCCACAACTTCTGCGCCTGTGTGATGTCCACGCCGCCGACGCTAGTCACCCGCGCCGGGTACCTCCGATGGCCAATCCCGCGCTCGCGGCCCCGGGTGGGGCGCGCTCAGGCCGCCGCCCGCAGGGCGTGCAGACCTCGTCGCACCTCGTCGAGCCCCCGGTCGAGGTCCCAGGCGGCGATCTCGTGCAGCGGATGGCGCTCGCCGAGGAGTCGGACCACTTCCAGGCCGACCAGGTAGCCGCAGCGGCGCGGCAGGTCGCCCCGGTGGGCGCTGTCGCGCATGAGGAACCAGGCGGCGTACCGGTCGAGGTCGGTGGCGTCCACGTCGGCGGCGATCCGGTGCAGGATCTCCGGCCAGCGGCGCCGGCAGTCGGCGAGCCACCGCCGGTGCGTGGCACCCATCCAGAGGTACTCGTCGTCCGGTCGTCGCGGGTCCAGCTCGGCCGTCACCCGGGTGGCCAGCCCTTCGGTGAGCAGCGCGTGGGCGACCCCGTGCTCCGGCCAGTCCCGGATGTGGGCCAGCCGGTCGTGCACCACGTGCGCCACCTCGTGCTGGACCAGCAGCCCGTCGTGCTCCGGCTCGCCGAGCCGCTCGACGGCGAGGAACAGGGCGAGCCGGCCCCGGAACTCGTCGGCCCAGCCGTTGGCCTGTTCCAGCCCGACCAGCAGGACACAGTCGAGCGGATCCCCGTCGCCCGGCCAGCCCATCGCCCGGCCCACCCCGGCGACGGTGGCGGGCAGCAGCGCGGCCAGCCGCTCCGCGCGCGCGGCGAACACCGCCTCCCGCCCGTGCAGCCGTTCCAGGACACCTTCGAGATCGCTCACCCCGGACCAGTCGCCCCGGCGGTCCAGGGCCGCGTACAGGTCGCGGTGGGGTGCCAGGTAGTGCGTCCGCCACAGCTCTGGCCACCGCTGCCGGGGGACGTGCGCGGCGCGGCGCGCGTACGCCAGGAAGTCCGGCACCAGGTCGCGAACCCGCAGCGGGCTCGCGACGGCCTCCCCGGCGGGCACGGTCATGCCCGCGATCTTGCCGCATCCGCCGCGGCCCCGCTTGGTCGCTCGTGGGACGGTGGTGCCGTGGTCAGTCGAGGCGGTCGGCGCGGTGGAGCAGGTACCGCCGCTCGACCTGGTTGTCCGTCAGGGCGGCGGCCTCGCGGTACAGGATGGCCGCGCCGGCCGCCTCGCCGGTCGTCTCGAGCAGGTGGGCCCGCACCGCGCGTTCCCGTCGCCGGGTCAGCGGTTCCCGATCCAGCCGGAAGCGCCCGTTGAGGTCGTCGAGCAGGGCCAACCCCCGGGCCGGCCCGTACGCCCGCGCCACCGCGACCACCCGGCTCAGCCGTACCGGCGCGGTGGGGTTGAGCCGTTCCAGCCACAGGTAGAGCGCCGCGATCTGTGGCCAGTCGGTGTTTTCCGGCGACCCGGCGCCGGCGTGCACGGCCGCGATCGCCGCCTGCAACTGGTACGGGCCCACCTCGCGCCGGCTCCAGACGCTGTCGATCAGCTCGGTGCCCTCGCGGACGAGGTCGGGATCCCACCGCGTCCGGTCCTGCTCGTCCAACGGCACCAACTCCTCGTCGCGGCCGGTGCGGGCGGTGCGCCGCGACTCGGTGAGCAGCATCAGCGCGAGCAGCCCGGTGACCTCGGCGTCGTCCGGCAGGCAGTGGTGGAGCATCCGGGTCAGCCGGATCGCCTCGCGGGTCAGGTCGACGCGGGCGAGTTCGGCACCGGCGGAGGCCGTGTATCCCTCGTTGAAGACCAGGTAGAGGACCCGCGTCACCGCGATCATCCGGTCGTGCCGGTCGGCGTCGGTCGGCGGGGTGAAGCGGGCGCCGGCACGGGCCAGTTGCTGTTTGGCGCGACTGATCCGGGTGCCCATGGTGCCCTCGGTCGTCCCGTGGGCGTGTGCGATCTCGGCGGTCGTCAGACCCCCCACCGCGCGCAGCGTGAGCGCCACCTGGGAGGTGGTGCTCAACGCCGGATGGCAGCAGAGCAGCAGCAGGGTGAGGCTGTCGTCGGTCTCCGGCGGGGGGTACGCCCGGCGGGCCGGCTCCCGCATGGCCAGCTCGGCCGCCGCGGCCTCCTGCTCGCGCCGGCGCCGGGCCCCCTCGGAGCGCAGCAGGTCGACCATCCGCCGGTAACCGATCCGGATCAGCCAGCTGCGCGGGTTCTCCGGCACGCCGTCGACCGGCCACGTCCGGCTCGCGGTGAGCAGCGCCTCCTGCACCGCGTCCTCGGCGGCGTCGAAGTGACCGAAGCGCCGCACCAACGCGCCGAGCACCTGCGGCGCCTCGGTGCGCAGCAGGTGCTCGACGTCGGCGGTCACGCCGGCACCGCCGTTCGCACCCTCTCCAGGACCTCCGCTCGCGGGCCCGCGCGGGTGGGTCACGCCGCGAAGTCCTCGCCCATGATCGGTCGGATCTCGATCGGCTCACCCAGCACCTCGACGATCCGCGAGGCGATGTCGACGGCCCGTTCCCGGCTCGCCACGTCGATCACGGCGAAGCTGGCCAGGACCTCCTTGAGCTCGGCGAACGGCCCGTCGGTGGCGATCACGCCGGCCGGGCCCGGGCGGACGGTGGCGCTGACCACGGGGTGGCCGAGGCCCTCGCTGCCCACGAACTCGCCGGTCTCGGTCAGCTCCCGCTCGAACCTCTGGTACGCGGCGAACGCGGCCATCGCCTCCTCGGACGGGACGTCGGCGGTCGCGGCGTCCCAGGCGGCAGCCGGGGTGTAGCTGAGCAGCAGATACTTCACGATTCCTCTTCCTTGGTCGGGCCTGGTCGACGGTACGTGGGTCAGGCGGGGCGGCGCAGGGAGAGGGCGAGCACCGTCGTCCAGGTGAAGGCGACGAGGCCGTTCACGGCGATCTGGATGCTCATCCGGTCCGGCGACATGGGCATCAGCAGGACGAGCGCGGCGACGCCGTTCAGCACGGCCGGCAGCACCGCCCGGCGGCGCACGTGCCGGACCGCCAGCACGATGGCGGCGACGGCCAGCGCGGTGAAGGCGACGGCCGCCGAGGCCGAGTGCGCGACGCCGTGCCAGGACATCCGCGCGACCGGCCCGTCCGGGGTGCCGACCGGGAAGCCGTACTCCGGGTCCATGGTGAACACACCGGCGGCGACCAGCCCGGCGCCGAAGATCCCGACGAGGATCGGCAGCGCCCGCCGGCCGACCCCCTCGGTGGGGGTGCGCCGGATTCCGGCGGCCAGCGCCAGCCCGCCGAGGCCGGCGAGCACGAACGTCGCGATCTGGATCCAGCCGAGGCCGCCGGTGGCGAGCTGGCTGATCGGGTGCCGGGTGATGTCGAAGCCCTCCCGGGTCAACATCTGGACGACGGCCGAGGCGAAGAAGCCCGGTCCGGCGAGGGCACCGGCGAGCAACAGGTGGTCGGGCGAGCGGCGGGCAGTGGGGACGGCGAGGGTGGCCATGGGTTCCTCCTTGGTGGGTTCCTGCCGCTACCTCGTGGCTGGCCCCGGGATCTCGACACGACCGGAAAGTGATCGGGGGCACATCAGGCGCGTGTCGAGACCCGCCGGCCGCCTCCGAGGTACCGGCAACGACCCATCAAGGAGGACGAGATGTCTGAGACCCACCAGCCGAGCGCCGACCTGACGGCCCTGGACCGCCTGGTCGGCACCTGGGCGGTCACCGGCGGCGCCGAGGGGACCGTGACGTACGAGTGGATGGAAGGCCGGTTCTTCCTGCTCCAGCGCGTCGCGCTCACCCAGTTCGGCCAGCCCGTCACCGGCCTGGAGGTGATCGGCAACCTGCGCCCGTTCGGCGAGCCGGCGGGCGCGGACGTGGTGTCGCGGTTCTACGACTCGACCGGCAACACCCTCGACTACGTCTACGAGCTGACCGGCGACAAGCTGACGATCTGGGGCGGCGCGAAGGGCAGCCCGGCGTACTACGAGGGCACGTTCAGCGCCGACGGCGCGACGGTGACCGGCGAGTGGGTCTACCCCGGCGGGGGCGGCTACCCCTCGACCATGACGCGGGTCTGACCCCGGCCCGGCCCCGCCGACGTCAGCTGACGTTGGCGGGGCCGAGGACGCTCTTCAGGTCACCCATCAGCGCGGTGGTGGCCGCCACCCGGAACGGTCCCAGCCGCAGGGTGGTGGTCCGGCCGCCGTTGAGCAGCTTGACGTGCACCTCGGTGTCGCCCGGGTGCAGGACCAGGGTCTCCTTGAGTCGCTCCACCAGCGGCGGGGTGCACCGGTGCACCGGGATGGTCAGGGTGACCGGCTTGTTCGCCGGGTTGCTGCTGACGTCCGGCATGGACATGTCCATCGCCATGATCCGTGGGGTGTCGTCGCGCCGGTCCACCCGGCCCTTGACCACCACGATGGCGTCCTCGGCGATGTACTGCCCGATCACCTCGTAGGTGTTGGGGAAGAAGAGGGTCTCCACGCCGCCGGCGAGGTCCTCCAGGGTGGCCGACGCCCAGGCCCGGCCCTGCTTGGTGACCCGCCGCTGCACCCCGGAGAGGATGCCGGCGAGGGTGACCACGGCCCCGTCCGGGACGGTGCCCTCCTCCGACAGGGCGGCGATGGTGCAGTCCGCCGCCGCGCCCAGCACGTGCTCCAGGCCGAAGAGCGGGTGGTCGGAGACGTAGAGGCCGAGCATCTCGCGTTCGAAGGCGAGCTTGTCGCGCTTGTCCCACTCGCCGTCGCCGATCACGGGCATGACCGTGGTGCTGTTGGTCTCCGCGTCGCCGAAGCCGGCGCCGAAGAGGTCGTACTGGCCGACGGCCTCCTTGCGCTTGACGTCGGCGTACGCGTCGATCGCCTCGGCGTGCACCGTGAGCAGCGCCTTGCGGGAGTGCCCGAGCGAGTCGAACGCCCCGGCCTTGATCAGCGATTCGATGGTCTTCTTGTTGCAGACCACGGCGTCGACCTTCGACAGGAAGTCGTAGAAGTCGGCGTACTCGCCCTTCTCGTCCCGGCAGCGCATGATCGCGGCGACGACGTTGGCGCCGACGTTGCGCACCGCGCCGAGGCCGAAGCGGATCTCCTTGCCGACCGGGGTGAACGGCCCCGCGGAGGTGTTCACGTCCGGCGGCAGCACCTGGATGCGCATCCGGCGGCACTCCGACAGGTAGAGCGCCATCTTGTCCTTGTCGTCGCCGACGGAGGTGAGCAGCGCCGCCATGTACTCGGCCGGGTAGTGCGCCTTCAGGTACGCGGTCCAGTACGACACCAGCCCGTACGCCGCCGAGTGCGCCTTGTTGAAGGCGTAGCCGGCGAACGGGACCAGCACGTCCCAGACCTTCTGGATCGCCTCGTCCGAGTAGCCGCGCTCCCGGCACCCGTCCCGGAAGGGGATGAACTCCTTGTCGAGGATCTCCTTCTTCTTCTTGCCCATCGCCCGGCGCAACAGGTCGGCCTGGCCGAGGGTGTAGCCGGCGAGGATCTGCGCGGCGCGCTGCACCTGCTCCTGGTAGACGATCAGGCCGTAGGTGGGCGCGAGGATCTCCCGCAGCGGCTCCTCCAGCTCCGGGTGGATCGGGGTGATCTCCTGGAGGCCGTTCTTGCGCAGCGCGTAGTTGGTGTGCGAGTCCACGCCCATCGGACCCGGCCGGTACAGCGCGAGGACGGCGGAGATGTCCTCGAAGTTGTCCGGCTTCATCATCCGCAGCAGGGAGCGCATCGGCCCGCCGTCGAGCTGGAACACGCCCAGGGTGTCGCCCCGGGCCAGCAGCTCGTACGCGGGCTTGTCGTCCAGCGGCAACGCCAGCAGGTCCAGCTCCTTGCCGTGGTTGAGCTGGATGTTCTTCACCGCGTCGTCGATGATGGTCAGGTTGCGCAGGCCGAGGAAGTCCATTTTCAACAGCCCGAGCGACTCGCACGTCGGGTAGTCGAACTGGGTGATGATCACCCCGTCGGAGTCCCGACGCATCAGCGGGATGTGGTCGACGATCGGCTCGGCGGACATGATGACGCCGGCGGCGTGCACGCCGGTCTGCCGGATCAGCCCCTCGATGCCCCGGGCGGTGTCGATGACCTTCTTGACGTCCGACTCGGCCTCGTACATGCCCCGGATCTCGCCCGCCTCGGCGTAGCGGGGGTGCTTGGGGTCGAAGATGCCCTCCAGCGGGATGTCCTTGCCCATCACCGCCGGGGGCATCGCCTTGGTGATCCGGTCGCCGACCGCGTACGGGTAGCCGAGCACCCGGGCCGAGTCCTTGATCGCGGCCTTCGCCTTGATGGTGCCGAAGGTGGCGATCTGGGCGACCTTGTCCTCGCCCCACTTGTCGGTGACGTACTTGATGACCTCGCCGCGCCGACGCTCGTCGAAGTCGATGTCGACATCCGGCATCGAGACCCGCTCGGGGTTGAGGAACCGCTCGAAGATCAGGCCGTGCGGGATCGGGTCGAGGTCGGTGATGCCCAGCGCGTACGCCACCAGCGAGCCGGCGGCCGAGCCACGGCCGGGGCCCACCGCGATGCCCTGGCTCTTGGCCCACTGGATGAAGTCGGCGACCACGAGGAAGTACGACGGGAAGCCCATCTGGATGATGACGCCCAGCTCGTACTCGGCCTGCCGGACGTGCCCCTCCGGGATGCCGCCGGGGTAGCGCCGGGCCAGCCCGGCGAAGGTCTCCTTGCGGAACCAGGACTCCTCGGTCTCCCCCTCCGGGACGGGGAAGCGGGGCATCAGGTTGTGGAACTCGAACATCCCGGTGGGGTCGACCTTCTCGGCCACCAGCAGGGTGTTGCGGCAGCCCTCCAGCCAGAGGTCGGAGTTGTCGACGGCGCGCATCTCGTCGGCGGACTTGATGTAGTAGCCGCTGCCGTCGAACCGGAACCGGTTCGGGTCGGCGACGTTCGCCGCCGTCTGCACGCAGAGCAGCACGTCGTGCGCCTCGGCCTGGGACTCGTGCGTGTAGTGCGAGTCGTTGGTGACCACGGGCGGGATGTCCAGCTTGCGGGAGATGTCGTGCAGCTCCTGCCGGACCCGGCGCTCGATGCTGATGCCGTGGTCCATGATCTCCAGGAAGTAGTTCTCCTTGCCGAAGATCTCCTGGTACCGCGCCGCGGCCTTGAGCGCCTCGTCGTACTGGCCCAGGCGCAGCCGGGTCTGCACCTCGCCGGAGGGGCAGCCGGTGGTGGCCATCAACCCGTCGGAGTTGGCGGCGAGCAGCTCCGCGTCCATCCGCGGCCACTTGACGAAGAACCCCTCGGTGTACGACCGGCTGGTGAGCTTGAAGAGGTTGTGCAGGCCGGTCTTGTTCTTCGCCCAGATGGTCATGTGGGTGTAGCCGCCGCTGCCGGAGACGTCGTCGCTCTTCTGCTCCGGCCGGCCCCAGCGCACCCGCTGCTTGTGGAACCGCGACTCGGGCGCCACGTACGCCTCGATGCCGAGGATCGGGGTGACGCCGGCGGCCATCGCCTGCTTGTAGAAGTCGTTCGCGCCGTGCATGTTGCCGTGGTCGGTCATCGCCACCGCCGGCATGCCCTGCCGCTTGACCTCGGCGAAGAGGTCCTTCAGCCGGGCCGCCCCGTCGAGCATCGAGTACTCCGTGTGCACGTGCAGATGCGCGAACGAATCGCCCATGCGTGGCGCCCCCCCCCGGGTCGGATCATGGGATGGTCGAGCTCGGACGGCCTACCCTATCGCCGCCGCGAGACGCGGCTCCAGACGCCGCGCGGTCCGGGTCGGGCCGGGTGGCGTGTCTCTCCGGCCGCCCCGCCGCGCGCCGGCCGCCGACGGTCGGCGGGGCCCCGCGACGGCTTCCGGCAGTCGGTTCCCGGACTCGGGGCGCCCCGGCCGGCGGTCGCGGCCGTAGCCTGGACGGACGGTATCCGGCGAGCATTGGACGACCTGATGCCCCTCCCGGACGGTGTCGAGGAGCTGGTCGAGTCGGCGGCGCGCGGCGATCCCGCGGCGCTCGACGCGCTGCTGGTCGCGGTCCGCCCGGAGGTGCTGCGCCTCTGCGCCCGCCTGCTGCCCCACCGCGAGGACGCCGAGGAGGCGTGCCAGGACGCGCTGCTCGCGCTGGTCCGGGGCATCGGCCGGTTCGAGGGCCGGTCGTCGTTCCACACCTGGCTGTACCGGCTGACGGCCAACCGGGCCCGCTCCACGTACCGGGTGCTGCGGCGGCGCTGGCTGGTGGAGGCCGGCGGCGTGCCGCTGCCGGAACCGGTGGACCCGCGCCGGACGAGCGTGGTCGCCGGCACCCGGCTGGACCTGCTCGACGCGCTCGACGCGCTGCGCCCCGAACTCGCCGAGGCGGTGACCCTGCGCGACGTCCTCGGGCTGGGCTACCGGGAGATCGCCGGCCTGCTCGGCCTGCCCGAGGGCACCGTCAAGTCGCGGATCCACGAGGCCCGCCGGCAGCTGCGGCACCGGCTGTCCGGGGAGCCCGCCGCCGGCGAGGGGCGGCGGTGACCGCGCCGGGCCGCCGGCGGAGGGTGGCGGTGACTTCGGGCCGTCGGCGGACGGCGGCGGAGGCCGGGGCGGGCGAGCAGTCGGAGTGCGCCGGCGGGGACGGCGTCCGCCGGGGCGCGTCGCGCGGCTCCGGCGGCTCACGGTCCGCCGCGCCGCGGCTCGCCAGGATCGCGGTGGTCGCCATGATCGTGGCCGTGCCGGTCGCGGGGTGCGGCGGCGGGGACGCGCCCGTCTCGCCGCTGCCCGTGCAGGCACCGGCCGCCCGCTCCCCCGGCCCGGCCTCGCCCTCCCCGTCGGCCCTGCCGTCGTCGGCCCTGCCGCCGTCGCCGAGCACACCGGGTCGTCCGCCGAGCCCGCCGGCCGTCGTCCCCCCGGCTCGGCGGCCCCCGCCGGCTGCGCCCCCGACGACCGCCGCCGGGCGTACGCCGGGCGCGACGCGGTCGCCGAGCGGGCCGCCCGGCACCTGCTTCGGGGCGGTGCGTCACGACGTGGTGCTGGCCGAGACCGAACTGGCGCTGCTCCCCTCGCTCTGCTTCGCCACCGGCGGCGTGCTGCGGATCATCGGCATCGGCCCGGGCGAGGTGACCGTGGACCGGGAGGACCTGGTCTCCCGCAGCTACGAGGGCGGGGTGGTCGACATCCGGTTCGTCCGCCCCGGCACCGTGGACGTGCTGATCCCGCAGGGCGGCACCACGCACACGGTCACCGTGGTCGTGCGCTAGCACCGACGCGCGGGCGGCGGCGGCCAGGCATGCACCTGCGCCGATGGGCGTCCCCCTTGAGGCCGGGCTGACCAGCCCCTTCCCTAGGCTGGACCGTCATGACGGAGCGGAAGACGATTCTCGTGACCGGCGCGACCGGCAACCAGGGCGGCGCCACGGCCCACCGGTTGCTCGAGTCCGGCTGGCAGGTGCGGGCGCTCGTCCGCGATCGGGCCAAGCCGGCCGCGCGCCTCCTCGAGGAGCAGGGCGCCACCCTGGTCGAGGGGGACATGGACGATGCCACCTCGCTCCGCGCGGCGATGCGCGGCGTGCACGGTGTCTTCAGCGTCCAGGCCCTGGCGCTCGGTCCGGACGCCCTCGCGGCCGAGATCAGGCAGGGCAGAACCGTCGCCGACGTGGCCGGGGAGACCGGCGTCGCGCACCTGGTCTACAGCTCGGTGGGCGGCGCGGAGCGGCGGACCGGCATCGACCACTTCGAGACCAAGGCCGAGATCGAGCGGCACATCCAGGCTCTGGACCTGCCCGCGACCATCCTGCGGCCGGCATTCTTCATGGACAACCTCCTCCACTACGCCGACGCCCAGGGAGAACGGGTCCTGAGGCTGCAGGTCCTGCCCGACCGGCCGCTCCAGCTGATCGCCTCCGACGACATCGGCCGCGTCGCCGCGCACGTCTTCACCCACCCCGCCGACTTCCTCGGCGCCCAGATCGAGATCGCCGGGGACGAGCTGACCCTCACGCGGGTCGCCGAGATCTACGAGGCGCTCACCGGCACCCCCACCCGGCTGGAGCCGCAACCCATCGAGCACCGCATGTACGGGTGGTTCGCCGAGAGCGGATACCAGGCCGACATCGCCGGCCTGCGGGACCGGTTCCCCTGGTTGCTGACGTTCGAGGAGTTCCTGCGGGGCCGCCTCGGCCGGGCGGCGGCGTTAGCAGCGCAGGGTGACCGGCCCGGGAAGCCCACGGCATCGGGCGGGCCCCAGGAGGGTCAGCTCACCGTCACCCCGGCGAGCAGCGTGTCGACGAAGTCGGCTCGGCTGCCGGCCGGGGGCGTGATCTGCACGTAGACCAGGCCGGCGCGGCCGGGCGCGAGCCCGGCGGCCTCGACGACCTCGGGACGGCCCCGGTCGCAGGTGAACCGCGCCACCACCCAGTCCACGCCCGCCTGCCGGATGCGGCGTACCGGCAGGGCGGCACACGCCGTATGGGCGCGCTCGGCAACGAATCCCGCCGGGCTGGTGCGCGCGGCGATGCTGGCCGACAGCCCGACGAAGGCACCCGGCACGGTGGGGTCGGCGGCCCACCGGTGCGGGTCGGGCGACATCACCAGGGCCGGTTCGAGCCGGCCGTCGGGGCCGTACCGGCCGGCCCAGCCGGTGCCGGTGGCCTGCCATCCGGGCGGCAGCCGGACCGTCAGCGGCCCGCTCGTCCCGGTGTCGGCGTCCCATCCGGCGGTCGCGGCGTCGCCCGCCGTGGTCCCGACCGCGAACAGCGCCGCGACGCCCAGAGCCACCGCCCCGAACCGCCGTCGGCCCGGCCGCCGGTCCCCCGCACGCGCCGGTCCGCCCGCGAACGGGCGCGGCGGTGGGGCGGCGGCCCGGCCGGGCGGGACGGGATCCGCGCGGGCAGGCGCGGTGGCGGCGCTCCGCAGGGCGGCGCGGAAGGCGGTGGCGTCCGGGTACCGGTCCACCGGCCGGGGTGCGGTGGCCCGGCGCAGCACGGCCGCCACCTGCGGCGGCACGCCCTGCCGCAGTCGGACCGCCCCGCCCGGGTGCGGCAGGTCGCCCGCCACGCGCTCCGCGTCCGCGCCGAGGAGCCGCAGGCCGAGCCGGCCCAGGCCGTACACGTCGGTGCGGGTGTCGACGACGGCGAGCGGGTCGTCCTGTTCGGGGGCCATGTAGCCGGGGGTGCCGGCCCGGGCGGTGAGACCGGAGGCGGCGGCGAGGGCCTTGGCCAGCCCGAGATCGGCGATCAGCACCCGCTCGCCGTCCGGGCCGGAGCGGAACAGGACGTTGCCCGGGGTCAGGTCGCGGTGCACCACGCCGTGGCGGTGCAGGACGGCGACCCCGGCGGCGATCTCGGTCAGCAGGGCCAGGGCGGCGGTCGGGGGCACCGGGCCGGCCGCCAGCCGGTCGTGCAGGCTGCCGCCGTCGGCCCAGGCCATGACCGAGTACGGCCGGCCGTCGGTCAGCTCGCCGGCGGCGTGGACGCGGATCAGCCGCTCGTCGTCGAGCCGGCGCAGCAGGCGGGCCTCGTCGAGGAACCGCTCCCGTACGCGCAGGTCGTGGTGCCAGTTCTCGGCCAGCACCTTGATCGCCACCCGGGAGTCGAGCACCGGGTCGTGGCCGAGCCAGACCGTCGCGAACGACCCCGTGCCCAGCAGTCGCTCGATCCGGTATGGCCCGATCCGCTCCGGACTGGTCACCGCACCACCCCCCGGCACCGGCACCGCCGGCCGCCGTTCCGCCTCGACAGTAGACGGCGCGTCGGTGCGGCGGCAGCCCTCGGCGGCGCGCCTGGGCCGTCCCGCAGCGCGTCGGTCGGGAACCCGACGAACCGATCCGGTCGGCCGGGAGACCAAGAGGACGAGGACATCCGCACCACCGAGGAGGAGATCCCCGTGCACCGTCTCTCGTACACCGTCGTCACCGCCCTGCTGGCCACGGCCGGGCTCGTGCCGATCGCCCTGGCGGCCCCGGCCGCCGCCGCGCCCCGGCCGGCCGTCGCCGCCGGGCACCCGACCGACCGCCCCGGCGTCGATCCCGGCCCTGCCGCCGCCGGGCGGGACGAGGTCGAGGTCATCAGCGTCCGGGGCGCCGGGCCGTTCCGGATCGGGGCCGACCTGGCGCGCCTGTCGGCGGCCGGCCTCATCGACTGGGTGGCTCCGGACTGCGACGGCACGGTCCACACCGGCGTCACCGGGGCCTGGGCGGGGAAGGTCCTGCTGACCTTCCTCGACGGGCGGCTGGTGGGGGTGGGCACCGCCACCGCGCCGCCGCGCACCCCCGCCGGCGCGGCGGTGGGCATGTCCTTCGCCGCCCTGGAGGAGATCTACGGCCCGCGGGGCTCGATGATCCGCAACGACGCGGGCGACGCCTCGGCGTACCTGGTACGCGTCGGCCCCCGGGTGGAGCTGTTCACCGGTCACCCGATCCGGCCGGGGGTCGGCTACCTCCAGGTCGGCCCGGCGTCCGTCGTCGAGCGCGGCTTCCGGGAGGGCCGGTCCTGCTGAGCGACCGACGCACGCGGCGGCGGATCCCTCCGGGGGTCCGCCGCCGTCCGCTTCGCCCGAACACACTGATGTTGACGGACGCGATGATGTGTCGCTGGACAATAGTGTGTGCCACACAGTATGGTGTGACACATGGTGAGCGATGAGATCCTGCGAACGCACCTCCAGGAGTTGCGTCGGGGCACCGTGGTGGTGGCGAGCCTCGTCGCGCTGCGCCGTCCCGACTACGGCTACGCGTTGCTGCAACGCCTCTCCGACCACGGCTTTCCGGTCGACGCCAACACGCTCTACCCGCTGCTGCGGCGGCTGGAGGAACAGGGGCTGCTGACCAGCGAGTGGAACACCGAGGAGAGCCGGCCACGCAAGTTCTACCGGACCAGCGAGGAGGGCGAGTCGGTGCTGGGCCGCCTCCTCACCGACCTCGCCACAGTGCAGACCTCCCTGACCGGGCTGATCGAAGGAGCCGACCGATGAACACCCTGACCGACCGATACCTCGCCGCGACCCTGCGCTCGGTGCCGGTCGCGCGCCGCGAGGAGATCGCCACCGAGCTGCGCGCCTCGATCGAGGACATGGTCGAGGGCCGCACGGCCGGCGGGCAGGACGCCGCCGCCGCCGAGCGGGAGGTGCTCACGGAGCTGGGCGACCCGGACAAGCTCGCCGCCCGCTACGCCGACCGCCGGTTGCAGCTGATCGGCCCGGCCTACTACCTGGCCTGGTCGCGGCTGATGAAGCTGCTGCTCAGCTTCATCCCGGCGATGGCCGGCGTGCTGGTCGGCCTGCTGGAGGTCGCCGACGGCGGCGACGCGGGTGAGGGGATCGGCGCCGGCATCTCCGCCGCCATCCAGGTGGCGGTCCAGATCGCCTTCTGGGTGACCGTGGTCTTCGCGGTGCTGGAGCGCACCAAGACCCCCCTGCACCTGCCCGAGTGGAACGTCGACCAGCTCCCGGAGGACACGGCCGGGCGGCAGATCACCCTGACCGACATCGCCGCCTCGGTCACCTTCCTGGCACTGATCATCATCTACCTGCCGATGCAGCACTTCCGCTCGTTCGTTCCCACCGACGGTGAGAACCTGCCGATCCTCGACCCGGCGCTGTGGAGCTTCTGGCTGCCGTTCCTGATCGCGGTGCTGGTCGCCACCATCGGCCTGGAGATCGCCAAGTACCGGGCCGGGCGCTGGACCTGGCCGCTGGTCGCGGTGAACGCGGTGCTCGACCTGACGTTCGCGGTGCCGGTGGTCTGGCTGATGTCGACCGACCGGCTGCTCAACCCCGAGTTGGTGGCCCGCTTCGAGTGGCTCGGCGAGGGCGACAACCTGAACCTGGTCGCGACCGCCGTGATCGCCGGCACGGTGCTGGTGACGCTCTGGGACATCCTCGACAGCGCCGTCAAGACGTACCGCAACCGCACCTGATCCCACCACGGCCACGGCCCGGCGCGCCCCCGCGTGCCGGGCCGTGGCGCGTGCCGACGCCGGCCACTCGACGGGGCGCGGCGCGCCGGCGGTGGCCGTGGCGGGGAAGCCGGCCGGGTGCCGGACCGGCGGCGGCCGGCGGGATGAGATCCTGACCTGGATGAACAGCGACACCGACGAGGGCTGGCGGCGCCCGGGGCCCACCCCGGAGCAGCGCCGGCTGGACGTCTACATCGGGTTGGCCGCCACCGTTCTGGCGCTGTTCAGCCTGACCCTGGCCCGCAGCGCCGGCGCGTTCCTGCTCGGCCCGCCGCCGTCCGGCCCGGAGCAGATCTTCTGGACCGTCGCGGTGACCCTGCCGCTGATCTGGCGACGCCGGTTCCCCGCCGCCGTCACGCTGGTGGTCTCGGTCGCGTTCATCGCCGCGCAGGCCCGCTCCGCCCCGGAGACGCAGCTCGCCTCGTGGGCGCTGTTCGCCGCCCTCTACACGCTGGGCGCGTGGGGCCGGGACCGGCGGCTGTCCCGGCGGCTGCGGATCGGCGTCATCGCCACCATGTTCCTGTGGCTCGGGCTCTACTACGCGACCTCCTACACCAACATCCCCGCCGACGCGTTCGCCCGCGCGGTCGGACCCGTGCCCCCGTTGCTCGCGGCGATGGTGAACGGGGTGCTGGTCAACGGCCTCTACTTCGGGTTCGCGTACTTCTTCGGGGAAACCGCGTGGCTGGCCGCCCGGCGTCAGCACGAGGTGCAGGCACGGGCCGAGGAGCTGCGCCGTTCGCAGGCCGAGGTCCGCGAGCACGCGGTGGTGGGCGAGCGGGTCCGCATCGCCCGCGAGCTGCACGACGTGGTCGCCCACCACGTGTCGGTGATGGGGGTGCAGGCGGCCGCCGCCCGCCGGGTGTTCGACAAGGACCCGGTCAAGGCCCGCACGGCGCTGAGCGCGATCGAGGAGACCGCCCGCACGGCCGTCGACGAGCTGCGCCGGATGCTCGGCCTGCTCCGCGCCCGCGACGGCGGACCGGACCGCCCGGACCAGCCGGGGCCCGCCGGGATAGACCAGATCACGGCCGTGGTCGAGCGTGCCCGCGAGGCCGGGCTGCGGGCCACCATGGGGGTGTACGGGGACCCGACGCCGCTGCCGGAGTCGGTCTCGCAGGCCGCGTACCGGGTGGCCCAGGAGGCCGTGACGAACGCGCTCAAGCACGCCGAGGGCGCGACCGCGCTCGACGTGCGGATCCGCTACCTGGCACACGAGGTGGAGGTCGACGTGACCGATGACGGACGGGCCACCCGCCCCCCGAACGCCGACGGGCTCGGCCTGGTCGGGATGCGCGAGCGGGTCGCCACCCACGGCGGCGCGCTGGAGGTCGGCCCGCGCGCCGGCGGCGGCTGGCGGGTACGGGCCCGGTTCCCGCTGCCGCTGCCGGTGGGGCGGCCCGCGTGAGCGCCGGGGACGAGGTGCCCGGGATCGACCGTCCGGTCCGGGTGCTGCTCGCCGACGACCAGCACCTGGTCCGCACCGGCTTCCGGGTCATCCTGGAGGTGGAGGACGACATCGAGGTCGTCGGGGAGGCCGCCGACGGGGAGCGCGCCGCCAGCATGACCCGGGCGCTGCGTCCGGACGTCGTGCTGATGGACGTGGAGATGCCCGGGGTCGACGGGCTGGAGGCCACCCGGCGGATCACCGCCGAGGAGGACGGGCCGGGCGGGCCGGCCGTACTGATCCTCACCACGTTCGACCGGGACGACTACCTGTTCGCCGCGCTGCGCGCCGGGGCCAGCGGCTTCCTGCTCAAGAACGGCACCCCGGAGGCCCTGATCGAGGCGATCCGGGTGCTCGCCCGGGGCGACGGTCTGCTCGCCCCGGAACTCACCCGGCGGGTGATCGCCACCTTCGCCCGCCCCGGCGAGCCCGTCACGCCGGGCGGCCCGAGGACGGCTCCCGAGGCGGCGCTGCGGGATCTCACCCCCCGCGAACGGGAGGTCCTGGTCCTGGTCGCCGGCGGCGCCAGCAACGCCGAGATCGCCGCCGAGCTGCACCTGGGCGAGGCGACGGTGAAGACGCACGTCAGCCGGGTGCTCGCCAAGCTGGGCCTGCGCGACCGGGTGCAGGCGGTGGTGTTCGCGTACGAGCACGGGGTGGTGCGCCCCGGCGGCTGACCCGGCTCCGCCACGAGGGGGACGTCCTGCTCGATCTCGGGACGGACGGCGGGCGGCGGCCGACGATCTAGCGTGGGCGCCGTGACCAATGTGCTCCGCCTCGACGGCGTCGACCGAAGCTTCGGCGACCGGCGGGTGCTCCAGAACGTGTCCTTCGACGTGGCCGCCGGCCGGATGACCGGCTTCGTGGGCGGCAACGGCGCCGGCAAGACCACCACCATGCGGATCATCCTCGGGGTGCTCGCCCCCGACGCCGGCGAGATCACCTGGCAGGGAGCGCCGCTGAGCCGGCAGGCCCGCCGGCGCTTCGGCTACATGCCGGAGGAACGCGGCCTCTACCCGAAGATGAGCGTCCGGGACCAGGTCGCCTACCTGGGTCGGCTGCACGGGATGAGCGCCGCCGCCGCGCGCCGCGACACGGACGCGCTGCTGGAGCGGGTCGGGCTCGCCGAGCGCGGCGACGACCTGCTGGAGACGCTGTCGCTGGGCAACCAGCAGCGCGCGCAGATCGCCGCCGCCCTGGTGCACGACCCCGAGGTGCTGGTGCTCGACGAGCCCTTCTCCGGGCTCGACCCGCTGGCCGTGGACACGGTCGTGGCGGTCCTGCGGGAGCGGGCCGCCGCGGGCGCGCCCGTGCTCTTCTCCAGCCACCAGCTGGACGTCGTCGAGCGGCTCTGCGACGACCTGGTGATCATCGGGGGCGGCGTGATCCGGGCCGCCGGCAGCCGGGAGGAGTTGCGCGCCACCTACACCGTGCCCCGGTACGAGCTGGTGGTGGAGACCGACGCCGGCTGGCTGCGGGACCAGCCGGGGGTGACGCTCGTCGACCTGGACGGCGCGCGCGCCGTGTTCGACCTCGCGCCCGGCACGGACGAGCAGCCGGTGCTGCACGCGGCGCTGGCGCGCGGCCCCGTCCGCGCGTTCCGCCCGGTCAGCCCCTCCCTCACCGAGATCTTCCGAGAGGTCGCCCAGTGAACACCACGCAGGCCACCCGGCTGGTCGCCGCCCGGGAGATCCGGGTCAAGCTGCGCGACCGCACCTTCCTGTTCAGCACCCTGTTCTTCCTGCTGATCGCCGCCGCCGCGACCATCCTGCCGCCGCTGCTCTCCGGCGGCCCGTCGAGCGTGGCGGTGACCGCTGCGGCGGCCGGCCCGCTGCGCGAGGCCGGGCTGGAGGTGCGTACCGTCGCCGACGACCGCGCCGCCGAGCAGGCCGTACGCGACGGCGACGTCGACGCCGCGGTGGTCTCCGGGCCGGCGGTGCTCGCCATGGACGAGGCCCCCGACGACGTGGTGGCGGCGCTGAGCACGCAGCCCGCGGTCCGGCTGCTGGACCCCGACGCCGTGGACCCGGTGGTGGCCTTCCTGGTGCCGTTCGCCTTCGCGTTCATCTTCTTCGTCACCTCGCAGACCTTCGGCGTGCAGATCGCGCAGAGCATCGTCGAGGAGAAGCAGACGAGGATCGTGGAGATCCTGGTGGCCGCGGTGCCGGTACGGGCGTTGCTGGCCGGCAAGATGATCGCCGGCACGGTGCTGGCCCTCGGGCAGATCGCGCTGGTCGCCCTGGTCGCCCTCGTCGGGGTGCAGTTCGGCGACAGCGGCGGGCTGCTCTCGCTGCTGGCCCCGGCGATCGGTTGGTTCCTGCCGTTCTTCCTGCTCGGCTTCGTGCTGGTCGCGGCCATGTGGGCGGCGGCCGGCGCACTGGTGAACCGCCAGGAGGACATCGCGGGCGTGTCGACGCCGGTACAGCTCGCGGTCATGCTGCCGTTCTTCGCGGTGATCTTCCTGAACGACAACGCGACGGCCATGCGGGTGCTGTCCTACCTGCCGTTCTCCGCGCCGACGGCGATGCCGTTGCGGCTGTTCACCGGGGACGCGGCCGGCTGGGAGCCGCTGGTGTCCCTGGCCCTGCTGCTGGTCGCGGCCGCCGCGTTCGTGGCCGCCGGGGCCCGGGTGTACGAGGGCTCCCTGCTGCGCACCAACGGCCGCACCTCGGTGCGGACGGCGTGGCGGTCGCGGGAGAAGACGCTGGGCTGAGCGCCGGCGCCGGCGGGCCACCGGCCCGTCGGCGCCGCCGTGGCACGCGCGGGTCGACGGCGGATGCCGCGTCGCCGGTCGGCGGCGGACGCCACCGGCGCGACGCGTCAGGCGCCGGGCGACGATCATCGTTTCGGAGACACCGGCCCGCGGCGAGCAGCAGGGACGGTGGGGTTCCGGGTCGGCCACCGTGGCGCGCGGTCAGCGGGAGGGTGGGGCCGTGTCCCAGCCGGACGGTGGGACGGTGTCCCAGCCGGACGGCAGGGTCGGCACCGGCCAGGCCGGGTCCGGGCGCCAGGCCGACCAGGCCTCGTCCCACCAGCGCTCCCCCGCGTCGAGCAGGGCGGCGATCCGGTCGCCCTCGGCCCGGATCGCCTCGGCCATCCCCGGGTAGCGCCCCTCGTCGAGGCGCTGGGCGAACAGCTCCACGTCCTTCCAGACGTAGCGGTCGTCGCCGGCGCCCCACCAGAGGTCCAGCTCGTGGTCGAGGGTGTCCACCCCGATCGGCGTACGCCGAAACGGCTCCTGGAGGTTGAAGTACCAACCGGCGAAGGCGCGCTGCGGGCCGGCCCAGAAGACGTCCACGGAATGCGCCTCACCCGGGCGGTGCAGCATGAGCTTGCCGTGCCCGCTCCACGCCCGGTGCCCGGCGGCCTGCCACGGGTGCCGCCCGCACGGGAAGCGGCCGGCCTCGGGGAAGCCGAACTCCGCGCCCGGAGGCAGGTAGAGCACGAGCAGGTCGGGCGAGTCCTCGACGCAGATCGTCGGGCAGCCGAACCACACCTCGCCGCGCAGGATCTCGCGCCGGACCACGACGTCGCCCGGCGCGAACCGGCCGCCGTCGCCCGCCCGGCCACCGCTTCGCCCCGCCTCGCCCGGAAGATCCACTTCCGCAGCCTAGCCAGCGCGGGACGGCACACCCCCGAGCACGAACCCCGCGCGTCCGACGAAATCGGTCGCATGTCGGACAGAACGCGCCGGTTCGGGGGCGACGCGCGGGCCACCGCCTCCCGCCGTCGGCTCCCGCTCGGGAGTCGACGGCGGTCGCGGCGGCGCCGGCCCGCGCACCGGGGACGTCGGGATCAGCCGACGGCCTCCATCACCTCGTCGCTGACGTCGAAGTTCGCGTAGACGTTCTGCACGTCGTCGCAGTCCTCCAGGACGTCGATCAGCTTGAAGATCTTGCGGGCGCCGTCCTCGTCGAGGGGGACGTTGACGCTCGGGATCAGCGACGACTCGGCCGACTCGTACTCGATGCCGGCGTCCTGGAGCGCGGTCCGCACGGCGATCAGGTCGGTCGGCTCGCAGACCACCTCGAACGCCTCGCCCAGGTCGTTGACCTCCTCGGCGCCGGCGTCGAGGACCGCCATCATCACGTCGTCCTCGGTCGTCGCGCCCTTGGGGACGATCACCACGCCCTTGCGGGAGAACATGTACGACACCGAGCCCGCGTCGGCGAGCGAGCCGCCGTTACGGGTCAGCGCGGTCCGCACCTCGGTCGCCGCGCGGTTGCGGTTGTCGGTCAGGCACTCGATCAGCATCGCGACGCCGTTCGGGCCGTAGCCCTCGTACATGATGGTCTGCCAGTCGGCGCCGCCGGCCTCGAGGCCCGAGCCGCGCTTGACGGCCCGGTCGATGTTGTCGTTGGGGACCGAGTTCTTCTTCGCCTTCTGGATGGCGTCGTAGAGCGTCGGGTTGCCGGCCGGGTCACCGCCGCCGGTCCGCGCGGCGACCTCGACGTTCTTGATCAGCTTGGCGAACATCTTGCCGCGCTTGGCGTCGATGACCGCCTTCTTGTGCTTGGTCGTCGCCCACTTTGAGTGGCCGGACATCTGCTACCTCCGTTGCTACCCGCCGTCTGCATCGACCGACCGCGCACGCCCCGCTCCCGCCGGCGCACGCGGTGGTGCCGGTCAGCCCTGCGGGAAAGCCGTGACGGGCAGCTGGCCCCGCCGAATCTCGGCAATCCTACCGACGCCCGGCGGGTCGCTGTCACCGCGCCGCGCGCCGCCGCCCCGCCCCGCCCGCCCGCAACGGGACAGACGGGACGAAAACGCGGCTGTGGTCAGGTCCCGAAGCCGTACGAGCCCAGCACTCTGAACCCGGAGGTGGACCGCTGTTCACACCGGTCCTCCAAGCCGGGCCGGTAGCGGCGGAACGACTCCAGCTCCGGCAACGGGCCCGGCAGCTCGGGCGCCACGGCGATGTCCACGAAGCTCCGCTCGTCGTCCAGTTGGAGCGTCACGAACCGCAGCCCGGCCGGCTGGGTCCGGGCCACCTCCTCGTGTACGGCCCCGAGCAGGCGCAGGTGCTCCGACAGGTGCCCGGCCCGGACCCGGTAGCTGATGATGATCGTTTCCATGCTCATCCCACCCGCTCCGCGCCGGCGTCGGCCGCCACCGGGTCACCCGGGCGCGGCTCGTGCGCCTGGGCGACGATCTCCGTCAGCATCGCCGACAGGGCTTCCGCCCGCTCGGTCGCCGGCGCGATCCGCCCCGGTGCCGTCGGATCGCTTGGATCCGCCCCGGAGAAGTCGAAGTCGGTGAAGACGGTCAGCGAGACCGCGGTGGGCACGACCATCGCCCGCACCTCGGTCAGGATCTGCCGTAGGTGCTCGCCGGCCAGGGTGCCGCCCCGCACGCCGTAGCTGAGTATTCCGGCCGGCTTGCCGTTCCACTCGGCGTGGAGGTAGTCGACGGCGTTCTTCAGCACGGCCGGCACGGAGTGGTTGTACTCCGGCGTGACGAACACGAACGCGTCACAGGCCCCCACCAGGGCGGACCAGCGGCGGGTGTGCGGGTTCCGGTAGTCGCCGAACATCGCCGGCACCGGCTCGTCGAGCAGCGGCAACTGCTGCTCCGCCAGGTCCAGCACCGTCACGGTCGCCCCACCGGAACGCACCGCGTCGTGCCCCGCCGCGACCTCCGTCGCCCACCCCGCGACCGCCGGGCCACGCCGGCCGGGACGGGTGCTTCCCACGATCAGGCCGATCCGGACCGGCCCTGCTGTCTGTGCGTTCTCCATGCCGACGAGCCTGCGACCGGTCCGGCGGCGTGGGGAGACCGCCGCAAGGGTGGCCCCGACAGGGCCACCCTCCGTCGGCGGAACACTGCCAGGATGGCCGGGTGATGGACGGAGAACTGGGCGCGTTCCTGCGTAGCCGCCGGGAAGCCGTGCAGCCGGCCCAGGTCGGCCTCGCCGCAGGCTTTCGGCGGCGCACACCCGGGCTGCGTCGAGCCGAGCTGGCGACGCTCGCACAGGTCAGCGTCGAATACCTGACCCGCCTGGAACAGGGCCGTGACACCCATCCGTCGCCCGAGATCCTCGCCGCACTCGCCGACGCCCTGTTGCTCGACGACGCCGACCGCGAGCATCTGCGGCAGTTGGCGGCGGCGAACCACGGCCGGAGCCTGTGTGCGGGTGAGCGGCAGACGGTCTCCCGCACGGTTCGGCCGACCGTCGGCGCGGTGCTCGACGCGCTGCGGGACTCCCCCGCGTACGTGCTGAACCGGCTCGGCGACCTGCTGGCCTGGAACGATCCGTTCGACCGGCTGGCCCGCCCGCTGGGCCTCTTCGACGGTCACCGCCCCAACCTGGTGTGGTTCGTGCTGGCCGACGAGCGCGCCCGCGAACACTTCCCCGACTGGGCACAGCTGGCCGACCACCAGATCGCCGAGCTGCACCGGCTGCGCCAGGGTGACCCGGCCGTCGACGACTTCGCCGAGCGGCTCGCCCGTACGGTCGGCGCGCCCTTCACCGAGCGGTGGCAGCGGCGACCGGTGGCCGCGCCGGTCACCGGCGTGCGGGGGCTGCGGCACCCGGAGGTGGGGCTGCTGCGCCTGACCTACGAGACGCTGGAGTTCGCCGAGAGCGACCACCAGCGTCTCGTCGTCCACGTTCCCGCCGACGCGGCCACTGCGGCCGGGTTGGACCGGCTACGGGGCCGCCTGCCCGGGCACCTGCGCCCGGTGGCCGGCTGAGGCGGCGGGCCCTCCCCAACGGAGGACCCGTCGCCGCCACTCAGCGGGACGCCCGGACCATCGCCACGAAGTACGCGTGCACCCGCGCGTCGCCGGTCAGCTCCGGGTGGAACGAGGTGGCCAGCAGGTTGCCCTGCCGCACCGCCACGATCCGGCCGGCCGCCGGGCCCTCGGTCACCGTGCCGAGCACCTCGACGCCGTCGCCGACCCGCTCGACCCAGGGCGCCCGGATGAACACCGCGTGGAACGGCCCGCCCTCGACGCCGGTGATCCCCACCGACGCCTCGAACGAGTCGACCTGCCGGCCGAACGCGTTGCGCCGTACGGTCATCTCGATGCCGGCGAAGCCGCGCTGGTCGGGGCGGCCGTCGAGGACGTCGCTGGCCAGCATGATCATGCCGGCGCAGGAGCCGTAGACCGGCATGCCGTCGGCGATGCGCTTGTCGATCGGCTCGCGCAGCTCGAAGATGTCGGCGAGCTTGCTGATCGTGGTGGACTCGCCGCCGGGGATGACCAGCCCGTCCACCGCGTCCAGCTCCTGCGTACGGCGTACCGGGCGGGCGTCCGCGCCGGCCGCCGCCAGCGCGGCGACGTGCTCGCGGACGTCCCCCTGGAGGGCGAGCACACCGATCACGGGTGCGTCGCTCATGTCACCGTTCCTCTCGTCGACCTGCCGTGGTGGCCCCTGCGCCCGCGAGGCGGGCGGAAGGGCGCTTGCTCACCAGCCGCGCTCGGCGAGCCGGTGCGGCTGCGGGATGTCGTCGACGTTGATGCCGACCATCGCCTCGCCCAGGCCCCGGGAGACCTTCGCCAGCACGTCCGGGTCGTCGTGGAAGGTGGTGGCCTTCACGATCGCGGCGGCCCGCTGCGCCGGGTTGCCGGACTTGAAGATGCCGGAGCCGACGAAGACGCCCTCGGCGCCGAGCTGCATCATCATCGCGGCGTCGGCCGGGGTGGCGATCCCACCGGCGGTGAACAGCACCACCGGCAGCTTGCCGCTCTCGGCGACCTCCTTAACCAGCTCGTACGGCGCCTGGAGCTCCTTGGCGGCCACGTACAGCTCGTCGGCCGGCAGCGAACCCAGGCGGCGGATCTCCTGGCGGATCTTGCGCATGTGGGTGGTGGCGTTGGAGACGTCGCCGGTGCCGGCCTCGCCCTTGGAGCGGATCATGGCCGCGCCCTCGGTGATCCGGCGCAGGGCCTCGCCGAGGTTGGTCGCCCCGCAGACGAAGGGCACGGTGAAGGCCCACTTGTCGATGTGGTTGGCGTAGTCGGCCGGGGTCAGCACCTCGGACTCGTCGACGTAGTCAACGCCGAGCGACTGGAGGATCTGGGCCTCCACGAAGTGACCGATCCGGGCCTTGGCCATGACCGGGATGGAGACGGCGTTGATGATGCCGTCGATCATGTCGGGGTCGCTCATCCGGGACACCCCGCCCTGGGCACGGATGTCGGCGGGCACCCGCTCGAGCGCCATCACCGCGACGGCGCCGGCGTCCTCGGCGATCTTGGCCTGCTCGGCGTTGACCACGTCCATGATCACGCCGCCCTTGAGCATCTCGGCCATGCCGCGCTTGACGCGGGCGGTGCCGGTGACGGGGCTGGCGCTAGCGTTCTGGGCAGTGGTTTCGGGCACGGGTCATCGCTCCTCGAACGTGCTCGGGGGGTGGCTGCGGAAATGCTACGACGGTCCCAACGCCGATCCGACAGCCAATCAGGCCCACGGTGGCCTGCACTGTGGCAGTCGTCACCGGCCACCCGCCCGGGCGCGCGGGGCGTCCGGGTGATCAGGACGCGATGGACCTCAACGCGGCCGGATGACGTCCATGGGGTCCTGATCACGATCGCCCGGCTCGCGCCTGCGCCGGTTCACCCGGCGGGGACGTCGGCCGGGACGGTGAGCGTCGGGTCGTCGATGTCGAAGTAGCGCGGCCACGGCCGGCGGCGCCCCATCCGCAACAGGCGCACCAGCGGGCGGCCCCGCGCCGCGCGGGCGTCGCGGACCAGGTCGGTGTGCACCTGGCGGGCCAGGGCGAGCCGCCGGCTGGCGCCGATCACCGCCTCGCAGTCCGGATCCGCCGGGTCCAGCTCCACCGCCCGCAGCTGGCGGGTGAGGTCGTTCTCGGCGGCCTCCCGCTCGTCCGGCTCGGCGTCCAGCGCGATCCGCGCCGCCGCGTACAGCTCGACGCCGTAGCGGCGCTCGGCCAGGACCGCGGCGGCCGCCGCCCGGCGCAGCAGGTGGGCCTCCAGGGCGCGGGCCGCCAGCTCCGCCCGGGCGTGCAGCCGGCCGACCCGTCCGGCGGTCCAGACGAGGTACGCCACGACCAGCCCGACGACCAGGGCCGCGAGCACCACCCACCACATGCGCGACATCGTCTAGTCCAGCCCCACCCATTCGGTGTCCATGACCCGCCCGTCGGTGGCCTCGATCGCCGCCGCGTACACCTCCAGCACCCGCCGGGCGACCACGGGCCAGTCGAAGGTGGCCACCACCTGGTCACCGCAGGCCGTCAGCGCGGCCCGGGCGCCGGGATCGTCGAGCAGGTCGGCGAGGGTGGTACGCAGCGCGGCCGGGTCCCCGGTCGGGAACAGCCGGCCGGCCCTGCCGCCGTCGAGCACGCGGCGGAACGCGTCGAGGTCGCTGGCGACGACGGTCGTGCCCGCCGCGAGCGCCTCGGTGAGGATCATGCCGAAGGACTCGCCGCCGGTGTTCGGCGCCACGTAGAGGTGCACGCTGCGCAACATCCGCGCCTTGTCCTCCTCGGAGACCAGCCCGAGGAAGGTCACCCGGTCGCGCAGGTCGGCCGGGAAACGCCCGAACAGGTCGTCCGCGTCGCCGGGCCCGGCGACCAGCAGCCGCAGGCCGGGCCGCTGCCGGGCCAGCTCCACGAAGGCGTCCCGCAGGATCGGGAAGCCCTTGCGGGCCTCGGTGAACCGGCCGAGGAACCCGATCGCGCCGTCGCGGCCCGGCGGGCACTCCCCCGGCCAGCCCGGCAGGGGCTGCGCGTGACTGAACTTCGCGACGGCCACCCCGTTCGGGATCTCCACCGCCCCGCCGTCCATGTGCTCGACCTGCACCTTGCGCGCCAGCGCGCTGACCGCGATCCGGGCGGTGATCCGCTCCAGCACGATCTGGAGCACGCCCTGCGCGGCGGCCAGCGCCCGCGACCGGGTCATCGCGGTGTGGAAGGTGGCCACCACCGGGCCACGGGCGGAGAGCACCGCCAGCAGCGACAGGCTCAGGGTCAGCGGCTCGTGCACGTGCAGCACGTCGAACTCGCCCCGGATGATCCACCGCCGCACCCGCGCAGTGGAGACCGGGCCGAAGGCGATCCGGGCCACCGAGCCGTTGTACGGCAGGGGCAGGGCCCGCCCCGCCGGCACCACGTACGGCGGGAGCGGGGAGTCCTCGTCGGCCGGGGCGAGCACGCTCACCTCGTGCCCGAGCCCGATCAGCGCCTCGGCGAGGTCCATGACGTGGTTCTGCACCCCACCGGGCACGTCGAAGGAGTACGGGCACACGATGCCGATGCGCACGTGCAAACGCCTCCCTTACGCCTGTCCGGCGGCCGGGGAGGGCAGGGTCGCGTCGCCACCCGTGCCGTGCTGGTCCAGCCACATCCGCTGCAACATGTGCCAGTCTTCCGGATGCCGGGCGATACCTGCCGCCAGACCGTCGGCGATCCGCTGGGTCAGCGACCGGACCCGCTGGTCGAGCGGGCCCTCCTCCGGGCCGGGCAGCGGCAGCGGTCCCTCGATCGAGGCGCACGCCGCGTCCGGTTCGTACCACATCGAGGCGACGTAGAGCGGCGCTCCGGTGCGCAGCGCGAGCAGGGCCGGGCCGGGCGGCATCCGGGTGCGGTGGCCGAAGAACTCGACCTCCACGCCCCGCGCGGAGAGATCGCGGTCGGCCAGCAGGGGCACGACCGTGCCGGCCCGGACCCGGTCGACCAGCACGTCGAAGGCGTTGCGCTCGCCGCCGTGGGTGGGCAGGATCTCCATGCCCAGGCTCCGGCGGAAGGCGAGGAAGCGCTGGTAGACGCCCTCGGGCCGGAGCCGCTCCGCGACGGTGGTGATCGGCCAGCCGGTCGCCGCGACCCAGGCGCCGGCGGCGTCCCAGTTGCCGGCGTGCGGCAGCGCCACCACCGCGCCCCGGCCGGCCGCCACGTCGGCGGCGAGCTTCTCCTCGCCGTCGAGCCGGAAGCCGGCCAGGATCTCCGCCCGGCTGAGCGCGGGCAGCCGGAACGCCTCCATCCAGTACCGGGCGTACGAGCGCAGGCCACGACGGACCAGCTCGTCGAGCTCGGCCTCCGGCAGGTCGGGGCCGACCACCCGGCGCAGGTTCGCGCGCAGTCGGGTCGTACCCCCGCCGCCGCGACGGTGGGCGCGGTCGGCGCCCGCCCGGAACGCCGCCGCCGCGACGGACCGGGGCAGCGCGCGGATCACGCGCCACCCGGCCACGTAGCCGAGCTCGGTGAGGTTCACCGGCGCCGGCCCCCCGCCCGCGGCAGACCCGCGGGTGTCGCGCTCACCCCTGCCCGCCCGGGGTGTGCACCCGCTGGGCCTGGCGGTACACGTGCGCCATCCGCTGGCCCACGGTGAAGATCGACACGGCGGCGAGCAGCCAGAGCGCGATCTCCAGCGCCGGGTCGACGCCGACGCCGGTGAGCAGCCCGCCGACGCCGACGATGAGCAGCCGCTCGGTGCGCTCGGCGATGCCCACGTTGCAGGTCATGCCGAGGCCCTCGGCGCGGGCCTTGACGTAGGAGACCAGCCCGCCCGCGGCCAGGCAGAGCAGCGCGGCGGCGACGCCGGAGTACTGGTGCTGCGTGGCCAGCCAGTACGCCACCGCGCCGAAGACGGCGCTGTCGGCGACCCGGTCCATGCTCGAATCGAGGAACGCCCCGAACTTCGTGGCACCCCCGCTCATCCGGGCCATCGTCCCGTCGAGCAGGTCGGTGAGCGCGAAGAAGGTGACAATCAGGGCCCCGGCGACCAGATGACCGCGGGCGCCGAAGCCGAGCGCACCGACGAGCACCCCGAGGGTGCCCGCCACGGTGACCGCGTTGGGAGTTACGCCCGCTCGGAGCAGGCGGCGTGCGACCGGCTCGACGACGCGGGTCATCCCCGCGCGGGCCGACACTTGGAAGATCTTCGCCATGGCGGTCCCACGATAACGGTCCGCGTAGCAGCAGCGGTACGGCCGGTCAGGCGACCCGCGGGGACGGAGCCTTGTGCCGACCCCGGATCGGGTGTGAGATCGGGGCAGGGGAAGTGAGCCAGCTCACCCACCCGCCCGTTGATTACCCGCAATCCGGCACCGCACCGGAGGATGTCGCCGCGGAACCCGACCGGGCCGCTTCCCCGTCGCGCGCGGCGGTCGTCACCAACCACGGCTGAGGGAGGTGCGCCCCATGGCGCAGAAGAGTCAGGAGAAGGGGGCCGCCGGCGGCGCGCCGGTGGTGACCGAGCCCGGCAGGATCCGCAACGTGGTGCTCGTCGGGCACTCCGGAGCGGGCAAGACGACGCTGGTCGAGGCGCTGCTCGCGGCGAGCGGCACGATCGGCCGGGCCGGCGACGTCGCCGACGGCACGACCGTCTGCGACCACGACCCGGCAGCCGTACGCCAGCAGCGCTCGGTGAGCCTGGCCTGCGCCCCGCTGCTGCACGACGGGATCAAGGTCAACCTGCTCGACACCCCCGGCTACGCCGACTTCGTCGGCGAGTTGCGGGCCGGGCTGCGGGCCGCCGACGCGGCGCTGTTCGTGGTCTCCGCCGTCGACGGGATGGACGCCGCCACCGCCGCCCTCTGGGAGGAGTGCGCGGCGGTCGACATGCCCCGGGCGGTCGCCGTGGCCCGGCTGGACCACCCGCGCGCCGACTTCGACGAGGCCGTGGCGCTGTGCCAGCGGGTCTTCGGCGACAACGTGCTCCCGCTCTACCTGCCGATGCTCGGCGACGACGGGATCTCCACCGTCGGCCTGCTCGGCCTGATCACCCGCCGGGTCTTCGACTACACCGCCGGCCTGCCGGCCGAGGTGCGCGAGCCGGACCCGGAGCACCTGCCCGCCATCGTCGAGTCCCGCAACGAGCTGATCGAGGGGATCATCGCCGAGAGCGAGGACGAGTCCCTCATGGACCGCTACCTCTCCGGCGAGGAGATCGGCACCGACGTGCTCGTCGACGACCTGGAGACGGCGGTCGCCCGCGGCCACTTCTACCCGGTGGTGCCGGTCTGCGCCGAGACCGGCGTGGGGCTGGACGCGCTGCTGGAGGTGCTCACCGCCGGCTTCCCCTCGCCGCTGGAGCACGAACTGCCGGCGGTCGCCGGGGTGGACGGCTCCCCACGGCCGCCGCTGACCTGCGACCCGGACGGCCCGCTGGTCGCCGAGGTGGTCAAGACGACCGTCGACCGGCACGTCGGCCGGGTCTCCCTGGTCCGGGTCTTCTCCGGCACCCTGCGCCCCGAGCAGACCGTGCACGTCTCCGGGCACGGGATGGCCGAGCGCGGCCACCCCGACCACGACGCCGACGAGCGGGTCGGCCACATCTACACGCCGCTGGGCGCGAGCCTGCGCGAGGTGGGCGTCTGCGTGGCCGGCGACATCTGCGCGATCACCAAGTCGGGCAGCGCGGAGACCGGCGACACCGTCTCCGCCAAGGACGACCCGTTGCTGATCGCCCCCTGGGAGATGCCCGAGCCGCTGCTGCCGGTGGCCGTCGCGGCCCGCAGCCGCGCCGACGAGGACGCCCTCGCGCGCAACCTGGCCCGCCTGATCGCCGGCGACCCGACCATGCGGCTGGAGCGCAACCCGGAGACCCACCAGTTGGTGCTGTGGTGCATGGGCGAGGCGCACGCCGACGTGGTGCTGGAGCGCCTGCGCGCCGGCGGGGTGGAGCTGGACACCGAGCCCGTGCGGGTCGCGCTGCGCGAGACGCTCACCGTCCGGGCGTTGGGGCACGGCCGGCACGTCAAGCAGTCCGGCGGCCACGGCCAGTACGCCGTCTGCGACATCGAGGTCGAGCCGCTGCCGCCCGGCGCCGGATTCGAGTTCGTCGACCGGGTGGTCGGCGGGGCGGTGCCGCACAACTACGTCCCCTCCGTCGAGAAGGGCGTACGCGCCCAGATGGAGCGCGGCCTGGTCGCCGGCCACCCGGTGGTGGACCTGCGGGTGACCCTCGTCGACGGCAAGGCGCACAGCGTCGACTCCTCCGACGCGGCCTTCCAGACCGCCGGGGCGCTCGCGCTGCGCGACGCCGCCGAGAAGGGCCAGCCGGCGCTGCTGGAGCCGGTCGACGAGGTGGTGGTCCGGGTGCCCGACCCCTCGGTGGGCGCGGTGCTGGGCGACCTGTCCGGCCGGCGGGGCCGGGTGCTCGGCACCGAGGCCGACCCCGAGGCCGAGGGGCGCACCGTGGTCCGCGCCGAGGTACCCGCCACGGAGCTGCTCCGCTACGCGGTCGAGCTGCGCTCCATGACGTCGGGCACCGGCACGTTCCGCCGCCGGTTCGTCCGCTACGACCCGATGCCCACCCACCTGGCCGACCAGCTCCGCAAGGAACACCCCACCCACCCCTAGCCCTCTCCCCACCACCCCGCTCCGACCGGCCCGCGATGCCGCCGGGTCGCGAGGCCGCCGGCCCGCTCGGTCGATCATGCAGTTGTGGTGCCCCGCGAAAGGTGCGATCCAGGACACGGCGCCCGCCACGACTGCATGATCGACGCTCCGGGACGGGCACGCCGGGACGGGCACCGGGGGTGGGTCAGGGGCGGGCGGTGGGGAGCATCGGGCTCGGCCAGTAGGGGCGGTCGGCGTCGCGCAGGGCGGCCGACCGCAGCGCGGCCAGCTGGCGCTCCACCTCGGCGAACAGGTCGGCGGGCAGCGGGCCCCGGTGCAGGGCGCCGGCGTTCTCCTCCACCTGGGCCACGGTGCGGCAGCCGGGGATCGGGACCGTACGGTCGCTGCGCGCCCAGAGCCACCCGAGCGCGCCCTGGGCGAGGGTACGCCCGTCGGCGGTCAACGCGGCCCGTACGGCGGTGACGCGGCGCAGCCACTCCGGCGCCGGCCGGCCGCCCCGGAACCACTCCAGCCAGCCGGGGGCCACCCCGCGTACGTCGTCGCGCGGCAGCGTGGAGCCGGCCGTGTACTTGCCGGAGAGCAGCCCCATCCCCAGCGGTCCCCGGTTAACGCTGGCCAGGTCGTACTTGTCGCAGACGGCGAGCAGTTCGGGGGCGTCCCGGAGCACCGACAGCGTGTGCTGCACGGCGGTGGCGTGCCGGGCGTCCCGCCCGAACGCGGCGGCCCGGTCGGGGCGGTCGGTGCTCCAGCCGTACGCCCGGATCAGCCCCTCGGCGACCAGTTCCTCCAGGGTGCCCACGAGCGCCTCGGCGCGCGGCACCGGCAGGTCCGCCAGGTGCAGCTGGTAGAGGTCGATCCGGTCGGTGCCCAGCCGGCGCAGCGAGTCTGCGACGGCCCGCCGCAGGTACGCCGGGGAGGGGTCCTCGCCGGTGGCCTGGCGGGTGGCCTCGTCGAAGGTGTAGCCCCACTTGGTGGCGATCACGGCCTCGTCGCGCCGGCCGGCGAGCGCCCGGCCGAGCACCCGCTCCCCGTGCCCGGCCCCGTAGGTGTCGGCGGTGTCGAAGAGCGTCACCCCGAGGTCGAGCGCGTGCCGGATCGCGCGGACCGACTCGTCGTCGTCGACGGCGCCCCAGCCCAGCGGCTGGGTGCCCTCGGCCCACGGGCCGCCGATCGCCCAGCACCCCATGCCGAGGGCGCTGACCTCGATGCCGCTGCGGCCCAACGTCCGCGTCGTCACTGCCATCGCCAGATCGTGCCACCTCGCGCCCGGCCCGGGGCGAGAAGTTCACCGACGACACGGCCAGGCGCAGCCGCCGACCGCCCCGGACGCGGGAACGGCCCGGCAGGCGCAGCCGCCAACCGTCAGGGGCGCCGGGGAGGGCCCCGCGCGGGCGAACCGAACGACCGCCCGGCGAAGGGTCCGCGCGGACGAGCCGAACGACCGCCGGGCAGGACGGGCGGGTCGGTCAGCTCGGCCAGGCCCGGGTGAACAGGTCGCGGGTGTCGGTGAGCAGTTGCGGCAGGACCTTCGTCTGCCCGATCACGGGCATGAAGTTGGCGTCCCCGCCCCAGCGGGGCACCACGTGCTGGTGCAGGTGCGCGGCGATCCCCGCGCCGGCCACGCCGCCCTGGTTCATGCCCAGGTTGAAGCCGTGCGCGTTGCTCACCTTGCGCACGACCCGCATGGCGGTCTGGGTGAACGCCGCCAGCTCGGTGGTCTCGGCCAGGTCCAGCTCGGTGTAGTCGGCCACGTGCCGGTAGGGGCAGACCAGCAGGTGCCCGGGGTTGTAGGGATAGAGGTTGAGCACCGCGAACACGTGCTCGCCCCGGGCCACCACCAGGCTCTCCTCCGGCGCCAGCCCGGGGGCCCGGCAGAACGGGCAGCCGGCGGGCCGCTCGTAGCCGCCCTCGGGTCGGTCCTCCCCGGAGATGTAGGTCATCCGGTGCGGAGTCCAGAGCCGCTCCAGGCCGTCGGCCATGCCGCTGTCCATGTGCCGTTCCACCCCAGTCACGCCACCGATCCTACGTTCCCGGCGGCGGGCGCCCCGGACGCCGTACGCCGGTCCGCGCCCGACCCCGACGCCCTCTGGGGCCCGGGTCGCGTTCAGGGGGACGGATAGGGGGTGAAGGTTCTTGACGAACTGATGAACGTGAATGAAGAATCCATCCACATACATCACCCCCTGTCGATGGGAGCCCATCGTGAGAACCGCATTCCGCCGGATCGGCCGTGCCTTCGCCGCCTGCACCCTCGCCGCGGTCACCACCCTCGTCGGGGTCGTGGCGACGAGCAGCGCGGCGCAGGCCGACGGCTGCTACACCTGGGGACGCACCCTGTCGCAGGGGGCGTCCGGCGAGGACGTCCGGCAGTTGCAGATCCGGCTCGCCGGCTACCCCGGATACAACGCGGTGCTCGGCCTCGACGGGGCGTTCGGCCCGGCCACCCGGTCCGCCGTGATCCGCTTCCAGCAGGCGTACGGCCTGAGCGCCGACGGCGTCGCCGGCCCGCAGACCTTCAACACGCTCTACGCGCTGCAGGACGACGACTGCACCCCGGTCAACTTCACCTACGCCGAGCTGAACAACTGCAACAGCACCTGGTCCGGTGGCGCGGTCTCCGCGAGCACCGCCCGCTTCAACGCGCTGGTGTCGATGTGGAAGCTCCAGGCCATGCGGAAGGCCCTCGGCAGCGTGTCGATCTACATCAGCAGCGGCTTCCGCAGCTACTCGTGCAACAGCGCGGTCGGCGGCGCGTCCAACAGCCGGCACCTCTACGGCGACGGCGTCGACCTGGTCGGGTCGCCCTCGTTCTGCCGGCTCGCCCAGCAGGCCCGCTACCACGGCTTCGGCAACATCCTCGGCCCCGGCTACCCGGGTCACAACGACCACACCCACGTCGGGGCGGTCGGTGGCTGGTCCGCGCCGAGCTGCGGAATCTGACGACCTGACGACCTGACGACGAAGGCCCCCCGCGGTGCGGGGGGCCTTCGGTGCGTGGCGGGTCAGGCGGCGGACGGGCCGACGTTGGTCCGGGAGCCGACCACGTCGAGCACGTGGGCCACCGCGTCGGCGACCGGCACCCCGTTGCGCTGCGAGCCGTCCCGGTAGCGGAACGAGACGGTGCCGGCGGCCACGTCGTCGTCGCCGGCGATCACCATGAACGGGATCTTCTGCTGCTGGGCGGTGCGGATCTTCTTCTGCATCCGGTCGTCACCCGCGTCGACCTGGGCGCGGACGCCCTCGGCGCGCAGCGCGGCGACGAAGCCGTGCAGGTAGTCGGTGTGGTCATCGCGGATCGGGATGCCGACCACCTGCACCGGCGCCAGCCACGCCGGGAACGCGCCCGCATAGTGCTCGGTGAGCACCCCGAAGAAGCGCTCGATCGAGCCGAAGAGCGCCCTGTGGATCATCACCGGCCGCTGCCGGGTGCCGTCGGCGGCCTGGAACTCCAGCCCGAAGCGCTCCGGCAGGTTGAAGTCGACCTGGATGGTGGACATCTGCCAGGTCCGGCCGATGGCGTCCTTGGCCTGCACCGAGATCTTCGGGCCGTAGAAGGCCGCGCCACCGGGGTCGGGCACGAGGTCCAGCCCGGACTCCTCGGCGGCGGAGCGCAGGGCCTCGGTGGCCCGCTCCCAGTTCTCGTCGGTGCCGACCGACTTCTCCGGGTTGCGGGTGGACAGCTCCAGGTAGAAGTCGTCCAGGCCGTAGTCGCGCAGCAGGTCCAGCACGAACGACAGCAGCGACTTGAGTTCGCCCGCCATCTGCTCCTGCGTGCAGTAGATGTGCGCGTCGTCCTGGGTCATGCCGCGTACCCGGGTCAGGCCGTGCACCACGCCGGACTTCTCGAACCGGTAGACCGACCCGAACTCGAACAGCCGCAGCGGCAGCTCGCGGTAGGACCGCCCCCGGGACCGGAAGATCAGGTTGTGGAAGGGGCAGTTCATCGGCTTGAGGTAGTAGTTCGCCCCCTCCATCTCCATGGGCGGGTACATGCCGTCGGCGTACCACTGGAGGTGCCCGGAGGTCTCGAAGAGCTGCGCCTTGGTGATGTGCGGGGTGTTGACGAACTCGTAGCCCGCCTCCTCGTGCCGGCGGCGCGAGTAGTTCTCCAGCTCTCGGCGGATGATGCCGCCCTTGGGGTGGAAGACCGCCAGGCCGGAGCCGATCTCGTCGGGGAAGCTGAACAGGTCCAGGTCCGCGCCGAGCTTGCGGTGGTCGCGCCGCGCGGCCTCCTCCAGCAGCTTCAGGTACGCCTTCAGCTCGTCCCGGGTCGGCCAGGCGGTGCCGTAGACCCGCTGGAGCTGCGGGTTCTTCTCCGACCCCCGCCAGTACGCGGCGGCCGAGCGCATCAGCTTGAACGCACCGATCAGCCGGGTGTTCGGCAGGTGCGGGCCCCTGCACAGGTCCGACCAGCAGACCTTGTCCTCGTTGGCGGCGAGGTTGTCGTAGATGGTCAGCTCGCCGCCGCCCACCTCCATCACCTCGGAGGTGTCCAGCCCTTCGCCCTTGACGTCGATGAGCTCCAGCTTGAACGGCTCGGCGGCCAGCTCGGCCTTCGCCTCGTCGAGGCTGCCGAAGCGCCGGCGGCGGAACCGCTGGCCGGACTTGACGATCTCCTGCATCCGCTTCTCGAGCTTGCCGAGGTCGTCCGGCTGGAACGGCTTGTCGACGGCGAAGTCGTAGTAGAAGCCGTTCTCGATGGGCGGGCCGATGCCGAGCCTGGCCTCCGGGAAGACGTCCTGCACGGCCTGGGCGAGCACGTGCGCGCAGGAGTGCCGCAGCACGTTGAGCCCGTCCGGCGAGTCGAGGCTGACCGGCTCGACCTCGGTGTCGGCCTGCGGGGCCCAGTCCAGGTCGCGCAGCTGGCCCTGCGGGTCGCGGACCACCACGATCGCCTTCGGGCCGGACGCGGGCAGACCGGCCGCGGCCACCGCGTCGGCCGCCGTGGTCCCGGCGGCGACGACGACGGGGTCGGCCACGGCGGGGGTACGGGGTGCGGACACGGTGACTCCTCCAGCAGACGGCACGGGTGACGCCGAACGTTCGGCTCCTGCGATGCTATCGGTCGCCCCCGCCGGCACGGTCGCCGACGCCACCGCCCCCGGGTCCGTGGGACGGACGCCGCCCCGCCGGCACCCCGGCAGTGGCCGACCTCGTCGGGCCCGGCCGGCGTCGTGAGCCTCGCGTTGAACCTTTCCGTCCCCGCATCCGAACTACCCGGTGTGGCCGGAACCGGTGCCGGCCCCCGTGGAGACCGAGGGGACCGACGATGGCGACGATGCACGGTGCGCGGCCCCGGCGCCGGGCCGCGACGGTGGCCGTCCTGCTGGCGGCCGGGTTGCTGACCTGGCCCGCCCCGGCGTACGCGACCGACGTGACGACCAGCCCGACGCAGGCGCGGCAGGGCGGTTCCGTGAAGCTGGAGTTCGTGGTGCCCGACGAGCTGCCGGACGCCCGCGCCGACCGGATCGAGGTCCGGCTGCCGGCCGACGCCCCGATCGCCGAGGTCTATCCGATGTCGGTGCCCGGCTGGGCGCCCCGGATCACCTCCCGCCGGCTCGACCAGCCGGTCACCGGCATCCACTCGTCCCGGGTCGACGAGGTCGTCAGCGCGGTGACCTGGATCCGGATGCCCGGCACGGCCCCGGGCCCGGCCCGGCTCACCCTGTCCATGGGGCCGCTGCCGCAGGCCGACCGGCTCACCTTCGAGGTGGTGCGCACGTACGCCGACGGCACGGTGGTGCGCTGGGCCGGGCCGACCGGGGCCCGCCGGGCGCCGGCGCTCACCCTGCTGCCCCCGGCCCCCGGCGGCGCGGCGGCCGAGCACGGCGGGCACGGCGCCGCCCCGGCAGCCGGGACCGCCGGTGCGCCGCCCGGCGGGGCCGGCGACGTCCCGGCCGCGGGGGCCCGGGCGGCCGGTGTGCCGGCGGGCGGCGACGCCGGCGGGAACGCGGACGGGATGCTGGCCGCCGGGCTGCTAGCCGGCCTCGGCGGGGGCGCGGCGATCGGCTGGCTGGTCAGCCGCTGGCGCCGCCGCGAGCCGGCCGAGCCGGTCGACCTGTCGGTGCTGCGGGAGGACCCGACGCCCCCGACCGACGCCGGGGTGGGGTCGCCGGGCGGGCCGGTCGCCGCCCGCTGAGCGCGGCGCGCGGGGTCAGCCGGCCCAGTCCGGCAGGGGCTCGCGGGCGGCCAGCCATTCGGCCGGCACCCCGCCCGGGGTCCCGACGCCGGTGTGCGCGGCCACCACCGCCCCGACGATCGCGGCGGTGGTGTCGACGTCCCCGCCGGCCTCGACGCAGGCACGCACCGCCGCCGGGTAGTCGTCCAGGTGCACGGCGGCCACCCAGCAGGTGAAGGCGACGGTGTCCTGGGCGGTGACCCGGGAGCCGTTGCCGAGCACGTCGGCGGCCTCGGCGACCGACCGGTCGAGCAGGCCGGCGGCCCGGCGCACGCCCCGGTGCACCTCGGTGGCCGGGTCCAGCGCGGCGGTGACGCCGGCCAGCAGCCGGGCCGGGGTGGGCCGGTGGCCGTCGATGCGGGCGCGGGCGGCCAGCGACGCGGCCACCGCCACCGCGACCGCGCCGGCGACGCCCTCCGGGTGCGCGTGGGTCACCTCGGCCGACGCCCGGGCCTGCGTCGCCGCCCGCGCGGCGGAGTCGGCGTACCACGCGCCGAGCGGGCCGACCCGCATCGCCGCGCCGTTGCCGCAGGAGCCCTGGCCGTCGAAGGCCGAGGCGGCCGCGACCGGCCACGGCGTGCCGGTGCGGATCAGCCGCAGGATGGTCACCGCGCCCGGCCCGTACCCCCGGTAGGGCTCGCAGCGCTCGGCGAAGGCCGCGGCGAGCGCGTCCCGGTCGATCCGGCCGGTCTCGGCGAGGGCGGCGACCACCGAGCAGGCCATCTCGGTGTCGTCCGTCCACTGCCACGGCGGTGGGGGCAGCTTCCCGGCGGCCAGGTCGCCCGGGTGCCGGCCGGGGACGAAGAACTGTGAGCCGAGCGCGTCGCCGACCGACAGGCCGGCGAGGGAGTCCCGGGCCAGCGCGAGGCGGGTGTCGGGAAAGAGCGTGAAGGACATCGTTGTACCAGCTTGCCCTGTTGCCGCGTGCGCCGCAACGCGCTCGACTTGCCACCGCGAGTACGGTCTTGCTGTGGCCACCGTGCTCCTGGTCGAAGACGATCACGTCGTACGCGGCGCGATGCTGCGATCCCTCGCCGACCGGGGGCACGCCGTGCACGCCGTCGGCACGGCGCTGGACGCGCTGCGCCGGGTGGCCGCCGAGACCCCCGACCTCGTGGTGCTCGACCTCGGGCTGCCCGACCTCGACGGCTCGGACGCGCTGCGGATGCTGCGCGGCATCACCGACGTGCCGATCATCATCGCCACCGCCCGCGACGACGAGCAGTCCGTGGTGCGGCTGCTGCGCGCCGGGGCCGACGACTACATGGTCAAGCCGTTCACCGGCGCGCACCTCGACGCGCGGATCACCACCGTGCTGCGCCGGGCCGGGCGGGCCAGCCGGACGGTGCAGCCGGCCGTGCACAGCGTCGGCGGGCTGCGGGTGGACGTCGGCGAGCGCAGCGCCCACCTCGACGGCGAGCCGCTGGCGCTGACCCGCAAGGAATTCGACCTGCTGGCCTATCTCGCCGCACGACCGGGCCGGGTAGTGTCCCGCCGGGAACTTCTGGAGGAGGTATGGCGGCAGCCATCGGTCGGCGAGGACCAGACCATCGACGTTCACCTGTACTGGCTGCGCCGCAAAATGGGCGAGTCCGCGGCGAAGCCGCGCTACCTGCGCACCGTGCGGGGGGTCGGCTTCCGGCTGGTGGCGCCGGACTGAGGCCGTCGCTGGCCCTGCTCACGGCCGGCATGTGCGCCCTGGTGGCACTGGCGTTCCTCGTCCCGCTCGCCCTCGGTCTCGGGGACCGGGCGCGCGAGGAGGCCATCGCGGACGCCGCCCGGCGCAGCGCGCTGGTCACCGGTGCCCTCACCGTCAGCACCGACCCCGCCGTGGTGCAGCGGGTCGTGGCGGCCAGCGGCGACGACCCGGCCACCCGGCCGGTCGTGCGCGGGCTCGGGATGGACGAGTCGTCAGCCCGCGCCGACGCCGGGAGCCTGGAGCGCGCGCGGGGCGAGCGGCGCTCCGTGGTCGTCGACGTCGAGGGCGGCGTGCTCCGGCTGGACCCGGTCGTGCTCGGCGACACCACGGCCGTGGTCGAGGTCTTCGTGCCCGAGTCGGCGCTGGGCGGCAACAGCCGGTGGCTGCTGCTGCTCGGGGTGGCCGCCGCACTGGTGGGCGCGGCGGTGCTGGTGGTCGACCGGGTCGCCGCCCGCGCGGTCGACTCGGCCCGGGGCCTGGTCCGGGCGGCGCTCGCGATCGGCGACGGCGACCAGGGCGTACGCGTCGACCCGAGCGGCCCTCGGGAGCTGGCCGAGGCCGGGCACGCCTTCAACCGGATGGCCGACCGGCTGGACGCGGCCCGCACCGACGAGCGCGAGTTGGTCGCCGACCTGTCGCACCGGCTGCGTACCCCGCTGACGGTGCTGCGGCTGGACGCGGAGGCGCTGGAGTCCGACGACACCAGCGTGGGCTCGTTCAGCGAGGCGGAGCTGGACCGGCGGCGCGGCATCCGCCGGATCCGGCAGGCGATCGTCACCCTCGAGGGCGAGATCGACGTGCTGATCAAGACCACCCGCAAGGCGGTCGCGCACGAGGCCGGGCCGGCGGAGTGCGACGTCAGCGAGGTGGTGCGGGACCGGATGGTGTTCTGGGCCGCCCTGGCCGGCGACCAGAACCGGCCGCACCGGGTCAGCGGCGCCCAGCTGCGCATCCCGGCGCCGGTTCCCCGGGCCGAGCTGGCCGCCGCGCTGGACGCGGTGATCGGCAACGTCTTCCGTTACACCCCGCAGGGCACGGCGTTCGAGGTGGCGGTCTCCCGCCGCGACGGATACGTGGCCATCCGGATCGACGACGCCGGCCCGGGGATCGCCAACCCGGACCGGGCGCTGCGCCGGGGCGCCAGCGACCAGGGCTCGACCGGGCTGGGGCTGGACATCGCCAAGCGGGTGGCGTTGCAGGCGAACGGCTCGGTCAGCATCGACCGGGCCCGGCTGGGCGGGGCGAGCGTGGTGATGCTGCTCGCCGACCCGGAGGCGACGCCCCGACAGGTCAGCCGGTTCGGCCTGGTCGGCCGGATGGCGCGGGAGCAGAAGACCGGCAGCCGTCGCTGGCCCCGCCAGCGGCCCACCGACGCCTGAGCGGCCCGGGCGGATGCCCCGGATCGGCGGCCGGTTGTGGGGCGGCGCAAGTCTTCCTTAGATCGGGGTTAACCACGGTGCCGCAGCGGGCCGGCGCTGACAGGATCGAATCCGAACCCATCAGTTCCACCGGTCAATGCCTCGGGGCACCCCACCGGCCGGTGGAACCGGGCGCGCGGCGGGAGACTCGGTCCCCCCACACCTCCTCCCGCCGCGCGCCGTCCCCTCCGCTCAGCCGGTGGCGGCGGCCAGGTGGGCGTCGATCTCGGCGGTGATCCGCCGCTTGCCGGCCGGATCCAGGAACGAGGCGGTCACCGCGTCGCGGGCCAGCGCGGCCAGCCCCTCCGGACCCACGTCGAGCAGCCGGGCCGCGACGGCGTACTCGTCGTCGAGGGTGGTGCCGAACATCGGCGGGTCGTCGGAGTTGATGGTGACCAGCAGGCCGGCGTCGACCAACTGCCGCAGCGGGTGCTCCTCGATGCTGGCGACCGCGCGGGTACGCACGTTGGAGGTCGGGCAGACCTCCATGCCGATCCGGTGCTCGGCGAGATACGCCAGCAGCTCCGGGTCCCGCGCCGCGGAGATGCCGTGCCCGATCCGCTCCGCGCCCAGGTCGCGCAGCGCGTCCCAGACGGTCTCGGGGCCGGTGGTCTCGCCGGCGTGCGGCACCGAACGCAGCCCGGCCGCCCGGGCCCGGTCGAAGTACGGCTTGAACTGCGGCCGGGGCACCCCGATCTCGGGGCCGCCGAGGCCGAAGCTGATCAGCCCGTCCGGGCGCTCCTCCAGCGAGATGCGCAGCGTCTCCTCGGCCGCCGCCAGGCCGGCCTCGCCGGGGATGTCGAAGCACCAGCGCAACTCGATGCCGAAGTCCGCCTCGGCCCGCTTGCGGGCGTCCTCGATCGCCTCGCAGAACGCGGGCGCGGGGATCCCCCGGTGCACGTGCGAGTAGGGCGTGACGGTCAGCTCGGCGTAGCGGACCTGCTGGCGGGCCAGCTCGCGGGCGACCTCGTGGGTGAGCAGCCAGACGTCGTCGGGGTCGCGGATCAGGTCCACGACGCTCAGGTAGACCTCGATGAAGTGCGCGAAGTCGCGGAAGGCGAAGTAGTCGGCGAGGGCGGCCGGGTCGGCGGGCACGGGGCTGCGGCCCTCGTGGCGGGCGGCCAGCTCGGCGACGATCCGGGGTGACGCGGAGCCGACGTGGTGCACGTGCAGCTCCACCTTGGGCAGTCCGGCGATGAAGGTTTGCAGGTCGGTCACTGGTTCTCCTCTGCGCGGGCGCCGGTGCGGGCGACGAAGAAGACGCGGCGGAACGGGAAGTGCACCTGGCCGTGCCGCACCGGGTACGCCTCGGCGAGGCGTACGCCCAGCTCGGCCCGGAAGTCGGACCAGCCGGCGGCGTCCAGGGCCGCGCGGACCGGCCGGAGCGCGGTCCCCTCCAGCCAGGACAGTACGGGGTGGTCGGCGTCGGCGCGGGCCGGCAGCAGGTGCACGTAGGTAGTCTCCCAGGCGTCGACCGCGCAGCCGGCACCGGTCAACAGGTCGGCGTAGCCGAGGGCGGTGTCGTCGGCCGGGGGCCGGCGCAGCAGCCCGGCGACGTCGGCACGCCACGCCGGCCGGTCGGCGACCTCGCGCAGCGCCCGGTGCGAGGGGGCGTCGAAGTTGCCCGGCACCTGCACGGCCAGCCAGGCCCCGGCGGGCAGTTCCCGGGCCCAGCGGGTGAGCAGCTCCCGGTGGCCGGGCACCCACTGGAGCACGGCGTTGCTGACCACGACGTCCACGTCGGGTTCCGGGTGCCAGTGCCGGACGTCACCGACGGCGAAGGAGACCCCGGGGGCGACGGCGGCGGCCTGCGCGATCATCTCCGGCGAGGAGTCGAGGCCGGCGACCCGGCTGTCCGGCCACCGCGCGGCGAGGGTGGCGGTCAGGTTGCCCGGGCCGCAGCCGAGGTCGACCACCGCGCGCGGGCGCCCGGCGGGAACCCGGGCGAGCAGGTCGTGGAAGGGCCGGGAGCGCTCGTCGCCGTAGCGCAGGTACGTCGTCGGATCCCACATCGCTGCCTCCCAAACCGTACGTCCGTCTTGTTTCACCGTACGGCCCGTCGCGCGACCGGACAAGCCGATCACTAGGCTCAGTCCCATGCAGCAGCGCACCTTCCCCCGGCTGGGGCGGCGCGTCGGGGTGATCGGGCTGGGCGCCTGGCAGCTCGGCGCGGACTGGGGCACGGTCAGCGAGGCCGACGCCACCGCCGTACTGACCGCCGCCGTCGAGTCGGGGGTCACCTTCCTCGACACGGCGGACGTCTACGGCGACGGGCGCAGCGAGCAGCTCATCGGGCGGTTCCTGCGCAGCCGGCCCGACGCCACGCTGACGGTCGCCACCAAGATGGGCCGCCGCGTCGCGCAGACGCCCGAGGCGTACACCCTGGCGCACTTCCGCGAGTGGACCGACCGGTCCCGGCGCAACCTCGGCGCGGACACCCTCGACCTGGTGCAGCTGCACTGCCCGCCCACCGCCGTCTTCGCCGACGACGCCGTCTTCGACGCGCTGGACACCCTGGTCGCCGAGGAACGCGTCGCCGGCTACGGGGTGAGCGTGGAGACCTGCGACCAGGCGCTCACCGCCATCGCCCGGCCGGGAGTGGCCAGCGTCCAGATCATCCTCAACGCGCTGCGGCACAAGCCCCTCGACCGGGTGCTCCCGGCCGCTGCCGCCGCCGGGGTCGGCATCATCGCCCGCGTCCCGCTGGCCAGTGGGTTGCTCTCCGGCCGCTACGACGAGCACACCACCTTCGCCGCCGACGACCACCGCAGCTACAACCGGCACGGCGAGGCGTTCGACGTCGGCGAAACCTTCTCCGGTGTCGACTTCACACTGGGCCTGGCCGCCGTACGCCGGTTGGCGCCGCTGGTCGGCGACGGGCGCACGACGGCCCAGTTCGCGCTGCGCTGGGTCGTCGACCAGCCCGGCGTCACCGTGGTCATCCCGGGCGCCCGCGACGCCGCCCAGGCCCGGGGCAACGCCGCCGTGGCCGACCAGGCGCCGCTCTCCGGACGGGAACTGGCGGCGGTGGCGGAGGTCTACGACGAGCTGGTCCGGCCGCGGGTGCACGACCGGTGGTGAATCGGGCGGCCGCGACGGGGATCGACGGAGGGAAGACGCGATGAAGGGCTGGCTGCCGCTCACCCTCGGCCTGCTCGCCGTGGTCGGCGGTGCGGTGTGGACGGTGCAGGGCCTCGGTTACGTCGAGGGCAGCGTGATGACCGACCAGCGGATCTGGGCCGTGCTGGGGCCCCTCGTGGTCCTCGCCGGCCTGGTCGCGCTCTGGTTCGGGCTGCGCGTACGCAAGCGCCGCTGAGCGCCGTCGGCGGGCCCCTGCCTCCCGCCGCCGTCGACAGCCCGCCCGGTCCCACGTCCGGCCACGACGGCCGACGTCGTGAACGCGGAAAGCCCCGCATCCCGGGCGGGATACGGGGCTTCGCTGTGATCCGGGCGCCGGATCACCCACTGGCCGGCGGCTGCCGACCGGCACTGCTCAGATGGGGCGGACCTGCTCGGCCTGCGGACCCTTCTGACCCTGGGCGATCTCGAACTCCACCCGCTGGTTCTCCTCCAGCGTGCGGTAGCCGCTGGTCTGGATGGCCGAGAAGTGGACGAACACGTCAGCACCCCCGCCGTCGACGGTGATGAAGCCGAAGCCCTTGTCTGCGTTGAACCACTTCACGGTTCCCTGCGCCATGTGTATCTCCTTCTAAAACTGGCGGCCGAGCACGCCGTGCGGCCGATTGGCCGTTTTCGAGCAGCGGTGCCTGAGGCGGCCCCCACGAAGGAGACTTCACTCAACCCACGCCATCTCTCAACAGCGTGAAACAGCAAACCACGTAGCGAAAACTCTGCACAGCCTACCGGACGAAATTCTTCGACATGTGACCTGACGGATGCCGAAGATCCGCTGGGTGGGCCCTTGCACCCGCGCGAAAAGACCCCCGCACCATCGCGCCGGTGCGGGGGTCTTTCGTCGTTGTCCGCCTCAGTCCGGCCAGCTTCCGGTGAACCGGCGTACGCCCACCGCGCCACCCCGGTCGACGGCGGCCCGGACGACCGCGAAGATGGCGCCCTGCAACGCCGCCGCCGCCAGGACCTCGCCCCAGCCGCGGTCCTCGTCGGTGGCGCTGGGCGCCTCGCCGTCGCCCGCGGTCATCTTCCACACCTGCCGGAAGATCGCGCCCGCGACCGTACCGGCGGCGATGCCCATCAGCACGCCGACCGGCTTGTAGGCGGCCTTTCCGATACCCCTGCTCACCGCTGCCTCCCCCGGACGATCATCAACACGATCACGGCCGCCACCGCGCCGGCCGCGAGGGCGACGAACGGCGTCGGGTTACGCCGTACGACGGCACCCTTCTCCTGCGCCTGCCCCCGCGCGAGCTGCGCCTTCTGCGCCGCCTGCCCGCGCACCCGGGCCACGGTCTGCGCCGCCTGGTCCCGCACCCGCTCCTTCGCCTGGTCGGCGGAGGACCTCAGCCGCGCCTTGACGTCGGCCTTGGCCGCCAACGCCTCCATCGTCTCGCCCAGCTCGACCCGGGTCCGCCGGATCTCCTCCCGCAGCGCCTCGGTGTCGCCGCTGCCCCGGCCGTTGCCCGTCGTCATGCCCGTCCCCTGTCCTTCACGGCGGCGGTGACCGTGTCCACGTCCGCCCGGACGCTACGGACCGCGGCCTCCGGCACCGGCGGGACCGCCTGGCTGACCTGCTTCTTGCCCACCAGAGCCAGGACGCCGGCCATCGCGAAGAGCACCACCGCGACGATCAGGGCCGCCGCCCAGGCCGGAAGCACCAGGTCGAGCAGCAGGATCGCGGTGGCGACCAGGGCACCGAGGCCGTAGAGCGCCAGCGCCCCGCCACCGCCGAAGAGACCGATGCCGATGCCGGCGTGCTTGCCCTTCTGGGTCAGCTCCGCCCGGGCCAGGGCCAGTTCGTCCCGGACCAGGCGGGAGACCTGCTCCGTGGCCCGCTGCACCAGCTCGGCGGTGGACGGCTCGCTCCCGGTACGGGATGTGCGGGCGTTCGCCACGTCAGCCATGCTGTCCTCCTTTCATCATCACCGCGCTGTATGCCCGGAGTCGCCGCCCGCCAATCCTTCGCCCGGCGGCCGGTGAGCCCGGACCGCCGCGCCCCGAGCCGCCGTACGGCGCGGAAGAAGATGCAGAAGCGTCGCGCAGCGGTTCCCGCCACACGCCCGGTCAAACTTCCCGAGCCAGCGCACTTCGCCCGACCACCCCACGGGGCACAACCCCGCCCACATCCTCCAACGCCCCCGCCCCCCACAGGTCACGACCCACCCCCGGAAGGCCCCCGGCCCGCGCCGCCCCGGCCGCGCCGCCCCTGCTCGGCCGAGCAGGGGGTGGGGTGGGGACGGGGGAGCCCTCCGGCGGGCGGGCGGCCGGAGGGCTCCAGGGGCGCGGGTGGGCCGGTAGGCCGGGGTGGGTCAGCGGCGGGCTTCGGCGGGCTCGTCGGGGCCGACGAAGGCCTCGCTACGGGCGTCGCCGTCGTCGCTGCCGCCGAAGACCCGGGCGTCGTCGGGCAGCTCGGCGTCGGTACGGCGCCGCACCGGCTGGCGGGGTCGTACCCACTGCCACGCCAGGTTGCTCTCCGCGTCACCGATCTCGGTACGCATCCGGGGCATGGCGGTCGGCCGGTGGTCCCGGATCCAGGCGACCAGGTGCTCGCGCACCAGGCAGCGCAGGTCCCACAGGCTGCCGGCGTCGGCGGCGCTCACCAGGGCGCGCACCTTGACCGTCCCGCCGGTCGCGTCGGTCACCTGGAGCACGCAGACCCGGCCGTCCCACAGGTCGGTGCTCTCGGCAAGCCGGCGCAGCTCCTCCCGCATGGCCTGCACCGGGATCGCCCAGTCGACGTCGAACTCGGCGGTGCCCAGCACCGCCGCCTCGGTCCGGGTCCAGTTCTGGAACGGCTTGCTGGTGAAGTACGAGGTCGGCAGGATCAGCCGCCGGTCGTCCCAGATCTGCACGACCACGTAGCTGAGCGTCAGCTCCTCGATGCGGCCCCACTCCCCCTCGACCACCACGACGTCGTCGAGCCGGACCGCGTCGCTGAACGCGAGCTGGAGACCCGCGAAGACGTTTCCCAGCAGGCTCTGCGCGGCCAGCGCGGCGACCACACCGACCACACCGGCGCTGGTCAGCACGCCGGCGCCGATGCCGCGTACGGCCGGGAAGGTCATCAGCATCACGCCGACCGCCAGCACGACGATGACCGCGATCGTCAGTCGCCGCAGCATGACCACCTGGGTCCGCACCCGCCGCGCGTGCCGGTTGTCCGGCACGTCCACCCGGAACCGGGCCAGTGCGGTGTCCTCGGCCACGACGAGCAGCGAGGCGACCAGCCAGGCGACGCTGGCGATCACGCCCAGCACCAGCAGGTGCAGCAGCACCTGCCGCCACTGGTCGCCGACCGCGTAGCCGGTGCTGAACCGCACGGCGAACTGGACGGCGACGACGGTGGCGGCGACCTGGATCGACCGGTGCGCGTGGTCGGTGAGCTCGGTCAACAGCAGCGAACGCCGGCCGACCCGCCGGATCACGCGGTGCGCGACCTCGACCGCGAACAGGGCGATCGCCGCTGCGGCGAGCGCGGCGACGATCGTCCCGAGGTAGCTCTGCACGGGTTCTTTCCTCCTCCTGGCGCCGGGCACGTGCTTCGGGCAAAGGCCCAATAGTGCCCGGCGACGCCGGAATCGACCAGGCTCAGACCTTCCGATACCGGGACTGCAGGAAGCAGAAGGCGCCGAAGGCGGCGATACCGAGCGCCACCAGGGTGAGCAGGATCTGGCCGTACGCCTGGTCGCGCAGCGTGCGCAGTGCCGCGTCCAGGCCGCGGGCCTTCTCGGGGTCGTAGTTGACGGCGGCCAGGATGATCAGCAGGCCGGAGATGCCGTACGCGACACCCTTGGAGATGTAGCCGGCCATGCCCAGCCGGCGGGCGAGCTGGCGCGTCCTCGCGTTCATCTCACCGGTCTTGAGGTGCTTCTCGAAGCGCTTGACCAGGCCGTAGATCACCAGGCCGACGCCGATCGCGGCGAGCACGAGCCCGGCCAGGCCGACCAGCCAGCGGCCACCGGAGGACTCCATGGCCTTGCCGGTCAGCGCCTCCTGCTGGTCGGCGCTGTTGGAGCCGGCGTCCTTGAAGACCTTGAAGGCCGTCCAGGCGAAGTAGAGGTAGACGATGGTCCGCCCCAGCGAGGCCAGCCGCTCCCAGACCCGCTCCTTGCCGCGCTCGGCGCGGTGCCCGACGGCCGCCTCCAGCGCCTGCCAGATCGCCATGGCGAGCAGGCCGACCGCGATCGTGACGACGAGGAACTTGCCGAGCGGCTGGGCGGCGATGGTGCGCAGCGCGCCGGACTGGTCGCCGTCGTCGCCGGGCTTGCCGAACGCGATCTGCAACGCCAGCCAGGCGAACAGGAGGTGCACGATGCCGTAGCCGACGAAACCGGCTCTGGCCAACAGTTCGAGCCACCTGCTGTTCGCCGTGCGGGAGGCGGTGGCTTCGGCGTTCCGGGTGAGTGACATGGCGCCACAATCACCGAATACGAAGATTTCCAAACGTCGGCCACCGCCGCCCCGGTCGGGTCAGTTGCCCGGGTTCCTCGACACCCGGATCTTGACCTCCTGGTCGGTGACGCTGTCCAGCGTCACGGCGAAGCCGCCGACCTCGGTGGCCTGCTGGCCGGTCGTCAGCGACAACTGCTCACCGGCGACCTCGACGGTCACCTGGTCGCCCTGCGCGCCGATCAGCTTGGCCTCCACGCCGAGGATGGTGGCGCTGGCGTCCACGCCCCGGTCGAAGGTGACGGTGCAGGCGTCCAGACCGCAGTCGGTGCTGGCGCCCTCGGAGCTGCAGCCGGCGAGCACGGCGACGCCGAGCGCCAGGCCGGCCAACAGGCCGGCGGCCCGGCGGGTGGGGGTCAGCGGGGAGTCAACACGTCGGTTCGTCACCCCGCCAAGGGTACGAGACGTCGGCCACTGCGGCAGCGCGTGATCATCCGCCCAGGTGGGGTGCCCGCGGCAGGGGTTAGGGTCCCGGGCATGCCGTTCGACATCGCCCGCACCCGGGCCGCCTACCCCGCCCTCGCCGAGGGCTTCGTCCACCTCGACGGCGCCGGGGGCACCCAGACCGCCGGCCCGGTCGTCGAAGCGGTCGCCGCCGCCATGCGCGCGGCGGTGGGCAACCGCAGCGCCGCCTTCGCGCCCGGCCGGCGCTCGCTGGAGATGGTGGCCGCCGCCCGCTCGGCCGTGGCCGACCTGCTCGGCGCCGAACCCGACGGGGTGGTGCTGGGGCCGAGCGCCACCGCGCTGACGTACACCCTGGCCCGGACCCTGGGGGCGCGGTGGCGGCCCGGCGACGAGGTGGTGGTCTCCCGGCTCGACCACGACGCGAACGTGCGCCCCTGGGTGCAGGCCGCCGAGGCGGCCGGCGCGACGGTGCGCTGGGCCGAGTTCGACCGCGACACCGCGGAGCTGCCGGCGGCCCGCTACGCGGAGCTGGTCGGCGAGCGGACCCGGCTGGTCGCGGTGACGGCGGGCAGCAACGCGACCGGCACCGTCCCGGACGTGGCGGCGATCGCCGCGACCGCGCACGCCGCCGGGGCGCTGGTCTGCGTCGACGGGGTGCACTCGGTGCCGCACGGGCCCACCGACGTCGCCGCGCTGGGCGCCGACTTCCTGGTCACCAGCGCGTACAAGTGGTCGGGGCCGCACCTGGCCGCGATGGTGGCCGCCCCGGCGACGTGGGAGCGGCTGCGACCGGCGAAGCTGCTGCCGTCCTCCGACGCGGTGCCGGACCGCTTCGAGTACGGCACCCCGAGCTTCCCCCTGCTGGCCGGCGTGGCCGCCGCCGTGGACCACCTGGCCGGGCTGGAGCCGACGGCCGCCGGCAGCCGGCGCGAGCGGCTGCTCGCCGGGCTGGGCGCAGCGCGGGCGTACGAGGAGTCGCTGCTTCAGCGGCTGCTCGCCGGGCTGGCCGCGCTGCCCGGGGTCACCGTGCTCGGCTCCCCCGCCCGGCGCTGCCCGACGGTGTCCTTCCGGCTGGACGGGCTCTCCCCGCAGCGCACCCAGGAGGAGCTGGGCGCGGCCGGCTTCTGCCTCTCCGCCGGCGACTACTACGCGTACGAGTACTTCCAGGCGATGGGGCTGCGGGACAGCGGCGGGGCGGTGCGCGCCAGCCTCTACCACTACAACACCGTCGACGAGGTGGACCGGTTGCTCGACGAACTGGACCGGCTCACCCGTCGCGGGGGCAGAATGGCCGGGTGAGCACCCTGGTCGAGGACAATCCCGCCAAGCACCGGTTCGAGATCCTGGTCGACGACGCGCTGGCCGGGTTCACCGCCTACCTGCCGCGCGGCGAGGTGCTGGTCTTCACCCACACCGAGGTCGATCCGAGGTTCCAGGACATGGGCGTCGGCGCGGCGTTGGTCCGGGGCACCCTCGACCAGCTCCGCGAGCGCGGCACGACGGTGGTGCCCCGCTGCCCGTTCATGGCGGCCTTCATCGGCCGCCACCCCGAGTACGCCGACCTGGTCACCCCCGAGGCGTAACCCGTCAGCGGCCCGTCAGCAGCCCGACGGCGGCGTGGGCGGCGGCCCGGGTGGCGCCGTGGGTGGCGACGTGGACCGCGCCGGTGACCAGCTCGGGCACGCCCAGCTCGACCACCACCGCGTCCGGGCGGGCGGCCAGCGCTCGGCTCACCGACGCCCGCATCCAGTCGTGCCGGTGCAGGTCGCGCACCACCAGCACCAGGCACCGGCCGGCCGCCCCGGCGGTGGGGTCGGCGGGCACGTCGGCCTCGGCGTAGCGGGCGGTGGTGGTGCCGGCGAGCTGGTCGGCCAGGGGGGCGGCGAGCCCCCACGGGGTCTCCGGACCGATCGCGATGTTGCGCGGCGGCTCGAACTCGACCACGTGGGCGGGACCGGCCAGCGGCAGCGCGCCGACGCCGGCGGGCGCGGTGGTGACCCGCAGCGCCCGGCGGGCGGCGGCCAGCCCGACGGCCGAGCCGGCGGAGGTCGGGCGGGGCCGGGGCGGCCGGTCGGCCCGGGCGGCCACGGTCCAGGCGGCGAGCTGCCCCACCCGCTTGGCCGCCTCGGCGAGGCGTTCCTCGGGCAGGTCGCCGGCGACGACCGCGGCGACGATGGCGTCGCGCAGCAGCCGGGCCGATCCCTCGTCGGCGCGCTCCCCGCCGACGCAGATCGCGTCGGCGCCGGCCGCGAGGGCACGCACCGCCGCGCCCGCGAAGCCGTACCGGTCGGTGACCGCCCGCATCTCCACCGCGTCGGTGACGACGACGCCGGAGAAGCCCAGCTCGTCGCGGAGCAGCCCGCCCAGGATCCGGCCGCTGAGGGTGGCCGGCAGCTCCGGGTCCAGCGCCGGCACCAGCAGGTGGCCGGTCATCACCGCCTGCACCCCGGCGGTCACGGCGGCCCGGAACGGGGCCAGCTCCACGGCGTCGAGGCGGGGACGGTCGGCGGCGATCCGGGGCAGGTCGTGGTGCGAGTCGACCTGGGTGTCGCCGTGCCCGGGGAAGTGCTTGGCGCAGGCGGCGACCCCGCCCGCCTGGAGGCCGCGTACCCAGGCGGCGGTGTGCCGGGCGACCAGCGCCGGCTCGGCGCCGAAGGCGCGGACGCCGATCACCGGGTTGCCCGGGTTGGAGTTGACGTCGGCGTCGGGGGCGTAGTTGAGGGTGACCCCCAGCGCGGCGAGGTCGGCGCCCAGGTCGCGGGCGACCTCCTCGGTGAGCGCCGGGTCGTCCACGGCGCCGAGAGCGAAGTTGCCGGGCCGGGAGCTGCCCCGGGCGGACTCGATGCGGGTCACGTCGCCGGCCTCCTCGTCGATGGCGACGACGACGTCGGGGCGCTCGGCCCGCAGGGTGGCGGTGAGGGCGGCCACCTGCTCCGGGTGGACCACGTTGCGGGCGAAGAGCACCACGGAGCCGAGGCCCTCGCCGAGCCAGCGGCAGATCCAGGGTGGCGGCGTGGTGCCGACGAATCCCGGTTGCAGGACGGCGGCGGCCAGGGCCGTCAGGCTCCCGGCGGGGGCGCTCACGCCGGCCCGCCCGCGTGGTGGCTGATGTGTCGCTCGCTCATGCGGTCGTCGTACCCCCGTCTTCTCCGCGCCCGGCGGCCCGCCACCGGCGGCGGTGCTGACATGGTCACACCGTGCGAGGAAATAGTCAATAAACCTTACAGTTGCCCTCGGGCGCGGAGCTGGGGACAGTTCGGGGATGGATCCCCTGCTGCTGGCCGACGCGACGAGCCCGGCCGACATCCCCGGCGTACGCCTGCTCGGCCTGGTCGTCGGCGGCCTGTTGCTGCTCGTCGCGATCCGCGCGATGTTCCGGCGCTGAGCCCGCCGCGTCCCCGCGCCGCCCGGGATTCGGCGGCGGCCACCGGGGTACCGCCTGCCTCGTTGGACCGGTACGACACTGCGAGGGGGAACCATGAGGATCGGCTACTTTCTGTCCACCGAGGAGTACACGCCGGCCGAGCTGCTGGAGCAGGCGCGCGGCGCGGAGCGGGCCGGCTTCGAGGCGCTCTGGATCTCCGACCACTACCACCCGTGGACCGACGCGCAGGGGCAGAGCCCCTTCGTCTGGTCGGTGATCGGGGCGCTCAGCCAGGTCTGCCAGCTCCCGGTCACCACCGCCGTGACCTGCCCGACCGTGCGCATCCACCCGGCCGTCGTGGCGCAGGCGGCGGCCACCAGCGCGGTCATGCACACCGGTCGGTTCGTGCTCGGGGTGGGCAGCGGTGAGGCGCTCAACGAGCACATCCTCGGCGACGCCTGGCCGCAGACCGACGTCCGGCTGGAGATGCTGGAGGAGGCCGTCGAGGTGATGCGCGAGCTGTGGCGGGGCGGCTTCGTCAACCACCACGGCAAGCACTACACCGTGGAGCACGCCCGGATCTACACGCTGCCGGACACTCCCCCGTCGGTCTACGTCTCGGGCTTCGGCCCCAAGGCGGTCGACCTGGCGGCCCGCATCGGCGACGGCTTCGTCAACACCTCGCCCGACGCGGAGCTGGTCCGGCGGTTCCGGGAGGGCGGCGGCGGCGACAAGCCGTGCCAGGCCGGCTTCAAGGCGGCGTACGCGCAGACCGAGGAGGAGGGGATGCGGATCGCGTACGAGCGCTGGCCGAACGCCGGGGTGCCCGGCGAGCTGTCCCAGGTGCTGCCGTCGCCGCGGCACTTCGAGCAGGCCGCCGAGCTGGTCCGCCCGGAGATGATGAAGGACGCGTTCGTCTGCGGGCGGGACGTCGACGGGCACCTGGCGAAGATCGAGGAGTACGCCAAGGCCGGCTTCGACGAGGTCTACGTGGCCAACACCGGCCCGAACTGGCAGGGCCTGCTCGACCTCTACCAGCGCGAGGTCTTCCCCCGCGTGCGCTGACCGCGACGGCTGTCGGGCGCCCGGGCCGTGGCCGGGCGCCCGACGGCGACTCCGGCGGGCGCCCCGGGAGGGCTCCGGCGGGTCGCGCCGGAAGGAGCGGACGAGGGTCACGTGGGCGGCGGTTTCGCCGCTGATCACGGCGGGTACCTCCGGCCCTCGATGAAACTGTCCACGCACTCCACGCACTCCACGACACTGCGCCGCGCGGCCAAGAGCCTCTTCGGCTGGACGGCGCTGCGGCCCCACCAGTTGGCCGCCATGCGGGCGGTCATGAAGCGCCGCGACGCTCTGGTGGTGCTGCCCACCGGCGCCGGCAAGTCGGCGATCTACCAGATCCCGGCCAGCCTGATCCCCGGCCCGACCGTGGTGATCTCGCCGCTGCTCGCCCTGCAACAGGACCAGATCGCGGCGCTCAACGAGCGGCAACGACCCGAGCTGCGCGCGGTGCGGATCAGCTCGAACGAGTCGGCCGCCCAGCAGGCGGAGGCGATCGCCGAGATCCGCGACGGGCGCGCGGAGTTCCTCTTCATCACCCCTGAGCAGCTCGCCAACCCCGACCGGATGGCCGAGGTGAAGGCGCTGAAGCCGGCGCTGGTGGCGATCGACGAGGCGCACTGCATCTCCGCCTGGGGGCACGACTTCCGCCCCGACTACCTGGCGCTGGGCCATCTCATCGACGGTATCGGCCGGCCGCCGGTGGTGGCGCTGACCGCCACCGCCTCCCCGCCCGTACGCGACGACATCATCGCCCGGCTGCGGCTGACCGAACCCGAGGTGGTGGTCTCCGGGCTGGACCGGCCGAACCTGTTCCTCGAGGTGGCGCACTGCCCGACGGAGGACTACCGGTGGCGGCGGCTGATCGCCCTGCTGCGCGACGACACCCGGCCCGGCATCATCTACGTGCCCACCCGGCGCTCCGCCGAGGAGCTGTCGGCCCGGCTCACCGACGCCGGCTTCCCGGCCCAGTACTACCACGGCGGGATGGCGGCCGGGGCCCGCGCCGAACTGCACGAGGCGTTCCTCGCCGACCAGGTGCCGATCATGGTGGCCACCTCGGCCTTCGGCATGGGCATCGACAAGCCGAACATCGCCTGGGTGGTCCACATGGCACTGCCGGACTCGCCGGACAGCTACTTCCAGGAGATCGGGCGGGCCGGCCGCGACGGCGCCCCGGCCCGGGTGCTGCTGCTGTGGCAGGCCGAGGACGTCGGGCTGCAACGCTTCTTCAGCGGCGGCCTGCCGGACGCCGACGAGCTGCGCGACCTGTCGGCGCTGTTGCGCAAGAAGGCACGGAACAAGAAGGAGCTGCGCGAGCTCACCGGGCTCGGCCCACGCAAGCTCGGCCAGTACCTCGCCCTGCTGGAGCAGGTCGGCGCGGCCGAGCCGAGGGCGAAGCAGCGCATCGGTGCCCCCCGCTACTCCCCCGCGCCCGTGGACGCCGCCGCGGCGGCCCTGGCCGAGGCCGAGCGGCAGCAGACCGTGACCCGGTCGCGTACCGACATGATGCGGGCCTTCGCCGAGACCACCGCCTGCCGGGGGCAGACGCTGCTGGCCTACTTCGGTGAGCAGATGACCCAGGTCTGCGGGCACTGCGACAACTGCCACGCCGGCACCAGCACCCCGGACGACGGCGCGGTCGGGCCGTTCCCCGTGCACAGCCAGGTCCGGCACCCGGAGTGGGGCCACGGCCTGGTGCTCAGCTACGAGGAGGACCGGATGACGGTTCTCTTCGACGAGGTGGGGTACAAGACGCTGTCCGTCAGCGTGGTGTCCGAACAGGGCCTGCTGACCCTCGACTAGCCTGAGCCCGGCACCGCTGGCGGGGCCGTGGACGACGAGCGACAACAGTGCGGAAGGGGCGTTGCCGTGATCGAGCAGCCGGCGTACACCGGATTCGGTTTCTCCGACGAGGAGTGGGGGCTGCTGGTCGGCCTGCCGCAGTCGGTGCTGACCGCGGCGAGCGCCGCCGAGTCCGACGGCACCCGGCGCACCATGGCCGAGAACGCGGCCGGGCTGGAGACCATCGCCGCCGGCCGGGAGTCGGCCAGCCCGCTGGTCGCGGCCGTGGCCGGCGAGATCGTCACCCGGGTGGGCGACCCGGAGGCCGGCGAGGAGATGCCGGTCATCGCGCCGTCCGACCCGCGCGCCTACCTGGAGGACGTGCTGGGCCGGGCCAGGGAGGCGGCGGTGCTGCTGGCCGCCCGGACGGACGAGGGCGAGGCCGGCGCGTACAAGCACTGGCTGGTGGACATCGCCGAGCAGGTGGTGGGCGCGGCGTCCAGCGGCGGCATCCTGGGCCTCGGCGGGGACGTCGTCAGCGACTCGGAGCGCCGCTTCCGCGACCGGCTCTCCCAGGTCCTCAACGACTGACGCGACGACGACGGCGGTACCGGACGGGGTCCGGTGCCGCCGTCGCGCCTTCCGGCGCCGTGAGCGCGCGTGACCGTGGCCGGTGGCGGCGGGCGCGGTCGCCCGTGGCGGTCAGGCCACCCGGCGGCGGAACAGCACGGCGGTCAGCGGCACCGAGAGGGCCAGGAAGCCGAGGCACCAGGCCACCGCGAGGGTCGGGGCCGTGCCCGTCGGCGTGCCCAGCAGCAGGGCGCGCAGCGTCTCGATGACGGGCGTGACGGGCTGGTGGTCGGCGAAGCCGCGGATCCAGCCCGGCATCGTCTCCACCGGGACGAAGGCGCTGCTCGGGTAGGGCAGGAACATCGCCAGGAAGGTGAAGCCGCCGGCCGCCTCCGGGGTGCGGACCAGCAGGCCGAACGCGGCCGACAGCCAGGACACGGCGAGCAGGAAGATCAGCAGCACCCCGAACGCGGCCAGCCAGCGCAGCGGGTCCACGGCCGGGCGGAAGCCGATGGCGACGGCGAGGGCCAGGACCAGCACGGTGGAGACGGTGTTGCGGGCGATGCTTGCCACGACGTGCCCGCCGAGGATCGCGGTGGCGCTGACGTCCATCGTGCGGAACCGCTCGATGACCCCGTTGGTCAGGTCGGTGGTCACGCTGACGGCGGTGCTCGCCGCGCCGAAGCTGGCGCAGAGCAGCAGCACGCCGGGCACCACGTAGGTGACGTAGCGGGTGCCGGTGTCGATCGCGCCGCCGAACAGGTAGACGAAGAGCAGCATCAGCAGCACCGGCAGCAGCAGCGACGTGAGCAGCGCGTCGACGTTGCGGCGGGACAGCCGCAGGCAGCGCGCCGCCATGACGACGGCCTCGCCGGCGCGGGTCGGCCGCAGGGTCAGCTCAGACACCGGCCGCCTCCCGCCCGACGGTCACCGGGTCGCCGGTGAGGGTGAGGAAGACGTCGTCCAGCGTCGCCTCGCGGACGATGAAGCGGGCGAGGCCCCGCCGGTCGGGGTCGACCTCGTCGAGCAGGTGGCGGATCTCCGGCGCGCCGCCGTCGGTGGCGACCGCCAGCTCCAGGCGGGCCGGGTCGCGGTGCGTGACCCGGCCACCGAGGCGGTGCGCCGCCTCGGCGAAGCTGCGCGCGTCGCGCAGCGTCAGCTCCAGCCGGTGGGCGCCGAAGCGGTGCTTGAGTTCGGCCGCGCTCCCCTCGGCGGCGAGCCGGCCGCCGTGCAGCACCGCGATCCGGTCGGCGAGCCGGTCGGCCTCCTCCAGGTACTGCGTGGTGAGCAGCACCGTCACGCCGGCCCCGGCCAGCTCGGCGACCACCTCCCACAGCCCCTGCCGGCTGCGCGGGTCGAGGCCGGTGGTCGGCTCGTCGAGGAAGATCACGGACGGCTCGCCGACCAGGCTGGCGGCGAGGTCGAGGCGGCGGCGCATCCCGCCGGAGTAGGTCACCACCCGCCGCCCGCCGGCGGCGACCAGGTCGAAGCGCTCCAGCAGGTCCGTGGCACGCCGCCGGGCGGCGGCCGGAGCCAGCCCGGCCAGCCGGGCCATCATGTGCAGGTTCTCTGCGCCCGTCTGCTGGTCGTCGAGCGCCGCGTGCTGGCCGGCGAGGCTGATCGTCCGCCGGACCCGGCTCCGGTCGCGGACCACGTCGTGGCCGTCCACGCGGGCCACGCCCCCGTCGGGCGTGGTGAGCGTGGCCAGGATCCGGACGGTCGTGGTCTTGCCGGCCCCGTTGGGGCCGAGCAGAGCGTGCACGCTGCCCCGGGCCACCCGCATGGTCAGGCCGTCGAGCACCGTCGCCCCGCCGTAGGACTTGCGCAGGTCGACGGTCTCCACCGCCGCGACTGCTGTACCCATCGCCCCTCACTCTCCATTTACTGCGTACGTAATACGCTGTTCTGCGTGCACCATACGCAGAAGCTAGGATGGCGGTCAACACCGCGTACCGGGAGGTGAGGATGAGCGACGCCGACGTCGAGCTGCCGGAGAGCATCGAGCTCGCCTGGGGCCTGCGGGAACGGCCCGGCAAGGGGCCCCGGCGCAGCCTCACCATGCGGCAGGTGGTGGCCGCCGGCATCCGGGTGGCCGAGGCCGACGGGCTGGCGGCGGTGTCGATGAGCCGGGTCGCCGGCGAGCTGGGCGTGGCGACCATGTCGCTCTACCGCTACGTCTCCGCCAAGAGCGACCTGCTGGACCTCATGGCCGACGCCGCGTACGGGGACCCGCCCGCGCCACGCGGCCCGGACGAGGGCTGGCGGCCGGCGCTCGCCCGCTGGGCGCTGGCCAACGTGACGGCGATCCACCGCCACCCGTGGATCCGGCAGATCCCGATCAGCGGCCCGCCGTTGGGCCCCAACCAGGTGCGCTGGATGGAGCAGGGGCTGGCCGCCCTGCGCGGCACCGGCCTGCGCGGCATCGAGCGGCTGTCGACGATCATGCTGGTCAGCGGGTACGCCCGGAACTGGGCCACGCTCACCGCCGACCTCGACGAGGCCGCGGCGCGCGAACAGATCGACCCCGACGACGCCGGGGCGCGGTACTGGCACCAGCTCGCCCGGCTGACCCGCCACGGCGCCTACCCGGCGATCCGGGAGCTGCTGGCGGAGAGCGCCGAGGGACAGCAGGACGAGGTGTTCGACACGGAGTGGCAGTTCGGCCTCGACCGGATCCTCGACGGCGTCGAGGCGCTGATCCGCGGCCGGACGGCCACGCACTGAGCCGACCCCCGGCCGCCGCCCCCGGCTCCGCCGACCGGAAACGCACTGGGCGGTCCGGGCGCCCACGATGGACAATGGCCACCGGAACGGCGCGAGGACGGGGGGAGCGCATGCTTCGGCGGACCACCGTCGACACCGCGCAGGTGCCGGCGGCCGAACGCTTCGACATGTGGCTCGACCTCGTGGCGCGTACGGCCTCGCCGCTGCGGATCCGCACCGAGCACGCGCACGACTTCGCCGCCCGGGCGGAGATCGTCGAACTCGGCCCGATCCAGGTGGTCAACTACCGGTACCCGTCGCTGGAGGGCGTCCGGACGCCGCGGCTGGGGCGCGAGTCGGCCCCGGAGATCTACACGCTGGCGCTGACCGTCGACGGGGACGGCGCGGCCAGCCAGGCCGGCCGGAGCAGCGTGCTGGGGCCCCAGGAGTTCATCTTCTACGACGGGTCGCGACCGCACGGGGTCCGGCACGTCGGCGACGACGACGGCCGCGAGCCGGCCCGCTCCGTCGTGGCGATCGTCCCGCACGCCGCGTTGCCGCTGCCGCCGGACCGGCTGGCGCCCCTGCTCGGCGGCCGGATGTCGGGCACCGAGGGGATCGGCGCGCTGCTGGCCCAGTTCCTCCTCCAGATCGCCCACCACCCCGAGCAGTACCACGCCGCCGACGCCGCCCGGCTCGGCGCCGTCGGGCTCGACCTGGCGTCCACCATGCTCGGGCGGCACCTGGTGGCCGAGGACGCCGTGCCGACCGAGGTCCGCCGGCGCGCCCTCGTCGCCCAGGCGCGGGCGTACATCCAGCGGCACCTCGGGGACGCGACGCTGAGCCCGCAGGTGGTGGCGGACGCGCACCACGTCTCGCTGCGTACGCTGCACCGGCTCTTCGAGGCCGAGGAGTCGACTGTCGCGTCGTACATCCGCGAGCTGCGGCTGGCGCGGTGCCGGCACGACCTCGCCGACCCCGGCCTGCGCGGCCAGCCGATCCAGGCGATCGGGGCCCGCTGGGGCTTCCCCGACAAGGCGCACTTCAGCCGGGTCTTCCGCAAGGCGCACGGCGTCGGGCCGCAGGCGTGGCGGGCCGGCCAGGCGGAATGAGCGGCACGGAAAGTCAACTCCGCGGCATCCACGGTCAACCCGGTCGCGGCAGACTGGCATCGAGGTGGCCGATCCCTCCCCGCCACGGCACCGGTCGGGATCGGACCGCCGACGAAGGCCGTGGCGTGCCGCCCGCCGCCACGGGGGAGGCGGGCGGTCGCCCGGTGCCCCGGCCCGGCCCCGGCGCCCTTCGCCCAGGATCGGCGCCGGGGCCGCGTCAGGCGTCCTCCAGCAGTTCGAGCACGATCCGTTCGGCCTTCTCGCGGGGTGTCGCGGGGTCCACCGGGGCCACCACGCCGTCGTGGAAGAGGTCGACCACGCGCGGGTCGACGTAGGACGTGCGGGCCACGGTGGCGGTGTTGCCGAGCAGCTCCGCGACGTCGCGCATCACCGCCGCGACCGCCCGCTTGCGGGCGGTCGCCGAGCGCGGCGAGCCCACCGTCGCCAGTTCGGTCGCCGCCAGCACCGTGGCGTGCCAGGTGCGGAAGTCCTTCGCCGTCATCTCCCCGCCGCTGGCGTCCCGCAGGTACCCGTTGACCTCGTCGCTGCGTACGTCGCGCCAGTCCCCGCCGTCGCGGTAGCCGAACAGCCGGTCGGCCGACCGGCGCTGGCGGCGCAGGTTGACCAGCACCCGGCACAGCTCCGGGTCCTCGATGCGACGCACCTGCGCGATGCCGCCCTTCGCGGGGAACTCGAACACCACGCAGCCGCCCCGGGACCGGGCGTGCTCGGGGCGCAGGGTCGACACCCCGAACGTCGGGTCGTCGCCGGCCGCGTACTGGTCGCTGCCGACCCGGAACATGCCCATGTCCAGCAGCCGGGTCACCGTCGCCAGCACCCGGTCGCGGTGCAGCCCACGGCCGGACAGGTCCCGCCCGACCCGCTCGCGCAGCACCGGCAGCCGGCGGGCCACCTCCAGCACGTGGTCGAACTTCGCCTCGTCGCGCTTCTCCCGCCACTTCGGGTGGTAGAGGTACTGCTTGCGCCCGGCCGCGTCGATGCCGGTGGCCTGGATGTGCCCGTTCGGGTACGGACAGATCCACACGTCCCGCCAGGCCGGCGGGATCACCAGCGCGCGCAGCCGGCCCAGCCGGTCGGGGTCGCGGACCGGCTGCCCGGACGCGTCCAGGAAGAGCCAGCCCCGACCGCGCCGGCGTCGCCCGAACCCCGGCCCACCCGGATCACTACGCCGCAACCGCACCGGAGCCACGCACCGCCCGTTCCACCTCGTCCACGGCGGTCACCACGTCGTCGACACCGATGCCCGCCAACGTCGGATGGCTTCCTACCCCGTCCCACCAGGGCCAATCCCCCGCGCCCGCCCACAGCGCCCGGTGCCGGGGCTGGTCCGGCGGCGGACCCCACCGCGCCGGGGGGACCGGGCCGAAGAGCACCACCGACGGGGTGCGGTAGCCGGTCGCGAGGTGCGCCACGCCCGTGTCCCCGCTGACCACCAGCCGGGCGTACGCCACCAGCGCGGCCAGCCGGCCCAGGTCCGTCCGCCCGGCCAGCACCGCGTCGGCGGGCAGCCCCGCGGCGTCGGCGATCCGCTGCGCCGTGGCCCGCTCGTCGGGGCTGCCGGTGAGCACCACCCGGTGCCCCCGGGCGGCCAGTTCCCGGGCCAACGCGGCGAAGCGTCCGGGCGGCCAGCGCTTCGCGGGGACCTTGGAGCCGGGGTGCAGCACGGTCACGCCCGCCGGTGCGCCGCCGGGGGGCGGGCGTCGCAGGTCCAGGTCGGCGCGGTCGGCGGGGATGCCGTACCAGCCGAGGAGCCGGCACCAGCGGTCGACCTCGTGTTCGTCGTCGCGCCATCCGGGCCCGTCGTGGTGGCCGGCCTCCGGGTTGGCGTAGGCGAGCAGCCGGCCGGGGCGGGTGGCGGTGAGCAGGCGGTGCGACTCGGGGCCCCGGCCGTGCAGGTTCACGGCGACGCGCGCCGGCCGCAGGGCCGGGTCGGGGCGACCGAGCCCGTCCGTGGGCACCAGCCGGTCGACGCCGCCCACCAGGTCGACCAGCGGCGCCAGCCAGCCGGGTGCCGCGAGGACGAGCTCCCGGTCGGGGTGGGCGGCGCGCAGGGCGCGCAGGGCCGGCACGGCGGTGGCGAGGTCGCCGACGCCGAGGGCGCGCAGGGCGAGGATCACGGGTAGGAGGTCTCCTGGTCGGCGCAGACGACCATCTCGCGGACGGCGCAGCCGGCGGGTTGGGACAGCGCGAACATGACGGCGGCGGCGGTGTCGGCGGGGTCGTTCAGGACGGCGTCGGGACCGGGCCGGTACGCGGCGTCGCGGTCGTCGAAGAAGGCCGTACGCATGCCGCCCGGAACGAGCAGCGTGACGCCGACCCTGCCGGCGAGTTCGGCGGCGAGGGCCCGGGTGAAGCCGACGACCCCGAACTTCGCGGCGCAGTAGGCGGTCGCGTCGGCGACGGCCTTCACCCCCAGCGTGGAGGCGACGGTGACGATGCTCCCCCGGGAGGTCTCCAGGAAGGGCAGGGCGGCCCGCACCACGGCCGCCGTGGCGAGCAGGTCCACGGCCACGATCCGGTCCCAGGTCTCGCCGGGCACGTCCGCCAGCTTCCCGGGCACGTCCATCCCCGCCGCGGTGACCACCGCGTCCAGCCCGCCCGAGCGCTCGGCGAGCTGCCGGGTGGCGGCCTCGGCGGCGCGGGTGTCGGCCAGGTCGCACTCCACCCACGGCACCCCGTCGGCGGGCGCCTGCCGGTCCAGCACCAGCGGTCGGCCGCCGGCCCGGGCCACGGCCGCGACCACGGCGGCACCCAGGCCGCTCGATCCGCCGGTGACCAGCACGGTCCGCCCCGCGCCGGGCGACCCGCCGCTCACCGGGTGCCCTCCGCCGTGCCCGGCCCCGCGACGGGCCGGCCGGAGCGCGCCCGTGGGCGCTCGCCGCCGGAGGGTGCCGAGGCTCCACCGGGGGCGGGGCCGGGTGGCTGCGTACAGGCCGGCGGCACGGTGTCGGTGAGCGGCGGCCCGACCGCCGGCCCGGCGGTGCCGGTCGACCGGGCGGCGGCGATCAGCCCGGTCGTGGAGCGACCGTCCAGGTACGGCACCACCACGGCGTTGCCGCCCCAGCGGCGCAGGACCTCCGCCTCGGGCAGAGCGGGCTCGCCGCCGTCGCCGGCGTAGTCGCCACCCTTCACCCAGACGTCCGGCCGCAGCCACGACAGCGCCGCGTGCGGGGTGGCCTCGTCGAAGATCATGACCGCGTCGACGCAGCTCAGCGCCGCGAGCAGCCGGGCCCGGTCGCCCTGCGGGATCACCGGCCGGTCCGCGCCCTTCAGCCCCGTCACGCTCGCGTCGGAGTTCAGGCAGACCACCAGGCAGTCGCCGAGCTGCCGGGCGGCCTGCAACGTCGCCACGTGCCCGGCGTGCAGCAGGTCGAAGCAGCCGCCGGTGGCCACCACCGTCCCGCCGGACGCCCGTACCGCCGACACGACGCCGGCCGCCGCGGCCACGCCGACGCGCTCGCCGCCGGGGCCGGAGACCGCCGGCGGCAGCGGACGCACCGGCCGCGGCAGCGCCGTCGCCACTCCCCCGCCGGCCACGTACGCCGACGCCTCGGCGACCGCCTCCTGCACCGCCTCGGAGACCAGCGCCCCCCGGGCCAGCGCGAGGCCGGCGGTGGCCGCGAACCGGTCACCGGCCCCGCAGGTGTCCCCCTCGGCGGTGGCCGGGGCGGGCACCACCATCGGGGTCGCGCCGGCGTGGCAGAGCAGCGCGCCGTCCCCGCCCAGGGTCACCGCGACCGCGCCGGCGCGCCAGCGCTGGCGCAGCCCCTGCGCGCCCCGCGCCGCCGTCGCCAGCCGGGTCGCCCCCGGCGCGACGGTGACCAGCTCCCGCACCTCGGACTCGTTTGGGGTAACCAGGTGCACGCCCGGGACGGCCGCCGGTCCCCGCGGGTGCGGGTCCCAGACCACCGGCGCCCGGGTGGCGGCGAGGGCCGCCCGCAGCGCGGGCTGCCGGGCGACGCCCCGGCCGTAGTCGCTGACCAGCACGGCGGAGGCCCGGGCGATCACCCGCAGCACCGCCTCGGACGGCTCGCCCGGCGTAGCGGCGGCGCCGCCCCGGTCGTGGCGCAGCAGCACCCGGCCCCGGGCGCGCAGCCGGACCTTCTCCGGCGTGCCGCCACGCAGCCCGAGGGGATACACCTGCACGCCGGCGTCGGTGAGCAGCGAGGCGAGCCGGGCACCCCCCGCGTCGTCCGCCAACGCGGTCACCAGCACCACGTCGGCGCCCTGCGCGGCGGCGAAGACCGCGGCCAGCCCGGCGCCACCGGGCCGGTCGACGTGCGCGGTCTCGTCCAGCACCGGCACCGGCGAGTCCGGGCAGAGCCGGTTCACCACCCCCTCGACGTCCCGGTCCAGCAGGGTGTCACCGACCACCACGACGGGTCCCCTCACGCTTCCCCCCTCATCACGCCTGGACCTGTTGACCTGCACCGCCGTCGAGCACCACCTCGACCCCGGTCCGTACGGGCGCGGCGGGCAGCGCCCGCTCGACGTACTCGCACAGGAGGTGGCTGGTCACGAGGTGGAGTTCCTGCACGACCTGGCTGTCGGACGAGCCGACGGCCAGCACGTCGTGGCAGAGCTCCGCCAGGGGGTTGGGGGTGGGACCGGTCAGGGCCCAGCAGGTGAGTCCGCTGTCGCGGCCGGCACGGGCGGCGGCGAGCAGGTTGGCGCTGGTGCCGCTGGTCGACAGCAGCAACAGGACGTCGCCGTGGCGGCCGTGGGCGCGTACCTGGCGGGCGAAGACCTCGTCGTAGCCGTAGTCGTTGCCGATGGCGGTCAGCGCGGAGGTCTCCGCGTGCAGCGCGATGGCGGACAGGGGCTGGCGGTCGTCGTGGAGCTTCCCGACGAGTTCGGCGGTGAGGTGCTGGGCCTCGGCGGCGCTGCCGCCGTTGCCCGCCACCAGCAGCCGGCCGCCGTCGACCAGCCGACGCGCGAGGGCCTCGCCCCAGCGGGCCAGCAGCGCCTCGTGTGCCCGGAACGGCACCAGCGCCGCCGCCAGGTTCGTCAGGTGCGCGTCCAGCGGCGTGGGTGCCGCCATCAGGCCACCACCCGGGTCGGCCGGCGGACCGCCGCCACGTCGCCGTAGACCTCCACCAGCCGCTCCGCGGTGGCCGCCCAGGAGTACCGTCGCCGGGCCCGTTCCCGGGCCGCCGTCGCGTACGCGAAGCGGCGGATCCGGTCGTCGAGCAGCCCCTGGATGGCGGCGCCCAACGCACGCGGGTCCCGGGCCGGCACGAGGTCGCCGGTGACGCCCTCGACCACGGTGTCCTTGATCCCGCCGACGGCGGTGCCCACCACGGGCACGCCGCACGCCATCGCCTCCAGCGGGGTGAGCCCGAACGGCTCGTACCAGGGGGCGGCCACCAGGACGTCGGCCGAGCGGTACCAGCGGCCCATCTCCTCGCGGGGCACCGCGCCGACCAGCCGCACCCGGTCGGCCACCCCGCAGCTGACCGCGAGGGCGCGCAGCCGGCGGGCGTACGGGTCGGTCTCCAGCAGGCCGGCGGGCGGGCCGCCGACCACCACGCACTCGGCCCCGGGCACGTACGCCATCGCCCGGACGACGGTCTGGAAGCCCTTGCGCTCGACCAACCGGCCGACGGTCAGGATCCGCGGCCGGTCGTCCTCCCGCTCGGCGGTCGGCCCGAGCGGGGCGAAGGTGCCCAGGTTGACCCCGGACGGCACGACCGTCATCCGGGACCGGGGCACGCCCATCCGGACCAGCTCGCCGACCTCGTCCCGGCACTGGGCGATGACCCGGTCGACGGCCCGGCCCAGCTCCCGCTCGTAGCCGACGCGGCGGGCCGGGCTGGTGTCCTGCACCCCCTGGTGCCGCCGCTTGACCACCCCCAGGGCGTGGTACGTCTGCACGACCGGCACCCCGGTCTGCCGGCTCGCGGCCAGCGCGGCGAGGCCGCTCATCCAGAAGTGCGCGTGGATCACCTCGGGCATCCAGTCGCCGCCCCGCCACCGGTCGACCAGCCAGCGGCTGAACTCCCTCATGTGCGGCAGCAGGGCGTCCTTGGCGACCGGCTCGGCCGGCCCCGCCGGGACGTGCACCACGTCGTAGCCGTCCGCGCTGCGTACCGTGACCGGCAGGTCCACCGCGTCGCGGCGGGTGTAGACCCGCACGTCGTGCCCGGCGGCCGCGAGGGCTGCGGAGAGCTCGGCGACATGCGTGTTCTGACCGCCGGCGTCCTCGCCGCCCAGGATGGCGAGCGGGCTGGCGTGCTCCGAGATCATCGCGATGCGCATACTTCCTCCTCCAGCAGCCGGTCCCAGTCGGCGAGGAAACGGTCGAGGCCGTAGCGGTCCCGGGCGGCGACGCGGGCCCGTTCTCCCGCCCGACGCGCCTCCGCCGGTTCGTCGATGAACCGGCGGGCGGCGTCGAGCAGGGTGTCGAGCCGGGTGGACAGCGCTCCCGTCCCGGGTGGCACCGCCATCGCCGCCTCGGTGGCGGCCAGCGCGACCACCGGCATCCCGATGGACATCGCCTCGATCAGGCTCAGCCCCAGCGAGGTCCACCGGCACAGGTGCAGGTACGCCCGCCGCCGCCCCAGCTCGGCGTGCATCCGGTGCTGGGGGACGTCGTCGTGGCTGACGAGCCGGTCTGCCGGCAGGCCCAGGTGCTCGGCCAGCCCGGCCACCTTCATGCCGAAGACGTCCAGCGGGGCGATCTCGGCGAAGCGGGGCAGCAGGTCGGTGCCGGTGACCCGCCAGCGGCGTACCGGCTCGTTGATCACCACCGCGAGCCGGTCGAGTTCGCCCGTGTACCGGGCGGCGGGGGTGACGATGCCGTGGTCGACCACCGTGGTGCGGGTGGTGCCGGTGTCCCAGAACAGCTCGTTGAACCCGGTGACGTGGGCGATGAGCAGGTCGTCGCGGTCGGCCATGGGATGCCGGCTGTCGGGCACGTCGCCGTCCTTGGGCGTGTTGTGCTCGACGTAGACGGCGGGGACGTCGCGGCCGGGTCGCCGGCCGAGCCACTGCTCGGCGAGGTCGATCTCCTCGGGGCGTTGCAGGACGACCACGTCGACGTCGGCGGTGCGCAACTGCTCGGGGGTCACCTCGACGGCCGTGTCGGGCCACGGGTAGGTGCGGGCGCGGCCGAGGCCGTAGGGGCCCCGGTCCGGGGTGACGGGCACCAGGTACCGGTGCTTGCCGTGCACGAACGACGTGGTCCAGGAGCCGTGCACGTGCCACAGGAGCAGGTTCATCGGTGACTCCCGCCGGTGCGGTCCCCCGCCGGCACGCCGCCTGACCGGTCGGCCGCGGGCGGTGCCGGCCGGACCGGTGGGGTCACCCCGAGCAGCCGCAACCCGTCGAGCACCTGCCCGGGTTCGACGCCGCTGAGGCAGGGGTGTCCGGGCACCGGGCAGCGCGCGGCGCGGGTGTCCCGGCAGGCGGCCTCCGCGTCGCCGAGCCGCACCGTGGGCACCCGCCACGGCCCCCACTGACCGAACGGGACCGTGGGGGCGAACAGGCTGACGACCGGCACCCCGTGGGCGGCGGCGAGGTGGGCGGGGCCGGTGTTGCCGACCACGACCGCCCCGGCGCCGGCGACCGTCGCGGCCAGCCCGGCGAGGGAGGTCCGCCCGCCCAGGTCGACGGCGACGTCGCCGGCCACCCGCGCGGTCAGCTCCCGCTCGTCGGCGCCGCCGGTGACCACCACCCGGTGGCCGGCGGCCGTCAGGGCGCGGGCGATGCGCGCGGCCAGCTCCGGCGGGCAGCCGCGGGCCTGCGCCGCCGAGCCGGGGTGCAGCACCACGTAGCCGGGCGCGCCGACCTCCGGCGGCGGTGCCTGCGCCGGACGCAGGCGCAGGGCGGGTCCGTCGTGGTCGGCGAGGGTGAAGCCGGCGGCGGCGGCGAGCGAGAGCGCGCGCTCCGGTTCGGGTACGCCGGCCGGCACCCGGTGCCGGACGTCGAGCAGGCTGCCCGGGTAGTCGTCGCTGATGGCGCTCACGCGTCGGACCCCGGCCAGGCGCAGCAGCAGGGCCAGGGGCAGGGGCGACTGGTGGAAGCTGGTGAAGACGACCGCCTCGTCGGCGCTCACGGCGGCCAGCCGGTCGGCGAGTTGACGCATGTCGGCGGGGTCGACGGGGTCGGGCACGGGGTCGATCCACGGGAGCCGGTGTTCGACGATCTCGTCGACGCCGGGCAGGAGTTCCGCCGCGGCGCGTCCCCGGGGCCCGCACAGCAGCACCACCCGTTCGGCGGTGGCGGCGACGGCGCGGACGGCCGGCCCGGTCACCAGCACGTCCCCCGCCGAGTCGGCGCGTACCACCAGCACGGTCCCCGCCCGCCGCCGCCCGGCTCCCCGCGCCGTGGCCGGGCCGACCGCCGCCTGGCGGCGCAGGATCTCCGCCACCGCCGCCGGCAGGTCGGGGGCGACCTGCGGCGCGGCGGCCACCTCCTGCGGGCGGGTCACCGGCGTGGGCACCAGGATCCCCGACGCGCCCGCGGCCGACGCCGCGGCCATGTCCCGGCCGATGTCCCCCACCAGCACGCACCGCGACGGCACGGTGCCCAGCTCGCGCGCCGCGGCGTGCACCAGGCCCGGCGCCGGCTTGCGGCACCCGCATCCGTCACCGTCGTCGTGCGGGCACACCAGCCAGGCGTCGAACGGCCCCAGCAGCCCCTCGACCCGGGCGTGCACCGCCCGCATCTGCGCCTCGGTGAACAATCCGCGGGCCAGGCCGGACTGGTTCGTCACCACCGCCAGCCGCAGGCCCGCCGCCCGCAACCGGTCCAGGGCGGCCCGTGCCCCCGGCACCGGCCGCACCTTCTCGGGATCGCCGTTGTACGGCACGTCCTCGATCAGCGTGCCGTCGCGGTCCAGCAGCACCGCGTCGAACAGGACGGGCCCGGACGCGGCCCCGTCAGCGCCGGCAAAAACCCGGGCTGACCTGCGCTGATCCGGCTCCACCTGGTCCTGTCGCACAGCCGGCGGGTTCCCGGCGCCCCGGGGAGTAAACGTCGTCTTGAACGCGCCCGCCGCGTCGCGCGCCGGCGGCGTCGACACGCCGGCCCGCAGGTGCCGTTACCCGCCGCCCGGGAGAAGCTAACCCGCCGGCACCGTTAGCCCCGCCGACACCCGGGGTATGGGAGCGCAGTGGCGATTGTGGAGAAAGTGATCGAAGCTTCCCCGGAGCAGGTCTGGGCGGTGCTGGCGGACGGGTGGACGTACAGCGACTGGGTGGTCGGCACGGTGCACGTCCGCGACGTGGACGACGCCTGGCCCCGGGTGGGCAGCCAGTTGCACCACAAGGCCGGGCCGTGGCCGTTCTCCCTGCAAGACTCCTCGACGGTGCTGACCTGCGAGCCGCCGCGCCGCCTGGTCATCCGCGCCGGCCTCTGGCCGGCCGGGGAGGCCCTGGTGGTGTTCACCCTCGAGGCGGTCGGCGCGGGCGCGACCCGCGTGCGCATCGGCGAGGACTTCGCCGCCGGCCCGCTGCGCTGGGTGCGCAACAAGGTCAACGACCTGGTGCTGCACCAGCGCAACAAGGAGACCCTGACCCGGCTGGCAGACATCGCCGTGCGACAGAAGGCGGACCGATGACGCAGACCGTGGTGGTCACCGGGGCGAGCGCCGGCGTGGGACGGGCGGTCGCCCGCCGGTACGCCGAACGCGGCGCCCGGCTCGCGCTGCTCGCCCGCGGCGAGGCCGGGCTGGCCGCCGCGGAGCGCGACTGCCGCGAGCGGGGCGCCTCGGAGGTGCGCACCTACCGGGTGGACGTGGCCGACGCGGGGGCGGTGCAGCAGGCCGCCGACGACGTGGCGCACCGCTTCGGCGGCATCGACGTGTGGGTGAACAACGCGATGGTCTCGGTCTTCGCCCCGGCGTGGGAGATCCCGGCCACCGAGTTCCGGCGGGTCACCGAGGTCAACTACCTCGGCACCGTGCACGGCACCCTCGCGGCGCTGCGGCACATGCGGGCTCGTGGCCGGGGCGCGATCGTGCAGGTCGGCTCCGCGCTGGCCTACCGCGGGATCCCGTTGCAGTCGGCGTACTGCGCGAGCAAGCACGCCGTCCAGGGCTTCAACGACTCGCTGCGGGCGGAGCTGCTGCACGACTGTCCGGGTGTGAAGCTGTCGATGGTGCAGCTGCCGGCGATCAACACGCCACAGTTCTCCTGGGTACGCACCCGGCTGCCCCGGCACCCCCAGCCCGTACCGCCGATCTTCGCACCCGAGGTCGCCGCGAGGGCGGTCGTCTGGGCGGCCGACCACGGTCCGCGCGAGCTGAACGTGGGCGGACCGACCTGGCGCGCCCGGCTCGGCGACATCGTCGCGCCCGGCCTGCTCGACCGGAAGCTGGCACGCGACGGCTACGACAGCCAGCAGACCGAGACCCCGATCGACCCGGCCACCTGGCGGGACAACCTGGACCGTCCCGGGGACGACGAACGGGACCGGGGCGCGGAGGGCGTGTTCACCGACCGGGCCCGTGGCCACTCGGCCGCCCTGTGGATCGGTACGCACAAGCCGGCCGTCTCCGGCGTCGCCCTGGCCGGGCTGGCGGTGGCCCTCACCGCGTTGGCCCGCCGCCTGCGCTGACCCGGTCTCCGCTCCTCGTCGGGGCGGAAGACGGGGCGGTAGGGGTGGCCTTTTCGACCCGGATGTGGCAACTGGCTACGCTCTCAGGGAGCCCTGTCCGCCGACCGAGGATGTCCGACATGATCGAACCCGTGCAGTTGCCCGTGCCGTGGCGGGACGCACGCCTGACCGTCGTGGTTCCCACCTACAACGAGGCGGGCAACCTCCCGGTGCTGGTCGAGCGGCTGCTGGCCCTGCCGCTGCCGGGCCTGAAGATCCTGGTCGCCGACGACAACTCGCCGGACGGCACGGGTGAGGTGGCGGACAAGCTGGCCATCGAGCACCCCGAGCGGGTCGAGGTCGTGCACCGGGCCGGCAAGGAGGGCCTCGGCCGGGCCTACGTGGACGGCATCGGGCGCGCCCTCGACGGCGGCGCGGAGTACGTGGCGCAGATGGACGCCGACCTGTCGCACCCGCCGGAGGCGCTGCCGGGCATGCTCGGCGCGCTGCTCTCCACCCAGGCGGGCGTGGTGATCGGCTCCCGGTACGTGCCGGGCGGCGAGCTGGACGAGAACTGGCCGCTCTACCGGCGGGCGCTCAGCGGCTGGGCCAACCTCTACGTGCACACGCTGCTGCGGGTCCGGATCCGCGACCTCACCGCCGGCTTCAAGATCTGGCGGGCGGACGCGCTGCGCGACATCGGCCTGGAGCGGGTGCAGTCCAACGGCTACAGCTTCCAGGTGGAGATGCACTACCTGGCCACCAAGCTGGGGCACACCATCCTGGAGGTGCCGATCCGCTTCGAGGAGCGGCGCGACGGCGCGTCCAAGATGACCACCGCGACCAAGATCGAGAGCGCGCTGATGCCGTTCAAGCTGCGCAGCAAGCACCGCAACATCGAGCGCTGACCCGGCCCGGTCCCCACCCCACCCACGCCCCACGCCCCACGCTCTGCGTTGCCCTGCCCCGGCCCGGTCCAGCGAGCCGCGCCCGGGGCGGCGGCGAGCAGCCGCTGGGCGGGGACGCGGCCGACCGGGAGGCGCGGCCGAGCGGGAGCGGCGGCCCGGCGGGGGCGCAGCGGAGCGGGAGCGGCGGGCGGAGCGGCGGGGCGAGCGAAGGGCCTTGCGCTTGGGCTGCTCCGCAGAGCGGGACGTGTGACCACCCGGCACGCGATTGCGAAGCGTAATCCTCACCGCCTGTGACCGTTGGTCCTGCCTCCGGATCGCCGCTCTCCGCCCTTTGCTCTGCAGCCACGGACGCACCACGCCGCTGACCTGCGGCTGCTCCGGCGACGGTGCGGCGCGCCAGCCCGTCCGCCGTTACCCGGAGCAACCGTTGCGTATATGGCTGCAGAGCAAAGGGCGCGGGGAGCGACCCCCGCGGCCAGCGTTCACCTCACTGTGCGTGAACAGGCTCGCCCCACGCATCCGCTGGCGGGCATGCCCCGTCCGGTGCCGCGCAGGCGAGGATCACCGCCGTCCGGCGTCCGACACAAGCTGGCCGGCGTCCGGCGCAAGCTGGCCGGCGTCCGCGACCGGCGCAAGCTCGCCGTCCTCGCCGTCCTCGCCGTCCTCACCGTGCTGGCCGTCAGCGGTAGACGGCGCGGTGCGCGGCGTCGATCCCGGCCGCGTACAGCGGGCCGGTGAGGGCGCGGTCGCGGGCCAGGGCGGCACGGGCGGCGTTCGCGCCGGGGGCGCCGTGCACGCCGCCGCCCGGGTGCGCCGACGCGCTGGCCAGGAACAGCCGGTCGACCGGGGTGTCCGCGCGGCCCAGGCCGGGGATCGGGCGCAGGAACAGCTGCTGGTACGCGGCGGCGGTGCCGCCGCCGAGCGCGCCGCCGACGAGGCTCGGGTCGCCCGCCTCCAGGTCGGCCGGCCCGGCCACGTGCCGCCCCACGACCAGGCTGCGGAAGCCCGGCGCGGCCTCCTCCAGCACCTGCTCCATCCGCTCGACGTGCGCGGCGATCTCCTCGGCCCGCCACTGCCGGCGGAACGGCAGGTGGGTGTACGACCAGAGCGACTCGGTGCCCGGCGGCGAGTGGCTCGGGTCCGCCACCGACATCTGCCCGAGCAGCAGGAACGGGTCGCGCGGGATCTCCTTGCGGGCCAGCGCGGCGGCGTAGCTGGTGAGCCCGTCCAGGTCCGCGCCCAGGTGCACGGTGCCGGCGGTGGCGACCGCCCGGTTGGTCCACGGCACGGGGGCCGACAGCGCCCAGTCCACCTTGAGCGTCGAGCCGTCCCAGCGGAAGTGCGCCAGGTCCTCCACCAGCCGGGGCGGCAGGGCCGCCGCGCCGACCAGGTCCAGGTAGAGGGCGGGCGCGGGGACGTCGGCGAGCACCGCGCGGCGGGCCCGCCAGAGGGCGCCGCCGACGGTACGCACGCCCATCGCCCGGCCGCGCGCGGTCAGCACCCGGTCGACGTGTGCGCCGTAGAGGATCCGGCCGCCGCGCTCGGTCAGCCGGGCCACCAGCGCGTCGGTGATCTTCTGCGCGCCGCCGTCGGGCACCGGCCAGCCGACCTGCTGGCCGAGCATGGCGAGCAGCCAGCCGTACACGCCCGAACCGGCCTCCTCGGGCGACAGGTCGGTGTGCAGGGCGCAGCCGGCCAGCAGCACCGGGCCTCCCTCGCCCTCGAAGAGTTCGTCGCCGAGCTTGCGTACCGGCACCACCAGCCGCCGGGCCAGCCGCAACGCCCCCGACACCCGCAGGCGGCGCAGCAGGGTCAGGCCCCCGCGCACCGGCGGGAACGGCGTGGTGATGGTCTCCAGCATCGGCTCGGCGACCTGGCGCCAGTCGTCGTACGCGTGCAGCCAGCGCTTGCCGTCGCCCGGCGCGAACGCCTCCAGCGAGGCCGCGGTGGCCTCCGGGTCGCGGTTGAGCACCGCCGCCCGGCCGTCGGGCATCAGGTGGGCCAGCACGTCCGGGGAGTGCCGCCAGCGCAGCCCGTACCGTTCGAGCTCCAACCCGCGCAGCACCGGCGAGGCGTAGCCGAGGGGATAGAAGGAGCTGTAGAGGTCGCTTAGGTAGCCGGGGGCCGTCACCTCGGCGGAGCGCACCGCCCCGCCCGGCGTGGCCGTGGCCTCCAGCACCAGCACGTCCCAGCCGGCGTCGGCCAGGAGATTGGCGGCGACCAGGCCGTTGTGGCCTGCTCCCACGATGACGGCGTCCGCGCTCTCCGCGCCGGGCGAACTCATCCGATCCGCCTACCCGGCCTGCAACCGGGCGAAACGCGTTTGCCGCGCCGGGGCCGGGGCATGCACTGCCATGTACACGGTTGCGCAGCTCATAGGCGGAGTGTGGGGCGCGGGCGGCGAGGGTGGCGAGTTGGTCGTACACGATCCGGCCGACGGCTCCCCGGTCAGCTCGGCGCCGGTGGCGACGGCCGACGAGGTCGGCAAGGCGGTGGAGGCGACGCGCGGCGTCGCGGCGGAGTGGGCGGCGACCGCCCCCGCGGAACGGGCGGCGGCGCTGCACCGGGCGGCGGACGCCGTGGCGGCGGCGGCCGACGACCTGGCCCGGGCGACGACGGCCGAGATGGGCAAACCCCTCTCGGACGCCCGGGGCGGCGTGGATGCGGGAATCGGCACGCTGCGACAGTACGCGGAGCTCGCCCCCCTGCGCGGCGGGCGGACCCTGCACGGCGGCACCCACGCCCTCGACTTCATGACGCCGCAGCCGCGCGGGGTGGTCGCCGCGATCACCCCGTGGAACGATCCGGTGGCGGTGTCCTGCGGGCTGCTCGGCGCGGCCCTGGTCACCGGCAACGTGGTGCTGCACAAGCCGAGCGAGCGCGCCCCGGCGACCGGCTGGCTGCTGGCGAAGGCGCTCGACTCCGCGCTGCCACCCGGGGTGCTGTCGCTGCTGACGGGGGGCCCGGAGGTCGGCGCGGCGCTGGCCGCGCAGGAGGTGGACGTCGTCGCCCACGTCGGCTCCACCGCCACCGGGCGGGCCATCGCGGCCGCGGCGGCGCGGACCGGGGCGAAGGTGCTGCTGGAGAACGGCGGCAGCGACCCGCTCGTCGTGGACGGCGACGTCGACCCGGTGTGGGCGGCCGGGCAGGCGGCCCTCGGCGCGTTCGCCAACGCGGGGCAGATCTGCGTCGCGGTGGAGCGGATCTACGTGCACCGGGACGTCGCGGAGGACTTCGCGCAGGCGCTGGTGGAGCGGGCCGCGCAGCTGCGGACGGGTCCGGGCGGCGACCCGCGTACCGAGCTGGGGCCGCTGGTGGACCGGCGGCACCGCGACCACGTGCACGGGCAGGTGACCGCGGCGGTGGCCGAGGGCGCGCGAATCCGCACCGGCGGCACGCTGCCCGACGGACCGGGGGCCTTCTACCCGGCGACCGTGCTGACCGACTGCCGGCACGACATGACGGTGGTACGCGAGGAGACGTTCGGGCCGGTCGCCGCGATCGTCGCCGTCGACTCGTTCTCGGAGGCGCTGCGGTGCGCCGCGGACTCCCCGTACGGGCTGGCCGCGACGGTGCTGACCGGGTCGATGAGTCACGCCCAGCGTGCCTGGCGGGAACTGCCGGTGGGCACCGTGAAGGTCAACGCGGTGTTCGGCGGGGCGCCGGGCGGTGCCGCACACCCACGCCGGGGCAGCGGGCACGGTTTCGGCTACGGACCGGAACTGCTGGACGAGTTCACCGCGACGAAGGCGGTGCACATCGAGGCGCCCGGCGGCGGCCACTGGTGACGCACGCGCAGAGGCTGTCCCGCCGGGCGGACAGCCTCTGCGTCGCGTACCTGATGGCGCCCTCAGCGGCCGCGGGCCTTGGCGGTCTGGCGGTTGTTCGCCTTCTCGATGGCCTTGACCAGTTCCGGCTTCGTCATGGTCGAACGACCGGGCACGTCCAGCTTGCGGGCCACCTTCATCAGGTGGTCCTTGGTGGCGTTGGCGTCCACTCCGCCGGCCGTGGGCGCGCGGCGCTCCGGTCCGCCGCCGGCCGCCTGGCGGTCGCTCGGCCCCTTGCGGCCCTTGGGCTCCCAGTGGTCGCCCACCTTCTCGAACTCGTGCTTGACGGCGGCGAAGGCGGTGCGGTGCGCCCGCTCTCCCTCGCCGTACGTCTCCACGGCCGAGTCGTGCGTCTTCTCCCAGGTGCGCTGCGCCTTCTTGGGGGAGCGTCGCAGCGTGCTGGGCAGTACCTCGCGCCCGGGCATCTCGTCCTCCTCCGCGTCGATGGGTTCTCCTTGACCGTTCCCCCGACTCCGGTCGGCAAACCGGGAGGTCGGGTTTGTCGATTTCCGGCCAGGGGTACCGGCGGGCCAGGCGAAGCCGGATGCACCGGGTCATCCGGCGGCCGGGGCACAGGGAGCGGGCATGACGACGACGGAACCCGGCGCGGCGCAGACCGGGCAGCGGCGGCCGCGGGTCCCCCGCCGGGTACGGCAGCTGAGCTGGTCGACCTGGCGCGGGGTGCTGGTGCGCAGCGTGCGCAACTTCGTCAGGGACAACTGCGCGGACTGGGCCGCCGCGCTGACCTACTACGGGGTGCTCGCGCTCTTCCCGTCCACGATCGTGGTGGTCGCCCTGGTCGGGCTGGTGTCCAACGGCGAGCAGACCGTCGACACCGTGCTGGACCTGGCCCGGGACATGGGCGCCGGCTCGGTGGTGGCGAACGAGGGCTTCGTCGGCGTGGTCCGGGGCGTGGTCGACCAGAACGACTCGGCCAGCGTGCTGCTGAGCTTCGGTCTGCTCGGTGCGCTCTGGTCGGCCTCCGGCTTCATCGGGGCGTTCACCCGAGCCTCCAACGCCGTCTACGGGGTCGAGGAGGGCCGGCCGGTCTGGAAGCTGCGGCCCATGCAGATCGGCCTGGCGGCGATCTCGCTGGTGCTGCTGGCGGTCGTCGCCACCGGGCTGATCGTCAGCGGGCCGGTCACCGACGCGGTGGGCGACCTGGTCAACGCCGGCGGGCTGGCGCGTACGGTGTGGAGCGTCGCCAAGTGGCCCGTGCTCGCGCTGGTCATGATGGTGCTGCTGAGCCTGTTGTTCTGGATCGCGCCGAACGTCCGGCAGCCCCGGTTCCGCTGGCTCACCCCGGGCGGCGCGGTCGCCCTGCTCGCCTGGGCACTCGCCTCCTTCGGCTTCGGCCTCTACGTAGCCAACTTCGGCTCGTACGACGCCACCTACGGCAGCCTCGGGGCGGTGATCGCGTTCCTGGTCTGGCTCTACCTGTCCAACTCGGCGCTGATGCTCGGCGTGCAGATCAACGCGGAACTCCAGCGCGGCCGGGTGCTCCAGGCCGGCGAGCCGGACGCCGACGAGCCGGTCCTGCCCCCGAAGACGCCGGCCACCACGTGACCCGTGCGGGTTTACCGGGCGCGCCGCCGGCCCGCCCGTTTACCGCCGGTGCCACCGGGTAGCGCAGAAGGCATGGAACGTGGCAGCAGCAAGCACGGACCGAGGGTCGACGAGCAGATGAGCCGGGAGGTCAGCGGCCTCGTGCAGGGGCCGGGGACCGGCGGCTCGCGGGTCGACGAGTCCCGTGTGCCGGAGCCGGCGGGTGAGGACCAGCCGGAGCCGACCACGGCCCCGGCCGGCGAACTGCGTACGGGCGCGCCCAAGGGGATGAGCTCCGAGGACGTCGAGCGACGCAGCCGGCTCGGCCGGTTCATCACGATGGCCGCCCTGCCCGGTGACCGGGAGACGCTGATCGCCAACGCGCGGGACAACGAGGCGCCGGCGGACATCGTCGCCGAACTGGAGCGGCTGCCCGAGGGCACCCGCTACCAGACGATCTCCGAGGTGTGGGCGGCGCTCGGCCACAAGAACGAGACGACGCGCTGGTGACCGGATCCCCGCACGATCCGGCCCGTCACCGGCGGACGAAGGAGGATGCCTTATGAGTGGCGTTACCGAACACGTGGACGTCTCCGTCCCGGTGCGCACCGCGTACGACCAGTGGACCCAGTTCGAGGACTTCCCCCACTTCATGGAAGGGGTTCAGGAGGTCCGGCAGCTGACGGACACGATGACCCACTGGACGGTCGAGATCGCCGGGGTGAAGCGGGAGTTCGACGCCGAGATCACCGAGCAGCTCCCGGACGAGCGGGTCGCCTGGCGCTCCACCGGCGGCACCCAGCAGGCCGGCGTGGTGACCTTCCACCGGCTGGACCCGGACACCACCCGGGTCACGCTCCAGCTCGAGTTCGAACCGCACGGCGTGGTCGAGCAGGCCGGCGACAAGCTCGGCATCGTCGACCGGCGCGCGAAGGGCGACCTGGAGCGGTTCAAGCAGTTCATCGAGCGGCGCGGTCAGGAGACCGGCGCCTGGCGCGGCAAGGTCGACCGCCCGCAGCCCTGATCCCCCGCCCCCCGGGCACGAACGTCCGATGGCCGCCGGTCGCCCCGGCGGCCATCGTCGTTTGCGGGCACCGGGCCGGGGTACCGCGACAGTCATGACGGACGACGACAAGGTGTGGCGGGACGAGGAACGGACTCCCCTGCGGGAACTGGACCGGGCCGTGGCGCGGTCGACCCTGGACGGCCAGGCCGACGACGTGACGGGCAACGACGCCGGCGAGGAGGCGGCCTTCGGGCACGGCCCGGAGGCGGTGGACCGGGGCGGGCAGGCCGCCGGTGCGGGCCGGGAGCCGACCGACCCGGACCGCGCGTACCGGCCGTCGACGACCGGCCGGACCGGACCGGACAACATGTGAACCGCACGGCGCGGCGGGCGGGCCCGACCGGGGTCCGCCCGCCGCGCCGCTCGACGCCACGGGTCCGACCGCCCGGCGGCAGCCCGGGCGCTGAGGAGCCGCCTCGCCGCGACGACGTGCCGGGCCGCTCAGCGAAGCGTCGGGGCCGGCCGGCGGGAGCTGGCCGCGTGCAGGACGATCAGGCCCAGCGCGAGCACGACGAGCGCCGGCCCGAGCAGCTCGACCGACGTGTTGCCGAGCAGCACGCCGATGCCGGCGGGCACCAGCGCGCCGCCCAGCCCGGCCGCGGCGATCTGGAGCCCGATGGTGCGGTCCGCGTGCGCCGCACCGACCCGCTCGGCGGTGGTGAGGGTGAGCAGCGGGAAGACCGGGGCGGCGGCGAAGCCGACGACGAACAGCCCGGCCACGGCGACCCAGGCCGGTGCGGGCAGCGCGACCAGGACCGCGCCGACCGCCATCCCGACCAGGCTGCCCCGCAGCACCACCGCCGCGCCCAGCCGTTCGGCCACCACGCCCTGCACCACGCGCCCGACGAACAGGCTCCCCCAGTAGCCCGAGACGCAGACGCCGGCGACGGCCGCGCCGAGGCCCCGCCCCTCGGTCAGCAGCAGGAACGCCCAGAGGCCGGCGGCCACCTCGATGGCCACGTAGACGGCGAAGGCCGACGCGCCGAGCCAGACCGCCGGCAGGCGCAGCGTCTCGCGTACCCGGGTGGCGGTCGGCGGGGCGACGGCCGCCTCCCCGGCGGCGGGCTCGCGGGCCGGGGCGCGGTCCCGCCAGGCCCGCACGGTCAGCGCGAACGCGGCGGCGAGCGCGAGCTGGGCCCCCGCCACCAGGCCGTAGCCCCAGCGCCAGGAGAGTCCGGCGCTGAGCGCACCGGTCATGATCAACGGCCCTAGCGCCACGCCGAGGCCGAAGAACGCGTGCATCCAGTTCATGTGCCGGGGGCCGAAGGCGCCGGCCGCGTACGCGTTCAGGCCGGAGTCGATCGCGCCGGAGCCCAGGCCGAGCACCAGCGCGCAGCCCACCATCAGCACGAGCCCCGGGGTCAGCGCGTAGCCGGTGAGCGCGAGGCTGGCCAGCAGCGTGCTGCCGGCGAGCAGCCAGCCGACGCCGAGGCGGGCCAGCGTGAAGCCGGCCAGCACGCTGGAGGTCAGGTAGCCGGCGGTGCCCGCGGTGAGCACGAGGCCGACGGCCTCGGTGGGCACGCCGAAGTCGGCCCGGATCGAGGGCCAGCCCACCCCGATCAGGCCGTCGGGCAGGCCGAGGCTGACGAAGGCGAGGTAGGCCAGCAGGAGCAGTGAGGCGCGGGGCCGGACGGTGGACACGGAGGACCATCCTGCCCCCTGTCGGCGGCGACGCCGCGCGGCATCCCCCGCTGGGACGAAGATTACAATCCGGACGGTCGAGGAAACGGACAGCTCATCCAGAATCGGCCGTTCGGCTGACGGCAAGCCCCGGGTCGCGCGCAAGACTTTCGGGATGCATCAGGGCTCCGGCATCCTCTCCACGCGTCAGCGCCGCCTGGCATGGCTCGGCTTTCTCCTCGCCGCGCTCCAGGCTCCCGTCTCCGCCAAGCTGGTCTCGGACGACTCCTGGTTGTTCAGCCTCTGCGTCGCGCTGATGGTGGCGACCGTGATCATCGCCGACGACGCGGCCCGGCGCCGCCCGGCGGACGCCCGCTCCACGGACTGACGCGGCGGCCGGCGCGGCGGCATCCCGCCGCGCCGGCCGGCTCAGTCCGGCTTGACCGCGATCGCGCCGTCGACGGTACGCAGGATCAGGCGCAGCACCTCGTGCCGGGAGGCACCGGTCTCGGCCAGGTAGGCCCAACCGGCGTACAACTGGGACCAGATCAGGCTCTGCACCCACCCCTCCGGCAGCTCCGGATCGATGGTGCCGTCGCGGCGCCCGCGTTCGACCATCGCGACGAAGTCCGGGTCGCATCCACCGTCGATGGAACCGGCACCGGTCTCCGGCTCGGTGAAGATCAGCGAGAGCAGACTGCCGAGGTCGAAGTACTCCTGGCAGAGCCGGCGCACGGCCGACGCACCGGTGCCCTCGGCCATCCGCGCCTGGGCGGTCGCCCGGTCGAGCCGGGCCCTGGCCTCGACGCCGACCGCCCCGAACAGGTCGGCGCGCTCGGCGAAGTAGCGGTGCAGCGTCGTACGCCCGACGTCGGCGGCGGCGGCGATGTCGCCCAGGGAGGCGGCCGGATTGCGCCCCCACACCTCGATCGCCGCGTCGACGATGGCCTGGCGGGTCCGGGCGCGACTGCCGGACACCTGCTGCTCGGTCACGTCGGCGAGGATACCAACACGTCGTTTCGGTATACCGATTGACCGGACTGGAACATCGGTGTTCCATTAAGGGCATGACTCCTTCCATCCCGGCGCTCCCCCGGCTGCGCACGCTCGCCTCGTTCCTCGTTCCGCACCGGCGGACGATGCTCCTCGGCCTCGTGCTGGGGCTCCTCGCCAACGCGGCCGGGCTCGCGACGCCGATGGTCACCAAGTGGGTCCTGGACACGCTCGGCGCCGGCCAGTCGATGGCCCGCCCGATCGGCGCCCTGCTGGCGCTCGTCGTCGTCGGCGCGGCCGTCTCGCTGTGGCAGTGGCGGCTGCTCGGGACGCTGGCCGAGCACGTCGTGCTCGACGCGCGGGCCGCGATCGTCCGGCACTACTTCCGGGCCCGCGTCGACGACCTGCGACGGCGGCCCACCGGCGAACTGGTCACCCGGGCCACCTCCGACACCCAACTGCTGCGCGAGGCGTCCGGCAGCATCGTCGGCCTGGTCAACGCCGGCATCGCCCTGGTCGGCACGCTCGTGCTGATGGGGGTGCTCGACCCCTTCCTGCTCGGCTGCACCCTGGCCGCCGTGCTGGTCGTCGCGGTGATCATGGGCGCGCTGATGCCCCGCATCGCCAAGGCGCAGGCCGCCGCGCAGGAGTCGACCGGCGCGCTGGGCGGCGCGCTGGAGGGGGCGCTGCGCGCGATCCGTACGGTCAAGGCCAGCCGGGCCGAGGCCCGGTTGACCGAGCGGCTCGTCGCCGACGCCCGGCAGGCGGCGGTGCACAGCGTACGGGCCGCGCGGGTGACCGCCTCGGTCTGGACGATCGCCTGGACGGGGATCCAGCTCGCGGTGATCACGATCCTGGGCATCGGCGCCTGGCGGGCCCAGCACGACCTGCTGGAGATCTCCAGCCTGATCGCCTTCCTGCTGTACACGTTCCAGCTGATGGGGCCGATCACCGAGCTGACCCAGAACACCACGGCGTTGCAGGCGGGGATCGCGGCGGCGGGACGGATCCGTGAGGTCGAGACCATCGCGACCGAGCCGGCGGGCCCGGCACCCGCCCCGGCGGACCACGCGCCGGCGCCCGACGCGGAGCAGCCGGTGCTCGTGTTCCGCGGGGTCACCGCCCGGTACGGGCCGGAGGCGCCCCCGGCGGTGCGGGACATCGACCTGGCCGTGCCCCGGCGGGGACACACCGCGATCGTGGGGCCCTCGGGAGCCGGCAAGACCACACTCTTCTCGCTGATCCTGCGCTTCCTCGATCCCGAGCGGGGGCAACTGCTACTCGACGGCCGCCCGTACGCGGCCCACGGGCACGACCAGGTGCGGGCCCGGCTGGCGTACGTCGAGCAGGAGACGCCGGTGGTGCCCGGCACCATCCGCGACAACCTGCGGTTCACCCACCCCGACGCCACGGAGGAGGAGATCCGGGCGGTGCTGCGCGCCGTCCGGCTCGACGACAAGATCGACTCCTTGCCGGACGGACTGGACACGTCGCTGTCGTCGACGGAGGTCTCCGGCGGGCAACGCCAGCGCATCGCCCTGGCCCGGGCCATGCTGCGCACCCCCGACGTGCTGCTGCTCGACGAGGCAACCGCCCAGGTCGACGGGCTGACCGAGGCGGCGTTGCAGGAGTGCGTCCGGCAGCGCGCGGCGGCCGGCGCCGTGCTGACCATCGCGCACCGGCTCTCCACGGTGCTCGACGCCGACCGGATCGTGGTGATGGAGCACGGCCGGATCAGGGCCCAGGGCACCCACTCCGAGCTGCTGGCCGGCGACGACCTCTACCGCCGCCTGGTCGAGGCGCTGCGCATCGCGGCCGAGGAACGCCCGGTCGGGGCGCGCTGACCCGCACGCCGTCGCGGCGGGCCGACAGAGGCCGTCGCGGCGCGCTGCCCCATGCGTCGTCGCGGCGGGCCGCCCGGCCCGTACGCGGCGGCGCGCCCGCCGGCTAGCCCTCGCCGTCGGGGCGCGCCTCGTGCCCGGGTCGGCCCCGGCTGCGCCGCCGCTCCTTCATCTCCGCCTCGTAGAGGTGCCGGCGACCGTCGACCAGCTCCTCCCGGGCGGCCCGGTCCAGGTCGCGGAAGAGCGCGTAGTAGTTGTCGTCGAAGTCCTCGACGATCTGGAACGTCCACCGTCCGGCGATGACGTTGCGGCCCAGCAGGTCGGTGTCGATGCGGTCGGCGATCCGGTCGTGCCCGGCGGCGCGGAACATCTCCACGGCGTCGTCGAGCATCAGGTCGGCGTGCCCCACCAGCTGGTGCAGCGAGTAGAGGTGCCCGCGGACCCGCTCGACGCACTCCAGCGCCTCGCTCAGCTTGCCCAGCGCCGCCACCGTCTCGTCGCTGACCCCGGCGGGCCTGCGGTGCCGCTCGTCCGGCCCGTCCTCGTGTCGTCCCATCCGTTCCTCCAGGTCTCGGCTGTGCCCGTCCGGGCGGTTCTCCTCCTGCCCCACCCGCGTCGGGTCAATCCCCGCGCCGCCCGCTGACCGTTCGGGGGAGGGTCAAAAACCCGCCGACCGGCCGAGGCCGACCCTGGTCACGGCCGGATAGCCTCGGTCACCATGCGTGTGCCGTTCACCCGGGTCGAGGCCCGTTCCGCCGCCAGTTCGGCGCGAGCCTCCCTCGCCCTCCTGTCCGCCTCGGTCGGCGCCGAAGGGCTGGCCGCCGCCGCCGCGCGTCCGGGCCTGCTCGCCCTGGTCGACCAGCACGCCGCGGCGGTGCGGGAGAGTCTGGACGGCGACCGCCGGCCGCTGAGCGCCGCCGCGCTCGCCGGCTACGCGGAGGGCGTCCGTGCCGCCGCGCTGGAGCACGGCTGGCAGCCGCCGGCGGCGCCGGTGGACTGGTCCGCCCCGGACTGGCTGCTCACCCGGCTGCTCGCGGTCTGCGCGCTGACCCGCTCGCTCGGGGCCCCGGCGACCGCTCCGCTCCCCCTGGTCTGAGACCGACGCACCGGCCGGACGCCCCCGACTCCGGCCGGACACGCCGGAGGGGCGCCCGCACGTCCGCGGACACCCCTCCCCGTCCCGCTCACCGCCCGGTCAACGGCGGAACTGCTGGGTCTCGTCGCCCACGTTCCCCGACTGGTACGTGCCACGCCCGCCAGCCGTCGCGGACTGCTGCCCGCGGGGCATGACCTCGGTGCGCTCGGCCGCCGTCCGGTCGGCCATCTGCCGGCCGACGTCGGTCTGACCGGCCTCCCGGGCCCGGCGGTGCTCCTGCACCGCCCGCGACTCCTCGGCCATCCGGTTCAGCCAGCCTTCCCAGCGGTTCTGCATCGGCCGCACCAGACCACCGCCGACGCCGATGATCAGGATGCCGGCCACGGTGGCGAGCACCGCGATCAGCACCGGCGTGGTCACCGTGGTGGCGATGCCCACCTGGTTCAGCGCGGCGATAACACCCAGCGCGAGGATGAAGACCGCCACCAGGTCGGCCAGGATCTTGCCGTACGCGAGCCCGCCCAGCGCCCCGGTGACCAGATCCCGGACGGCGTTGGCGATCGCGGCGGCCACGACCACGATGACGATCGCCACGAAGGCGCGTGGCAGCCAGGCGACCACGCCGCTGATCAGGTCACTGATCGCGTTGGGTCCCCACACCCCGAAGGCGAACTGCAGGGTGAACAGCAGCACGGCGTAGTACGCCAGCTTCGCCAGGATGTCACTGGCGTCGTACTTCGTGCGTTCCAGCGCGCGCTTGATGCCGCCCCGTTCCACCGCCCTGTCGAAGCCGACCCGTTCCAGCGCCGCGTCCACGATCTTGAGCACCGCTCTGGCGATGAGCCATCCGACCACGAGGATCGCGATGAACGCGATGGCCCGCGGTATGAACAGCAGCACCGACCTCCACATGTCGGCCACGGCGTCGCCGATGTCGACCTGCCTGACCGCGAGGCTTTCCGGCATGATGTCCCTCCTGTCGCATGGACTGCGCCGCGCGCTTACCCGGTCACCGACGCCGCACGCCGTCCCGGTCCCCGAGTTTTTCCCGACATGTCACCGCAGAAGGGTCCTGAGCTGCCCGAAGGTTCGGCCCCGGCGTCGCGCGAGGCATGATCGGAAACAACCGACGGACCCTCCGGCTAGGCTGCGCTCATGCCAGGTACGGTCGGACGGGTCCCGAACCCACCAGCCCCGGTCTCGGGCACACCCTCCGCGTCGGGCATGGCGGCCACCGTCCCGCGCCACGACTGGGGCAGCACCCCGCTCGGCCCGTGGCGGACGTGGGATCCGGCGGTCCGCGCCGCCACCGAGCTGCTCCTCGCCTCGCCCGTACCGATGGCCCTCACCCTGGGCGACGAGCACCTGCTCGTCTACAACGACGCGTACGCCGAGCTGATCGGCGACCGGCACCCCGACGCGGTGGGCCGGCCGGCGGCCCAGGTGTTCGCGGAGTCCTGGCCGCTGCCCGGCGTCGGCGACGCCATCGCGCACACCTACCGCTCCGGGGAGCCGTTCCTGGAGAAGGAGACCACCCTCCCGCTGCACCGCCGTCCCGGCCTGGTCGAGCAGTCGGTCTTCACCCGGGGCTACTCCCCCGTGCGCGACAGCGCCGGGCGGATCGTCGGCGTGCTGACCGTGGCCGCGGAGACCACCCAGGTCACCCAGCAGTTGCAGAGCCTCAGCGACTTCGCCGCGGCGCTCGCCGGCACTCTCACCCTGGACGACGTGGCCCGGGTCGCGCTGCGCTACGCGATCACCGCGTTCGACGCCGACCGGGTCTCGTTCGCCGTCGACGAGGGCGGCGGCGGCTGGCGGATGGTCCGGCGCATCCGCGGCGAGCTGATGGACGAGGCCGACGAGCGCCTCCCCCCGCTGTGGCGGCGCGTCCCGCCGGAGTGGCTGGGGCCGGTGGTGACCACCGCCCGCAGCGGTGTGCCGCACTTCGTCGACGACGGCCAGCCGCTGCGGGAGATCGCGGTGGACCGGCACGACCAGAAGGTCCGCTCGCTCGCGGCGGTGCCGCTGCGGGCCTCGGTGGTGCGCGGCGGGCTGACCGTCGGCTACCAGGTCCCGCACGTCTGGTCGGCCGCGCGGCGCGCGCTGCTGGCCGCCTCGGCCGAGCTGGTGGGTCAGGCCGCCGAACGGGCCCGCCGGTTCGAGACCCAGCACGGCACGGCCCAGCTGCTGCAACGCAGCATGCTGCCGGAGCACCTGCCCGACCTGCCCCGGATGCGGATCGCCGCCCGCTACGACCCGGGCGTCGACGGCAACGCCGCCGGCGGGGACTTCTACGACGCCTTCCTGTTGCCCGACGGCGGCCTGGGGATCGTGCTCGGCGACGTCGCCGGCCACGACGTGCAGGCCGCGGCCCGGATGGGTCAGGTCCGCGCGGCGCTGCGGGCGCTGGCGTTGACCGATCCCCGCCCGGACGCCGTACTGGCCGGGCTCGACCGGCTGGTCACCAGCCTGGGCGCCGAGGGCGACACCCACGAGCTCTTCGTGACGGTGGTCTTCGGGGTCGTCGACGCCGACCGGCAGCGGCTCACCCTGGCCAGCGCCGGTCACCCCGCCCCGCTGGTCCGCCGGTGCGCCCCGGACGGCGTCCCGGTCGCCGAATACCTGGACGTGCCCGCGGGCGCACCGCTGGGCTTGGGCTGCCGGCCGCCCACCGTCACGGTGCCCTTCGCCCCCGGCGACACGCTGCTGCTGTTCAGCGACGGTGTGGTGGAGCGGCGCTGGCAGGACCTGACGACCGGCCTGGACGCCCTGGCCGTCGCCGTGGCCGGCGCGGGCAGCGGCGACCCCCGCGCGCTGTGCGCGGTGGCCACCGCGGCGGTGCCCGGCGCCACCGAGGACGACGTCGCGGTGCTGGCGGTGGAGCACGCGCTGCGGCCGTCCCGGTCGACGAGCATGGAGGTGCCGGCCGAGCCGACCGCGCCGAGCCGCGTACGGCACTGGATGACCGCACAGCTCACGGAGTGGCAGGTGCCCGAGTCGATCATCGGCGCGGCGGTGCTCTGCACCAGCGAGCTGACCACCAACGCCCTGCTGCACGCGGGCACCGCCGCCCGGGTGGAGATCGACCTCAGCCCGGAGCGGCTGCTGGTGTCGGTCGCCGACTCGGGCACCCGGGGCACGGTGACCCGCGCGCAGACCGACACGCTCAGCAGCCGGGGACGTGGGCTGGGGCTGATCGAGGAGCTGAGCGACGCCTGGGGGACGGACCCGACCGTACGCGGCTCGACGGTCTGGTTCGAGATCCTGATCCCGCCCCGGTGAGCCGTGGCGTCAGCCCGGCCCGGACGGGGTAGGAGGAACGTATGCCCACCGACAAGCCCGCCGGTGTCCTCTTCGACGTGGACGGCACCCTGGTCGACACCACCTACCTGCACACCGTGAGCTGGTGGGAGGCGCTGCGCCAGACCGACCGGCCCGTACCCATGGCGACGATCCACCGCGCCATCGGGATGGGCTCGGACAAGCTGCTCGACCACCTGCTCGGCCCGGAGCGCGACCGCGGCGCGGACCAGAAGCTGCGCGACGCCCACGACACCCTCTTCGCCGAGTACTGGGAGCGTCTCGTCCCGCTGCCCCGCGCCGCCGACCTGCTGCGGGCCTGCGCGGAGCGGGGGCTGCGGGTGGTGCTGGCCACCTCCGCCGCCGAGCACGAGGTGGCCGCGCTGCGCCGGGCGCTGGCCGCCGACGACGTGGTGCACACCGTCACCTGCTCGGCGGACGCGAAGGAGAGCAAGCCGGCGCCGGACATCCTGGTCGCCGCGCTGGAGCAGTCCGGGCTCGCCGCCGAGCGCGTGGTCTTCGTCGGCGACTCGGTGTGGGACGTCGCCGCCGCCGGCGAGCTGGACATCCCCTGCGTCGGCCTGACCTGCGGCGGCACCAGCCGCGGCGAGCTGGCCGGGGCCGGTGCGGTGGCCGTCTACGAGGACCCCGCCGCGCTGCTCGCCGCCCTCGACGACTCGCCGGTCACCAGGGCGGGGTGACCGACGCCGGCTCCGTCGCTCCGAACAGGAATACGAGAAGTCTTCCGGGGGCAAGGACTTGCACCACCTGCCCGCACGCCGTGGGCGAGGCGGAGAGGTGGGGTCGTGGAGCCGGTAGACGTGGCGTTCGCGGTGGTCGGTCTGGGCGCGCTGCTGGCGGGGATCCTGCCCCGCGTGCTCGAACGTCGACCACTGTCCATGCCGATCGCCTTCCTGGGGCTGGGCATGGTGGTCTTCCTCCTCCCCGTCGGGCTGCCGGACCCCGACCCGCTCGCGCACCCGGAGATCGCCACCCACCTCACCGAGATCGGCGTCATCGTCGCGCTGATGGGTGCCGGGCTGAAGATCGACCGGCCGTTGAGCTGGGCCCGCTGGTCGTCGACCTGGCGCCTGTTGGCCATCGCCATGCCGCTGTGCATCGCGGCGGTGGCGCTGCTGGGCTGGTGGTGGGCCGGGCTGGTGCCGGCCGCCGCGCTGCTGCTGGGGGCGGCCCTCGCCCCGACCGATCCGGTGCTGGCCGCCGACGTGCAGGTCGGCGAGCCGACCGACGTCGAGGACTCCGAGGACGAGGTCCGCTTCGCCCTCACCTCCGAGGCCGGGCTGAACGACGGGCTGGCCTTCCCCTTCGTGTACGCGGCCATCGCCATCGCCACCACCAGCCTCGCCCCCGGCGACTGGCTGGGCCACTGGCTCGGCGTGGACGTGCTCTGGAAGGTCGCGGCCGGGGTGGCGGGCGGGTGGCTGGTCGGCTGGCTGCTCGGCAAGCTCTTCTTCCGGGCCCCGAGCAAGCTGCGGCTGGCCCGGCACTCGGAGGGCTTCCTCGCGCTGGCCGCGACCTTCCTGGCGTACGGGCTGGTGGAGGTCGTGAGCGGGTACGGCTTCCTGGCGGTCTTCGTGGCCGCGCGGGCGATCCGGGCCGCCGAACGCACCCACGAGTTCCACTCCGTGCTGCACGGCTTCGCCGAGCAGGTCGAGCGGCTGCTCACCGTGCTGTTGCTGCTGCTCTTCGGCGGCGCGGTGGTGGGTGGCCTGCTGGGCCCGTTGACCTGGCCGGCCGCCGCGGTCGGGCTGGCGCTGGTCTTCGTGGTCCGCCCGCTGCTCGGCTGGCTGTCGCTGCGGGGGGCGCCGGGCCGGCCGGCCGAGCACTGGGTGATCGCCCTGTTCGGCATCCGGGGCGTCGGCTCGTTCTTCTACGTCGCGTACGCGACCGCGAAGACCGATTTTCCCCAGGCGGACCTGATCTGGGCGACCGTCGGCCTCGTGGTGATCGTCTCGGTGGTGGTGCACGGCATCGCGGCGACCCCGGTGATGCAGTTGCTGGACCGGGCGGGGGAACGCACCTCCGACCCGTCCGAACGCCGCGCGGGCGAGCCCGTCACCGCCGGCGGTTGACCGCCGGGCCCGCCGGTGCGGAGGGGCCCTTCGTCACCCTCCGCCCAGGCGGGCGACGAGGGCGCGGCCGAGGTCGCGGCCGGAGAGCCAGGCGCTCTGCACCCGGGGCTTGCCGAAGGCGTCCCCGGCCAGCCCGACGCCGTCGGCGTCGAGGTGGTACGTCCCGCCGGGGCCGGCGGTCGGCTTCGCGTACGTCCAGCGGTGCACGTGCACGTGCTCCGCCGCCTCGGGCAGCCCCAGCAGGTCCCGGACGGCCTGCTCGATCGCCGGGCCGGCCCCGGTCGGCTGGGCGAGGTGGCCGGCGGCGAACTCGGGCGTGGTGTGGGCGACCAGCACCGGCGCGTCGTCGCCGCGGCGGTCGCCGTCGTCGCAGACGAGGCTCAGCAGCAGGTGGTCGTTGACGAAGGCGCCCCGGAAGTTCGTCCACCGGCGGGCCGGGAAACGCAGCACCCCGGCCAGGGACGGCGACCAGCGTTGGTCCTGCGTGGCCCGGGTGGCGGCGGCCAGGGCCGGGTCGAGCAGCAGGGCCGCCTGCGGCCCCGGCATGGCGAGCGCCACCGCCTCGCAGTGCCGCCCGTCCACCACCGGCCCCGGCTCGACGCCGAGCACGAGCCGGTTCACGGTCACCGGCAGCTCCCGGGCCAGGTGCTCCACCAGCGAGCGCAGCCCCCGGGTGGCCGCCCAGCGCATCGGGCCGGGCACCTCACGTCGCCCGTCGGCGCCGTACGCGACGAAGGTGTCGGTCCACTCGCGGGCCAGGCCGGCCGACCGCCACCCCTCGGCCACCTCGGCGAAGCCCGGATCGCTGACCGTGAAGTACGCGGCACCGGTGTCGGCCGGCCGGCCGTCGAAGCGGCGGCTGGCCATCCGGCCGCCGGCCACCCGGGCGCGCTCGCGGATCTGAACGGGGATGCCGGCGCGGGCCAGTTCCGTCGCGCACGCCACTCCGGCGATGCCCGCGCCGACCACCACCACACCCGCCCGCTCCGCCGCAGTCATCCGGTGATCGTATGCGCGCCCGCGTCGTCCGGGCGGCGGAAGACACGCCCGAGGCGTCGGGGCGTACGACGCGCCGGGGAGCCGCATGGATCGGTGCCGCACGGGGTATTGGCACGTCTGTTCGAAGGAAGGTGGAGACCATGACGGACCGCACCAGCAGCCAGGCCAACCCGCAGGGCGCCATCAAGGACCCGGACGAGTGGGTCACCGGCGAGGAGCCGCCGACCGCCGCCCAGGAGTCCTACCTGGCGACCCTGGCCCGGGAGGCCGGCGAGGAGCCGCCGGAGGGCCTGACCAAGGCCGAGGCCTCCAAGCGGATCGACCAGCTCCAGGAGGAGACCGGCCGCGGTCAGTGACCGCGCGGGCGGCGCGGTGGCAGGCGGTGCAGCTCGACCTCGTCGAGCCGTCCCGCCGCCACCCGCGCCGTCAGGTACGTGGCGTGGGGCTGGGCCCGCCGGTCGGTGGGCGAGCCCGGGTTGAGCAGCCGCAGCCCGCCCGGGGCGACCGTGTCCCAGGGGATGTGCGAGTGGCCGAAGACCAGCACGTCGGTGTCGGGGAAGCGGGCCGCGCAGCGGCTCTCCCGCCCGGCCTTCGGGCCGGTCTCGTGCACGACGGCGACCCGCAGCCCGTCGAGGTCCACCCGGGCCACCTCCGGCAGCCGGGCGCGCAGCGCCGGCCCGTCGTTGTTGCCGTACACCCCGACGAGGCGGCGGGCCCGGGCGGCCATGGCGTCCAGCAGCGACTCGTCGACCCAGTCCCCGGCGTGCAGCACGACGTCGGCGGCGTCGACCGCCGCCCAGAGCGGCTCCGGCAGGTCCCCGGCCCGCTTCGGCACGTGAGTGTCGGCGGTGATCACCAGGCGCATCCCGCCATTCTTCCCGCAGACGGCGTTCCGCGGTCGGCACGACGGCCCGGAAAGTCGCCGGTCGCGACGCGGACTCTTCACATCGGCGCAATCAGCACGTAGTTTGACGGCGATGCATGGGAGCGCTTCCAACGGTGCTCCTCGATGGATGGGAGATCCCGTGAGAAGCAGACCCGCACTCGCCGCGCTGAGCGCCGCGGCGGCGCTCACCGTCGCCGCCACCGTCGCCGTCGGCATCGTCCGAACTCCCGCCGCGGTCGCCGCCGACTCGGCGTTCTACGTCGACCCGGCGACGGCCGCCGCCGCCTGGGTCGCCGCGAACCCCGGCGACCCCCGGGCCGCCGTGATCTCCGACCGGATCGCCAACGTCCCCCAGGGCCGGTGGTTCACCCGGACCAACACCTCGACCGTACGCTCCGAGGTCGACGCTCTGGTCGGCGCGGCGGCTGCCGCCGGCAAGGTGCCGATCCTGGTCGTCTACAACATCCCGAACCGGGACTGCAGCGGGGCGAGCGGCGGCGGCGCGCCCGACCACGCCACCTACCGGCAGTGGGTCGACCAGGTCGCCGCCGGTCTGGCCGGGCGGCCGGCGACCATCGTCCTGGAACCCGACGTGCTGCCGCTGATGACCAGCTGCCAGAACGCGGCCCAGCAGGCCGAGACGAAGGCCTCCATGGCGTACGCCGGCAAGAAGCTCAAGGCGGGCTCGGCCGCCGCGAAGGTCTACTTCGACACCGGGCACTCGGCGTGGCTCTCCCCCGGCGAGGCCGCCTCCCGGCTGCTCGGCGCGGACATCGCCAACAGCGCGGACGGCATCTCGCTCAACGTCTCCAACTACCGGCGCACCGCCGACGAGGTCGCCTACGCCAAGGCCGTGATCGCGGCGACCGGGGTGTCGCGGCTCAAGGCGGTCGTCGACACCAGCCGCAACGGCAACGGGCCCGCCGGCTCCGAGTGGTGCGACCCGGCCGGGCGGGCGATCGGCACCCCGAGCACCACCGCGACCGGCGACCCGGCGATCGACGCGTACCTCTGGGTGAAGCTGCCCGGCGAGGCCGACGGCTGCATCGCGCCGGCCGGGCAGTTCGTGCCGCAGCGGGCGTACGACCTGGCGGTGGCCGCCGGCCCGGCACCGACCACGGCCCCGCCCACGACGACGCCCCCGACCACGGCCCCGCCGACCACCGCCCCGCCCACGACGCCCCCGCCGACCACTCCCCCGCCGACCGGCGGCTGCGCGGTGTCGTACACCCCGAACTCGTGGTCCGGCGGCTTCACCGCCGAGCTGCGGGTGACCAACCACGGCGCCGCGCTGACCGGCTGGACCGTCACGTTCGCCCCCGGCGCCGGGGTCCGGCTGACCAACGGCTGGAACGGCGAGTGGACCCAGTCGGGCGAGCGGATCACCGTCCGCAACGCCACGTGGAACGCCAGCCTGCCCACGGGCGGCACGATCTCGGTCGGCTTCCAGGGCACCTGGCCGGGCGGCGCCCTGCCCACCCCGACCGGGTTCACCCTCAACGGCGCTGCCTGCTCCTGACCGCTCGTGCCTCGCCCGCCCCGTCCGGGGGCGGGCGAGGCACGCGGCCGTCCGGGGCGGCGCGGTTAGGATCGGGCGCGTGGGCGCGGCCGTGGCGGTGGAGGAGCGGCGGGTGCCGGTCGGGGCGCTGCTGCGGCAGTGGCGCAGGCGGCGCGGGCTCAGCCAGCTCGCCCTCGCGGTCGGGGCGGAGATCTCCACCCGGCACCTCAGCTTCCTGGAGACCGGGCGTTCCGCGCCGAGCCGGGAGATGGTCCTGCGGTTGGCCGAGCACCTCGACGTGCCGCTGCGCGACCGCAACCGGCTGCTGCTGGCCGCCGGGTACGCCCCGGTCTACTCCCACGCCCCGCTGGACTCCCCCGAGCTGCGCCGGGTCCTCGACGCGGTACGCCGGGTCCTGCGGGCGCACGAGCCGTACCCGGCCGTCGCGGTGGACCGGCGCTGGAACCTGGTCGCCGGCAACGCGGCCCTGCCGCTGCTCACGGAGGGTGTCGCCGCGCACCTGCTCCGGCCGCCGGCCAACGCGTTGCGGCTGACGCTGCACCCCGAGGGCATGGCGCCCCGGATCGCCAACCTCCCCGAGTGGCGGGCCCACCTGCTCGCGCGGCTGCGCCGGCACCTGGGGCTGACCGACGATCCCGAACTGGGCGCGCTGCACGACGAGCTGCGCGGCTACCCGGGCGGGCCGGCCGATCCGGACGTGGGTTTGCCCCGCGCCGGGGACGTGGTCGTGCCCCTGCGACTGCGTCACCCGGGCGGCGAGCTGGCCTTCCTCAGCACCGTCTCGACCTTCGGCACCCCGCTGGACGTGACGGTCGAGGAGCTCTCCATCGAGTCCTTCTTCCCCGCCGACGACGCCACCGCCGCGTACCTGCGCGCCGCCGCCCGCTGAGCGCGGCGCGGACCGGACGCCGAGCGCCTCTGCGCCGGCCGCCGCGTTCCTCGCCGCCGGCCGTCCCGCACGCCTCGCGCCGACCCCGGGCCGGCATCCGCTCCGGTGGCGGCGTTACCCCTCGGCGGCGGTGGGAACGCGGGCGGTCGACGAAGGAGGAGCCCATGACCAACCCGTCGAGCCCCACCTCGGCATGGCGGCCCGGGATGCCGGGCGGCGACACCCTCCCGTCCGGTCCCGCCGGCCGGCCGACCGCCCCCGGCCACGACGGCCACGGCCCGGAGACCGGTCCGCCCACCGTGACGATCGGGTCGTACCCGGACTATCCGTCCGCCCAGCGGGTCGTCGACTACCTGGCGGACAACCGGTTCCCGGTCGAACACAGCGCCATCGTCGGCACGAACCTCACCCTGGTCGAGACCGTGCTCGGACGGATGACGACGGGGCGGGCGGCCCTGGCGGGCGCCGGCACGGGTGCCTGGTTCGGACTCTTCATCGGGCTGCTGTTCGGCATCTTCACCGCCGGCAACTGGATCGCGGTGATCCTGGTCGGGCTGGTCGTCGGCGCGATCTGGGGGGCGGTGTTCGGCGCGGTCGCGCACGCGATGACCGGCGGGCGGCGCGACTTCACCTCGGCCAGCTCGCTGCGCGCCGGCCAGTACGCGGTGATCGTCGACGCGCAGTTCGCCGAACAGGCGCGGCAGCTGCTCGGCCGGATGCACATGGCGGCCCCGCCGCCCGCCCGCTGAGGCCTCCGCCCGGGGCGTCCGCCCGCCCCCGGGCACGTCGCCGGGCCCCGGGCGGCCCGCCCCGGCGGCCCCCGCGCCGCCCAAGGCTCCGGGCTCCGGGCTCCGGGCTCCGGGCTCCGGGCTCCGGGCAGCGTCCTTCAAAACCGAACGGCGTAGTCACGTCGGAGGTGAGCGCCCTCACGAGGGACTAGTTAAATTTTGAAAGAGTGCTACTGTCGTGGCGTGACCGAGAGCCTGGATAGTGCCCGACTCGCCGCCTGGCGCGCCTACATCGAGGCCAGCCAGCGGCTCTACACGCGGTTGGAGGACGACCTGCGCGCCGACAGCGCGCTCAGCTTCGCCGACTACCACGTGCTCGTCCTGCTCTCCGAGGCGCCGGGCCAGCGGCTGCGGATGGGCGAGTTGGCGAGCCGCCTGGTCTTCTCGCCCAGCCGGCTGACGTACCAGATCACCGTCATGCAGCGGCGCGGCCTGGTCGCCCGGGAGTCCTGTCCCGACGACCGCCGCGGCAGCGAGGCGGTGCTCACCGCCGCCGGGCTGCTGGCCCTGCGCGAGGCCGCCCCGCACCACCTGCGGTCGGTGCGCGCCCACCTGATGGACGACCTCGACGACGCCGAGGTCGCCTGCCTCACCCGGATCTTCGAGCGACTCGGCCGGCGCCTGCGCGCGGACCGCGACGCGTCGACCGCCCACCCGCACAGCTGAGGAGCCCCCGATGCCCGCCATCACCGTCGACAACGTGCTCGTCCTGCCCCGCCTGCCCCGGCTCGACGAGTCCACCGCGTTCCGGCCGGTCCGCCGGCTGACCACCGCGCCCAGCGGCTACGAGGGCGAGGGCTTCCCGGTCCGCCGGGCGTTCGCCGGCGTGCCGGTGGCCGAGCTGGACCCGTTCATCCACCTGGACCAGATGGGCGAGGTGGACTACGCCCCGGGCGAGCCGAAGGGCACGGCCTGGCATCCGCACCGCGGCTTCGAGACGGTGACGTACATGATCGACGGGATCATGGACCACCAGGACTCGCAGGGCGGCGGCGGCACGATCACCAACGGCGACACCCAGTGGATGACGGCCGCGAGCGGGCTGCTGCACATCGAGGCGCCGCCGGAGCACCTCGTCATGAGTGGCGGGCTGTTCCACGGCACGCAGCTCTGGGTCAACCTGCCCCGGGCCGCCAAGATGAACCCGCCCCGCTACCAGGACATCCGCGGCCGGGAGGCGGCCCTGCTGACCACGCCGGACGGGGGCGCGCTGATCCGGGTGATCGCCGGCGACATCGCCGGGCACCGGGGGCCGGGCTCGACCCACACCCCGATCACCATCACCCACGTGACCGTGCAGCCGGGCGCCCGCGTCGACCTGCCGTGGCGGCCGGACTTCAACGCCCTGGTCTACGTGCTGGGTGGGCGGGGCACGGTGGGCACCGACGGGCGGCCGGTGCACACGGGCCAGCTCGCCGTGCACGGCCCGGGTGACGCGCTGACCTTCGCCGCGGACGCCAGCCAGGACGGCCACACCCCGACGCTGGACCTCTACATCATGGGCGGCGAGCCGATCCGGGAGCCGGTGGCGCACTACGGCCCGTTCGTCATGAACACCCGCGACGAGCTGCTCCAGGCGTTCGAGGACTTCAAGGCGGGCCGGCTCGGTGTCGTCCCCGCCGAGCGGCTGCCGCACACCGACGGCCCGGCCCCCAGGCCCTGAGCCCACGCGCGGCGGTGGGCGCCCCCGGCGCGGCCGGGTGGCGCCCGCCGGCGCGTCGGGACGTGGCGTCAGGAGACGGCGAAGATGCCCGCGACTCCCAGGATCACCATGAGCAACACCGTCACCAGCGCACCCCGCTCGCTCTCCACCGCCGGCTCGCGGTACTCGGTCACGGGGTTCGTCGTCTCGCCGGGCATGGTGTTGCCTCCTCGGTGTTCGCGTCGTGTTCGGGCGGGGGTCGGGGGTCGCCCGACCGGTCACCGGAGTGCCGGCCGGGATGCGGACCCGCGACCTGGGTCCTACCGTGAGGACGTTGTCGACCTCGGGGGGCTGGAACGGTGGCACCGCGCAACTGGTTCCTGAGCGCAGCCGAACGCGCCAACCCGGTGTCAGAGTTACCCGTCTGGAGCAGCGGAAACCTTGCCGAGCCGTTAATTCACGGTGTCGCGTACTTCGACCGGCTGGTCGACGAGGTGGAGGCGCTGGAGGCCGGCGACCACCTCTTCTTCACGGACTGGCGCGGCGACCCGGACCAGCGGTTGCGCCCGGACGGGCCGACCGTGGCGCAGCTCTTCGCGCGCGCCGCGCAGCGGGGCGTGGTCGTCAAGGGCCTCATCTGGCGCTCCCACCTCGACGTCCTGGCCTACAGCGAGGCGGAGAACCGCACCCTGAGCGAGACGGTCTCCGCCGCCGGCGGCGAGGTGCTGCTCGACCAGCGGGTCCGCCGGGGCGGCTCGCACCACCAGAAGCTGGTGGTGCTGCGCCACCCCCGGGCGCCGGAACGGGACGTCGCCTTCGCCGGCGGGATCGACCTGTGCCACAGCCGGCGCGACGACGCCGCGCACCGGGGCGACCCGCAGGCCGTGCGGATGTCCGCCCGCTACGGGAACCACCCGCCCTGGCACGACGTGCAGCTCGCGGTGCGGGGGCCGGTGGTGGGCGCGCTGGACACCACCTTCCGGGAGCGCTGGACCGACCCGATGCCGCTGGACTCGGAGAACCCCCTCGCCTACCTGCGGGACCGGCTGCGCGGCGCGGACCTGCGGCCCGACCCGCTGCCGCCGCAGCCGGCCGACCCGCCGCCCTGCGGCCCGCACCACGTCCAGGTGCTGCGCACCTACCCGGCGGTGCGGCCCCGTTACTCCTTCGCCCCCGACGGCGAGCGCACGGTGGCCCGCGGCTACACCAAGGCGGTCCGGCGGGCCCGGCGGCTGATCTACCTGGAGGACCAGTACCTGTGGTCCACCGAGGTGGCCGACCTGTTCGCCCGGGCGCTGCGGGAGAATCCCGACCTGCACCTGGTCGCCGTGGTCCCCCGGTTCCCGGACGTGGACGGCCGGCTGGCGCTGCCGCCCAACACGGTCGGCCGCGAGCAGGCGCTGTCGCTCTGCGAGCGGGCGGCCCCGGAGCGGGTGCACGTCTTCGACGTGGAGAATCACGCCGGCGATCCGGTGTACGTGCACGCCAAGGTGTGCGTGGTCGACGACGTGTGGGCCAGCGTGGGCAGCGACAACTTCAACCGCCGGTCCTGGACGCACGACAGCGAGCTGTCCTGCGCGGTGCTCGACGACACCCGCGACGACCGGGCGCCGACCGACCCGGCCGGCCTCGGCGACGGCGCCCGGGTCTTCGCCCGCGAGCTGCGGCTGCGGCTGTGGCGCGAGCACCTGGACCGCGACCCCGACGGCGGCGAGGACGCCGACCTGATCGACCCGGCCGACGCCGTGGCGACGGTCACCGCCGCCGCCGACGCGCTGCAACGGTGGTACGACGCCGGGCAGGCCGGCCCCCGGCCGCCGGGCAGGCTGCTGCCGCACCGGGCGGAACGGCTGCCCTGGTACACCCGGGCCTGGGCGCTGCCGGCGTACCGGCTGGTCTACGACCCGGACGGCCGGCCGCTGCGGGCCCGCCGGGCGGGCACGTGGTGAGCGTGCGGGCCCGGCACGGGGTGGAACCTCAGGCGGGCGCGAAGAGCGCGTCGGCCCGGCTGCGGTCGGGCACGGCCTCGACGGCGTCGGCGTCGGCGGGGTGCACCGTCAGCCCGCCGGGGTAGGCGAACGAGGCGCGCGGGGAGTAGAAGCCGAACCCGATCGTCAGCGGGTTCTCCGGGCGGAGCGCGTAGATCGGGTGTGTCGGCTCCAGGAACTCCACCGACTCGATCACGAACGGGTCGACCGGTTCGGCGACGTACGGGTAGACGGCGCTGAGCAGCTGCCCGTCGCGGGCCGTGAAGTAGCGGTGGTGGCCGCTGCTGATCACCCGGCCCGTATCGCCCACCTGGCAGCGGGCCCGGATCACCGGTACGCCGTCGATCTCCGTCTCGGCGACGATCTCCCCGTCGTGGCGCTCGATGCGGGTCCGGCCCGCGACGGCGGGCGCCCCCCGCGCGGTGGCGTAGGCGCGGACCCGTTCGCTACAGGTCACGTAGTGCGTCCACCAGCCGCCGGGGTTCGTCCCGCCCGGCGCGTCCACCCCGGCCAGCGCCACCCCGAGATAGGCCAGCGAGTACGCGCCGAAGCCGGAGGTCTGGCTCTCGTCGTCGACCACGTACTGGTTCATGAAGACCAGGCGGTCCGCCGACGGGCGCAGCCCGGCCGGGACCAGCGCCGCGACCGCGTCCGGGTCCGCCGGCAGCCAGCCGAAGAAGAGCGTGCGGCTGTTGACGACGAGATGGGGGGCGGCGGGGTCGAGCACGGCACCTCCGGTGCGGGGCAGGTACCCGCACGCTACGGCCCGTCCCGTCGACGGGACAACGACAGAAAGCCGACATTCGGCGCCGGCCATCCGGGGACCGGGACCGCTCGGCCGGCCGGCCCGGGCCGCCCGGATGGGGCATCGTCGATGTCCGGCGGGGCCGGCCGACCGTACGCCCGACGTAAGGGGGCTCACAATCCGAGAGGCCTTCGCCCCATTCATGCCGTCCATGCCGCGAAATCACTTAAGTACATCGTACTTTCGGCTAGATTTCGGCAGACCGATCGGGCTAAGGTGACTTCCGAACGTACATCTGAACTTAAACCTAAGCGTCACGTCTTTCATCCGCGGACGAGGTGCAGGGAGGACCACCCATGACCGCGCCAACGATCAGCGAACCGGCGACCACGACACCGCCGAGCACCACCCCGAAGCTCGACCCGCGTGCGCTCACCGACAGCGCCGCGGACCTGCTCAACGCGATGGCCGCGTTGCCGGCCGACCACCCGTCCCGCGCCGCCCTGCGCGACAGGGCGATCGAGGCCTGGCTGCCGCTCGCCAACCACCTCGCCCACCGCTACAGCGGCCGGGGCGAGCCCACCGACGACCTGGCCCAGACCGCCGCCGTCGGCCTGATCAAGGCGATCGACAAGTTCGACCCGTCCCGCGGCGTCGACTTCGCCGGCTACGCGATCCCCACCATCATCGGTGAGCTCAAGCGGCACTTCCGCGACCGCACCTGGGACATCCGGGTCCCGCGCCGGCTCCAGGAGCTGCGGCTGGCCATCTCCGACGCCAACAGCTCGCTGCTGCAGACCCTGGGCCGGTCGCCCACGGTGGCCGACATCGCCGCCCACCTCAAGCTCACCGAGGAAGAGGTGCTGGAGGGCCTGGAGGGTGCCCGCGCCTACAACGCGGTCTCGCTGTCCACCCCGACCGGCGACGGCGACCGCGCGACCGAGCTGGGCGACATGCTCGGCGGCGTGGACGGCGAGTTCGAGCTTGCCGAGCTGCGGGTCGCCCTCGGCCCGGCGCTGGCCACGCTCGACGATCGGGAGCAGAAGATCCTCACCCTGCGGTTCTACGGCAACCTGACGCAGTCGCAGATCGCCGAGCAGATCGGCGTCTCGCAGATGCACGTCTCCCGGCTGCTGGCCCGCGCGCTGACCAAGCTGCGGGGGCAGCTCGACGGCACGTACTAGGGGTGGTGGGCGATGGCCGGGCCAGCGGGCCCGGCCATCGCCGCGTCCGGTGCGGACGCGTCACCACGGAGGTCCGGCGCCCGGGCCACCCGTCCGAGAGGGTGGCCCGGGCGCCGTCGTTCAGCGGGCGGGCTCCCGCCACATCGGCCAGAACGGCGTGCCGTCGGGCAGGTGGAAGGGCTCGGCGACCCGGTAGCCGTGCCGCGCGTAGAGGTCGCGGCCGGTCTCGCTGGCCGCCTCCAGGTAACCGGGCACCCCCTCGGCGTCGAGGACGGCGTGGTGGTGCCGCAGCAGCGCGCTGCCCAGCCCCTGCCCCTGCCGGTCCGGTGCGACGGCGAGGAAGGCCAGGTGGTGGTGGTCCGCGTGCGGATGGTGGGTCTCGAAGAGCTTGTCCAGGTGCGCGAACCGGTCGGTCCACTCCCCGCACGCCGCGGCCAGCCGGGCGTCGTAGTCCTCCGGCGGCGGGGCCGGGTCGCCCACCGACGGGAACCACACCGCCACCCCCGCCCGGTCCGCGGTCGCGTGGACGAGTCCGTGCCGCATCGCGTGGTCCACCAGGATCGCGAACTGCCCGGCCAGCACGGACTGCCGCCGCCCTGCGTCGGGCACCAGCCAGCGCGGTGCGTCCAGGGCCATGAACGCCTCGGCGATCCGGCCCGCCACCAGCGACGTCTCCTGCGGCCCGAGCCGCTCGACCCGCACCTCGCTCACCGCCGCGCCGCCGTCCCGCTCGGGACGGGCCCGCCGACGTGCCCGGCCGCCGGCACCGTCACCGCCACGCTCTCGGCGCCCAGGCCGATCCGGGCGTACGTGTCGGGGCGGCTGCCGCGCAGCACCAGCGCCCACAGCAGGCCGAGCAGCGCGGCGACCGGGTAGACCGCCGGGACCGCCCAGCGCAGGGGCGAGTCCGGGGCCACCCCGAGCAGGTCGGCGAAGTTGACCACCGCCAGCATGACGATCACGGCCAGGGCCACGGCGGCGAGGCCGGGGGCGACCGCGCGACGCCACAGCGTCTCGTCCGCCCCGCTGCGGGCGAAGAAGGCGATCACCGCGACCGAGGTGGTGGCGATCAGCAGCAGCACCCCGAAGCCGCCGGCGGTGCCGACCCAGTAGAACAGCTGCACCACCGGGTCCCAGCCGTTGAGCGCGTAGAGCATGATCACCACCAGGCCGAGCGCGCTCTGCGCGAGGGAGGCGGCCCGGGGTGATCCGGTACGCGGCGAGGTCTGCCCGAACACGGCCGGCAGCACCCGCTCCCGGCCGAGCGCGAACGTGTACCGGGCGGTGGTGTTGTGGAAGGAGATCATCGCGGCGAGCACCGAGGTCAGGAAGAGCGCCTGGCCGATGGTGACGGCGGTGCCGCCGAGGTGCGCCTCCGCCAGGTTGAAGATCAGTCCGATGCTCTGCTCGCCCGCCTCGGCGGCGATCCGGTCCGGCCCGACGGCGACGGTCATGCTCCACGACGACAGCGCGTAGATCCCCGCGATGATGGCGATCGAGAGATAGGTGGCCAACCGCACCGTCCGCCGCGGGTCCCTGCTCTCCTCGCTGAACACCACGGCGGACTCGAAGCCGACGAAGCCCAGGATGGCCAGCACCAGCACCGCGCCGGCGCCGGGTACGACGAGGTTCTCCGGTGACAGGGCCGCGAAGCTGACGTTCCCGCCGGCCGGGTGGGTCAGCTGCCCGAGATCGAAGACGACGATCACCACCATCTCGGCGACCAGCAGCGCCGCCAGCACCAGGCCGTTGAGGTCGATGCGGAGCAGACCGAGCACGCCGACGGTCGCCCAGGCGAACAGCGCCACCACCCACCACGCCGGGGCCGCCCCGAACAGGCGGCCCAGCACCGGCTCCGCGGCGGCGCCGATGGTGCCGTAGAGCCCCACCTGGAGGGCGTTGTACGCGATCAGTGCCACCCACGCCGCGCCGACGCCGGCCGGGCGGCCCAGCCCACGGGCGACGTAGGCGTAGAACGCGCCGGCGTTGGCCATCCGCCGGGCCATCGCCACGTACCCGATGGAGAAGAGGGCGAGCACCGCGGCCACCGTCAGGAAGGCCAGCGGGATGCCGAGCACCCCGACGACCCCGTAGCCGGTGGTGACCACGCCGGCCACGACGGTCAGCGGGGCGGCGGCGGAGAGGACGAAGAAGATCACCGACGGCACGCCGAGCCGGCCGCGGGCCAGGGCCTCGGAGACGTTGCTCGGTCGGCCGAGCGTTGGTGTCGACATACGCGGACTCCGGTTCGAGGGGGGAGGGAGAGGGAGGGGCGGTCAGCCCACGCCGCGCAGCACGGCGGCGCCGACCGCGGCCTCGGTGTGCGCCACGAGTTCCCGCAGCGGCGGGGGCAGCGCCGGGATGAGCACACCCAGCCGGTGGTGCGCCCGGGGGCCGGCGCTCCACAGCACCTCGCGGCTCAGCCCGGCGGCGACGACCAGGCCCAGCAGCGTCCCGTCGGGCACGCTCGGCGGCTCCGGCCGGTCGAGCAGGGCGCGCAGCCGGGTGGCCGGCCAGGCCACCGCGTTGAGGTCGATCGGCAGGTAGCTGACGGTGGTGCGGAGCAGCCGCCGGCTCTCCTGCCGGCGCAGCACTCCCGCCCTGACCAGCCGCTCCCCCACCGAGGTGGTGGCGGTCTGGGCCAGGAAGCTCAGCCAGGTACGCACCGGGTGCTGCTGCGTCTCGCCGACCAACTGGTCCAGCACGGTGTGCGCCAGCGCGTCCGCCGGCGGGCGTCGGTCGACCACCGTGACGAGCCCGGCGGAGACGGTGACGTGTCCACGCAGGACCAGTTCACCGAGCAGCCCTCCGGCGAGGCCCAGGCCGGTCGCCGTCGGGTGCAGCTTCGCCTTGCCCCGACTGTCGTTGTGGGTGATCAGGAAGAACTCGTCGGCGATGAGCAACCGGTCCTCCCGCGCGGGTTGTCCACAGTGATCGCAACCGGGCAAGGATGCACCGGCCGTGACTGCAACGCAACTCCCGTTTATGGAAGTTGCACTCCGTGCTTGCGCGACCTGCGGATCTTGCCGTGACAGACTCGGAGGGTGACCGCGAGCCCCACCGTCCGCCGCCGCCGCATCGCCCGGGAACTCCGCCAGTTGCGCGAGCGCGCGGGCATGACCCTGGATGTCGCCGCCCGGCAACTGGACATGTCCAAGAGCAACCTGTCCCGCATCGAGAACGCCCAGATCGGCATCAAGCCGCGCGACGTCCGGGCCGCGCTGGCGCTGTACGAGGTGACCGGGGCTGACGCCGAGGCGCTGATCGAGATCGCCCGCGGGGCGCAGCAGCGCGGCTGGTGGCAGAAGTACAGCGACGTCCTGCCGGAGTGGTTCGAGTTCTACGTCGGACTGGAGGCGGAGGCTGCGAGCCTGCGCACGTACGAGGCCGAGGCGGTGCCCGGGCTGTTGCAGACCGAGGCGTACGCCCGGGAGGTCTTCCGGCGCACCGCGGGCGAGGACGGCATCGAGCGCAAGGTCGCCGCACGGCTGCACCGGCAGAACGTGCTGCACCGCGACAATCCGGTCGAGTTGTCCGTGGTGCTCAACGAGGCGGTGCTCTGCCGCCCGGTCGGCGGCAACGCCGTGATGGCCGATCAGATGGCCCATCTCGCGAAGGTCTCTCAACTACCGAACGTGACTCTCCAGGTACTTCCGTTCTCGGCCGGCGGGCACCCGGCGATGAACGCCCCGTACGTCGTGCTGACGTTCGCCGATGCCGCCGACGCGGCCGTGGTTTACCTGGAAAACCTCACGATGGGGCTGGCTGTGGAGGAGGCCGGCCAGGTGCGCGGGTATAGCCTTGTGCACGAGGAGATGTGCCGGATGGCACTCGGTCCGGAGGCGTCCCTGACCCGCCTGACGAAAGCTTCTCGTCACTTTGCGTGACCGCTGACGCGGCGCGCCGGCACAGACGGGGGTACCGCGATGACCGCGTTCGACCTGACCCGGGCCCAGTGGCGCGTCAGCAGCCGCAGCGTGGGCAACGGCAACTGCGTGGAGGTCGCCCCCGCCGGGGACCGGGTCGCCGTCCGGGACAGCAAGGACCGGCCCGGCCCCGTGCTGGCCTTCCCGGCCTCGGCCTGGCGCGCCTTCGTCACCGGCGTCGACGGGGTACGCCCCGACTGAGCCGCTCCCCGGGCGGTGCGAGACTGGGCCGTGCTCTCGGACGTGCCCCTCGACCTGCCCGTACGGCCGGTGCTGCCGGAACTGGTCGCGGCGCTGCGCGGCGCCGGCGCCGCGGTGCTGGTCGCCCCGCCCGGGACCGGCAAGACCACCCTCGCCCCGCTGGCCGTGGCCGACGAGGTCTCCGGTCGCGTGCTGGTCGCCCAGCCGCGCCGGGTGGCGGCCCGCGCGGCGGCGCGCCGGATGGCCGCGCTGCTCGGCGAGCCGCTCGGCGAGCGGATCGGCTACGCCGTGCGCGGCGAGCGCCGCAGCGGACCGCGGACCCGCGTCGAGGTGGTCACCACCGGGCTGCTGGTGCGGCGGCTGCACCGCGATCCCGAGTTGGCCGGCACCGGCGCCGTGCTGCTCGACGAGTGCCACGAGCGGCAGCTCGACGCCGACCTGGCGCTCGCGTTCGCGGTGGAGGCCCGGGCCGCGCTGCGCCCCGACCTGTGGCTGCTGGCGATGTCGGCCACCCCCGAGGCGGACCGCTTCGCCGCGCTGCTCGGCGGCGGGGGCGCCCCCGCGCCGGTCGTCCGGGCGTCCTCGGCCCTGCACCCGGTGACCCGGATCTGGGCGCCGCCGCCCCGGCCGGTGGCCGCGCCGGGGGCCGGCCCGGTGGACCGGGGCCTGCTCGACCACGTCGCGGCGACGGTGCGCCGGGCGCTGCGCGAGTGCGACGGGGACGTGCTGGTCTTCCTGCCCGGGGCCGGCGAGATCGGCGCCGTCGCGGGCCGCCTGGCCGACCTGCGCGACGCGGTCGCCGTCCTGCCGCTGCACGGCCGGCAGCGCGGCGCCGACCAGGACGCGGCGCTGCGCCCGGCCGACCGGCGCCGGGTGGTGCTGGCGACGGCGGTCGCCGAGAGCAGCCTGACCGTGCCGGGCGTCCGGGTGGTGGTGGACGCCGGGCTGTCCCGGGTCGCCCGGATGGACCTGGCCCGGGGCCTGGGCGCCCTGGTCACCGTCGGCGTGTCCCGGGCGGCGGCCACCCAGCGGGCCGGCCGCGCGGGCCGGGAGGCGCCCGGGCACGTCTACCGCTGCTGGTCGGCGGCCACCCACGAGCGGCTGGCCGCGCAACCGGAGCCGGAGATCGCCACCGCCGACCTGACCGGCTTCGCCCTGGAGCTGGCCGCCTGGGGGTCGCCGGACGGCGCCGGGCTGGCCCTGCCCGACCCGCCCCCGGCGGCGTCGATGTCGGTGGCCCGCGAGACCCTCACCACCCTCGGCGCGCTCGACGCGGACGGCCGGATCACCGACCGGGGCCGGGCGATCGCCGCGGTCGGCGCGCATCCCCGGCTGGCCCGGGCGCTGCTCGACGGGGCCGGCCGGGTGGGAGCGGACCGGGCGGCGGAGGTCGTGGCGGTGCTCGCCGAGGACTCCGCCGCCGGGCCGGGCGACGACCTGACCGCCGCCTGGCGACGGCTGCGCGCGGGCACGGACCCGGGTGCCACCGCCCGCTGGCGCGCGGAGGTACGCCGACTGCGTGCCGCCCTGCCCGAGGCTGCCGCGCAGCGGCCCGACCGGGCACGCCCGCCCCACGGCTCCGGCGCGGCGACGGCGGGCGGCACCGGCCGGACGCGCCCGACCCGGCATCCGGCCGATGAGCCGCCCGCCGTGCACCCGCTGGGGCGCGACCACCCGCACCCGGCCGGGGACGCGGACCGGGGCCGGCCGACAGACGACCTGGCCGCCGGGCTGCTGGTCGGGCTCGCCCACCCGGAGCGGCTGGCCCGGGTGCGGCGGCCGGGCGGCTCGGCGTACCTGATGAGCGGCGGGACCGCGGCGGAGCTGGCGCCCGGGTCGGGGCTGGCCGGCGCCGACTGGCTGGCGGTCGCGGTGGCGGACCGCTCCCCCGGCGCCCCGACCGCCCGGGTGCGGCTGGCCACCCCGCTCGACGAGGCGACCGCCCGGGAGGCGGGCGGGCCGCTGCTGCGCACCGAGCGGGAGGTCGGCTGGGCCGGCGGGGACGTGGTGGCCCGGGAGGTGCTGCGGCTGGGCGCGATCGAGCTGGTCGAGCGCCCGCTCGCCCGGCCGGACCCGGCGGAGGTGGCGCAGGCCCTGCTGGCCGGCCTGCGTCGTACCGGCCTCGGCCTGCTGACCTGGACCCCGGCGGCGCGGGCGTTGCGCGAGCGGCTGGCGTTCTGCCGGCAGTCGCTCGGCGGCGACTGGCCCGACGTGGGCGACGAGGCGCTGCTCGCCGCCGCGCCCGTCTGGCTGGGCCCGGAGCTGGCCCGCGCCCGCCGCCGCGCCGACCTGGCCCGGATCGACGTGGCCGGGGCGCTGCGCCGGCTGCTGCCGTGGGCGCTGGCGGCCCGGCTGGACGAGGTGGCGCCGGAGCGGATCGCGGTGCCGAGCGGGTCGCGGATCCGGCTCGACTACGCCGATCCGGCGGCGCCGGTGCTCGCGGTGAAGCTCCAGGAGACCTTCGGCTGGCGGGACGCGCCGCGGATCGCCGACGGCCGGGTGCCGGTGCTGCTGCACCTGCTCTCGCCGGCCGGGCGGCCGGTGGCGGTCACCGCCGACCTGGCCTCGTTCTGGCGCACCGGCTATCCCCAGGTACGGGGGGAGCTGCGCGGGCGCTACCCGCGCCACCCCTGGCCGGAGGACCCGACCACGGCCCCGCCCACCCGGCACGCCACCCCGCGCCGACGCTGAGCGGGCTCATGTCGTCGCCACGAGGCTCCAGAGCGCCGACCGGCTGGTTCGCCCGCGCCGCTCGCTCACTCCTCCACGACGTCGGCGACGACCACCGTGACGTTGTCCGGCCCGCCAGCGCGTAGCGCCAGGTCGATCAGCCGGCGGGCGCAGTCCGCGCGGTCCGGGTGCTCGGCGAGCACCTCGGCGAGGGTGTCCGGGCGCACGACGTTGGACAGCCCGTCGCTGCACAGCAGCCAGCGGTCCCCGGCCCAGGGCACCATCGTCGCGTACGCCGGGGAGACCTCCTCGCCCTGCAACGCCTGGGTGACCACGGCCCGGCGGGGGTGGCTGCTGGCCTGGTCGGCGGTGATCACCCCCTGGTCGACGAGCATCTGCACGAACGTGTCGTCCCGGGTGATCTGCTTGAGCACGCCTTCGCGGAACAGGTAGGCGCGGGAGTCGCCGACGTGGGCGAGGGCCAGGCAACTGCCCGTCCGGGCGAAGAGCAGGGCGGTCAGCGTGGTGCCCATGCCCTGCCGCTCCGGATCCTCGGCGACCGCCTGGTGGATCCGCGCGGTGGCCAGCTGGATGCCGCTCTGCAGTGCGGCCACCAACGCGTGCTCCGGGGTCTCCACGTCGAGCGGGGCGACCGCCTCGATGGCGATCGCACTGGCCAGGTCGCCGGCCGCCATCCCGCCCATGCCGTCGGCGACGGCGACGAGCCAGGTGCCGGCGTGCAGGGCGTCCTGGTTTCCGCTGCGGATCAGCCCACGGTCGCTCGTTCCCACGGAACGCAGCTTCAGGGTCATGGGTGGCAGCCTGCCAGGCGGAGGGCTCGGTTGTCTCTAGGAGATCGAGACCTCGGCGCGTCGCGCGGCGAATCTCACTGTCCCGGGGCCCCGCCGGGCGATTCGGATCCATCCAGTCGGATCGATTGACAGGGTGCCGGGGGCACTGGAACCATCGACACACCTGGGAGCGCTCCCAGCGTGCCACCACCAGCCCCCGTCCCCCGCAGTCGTCCGGAAGGAACACCCGTGACGCCATCCCGACGCCGCCTCGCGCTGCTCGCGGCCGCGACCACCCTCGCCCTGACCGGAACCACCGCCGGCACGGCCCACGCCGAACCGCCCCCCGACGCCCCCGAGCAGATCGACAACGGCGACTTCAGTGCCGGCGTGTCCCCCTGGTTCTCCTACGGCACCGGCCCGCTCGGGGTGAGCGACGGCCGGCTCTGCACCACGGTGCCCGGCGGCCTGGCCAACCCGTGGGACGCCGGCATCGGCCAGGACGGCGTGCCGCTGGTCGCCGGGGCCGAGTACACGCTCGGCTTCGACGTCTCCGCCACCCCCGGCACCGCCGTCAAGGCGGTCCTGCAACTGGGCACCGCCCCCTACACCACGTACGCCAGCGTCGACGCCACCGCCGGCGGCACCGCCCAGCGGTTCGAGAAGACGTTCACGGTCGCCGAGGGCAACCCGGCCGCCCAACTGATCTTCCAGGTCGGCGGCGGCGCGGCCGAGCAGACCGTCTGCCTGGACGACGTCTCGCTGCGCGGCGGCGACCCGCCGGAGCCGTACGTGCCCGACACCGGGCCACGGGTGCGGGTCAACCAGGTCGGCTACCTGCCCGGCGGGCCGAAGAACGCCACCGTGGTGACGTCGGCGACCGACGCCCTGCCCTGGCAGCTCCGCTCCGCCGCGGGCGCCGTCCTGGCCAGCGGCAGCACCACGCCGCGCGGCGTCGACGCCGCCTCCGGGCAGAACGTGCAGACGCTCGACTTCTCGTCGTACCGGACCCCGGGCGCGGGGCTGACCCTGGTCGTCGACGGCGAGACCAGCCACCCCTTCGACATCTCGGGCACCCTCTACGACCGGCTGCGCGCCGACTCCCTCCAGTTCTTCTACGCCCAGCGCAGCGGCATCGCCATCGACGGCGACCTGATCGGCGCCGAGTACGCGCGCCCGGCCGGGCACCTCGACGTGGCGCCCAACAAGGGCGACACCTCCGTGCCCTGCCAGCCGGGCGTCTGCGACTACTCGCTGGACGTGCGCGGCGGCTGGTACGACGCCGGCGACCACGGCAAGTACGTGGTCAACGGCGGCATCGCCACCTACCAGCTGCTGAACACCTTCGAGCGGACCCGCACGGCCGCCACCGCCGGGCACGGCGCGGCCCTCGGCGACAGCACGCTGCGGGTGCCCGAGCGCGGCAACGGCGTACCGGACGTGCTCGACGAGGCCCGCTGGGAGCTGGAGTTCCTGCTGCGCATGCAGGTGCCGGCCGGCAAGCCGCTCGCCGGGATGGCCCACCACAAGATCCACGACCGGAACTGGACCGGGCTGCCGCTCGCCCCGCACGACGACCCGGAGCAGCGCGAGCTGCACCCGCCGTCCACCGCCGCCACGCTCAACCTGGCCGCCGTCGCCGCCCAGTGCGCGCGCCTCTTCGCCCCCTACGACGCGGCCTTCGCGAAGCGCTGCGGCACGGCGGCGAGGACGGCCTACGCCGCCGCCAAGGCCAACCCGACGCGGTACGCCAGCCCGACCGACAGCACCGGCGGCGGCGCGTACGACGACACGAACGTCACCGACGAGTTCTACTGGGCCGCCGTCGAGCTCTACCTGAGCACCGGGGAGCAGCCGTACCTGGCGGACCTGACCGCGTCGCCGCACCACACCGGGGACGTGTTCGACCCGCGCGGCTTCGGCTGGCAGGGCGTCGCCGCGCTGGGCCGACTCGACCTGGCCACCGTGCCGAACGGGCTGCCGGCCGCCGACCTGGCCCGCGTCCGCGCCTCGGTGACCGCCGCCGCCGACGCCCACCTCGCCGAGGCGGGCCGGCAGGCGTACGGGCTGCCGATGCCCGGGGACGCGGGCAGCTACTTCTGGGGCGGCAACAGCAACGTCATCAACAACGCGATCGTGCTGGCCACCGCCTTCGACCTGACCCGGGACGCGAAGTACCGCGACGGCGCGGTGCAGGCGATGGACTACGTCCTCGGCCGCAACGCCCTGAACATCTCGTACGTGACCGGGTGGGGCGAGCACGCGGCGGAGAACCAGCACAGCCGGATCTTCGGCCACCAGCTCGACCCGGACCTGCCGAAGCCGCCCGCCGGCTCGCTGGCCGGTGGCCCGAACGCCGCCCTCCAGGACCCGTTCGCCGCCAAGCTGCTCGCCGGCTGCAAGCCGATGTTCTGCTACGTCGACGACATCAACTCGTACGCGACCAACGAGGTCGCCATCAACTGGAACTCGGCGCTGGCCTGGATCGCCTCGTTCCTGGCCGACCAGGGTGACTCGGCGGCGGTGCCGGCGCCGACGTGCGCGGCCACGTACACCAACCACGGCGCCTGGCAGGGCGGCACCGGATTCACCGCCCAGGTGACCATCCGCAACACCGGCACCAGCACCGTCGACGGGTGGACGGCCCGCTTCGCCTTCACCGGCGACCAGAAGGTACGCGAGGCCTGGCTGGCCAGGGCGACCCAGGCGGGGGCCACGGTCACCGCGAAGAACGAGTCGTACAACGCCAGGATCGCCCCGGGCGGCACCGTCACCTTCGGCTTCAACGCGGTGACCGGCGGCGGCGCCAACCCGGCACCCGGCCTGATCACCGTCAACGGCGCGGCCTGCACGCTCTCCTGACGATCCGGTCCGGGCGGTCCGCCGCCCGGACCGGCGAACACCCTCGCGAGCCGGGGGAGGCGGGCCGCCGCCTCCCCCGGCGTCGCCGCCGGAACGGCCCCGGCCGTCGATTCTCGGTGGACGGCGGCCCGGGGCGTACGACAGGGTGGCCGGCATGGACGACGCGGAGCGGCGGGTCTGGTCGCGACTGCCCGACGGCACCCGGAGCGCCCTGGCGGGCCTGACCCCGGCGGACCTGCGCACGCTGCTGCTGGCGGTGGCCCGGGACCGGGCGGCGGCGGTACGCCCCACGGACCTGGTCCGCCGCTGGCGCACGGACCGCTTCACCCGGCCGGCGGCGACCGACCCCCGCGCGCTGGCCGCCGTCGAGGCCCGCCTGTGGCGGCTGCTGCCCGCCGAGTTCGCCGGCGTCGACCTCTCCCCCGTCGCGCCGCTCGGCACCTGCTCGGCCGTCACGCCGATGAGCCAGAACCGGATCGTCACCACCTTCCGCGCCACCGAGGTACTCAGCGACCCCACCAACGCGCTCGCCATCGAGGCCGCGGTACGCCGCCGGGAACAGCCGACCGACGGTGCCGTGCACCTGGCCGCCTGCCACCGGGTGCTGCGGGCCCAGGACTTCGGGCCGGGCTGGTCGGCGCACTTCCGGCTCTTCACGCTGGTCTCCAGCGCCCGCGACGGCGGCTCGGGGCGCACCGAGGCACGGCTGCTCACCCTGCACCTGGCGTACTGGCGGACGGTGCTGGCCACCCTGCTGCCGCAGTCGGCGGCGGCCTGGGTGCGCCTGACCGTGCTCGACAACCCTGTCGTCGGGGAACGCATCGAGGACACCGTCCGGCCGGCGCTGGGCCCGTCGGGCGTACCGCTGGTGGACGAGCCGGAGCGCCGACGCGGCCGGGGCTACTACGTCGGCGCGGCGCTGCGGATCACCGCCGGACACGGCGCGGACGAGGTCGCACTCGGCGACGGCGGCTTCACGGACTGGACCGCCCGGTTCACCAGCGACGCCAAGGAACGCTGCCTGACCTCCTGCCTGGCCACGGAACGCCTGACCACCCTCACCCCCTGACCCACCTCCTGGCCTCCGCCCCTGCTTCACCCCCAGCGCGGTCGATCATGCAGTTGCGGTGGGCGATGTGCCCCGGATCGCACCTTCTACGCGGCACCACAACTGCGTGATCGACGAAGTAGGGGCGGGTGTAGCAGCATGTGCGTCATGAGCGATCAGCGGAGCGTGGGCCTGCGTCCCGGCGGGTTGACGGACGCGCCCGCCGTGCTGCGGCTGCTCGACGACGCCACCGCCTGGCTGGTGGCGCGGGGTCGCACCGGCCAGTGGGGCACCGAACCGGCCTCGACCGACCCGCGGCGGATCCAGCAGGCCGAGGAATGGGCGACCGGCGGCGGGCTGTGGCTGGCGACGCTCGACGAGCGCCCCGTCGGCGCGCTCGTGGTGGGGGCGGCGACCGCGTACGTGCCACCCGCCACCGAGCCCGAGCTGTACGTGAACCTGCTGGTCACCGACCGCGCGCACGCCGGGTCGGGCATCGGCGGCCGGCTGCTGGCGCACGCCGCCGAGCTGGCCCGCGAGCGTGGGCTCGGCCTGCTCCGGGTGGACTGCTACGCGGGCGGCGACGGCGCGCTGGTCCGCTGGTACGAGCGGCAGGGCTTCACCGCCACCGACCCGTTCACGGTCGAGCGCCCCGGCCGCGACCCGTGGCCCGGGCAGGTCCTCGCCCGCCGCCTGACCTGACCCGGGCCGCTCGGCCCCGGGCCGGGACCGCGCAGAAGACCCATGGCCGGGACCGCCGCAGGCCCCGGGCGGGACCGCTCAGCCGGCGCTGCGCAGCTTCGGCAGCACCTCGGCGCCGAACGCGTCGATGAAGTCCCGCTGCTCCTGCCCGACGTGGTGCAGGGCGATCTGGTCGAAGCCCAGCTCCAGGTACTCCTCCAGCCAGCCGACGTGCCGCCCGAGGTCGGCGGAGACGTTCACGACGTCGTGGACCTTCTCCATCGGCACGTCCTGCGAGACCGCGTCGAAGTGCTCCGGGGTCTCCAGGTCCCAGCAGATCGGCGGGGCGAAGACGTTGCTGCGCCACTGGTCGTACGCGAGCCGCTCGGCCTCGGCCTGCTCCGGCGCCCAGCTCACGTGCACCTGCAGGTGCAGCGGGCCGCGCCCGCCGGCGTCCCGGTACGCGTCGATCATCTGCCGCAGGTGCGCGGTCGGGGCGTTCACGGTGATCAGCCCGTCCGCCCACTCGGCGCACCAGCGGGCGGTAGCCACGCTGACCGCCGCCCCGATCAGCGCCGGGGGCTGCTCCGGCCGGGTCCACAGCTTCGCCCGGTCCACCCGGACCAGGCCGTCGTGGCTGACCTCCTCGCCGGCCAGCAGCGCGCGGATCACGTCCACGCACTCGCGCAGCCGGGCGTTGCGGACGTCCTTGCGCGGCCAGCCGTCGCCGGTGATGTGTTCGTTGCTCGCCTCGCCGGTGCCCAGCGCGGCCCAGAACCGGCCCGGGTACATCGCCCCCAGGGTGCCGATCGCCTGCGCGATGATCGCCGGGTGGTAGCGCTGCCCAGGGGCGTTGACCACCCCGAACGGCAGTTCGGTGGCCTGGAGCGCCGCGCCGAGCCAGGACCAGGCGAAGCCGGACTGGCCCTGCCGCTCGCTCCAGGGCGCGAAGTGGTCCGAGGACATGGCGGCGTCGAAACCGGCCCGCTCGGCGTGGATCACCGCCTCCAGCAGGGCGCGGGGATGGATCTGCTCGTGGGACGCGTGGAAGCCGAACACCGTCATGACGTCACTCCGTACCCATGACGGCGTCCGGCTACGCCGACGATGCCGGACGGGGCTACTCGGCGTGCGCCCCGGCGCCGGCCGAGGCGGCCCCCTCGCCCACCCAGACGGTCTTCGTGTTGCAGAACTCCCGCATGCCGAGCGCGGAGAGCTCGCGGCCGTAGCCGGAGTTCTTCACCCCGCCGAAGGGCAGTTCGGGGTAGGACGTGGTCATCCCGTTGAGGAAGACGTTCCCGGCGTCCAGATCGGTGGCGAAGCGCTCCTGCTCCTGGGGGTCGCGGGTCCAGGCGTTGGAACCCAGGCCGAAGGAGGTGCCGTTGGCCACCTCGACCGCCTCGTCGTACGACGACACCCGGTAGAGGCCCGCGACGGGCCCGAAGACCTCCTCGGACCACATCCGCATCTCCGGCCTCAGGTCGGTGACCACGGTCGGCGGGTAGAACCAGCCCGGGCCGGCGGGCGGCTCGCCGCCGCAGAGCACGGTGGCGCCCTTGTCGACCGCGTCCCGCACCTGCGCGTGGATCTCGTCGCGCCCGCCCTCGCTGGCCAGCGGGCCGACGTCGGTGTCGGGGTCCATCGGGTCGCCGACCCGCAGGGCCGACATGTTCGCGGCGAACCTCTCGGCGAAGGCGTCGAAGACGTCGGCGTGCACGATGAACCGCTTGGCGGCGATGCAGGACTGGCCGTTGTTCTGGCAGCGGGCGGTGGTCGCGACCTCGGCGGCCCGGTCCAGGTCCGCCGAGGGCATCACCACGAACGGGTCGCTGCCACCGAGCTCCAGCACGGTCTTCTTCAGCTCCCGGCCGGCGATCTGGGCGATCGACCGGCCGGCGCCCTCACTGCCCGTCAGCGTCGCCGCGCGCACCCGCGGGTCGCTGAGCACCCGGTCGACCTCGGCCGAGCCGACCAGCAGGGTGGTGAACGCCCCCTCCGGGAAGCCGGCGCGGCGGAACAGGTCCTCCAGCAGCAGCGCGGTCTGCGGCACGTTGGAGGCGTGCTTGAGCAGGCCGGTGTTGCCGGCCATCAGGGCCGGCGCGGCGAAGCGCAGCACCTGCCACAGCGGGAAGTTCCAGGGCATCACCGCGAGCACCGGCCCGATCGGCTGGTAACGGACGAAGGCCCGGGTGGCCTTGACCGCCCCCGCGTCGGCGGGCTCGTCGGCGAGGAAGTCGGCCGCCTTCGCCGCGTAGAAGCGGCAGGCGCTGGCGCACTTGGTGACCTCGGCCTTGGCCGACGCGTACGTCTTGCCCATCTCGGTGGTCATCAGCCGGGCGATCTCGTCGCGCTCGGCCTCCAGCAGGTCGGCCGCCGCGTTCAGCCAGCGCCCGCGCTGCTCGACCGTGGTGCCGCGCAACTGTCGGTACGCCAGGTCGGCCCGCTCGATCGCGGCGTCGATCTGCTCCGGCGACATCGGGTCGTAGGTCTTGAGCGTCTGTCCGGTGGCGGGGTTGGTGGTCGCGATGGGCATCTCGTACTCCTGTCACTCGAAGAGTGAGTGGCGGGCTCCCGGCTCCTCCCGGCGGCGGGCGGCGCGGCGGCGCTGGATGATGACCAGGTCGACCACGGCGACCACCGCGAAGACCACGCAGACGACCCCCAGCCACACCAGGTCGGCGTTGAACGCCAGCACCGCGAAGACGGTCATGGTCACCAGCCCGAACCCGGCCAGCAGGAGCCGCATGTTGAGCGCGCTGTAGGCGTGGCCGACCGTGCCACGGGCGCGCCGGGGCTGCGATCTCGTCATTGCACCGGCCTACCCCCGATCGACCCGCTTAACCCGCCCCGGCCGGCCGGCTCCCCCGGGCGCCCTCGTCGGTGCGCCAGGCGCCCCGGGCCGCCGCGTCGGCGGCGTACGCCGTGAAGTCCTTCGGCGCCTGCCCCGTGACCTGCCGGACGGTGTCGGTCGGCTCGGCGTCGCCGAGTTCCCGCAGGGCGGCGAAGGCACGGATCTCCGCCTCGATCTGCGCGGGCGGGAGGCCCAGCGGAGTCATCGCGGCCCGGTAGTCCTCGGCGGCGCCCAGGTGGCGGACCGGGCGCCCGGCGGCCCGGGCGACGGTGTCGACCGCCTCGCCGAAGGAGAGCGCGCGGGGCCCGGTGATCTCGTGGACCCGGCCGTGGTGGCCCTCGCCGGTGAGCGCCGCCACGGCCACCGCCGCGATGTCGTCGGCGTCGACGAAGCCCTGGCGGGCGTCCCCCACCGGCACGGCCACGGTGCCGGCGAGCACGGCGTCGCGGAAGACGCCCTCGTCGAAGTTCTGGTCGAACCAGTCCGGCCGGAGGATCGTCCACTCGACGCCGCAGTCGCGCACCAGCGCCTCGGCGGCCAGCAGCCGCTCGTCACCCATCGCCTCGATCGCCCGGCTGGACAGCAGGACGACGCGTCGCACGCCGGCCTCCACGGCGAGTCGGACGAACGCCGGGTCGACCGGCACGTCGTGCGGGGCCATCAGGTAGAGGCGGGAGGCGCCGGCCACGGCCGGCTCCCAGGTCGCCGGCAGGGCCCAGTCGAAGCGGACGGCGCCCCGGCGCGACGCGGCCCGGACCGGCAGGCCGGCGTCCGACAGCCGGCGCGCCACCCGCCGGCCGGTCGAGCCGGTGGCGCCGAGCACGAGGATGTCGTCTGCACTCATGGGCCCAGTCGACCACCGACCTCCGACAATTTTCCACGGCGCGCGAACCGGTCGACCCCCGTCGACCCCGTCGGCCGCCCGCGTCGGCCCCGTCGGCCGCCGGTGCGTCGCCGTCGGCCCTACCCGTCGGCCCGTCGGCCCCCGCCGGTGCGCCTCCCCGGCCCTACCGGTCGGCCCCGTCGGCCCCCGTGGGTGCGCTGCCGTCGGCCCTGCCGGTGGGCCGCGTCACCCCGCTGGTGGGGTGCGTTACACCGGCGGCCGGTCAGCCGGTCGAACCGGCTCCGACCGGAGAGGATGGCCGGTATGACGATGACCCACGCGCTGCCGGTGACCGTCGCCGTCGCCCGGCGCACCGACCCCGCCCGGACCAGCGAGATGGTGGCCTGGATGCGGGCCGGCACGGCGCTGGCCGAGGCGTTCCCGGGGTTCCTCGGGTCCGGCTGGGTACGCAGCGCGCCCGGCTCCGGGGAGTGGCACATCATCTACCGCTTCGCCGACCACGACACGCTGCGCCGCTGGGAGGAGTCCCCGCAGCGGCACTGGTGGCTCTCCTCCGCGCAGGGCATCGTCGAGCACACCCGCGTCGAGCGGCGCACCGGCGTCGAGGGCTGGTTCGACCCGCCGTTGGCGGACGTGGCGCAGACCGTGCCGGTCAGCGCCGAGCCGACGGTCCCGCCGCCCTCCCCACCGCGCTGGAAGCAGGCGGTGACCATCTGGCTGGCGTTCTTTCCGCTCAGCCTGACCGCGACGCTGCTGACCAGCCGGTTCCTCCCGGACGTGCCGCTGGCCGCGCGGGTCCTGATGATGACCCTCACGCTGACCCCGCTGATGACCTACCTGGTGCTGCCCCGGATCACCCGGGCCCTGCACTGGTGGCTGCACGGCCAGCGCGCGCCCTGGCGCCTCGCGCGCTGACCGCCGCGCCGACCTCTGCCTGCTGCGCTGGTCCCGCCCGGCGCGTCGACCGCCGTCTGGCGCGTCGACCGCGCTCTGACACACCGATCCCATCCGACACGCCGTCCGCAGTCTGGCGCGCGATCCGCGCCTAGCACGCGGAGTCGCGCCGGAACAGCCCTCTGCCGCATAGTCGACAGCGGCGGGCTGCCCCACCGGGCCCGCGCTTAGAGTTACCGCGCTGTCGCTCTCCGCTGCGGGACTGGGGATGGTATGCCTCGACGTTGGGTCACCGTGGCCGCCTGCCTGCTGGCGCTGGTCGCGCTCGCCTGCGAGGGCGGCGGGGAGCCCGGCTCCCGCCCGCCACGGGAGACGCCGTCGCCCGGCTCGCCCGGCGGCATCGCTGCCCTCGGCGACTCGATCAGCACCGGCTTCGGCTCCTGCCTGGTGCTGGTCTCGTGCGAGCGCAACTCCTGGTCCACGGGGGACGGGCTGCGCGTCGACAGCCTCTACCGACGGCTGCTCGACCGGAACCCGGCGATCCGGGGCAAGGTCCACAACCACGCCAGCCCCGGGGCCCGCGCGGCGTCGCTGGAGGGGCAGGCCCAGCGGGCGGTACGCGACCGCGTCGACCACGTCACCGTGCTGATCGGCGCCAACGACGTGTGCCGGGGCGGCATCGAGGCGATGACCCCGGTGAAGCAGTTCCGCGCCGAGGTGGACCGCGGCCTGCGGGTGCTGCGGCAGGGCCGGCCGAAGGCCAGGGTGCTGGTGGTGAGCGTGCCGAACCTGCACCGACTCTGGGAGGTCGGGCACACCGACGCGCGGGCGGTGCGGGCCTGGAAGCGGGGCGTCTGCCCGGCGCTGCTGGCCAACGCCACCTCGACGGATCCGCTCGACCGGGCCCGCCGGGCGGCCGTCCGGGAGCGGATCGCCGACTACAACGCCCAGCTCGCCGCCGCCTGCAAGGCGTACGGCTCACGCTGCCGGCACGACGGCGGGGCGGTGCACCGGGTGCGGTTCGACCTGGAGCTGGTCAACCCGCTGGACTGGTTCCACCCCAACGCCGCGGGGCAGGACCGGCTGGCCGACGTGGCGTGGCGCGCCTCGGGCCTCGGCTCCTGACCCGCCGACCGACCGCACCGGCCCACCCGGACCGGGCGGCAGGATCGGCGTACGGCGGCCCGCCTCAGGGCCGGCGGGGCTCGGGGACGGTCGGTCCGCCGTACTGGCGGTAGAGGGCGTGGGAGCGCGCGGCGAGATCCTTGGTGGCCGACGAGTTGGCCCAGGTGCCGAGGACGATCGCCGCGCCGGGCACCACCTTGGCGAAGACCCGCTTCGCCGCGCGCACCCCGGCCATCTGGGCCAGTCGCACGCCGAGGCGCAGCATCACCTTGCCGAGTGGGTTCTGCCCGCCGCTGCCGAAGAGGGCCCCGGCGCGCTCCCGGCCGGCGGCCACCCCGAGCGCCAGCCGGGCGCTCTCGGCGACCTTGTGCACCTTCTGCAGCACCAGCAGGTCGGTGGCCCGGTCGCCGTGCAGCGGGTCGACGCCGTACGCGGCGGCGACGTGCAGCACCATCCGGGCCTGGGTCCAGGCCAGCACGCCCACGTCGATCACGGCGCCGGGCAGCCCGGCGGCGCCCGACACCGCCCCGGAGAGCCGGGCGTGGTTGACGAACTTGCGTACCGCCTGCTCCGCCAGGGCCTCGGCGGAGATGCCGGGCTGCTCGGCCCGGGCCCGCGCGGCCCACTGCGCCGCCTCCGGCCCCAGCCGGCGTACGGCCTCCAGGGCGAGGTGCTCCGGGGCGTACTGCGGGTCCTCCCGCATCCGGTCCCAGAGCTTCAGCGGCGGCGCCTCGGTGGCCTCCTGCGTCGGTGCCGGAACCACGGCCGGCGGCTGCGGTCCTCCGGCGACGTGCTGGTCGTCGGCGGGCGCGGAATCGGTCACAGGGTCTCCCGGGGGTCGGAGAGGTCGGCGGTGACGGGTCAGCGGCGGTTCTGGAACTTGGCCGCGAGGCCCTTGAGCTTCTGCTGGGTGCCGGGCTTGTTCAGCTCGCGACGGCCACGGTCGACCATCTGCTGACCCTTGGGCGAGCGCAGGAAGGTGGTGATCCGCTGCATCAGTGACATGTTGTCCTCCAGTCGGTGGTGCCTGCTCCATGTGTACCTCGGAGTGACAACACATGTACCCCGGATGCCCGAACCGCAACCGTCCACTGTGGCTGGTGTAAGCCTACTGCCCGGCCTCCAGGCAGGCGGCGACGACCTTGGTGGCGCGCCACTCGTGCTTGGCGTAGTGCTCCGGGTAGGCGGAGATCTGCACCGCCTGGGCGGCGTCGGTGAGCCGCATCTGCTGCCATCCCGGCACCTGGGCCAGCGCCGAGAGGAACTGCCGGGTGGCGAACTCCGGGTCCATCAGCTCACCGACCTCGCCCCAGCCGCTGCTGGAGCGCTGCTGGAACAGCCCGACCGAGTCGTGGTCCCACCCGATGCCCTGGTGCGGGTACTCGCGGGACTCGGGAAGCACCCCGCTGGCGACGTTGTAGAGGTTGCTCTCCTGCATCGCGGTGGCGACCGCGATCACCAGCGCCCGCCGGGGCATCCCCATCTCGCGCCCGGTCCGCACGATCTCCTCGGCGTTCTCCATCTGGGCGTCGTCGAGGCCGACGACCGGGGCGGGGTCCACCGGCTTGCGGGTGGTCTTCTTCGGCGCCGGGGTCGTGGTGTCCGGGTCGGCGGCGCGGGTCGGGCTGGCGGAGGCGGCGACGCGCTCCACCCTGCGGGAGGCCGGGTCCGGCTCGGCGCGCTCGGCGAGCGCGGACGGGGCTGCGGCGGGGGCCGGGTCGGCGGAGCCGTCGCGCGCGCCCTGGGCGACGGCGGTCAGCCCGAGGCAGCACAGCACGCCGGTGGCGAGGGCGATCCGGGCCCGGGCCGGCCCGCGCGTCAGCAGGTGGGCGTACGTCCCGGCGGCGCGGAGACCGGCTGACCGAACGTACGAGGGGGTATCGTTCGAACGGTCCACCGGGTCACCGGGGGCGGTCTGGTCGTCGAGGGTGGGGTCGTCACGCATCAGCCGAGGCTAGGCAGGCCCACCCGCCGATCACCCGGGGTGATCTCGTGGCTTTCCTCACGATATGGGGCAGGCCGGGTGGACGCCCCTGCCGTCGCCGGCAGCCCGGGGGACGGACCTCACGGACCGGTCAGACCTCCGGGTCACCCCGGCCCGCCCCTGCGTGGCCGGAACGCGGACAAACCCCCGACGCCCGGCCCATGATCCCCAAACTCCCCCGTTCGACCGATAGCCTGATCACCCTGACGGTCATCCTTCGCCGTCCGGCGGCGGGCTTGCGGGCATACGCCCGATTACTGGTCAGGTGACGACCCGCGGCGGGGCGCGGCGAGGAATGCACGAGGATGGCGGGTACGTTTCCCCGAACCGGGTGCCGTCGCGCGGCGACCCGTACGCACGACCAGGGAGGTCCGCACCGGTGCTCGACCCACACGAGCTCTACGAGCTCACCGACGATCTGCCCGACCTCGGTCAGCCGGTGCTGATCCAGACCCTCACCGGCTTCGTCGACGCCGGCAGCGCCACCCGACTGGCCAGGGAGCAGCTGCTCACCTCCCTGGACGCCCGCCCGATCGCCCGGTTCGACGTCGACCAGCTCTTCGACTACCGCTCGCGCCGCCCGGTGATGACCTTCGTCGAGGACCACTGGGAGTCGTACGACGCCCCGGCGCTGGAGCTGCACCTGCTCCGCGACGACGACGAGACCCCCTTCCTGCTGCTCACCGGCCCGGAGCCGGACCTGCAGTGGGAGCGCTTCGTGGCCGCGGTGGCAGGGATCTCCGCGCGGCTGGACGTCCGGCTCACCGTCGGGCTCAACTCGATCCCGATGGCCGTGCCGCACACCCGGCCCGCCGGGGTGACCGCACACGCCACCCGCCGCGAGCTGATCGCCGGCTACGAGCCGTGGTTGCAGCGGGTGCAGGTGCCGGGCAGCGTCGGGCACCTGCTGGAGTACCGCCTCGGCGAGCTGGGCCGCGACGCCCTCGGCTTCGCCGCCCACGTGCCGCACTACGTGGCGCAGACGGAGTACCCGGCCGCCGCCGAGGTGCTGCTCGCCTCCGTGTCCCGCAGCACCGGGCTGCTGCTGCCCCGCGACGGGCTGCGTTCGGCGGCCGAGGTGGTCCGCGTGGAGATCGACCGGCAGGTCGCCCAGACCGACGACGCCGCCCAGCTGGTGCAGGCCCTGGAGGAGCAGTACGACGCGTTCGCGCGCGGCCGGGGCGAGAAGAACCTGCTGGCCGCCGAGGCCGGGCCGCTGCCCACCGCCGACGAGTTGGGCGCCGAACTGGAGCGGTTCCTGGCCGAGCAGACCCGCCCGGGCGACACCCCGGGCAGCTGAGCCGGCGACGCGCGCGGGGATGGGGCAGGCTGGTCACATGCGTCTGGCGACCTGGAACGTGAACTCGGTGAAGGCCCGCCTGCCCCGGCTGCTCGACTGGTTGGCGGGCACCGGGCCGGACGTCGTCTGCCTTCAGGAGACCAAGTGCCCGGACGGCGCCTTCCCGGTGGCCGAGGTGGGCGAGCTGGGCTACACGGTGGCCAGCCACAGCGACGGCCGGTGGAACGGGGTGGCCATCCTGTCCCGGGTCGGCCTGGCCGACGTGACGGTGGGGTTCCCCGGCGAACCGGGCTTCCCCGACCCCGAGGCCCGGGCCATCTCGGCGACCTGCGACGGGGTCCGGGTCTGGTCGGTGTACGTGCCGAACGGTCGGGCGCCGGACGACCCGCACTACGCGTACAAGCTCGCCTGGTTCGCGGCGCTGCGGGACGCGCTGGAGACGGAGCTGACCGGCGGCCTGCCGCTGGCGGTCTGCGGTGACTTCAACGTCGCGCCCACCGACGCCGACGTCTGGGACCCGGCGGTGTTCACCCACTCCACGCACGTCACCCCGGCGGAGCGGGCGGCCCTCGCGGCGCTGCGCGACCTCGGGCTCGCCGACGTGGTGCCCACGCCGATGAAGGGCCCGCACCCGTTCACCTACTGGGACTACCGGGCGGGCATGTTCCACCAGAACAAGGGCATGCGGATCGACCTGGTGTACGCCTCGGCGCCGTTCGCCCGGGCGGTCCGCTCCGCGTACGTGGACCGGGAGGCGCGCAAGGGCAAGGGGCCCTCCGACCACGCGCCGATCGTGGTCGACGCCGACCTGGTTCCGGCCGTCGAGTCGTTCTGAGCCCCGGCCCCGTCGCTAGGGTGGAGTCATGGCAGTCGTGAAGATCAACGCGATCGACGTCCCTCCCGGCGCGGGCGAGGAGTTGGAGAAGCGGTTCGCCGCCCGGGCCGGAGCGGTGGAGAACTCCCCCGGCTTCCTCGGCTTCGAGCTGCTGCGTCCGGTGGCCGGGGAGAACCGCTACTTCGTCTACACCCGCTGGGAGACCGAGGAGGCGTACCAGGCGTGGGCCGCCGGCCCCTCCCGCGCCGCCCACGCCGGCACGGGCGAGAAGCGTCCCCCGGTCGCCTCCGGCGCCACCCTCCTGGAGTTCGAAGTGGTCCAGCAGGTCCCGGGCCGATCCTGACCTCTCCCCTCTCCCCTCTCCCCCACCCCCACCTCCCCCACCCCCACCTCCCACCTCCCGCCCGCCCCCACTCTCCGGAGGCGGCGATCATGAGGTTGGCGGCGAAGTGGATCTCCCTGACCACCGCCAACCTCATGATCGCCGGGGATCGGGCGGGCGGGAGCCTGCGCTCAGGCGGGGCGGGAGGAGAGCAGGGTGGCGAAGACGATGATGTTGTCGGCATAGCCCGTCCGGCCGCCGAGCCAGTCGCCGCCGCAGGTGATCAGGCGCAGGCCCGCGGGGCCCTCGTCGCCGTAGACCCGCTCCGCCGGCAGCCGCTCCTTGGGGAAGTGCTCCACGGAGTCGACCCGGAACACCACGACCGAGCCGTCCGCCCGGGCCACCTCGACGGTGTCGCCCGGGCGCAGCTTGTGCAGGTCGTAGAAGACCGACGGACCACGCTTGGTGTCCACGTGCCCGACGATGACCGACGGGCCCGGCTCGCCCGGGGTGGGTCCCCGGTCGTACCAGCCGGTCTCGTCGGCCCGCTCGAGCGGCGGGACGGCGATCGAACCGTCCCGGGCCTGGCCGACGGGAGCCACCGGGGCGGACACCTTGATCGCGGGAATCGACAGGCGCACCGGCCGGCTGGCCGCCAGCGCGCCGCTCTCGCTGCGGGACGGCCGGTCCTGTCCCCCGCCGGCGGCCCAGTCGAACGGACCGGCGGTGCGGCCCAGGCCCGCGCCGGTGGCGAAGACCCCGGCCAGCACCAGCACCACGGCCAGCGGCACCGACCAGGGGCGACGTCCGGGCGGCCGTGGGCTCCGGGCCGCCGCGGCGGCCGGCTTCGGGGCGGGCGTGGTGGCCATGACCGGCTCAGCGTCGGGCGGCGCCACGGACGGTACGCGGGCGGCGCGCCGCCCGGACCGCGAGCACGATGCCGGTCACGATCAACGCGAGGCCACCCGGGAGCAGCAGCCCGCCCGTCACGCCACCGGCGCCCCCACCGAACCCGGTCGCCGGGCCACGACTGGGCTTCACGGCCTTGACGACCTGGAGCATGGTCGAGGCGGTCTCGCCGTCGCGGCACTCCAGCTTGATCCGGTAGTTGCCGGGCCGGGTGCGCTCCCGCACCATCGGCGCGGCGGTCAGCGAGCCGTTCTGCGGCTGCACCTGCACCCTGCCGAAGGCGTCCGAGACCACGGTGGCGGGGACGGAGTTGTCCCGGCAGTTGGCCCGGATCCCCACCAGGAAGCCGGGCTCGACCGTGCTCGGGCTGACCTCGACGAAGACGTGCGGCCCCGGCGGCCCCGGCTGGGGCGCGCCGGCCCGGACCAGCGAAGCGACGCCGGACTCCAGGACGACGCCGGACGACAGGGACGACAGTGCGGCCGTGGGCGGCAGGGCGGCGAGGAACGACAGGGCGGCCAGGGACGCACGGGCGGCCGTGGGCGGCGGGGCGGCGGTGGCCGGCCGGGCCGCGAGCAGGGGACCGGCGAGCACGGTCGCGATCGCCAGCGCCACACCGCCGCGGTGCACCGACACGACGCCCCCTCCCGGCGCGTTGGGGCAGTGCCGGGCAACACCAGGCACCCGGTCTGCCGTACGGGATGGATCCTCTCATCCCCGGGCGAACATCACATCCGATTCGGCGCGGTCGTCGCGTACGCTCGGGTCGTTGTGACCTTCACCGACTCCCCCGCCGCTGCCCCCGCGCCCGCCGCCCGGACGATCCGGACCTTCCATCCGCGCCGTGGCCGGATGAGCAGTCGCCAGACGGACGCCCTCGACCGGCTCTGGCCGGTCTACGGCCTCCACGTGCCGGAGCGGCCCGGCACCCCGGTGGACCTCGCCGCCCTGTTCGGCCGACGGGCCCCGCTGGTGCTGGAGATCGGTTCCGGGATGGGCGACACCACGGCCGAGATGGCCGCCGCCGACCCCGGTCGAGACTATCTGGCGGTCGAGGTGCACACGCCCGGAATCGCCAACCTGCTGGACCTGGTGGACCGGCACGGCCTGCGCAACGTACGGGTGGCGCAGGGCGACGCCCTGGACCTCGTGGCGGGCCTGCCGGAGGCGTCGCTGGACGCCGTGCACGTCTTCTTCCCCGATCCCTGGCCCAAGTCCCGGCACCACAAGCGGCGGATCATCCAGCCGGCCCACGTCGCGCTGCTGCGCTCCCGGCTGACGCCCGGCGGCACCCTGCACTGCGCGACCGACTGGGCCGAGTACGCCGAGGCGATGCGCCAGACCCTGGACGCCGACCCGGGGCTGGTCGACGCGCACGAAGGCTTCGCCCCCCGCCCCGCCCACCGCCCGGTCACCAAGTTCGAGCGCCGGGCCCTGCGGGCGGGCCGCCCGATCTTCGACCTGATCCACCGCCGGTCGTGAGGGCGGGGGCCGTTCCGGCGCCGGAGCGGCCCTTCCACGCCTCTCCCGCCCGGCCGGTTGGCGCTCGGGGGCATGATCCAGGCACGATGGACGCGCTATGACGCTCACCGCCGCGCTGCCGACAAGCGCCGACCCCGACACCCTCTTCGACGCGTTCGCCGGCTGGGCGAAGGAGCGCGGCCTCGACCTCTACCCCCACCAGGAGGAGGCGGTCATCGAGATCGTCTCCGGCGCCAACGTGATCATGAACACGCCGACCGGGTCCGGCAAGAGCCTGGTCGCGATCGCGGCGCACTTCGCGGCCCTGGCCGACGACCGGACGACCTTCTACACCGCCCCGATCAAGGCGCTGGTGTCGGAGAAGTTCTTCGCCCTCTGCGAGATCTTCGGCGCCGACAACGTCGGCATGCTGACCGGCGACGCCAGCGTCAACGCCGACGCGCCGATCATCTGCTGCACGGCCGAGATCCTCGCCAACCTCGCGCTGCGCGAGGGCGACCGCGCCGACGTCGGCCAGGTGGTCATGGACGAGTTCCACTTCTACGCCGAGCCCGACCGGGGCTGGGCGTGGCAGGTGCCGCTCATCGAGCTGCCGCAGGCGCAGTTCGTCCTGATGTCCGCCACGCTGGGCGACACCACCCGCTTCGTCGACGACCTGGCCCGGCGTACCGGCCGGCCCACCGCCGTCGTCCGCTCCGCCGAGCGGCCGGTCCCGCTGATCTTCTCGTACGCGATGACGCCGCTGCACGAGACCCTCGAGGAACTGCTGGAGACGCGGCAGGCGCCCGTCTACGTCGTGCACTTCACCCAGGCCGCCGCTCTGGAACGCGCCCAGGCCCTGATGAGCGTCAACGTCTGCACCCGCGCCGAGAAGGACATGATCGCCACCGCGATCGGGAACTTCCGGTTCACCTCCGGGTTCGGCAAGACCCTGTCCCGGCTGGTCCGGCACGGCATCGGCGTGCACCACGCCGGGATGCTGCCCAAGTACCGCCGGCTGGTCGAGACCCTGGCCCAGGCCGGCCTGCTCAAGGTCATCTGCGGCACCGACACCCTCGGCGTCGGGATCAACGTGCCGATCCGCACCGTGCTGTTCACCGGCCTGTCCAAGTACGACGGGGTGCGCACCCGGCTGCTCAAGGCCCGCGAGTTCCACCAGATCGCCGGCCGCGCCGGGCGGGCCGGGTTCGACACCGTCGGCCGGGTCGTCGTGCAGGCACCCGAGCACGTCATCGAGAACGAGAAGGCGCTGGCCAAGGCCGGCGACGACCCGAAGAAGCGGCGCAAGGTGGTGCGCAAGAAGCCGCCGGAGGGGTCGATCGGCTGGGGGAAGCCCACCTTCGACCGCCTGGTCGAGGCGGAGCCGGAGCCGCTCACCTCCAGCTTCCACGTCAGCCACTCGATGCTGCTCAACGTCATCGGCCGCCCCGGCGACGCGTTCGCGGCGATGCGGCACCTGCTCACCGACAACCACGAGGATCGCGCCGCCCAGCGCCGGCACATCCGGCGCGCCATCGCCATCTACCGGGCGCTGCGCGCGGGCGGGGTCGTCGAGCAGCTCGACGAGCCCGACGAGACCGGGCGGCGGGTCCGCCTCACCGTCGACCTCCAGCTCGACTTCGCCCTCAACCAGCCGCTCTCCCCGCTGGCGCTGGCCACGATCGAGCTGCTCGACGTCGAGTCCCCCTCGTACGCCCTCGACGTGCTCTCGGTGGTCGAGTCGATCCTGGACGACCCGCGCCAGGTGCTCTCCGCGCAGCAGTTCAAGGCCCGCGGCGAGGCGGTCGCCGCGATGAAGGCCGAGGGCATCGAGTACGAGGCCCGCCTCGAACTCCTCGACGGCGTGACCCACCCGAAGCCGCTGGCGGAGCTGCTGGACTCGGCGTACGAGATGTACCGGCAGGGGCACCCGTGGGTGGCCGACCACGAGCTCTCCCCCAAGTCCGTCGTCCGGGACATGTACGAGCGGGCGATGACCTTCACCGAGTACGTGCAGTTCTACGGGCTGACCCGCTCCGAGGGACTCGTGCTGCGCTACCTCGCGGACGCGTACAAGACGCTGCGGCAGACGGTGCCCGAGGACGCCAAGACCGAGGAGCTGGTCGATCTCATCGAGTGGCTCGGCGAGCTGGTCCGGCAGGTGGACTCCAGTCTCATCGACGAGTGGGAGCGGCTGCGCAACCCCACCGACGCCGCCGAGGCCGCGGAGGCCCTGGACGACCGTGTCCCCGCGGTCACCCGCAACGCCCGGGCATTCCGGGTGCTGGTGCGCAACGCCCTGTTCCGCCGGGTCGAGCTGGCCGCCCTGCGCCGCTGGTACGACCTCGGCGAGCTGGACGCCGCGTCGGGCTGGGACGCGGACGCCTGGGCCGACGCCCTGGAGCCGTACTTCGAGGAGTATGGGGAGATCGGGGTGGGCCCGGACGCGCGCGGGCCGGCGCTGCTGATGATCGAGCAGGGCCGGGAGCGGTGGACGGTCCGGCAGATCCTCGACGACCCCGACGAGGACCACGACTGGGGCATCAGCGCCGAGGTCGACCTCGCGGCCTCCGACGAGGCGGGCGCGGCGGTCGTCCGGATCACCTCGGTCGGCCAGCTCTAGGGCGTGTGTCGAAGTCCGTCACAGCCACTCGCGGGCCAGAGCCATCGAGGCGACCCCGCCCCTGAGGCCGGGACCGCCCCCGCGGCGGGCACCCGTGCGCCCCCGCACTAGTCTCCTGAAACCATGCGGACCCGCCTCGGGAACTTCCTGGTCGTCCTGGTGACCTTCGTGCTCATCGTGCCGGCCGCTTCGGCGATCTGTGCCGCGATCCTCGGCGGTGTCCAGCACGACCTGTATCCGGTTACCGCCGGCATCGGCGCCATCGGCGTGGTGTTCATCATGACGGTGGTCGCGGGCAGCGGTCGTCTCTGGCCGGCGTTGTTGACCACGCCATGCGGATACCTCGCCGCCTGGGGCGTAGCCACGGCGGTCGCCGCCGTGGACCGGAACGAGAGCGCACCCGTCGTGATCGGGGCTGTGGCGGGAGTCGCCGGTCTCGTCCTCGGCCCACTGTCGTCGTTGCTCATCCCACCGCACAGCCCGCGTCGGACGGTCCTCGACATCTTCGACGTCGTCTGAGCCCTGACAGCCGCACCGGTACCTGACCCACCGGAGCACGGACCGTCCGCGGTGGGCACGCTTCGAGCCCCTGGTCGGCGCTGACCGCGTCCTGGCGGACAAGGCGTGACGGACTTCGACACACGTCCCAGCCGTCGCCGCCACCGTGCGGGGCCGGCTCCGGCCGGCCCCGCCGCGCTGCTCCGGGTGCCCGCACAGAAGTATCGCGTTGCCGGGGTGAGGCGACCTGGACTACGTTGACCCCGTGCCCGCCTCGGACAGGGTGCGCCGCCCGTAGCGGCGGCGCGAAACCCCAGACTCCCTAACGCTCTGCGTTTCCGCTCCGCCGCATCAGCGATCCTTCGCCGGTGTGGCCGTCCGGGCTGCCCGGCTCCGCATGCGATGTCCGGAGCCTTTCGTGCACAGTTCTTCATCCACCTGTCCCGTTCCCTGTGACACCCCCTGTTCTCGTCTCCTCCCGACCGTCCCGGTCCCGGGTGGGTGGGCGCGGTGAACGCGCGCGCCCGCACCCTGACGGCGGTGCTGTTGTCGTCGCTGTCGTTTCCACTGACCATCACCGGGGCGTCCGTCGCGCTTCCCGGCATCCAGCACGACCTCGACGCGTCGCTCACGACGGCGCAGTGGGTCGTCAACGGCTACAACCTCTGCTTCGCGGCGTTCCTGGCCTTCGGCGGCTCGCTCGCGGACCTGCTCGGCAAGCGCCGCCTCTTCGCCGCCGGGGTCGCGGTCTTCTTCGCCGGCAGCGTGCTGTGCGTGCTGGCCCGGGACGCCACGGTCCTGAACCTCGCGCGCGTCCTCGCCGGCACGGGTGCGGCAGCGGCGACGGCCACCGGTCAGTCGATCCTCGCGGCGTCCTTCGCCGGACCGGCCCGGACCCGGGTGTTCGGCGCGCTCGGCGCGGTCCTCGGCGTCGGTCTCGCGTTCGGACCCACGATCTCCGGCCTGCTCGTGGACGCGCTCGGGTGGCGGGCCGTCTTCGCGGTCCCCGCCGCGCTGGCGGGCGTCGTGCTGCTGTTGTGCCCCTTCCTGCCCGAGCTGCCCGGTGCCAGGAGGCGGATCGACTGGGGCGGCGGCGCGCTGTTCACCGCCGCGCTCGCGCTCCTCATCTGGGCCTTCGTCGAGGCACCCGCCCGGGGAGCCGCACACCCGTCGGTGATCGCCGCGCTGCTCGCCCTCGTGGTCTGCGGGATCGGGTTCGTACGGGTCGAGAAGCGCCGCAGCGACCCGATGTTCGACCTCGGCCTCCTGCGCAACCAGCGCTTCGTCGGGTACTCCCTGGTCGCCGCGACCATGATGGGACTGCTCGTACCCCTGCTGGTCTACCTGCCCTCCTACCTCATCGACGTCGTCGGCCTCAACGCCGGTCGAGCCGGGTTGTGGATGCTCATGCTCACCCTGCCCTCGGTCGCCCTGCCCCCGGTCGGAGCGGCGGTCGCGCGTCGCTCGCCCCGCCTGCTGTCGGTCGGGGCGATCGGCCTCGGCGCGGCCGGCATGTTCGCCCTCACCACCATCGGACCCGACAGCACGCCCCGTTCCCTCCTGCTGCCGCTGCTGCTGATCGGGACCGGTGTCGGCGCCACCACGGGCGTGATCGACGGGCTCGCCATCTCCAGCGCGCCCGTCCGACAGGCCGGCACCGTGGCCGGGCTGTTCAACACGGGCCGGCTCGTCACCGAGACCATCGCGCTCGCGCTCGTCGGCTCCACCCTCGCCATCGTCAGCGGCGGGCACCTCGCCGGCGACGGCTTCACCGCCGCGCTGCGCGTCGTCGCGACGGCGCTCGGCTGCTTCGGCGTCGTCTCCGCCGTCGGCGTCGGTCTCCTCCTGCGACGACGGGATGCCGGGCACCCGGTGGCGTGAGCCCTCTGACGCTGCGCGTCCGGGCGCGTCGTCAGGAGGTGGTGAGGACGACGAGCTGCTGGGTCGCCCGGGTCATCGCGACGTAGCGGTCGACCGCGCCTGCGACGCCGTCACCGAACGCCTCCGGGTCGACGAGGACGACCAGGTCGAACTCGAGCCCCTTCGACAGCTCCGGGGTCAGCGACCGGACCCGGGACGTCGCCCGGAACGTGGGGTCGCCGATGACGCAGGCGACCCCCTCGGCGTGCGCGGCGAGCCAGGTGTCGAGGATCGCGTCCCGGTCAGCGGCGGATCCGCGTACGACGGGAACGCCGCCGCTGCGGATGGAGGTCGGCACGTTGGCGTCCGGGAGCACGGCCCGGATGACCGGCTCGGCCTCCGTCATGACCTCCTCCGGCGTCCGGTAGTTGATGCTCAGGGAGGCCAGGGTGATCCGGTCGAGCCCGATGCGCTCCAGCCGTTCCTGCCACGACTCGGTGAAACCGTGCCTGGCCTGCGCGCGGTCGCCGACGATGGTGAAGCTGCGGGACGGGCAGCGGAGCAGCAGCATCTGCCACTCGGCGTCGGTCAGCTCCTGCGCCTCGTCCACGACGATGTGCGCGAACGGGCCGGCGAGCAGGTCCGGCTCGATGTCGGGCAGTACGGTCTCGTCGACCAGGGCGTCCTGGAGGTCCAGTTGGCGCAGGCTCGACAGCACACCTTCACCGTCGTCGTAGGCATCGGCCTCGATCAGGTCGTCGACGACGGTGGCCATGCGCGCGCGTTCGACGGCGACGACGGCCTCGTGCCGGCGCCTGCGCCCGGACGCCTCCGGGTCGCCGAGCCGCTGCCGTGCCGCGTCCAGCAGCGGCAGGTCCGACACCGTCCAGGCCTGGGCGTCGCGGCGCTGCAACCTGCGGACCTCGTCGGGGCTGAGCCAGGGGGCGCACGTGCGCAGGTAGGCGGGCACCGACCACAGGTCGCCGACGAGGTCGGTCGCCTCGATCAGCGGCCAGGCGCGGTTGAAGGTCGTACGCAGCTCCCGGTTGCGCAGCAGCGAGGCGCGGACCACGTCGTCGGGCTCGTCGCCGTCGCACTTCTCCACCAGGATCGTGAGCAGCTCCTCCCAGACCTCGTCGCGCGCCTCGTTGTGCGGGGCACCGGACCCCGGCGCCTCGAACGCCACGGCCCAGTCGTCGGCGCTGAGCCAGATGTCGGACTCGTCGGTCGCGACCGTCATCCCCTCCGTCGGCGGCTCCTCGTAGAACCTGACCGCCGCTTCGATCGCCCGCACCATCTCCGCCGACGACTTCAGGCGGGCCACCTCCGGATCGGTCTCGACGCTCGCCACGGCGCCCTCCGGTACGAGGTCCCGCAGGGTGCACGTCTGCACGTCCTCCTCGCCGAGGCTGGGAAGGACGTCGGCGACGTAGGCCAGGTAGGGCTGGTGCGGCCCGACGAACAGCACGCCGCCGCGGCGGTGACCGAGGCGGGGGTCGGCGTAGAGCAGGTACGCGGTGCGGTGCAGAGCGACGACGGTCTTCCCCGTGCCGGGACCGCCGTCGACGACGAGCGCGCCGCGCGAGCCCGCGCGGATGATGGCGTCCTGGTCGGCCTGGATCGTGCTGAGCACGTCGCGCATCCGGGTCGACCGGCTGCCGCCCAGGCTGGCGATGAAGGCGGACTGGTCGTCGAGCGCGGCGGCGTGCCCCTCGAACCCGTCCGGGGTGAACACCTCGTCCCAGTAGTCGGTGATCCGGCCACGGGTCCAGCGGTACCTGCGACGGCTCGCCAGACCCATCGGGTTGGCGTGGGTCGCGCCGAAGAACGGCTCGGCCGCGGGGGAACGCCAGTCGAGCAGCAGCCGACGCCCCGCGCCGTCCGTCAGGCCACGTCGTCCGACGTACACGGGCTCGGGGTCGTCCGCACCGACCATGTGTCCGAGGCACAGGTCCATCCCGTAGCGACGCAGTGTGCGCAGCCGGGCGGTCAGCCGACGGATCTCCGTGTCCCGGTCGACCGCCTGCCGGCCCTTGCCGCCGGGCGCCCTGCGCTCGGCGTCGAGGCGGCCGGACAGGTCGGTGGTCAACTGATCGAGGCTCTCCGCGATGGCCGCGAAGTGCCGCTCGTCGTTGGCGATCAGCGTCGGGTCCGCCTTGGCGGAGAGATGGTCGGGAAGGTCGAACGCACCGGTGGTCAGAGGGCTCACGTCGTTCAGCTCCGATCTCAATTCTGGGCCTGGCCGGCGACACCGGTCAGCCGCGCCGGGAACCGCTCGTCCGGGGCGCGTACGGCCGCTTTCGCGCGCCGGGTGCCCGCGGTCGCCCCGCGAGTTCCACCAGCGGATCGACGTCCCCCGTTCGACGACGACACACGCGTTCAGCGAATTCCGTTTTCGCTGGTCCTGGCCTCGGCGGGTGATTCTGCGGCACGACCCGGGTCTTGCCGCAAGCCCCCCGGTGCGCTATATGTTGAGAAGGGAAAGGAGCGGATACTCCTTTCCCTTTGTCGTTGCCGGGGCGAATAGCGTTTCGCGAACCGGACGCGTCGGGAGCGCCGCCGCACACCGCACCGCTCTTCCCGGATCGCATACCCCGGGCCCTCGCGGGCCAGGTGCCGCAGCCGCGCCTTGAGCCGGGCACCGGTCTGCGGACCGGCCACGGAGGCCCCGAAGCGTGTCCCCGGCGTCCGCGACGATCCTCCCGGCCGGAGCGGTCCGTCTCCCTTCGCGCTGCCGGCCACGAAGGCCCCCGCAAACCCTGGGAGATGTCACACCCGTCGATTAGAATGTATGTACTAATCGAGGTCCTGACCTGGGAGGACGCCCGTGACCACGCCCGCCTCCGCCCCACCCACCCCCTACGCCACCCTGCTCGGCTTCACCCGCTACGTCGACCGCACCGGCCCGACGAAGGCCACCTTCGTCGGGGGCCTGCGCAAGCAGCGGGCCAGCCGCTCCGGCTTCAACCCGCACGGTCAGTTCGTCAAGGCACTCAAGGCCGACATCGCCTTCCACACCGGCGGCACCCACCTCGACCAGGTGGTCGACGTGGTCAAGCCCCGCTGGCGACCGCTCTACCAGGCCCTCGTCCCCGGCGCGACGGCCTGGCTGCGCTCCCTCGGCGAGCCGAGGGACGTCGACCTCGCCCAGACCCGCGACGCGCTCGCGATGCTGGGCGACCTGCCCGTCAAGGTCAACCCCCAGTTCGGCGTACGGCACGCCGACGGTCGCGTCGAGGCCGTCCGACTGCACTTCGACGAGGCGCCACCCAGCGAGGAGGCGACGCTTGCCACCCTGCACCTGATGGCCCGGCACATGGACGCGGTGCTGCCGCACGCCGAGCCGGTCCTGGTCGACGTCCGTCGCGGCGAGGCCCACCGCATGCCCGCCGACGCCCGCCCGGAGCAGATCGAGCGCTGGCTGGCCGGCGAGGCGGCGGCCTTCCGGGCCATCTGGGCCACCGCCGCCTGATCCCCTCCCACCAACCGATCCGCTCGCCCGGTCCGGCCGACACGGCCGGGCCGGGCGCCGACGAAAGCCCACATCCCGGGCGGCGGATCGACACGGCGCACAGCATCGTGAATCATCTATCCTCATGACCACCGGGTCCACGGACGCCCGTCCGCCCGCCGAGATCGCCGACCACGACCAGGTTCCCGCTCCCAGGGACCCCGGCCGGCGGGAGCGGTGGAGCTGGCTGCGCCACGAATGGACACTGGCGGTGCTCGGCGGGCTGCTGCTGGCGGTGGTGCTGACCTGGCCGACGATGCGGCATCCGGCGAGCACCATCCCCGGCGACATCGGCGACCCCACGTTGCAGGCGTGGCAGATGGCCTGGGCCGGGCACGCCGTGCTCAACAACCCGGCCGGTCTGTGGCACTCCAACACGTTCTTCCCCGAGACCTACACGTACGCCTACAGCGACACCCTGCTCGGATACGCCCCGTTCGGGATGCTCGGCTCGGGCTTCGAGGCCGCCCTGGTCCGGTACAACGTGATGTACGTGCTGGTGCACGCGTTGGCCTTCGTCGGGGCGTACGCGCTGGTCCGGCAGCTCGGCGCGGGCCGGCTGGGCGGGGCGGTCGCCGGGGTCGCGTGGGCGTACGCGCCCTGGCGGTTGGCGCACTCCGGTCACCTGAACATCCTGTCCAGCGGCGGGATCGCGTTGTGCCTGGCGATGCTGGCCCGCGGGCACGGCTGGTCGCTGCGGGACGGCTACCGGCCGGAGCGACGGCGTCCGGGCTGGGCCCTGGCGGGGTGGCTCGTCGCCGCCTGGCAGATCAGCCTGGGCTTCGGCATCGGTCTGCCGCTGGTCTACTTCCTGCTGGCCGCGGTGCTGGTCGGGGCCGGCGGCTACGGCTGGTCGTGGTGGCGGCGCGGGCGACGTCCCGCGTTCGGCCGGCGGCTGCTGGTCGCCGACCTGGCCGGCGGGGCCGTCTTCGGCACGGCGACGCTGCTGCTGGGCCTGGTCTACCTGAAGGTCGTCGACCTCAACCCGCAGGCCGAGCGGTCGCTGGCCTGGACGGAGATGTTCTCGCCGCCGCTGATCGGCTTCGTCACCGCCCCGGCGGACTCGTGGTGGTGGGGCGAGCGGCACGCGGCGGCCCGGGAACAGCTGTCCTGGCCGCCGGAGATGGCGTTGCTGCCCGGGATGGTCCTGCTCGCGTTGGCCGCGGCGGGGCTGTTCGTCTCGGTGTTTCCGGCCCGGCACCGGGTCGTGTTGGGCCTCGGCGTGCTCGGCACGGTGCTGCTGGGCCTGGGCGTCACCCTCGGCGGCGACGGCGATCCGGGCTACCTGACGCTGTCGAAGCACCTGCCGGGCTGGGGCGCGTTGCGGACGCCGGGCCGGATGATGCACTGGACCAGCCTGCTGCTGGCGGTGCTGGCGGCGGGCACGGTGACGGTGTTCGCCACGGCGGTGCGGCGGTGGTCGTCCCGGGGCTGGGCCAGGTTCCTCGCACCGGTGCTCCTGCTGGTGCCGCTGGCCCTGGTCGGGCTGGAGGGGGTCAACCGGACGGCGCATCCGGTGGTGCCGACGCCGCCGGCCGCGATGCGTACGGCGGGGGAACCGATGCTGGTGCTGCCCGCCGGCGGCGCGATCGACCTGATCTTCATGTTGTGGACGACGGACGGGTTCCCCCGGGTCACGAACGGGCTGGCCGGGTTCGAGCCGGTCACCCAGGCGCAGACCCGGGCCGCGACGGCCGCCTTCCCCGATCCGGGCAGCGTGGCGTACCTGCGGGGCATCGGGGTGCGGTCCGTGGTGGCCCTGCCGGGCTGGAGCGCCGGGACGCCCTGGGAGGGCATCGCGGACCGGCCGTTCGAGGGGCTCGGCATCACCCGGGAGGAGATCGATGGTGTGCTGGTCTACCGCCTCTGACCGGGGCGGCGCGGGCCGGGGGTCCTCGGGCACCGGCCGGGCGGGGTGACGCGGGTGCTCCTGTCGCTGGTGGTGCCCTGCTTCAACGAGGAAGCCTCGGTGGAGCGGCTGCACACCGCGGTGACCGCCGCGGTCGCGGAGCTGTCCGACGTCGACATCGAGGTGGTGTACGTCGACGACGGCAGCTCCGACGGCACCCTCGTGGCGCTGCGCCGTCTCGCCGCCGCCGATCCCGCCGTGCGCTACACGTCGCTGAGCCGGAACTTCGGCAAGGAGGCGGCGATGCTGGCCGGGCTGGAGCGGGCCACCGGGGACGCGGTGGTCATCATGGACGCCGACCTCCAGCATCCGCCACGGCTGCTGCCCGACATGGTGGCGCTGTACCGGCAGGGTTTCGACCAGGTGATCGCGCGCCGGGACCGGCGTGGTGACCGGTTCGTCCGGATGCTGGCCTCGCGGTCCTTCTACCGGGTGGTCAACTGGTGGATCGACGTGCGGCTGCTGGACGGGGCGGGCGACTTCCGGCTGCTGTCCCGGCTGGCGGTGGACGCGGTGCTGGCGATGCCGGAGTACAACCGCTTCTCGAAGGGGCTGTTCTCCTGGATCGGCTTCCGCACGGTGGTGGTCGCGCACGGCAACGAGACCCGGCAGGCGGGCCACAGCAGGTGGACGTTCGGCAAGCTGTTCAACTACGCCTTCGACGGATTGCTGTCGTTCAACAACCGGCCGCTGCGGCTGGCGATCTACGGCGGCCTGTTCCTCACCCTGATCGCGGTGGTCTACATGGCCTGGGTGGTCGGGGACGCCGTCAGCAAGGGAATCGACGTGCCCGGCTACACCACCATCATCGTCAGCGTGATCGGTCTCGGCGGCATCCAGATGACGATCCTGGGCGTGATCGGGGAGTACATCGGCCGGATCTACTACGAGACCAAACGCCGGCCGCACTACCTCGTCCAGGAGACCGAGGACCTGGTCACGCAGAGCGGGGAGGCGCCCCGGGTGCCGGACCAGCCGGCGGTACGCCCGGCCGAGCGGGGCCGGCAGGGCGGGCCGGCCCGCGAGGACCTCTCCCGGTACCGCTCGCTCCGGCGCGCCGCCGGCGAGTCCGTGGCGGGTGACGCGCGGCAGCCGTAGCGGCCGCCGCGCGCGACCGCGTCAGGCGGTGACGTACTTCTCCAGGTCGTCGAGGATCTTGTTGGCGGCGCCGATGCCGATGCCGGTCATCCAGATCTCGTCGGAGACGACGTGCGACTTGCCCGCCTTGACCGCCGACAGCCCCTTCCAGAGCGTCCCGCCGGTCACCTTGGCCTGCTCGGCGGCGGCCTTCTCGCCGTACGCGGTCACGAAGATGACGTCACCGTCGACCTCGCCGATCCGCTCCGGGCTGACCCGGTCCATCCGCCGGTCCTCCTTGCCGGTGAGCTGCTGGCGCTCGGGGCGGCCCAGCCCGGTGTCGCCGATGACGATGCCGGAGAACGAGTCCGGCCCGTACACCCGGATCTCGGTCGGCATGAAGCGGACGATGGAGACCTCGCGCGTGGCGGCGTCGCCGAGCTTGCCGCCGAACTCCCTGGCCCGCGTCTCGTACGTGGCCAGCAGGTCCTTGGCCTGCTGCTCCTTGCCGAGCGCCTTGCCGTCGAAGAGGAAGTTCTCCTTCCAGGTGATGCCGACCTTCTCGGTGAAGACGGTCGGCGCGATGGCGGCCAGCTCGTCGTAGAACTTCTCCTGGCGGAACTTGCTGCCCAGGATCAGGTCCGGCTTGAGGGCGTTGATGGCCTCCAGGTCGGGCTCGGTGAGCACCCCGACCTCCTTGATGCCGGCGAGCTTCTCCTCGCCGAAGTAGGTCGGCCAGCTCCTCGCCTCGCCGGCGGTGGCGGCGCCGACCGGCGTGACGCCGAGCGACAGCGCGGTGTCGATCTTGTCGGTGTCGAGCACGACGACGCGCTTCGGTTCCGCCGGCACCTTCGTGGTGCCCATGGCGTGGGTGATCTCCCGGGTCTCCCCGGTGGTGGTGTCGGCGACCGGGTCGCTCTCACCGCAGGCGGTGAGACCGACGCCGAGGGCCAGCGCCGCGGTGAGGGCGGCGGCGAGACGACGCATCAGATTCCTTTCGAAGGGTGCGAGCCGGTCAGCGGCGTCGCCGCGTCCCCGGCGGGCAGGCGGGTCAGGGAGGGACTGGTGAGCGCGGGCACCACCAGGGGCGCCCCGGTCACCGGGCAGGGCACGACCACGCAGTCGAGGCCGAAGACGTCGCGTACCAGGTCGGCGGTGAGGATCTCCCGGGGCGGCCCGGCGGCCACCACGGCGCCGGAGCGCATGGCGATCAGGTGGTCGGCGTACCGGGCGGCCTGGTTGAGGTCGTGCAGCACGGCGACGACCGTACGGCCCCGCTCGACGCGCAGCCGGTGCAGCAGGTCCAGCACCTCCACCTGGTGGGCGAGGTCCAGGAAGGTGGTGGGCTCGTCCAGCAGCAGCGCCTCGGTGTCCTGGGCGAGGGTCATGGCGATCCAGACGCGCTGGCGCTGGCCGCCGGAGAGCGTGTCGACCGGCCGGTCCGCCAGCGCCGTCACGTCGGCGAGCGCCATGGCCCGGTCGACGGCCGCGCCGTCGGACTCCGACCACTGCCGCCACCACCGCTGGTACGGCTGCCGGCCCCGGCCCACCAGGTCGGCGACGGTCACCCCCTCCGGCACCAGCGGACTCTGCGGCAGCACGCCGAGGCGGCGGGCGACCTCGCGGGTCGGCAGGTCCCGGATGGCGGTGCCGTCCAGCAGCACGGCGCCACTGCGGGGGGTGAGCAGGCGGGCCATGGTGCGCAGCAGCGTGGACTTGCCGCAGGCGTTCGGCCCGACGATCACCGTGAACGCGTCGCCGGGCAGCTCCAGGTCGAGCCCGTCCAGCACGGTCCGCTCGTCGTAGCCGGCGACCAGGTCGCGGGTGGAGAGCATCACGCCTCCTTGCCAGGGTGGGACATCACGAGGACCGCCGCCGGCCACGGAGCAGCAGGAAGATCAGGTACGGGCCGCCGATGGCGGCGGTCAGCACGCCGGCCGGCAGCTGGGTGGGGGCGAACAGCCGCCGGCCACCCAGGTCGGCCAGCACCAGCAGCAGCGCCCCGAGCAACGCGGCGCAGACCAGCGGCGGGCGTTCGGCACGGACCAGCCGGCGGGCCAGCTGCGGGGCGACGAGGGCGACGAAGTCCACCGCGCCCACCTGCGCGGTGACCATCGCGGCGGCCAGCACCCCGGTGCCGGCGAGGCCGACCCGGCGGGCCACCGGGCGCAGGCCGATCCCCCGGGCGGTGTCGTCGTCCAGGGCGGTGCTGTTCAGCGCCCAGCCGGCCCAGGCCAGCACCGGCAGGAGCGCGGCCAGGGTGAGGGCGATCCACAGGCTCTCGGTCCAGCCCTTGCCGGCGAGCGTGCCGATCAGCCAGATCTGCGCGCGCAGCCCGTCGATCGGGTCGGCGGTGAGCATGACGACCTCGGTCAGGGCGCGCAGCGCGAAGGCGACCGCCACGCCGGCGAGCACGAACCGCTGGGCGGCCAGCCCGTGCCGGGCGCCGAGGACGAACAGCAGCACGGCGGCGACCAGCCCGCCGACCAGCGCCGCCGGCGCCACGAGGACGGCGGCGACACCGCCGGTCAGGGCCACCGTCGCGGCGAGACCGGCGCCCTGGGTGATGCCGACGACGTCGGGGCTGGCGAGCGGGTTGCGGGCCACGCTCTGGATCAGCGTGCCGGCCACCCCGAAGGCCGCGCCGGCCACCGCGGCCAGCACCAGCCGGGGCAGCCGCAGGTCGAGGACCACCAGGTCGTACGGGGTGCCGGCGCCGGAGAGGGCGCGCAGCACGTCGGCCGGGGCGACGTACGGGGTGCCCAGCGAGAGGCTGAGCACCCCCGCGCCGAGCAGCAGCACGACCAGCGCGGCGGCGACCAGCACCGAGCGGCGGCGGACCTGCACGCTGACCGGGCCGATCCGCACCAGCGACCGCCCGGGCAGCGCGGTGACGCCCAGCCGGGGACGGCCCGCCGGCCGCCCGACGGCCGGGGTGACGGGGGCGGTCACGCCGTCACGACCTTCGCGCGGCGGACCAGGAAGGCCAGCAGCGGGGCGCCGATCAGCGCGGTGACGATGCCCGCGGGCACCTCCCCGGGCGGCGCGACGAGCCGGCCGACGACGTCGGCGCCGAGCAGCAGCGCGGGCCCCAGCAGTGCCGAGACCGCGAGGGTCCAGCGGTGGTCGGCGCCGACCAGGGCGCGGGCCAGGTGCGGCACCGCGAGCCCGACGAACGCGATCGGCCCGGCGGCGGCGACGGCCGCCCCGGTGAGCAGCACCGCGGCGACGCCGCCGCCGAGGCGGACCAGCCCGATGCGGTGCCCGAGGCCCCGGGCCACGTCGTCGCCGAGGGCGAGCGCGTCCAGGCCCCGGGCGACGAGCGCGGCCAGGACCAGCCCGGCGAGCACGAACGGCAGCACCTGGGCGGCCACCGTGAGGTCCCGGCCGGTCAGCCCGCCGACCACCCAGAAGCGGTACTCCTCGAAGGTGCGGGCGTCCATGCTGAGCAACGCGTACACCACGGAGGCGAGACTGGCGTCGAGGGCCGCGCCGACCAGCGCGAGGGTGACCGGGCTGGCGCCCTCGCGGGCCTTGGCCGCGACGGCGAAGACCAGCACGCCGGCCCCGAGCGCGCCGGCGATGCCGAACCAGACGTACCCGGCGAGGGTGCCCACGCCGAAGACGGAGATGGCCAGCACCACGCCGAACGAGGCGCCGGCGCTGATGCCGAGGATCCGCGGTTCGGCCAGCGGGTTGCGGGTGAGGGCCTGGAAGAGGACCCCGGCGACCGCGAGCGCCAGCCCGACGGCGAGGCCGAGCGCGGTGCGCGGCATCCGCAGTTCCCGCACGATGGTGGCGGCCTCGCCGCCGTCCGGGGCGACCAGCGCGCGCCACACCTCGTCGACGGCCAGCGCCCGGCTGCCGAGCGCGAAGCTCGCCAGTACGGCCAGCAGCAGCACCGACGCGGCGGCGACCGTGACCGCGAGCCGCCGGCCACCACGCGCCCGGGGCCGGGTGCCGGCAGGCGCCGGTCGGGTGGCGAGGCTGGTCACGAGGCTCCTGCACGTTCGGGCTTAGGGTCGCCTTACCGTAGCGGAACGCCCTGGCCGGGCCTAACTCGCCGTCGTCGATCCGAGCGGCGCTGAGCAGGGCGGACGGTGCCGGATCCGGCAGGGCGGCGGCCCCGGCCGCCCTAGGGTGTGGGAATGCGATTCGACCAGCACACCGTGGTGCTCCTGGTCCGGCCGTCGGACGCGCCGGAACTGCCGCTTGACGCGGCCGACCGGTTGCAGGACGCCCACCTGGCCCACCAGGCGGGGCTGGTGGAGCAGGGGCTCGTCCTGGCCGCCGGCCCGTTCGTCGACGCCGACGACGAGCGGCTGCGCGGATTCGTCGTGCTCTCCGTCTCCCCGCAGGAGGCCCGCGAGCTGTACCACAACGACCCGGCCGTGCGGGCCGGGCGGCTGGGCGTGCAGGTGATGAGCTGGATGGTGCCGGAGGGCATCGTGCGGTTCGAGAGCGTGCCGATGCCCCGGTCGATCCTGGAGGCCGCCGCCGGCGACTGACGGGCCGGACCGGTGGGGCGGGGCGTCAGTCGGCCGGTCGCGGCGCGGGCAGCGGGCCGGCCGGCCCGTCGAGCTGCTGGTCGGCCCAGACGTACGTCTCCGGCAGCAGTTCGGCCACGTGCACCACCCGCAGCGCGTCCATCGGCCCGACGATGACCCGGACCGTGGGGAAGTAGTCGCGCAGCACCTGCCGGCAGCGCCCGCAGGGCGGGATCACCCCGCGCCCCCGGTCGCCCACCGCGACGATCGTCTCCAGCTCGGTGACGCCCTGGGTGGCGGCGGCGCCGACCGCGACCACCTCGGCGCAGGGCCCGCCGGTGAAGTGGTAGACGTTGACCCCGGTGAAGACCCGGCCGTCGGTGGTCCGCGCGGCGGCGGCGACCGTGTGGTTGTCGCTGCGGCAGCGCAGCTTGGCGACCGCCGTGGCGGCCTGCACCAGGGCCCGGTCGGTGTCGCGCATCGTCATCCCTTCCCCCGTGGCCAAGGTCGGTCGGCGCCCCACTCTAGACCGGCGGACCGCCCGCGCGCTCGCCCTGACCGCAGGCCGTCGACGGGCGCGCGACCGGGGGCGAGGGCGGCGCGGCGGTAACCCGGGGGCGGTCCGGCCGTCGGCTGCCTATCCTTGGCGACGACATGCAGAATCCAGCCGCACCCGCCGCGACCGACCCCGTCCGCGAGCTGCACCGCCGCCTCCGTCCGCTGATGTTCCGCGACCAGCGCCGCCTGCAACGACGCCTGGACGGGGTACGCCGGCTGCGCGACCCGCAGCGCCGGGAGTCGGCGCTCGACGAGATCGCCGCCGACGTGGCGCGGGCCGAGGCCGTGCTGGAGGGCCGGCGCGCCGCCGTGCCGGTGGTCACCTATCCGGCCCAGCTGCCGGTCAGCGAACGCAAGGACGACATCGCCGCCGCGATCCGCGACCACCAGGTCGTGATCGTGGCCGGCGAGACCGGCTCCGGCAAGACCACCCAGCTGCCGAAGATCTGCCTGGAGCTGGGGCGCGGGATCACCGGGCTGATCGGGCACACCCAGCCGCGCCGGCTGGCCGCCCGCACGGTGGCGGACCGCATCGCCGAGGAACTCGGCACCGAGCTGGGTGACGTGGTCGGCTACAAGGTGCGCTTCAGCGACCAGGTGAGCGACCGCAGCCTGGTCAAGCTGATGACCGACGGCATCCTGCTCGCCGAGTTGCAGACCGACCGTATGCTGCGCCAGTACGACACGCTGATCATCGACGAGGCGCACGAGCGCAGCCTCAACATCGACTTCATCCTCGGCTACCTCCGGCAGCTCCTCCCCCGCCGGCCCGACCTCAAGGTGATCATCACCTCGGCGACCATCGAGACCGAGCGGTTCGCCCGGCACTTCGCCGGGCCGCCCACCGCCGACGAGCCTGACGGCGTGCCGGCGCCGGTGGTCGAGGTCTCCGGGCGCACGTACCCGGTCGAGGTGCGTTACCGGCCCCTGGTCGAGGTGGCCGAGGGCGAGGACGACGGGGAGGACGAGGAGAACGTCCGCGACCAGGTCCAGGCCATCGGCGACGCCGTCGAGGAACTGGCCGCCGAGGGACCGGGCGACGTCCTGGTCTTCCTCAGCGGCGAGCGGGAGATCCGCGACACCGCCGACGCGCTGGGCAAGCTGGTGGAGAAGAAGCCGGCGCTGCGCGGCACCGAGATCCTGCCGCTGTACGCCCGGCTCTCCACCGCCGAGCAGCACCGGGTCTTCGCCCCGCACGCCGGGCGCCGGGTGGTGCTCGCGACCAACGTGGCGGAGACCTCGCTCACCGTGCCCGGGATCAAGTACGTGGTGGATCCGGGCACGGCCCGCATCTCCCGCTACAGCAGCCGGCTCAAGGTGCAGCGGCTGCCCATCGAGCCGGTCTCGCAGGCGTCGGCCAACCAGCGCAAGGGGCGCTGCGGGCGCACCTCGGACGGCATCTGCATCCGCCTCTACGACGAGCAGGACTTCCTGTCCCGCCCGGAGTTCACCGACCCGGAGATCCTGCGCACGAACCTCGCCTCGGTCATCCTCCAGATGACCTCCATCGGGCTCGGCGACATCGCGGCGTTCCCGTTCATCGACCCGCCGGACCGGCGCAACGTCGCCGACGGCGTCAACCTGCTGCACGAACTCGGCGCGCTGGACCCGGCCGAGGCCGACCCGGCGAAGCGGCTCACCCCGCTGGGCCGGCGGCTGGCCCAGCTCCCCGTCGACCCGCGACTGGCCCGGATGGTCGTCGAGGGCGAGCGCAACGGCTGCGCCACCGAGGTGATGGTGATCGCCGCCGCGCTGTCGATCCAGGATCCCCGGGAGCGGCCCGCCGAGAAGCAGGCCCAGGCCGACCAGGCACACGCCCGGTTCACCGACCGCGAGTCGGACTTCGTGACGCTGCTCAACCTGTGGCGGCACCTGCGCGAGCAGCAGCGCGAGCTGTCCTCCAGCGCGTTCCGGCGGATGTGCAAGGCCGAGTACCTCAACTACCTGCGGGTACGCGAGTGGCAGGACATCGTCAGCCAGTTGCGCCAGGTGCTGCGTACCCCCGAGGAGGGGCGACCGGCGCGCGACGGCGACGGCGACGGCGGCGGCCGGCGCCGGGGCGGCGCGGACCTGCCGGAGGAGATCGACACCCCGAAGGTGCACCAGTCGCTGCTGCCCGGTCTGCTGTCCCACGTCGGGCTCAAGGACGCGCAGAAGCACGAGTACCTGGGCGCCCGGGGCGCGAAGTTCGCGCTCTTCCCCGGCTCGGCGCTGTTCAAGAAGCCGCCGCGCTGGGTGATGGCGGCCGAGCTGGTGGAGACCTCCCGCCTCTGGGGCCGGGTCGCCGGCCGGGTCGAGCCCGAGTGGGTTGAGCCCCTCGCGACGCACCTGGTCAAGCGCAGCTACAGCGAGCCGCACTGGGAGAAGAAGCAGGCGGCCGTGATGGCCTACGAGAAGGTGACCCTCTACGGCATCCCACTGGTCACCTCGCGCAAGGTCAACTTCGGCCGGATCGACCCGGCGCTGTCCCGCGAGCTGTTCATCCGGCACGCCCTCGTCGAGGGCGACTGGCAGACCCACCACCGGTTCTGGGCCGACAACCAGCGGCTGCTGGCGGAGATCGAGGAGCTGGAGCACCGGGCCCGGCGCCGCGACATCCTCGTCGACGACCAGACCGTCTTCGACTTCTACGACGCCCGCATCCCGGCCGACGTGGTCTCCGGGCGGCACTTCGACGCCTGGTGGAAGAAGACCCGCCGGGAGCAGCCCGACCTGCTCACCTTCACCCGGGAGCTGCTGGTCCACGCCGGCCGGACCGGCGTGGACGAGGCCGACTACCCCGACGAGTGGTCCGCCGACGGGGTGACCCTGCCGCTGACCTACCGGTTCGAGCCGGGCACGCCGACCGACGGCGTGACCGTCGACATCCCGCTGCCCCTGCTCAACCAGGTGCCGGCGGAGAGCTTCGACTGGCAGGTGCCCGGGCTGCGCGAGGAACTGGTGATCGCGCTGATCCGCTCGCTGCCCAAGGCGGTGCGCCGCAACTTCGTCCCGGTGCCGGACTTCGCCCGCGCGGCGCTGGCCGCGATGCCCGCCGGCGAGGAGCCGCTGCTGGACGCGCTGACCCGGCAGCTGCGCCGGATGACGGGCGTCACCGTGCCCCGCGACGCGTGGGAGCCGGAGAAGCTGCCGCCGCACCTGCGGGTCCGCTTCCGGGTGCTCGACGAGGAGAACAAGCCGGTCGCCGAGGGCAAGGACCTGCCGGCCCTGCAACGCCGGCTCAAGGCGGAGGTACGCCAGGTCGTGGCCGCCGCCGCGCCGGACGTGGCCCGCACCGGGCTGCGCGAGTGGAGCATCGGGACGCTGCCGCGCACCATCGAGCAGGTCCGCGCCGGCTACGCCGTGACCGCGTACCCGGCCCTGGTCGACGAGGGCGACACGGTCGGGGTGAAGGTCTTCGACTCGCCCGCCGAGCAGGAGGCCGCGCACTGGGCGGGCACGCGCCGGCTGCTGCGGCTGACCGTGCCGTCGCCGGCGAAGTTCCTCCAGGGGCGGCTGTCCAACGAGGCGAAGCTGGCGCTGAGCCGCAACCCGCACGGCGGCGTGCAGGAGTTGATCTCCGACGCGGCCGGGGCGGCCATCGACAAGCTGATCGGCGACGCGGGTGGCCCGGCCTGGGACGCCGAGGGCTTCGCCGCCCTGCGGGAGAAGGTCCGCGCCGACCTGGTCGACGTCGTGCTCGAGGTGATGGACCGCGTCCGCCGGGTGCTCGCCGCCGCGTACGCGGTGGAGCAGCGGCTCGGCGCCACGAGGAACCTGGCGGTGGTGGCCGCGCTGGCCGACATCCGGGCCCAGCTAAGCGGCCTGGTGCACAAGGGGTTCGTCACCGAGACCGGGTACGCGCGCCTGCCCGACCTGCTGCGCTACCTGACGGCGATCGAGCGGCGGCTGGACCGGCTGCCGGGCAACCCGCAGCGCGACAAGCAGCAGCAGGACCGGGTCGCGGTGGTGCAGAAGGAGTACCAGGAAATGCTCGCCGCGCTGCCGCCGGGCCGGCGGCAGTCGGCGGCGGTCCGGCAGATCCGCTGGATGATCGAGGAGCTGCGGGTGAACGTCTTCGCCCAGGCGCTGGGCACCCCGTACCCGGTGTCGGAGCAGCGGATCTACCGGGCGATGGACGAGGCCGAGGGCAGGTAGGGCGGCCCGCCCGCCCCCGTCAGGAGGCGCGCGTCGGCGCCCGCCGCGGCAGGGACGCCGACGCGCGGGAGCCGCGCAGCACCCGGAACAGCACCGGCGGGGCGAGCAGCCGCGTCGGCGGGTCGACGAGGTTCACCACCCGCAGGAACGCCGCGCCCAGCGCCGGGTCCCGGGTCGCCGCCGCGTGCAGCCGGCCCACGTACGCGTTGACCAGACGTACCCGCGGCGAGCGCCGGCCGGGCACCTCGGGGAAGCGCAGGTCGGTGCCGACCGCGATGGACCACGGCCCGTCGATGAGCCGGGCCGCGCCCCGGAAGAACCGCCGGGCGAGCCGGTCGGACGGCCGCCGGAGCAGTCGGCGTAGCAGCAGGGCCTCCAGCGCGGCCACCGTCATGCCCTGCCCGTAGACCGGGTTGAAGCTGCACACCGCGTCGGCCACCACCAGGTAGCCGGCCGGGAAGCGGCGCAGCCGCTCGTAGCGCCGCCGCACGCTGGCCGGGAACTTCATCGTCGCCGGCGGGCTCTCCGGCTGCGCCGTACGCAGCAGGTCGGCGATCTGCGGGGCGGCGAGGGTCTCGGCGAAGGCGGTCATGCCCTCGTCGTCGGCCGGCGGTTCCTCGCCGAGCATGCCGCTGAGCGCCACCGCGAACCGGCCCTGCTCCTGCACGGCGACGATGCCGCCCCGGGGCTGGCCGGGCACGGCGTTGGTGAGCGCGCCGAGCAGCCCCTCCAGGTGGTGCGGCTCCCGGCGGTAGGTGCGGGTGAGGTAGGTGACGCCGACCTTGACCCGCTCCTCCGGCGCGGGCCGGTAGCCCAGCTCGGCCAGCCACACCGGGCTGCGGGTGCCCCGGCCGCCGGCGTCGACCACGAGTTCGGCCGCGACGATGGTCGGGTCCCCGTCGCGGAGGCGCAACCGCACACCGGTCACCCGTCCCCGGTCGAGGGTGGTGGTCAGCCCCTCCACCTCGCAGCCCGCCACGATCCGCACCCCGGGCAGGGCGGCCACCCGCTCCCGGACGACCTGCTCCAGCAGCGGCCGGCTGACCCCGAGGGCGAACAGCGGGGACGGCGCGCGCCGCATCCGGTGGCCGTTGTTGTACCAGTGGACCTGCTCGTGCAGGTCGACGCTGGGCACGCCCCGCGCGCTCAGCTCCGCCGAGATCCCGGGCAGCAGTTCCTCGAGCGCCTGCCGACCCCGGGTCAGCAGGACGTGCAACTGCCGCCCCTGCGGTACGCCCCGGCGGCTCTCCGCCCGCTCGGGCAGCAGGTCACGGTCCACGAGGGTGACCCGCTCGTACGCCTCGGTGAGTGCGCAGGCGGTCAGCAGCCCGCCCATGCTGGCGCCGATCACCACGGCGCTGCCCGTTGCCATGCCGGCAGCGTAGGCAGGCCGGCGGGGGCCGGTCGTCTTCCGTCGTGCGCAGTCCCTGCCGGCCTCAGACCGGCGCGGCGTCGGCCTCAGAGCGGCTCGACGCCCGGCGGCAGGTCCCCGTCGGTGGTGGCGTCGCGCACGTAGTCCAGCAGTATCCGGCGCAGCTCCCGCCCGGCGTGGGTCGGCACCACGTCGCGGCGCCGGGCGACCGCGATGGTCCGTCGGACGCCGGGCGGGGCCAGCCGGGTGACGCGCACGCCGGGACGCCGGGCCACCACGATGCCGGGGACCAGCGCCACGCCCAGCCCGGCCTCGACGAAGCTCAGCACCGCGTCCATCTCGCCGCCGTCGACGGCGATGGTCGGCTCGAAGCCGGCCTCCCGGCAGGCCTGGATGGTGGCGTCGCGCAGGTCGTAGCCCTCCCGGAACATCACCATCGGCTGATCGCGCAGGTCGGTGACGTGCAGCTGCCCGGTCTCCGGGGCCACCGACAGCTCCTCGACGGAGGCGACCACCAGGCTCTCCCGCAGGATGGGGTCGGCGCGCAGCCCGGGGTCGGTGCCCTGGGCCGGCATGATGATCAGTGCCAGGTCGAGGTCGCCGCGGAGCAGCCCGCGGACCAGGTCCTGCGAGCCGCTCTCCTCCACCCGCAGGTCGATGGTGGGGTGGGCGTCGCGGAACCGGCGCAGCACCGGCGGTGCGAGCGAGGTGGCGAGGCTGGGGGTGGCGCCGAGCCGCACCCGACCACGGCGCAGACCGACCAGCTCCTGCACCTCGCGGGTCGCGGTGTCGACGTCGGCCAGGATCCGCTTGGCCAGCGGCAGCAGCACCTCACCGGCCGCGGTGAGCGCGATGTTGCCCCTTACCCGCTCGAACAGCGGGGCGCCGAGACCGTCCTCCAGGGCGTGAATTTGCTTACTCAAGGACGGCTGCGTGATGCCGACGATGTCGGCGGCTTGGGTGAAATGTCGTACTTCCGCCACCGCCACGAAGTACTTCAGCTGATGGAGCTGCATCTAAATAGCCTATAGCTATCAAGACTGCGAGGTCGATGCATTGGACGACTGAATCAAGTGCTCCTAGCGTCGATCGCGTGGTAGTCACGAGAACTCGGTCGCCCATCCGCTCCAGCGTCGGCCTGAAGGCCGTCATGGCGGTGACGGGCATCATCCTGGTGCTGTTCCTGATCGCGCACATGCTCGGCAACCTGAAGATCTTCACGGGGGCGACCTCGTTCGACCACTACGCGCACTGGCTGCGCGAGATCGGCGCCCCGATCCTGCCCGGCGTGTGGTTCCTGTGGATCCTGCGGATCGGGCTGCTGGTGTCGGTGCTCGGTCACATCTGGGCCGCGACCGCCCTCGCCGTGCGCGCCCGCGCCGCCCGCCCGGTGCAGTACGCGCACCGCAAGAAGGTCCAGGGCAGCTACGCGGCCCGCACCATGCGCTGGGGCGGCGTGATCATCCTGCTCTTCGTGATCTACCACATCCTGGACCTCACCACCGGCACGCTGAACCCGGTCGGCGACCCCAGCCGGCCGTACGCCAACGTGGTGGCCGACTTCGCCCCGGAGCGCTGGTACGTCACGCTCTTCTACACCCTGGCGGTCGTCACCCTCGGCTTCCACCTGCGGCACGGCCTGTTCAGCGCGCTGCGCAGCCTCGGCCAGCAGAGCCCGCGCGGCGAGCGGCGGGCCCGAGCGGTGGCCCTGGGCTTCTCCGTCGCGCTCTGCGCCGGCTACCTGGCGGTCCCGTTCGCCGTACTCACCGGATTGGTGTCCTGACATGGATCTCTACACCGAGGGCGACCCGATCGCCGACACCAAGGCTCCCGACGGCCCCATCGAGACCCGCTGGGAACGCCGCCGTTTCGAGGCCAAGCTGGTCAACCCGGCCAACCGCCGCAAGATGACCGTGATCGTGGTCGGCACCGGCCTGGCCGGCGGCTCGGCCGCCGCCACGCTCGCCGAGCAGGGCTACCGGGTCAAGTCCTACTGCTACCAGGACAGCCCGCGCCGGGCGCACTCCATCGCCGCGCAGGGCGGCATCAACGCCGCCAAGAACTACCGCAACGACGGCGACTCGGTGCACCGGCTCTTCTACGACACCGTCAAGGGCGGCGACTTCCGCTCCCGGGAGTCGAACGTGCACCGGCTGGCCGAGGTCTCGGTCAACATCATCGACCAGTGCGTCGCCCAGGGCGTGCCGTTCGCCCGCGAGTACGGCGGCCTGCTGGACACCCGCTCCTTCGGCGGCGCCCAGGTGCAGCGCACCTTCTATGCCCGGGGCCAGACGGGCCAGCAGCTGCTGCTCGGCGCGTACCAGGCGCTGGAGCGCCAGATCGGCCTCGGCAACGTGGAGATGAACGCCCGGCACGAGATGCTGGAGTTGATCGTCGTCGACGGCAAGGCCCGCGGCATCGTGGTCCGGGACATGGTCACCGGCGAGATCACCACCGAGTTCGCGGACGCGGTCGTGCTCGCCTCCGGCGGCTACGGCAACGTCTTCTACCTCTCCACCAACGCCAAGGGCTGCAACGTCACCGCCACCTGGCGGGCCCACCGCAAGGGCGCGTACTTCGCCAACCCCTGCTACACGCAGATCCACCCGACCTGCATCCCGGTCTCCGGCGACCACCAGTCGAAGCTGACCCTGATGAGCGAGTCGCTGCGCAACGACGGCCGGGTCTGGGTGCCCAAGGCCAAGGGCGACACCCGCAGCCCCAAGGACATCCCCGAGGACGAGCGGGACTACTACCTGGAGCGGATCTACCCCTCCTTCGGCAACCTGGTCCCCCGCGACATCGCCTCCCGCGCCGCCAAGAACGTCTGCGACGAGGGGCGCGGCGTCGGCCAGACGGGGCTCGGCGTCTACCTGGACTTCGCCGACGCGATCGACCGGCTGGGCCGCAAGGCCATCGAGGCCAAGTACGGCAACCTCTTCGAGATGTACGAGCGGATCACCGGCGAGGATCCGTACGAGGTGCCGATGCGGATCTACCCCGCCGTGCACTACACGATGGGCGGTCTCTGGGTCGACTACGACCTCCAGTCGTCCATCCCGGGTCTGTTCGTGATCGGCGAGGCGAACTTCTCCGACCACGGCGCGAACCGGCTCGGCGCGTCGGCGCTGATGCAGGGCCTGGCCGACGGCTACTTCGTGCTGCCGAACACCATCGCCCACTACCTGGCGTCCGGCCCGTTCGAGAAGGTCGACGCCGCGCACCCGGCGGCCGTGCAGGCCCGCGCCGACGTCGAGAACCGGATCCAGCGGCTGCTGGCCGTCAACGGCGACCGGACCGTCGACTCGTTCCACCGCGAGCTGGGCCAGATCATGTGGGAGCACTGCGGCATGGAGCGCAGCGAGGCCGGGCTGCGCAAGGCGATCGACGAGATCCGCGCCCTGCGCGAGCAGTTCTGGCAGCGGGTCCGGGTGCCGGGCAACGGCGAGGGGCTCAACCAGTCGCTGGAGAAGGCCGGCCGGGTGGCCGACTTCTTCGAGCTGGCGGAGCTGATGTGCATCGACGCCCTGCACCGCGAGGAGTCCTGCGGCGGTCACTTCCGGGCCGAGCACCAGACGCCCGACGGTGAGGCGGAGCGCGACGACGACCGCTTCGCGTACGTGGCGGCCTGGGAGTTCACCGCCACCGGCGAGCCGGCGGTGCTGCACAAGGAAGACCTGAACTTCGAATACGTCCACCCCACGCAGCGGAGCTACAAGTGAACCTGACCCTGCGCATCTGGCGCCAGTCCGGCCCCGAGGACAAGGGTCGGATGGTGACCTACAAGATCGACGACGTCTCCCCGGACATGTCCTTCCTGGAGTTGCTCGACGTACTCAACGAGCGGCTGATCCTCGCCGGCGAGGAGCCGGTGGCGTTCGACCACGACTGCCGCGAGGGCATCTGCGGCATGTGCGGCCTGATGATCAACGGTGACGCGCACGGGCCGCAGCGTGGCACCACCGCCTGCCAGCTGCACATGCGGCAGTTCTCCGACGGCGACACGATCGACATCGAGCCGTGGCGGGCCCGCGCCTTCCCGGTCATCAAGGACCTGGTGGTCAACCGGAGCGCCTTCGACAAGATCATCGCGGCCGGCGGCTACATCACCGCGCCGACCGGCAGCGCACCCGAGGCGCACTCGACCCCGGTCGCCAAGGCCAACGCGGACGCCGCCTTCGAGGCGGCGGAGTGCATCGGCTGCGGCGCCTGCGTGGCGGCCTGCCCGAACGGCTCCGCCATGCTCTTCACCGCCGCGAAGGTCACCCAGCTCTCGCTGCTGCCGCAGGGCCAGCCGGAGCGCTACACCCGGGTGATCGGCATGGTCGACGCGCACGACGAGGCCGGCTTCGGCGGCTGCACCAACGCCGGTGAGTGCACCGTGGTCTGCCCCAAGGGCATCCCGCTGAACACCATCGGCCGGCTCAACCGCGACTTCCTGATGGCCACCTCGAAGCGGGGCGACAACACCCCCGGTTCCTGACCCTCCGCACGTCACGCTGACGACGTCGACGCAGGGCCGCCGCGTCCTTCCGAACGCGGCGGCCCTTGCCGTACCACCCGCCCGGTCGCCGGCCCGCCGTCCCCGCTCCCCTGCCGCATCGGCCTCGCCCGGTGCGGCCCACGCCGGCCCGCACCGGCCGGCCACACCTACCTGCTCGCGCCCTGTCGAGCTGAATCGTCTGCGACATCAGCTCGACAGGCAGTCGAGCCGTCGTCGCTGCCGGCCGCCGAGATCGGCGCCCGGGGGCCGAAAGGGCTCCGGTACCCGGGCGCCGGTTCAAGTCGGCGCGGGCGGGTAGCACTCCTGGGAGCCGGCACAGGAGGGACGACGGGACATGAAGGCGCTGACCTGGCAGGGCAAGCGGGACGTACGGGTGGAGGAGGTGCCCGATCCCCGGATCGAGGAGCCCACGGACGCCGTCGTCCGGATCACCTCGACCGCGATCTGCGGCTCCGACCTGCACCTGTACGAGGTGCTGGGGCCGTACCTGAAGCCCGGCGACGTCCTCGGCCACGAGCCGATGGGCATCGTCGAGGAGGTGGGCCCGGGGGTGACCCGGCTCAAGCCGGGCGACCGGGTGGTGGTGCCGTTCAACATCTCCTGCGGCTCCTGCTGGATGTGCGACCGGCAGCTGTACGCGCAGTGCGAGACCACCCAGGTCACCGCCGAGGGCAAGGGCGCCGCGCTGTTCGGCTACACCTCGCTCTACGGCTCGGTGCCCGGTGGGCAGGCGGAGTACCTGCGGGTGCCGCACGCCCAGTTCGGCCCGATCAAGGTGCCCGACACCGGGCCCGACGAGCGCTGGCTCTACCTGTCCGACATCCTGCCGACCGCCTGGCAGGCGGTGAAGTACGCCGACACCCCGCGCGGCGGCACCCTCGCCGTCTTCGGGCTCGGGCCGGTCGGCCAGTTCTGCGCCCGCATCGGCCGGCACCTCGGCGCGGACCGGGTCATCGGGCTGGACCTGGTGCCGGAGCGGTTGGCGATGGCCCGCCGGCACGGCATCGAGGTGCTCGACGTCAGCCAGTTGGACGACGTGCCCAGCGCGCTGATCGACCTCGTCGACGGGCGCGGCCCCGACGCCGTCATCGACGCGGTGGGCATGGAGGCCCACGGCGCGCCCCTCGGCAAGCTCGCCCAGACCGCCGCCGGGCTGCTGCCCGACAAGCTCGCCCAGACCATGACCGACAAGGTGGGCGTCGACCGGCTGGTCGTGCTCAAGGCCGCGCTCAAGGCCGTCCGCCGGGGCGGCACGGTCTCCGTCTCCGGCGTCTACGGCGGCGAGGTCGACCCGATGCCCCTGATGGAGATGTTCGACCGGGGCATCCAGCTGCGGATGGGGCAGTGCCACGTGCGCCGGTGGACCGACGAGATCATCCCGCTGCTCGCCGGCGACGACGACCCGCTGGGCGTGGCGGACCTGCGTACCCACCGGGTGCCGCTGTCGGAGGCGCCGCAGGCGTACGAGATGTTCCAGAAGAAGGAGGACGGCTGCGTCAAGGTCGTGCTGGCACCGTGACCCGGACGGTGGTCGTGACCGGCGCGACCAGCGGGATCGGCCGGGCGGCGGCCCGGGCCTTCGCCGAACGCGGGGACCGGCTCGTGCTCGCCGCCCGCTCCCCCGTCGCCCTCGCCGCGGTCCGTGACGAGTGCCGGGCCGCGGGCGCGCGGGTGCTCGAGGTGCCCACCGACGTCACCGCCGACGGCGCGCTGGCGGCGCTCGCCGACGCGGCCCTCGACCGGTTCGGCGGCATCGACGTCTGGGTGCACACGGCGGCGGTGATGGCGTACGGCCGGTTCGAGGAGACCCCGGAGCGGGTCTTCGAGCAGGTGGTGCGCACCGACCTGCTCGCCGCCGCCGCGGTCGCCCGGGTGGCGCTGCGCCGCTTCCGGGCGGACGGCGGGGGAACGCTGATCCTCACGGGGTCGGTGCTGGGCCACATCACCGCGCCGTACATGAGCGGTTACGTGGCGAGCAAGTGGGGGTTGCAGGGGCTGACCCGCACGTTGCAGCAGGAGACCCGGGAAACCCCGGGGGTGCACGTCTGCATCGTCAACCCGGGCAGTGTGGACACCCCGGTCTACCAGCGGGCCGCGAACTACCTCGGCCGGACCGGCCGGCCCCCGCCGCCGATCACCACCCCCGAGCGGGTGGCGCGGGCCATCGTGGACTGCTCCGACCGGCCCCGCCGGGAGGTGTCGGTGGGCCGGGTCAACGTGGTCATGCGGGTCGGCTTCACCCTGCTGCCGGGGATCTACGACGCCCTCGTCGGGCCGTTGATGCGGCTGCTCGGGCTGACCGACCGGCCGGTCGCGCCGCACGACGGCACGGTGTTCGCGCCGGACCCGGCCGCGGCCTCGGTACGCGGCGGCTGGCTGCCCGACCTCGGGCGGGTCGCGCGGGCCGTCGGGGAACTGCCCGGCCCGGTCGTGGCGGCCGTCCGGCGTCGGCTGCCGTGAACCCCGCGCGGGATCACCGGCGTCGATCGTTTCGCCTAGGGTGGTGGGCCGACCCACCACGACGGGAGAGACGATTGACTATCCGGGTGAACCGCAGGACCGCGCTGGGACTGGGCACGGTGGCCACGGCGGGAACGGTGCTCGGCGCCGCCGCGCCGGCGTCCGCCGCCCCCGAGGTCGCCGAGCCGGCCCCGGCGACACCCCGGCAGGCCGCCCGCCGGGTGGCCGCGATCTACGAGCGGGAGACGGTGGCAGCAGGGGGCAACTGGCAGGCGTACGTCAGCGTCGCCGACCCGGCCGGCGCCCCGGTGGTGGCGGTCTCCGACGAGCCGGACCGGCGCATCGAGGCGTACAGCGTCAACAAGATCGCGGTGGCCGTGGCGGTGCTCGACAAGGTCGACCGGGGGCTGCTGACGCTCGACCAGCGGGTCGAGGTGACCGCCGCGATCGTGGTGCCCGGCGGGGACGGCATGTTCAGCCTCGACGGGGCGTACCCGAGCTTCGTGACGCTCGGCCACGTGCTGGCCAACCTGCTGACCGTCTCCGACGACACGGCGGTGCGGCTGTGCGGCCTGGTCTGCCCGGCCGCCGAGCTGAACGAGATCCTGCGCGGCAAGGGCTTCCCGAACACGCAGGTGCAGCCGGTCGCCAACCCCAACCGGTTCTTCCTCGGCACCAGCACCCCCCGGGAGACCCACGACCTGTTGCGCGCGCTGGTGGCCGGCACGCTGCTCTCGCCTGCCGGCACGGCGTTCGTGCTCCGGCTGCTGCGCGCCCCCGTCGCGTACACCGACGGGATCCGGCGGGTCATGTCCTCGACCGACCGGGCCCGGGTCGCCACGAAGGCCGGCTGGTTCGCCGACGCCCGGCACGAGGCCGGGGTGATCTTCGACACGGCCGGCGCACCCGTGCTGACGTACGCCCTCTTCGCCGACGGGCAGGCCGAGCCGGACGACTACGGCGCGACGCACCCCGCCGTCGAGGCCCGCGCCCGGATGGGCCGGCGCTTCCTGACCTCGGTGGACCGCCTCACCGGCACCGGCGTCACCCACCGGCCGACCGCCCAGCGGCCCAGCAACGGCGGCTGAACCGCCCCACGAGGTGGGGGCCCGCCGTCCCGGTGGGCCCCGCCGACCTCCGGCCGGTCCCCTGGTGGCCGGGCTACCGTGTACGACGGGACACGGCGGAGGGACGACGATGGGCGCACCACCGGAACGCGCGGGGCTCGACCGGGCACTCGGGCGGCGGCTACGCGGCGCGGCCGGGCTGGCCGCGCTGGCCGGGCTCGCGTGGGTGGCCCGGGACGTGCCGGCGGCGCTCGGCGGCCGGCTCACCGGCGCCCGCGCGGAGCGGGCCGCCCGCTCACCCCGGTTCCGCGACGGCACCTTCCACAATCCGGGCGGCACGCGCTCGATGGCCGGCGCCCCCGACCGCAACCTGGTCCGTGAGCTGATCTTCGGCAAGCAGAAGCGCCGGCCGGGCGCCGCCGTGCCGCTGGCGCGTCCGGGCGCCGTCCCGGCCACCGACGTCGGGCGTGAGCTGAACGTCGTCTGGTACGGCCACGCCTCCGCGCTCATCGAGATCGAGGGCCGCCGGGTGCTGCTCGACCCGGTCTGGAGCGACCGGTGCTCGCCGTCGGCCCTGGTCGGCCCGCGCCGCCTGCACGAGCCGCCGGTACGCCTCGACGAACTGCCCCCGGTGGACGCGATCCTGATCTCGCACGACCACTACGACCACCTCGACATGGCGACCGTGCGGGCGCTGCTGGGCAGCCAGTCGGCACCCTTCCTGGTGCCGCTCGGGGTGGGCGCGCACCTGGACCGCTGGGGCGTACCGGCGGAGCGCATCGTCGAGCTTGACTGGGCGGAGAGCCACCGGGTGGCGGGGCTGGAGATCACCGCCACCGCCGCGCAGCACTTCTCCGGCCGGGGGCTGCGCCGCGACGGCACGCTCTGGAGTTCCTGGGTGGTCGCCGGCGCGCACCGGAAGGTCTTCTACACCGGCGACTCCGGCTACTTCGACGGCTACGCGGAGATCGGCGAGCGGCACGGGCCGTTCGACGTCACGCTGATGCAGATCGGCGCGTACGACCGGGCCTGGCCGAGCATCCACATGTTCCCCGAGGAGGCCGTCGCCGCCCACCTCGACCTGCGCGGCGGGCTGCTCGTACCGGTGCACTGGGCGACGTTCAACCTCGCCCTGCACGACTGGTCCGAGCCGGTGGACCGGATCTGGGCCGAGGCGAAGGCGCGGGACGTGCGGCTGGCCGTGCCCCGCCCCGGGGAGCGGGTGGTGGTGGACGACCCGCCGGCCGTCGACGGTTGGTGGCAGGCCGTCGCCTGAGCGCCGCGGGGTGTGCCGCGGCGCCGCCCCTCAGAGGACGAAGGCGTCGGTCCAGAGCGCCCCGGAGCGGCCCGACAGGGCGTCCAGCATGGCGACCGCCTGACCGTCGGTGAGCTGGGCGACGAAGTCGACGATCGCCCGGCCGCGGGCCTTGCCGATCCGGTCCGGCGTACGCGGGTGCAGCTCCGCCTCGGCCAGCTCCACCAGGTCGTGCAGGCGGCGCGGCAGCCGGGACTCCTCCTCGGGGTCGAGCAGCCACTCCAGCAGCGCCTCCACCAGGGTGCCCAGCAGCCGGGCCTGCCCGCGCTGGTGCAGGGCCAGGTCCGGTCGGGCCAGCACGAACCGGTGGTGGACGAACTTGAGCACCTGCACCTCGTGCCACTGCGCCGGGGCGAGCAGCACGTGGCCGGAGCGGACCGCCGGCTGCTCGACCACGGTGATCGCGTCGACGAAGCGGGTCGTCCACCGGGCGGAGAACCGGGCCACGTACTGCTCCGCCTCGATGGAGCCGTCGAAGGGCATGGCGAGCAGGCCCTCCACCAGTTCCTCGCGGACGTGCTCGACGGCGGCGGCGAACGCCTCGTCGTCGGCGATCCAGGCGTCCTTGCGGTGCAGCTGCCGGCGCAGCCGCTCGATCGCCGAGCCGGGCCGGCGGGCGGCGGCGGCGGCCAGGGCCGCGTCGGTGATGGCCCGGAAGTGCCCGCTCTCGCGCTGCCAGGCCATCAGCTCGGCGGCCACCGCGCCCTGCTGGAGCACCCCGACCCGGTAGAAGTCCTCCACGTCGTGGATCGCGTACGCGACGTCGTCGGCCGTGTCCATCACCGACGCCTCGGCGGTCTGCTGCCAGTCCGGGATCCGGCCCACGAACGGCTCCCGGGCCTGCCGCAGGTCGTCGACCTCGGTCCGGTACGCCCCGAACTTCGACGAGCCGCTGCCGGGGTCGTCCGGCGGCGGGGTGGCGCCGCGCGGGGGCGGGTCCATCAGCCGGGGGTGCGGGTCGGGATGGTCCAGCCGCGTCCACGGGTACTTCAGCAGCGCCGCCCGCACCGCCGCCGTGAGGTCCAGGCCGGTGGTCGCCGCGCCGCGGATCTCGGTGCTGGTGACGATGCGGTACGACTGGGCGTTGCCCTCGAAGCCGTCCGTCAACCCGAGCCGCTGCCGGGCCAGCCGGTCCAGCACCCGCTCCCCCAGGTGCCCGAACGGCGGGTGGCCGAGGTCGTGCGCGAGCGCGGCGGCCTCCACCACGTCCGGGTCGCAGCCGCCCAGCTTCTCCAGCAGGTCGCGGTGCCGGTCGTCGGCGGTCAGCCGCTCGGCGATGGCACGCGCCACCTGCGCCACCTTGAGGCTGTGGGTCAGCCGGTTGTGCACGAGCAGGCCGGAGCCGCCGGGGCTGACCACCTGGGTCACGCCGTTGAGCCGGGCGAAGAACGGCGAGGCCACGATGCGGTCGCGGTCGGCCCGGAACGGGCTGGCGGCGAGGTCGCCGAGCGCCCGGGCGCTGCCGCCGAAGAGCCGCCGGGCGCGCGGGTCCACGGGAGGTTCCATGATCGCCACGCTAGCGCAGCGCGGGCCGGAGCGCCGACGGGTCGCCGCCGGCACGCCGGGCCGGGGACGGCGGCAGCGCCACGGGGCGAGGTGCCGGCACGCCGGGCCGGGGGCGGCGACGGCCGTCGGTCCGGGCCGGCACAATGCACAGCGGAACCCACACCGAAGGCGGATCGAGATCGTGACCCTCTCTGTTCATCAGCGGATCGCCGAGGAACTCGGCGTCGCCGAGCGTCAGGTACGGGCGGCCGTGGAGCTGCTCGACGGCGGCGCGACCGTGCCGTTCATCGCCCGCTACCGCAAGGAGGCCACCGGCCTGCTCGACGACACCCAGCTGCGCACCCTGGAGGAGCGGCTGCGCTACCTGCGCGAGCTGGACGAGCGGCGCGCGGCGGTGCTGGAGTCGATCCGTGGTCAGGGCAAGCTCGACGAGGCCCTGGAAGCACAGATCATGGCGGCCGACTCGAAGTCCCGCCTGGAGGACATCTACCTGCCCTACAAGCCCAAGCGCCGGACCCGGGCGCAGATCGCCCGCGAGGCCGGGCTGGAGCCGCTCGCCGAGTCGCTGCTGGCCGACCCGGGTCAGGACCCGCGCCAGACCGCCGCCGGCTACGTGGACGCGGAGAAGGGCGTGGCCGATGCCGCCGCCGCCCTGGAGGGCGCCCGCGCGATCCTCATCGAGCGCTTCGCCGAGGACGCCGACCTGATCGGCACGCTGCGCGAGCAGATGTGGTCGCGGGGCCGGCTGGTCTCGCGGGTACGCGACGGGCAGGAGTCGGCCGGCGCGAAGTTCGCCGACTACTTCGACTTCGCCGAGCCGTACCCGAAGCTGCCCTCGCACCGGATCCTGGCCATGTTCCGGGGCGAGAAGGAGGGCGTGCTCGACCTGACCATGGAGCCCGAGGAGGCCGGCGAGGCCGACGCGGTGCCGACCGGGCCGAGCCGCTACGAGGCGGCGATCGCCGGGCGGTTCGGCATCACCGACAAGGGCCGGCCGGCGGACCGGTGGCTTGCCGACACGGTGCGCTGGGCCTGGCGCACCCGGATCCTCATCCACCTCGGGGCGGACCTGCGGATGCGCCTGTGGCAGGCGGCCGAGGAGGAGGCGGTACGGGTCTTCGCCACCAACCTGCGGGACCTGCTGCTCGCCGCCCCGGCGGGCAGCCGGCCCACGATGGGGCTGGACCCGGGCCTGCGTACCGGCGTGAAGGTCGCCGTGGTGGACGCCACCGGCAAGGTGGTCGCCACCGACACGATCTACCCGCACGAGCCGCGCCGGCAGTGGGACGCCTCGATCGAGACCCTCGCCCGGCTGGCCGGGGCGCACGGCGTCGAGCTGGTCGCCATCGGCAACGGCACCGCCAGCCGGGAGACCGACAAGCTCGCCGGCGAGCTGATCAAGCGGTACCCGCAGCTCAACCTCACCAAGGTGGTGGTCTCCGAGGCCGGCGCGTCGGTCTACTCCGCCTCCGCGTACGCCTCCCAGGAGCTGCCCGGCCTGGACGTGTCGCTGCGCGGCGCGGTCTCCATCGCCCGCCGGCTCCAGGACCCGCTCGCCGAGCTGGTCAAGATCGACCCGCGCTCGATCGGGGTCGGCCAGTACCAGCACGACCTGTCGGAGGTGAAGCTCTCCCGGTCGCTGGACGCGGTGGTCGAGGACTGCGTCAACGCGGTCGGCGTCGACGTCAACACCGCCTCCGCGCCGCTGCTGACCCGGGTCTCGGGCATCGGCGCCGGGCTGGCGGAGAACATCGTGCTGCACCGGGACGCGAACGGTCCGTTCCGCACCCGCTCGGAGCTGAAGAAGGTCGCCCGGCTCGGGCCGAAGGCCTTCGAGCAGTGCGCGGGCTTCCTACGCATCCCCGGCGGCGACGACCCGCTGGACTCCTCCAGCGTGCACCCGGAGGCGTACCCGGTGGTGCGTCGGATCCTGTCCAGCACCGGGCAGGACCTGCGGTCGCTGATCGGCAGGAGCGCCATCCTGCGGGGGCTGCGGGCCACCGACTTCGTCGACGACACCTTCGGCCTGCCCACCGTCACCGACATCCTCGCCGAGCTGGAGAAGCCGGGCCGTGACCCGCGGCCGGAGTTCCGCACCGCCACCTTCGTCGAGGGGGTGGAGAAGATCGGCGACCTGGTGCCCGGCATGGTGCTGGAGGGCGTGGTGACCAACGTGGCCGCGTTCGGCGCGTTCGTGGACGTCGGCGTGCACCAGGACGGGCTGGTGCACGTCTCGGCGATGTCCCGGGCGTTCGTGAAGGACCCGCGCGAGGTGGTCAAGTCCGGCGACGTGGTCCGGGTCAAGGTGCTCGACGTCGACGTGCCCCGCAAACGGATCTCGCTCACCCTCCGGTTGGAGGACGACGCGGAGGCGGGCGCCGGGCGCGGCGGCCCGGACGGCGGACGCCGCGAACGTGGCGGGCAGGTCGGACCGCGCGGCGACCGGGGCGCCTCCCGGGGCGGTCAGGGCGGCCAGCCCGGCCAGGGCGGCGGACGCGGTGACCGGGGTGCCCAGGGCGGCGGACGCGGCGGTCAGGGCAGGCAGGCTGGTCAGTCCGGGCAGGACGGGCGGGGCGGGGCTGGGCGGCAGGGCCGTGGCGGAGCGGGGCCCGCGCCGGCGAACGACGCCATGGCGGACGCGCTGCGCCGGGCCGGACTCGCCTGACGCGGTCGCACGCGGCGTCGACCTCGACGATCGGGTGGGAGCCACGTTCACCGGCGGCCGGAGGGGTGCACGGCGAAGCCCGGCCGCCGGGTTCCGGACCGCCCGGACCGAGCGGCATGGACGCATGCCCGACGCTGTCGAGCTGATGTCGTAGACGATTCGGATGACGGCTCAGGCAACTCGCCTGATGTCGCGAACGACTCAGCTCGACAGCGTCGAGCGGACCTCCCGCCCGCCAGCCGCGGCTCACCGGCCACCGGCGCCCGGCGGGTGGGCTCGCGCTGGTGCTTTCGGGTGGCGGGCGGCGGGGCGTACCGTCGCGGTCGTGGATGTGGGCGACGGCCTGGAGTGGCGGGAGCGGCAGCGGCGGGCGGTGCGGGCGCACGCGGCGGCCGACGAGCGCCGGCGGGCGGCCGAGCACGCCGAGGCGGCGGAGCTGGTCGCCTGGTTCGTCGCCGAGGCGACCCGGCGCGGGCTGCCCACGGAACGGCTCACGGCCCGGGGGCTCGACGGGCGCGGGAGCTACCGGACGAGGCTGCGCGGCTGGTACGTCGACCGGGCACGCACCCGGGCCGTCGACGTCGACGGCCGCTTCCACCTGCTGACCGTGGCGGGCGGCCCGCGCGCCCTGCTGCTCGGGGCCGAGCCGCAGCCCAGCCCACCGCCGCTCGTGGTCGGCGCGGGCGGTCGCGACGGCGAGTCGATCCCGCTGCGCACGCTGCTGGAGCGCCGGTTGGAGGCGGGCGGCGCGACGCCCTGAGCGGGGCGCGGTGTTCGGAGCAGCGAGCGGGGCAGGCGCTCCGGGCTGGGCGCGCGGGGGCCAGTCGGCCCGGGCGGGTCAGCGGATGACGCCGCCCGGTCGGCGGAGCCGGCGCCGCCGGCCCAGGTGCCTCCACCACGCCTGCTGCACCAGCAGTGTGGCCAGGCCGGCGAGCAGGATCGCGCAGAGGTTGATCACCAGTTGGAGCGCCGATCCGGACGCCTCGTGCCAGACGCCGTAAGCGACGGCGACGGCCGCGTTCGCGGCGGCCGGCACGGTGGTCACCGAGATCAGCACGCCGACCAGGCTGCCGGACTTCTTCGAGGTCAGGGAGAGCATGCCGGCGACTCCTGCCAGCAGGCCGACCACCCAGGACAGCGCGTCGGGCCGCCAGATGAAGTCGGTCAGGGGGCGTTCGGACTCCAGCATCCCGCGGTCGACCAGCCCCACCGCGTCCAGGCCCCAGGTGCTGAGGACGGTGACCACCATCGCGGCGAGGAAGCCGACCACCAGGGCCTGCACCGACCGGCCGATGACCGTCGGGTTGCGGCGCAGCAGCGCGACACAGAGCGCCGCCAGGGGGCCGAACTCGGGGCCGACCACCATCGCGCCGACGATGAGGATCGGCTGGTCGAGCAGGACGCCGACGCCGGCGAGCATGGTGGCGACGGTGAGCAGGACGAGGTACGTGGCGGAGAGTTCGGTCTGCTCGCCGGTCTTGGCGGCGATCTCGTCCCAGACCACCGCGTCCGCCCCGCTGCCCGGCGCCTTCTCGGCCGCCCGGCCGGCCGCCGCGGAGATGGACAGCTCGACGTCGTCGGCCGAGATGGCGCCGCGCTCCTCCACGCCGAGCTGCCGTAGCGCGTGCAGCACGCTGTCGGCGCTCTCCCGGACCACGTCGCAGAGGATGAGGTCGCCCGCCGGTTGACGGGCGGCGCCCGGGAGCACCGCCAGGTGGGTCACCCCGGGATCGGCGGCCAGCAGGTCCGCCACGGCGGAGGACTGGTCGCTCGGCGCGATGACCCTCAGATGCAGCACCGGCTCTCCCCCGCGTCGTGGACCGTCGAGCACTCTACTGCCGGCGCGGCCGGGCCGAGGTGCCACGTCTTCGGTGCCGGGCCGCGTCCTGACGGGCCGTTGCGCGGTTGACCTGTCGGGATCGGCGTCGAGTGTGGCGATTTCGCATCGCCGGCACGTTCATCCCTGTTAGAACGTGATTGTCGTATGGTGCCCGACTCTGCCTGGAGGTCGAAGCCTTGCCTGGTTCCGTGGACACGCCGGAAAGCCTCGCGGAGCGGCCCCGACCGGAGGCCCTCAAGCGGGCGATCGACGTGCTGGCGGCCGTGGCGCTGCTGGTGCTGACCGCGCCACTGGTCCTCGTCGTGGCGGTGCTGGTGGCGGCGGGACTCGGCCGGCCGGTGCTGTTTCGGCAACCCCGCGCGGGACGGCACGGCCGGGTGTTCGAGCTGGTCAAGTTCCGCACCATGCTCCCGCCGGATCCGCTGCGGGGACGGGTGCGCGACGGGGACCGGCTGACGCCGCTGGGTCGGTTCCTGCGCTCCACCAGCCTGGACGAGCTGCCGACCCTGTGGAACGTGCTGCGCGGCGACATGAGCCTGGTCGGCCCCCGCCCCCTGCTCACCGAGTACCTGCCGCGCTACTCCCCCACCCAGGCCCGCCGGCACGAGGTCCGGCCGGGCGTCACCGGGCTGGCCCAGGTGCGCGGCCGCAACAGCCTGGGCTGGGAGGAGAAGCTGGACCTGGACGTCTGGTACGTCGACCACCGCAGCCTGCGGCTGGACCTGTCGATCCTCGCCGCGACCGTCCGCACCGTGCTGCGCCGCGAGGGGATCTCCGCGGCGGGCTCGGCCACCGCGCCCGAGTTCCTCGGCACGCCCCCGCTGGTCCCCGCCGCACCGGGACCGGACGCCTCCCTGACCGTCCCCGCCGGAGGTCGCCGATGAGCGGGACCATCCACCTGTCCCCGCCCGACGTCGGGCCGCTGGAGGAGTCGTACGTCGTCGCGGCCCTGCGGTCCGGCTGGGTCGCGCCCGTCGGTCCGGACCTCGACGCGTTCGAGCGCGAGGTCGCCATGCGGGTGGGCACCCGCGGCGCCGTCGCCGTGAGTTCCGGCACGGCCGCGCTGCACCTGGCCCTGCTGGGGGTGGGAGTCGGGCCCGGCGACGCCGTCATCGTGCCGACGCTGACGTTCGTGGCGACCGCGAACGCGGTCCGCTACGCCGGCGCGCGGCCGGTCTTCGTGGACTGCGACCCGCACTCCGGGAACGTCGACGTGGCCCTCGTGGACGAGCTGATCCGGGCACTCGTCCTCCGGGGACAGCGCGTCGGCGCGGTCGTCCCCGTCGACCTCTTCGGCAGCTGCGCCGACCACACTGCGCTGGCCCCGGTCTGCGCGGCGGCGGGCGTACCGGTCGTCGAGGACGCCGCGGAGGCCCTCGGCGCGACCCACCACGGCCGGCCCGCCGGCTCCTTCGGGCAGGTGGGCATCCTCTCCTTCAACGGCAACAAGATCATGACCACCTCGGGCGGCGGGATGCTCGTCTCCGACGACACGGCCCTGCTGGCCCGGGCCCGGTTCCTGTCGACCCAGGCCCGCGAGCCGACGCCGCACTACGAGCACCGCGAGACGGGCTACAACTACCGGCTGAGCAACCTGCTCGCCGCGCTGGGCCGCGCCCAGCTCGTCCGGCTGGACGGGATGATCGCCCGGCGCCGGCATTTGCGCGACCAGTACGCCAAGCTCTTCGCCCCGATCCCGGGTGTGCGGCTGCTCGGCGTGGAGGATCCCGGCTCCAACTGCTGGCTGACCACCATCGCGGTCGACCCGCAGCGGGCCGGCTGGCGGGCCGCCGACCTGGCCGCCCACCTGGCGGAACGCGACATCGAGACCCGCCCGGTCTGGAAGCCGATGCACCTGCAACCGGCGTACGCGGACGCCGAGTGCCTCCTCACCGGGGTGGCCGAGCGGCTGTTCGCCGACGGGCTGGCCCTGCCCAGCGGCAGCGCGCTGAACGAGCGGCAGGTCGGCCTCGTCCTCGCCGCCGTCGACGAGTTCCTGGTGGCCCGCACGGGAGCGTCGACGGCGTGACGGTCCCGCTGGTGGTCGTCGGCTGCGGCGGGCACGGCCGGGAGGTCCTCACGATCGCCCGGGCGATGGACGCCGCCGCCGGCCGGCCGCGCTGGCGCCTGCTCGGGTTCGTCGACGACCGGCCCTCCGAGGAGAACCTGAAGCGGGTGCAGCGGCTCGACGTGCCCTACCTCGGCGGCGTCGCCTGGCTGCGCGACGCGCCGCCGGACGCGCACCACGTCATCGGCATCGGCGACCCCCGCGTCCGGCGGGCGGTCGCCGCCCGGGTCGACGCGTACGGCACGCCGGCGGCGAGCCTCGTGCATCCGGCGGCGACGGTCGGGCCGGACACGGTGCACGGACCGGGCTTCGTCGCCTTCGCCGGGGCCCGGGTCACCACCAACGTCACGCTCGGCCGGCACGTGCACCTCAACCAGAACGCCACGGTCGGGCACGACTGCGCCCTCGCCGACTTCGTGTCGGTCAATCCGCTGGCCGCCGTCTCCGGCGACTGCCACCTGGCGGAGGGGGTGCTCGTCGGCACGACGGCGGCCGTGTTGCAGGGCCTGCGGGTGGGCCGGGACAGCACCGTCGGGGCGGGCGCCTGCGTCGTCCGCGACGTGCCGGACGGCGTCGTCGTCAAGGGCGTGCCCGCCCGTTGAACCGACGGGCCATCGGCCCCACGGACGAAAAATCGGTCATCAAACCTGAAAACCTCCAAACATGACTCTCGGGCCTGTATCAACTTAAAGAGCCCAAAGCTCCTTCCGCCCCGCGGCGGAAGCGGTCGGAGACGGACAGGGAGCACACATGCCGCCGGAAACAGAGACCACCCGACTCGGTGAGCAGAGGTCGCACCGGGCCAGGGCCCGCCGCCGCACCATCGGATTCCTCGCCACCGACAGCACCGCCTGGGTCGGCGGATTCGTCGCGGCGGTCTGGTTCCGCTACGAACTCGACCTGGCATCCGGCCAGCTCGCGCGCGCCGCCACCTGCGGCGCCCTCGCCGCCGTCGTGCACGTGGCCGTCGCGGCGGTCCGCCGGATCTACTCCGGACGCCACCCGCTGGGCAGCCTCCAGGAGGTGCAGGGCGTGGCGGGAACGGCGGCCACCACCGCCGCGATCATGCTGATCGGGCTGCTGCCGGCCGGCGTACGACCGGTGCCGGCGAGCACGCCGCTGGTCGGTGGCGCCCTGGCGCTGCTGTTCATGCTGACCGCCCGGTTCACCTACCGGCACCGTCGCGACCTCGCCATGCGCCCCGACGCCCGGTCCTCCAACCCGGTGCTGCTGTTCGGGCTCGGCGACGCCGGGCAGGGGCTGCTCCGGGCCATGCTCGGCGACCCGCGCGGACGCTACCGGCCCGTGGGCGCCCTCGACGACGACCCCGACAAGCGGGACCTGCGCATCGGCGGCGTACGCGTGCTCGGCGGGCGTCAGGACGTGGCGGCGGCCGTCCGGCGCACCGGCGCGACGACCGTGATCTTCTCCGTCGCCAACGCCGACGCCGCGCTGATCCGGCAGATCCGCGAGGCCACCCTCCAGACCGGGGCGGCGTTCAAGGTGCTGCCGCCGGTACGGGACCTCGTCGACCACCGGATCACCGTCACCGACGTCCGCGACGTGCAGATCGACGACCTGCTCGGCCGCCGGCAGGTGGCCGCCGACATGGCGCTGAACGGCGACGGGCTCAGCGGCCGGCGGATCCTGGTGACCGGCGCCGGCGGCTCCATCGGCTCGGAGCTGTGCCGGCAGCTGATGAAGACGGACCCGGGCGAGCTGATGATGCTCGACCGCGACGAGTCGGCCCTGCACGGTCTCCAGATGTCGCTGACCGGCCGGGCCATGCTGGACGGTCCCGAGCTGATCCTCGCCGACCTGCGCGACGACGAGGGCATCCGGCGGATCCTGCGGGAGCGCCGGCCGGACGTCATCTTCCACGCCGCCGCCCTCAAGCACCTCACGCTGCTGGAGCGCCACCCCGGCGAGGCGGTGAAGACGAACGTCTGGGGCACCCTCTCGGTGCTCGACGCGTGCCGCGACGTGGCCCGCTTCGTCAACATCTCCACCGACAAGGCCGCCGACCCGATCAGCGTCCTCGGCTACTCGAAGCGGATCACCGAGCGGCTGACCGCGCACGCCTCCTCCCGCTTCCCCGGCACCTTCCTCAGCGTCCGCTTCGGCAACGTGCTGAGCAGCCGCGGGTCGGTCGTGACCGCGTTCCAGCGGCAGATCGAGCTGGGCCACCCGCTCACCGTCACCCACCCGGAGGTGACCCGGTACCTGATGACGGTGCAGGAGGCGGTGCACCTGGTGTTGCAGGCCGCCGAGATCGGCCGCGACGGGGAGGCGCTGGTGCTGGACATGGGTGAGCCCGTCCGCATCGCCGACCTGGCCCGGCAGCTGGCCGAGCAGGCGGACAGCAGCGTGCCGATCGTCTACACCGGACTGCGCCCCGGCGAGAAGCTGCACGAGGACCTGTTCGGCACCGGCGAGACCGACGCCCGCCCGCTGCACCCGCTGGTGTCGCACGTGGCGGTGCCCGCCCTGGACCCGATGGAGGTCAGCGGCCTCGACCCGTACGACGATCCGGAGAAGGTGGTCGCGCAGCTCGCCCTGCTCTGCGACCACCCGGCCGGGCCGGTCCCCCGCGCCTCCGTGCAGGTGCCGTTGGCCCGCTGACCCGCCACACGGTGAGGGCCGGCGACCGGAAGCTCCGGTCGCCGGCCCTCGTGGTTGCGGTCAGCGGCGGATGCCCGCCCAGTCGTGGTGCCGGCGGACGGTGGAGAGGATGAAGTCGACCACGCGGCGGGAGGTGTCCGGGACCCGGTAGTCGACGGGGCACGGCACCCCCTGGGCGGCGACCTGGGCCACGGTGACCTCGACCGCCTCCACGACGCCCTGCGGGTCGAGCCCGGTCATGATGATGCCGCCGGCGTCGAGCGCCTCGGGGCGCTCGATCGACTCGCGCAACGTCACGGCGGGGAAGCCGAGGATCGCGGCCTCCTCGCTGATCGTGCCGCTGTCGGAGAGCGTGCAGAAGGCCCTGGTCTGCAGGTGCACGTAGTCGAAGAGGCCGAACGGCTCGTGGAACGCGATGCCGTCGAGGGCGGTCGCGTCCGGCGCCAACGCCTCCAGCCGCTTGCGGGTACGCGGGTGCGTGGAGACCAGCACCGGGTACCCCCACCGGTCGCGCACGGCCCTGAGGCAGTCGAGCAGGCGCTGGAGGCGGTCCGGCTGGTCCACGTTCTCCTCGCGGTGCGCGCTGACCACGAAGTAGCGGCCGGGCCCGAGGTCGAGCTGACGCAGGACGCCCGAGGCGGCCACGTCGGCCCGGTAGTGCTCCAGCACCTCCCGCATGGGCGAGCCGGTGTGCAGGATCCGACGCGGGTGCAGCCCTTCGGCGAGCAGGTTGCGCCGGGCGTGCTCGGTGTAGACCAGGTTGAAGTCGGCGACGTGGTCGACCAGCCGCCGGTTGGTCTCCTCGGGGACGTTGAGGTCGAAGCAGCGGTTGCCGGCCTCCATGTGGTAGACCGGCACCCGCATCCGTCGGGCCATCAGCGCGGCGATGCAGCTGTTGGTGTCGCCGAGCACGAGCAGCGCGTCGGGCCGCGTCTCGGCGATCGCCGCCTCCATGCCGACCAGCACGCCGCCCAGCACCCGGCCGAGCGACGAGGTGTCCACCCGCAGGAAGCGGTCCGGTTCGCGCAGCCGCAACTCCTTGAAGAAGACGTCGGAGAGCGTGCTGTCCCAGTTCTGTCCGGTGTGCACCAGCAGGTGGTCCACCGTGTCGTCGAGCCGGGCGATCACCCGGGACAGTCGGATGATCTCGGGTCGGGTGCCGACCACCGTCATGATCCGGGTCATGCCCGTCCTCTCTCTGCTGCCAGCTTGGTCATGATGTCCTCGAACTGGTCCACGCCCACCCGTAGCGACATGCGCTCCTGGTAGACCCGCCGGGCCCGCTGGCCCAGTTCCGCCCGGACCGCCGCGGACTCGGCCGCCGCGACGGAGAAGCGCGCGGCGAGCGCACGCCAGTCCCCCGGCGGGGAGACCAGGCCGACCCCGGCCGAACGGACCAGGGCCGCGGCGTCGCCGCCCACGGACGCGATCACCGGCGCGCCGCAGGCCAGCGCGGCCTGCAGCTTCGACGGGATGCTGCCGCGCAGCGCGGGCAGGTCGCGCAGGCAGACCAGCTGCCAGTCGGCGGCGGCGTACAGCGCGGCCATCCGTTCGGCGGGCTGCCGGCCGACGAAGCGCACGTTGTCGGCGCCGAGATCCGCGGCGAGCCGGCGCGCGGCCTGCTCGCCGGCACCCGAGCCCACCAGCACCAGGTCGATCCGGTCGCGCACGGCGGCCGCCGCCCGGATCGCGGTCTCGATCCCCTGCAACAGGCCGATGTTGCCGGCGAACATCACGGTGCAGCGCCCGCGGTGACCGAGCACCGCGCGGGCCTCGTCGGTGGCCGGCACCGGCCGGAACAGCGCGTCGTCCGTCCAGTTCCACACCACCCGGACCCGGTCCGGGTCCGCGCCCCGGGCCACGACCAGGTCGGCCATCGCCGGCGAGATCACCACGACGGCGCCGGCCAGGCGGTACGTCGCGCGCATCAGCGCGGCGACGCCGCGCTCCAGGGCCCGGCCCGCCCGGCCCGCGGGGGCCATGCCCGAGCCGAGCACCGACTCCGGCCACAGGTCCTGGACGTGCAGCACGATCGGCGTACGGCGGGCCAGGCGGGCCAGCGCCGCCGCGGCGGCGGAGGTGGGTGGCGGGTGGTAGACGTAGGTGACGTCGACACCCGCGAACCAGCGGACGCCGCCCAGCGCGCTGCTGGCCCCGAAGGACAGGTGGCTCAGCGCGCGCCGGGCGGCGGACGTGTCGTGGCTGGGGTAGGCGGGCACGCGCCGGACGGCGACCGGCCCGTCGGTCTCGGTGTGCCCCCAGCGCTGCCGCCAGCCGGGGAAGATCCGGCCGTGCGGATAGCTCGGGAAGGTGGTCAGCACCCGCACGTCGTGGCCGCGCCCGGCCAGTTGCCGCGCCAGGTTGCCCGGGATGAACACCCCTTCGGGCGGGTACCACTGGCTGACCAGGCCGATCCTCACGCGACGGCCACGGCGTGCTCCGGCCGGCCCGTCTCCACCGGCTCGGGCCAGGTGTCCGGCCGTCCCGGGTCGAACAGCTCGTTCGTCCAGAACATGGTGACCAGGTCGTCGCCGCCGGTGTTGACCAGCTTGTGCGCCCACATGGTGGGCATGTCCACCAGCACCGGCTCGTCGCCGGTGACCGGGAACCGCACCACCCCGGTCTCGCCGACCCGGCGCAGGCTGATCTCCGCCGACCCCCGCAGCACGACGAAGCGTTCCACCTTGGCCAGGTGGAAGTGCTCACCGCGGGTGACGCCGGGCCGGGTGGTGGAGCAGAAGGTCTGGCCGCCTCCCCCGTGCGCCTTGACCGTCTCGACCAGCTCGCCCCGGGCGTCCGCCCGACGGGGCAGCGCCAGCGGGTAGTGCGCCGGGAAGCAGTGCGAGCGGTAGGTGTTGAACAGCCGCACGTCGTGCCGGTCCACCAGGGCCGGCAGCTCGCCCGTCCGGTAGGTGGCGGCGACGACGGCGAGCCGGTCGGCGAGGGCCCGTACGCCGGTCCGCAGCGCCGGCATGGCCGGGTCCCACGAGCCACCGGCCGGTACGCCGACGAGCCGGGCCGCCGCGTCGGTGACGTGCACCAGACTCAGCTCGCGGTCGCCGTGCACCTCCGGCTGCCCGCCCTCGGCGAGCAGCCGGCAGAACGTCGCGACCGCGGAGTTGTAGTACGGCCGGCCGTGCTCGCCGTACAGGTTGGGCAGCAGGACGTCGTCGACGGGCAGGCCCGTGTCGGCCAGGATGCCGGCGGCGGCGGCCTTGGCGTCGCCGTAGGGCGTGCCGTTGCCGGCCTGCACCGAATTGGCGAAGACCACCGCGGCGGGCGGGGTCGGGCAGTGCTTGAGGCCCTGCGCGAGCTGGGCGGCGAGCTGCACGTTGCCGGCGGCGACGTCGGCCGGCTCGCCCCGGTTGACCCCGGCCAGGTGCAGCACCCGGTCGACGCCGTCGACCTTCGCCGCGACCCGCTCCGGGTCGGTCAGGTCGGCCCGGGTGACGACGACGGGCTCCGGCCAGCCGAGGACGCGCAGCAGCACCCGCACGTGCCAGCCGAGGAAGCCGCCGGCGCCGGTGACCGCCAGCCTCAGCACGCCAGCACCGGGTCCCGCAGGGCCAGCTCCGCGCGGACCTCCGGCAGCGTCTTCAGCAGCTCGACGATCTCCGGTACGCCCAGCCGCGGCGCGTTGGCGGAGTTGAAGTCCTCCCGCGGCCCCTGCCCCAGTTCACCCTCGGAGACGTAGAGCGCGTAGTTGAGGTCGCGGGCGTCCAGCGGCACCCGGAGGAAGTCGCCGAAGTCGTCCGCCTGGGCGAGTTCCTCCCGGCTGGCCAGCGTCTCGTCCTGCTTCTCGCCGTGCCGTACGCCGATCACGTCGAGCTTCGCGGGCACGTCGAAGAGTTCGCAGACCGCCTCGGCCAGGTCGCCGACGGTGCAGGCGACGGCCTTGCGGATGAAGATGTCGCCGGGCCGGGCGTGCTGGAAGGCGTGCTCGACCAGCTCCACCGAGTCGGCCAGCGACATCAGGAAGCGGGTCATCCCCGGGTCCGTCACCGTGGGCGCCCGGCCCGCCTTGATCTGCTCGATGAACAGCGGGATGACCGAGCCACGGGAGTACATGACGTTGCCGTACCGGACGCAGGAGACCGTGGTCGCGCTGTTCGGGTTGTTCCGGGCGTGCGCCTGGGCGACCTTCTCCATCATGGCCTTGCTCATCCCCATCGCGTTGACGGGGTAGACGGCCTTGTCGGTGCTCAGCACGACCACGGAGCCGACGCCGTTGCGCTCCGCCGCCTCGACGACGTTGGCGCTGCCCAGGACGTTGGTCCGCACCGCCTCCAGCGGGAAGAACTCGCACGAGGGCACCTGCTTGAGCGCCGCCGCGTGGAAGATGTGGTCGATCCCCCGGCTGGCCCGCAGCACCGAGTCGTAGTCGCGCACGTCCCCGACGTGGTAGCGCACCCGGTCGTCGCCGAGCTGCCGGCGCATGTCGTCCTGCTTCGCCTCGTCGCGGCTGAGCACCCGGACCTCGCCGACGCCGCGGTCGAGGAGGCGGCGCACCATCGTCCTGCCGAAGGAACCCGTGCCGCCGGTGATGAGGACCCGGCGGCCGTTGGTCGAATACGTCACTGGTTGCTCCCCGTCTCGGTTCTGGGATCGCGACGCCGCGCCGCAGGTCACAGGGCGGCGGTCACACCTGGCGCAACGAGCCGGGCCAGAGGCGGAAACGGTTAAACAGGACGAACGGGCGCAGTCGAAGTCGCCGCGACGCCGATCCGCTCCGCGCGACGCTATTTCACAAAACCGGCGAATTCCTCTATTGCGGACTGCTATAACACCAGTCAGCGGGCCGGCGAGGCCGCCACGCCGAGCGCGCCACCGGCAGCGGACGTGGTGAGCGCGTACGACCGGAGTCAGTGGACCACCACCCCGTCGGGAGACGCCCGACGGACCAGGTACCGATGCGGGGGCACCAGCCGGATGACGATGACGACAGCGGTCCGGGACGGGCGACTCCGCCCGGGGGCGCAAGCGACGGCACCACCTCCGGGACCGCAGGCCACCCCCGGGCACCGCAGACCGAGCCAGGCCTGGCTGCCACTGCTGGTCGCCGCGGCCTGGATGCTCGGCACGTTCGGACTGTTCTGGACCGGCGCCCTGGCCGAGCAGGTGACGCACCCCGTCCGGCTCTGCCTCTTCGTGTTCGCCGCGACCGCCGCCTTCGCGGCCGGGTACGCCGTACGCGTCCGGCGCCGGGAGAAGGCCCCGACCGGCACCGTGGGTGCGCCGACGGACGAGCGGCGGATCCGGCAGCTGGTCGTGGCGGGCGCCGTCTACCACCTCGCCCTCGGCGCGGCTCTTCTCCTCGAGTACGGCGCCACCGGACCGGGCGACATCGTGGCCAGCCTCCGGGATCCGGCGCAGGCGTACGCCAACAAGTTCGCGGTCTACCAGCACCAGCAGGACAGCGGGCGGGTCAATCCGGCGATCCAGGTGCTGACCCTGCTCGGGGTCCTGGGCGCCGTGCTGATTCCGCTGCTCGTCATCCACTGGCGACGGCTGTCGGGTGGCATCCGGGCGCTCGGGCTCACCGGGATGGGCGTCTACGCGCTCTTCTTCCTCTACATCGGCACCCTGAAGGGCCTGGGCGACTTCGTCGTGATGATCGCCGCCGGCCTGCTCGTCTGGGCCGCGCGCGACGGCGACCGGGCGCGGCCGAGGGCACGACGGGCTGCCCGACGGCGGTCCCTGGCGATCGTCGCCGTCGTCACGGCCCTGTTCTGCGCCTACATGGTGAACAGCCAGGCCGATCGGGTCGACCAGTTCGGCACCCAGGACCGGGTCCGCCCGAACGCCACCGTCGAGCGGATGGTCGGACCGCACCTGGCCACCGGCGTGGCCGCGCTGGTCATCTATCCGACGCACGGTTACCTGGGACTAGCCCACAACCTGGAGACGCCGTTCGTCTGGTCACGCGGGCTCGGCAGCACCCCGGCGGTCGCCTCGTACGCCGGGCAGTACCTCGGCGTCGACACCGACAGCCGCCCCTCGTACCCCGTCCGGACGGAGGCCCGGACCGGATACCCGTCGGGCATGTACTGGTCGACCATCTATCCCTGGCTGGCCTCGGACCTGACCTGGCCCGGGACCGTCCTGTTCATGGCACTCCTGGGCTGGCTCTTCGCCGCCATGTGGCTCGGCGCCGTCCGGTCCCGCCGGATCCTGCCGACGCTGCTCTTCGCCCAGCTCTGCCTGCTCGTCGCCTACATTCCGGCCAACAACCAGCTGGGCCTGTCCCGCCCCACGGTGATCGGCCTGGCCACCCTGCTGGTCGTCATGGCCTGGACAACTCTCCGACGGCGGGTGCGCACGGCGCTGTGAGCACCACCCCGGATCCGCTGCCTCGTTGACCCTCCGGAGACGGACAGGGGCCGACTCCGGCCCACCGGTCGACGCGACGGTGTGCCCGCCGGCGGGAGGAGGAGAGCCGTGAGTCGACGACACGACGCGCACGAGTCCGTGCTGGACCGCTCGGCGAGGCGCACGTCCCGCCTACCGGGGTACCGGGCTCCCCTCCCCCTGCTCCGCACGACCGGGCCCGCGCACGCCGCTCCCGAGGAAGCAGGGTGGCGGCTGACCTGGCTCGGCGTACCGCCGCTCGGCATCGCCGCCGCCCTCGCACCTGTCGACCCCGGTCTGGTGTTCGGATTCGGGCTGTGGCTGGCCGGGTTCGCGCTGCTCGGCAACGGTCGACTTCCGCGGCTCGGCCCCCTGGACCATCTGGCACTGCTGCTCTGCGGCTGGGCCACCGCCTCGTTGCTGTGGACCCACGACATGGCCGCCAGTCAGGTCGCGGTGCAGGCCTGGTGGACCGTCGCACTCCTGATGATCGCCGCCCGACACGTGCTGACCACCCGGCGACGGCTGCTGGTGGTGGCCGCCGCCCTGCTCGCCGGCACGGTCTGGACGGCGGTCCGGCTCGTCCTCGCCGGTCGTACCGACGAGTCCGCCCTCCGCGTCGGCCTGGACGGTGTGGGGATCAACTACACCGCCTACGCGCTGACCACCGGCACCCTCGTGTGCGTGATGCTCCTGGCTTCCCGGGTCGGAAACCGACTCGTCCGAGTCGGGCTCTGGTTACTGTTCCCGCTGTTCGTCCACGCAACCGTGCTGACCGGGACCAGGGCGAGTCTCATCGCCCTCGCCGCCGTCGGCGGCTACCTGCTCGTCACCCGGGTCCACCGGCACGCCTGGGCCTGGTCGGTGGCGGTGTCGGCCCTCCTGCTGGCGGTCGTGCCGTTCGGGCATCTCACCCCGCACCGTCCCGAGTGGCTCGACAGCGTCTTCAACAGACCACTGGACGACCTCTCCGGGCGGCTGCTCGTCTGGCCGATCGCCGAGGCGTCCTTCTGGGAATCGCCGCTGGTGGGCATCGGGGTGGGCGCGTTCCCGAGCGCCAATCCGTACTTCGGGATCGGCGCGCACTCGCTGCTGCTCACCCTCGGCAACGACGTCGGTCTCGTGGGGATCGCCGTCTTCGTCGCGCTGGTCGCTCAGGTGATCCGGGATGCCGCCCCGGCGTCCGCACGCCGCAATGCCCTCCTCGTGGGAGTGCTGGTCGTCGGCTGGACGCCCATCTGGCTGAGCGGGCACTGGGAGATCTCACCGGTCGCGTGGATGGTGCTCGCGCTCTGGTCCCGGCTGCCCGTGCTGCTGGCCCTGCCGCGCGGCGGCCGGCGTCGACGCCGGCGCTTCGACCCGTCCCTGCCGAGGCGCCCGGCGCCCCGCCGGGCGAACGACGTGCGGGCGGGGCGTCCCTGACGACCTGAGCCCGTGCGGACCCCCGACCGGTTCCGCGACGCCGTCCGGTCAGCGCGGACGGCTCCGCTCGGTCGGGAGGGCGGTCACCACCTGGGCTGGCACGTGGGGACGACGCCCCCCGGGCCGCGCCGCCAGGAAGTCCCGTATCCGTCGTCCCTGTGCCGCCGGGCCACGGGTCTGCCGGACGAAGTCGGCACCACCGAGCCCGATCCGGGCGCGCTCCTCGGAGGACAGCCGCAGCGCCCGGTCGACGGCCTCCCGCAGCTCTTCGGCCGCGCCGGAGCCGGCGAAGACCAGCCACGGCGCATAGTCCTCCGGGATACCCGGAAGCCGGGTCGTCACGACCGGGACCCCGGTGGACAGGTACTCGATGAGCTTCGACGGAAAGGACCAGCGGACGAAGTCCTGTCCGACCGGCCTCGGGTTCACCAGCACGGCGGCCCGGGCCAGCCGCGGCAGCAGGGCGTCGCGCGGCAGCAGTTCGGGCGGCGCGATGCGCGAGTCGGCGGCGACCTGTTCGTGCAGCCACCGCTCGAGTTCACCCCGGCCGTACACCCGCAGCCGCAGGTCGGGGCCCGGCAGCCCACGGAACGCCTCGACCAGCCGGTCGACGCCGTACGCCCGGCTCAGCCCGCCGGCGTACACCACCTCGCGCGTCCCGGGCGCGGCCGGCGCCTGGCCGGCGACGTCGACCCGGGACCCGACGGGATCGAAGATGCCCTCCATGACGAGCCGGGGCAGGCCCGGGGCGAAGTCCTCGGCGAGCGCCTCGGTCAGCGTGATCACGCCGGAGCAGCGCGCCAGCGCGGCGCGGACCAGGACCCGGTCCAGCCGACGCAACGACCGGACCAACCGACCGTCCGTGGGCAGGACGACGCTCGGCGGATCGGTCAACACCGGAACCACCCGTACGCCGAGACGACCGGCACGCAGCGCGCCGAACCAGAGGAAGGGCGAGTGCACCCCGTGCACCAGCAGTACGTCCGCCTTCTGCTCCCGCAGCACACGGGCGCCCTTCCGCCACACGGTGCCGAACCGGGTGAGGTGCTTCAGTCCGAGCGCGTTGACGAAGCCCAGCAGGTGACCGTCCACCCCGTCCTGGCGGAACGTCCCGGAGCGGAACCGGAGCTGGCGGTTGCCTGGCCAGTTGGAGACGGGGGCGGTCGAGAGCAGGTGCACGGGGCAGTTCGCGGCGCGCAGGCTGCGGACCAGCCCCCAGGCGAAGGTGTGCGTCTGGACGGGCATGGTCGCGTCCTGGCCCAGGATCCGGTCGAAGAGATCGTCCGGCACGGTGAAGCCGAGCAGGACGACCCGGACCTGGTCGTTCTCCGGGGCAGTCACCGGCGCAGCATCCGTTCGTAGACGCCGTCGAGCGCCCGGAGCATCTCCTCCAGGCTGTAGCTCTCGATGACGACCTTGCGGGCCAGCTGCCCCAGATGGTCCCGCTCGGCGGCGTCCGCGAGCAGCCCGGTCAGCGCCACAGCCAGGGCATCCGGATCTCCCGCCGGCACCAGCCGGCCACCTCCGGAGCGCAACACCTCCACGTTGCCACCCACCGCCGACGCGACCACCGGCAGGCGGTACGCCATCGCCTCCAGCAGCGCGTTGGAAAGGTTCTCGTGCAGCGTGGGGAAGACGAAGACGTCTGCTGCGGAGAGCAATTCCGGCACGTCCAGCCGGTTGCCCAGCATCCTCACCTCGGTCCCGCCCGCCCCGGCCAGCGCCGCCGCGATCCCGGCCCGGTCCGGTCCGTCCCCGGCGACGAGCAGGACCCGGCGGCCGCCGGCAGCCGGCAGCCGGCGTAGCGCGTCGGCGAGGACGCCGTATCCCTTGTCCCAGGTCAGCCGGGCCACCGCGATCATGACCACGTCGTCGGGACGCAGGCACAACTCGCCGCGGACCCGGTCGCGCGCCGCCGCGGGGTCGGGCGGCACCGGCACACCGTTGGGGACGACACCGACGAACTTCGCGGCGTACGGGCGCAGGAAGTCCCGTCCGGCGGCGTACTCGCAGACGGTGGCGACGTGGCTGGCCATGCGCAGCGTCGCCGGCTCCGCGCCCTGCGCCAGCAGGCGACGCCGCCAACCCCGGCCGACCTGCCGCAGGTCGCGCACCGTGCCGTGCACCGTGACCAGGATCCGGGGGCAGCCGGCCAGTCGGGCGGCGAGGACGCCGTGGAAGCCCTCGTTCTGCAGCCCTCGCACGTGCACCACGTCCGGCCGCGTCCGGCGGAGCAGGCGTACCCACCCGCGCAGCAGGGTCACATCAACGCCCCCGTTGCCGGCGCTCTGGTGCATGCGGACGAACTCGTAACGCTCGGCCAGCGGCGAGGCGAGCACCCGTTGCACGGCCGTCAGCGGACCGTTGGCCCCGGGCAGTCCGGCCGAGTGCTGCACGACCACCGGCCGGGACCGGCGCCGTGCCGAGGACGGCCGGTCCCGGAGGGCGAATGACTCCACGAACACTCCACTTCGGCTGGGGCGGCACCGACCGTCTGCACAGTCGTTGGTGACAGTGAGAGTGCGAAGAGTAACACCGACAATTGCCGTTATTGGTTTAGACGCCACTAATCGGAAGGACGGCATGGAGAAGCAGCAGTCGTACCGCCTGCCGGCACCACCCTGGGATGATCGGGGCCAGAAACTGATGGTCCTCGGGGCGTACCGGTTCCCGCACGGGGACGCCATGTCGAACCGGCTGCTCCACCTGGCGCTCTCCGCCACCCCCGAGGGCGCCACCACTCTGGTCGTCAACGACTGGCCGGCCGACGGCAGTCGCCCCGACTCCACTCCCGACCTGCCGCCCGACGTACGACTCATCACGCTGGCCAGCGGCAGCAGTGGCCGGTTCGGTCGGTGGCTACGTCAGCGCACCCGCCCCCTGCGGGTACTGGCGGCGCTCCGGCGGGCAGGAATACGAACGGATCAGCTGACGGGGGCATACCTGCCACTGGGGTTGTGGACCCTCACCACCTGGGCCGTCCTGCGGGTGGCGCTGCGCTGTCCACTGACCGTCGACGTGGTGGAGCGGCACGACCCGGAGCAGTTCCCCTACGGCCGCCTGACGCCGTACTTCATCCGGCACCGGTGGTCCGCCTTCATCGCCGGCCGCACCGCGGACCGGGTCATCGCCATTTCCGAGACCCTGGAGCGGCACTTCCTCAGGCGCGGTCGGCGGACCATGGTGGTCCCACCGCAGGTCGACTGCGCCGCCTACGACGACCCCGCGCCCTTGTCACTGCGCGACGGCCTGCGCCTGCTCTACGCCGGTTCGGCCGGCCCGAAAGATCTGCTCGGCGTCGTGCTCGCGGGGATTCGCCTGCTTCCCCCCGACGACCGCGCCAGGGTACGGCTGGTGATCGCGGGCATCAGCCGGGACCAGGCCACCGACGTCTCGGACCTGGACGAGCCTGCCCTGGCCGAACTCGGTGACCAGGTCACGTTCCTGGGCCGGCTGCCACGCCGGCGAGTGCTCGAAGAGCTGGCCTGCGCGCACTTCTCGGTGCTGGTGCGACCGCTCGCCCAGTACGCTCAGGCGGGGTTCCCATCGAAAGTGCCGGAGAGCCTGGCGGCAGGCTGCCCCGTCCTGCTCAACCACACCAGCGACCTGGCCCGACACATCGTCGACGGCCGAGAGGGCATCGTCCTCGCAGGGCCCGGAGCCGAGGACGTCAGGGACGGACTAGCCCGGGCGCTCACCCTCGACGACACACAATGGCAGCGGATGAGCCGGTATGCCCGGGAGCGGGCCCGATCCTTCGACTACCGGTCCTGGAGGTCGGCGGTGAGTGGATTCGTGACCGGCGCGGACCGCGGAGCCGGGGCCACGAACTGCGCCAACGCGGTGAGCTCACCAGGTTCCAGACGCTGACCCGGAGGATACAGCTCTCGCTCGTGCCGGATGATCGTCTCAACCGGCCAGCGGAGCCGGACCACCCGCGCCGGGTTGCCCGCGACGATCGCGTACGGCGGAACCGATCGGGTGACCACTGCTCCCGCGCCGATCACCGCGCCCCGGCCGACGGTGACACCGTGCAGGATGATGGCCCGCGTACCCACCCAGACGTCGTCGCCGATCGTGACGCCCCGGTCGTGCTGCTCGTCCCCCGCCTGCTTTCGCACGGCGATCATCGGCACGCCCACCCGGTCGATGCGGTGGTTGCCGCCCCGAATGGTGACTTCCGGTCCGAACATGACGTTGTTGCCGATCCGGATGCGGCTACGGGCGGCGATCAGCACGGGTCGGTAACCCAGGTCCACGTCGGAGCCGAGTTCGATCGTCTCGTAGGTGTAGATACCGTCCGGGTCGAACGCCACCCGATCCCCACGCACGGCGAACCGAGGCGCTGTCGCCCATCCACGTACCGCACGACGGATGCGAGAGCCGACCGTCCACGCGCCATCAAGTACGCGGGCAACGCGGTAGACCAGCGGCATCGGACGGCACGAGTCGACACGCATCAGGACCACCCGCATCCACGCCAGACCCCTACTGCACTCACGACATCACGGCGTTGCATTCCCCCACCCCCGAATTCCTGTCACCACGCTTCGCGACGACGGACAGTGTCCTGCGATAGCCGAACAGGGCCGCCGGCAGCACAGTGAGCGCGTATGAGACCGTCCCGGCGAATGCGATGCCCGCCAGACCAAATCGGCTCGACAAAGTGATCTTCAGAGCAAGAGAGACGACCAGGAAGGCCGCCCAGCCGACGAACTGCGGGCCGAGCAGACCGAAGCTGTTCTGGACCATGAACATCGGCGATGCCGAAGCCACCAGCACCGACCACGTGGCGAGCGCGGCGAGGACAGCGATTGGCGTCGTGGGCAGTTCCGTCGACCGCACCCAGGCCCGCAGGATGTCGTTGCCCAGCAGCACGAATATCCCCGCCGGCAGTGCCACGACCACAACCGAAAGGAACATCATCAGACGGGTGCTCCGGCGCACCCAGATCACGTCTCCCCTGGCCAGCGCATCGCCGTTGGCTGGCCAGAGCGGCGTATTCACCAGGGTCACGAAGAGTGCGAGAAGGCTGAACATCCGCAGGACCACGGAGTAGTTCGCCGCGACGTCCAGACCCAACAGCCGGCCGACGAGGAACGGATCCACGTTGAGCGCGGTGGAAGTCAGCACGGAGAGCGCGAAGAACCTGGCGCCGAGGCGCAACAGCCCACGCGTCACCGCCGGGCGTACGTCCCGTGGGCGGGGTCGCAGGAGGCGGTTCTGCCACCCGAAGTAGCAGATCGAGTTGCCCAGGTTCACCAGCGGGACGGCGAGGACGGCGGCGGCGACCACCAGCACCGGAGCAGCGTCGGCGGCCACGGCCGCGAAGACCAGGCCGACCGAGACGAGGCTGCCCCCCGCCTGCCAGAGGTTGCTCTGCGCCACCTGCTGGTGCGCGTACTGGACCCGTTGGATCAGGCCCAGCGGGATGTTGACCAGGAACGCCCCGAAGCAGAGCAGCACCAGAGCGCGGGTGTCCCGGGCCACGGCCGGGTCGGTGACGTTCAGCAGCGTGGGCCACGGAACCACCCGCGCGGTGGCCACCAGCACCGTCAGCAGGCCGACGGCCAGCGCGCCGAGCATCGCGTACGCGCTGGCGATCTCGCGGGCCGCCGCCGGTCGGTCTCCGGTGGCGTGCAGGCGGGCGAGCCGGGTGAGCAGCCCGTTGCCCAGCCCGAAGTCGGCGAAGAGCGCCATGCCGGTCAGCGAGGTGACCGCCATCCACAGGCCGTACCGCTCCGCGCCGAGGTGGGTGAAGGCGACCGGCGTGATCAGCAGCGGCGCCACGAGGCCCACCGCTCTGCCTCCGAGGGCGGAGACGATTCCGGTCACCAGGGCCCGGTTGCGGGACCGGCCGGCCTGCTGCGACGAGTCGTCGGCGTGGCCCGGTCCGGCCCCTCCGGCACCGGCTGCCGGCGCCGCCCGCACGGCGGCGTCGACCAGGGCCGCGGGGGCCCGGCCGGCGGCCGGTGGCCGGTCGGTCATCGGGCGAGCTGCTCCGCGTGCGCCTCGTACCACTGCACGGTCGCCCGCAGGGCCCGGGCGCGCGGCACCGGCGCCACCTCGGGGAAGAGCGCGCGCAGCGCCCTGTCGTCCGCGTCGGAGTGGCGCACGTCGCCCGCCCGCGACGGGCCGTGCTCCACCTCGAGACGGCGGCCGAGCACCTCCTCCAGCTCCGCGATCAGCTCCAGCAGCGAGAGCCGCGCGCCGAAGGCGAGGTTCACCACGTCCGGGGCGCAGACGCGGCGCAGGACCGCGTCGACGATCACGTCCGTGACGCTGCCGACGTAGGTGAAGTCGCGGGACTGGGTGCCGTCGCCGTGCACCTGGAGCGGCCGGCCCTCCAGCGCCGCCGAGACGAACCTCGGCACCACGGCGGCGTACGCGTGGTTGGCGGCCTGGCGGGGCCCGTAGACGTTGAAGAAGCGGAACGGCAGCACGCCGATGCCGTAGCAGGCGGCGTACGCGAGCGTGTAGGCCTCGGTGGCCAGCTTGGAGACCGCGTACGGGCTGACCGGCATCGGCCGCAGCGATTCCTGGCGGGGCAGGACCGGGTTGGCGCCGTAGACGGAGGACGACGAGGCGACCACGACGTGGGGCACCCCGTGGCGCCGGACGGCCTCCAGCACGCTGAGGGTGCCGGTGGCGTTGGCGTGGTGGCTGCGCAGCGGGTCGTCGATGGAGCGGGGCACCGAGCCGAGGGCGCCGAGGTGGACCACGCTGGCCGCCCCGCTGACGGCCTCGTCGAGCAGGTCGGGGTCGAGGATCGTCCCCGTGAACAGCCGCACCGGCAGGTCGAGCAGGTTGTCCAGCGACCCGGTGGAGAGGTCGTCGACGGCCACCACCTCGGTGACCCGCGGCGCGTCGGCGAGGGCGCGTACCAGGTTGGAGCCGATGAAACCGGCGCCACCGGTAACGACGATCTTCAAGGATCCTCCTCGTGGTTGCCGCCCCGGCGCGCCACCTGCGCGCGGGCACGGGGCATCGGGCCCGTGCGGACCCGCTCCCGTCTCCACCAACGACCCGCGCACCGGCGCGTCACGCGCAGAGCCCCGGACGTGACGAGGTGACACGTCGCGCGGTCGTCCGGCCCACCTCGCGGTACGCCCGTCCCGGAGCCCCGGGATGTGATGAGGTGTAGGCATGGACCGGAGCCGGCTCGGGCTGGTGCTGCACCCCACCCGGGACGTCTCCGCGGTGGTCGACACCATCGTGACCTGGGCCGCCCGGCACCACATCTCCCTGGCCGTACGCGCCGAGGACCGGCACCGCGTGCCGGCCACGGTCGAGCCGCTGCCGGTGGGTGAGGTGGCCGTCCGGTCGGACGCGCTGATCGCCATCGGCGGCGACGGGACGATGCTCGGCGCGTTGCGGTCGGCCGTGCACGATCCGAAGCCGGTGCTCGGCGTGCACGTCGGCAAGCTCGGCTTCCTCGTCGAGGTGGAGCCGCCGGAGCTGCCGAGGGCGCTGGACCGGCTGGTGGCGCACGACTTCACGGTGGAGAGCCACAGCTGCCTGGCCTGCGACGTGTGCGGCGACGACCTCGTCGCGTTCAACGACATCGCGCTGATCCGCCAGCCCGGTTCCGGCTTCGTCAGCGCCTCCCTCGCCGTCGACGGGCAGCAGTACGGGTACTACCGCTGCGACGCGCTGGTGGTCAGCACCCCGACCGGCTCGACCGCCTACAGCTACGCCGCCGGCGGCCCGCTCGTCTCGCCGGCCACCGAGGCGGTGGTGGTGACCCCGTCCGCCCCGATGGCCGGCATCTCCCGTGCGCTGGTGCTCTCCCCCCACGAGACGGTCCGCCTGCAACTGCGCGAGGGCTCCGGCCCGGTCGCGGTGGAGGTGGACGGCCTGGTCATCCGGGACGCCGCGACGGAGGGCGTCGTGCAGATCCGCTACCGGCACGACGCCGGCCTGGTGGTCCGCCTGGACCCGCGCCGCTACCAGGAACGCAACCAACTGAAGCTGAGCCTGCTGGACCTGCCGCTGCTTCCCGAACAGCTGCGGGAGCTGCTGCCGGAGGGCCTGCGGGAACGGTTCAACCGCCGCGAGCTACCCCCGCCGCGCTGACCCGCCGGCCGTGCCCCGGTGTCGGCTCCGGTGGGCGGCGAGCCGGGTGCTCAGGCCCGCTCGAGGACCTCCGAGACCAGGTCCTTCGCCTCCTGCTGGATCCGGGCCAGGTGCTCCGGGCCCTGGAAGGACTCGGCGTAGATCTTGTAGACGTCCTCGGTGCCCGACGGCCGGGCGGCGAACCAGCCGGACTCCGTGGTCACCTTGAGCCCGCCGATCGGCGCGTCGTTGCCCGGAGCGGTGGTGAGGGTCGCGGTGATCGGCTCGCCGGCCAGCTCGGTCGCGGTCACCTGCTCCGGCGAGAGCTTCCCGAGCACGGCCTTCTGCTCCCGGGTCGCCGGCGCGTCGATCCGGGCGTACGCTGGCGCGCCGAAGCGCTCGGCCAGTTCCGCCCAGTGCTGGCTGGGGGTGCGGCCGGTCGTCGCGATGATCTCGGCGGCGAGCAGGCAGAGCAGAATGCCGTCCTTGTCGGTGGTCCACGTGCCCCCGTCGCGGCGCAGGAAGGACGCGCCGGCGCTCTCCTCGCCGCCGAAGCCCACCGCGCCGTCGAGCAGCCCCGGAACGAACCACTTGAAGCCGACCGGCACCTCCAGCAGCGGGCGACCCAGGTCGGCGGCGACCCGGTCGATCATCGAGGAGGAGACCAGGGTCTTGCCGACCGCGGCGGCCGACCCCCACTGCGTCCGGGTGCGGAACAGGTGGCCGATCGCCACCGCGAGGTAGTGGTTGGGGTTCATCAGGCCGCCGTCGGGGGTGACGATGCCGTGCCGGTCGGCGTCGGCGTCGTTGCCGGTGGAGACCTGGTAGTCGGCGCGGGCCGCGATCAGGGAGGCCATCGCGTTCGGCGAGGAGCAGTCCATCCGGATCTTGCCGTCGCCGTCCAGGGTCATGAAACGCCACGTCGGGTCGACCGTCGGGTTGACCACGGTCAGGTCCAGGCGGTGCCGCTCGGCGATCTCGCCCCAGTAGGCCACGCTCGCGCCGCCGAGCGGGTCGGCGCCGATGCGCACCCCGGCGTCGCGGATCGCGTCGATGTCGATCGCCGCCGGCAGGTCGTCGACGTAGCGGGCGAGGAAGTCGTACGACCCGGTGGTGTCGGCGGCGCGGGCCCGCGCGTACGGGATCCGCCGGACCTCCTTGAGGCCGTCGGCGAGGATCGCGTTGGCGCGGTCCTGGATCCACCTCGTGACGTCGCTGTCCGCCGGGCCGCCGTGGGTGGGGTTGTACTTGAAGCCGCCGTCGTCGGGCGGATTGTGCGACGGGGTGATGACGATGCCGTCGGCGAGCCCGCTGGTGCGCCCCCGGTTGTGGGCGAGGATGGCGTGCGACACCGCCGGGGTGGGCGTGTAGCCGTCGCGGCTGTCCAGCAGCACGGTGACCTCGTTGGCGGCGAGCACCTCGAGCGCGTCCACGGCGGCCGGGGCGGAGAGCGCGTGGGTGTCGCGGCCCAGGAACAGCGGGCCGTCCAGGCCCTGCTCGCGGCGGTAGTCGCAGAGCGCCTGGGTGACCGCGAGGATGTGGTCGGAGTTGAACGCGTGGCGCAGGCTCGACCCGCGGTGCCCGGACGTGCCGAAGGAGACCTGCTGCGCCGGGTCCTGCGGATCGGGGTGCTCGGCGTAGTAGGCGGTCACCAGCCGCGGCACGTCGACCAGGTCGGCGGGCTGGGCGGGCTTGCCGGCCCGGGGATGACTGCTCACGGTTCCACCTTCTGTCCCTTGCCGATCACCACGATGCCGTTGTCGGAGACGGTGTAGCGCTGCCGGTCCTTCTCCAGGTCGACGCCGATCTCCGCGCCCTCGGGCACGACCACGTTCTTGTCGAGGATCGCCCGGCGCACGACCGCGTGCCGGCCGATGTCGACCCCCTCCATCAGCACCGCACCGTCCACGTGCGCCCAGGAGTGCACCTTCACCTTGGGCGAGACGACCGAGTTCTCCACCAGCGAGCCGGAGATCACCGCGCCGGGCGAGACCATCGAGGCGACCGCCCGGCCGACCCGCTCGCCCCACTGGTGCACGAACTTGGCTGGCGGGTAGGTCAGCTGCCCGGTGTAGATGGGCCACTCGAAGTTGTAGAGGTTGAACACCGGGTGCACGTTGATCAGGTCCATGTGGGCGTCGTAGAAGGAGTCGAGCGTCCCCACGTCGCGCCAGTAGCCGCGGTCCCGGTCGGTGCTGCCGGGCACCTCGTTGTCGCGGAAGTCGTAGACGTTGGCCTCGCCGCGCTCGACGAGCATCGGGATGATGCTGCCGCCCATGTCGTGCTTGCTGGTCTTGTCCTCCGCGTCGCGCTCGACCGCCTCGCAGAGCGCCTTGGTGCTGAACACGTAGTTGCCCATCGAGGCGTAGATCTGGTCGGGCGCGTCGGGCAGGCCGACCGCGTCGGTGGGCTTCTCCCGGAACGCCCGGATCCGCCGGCCGTCCTCGCCGACCTCGATGACGCCGAACTGGTCGGCCATCGACAGCGGCTGCCGGATGCCGGCCACGGTGACGCCGGCGCCGGAGGCGATGTGGTCCTCCACCATCTGGCGCGGGTCCATCCGGTAGATGTGGTCGGCGCCGAAGACGATCACGTGGTCGGGCTGCTCGTCGTGGATCAGGTTGAAGCTCTGGTAGATCGCGTCGGCGGAGCCGGCGAACCACCACGGGCCGCGGCGCTGCTGCGCCGGCACGGGGGTGACGTAGTTGCCGAGCAGGGTCGACATCCGCCACGTCTTGGTGATGTGCCGGTCCAGCGAGTGGGACTTGTACTGGGTCAGCACGACGATCTTGAGATAGCCGGCGTTCGCCAGGTTGGACAGGACGAAGTCGACCATGCGGTACATCCCGCCGAACGGGACGGCCGGCTTGGCCCGGTCCGTGGTGAGCGGCATGAGGCGCTTGCCTTCTCCGCCGGCCAGGACGATCGCGAGCACCTTGGCAGCCATGTCCAGACGCTATCTACCCCGCCGTCACTTCACCACTCGTACGGCACAGTTCCACAGCCGGTGCGGCGGCGCGTTCTGCACTAGGGTGCCGTTCATGAACGACTCCGCCGGGCTGCGCGTCGACCTGCTGACCCGTGAGTACCCGCCCGAGGTGTACGGCGGCGCCGGCGTGCACGTCGAGTACCTGGCTCGGGAGCTGCGCCGGCTCGCCGACGTGCGGGTGCACTGCTTCGGCGCGCCGCGCACCGAGGCGGGTGTCACCGCGTACGCCGAACCGGCGGGCCTGACCGGCGCGAACGCCGCGCTGCGGACGATGGGCGTGGACCTGGAGATGGCGGCGGCCTGCGCCGGCACCGACGTGGTGCACAGCCACACCTGGTACGCCAACCTGGCGGGGCACGCCGCGAAGCTGCTGCACGGCGTGCCGCACGTGGTGACCGCGCACAGCCTGGAGCCGCTGCGGCCGTGGAAGGCCGAGCAGCTCGGCGGGGGCTACGCGCTCTCCTCCTGGTGCGAGCGCACGGCGTTCGAGGCGGCCGACGCGGTCGTCGCGGTCAGTGAGGGGATGCGGCGCGACGTGCTGACCGCCTACCCGGCGGTGGACCCGGACCGGGTCCGGGTGGTGCACAACGGCATCGACACGGCGCAGTACGCCCCGGACCACGGCACGGACGTGGTGGACCGGCTCGGCATCGACCCGGCCCGGCCGAGCGTGGTGTACGTGGGGCGGATCACCCGGCAGAAGGGCCTGCCCTATCTGCTGCGCGCGGCGCGGGACCTGCCGGCGGACACCCAGCTGGTGCTGCTCGCCGGGGCCCCCGACACCCCGGACATCGCCGCCGAGGTGGAGGGCCTGGTGACGGAGCTGCGGGCGAAGCGCTCCGGGGTGGTGTGGGTCGCGGAGATGCTGCCGAAGCACGAGGTGATCCAGGTGCTCACCCACGCCACGGTCTTCGTCTGCCCCTCGGTCTACGAGCCGATGGGCATCGTGAACCTGGAGGCGATGGCCTGCGAGACGGCGGTGGTTGCCACCGCCACCGGCGGCATCCCCGAGGTGGTCGCCGACGGCGAGACCGGGCTGCTGGTCCCCATCGAGCAGGCCACCGACGGCTCCGGCCGGCCGCTGGACCCGGACCGCTTCGTGGCCGACCTGGCGGCGGCGATGAACGAGATGCTCGCCGACCCGGTGAAGACCGCCGACTTCGGCCGGGCCGGGCGGCGGCGCGCCGTCGAACACTTCTCCTGGGACGCCATCGCCGCCCGGACCTTCGAGCTCTACCGCTCGCTGCTGGTGTGAGTAAGGCGCACCGGTTGGCCGCGTACGGCGTGCGTGCCGAGGTCAGGTGGCGCCGAAGGTGGTTCGTGCGAGGCGCCGGCCGGTGGGCCGCGCGGCCTCAGCCCGTCGGGGTGATCAGATCGAGCCTCGGGAAATAGGTGCGGTAGCGGGCGCCGTCGCGGGTGAGCAGCCGATACCCGCACACCGCGGCGTGCGCCCCGATGTAGAAGTCGGCGATCGGCGATCGCTTGGCCCCTCCCCGGGAGCGGTATCTGGCGTAGGCCTTCCCGGCCAGGAACCCGGCCGGGTAGGGCAGTTCCTCGCGGAGGAAGTCCGCCGCCGGAAGCGCCTCGTCGAGCTCCTCGATGGTGTCGAACCGCACGGAGACCTCGGCGTAGACGATCGGGTTGACCACCAGGGCGCCGGTGTCCCGAGCGGCGGCGAGGGCGTCACTCGACCAGCCCGCCCAGTTCGGGTCCTCGGTGAAGATGTCGAGCAACACGTTCGTGTCCACCAGCGTCGTGGCGGAGTCGGCGGGTCGCGGCGCCAGCGCGCGGAGCCGCTCACTCCCCACGTAGCAGCTCCATCAGCTCGTCGGTGGACATACCGCTGGTCTGCGACGCACCGCCGCGACCGCGCATGTGCCGGACCAGACGCTGGCCCCTGGTCTCCGCGCCACTCACCCGGACGATCCGCAGCGCACCGCCCTCCTCCACGACGTCGACCTCGTCGCCCTCGTGCAGCCCGTGTCGGGCTCGCAACGCTGCCGGGATCGTGACCTGGCCCTTGCTGTTGAGTTTCATGACGCCCCCCTACCACGTAATACAAACGATACGTGTCGGGGATGGGTTCGGGCAGGCCACAGGCAGCCTCAGGTGACGTGCAGGGCGGCGGCGAGGCGGGCCAGGCCGGCGGGAGCGGCGGCGTACCGGGCCACGGTGGCGACCAGGTCGCGCGCCGCCGGCCGGTCGTGCACCTCGCTGTGCGCGGTGCGTTCGGCCTCCAGCAGCGCCCGCCCCGCCCGGACCATGTCGCCGGCGAGAGCGTGTACGCGGGCCACGTCGAGCAGGTACGCCGCCCGGTGCTCGAGCGGCAGCCACCGCCACTGCTCACCGCAGACCAGCCGCTCGTGCCGTACCGTCGCCGCCTGCACGTCTCCGACGGCGGCCTCGGCCACCACCCGCGCCGCCTCGACCGACGCCCGACCGAAGCCGACGGTGCCGACCGCTGCCGCGGCCTGGTCGAGCATGCCGGCCACCCGGCGCTCGTCTCCCCGGCCGGCAGCGGCGAGGGCGGCCTGGAGCAGCAACGTCACGCGCAGCGACGGGGCACCGTCACCGCCCGACGACAGGGCACCCTCGGCCGACTCGCGCGGCGGGAGACGGCGGGCGGCCACGAGCGCCGTCTCCATCGCTGAGCGCCGCCGGCCGACGGCCCGCAACGCCTGACTCAGCGGCACGGTGGCGACGGCGGCCAGCCGCGCGTCGTCCGTGGCCAGCGCCACGGCCATCCCCCGGTCGGCGGCCAGCCACGCCAACTCTCCCTGACCGACCTTGACCAGCACCAGGGCGACGAGCCCGTACGCGGACACCAGCAGCTCGTCGGCAGCCCGGCCGGGGCGGGCAACCCGCGCCTCGCGGGCGGCGTCGAGCAACCCGGGCAGCAGGCCGAGCAGGATCGGATACCGGGCGTGCCGGTAGCTCTGCTCGGCATGATCGAGGCGGCCCCGCACCTTCGCGACGTCGGGCGGCCGGGACGACGCCTCGACGTGGTAGCGGGCCAGGGCGGCCCGGATCCGCGCCACACCGGCAACGGCGACGTCCGGTTGCCCGAGCCGCTCCGCGAGCAGAACCTCCATGTCGATCCGCAGCGCCTCGGCGACCTCCCGCAGGTTGGACATCCGTTCCAGCGGGCGCACTCCGCGCTCGACCTTGTCCACCCAGCTCTTCGACTTGCCGAGGCGGTCGGCGAACTGCTGCTGGGTCATGTTGCGCCGCACCCGCCACTGGGCGACCCGCCGGCCCACCGGCAGGCCGGTCACCGCCGGCCCGTCCCGCTCACCGCAGGATCCCGGCCGCGACGAGCACGAGTACGAGCAGCGCTACCGTGATGCCGTAGGCGTACTGGCGACGGGTGAGCGGCGCGCTGCGGGCGGGGCGGACAGGGCACCTGATCCCCGTCGGGGTGCCGAGCGCGGGCACCCGGGACCGGGTGTGCCGCCGGCAGCGGCCCGTCAGGCGGACGCTCCTGCATGGTGAGCCTCCTTGCGGGTGAGCACGAAACGTGCGGTCAGAACGAGGTGCGCGAAGCATGCGGTGCGGATCAGGGCGGGTCGGGCGGCGAGGACGGTCCGCGTTCCCTCGCCCGGCCCGGGGGCACTCCGCTGCTGACGAGAGAACCCCTGCCACTCGCAACTTAGGACCCTTAGTAGCCAGAGTCAACACAGGGTCCACACCGTGTCGCGCGCAGTGAGACGCTGGACGGGCTGACGAGAGGTGGTCCCCCATGCCCCGCAAGCCTGTCTACGAGCAGGTGGTCGATGACATCACCACTTCGATCCGAAGCGGCACACTCAAGCCCGGCGACAAGCTGCCCACGATCGCCGAACTCGCCCGCCAGTACAACTCGTCCGACAACCCGATCAAACGGGCCCTCTGGATCCTGGATGAGCGGGGCTGGATCGAGGTGCACCAGGGCAAGGGCTCGTTCGTGGCGCCCGAACCGCCCGCCTGAACCCGATCTTCCACCGGCTGGGCATAGCGTTCCGAATCTCGGGACAGCAGTAGATCTTGGCAGGAAACGGCCCTTCAAGGGGCCACTTCGTACCAAGATCTACGCCGCCAATACCCACGCCCGCCAGCCGCCGCGCCCTGAAGGGCTGCGGGCACCAGGTCTCCGCCGGGCCCCTGACCGGACCTCTCCGAACAAGTCAGGCGGGAGGGCGATGGGGTGCTTGGCCGCGCGCGAATGGATCTCGCGCAGTAGGTTGAACCGGTGACTGGACGGTTCCCGATCGAAGACGTCTCCCCCGTCGTCTCCTGCGGTCGCTACCCGGCCAAGGCGGTGGTCGACGAGCCGGTGCCGGTGTCGGCCCGCGCCTACCGCGAGGGGCACGACGCGCTCGGCTGCAACGTGGTCTGGCGCGGCCCCGACGGGCGGGCGCGGCCGTTCACCCGGATGCGCCCCGGTGAGCCGGGGCAGGACCGCTGGCACGCGGTGATCCGCCCCGACGCGGTCGGCGAGTGGGTCTTCACCGTCGAGGCGTTCCAGGATCCGTACCTGACCTGGCAGAACGCGGTCACCAAGAAGATCGCCGCCGGGCAGGGGCCGGAGGACCTGGCCAACGACCTCGCCGAGGGCGCCCGGGTGCTGCGGGCCGCCGCCCAGACGGTGCCCGCCGCCGACGCCGACCGGGTGGCGGCGGCGGAGCGGGCGCTGGCCGACGAGCGGCTGGCGCTGCCCCGGCGGGTCGCCCCGGCGCTGGAGCTGGCCGCCCTGCTCTGGGAGCACCCGGTCCGGGAGCTGGTCACCGCCGGCGAGGAGCACCGGCTCTGGGTCGACCGCCGGCGGGCGCTCTTCTCCGCCTGGTACGAGTTCTTCCCCCGCTCCGAGGGGGCCGTCCCGGCCACCGTCGACGCGCCCGCCCGCTCCGGCACGTTCGCCACCGCCGTCGAGCGCCTGCCGGGCGTCGCGGCGATGGGCTTCGACGTGCTCTACCTGCCGCCGATCCATCCGATCGGCCGCGTCAACCGCAAGGGCCGCAACAACGCGCTCACCGCCGGGCCCGACGACGTGGGCTCGCCGTGGGCGATCGGCGCCGCCGAGGGCGGCCACGACGCGATCCACCCCGACCTGGGTACGCCGGAGGACTTCCGCGACTTCGTCGCCGCCGCCGCCGAGCAGGGCCTGGAGGTGGCGATGGACCTGGCGTTGCAGTGCGCGCCGGACCACCCGTGGGTGACCGAGCACCCGGAGTGGTTCACCACCCGGGCCGACGGCAGCATCGCGTACGCGGAGAACCCGCCGAAGAAGTACCAGGACATCTACCCGCTCAACTTCGACAACGACCCGGAGGGCATCCGGGCGGAGGTCCTGCGGGTGGTGCTGCACTGGGTCGGCGAGGGCATCCGGATCTTCCGGGTGGACAACCCGCACACCAAGCCGTTCGACTTCTGGCACTGGCTGATCGCCGAGGTGAAGAAGGTCGACCCGGACGTGCTCTTCCTCGCCGAGGCGTTCACCCGGCCGGCGATCATGCACGGGCTGGGCAAGATCGGCTTCACCCAGTCGTACACGTACTTCACCTGGCGCACGTCGGCGGCCGAGATGCGGGCGTACTGCGAGGAGCTGGTCGAGGCGGCCGACTACATGCGGCCCAACTTCTGGCCGAACACACCGGACATCCTGCACTCCTCGTTGCAGCACGGCGGCCCGCCGATGTTCAAGATCCGGGCGGTGCTGGCCGCGCTGCTCTCCCCCTCCTGGGGCATGTACGCCGGCTACGAGCTGTTCGAGCACACCGCACGCCCCGGCGCCGAGGAGTACCTCGACAACGAGAAGTACGAGCTGCGCCCCCGGGACTGGGCCGGCGCACAGGCGCAGGGCCGCTCCCTCGCGCCGTTCATCGCGGTGCTCAACCGGGTACGCCGGGAGAACCCGGCCCTGCACCAGCTGCGCAACCTGGTCTTCCACGAGATCGACAACCCGGCGCTGCTCTGCTGGTCCAAGCACGACCCGGACACCGGCAACACGGTCCTCGTGGTCTGCTCGTTCGACCCGCAGGGCGTGCAGTGGGGCAACACCACGCTGGACATGCCCGCGCTCGGGCTGGACTGGCACGACCGGTTCACGGTGCGCGACGAGCTGACCGGCACCAGCTACGACTGGGGGCAGCGCAACGCCGTGCGCCTCGACCCGTACCTGCAACCGGCGCACGTGCTGACCGTGCGCCGGCCGACTCCCGATCCCACCGCCGGCCCGGCGTCGGCGACCGGGGCGCCGGACCTGACCGTCGCCGACGTTCCCGACGACCTCTCGGGCGGCACCGCCCCCACCGCTCCCGCCCAGAAGGACGACGACCGATGGACCAGCTGATCGCCGGCGCCACGCACGACCCGCACGCCGTCCTCGGCGCACACCCGGCCGACGGGCGGACGGTCGTCCGGACGCTGCGCCGGGGCGCCACCGACGTCGCCCTCCTCGTCGGCGGTGAGCGGCACCGGATGCGGCGGGTACACGACGTCGGCGTGTTCGAGGCGGAGGTCGAGGGCGAGGTGCTCGACTACCGCGTCGAGGTCGACGGCCGGAGCCACGACGACCCGTACCGCTACCCGCCCACCCTGGGCGAGCTGGACCTGCACCTGATCGGCGAGGGCCGCCACGAGCGGCTCTGGGAGGCGCTCGGCGCCCGGGTCTTCGACGAGGGCGTGGCGTTCACCGTCTGGGCGCCGAACGCGCGCGGGGTCCGGGTGGTCGGTGACTTCGCGGGCTGGGCGCCGGACGACGGCTGGCCGATGCGCTCCCTGGGCGGCAGCGGGGTGTGGGAGCTGTTCGTCCCGGGCGTCGGGGCGGGCGCCCGCTACAAGTACCGGATCCTGGGCGCCGACGGGCAGTGGCGGGACAAGGCGGACCCCCTTGCGGCGTACGCGGAGGTGCCGCCGGCCACCGCCTCGGTGGTGCACCACTCGACGTACGAGTGGGGCGACGCCGACTGGCTGTCGCGGCGGGCCCGACGGCAGCCGCACCAGGAGCCGATGAGCGTCTACGAGGTGCACCTCGGCTCGTGGCGCCCCGGGCTGGGCTACCGGGAGCTGGCCGAGCAACTGACCGCGTACGTCACGGAGCTGGGCTTCACCCACGTGGAGTTCCTGCCCGTGATGGAGCACCCGTTCGGTGGTTCCTGGGGCTACCAGGTCACCGGCTACTACGCCCCGACGTCCCGCTTCGGCGACCCCGACGAGTTCCGTCACCTCGTGGACGCCCTGCACGCCGCCGGGATCGGCGTGATCCTCGACTGGGTGCCCGCGCACTTCCCCAAGGACGAGTGGGCCCTCGCGCGCTTCGACGGCACCGCCCTCTACGAGCACCCCGACCCGCGCCGGGGCGAACACCCCGACTGGGGCACGTACGTCTTCGACTTCGGCCGCCCGGAGGTGCGCAACTTCCTGGTCGCCAACGCGCTGTACTGGTGCGAGCAGTTCCACGTCGACGGGCTGCGGGTGGACGCGGTGGCCTCGATGCTCTACCTGGACTACTCCCGGCAGGAGGGGCAGTGGCTGCCCAACCGCTACGGCGGCCGGGAGAACCTGGAGGCCATCGCGTTCATGCAGGAGGTGAACGCGACGGTCTACAAGCACCACGCCGGGGTGGTGCTGATCGCCGAGGAGTCCACCGCCTGGCCGGGGGTCACCCGGTCGACCGATGCCGGCGGGCTCGGCTACGGGTTCAAGTGGAACATGGGCTGGATGCACGACACCCTGCTCTACACCTCGAAGGACCCGGTCTACCGGCAGCACCACCACCATCAGCTCACGTTCTCCCTGGCGTACGCCTGGAGCGAGAACTACGTGCTGCCGATCAGCCACGACGAGGTGGTGCACGGCAAGGGCTCCCTCGCGGGCAAGATGCCCGGCGACACCTGGCAGCGGCTGGCCAACGTACGCGCCCTGCTGGCGTACATGTGGGCGCACCCGGGCAAGCAGCTGCTCTTCATGGGCTGCGAGCTGGCCGACGACCGGGAGTGGAGCGAGGAGCGCGGCCTCGACTGGTACCTGCTGCACGACCCGGCCCGGGCCGGGGTGCAGCGCCTCGTCGGCGACCTGAACCGCGTCTACCGGGACACCCCGGCGCTCTGGGCGCAGGACACCGAGCCGGCCGGCTTCCGCTGGATCGCCGGGGACGACGTCGCCAACAACACCGTCTCGTTCGTCCGGATCGCCCCCGACGGCGCGACCCTGGTCTGCGTGGCGAACTTCTCCGCCCGGCCGCTGGAGGACTACCGGGTGGGGCTGCCGGCCGGCGGCACGTGGGCGGAGGTGCTCAACACCGACGCCCACCACTACGGCGGATCGGGCGTGGGCAACCTCGGCGCCGTGCACGCGCAAGACGTCCCGTGGCACGGGATGCCCGCCTCCGCCGCCCTGCGGGTGCCCCCGCTCGGCGTGCTCTGGCTGCGCCGCGACTGACCGGGTCGTTCCCCGGGACGTCAGGTCGCCCCGGGGAGCGGGCGGGCTCAGAGTCGGGTGATCCGGACGGCGTCGGCGACGACGTACCCCTGGGTGCTGGTCCAGCGGCTGACCCCGACGACCTGGCGTGTCCCGGCGGCGAGGTCGTAGGTGCCCAGCACCCGCCACTGGCCGCCGCCGCTGCGCTGGTCGACGGTGACGGTGACGTTCCCGTTCGCCGTCGCCACCAGGTGCGGCGTGGCGCTGTTGTAGCCGGGGTCGGCCGGATACCAGACCTCGACGCGGTACGAGCCGGCGGCGGGCAGCGTCGCGGTGAACCAGGCCGGGTCGCTGACCGCCTCCGGGTTGGCGAAGCGGTAGTTGGCGCCGTAGCGCGCCGGGAGGTACGACGACGTGCCCCAGGTGCTGGCGGCCGTGAAGCCGCCGGCCGTGGCGTTGTCCACGATCACGCTGAACGTGCCGCCGGTGCCGGTGACCGTCCGCGCGTTGCTGGCGGGGCTCTCGTGGTGCAGCCGGTCCAGCGCCGTCACCAGGTAGCGGTACGTCGAGCCGGCCGCGGCGGTCGCGTCGGTGAACGTCCCGGTCGTGCCCGAGGCGCGGACCGTGCCGAGCAGGTGCCGGGCGTCGGCCAGGTCGCAGGCGTCGACCGCGCCGTCGCCGGGCAGGCGGTACACCGCGTACGCGGCGGTGCTGCCGGTGGCGCCGCGCTGCCAGGTGAGGGTCACGCCGCCGGTGCCGCGTACCGCCGAGGTGAGGTTCGGCGCGGCGGGCGCGGCGCCGCCCACCCCGGCCGGTGCCAGCGCGGGCCGGCGGTAGTGGTCGGTGGCCACCCGGGAGACGGCGCCGATCCGGTCGGCACGGACGTCCTTGGCGCTGAAGTGGATGTCGCCGACGACGCGCGGGTGGCTGCGGTTGAGCGTCAGGTGGTCGGTCAGCTCGGCCGGGTCCTGCCAGGCCGCGTCCTGCCCCGTCGCGCCGGCCCGGTAGGTGGCCTGCCCGACGAGCAGCTGCACGTCGGTGCCGGTCACCGTCTCGGACCACCAGCGGACCAGTTCGGCGTAGTCGGCCGCCGGGTGACCGATGTGCCAGTAGATCTGCGGGGCGATGTAGTCGACCCAGCCCTGCCGCACCCAGCGGCGGGTGTCGGCGTAGATCGCGTCGTACGACTGGAGACCGGTGGTACGCGAGCCGAGCGGGTCGGTGCCGGCGTTGCGCCAGATGCCGAACGGGCTGACGCCGAGCTTGACCCACGGCTTGGCCGCCCGGATCTTGTCGCGCATCTCCCGGACCAGCAGGTTGACGTTGTTGCGCCGCCAGTCGCCGATGGTGCTGAACCCGGCGCCGTACTGGGCGTAGGTCGCCTGGTCGGGGAAGGCCACCCCGCTGACCGGGTACGGGTAGAAGTAGTCGTCCCAGTGCACCGCGTCGATGTCGTAGCGCTTGACGGCGTCCATCATCGCGTCCTGCACGAAGGCGCGGACGGCGGGGATGCCGGGGTTGTAGTAGATGTGTCCGCCATAGGTGACGGTCCAGCCCGGGTTCTTGCGGGCCGGGTGGCCGGCCGCCAGCTTGCTCAGGTCGGTGTGGTTCGCCACCCGGTACGGGTTGAACCAGGCGTGGAACTCCAGGTTGCGGGCGTGCGCCTCGGCGACCATGAAGGCCAGCGGGTCGTAGCCGGGGTTGCCGCCCTGGGTGCCGGTGAGCCACTGCGACCACGGCTCGTAGGTCGACGGCCAGAACGCGTCGGCGGCGGGGCGGATCTGCACGACGACGGCGTTCATCCGCCGCTGCTTGGCCAGGTCGAGCCAACCCCGGTACTCGGCCTGCTGGGCGGCCGGGGTGAGCCCGGTGCGGCTAGGCCAGTCGATGTTGGCCACGCTGGCGATCCACATGCCGCGCAGCTGCCGCTTGGGGGTGGCCGGGTCGGTCACGCAGGCCGCCTGGGCCGCCACGGGCACGGTGTCCGGCGTTGCGGGCCGGGAGGCGGGGGCGCCCGTGGGGACAGCCGCGCCGAGGGCCAGCGCCGCTACCAGCGCCAGCCCGGACAGGTATCGACCATAGTCTCTGCGCACGAAAAGATGTTCAACGCTGCGACACAATTTCGCAAGTATCCTTCAGAGGTTTCACCCGCTCGTGTCACTCCGGCGACCGACGGTGACAGCTTCCCCGAACGCGGAGTCGGACACGACGAGATGCGTACGCAGGAGCCCGAGCGTGACGTCTCGTGTGCGTGTCACCCCCGTGCCGACGCGTGCGATGATCCCGCCGTGACGGATCAGTCGGTCAGCGTCCTGTGGTCGCGGCCGTTACATCTGAGGTCGGCTTCACACGCGATGGCGGTGGGATCCGGTTCCCTCGTCGCGGCGGAGCGGCACTCGCGTCTGGTCCGACTGGACCCTCGCAGCGGGGCGCAGTTGTGGGAACGACGCGTCGAGGATTGCTGGGGCACGGCCGTCATCGCGGGCGAGCGCTGCCTCTACCTGAGCGCGAGACGCTTCCGCTCGACGGCGCTTGTCGCCGTCACCACGCTCGACGGCGGCACGTCCTTCGCGACAACGGCGCCCGCGCCGACGACCGAGCCACGACCGATTGTCACTCCCGGCGTGATCGTGGCCGCGGCCCCGATCCACACGTCGTCCTCGATGACGATGGGCGCGTGCGTGATGAAGTCGTACCGTTCACCGAGTTCGACAGGGTGTCCAGCGGTGCTCAGAGTCACTCGGGGACCGATCAGGACGCGGTCGCCGATGGTGATTCCCCCGTAGTCGAGGAAGAAGCATCCCTGGTTGATGAACACGCGCTCGCCGAAGGACGCGCCAAGCCCGTAGTCGCAATAGAACGGGGGGAGGATGGCCAGAGAGTCGGGGATCGGCTTGCCGAAGATCTCGGTCAGCACCGTCCTGCGCGCGTCGAGGTCGTCGAACGGCAGCACGTTGAGGCGCGCGGTCAGGCTCATGACGAGTCGTACGCGCTCCGCGAAGGCCCGTGACTCATCCGTCCGTGTCCGTAGGCGTTGCTCGTTGCGCACGAGGCGATGCTGGCACAGCGAGTCGGAGACCCGGTGACGACCCACCGGCAGGGAACGCGTCACTCCCTGACCGCGCTGTCCTGATCGAGCCGCGCACCGCACCGCCTCCCTCGCCGGCGTCGAATTCACCGCCTAGCGAACTCGCGGCGTGCGCCGCACGACGGCAGCATCCGCTCCGCCGCCGGCCCCGTCGGCGTCAGGGGATCAGACCAGGCCGGCGTCGCGCAGCAGCTTCCACAGGCCCGCGCCGTCCGGTGCGGAGAGCCACTTCTGCCCCACCGGCCCCGCCGACGTCTCGCCGGCGGGGGTGGGCAGGCTACCGGCCAGCACCGCCTGCGTGGGCGACAGCCGACGGATCGCCACCCCGGCGACGTTCTGCGGGTGGGCGGCGGCGAACTCGCGGTAGATCTCCGGGTCGTGCTGCCCGTCGTCGCCCACCAGCAGCCACTTCACCTCGGGGAACTCCTTGGCCAGCCGGGCCAGGGTGACCCGCTTGTGCTCCCGCCCGCTGCGGAACCAGCGGTCGGCCGTCGGCCCCCAGTCGGTCAGCAGCAGCGGCCCGGCCGGGTAGAGGTGCCGGGACAGGAACCGGGTCAGCGTCGGCGCCACGTTCCAGGCGCCCGTGGAGAGGTAGAAGACCGGCGCGCCCGGGTGCGCCGTGACGAGCCGCTCGTAGAGCACCGCCATGCCGGGAACGGCGTTGCGGGCGTGCTCGTCGAGGACGAACGTGTTCCAGGCGGCTAGCAGCGGCCGGGGCAGCGCGGTGACCATGACCGTGTCGTCGATGTCGGAGAGGATGCCGAAGCGCACCTCCGGGTCGAGGATGCGTACCGGCGCCTCGACAGGCTCGGCGTCCGGCAGGCTGATCCGCACCGAGCACCAGCCCGGCGGCAGGTCCGCCTCGACCACGGCATCGACGAACCCGCTGCGGTCGGCCCGCGCCTCGTGCCGTTCCCCGCCGGCCTCGATGCTCACCGTGACGTGCTTGGCCGGCAGCGTGGTGAAGCTGCGCCACCCGCGCACCTTCTCCAGCCGGCCGCGCTGGCGGGTGTCCGGCCGGCCCAGCAGCACCCGGCACATCACCCGCACCCAGCCGGGCGCGCCGTAGCCGGTGTACGCGATGACGTTCGTCCGCCAGCCGGTGCGCCGCAGCCGGCGCTCGACCAGCGAGTGCACGGCGTCCTCGATCCGCGCGGCCCGGTGCAGGTTAGGTACGGCCAACTGGCCGGCGGGAGTGGGTGGCACGTCAGCAACCCTGCCACAACCCGGCCACCTCGGCCACGCGAGGCGATCTTCCCCGCCGGTCGCCGGGGTCGTGAGGCCGGCGGGCACCGACCGGCCGGCTGCGCCGATCCGCCCCGGCCGGCCCCGGCGGCGTGAAACACTCCGGTCGGGACGACGACGGGGGCGTTGGTCGTGTCGCAACCAGTGCGCAAGCGTGGGCGGTGGCGCCCGCAGCTCGACCGGCCGGCGCTCGTCGCGCTGCTGCTCGGGCTCGCCGGGGTCGGCTACCGGCTGGTCCTGACCCTGCACACGGTGCCCGTCTCCAACAGCGACGAGGCGACGTTCGGGCTGGCCGCGCTGCACATCGCCCAGGGCCGCGAGCTGCCCGTCTTCCTCTACGGGCAGCGCTACATGGGGACGCTGGAGTCGTACCTGGCCGCGCCGCTGATCGCGGTGGCCGGGCCGGGCTGGCCGCTGCTGCGCCTGCCGCTGCTGGTGCTCTACGCCCTCTTCCTCTGGCTGATCCACCGGCTGACCCGGCGGATCTGCTCGCCCTGGTTCGCCACCGGGGTCGTCGGCCTGCTGGCGCTCGGCGGGGAACGGGTCGTCCGGGACCAGCTGACCGTCGTCGGCGGGCGTCCGGAGGTCAAGGTCGCGGTGCTGCTGATGCTGCTGATCGCGGTGGGACTCGCGCGGGGAACGGTGCGGCACCGCCGGTCGGCCGTCGGGTTCTTCGGCCTGCTCGCCGGGGTGGCCGCCTGGTCGGACTGGCTGATCCTGCCCTACCTGGCGGTGGCCGCGCTGGCACTGCTCTGGGTGGCCCGCCGGGAGCTGCTCGGCTGGGCCGGGGTGCTGCTGCTGGCCGGGTTCGCCGTCGGGATCGCGCCGATGATCCGGGACAATCTGGTCGCCCCGCCCGGCGAGGACTCGCTGTCGGTGTTCCGGGAGATCAGCACCAAGGCCGGACCGTCGCCGCCGTGGTCGCGGCGGCTGGACGGCGGGCTGCTGGAGGGGGTGCCGCTCGCCGCCGGCCTCTGCCCGGTGGACGGCTGCGCCCGCTGGCAGGGCTGGTTCGGGCTGCTCTACCCCGTGCTGCTGGCGGTCGCCGCCGCGCTCGCCGTCCTCGCGTACCGCCGGGCAGCGGGCGCTCCGCGCGGCGAGCGGGTCGGCCCCGTGGTGCACCTCGCGCTGGTCGTCGGCGCGGCGCTGACCCTGCTGTCGTACGTGCGCAGCCCGCTCGCCGCCACCAGCCCGCTGGACAACGCCCGTTACCTGTCGGTGCTCCAGCTCTCCCTGCCGGCGGTGCTCTGGCCGCTCTGGGTGGCGGCGGTCGCCTGCTGGCGGGGCACGGTCGGCGCGCTCGGCCGGCTGGCCGGCGCGCTGGCCACCGCCGTGCTCGCCGCGCTGGCCGCGACCACGTTGGTGGTCACCGTGCTGTTCGCGGCCACCGGCACCGGGGCGTCCCGGACTGAGGAGCGGCAGGCCCGCGAGCTGGCCGACACGCTCCGCGCGGGCGGGCCCCGCGAGGTGTACGGGGACTACTGGACCTGCAACCGGCTGATCTTCAACACGGCCGAGGCGGTGACGTGCGCGGTGCTCGACGGCGACCTCACCCCCGGGCAGAACCGCTACCCCGCGTACTGGCGGCAGGTGGGGCGGGCCGACCGGCCCGGGTACGTGCTGGAGGTCGGCTCGGCGGCGGAGCGGCGGCTGCGCGCGCTGCTGGGCGACCGGGCCGACGCCGCGCTGGTCGCCGAGGTGGGCGGGTATCGCGTGTACCACCCGGAGACGCCGGTGCGGCCGTGGCGGTAGGGCCGGGCCGTACGCTGGCCGGACCGGCGCGCGGACGCCGCGCCGAGCCGAGGAGTCACCGATGCTCATCCTGCTGCCGCCCTCCGAGGGGAAGGCCGACGCCGGCACCGGCCGGCGGCTGGACCTCGCCCGGCTCTCCCTGCCGGAGCTGACCGGCGCCCGGGAGGAGGTGCTGACGGCGCTGGTCGCGCTCAGCGCCGACGGCGACGAGGAGGCGGCCCTGACGGCGCTGGGGATCAGCGAGGGCCAGCGCGGCGAGCTGCGCCGCAACGCCCGGCTGCGGGTGGCCGCCACCGCGCCCGCCGGCCGCGTCTACACCGGGGTGCTCTACGAGGCGCTCGACCTCGCCTCGCTGCCGGCGACCGCGCAGCGGGCCGCCCGCCGGTCGGTGCTGGTCAGCTCGGGGCTCTGGGGCGCGGTACGCCTCACCGACCGGATCCCGCCCTACCGGTGCCCGATCGGGGCGAAGCTGCCGGGGCTCGGGGCGCTGTCGGCGTACTGGCGGCGGGCGCTCGCGCCGGCGATGGCCGCGGCGGCCGGCGACGGGCCGGTGCTCGACCTGCGCTCCGGCGCGTACGCGGCCACCTGGGCGCCGCGGGGCGAGGTGGCCGACCGCACGGTGACCGTCCGGGTGCTGCACGAGCGGGAGGTCGACGGCGTGCCCGTCCGGTCGGTGGTGAGCCACTTCAACAAGGCGACCAAGGGCCGGCTGGTCCGCGACCTGCTGACCGCGGGCGCCCGGCCGCGCACCGTCGGCGGGCTGCTGTCCGCGCTGCGCGACCTGAAGTATCCGGTGCTGGAGCAGCCCACCCCGCCCGGCCGGCCACGCCAGGTCGACGTGGTCGTCACGGAGCTGTAGGACAGCCGCAAGATTTCCTCAAGGCTGGGGCCGATCGGTTTCCCCGGCGGCGTCGACGGGCCACGGTAGAGGGACCCCGACGCCGACAAGGAGTGCCTGAGTTGGCTCCCGAACAGATCCTGCTCGACCGGCCGCGCCTGCCCTCGACCCCGCCGCCGTTGGACTGGTCCACCCTGGCCGACGCGTTCGAGGCCGCCTGCCTGCTGCGCTGCACGCCCCCGCCGGCCGTCGCCGGCACCCGCCGGCCGGCGCCCGAGCACCGCCCCCCGTCGGTGGAGTTCAACCGGGAGGAGGCGGCGCACCGCATGCGTCAGCTCCTCCACCGGCTGGACGTCCCCATCGAGCACGAGGTGACCGTCGGCGGGCTGCGCCGCCGCTACCAGCTGCACCGGCTCTCCGTGCCGCACCAGCACCGGCCGGCGTACGCGAGGGCGCTGGAGGCCGGCTGGCGGCAGGGCCGGCGCGAGCTGCTGGGCGGGCCGGTCCCGGGCGCGTCGACCGTACGGCGGGCGTGGCGGCCCCGACTGGCCGCGGCCGCCTGGCGGGCCGCCCTGCTCGCCGGTGGGCGGCACGTCCGCCGGCACATCCTCGGCGTCCGGATCACCGACCGGGAGCTGGCCGCCATCCTGGTGCGCGGGGCCGCCCTGCTGGACGTTCCGGCGCTGCTGCGCCCCGGCACCGGCTGTTACCTCGTCTGCGTCGCCGACGGTCCGGACCGCCAGCGGATCCTGCACAGCACCGCGCTGGGCCCCACCCACGTGCCCGACCGGTCGTGACGGCCGGATGAACGCGATCGGCGTCGTCCGCGAGTACCACCCCGAGCAGGGCTGGGGCGTCATCGACGCCGACACCGTGCCCGGCGGCTGCTGGGTGCACTTCTCCACGCTCGACGTGCCCGGCCACCGCGCGCTGACCCGCGGTGAGGTGGTGTCGTTCGTCGCCGAACCGGCCGGCAGGGCGGCCACGCCTACCGCGCGGTCCGCGTCTGGCGGGGCGCCGGCGAGCCGACCGGCGGCGTCGCGCCGGCCTCGGTCGCGTACCGCAGCGAGCTGACCATCGTCGTCGACGCGCCCCCGGGGTCCTAGCCCGCCCGGTGGGCGGCGGGTTGCGGCGACGGCCCGCACGGCGCAGAGTGCAGCGCGTGAGTCGCACCCGGTTCCGCCGTGTCCGCCCGCGCCCCGTCCGCCCGCCGGCGCTGCTGGCGCTGCTGCTGGTGGTGGTGGCGTTGCCCGGCGTGGCCGGTTGCCAGGACGCTCCCGAGCCACCGGTACGCATCCGGATCGCTACCGGCAGCCCGACGGCGGTCTACCACGCCTTCGGGCAGTCCCTGGCCGCCGTGCTCAACCGGGAGCTGCCGGACGTCCGGGCCAGCGTGGTGGTCACCGCCGCCTCGGCGGAGAACGTCCGGCTGGTCGGCGCGGGCGAGGCCGAGCTGGGTTTCACCCAGGCCGACGTGCTGCCGGCGGCGCCGGCGGCGCACCCGTCCGTGGTCGCGGTCGCCCGGGTCTACGACGACCTGCTGCACCTGGTCACCACCGCCGGCGGTCCCGTCCGCACACTCGCCGACCTGCGCGGGCGGCGGGTGTCCGTGGGCGCGCCCGGGTCCGGCACCGAGATCACCGCCGTCCGGCTGCTGGAGGTGGCGCGCCTGGGCGGCGACCGGGTACGCCAGGAGCGGCTCGGCCTCGACGATTCGGTCGCGGCGCTGCGGGCCGGCACGATCGACGCGTTCTTCTTCTCCGGCGGGCTGCCGGTCCGGGCGCTGGAGCAGCTCACGGACGACAGCGCGACGCGGATCGTCGACCTCGGCGAGTGGACCGGGCCGCTGCGCGAGAGCAACCCGGAGGTCTACGTCTCCCGGGACATCCCCCGCTCGGTGTACGGCACGGACCCGGTGACCACGGTGGCCAACCCGAACTTCCTCATCGTCCGGGCCGACCTGCCCGCGCCGCTGATCCGGGAGGTGACAAGGCTGCTGATGGAACGCCGCCAGGAACTGGCCGCCGCGCACCCGGCCGCCGGCCGGATGAGCCCCCGCTCGGCCATCGCCACCGCCCCGCTGCCGCTGCACCCCGGCGCCGCCGACTGGTACCGCGCCGCCAAACCCTGACCCGCCAAACCCTGGCCCTCCACCCCGGCATCGCTGTCGAGCTGCCCCGTGGGGCGGGGCGGGTTCATGGACGGGGCAGCTCGACAGGGACCGACGGCACCGCGCCACCGAGCGCGGCCCGCGCCGGCCCGGCCTCAGCGCTCGGCCGCTCGCGCCGGCTGCGATGGCTGCGATGGCTGCGATGGCTGCGATGGTCGGCGGGTCGGCGGGATTCCGGCGAAGGTCGGTGGTTCGGCCTCCGCCGCAGGCGCCGTGGAACCGTCGTCGCGGGCCAGTGCGCCGGGGTCGCCGGAAGCGCCGGGAACGGGGACGCCGGAAGCGGGACCGCCCGGAGCGGGATCGGCGGGATCGCCCGGAGCGGGGAACCAGAGGCCGGCGACCAGGCCGCGCGGCTCGCCCCCACGCATGGTGAGCCGCCCGTCCGAGGCGTCGACCAGCACGGCGACGATGGTGAGGCCCAGCCCGGCCCCGTCGATGTTCTGCACCTCCGGGGCACGCCAGAACCGCTCGGTCGCCTGCCCGAGCTGGCTCTCCGTCATGCCCGGGCCAAGGTCCCGGACCTCCAGCGCGGTGCCGTCGTCGTGGTACCGGACGGTCACCGTCACCTCCCCACCGGCGTCGCTGAACTTGACCGCGTTGTCGATCAGCGCGTCCAGGGCCTGGTCGATGGCGGTCCGCACGGTCCGCGCGTACGCCGGGGCGTCCTCGGCCATGAGCCGGAGGGTGATGCGGCGGTGCCGGGCGAGCGGCTCCCAGGCGGCCACCCGGGACGCGGCGACGGCCGCCGCGTCGACGGTGACCCGCTGGTTCTCCCGTCGCTCGGCGCGGGCCAGGGTCAGCAGCGCGTCCAGCACGAGGGCCAGCCGGTCGGTCTCCTCCAGGGCGAGCTGGTGCTCGGCCCGCCCGTCCGCGTCGGTCAGGCTCGGGCCCAGCTCCTCCACCCGCAGCCGCAGCGCGGTCAGCGGGTTGCGCAGCTGGTGACTGGCGTGCGCGACGAACGCCCGCTGCCGGTCCATCACGTCGGAGACGACGTCGGCCATGTGGTTGAAGCTGGTCGCCAGGCGACGCAGCTCCGGCGGGCCGAGCCGGTGCTGCACCCGTGCGCCGCGGTCCCCCTCGGCGATCTCGTGGGTGACCGCGTCCAGCTCGGTGACCGGGCGCAGCACCCAGCCGGCCAGCCCGAACGCGGTCAGCACGCAGGCCAGCACCGCGAGCAGGCCGGTTCCGGCCAGCACCAGCCACCAGACGGTGACGGCCCGCCGGACCGTCTCGGCCGGGGTGGTGATGACCACCGCCCCGAGCACCTCACCGCCGTCGTTGATCGGCACCGCCACCACGATCGGCCCGTCGACCCAGGGCCAGACCGACTCCGGCCCGCTGGCCTGCTGCCCGGAGAGCGCGGTGTCCAGCGCCTCGTGGGAGCCGGGGGCCGGCTGCCAGCTCTCCGAGGCCGCCACCGTCCGGCGGTCCCGGTCGACCACCGCCGCGCCGATGCCGTAGAGGGCGTCGTAGCTGCGCAGCTCGTTGTCGAGCGGGCCGGGCGTCCCGCCCCGCAGCGCCGGGCCGGCCAGCGAGGCGAACCGGGTGGCGTCGGCGAGCCGGTCGGCGCGTACCCGGTCGGTCTCCCGGGTGGCCAGGGTGACCGCCAGCGGGGTCTCCAGCGCGATCAGCACCAGCACCATCAACAGCAGATAGCTGATCACCAGCCGACGTCGCACGGCGTCCCCTCACTCGCCGCGCAGCCGGTAGCCGACCCCGCGTACGGTCTCCACCAGGCCGGGGTCGCCCAGCTTGCCGCGCAGCGACCCGACGTGCACTTCGACCGTGTGCCCGTCGCCCCAGGTGGTGCCCCAGGCGTCGAGCAGGATCCGCTCCCGGGCCACCGCCACGCCGGGCTGGCGGGCCAGGGAGAGCAGGACGTCGAACTCCTTGCGGGTCAGCGCCACCGGCCGGCCCTCGACGGTGACCGTCCGGGCGGCCACGTCGACGCGTACGGGCCCCACCTCGATCAGGTTGCGCTCCGGCACGGCGTGCGCCGCGCGGCGCAGCACCGCCTCGATGCGCGCCTGGAGTTCGGTCATGGAGAAGGGCTTGACCACGTAGTCGTCCGCGCCGAGCCGCAGGCCGAGCACCCGGTCCCGTTCCTCGCCCCGGGCGGTCACCGCGATGATGCCGAGCTGGCTGCTGCGTCGCCGCAGCTCCCGGCACAGGTCGGTGCCGTCCCCGTCGGGCAGGGTCAGGTCCAGCAGCACCAGGTCGCAGGGGGCGGCGCAGAGGGCCGCCGCGACGGTCGCGGCGTGCTCCACCTCGTACCCCCGGCGGGTGAGGGCGGAGGAGAGCGCGGCGGCCACCCGGCGGTCGTCCTCGACCAGCAGGATGCGCACCCGGGGCCCCCATTCGTCGGTCCGTCGACCCCGAATGGTGGCAGAAGTACGCCCGCGACGGGAGGGCCGGTCCCGCGCCCGCCCGGCGGCAGCCGCGCCGACGCGCCAGCGCCCGAGCGCCCGTGGCGGGTCGATCGGCAGGTCAGAGGCCGAAGACCTCGTCGGCCGTGGCGTCGCGGACGCCGTCGACGAAGCCCCGGAAGCCGGGGTCGTCGTGGCTGGCGGGCACGCTGGTGACGATCTCGCCGGTGGCCTGGGTGACCGCGTCGACCAGGGGCGGATAGTCGATCTCGGCGTCCGGGAGGGTGTCGTCGTCCGCCTGGCCGAGGTTGATCACGTGCTGCACGTCCTCGGTCGGGGTGTCCGGGTCGCCGGCCCACTCGCCGCCCGCCCGGTGGCACTCGTCGTAGAGCGCGCGCTGGCTGTCGGTCCAGTCCTCGTCGTAGCTCTCCATCGTCATCCCTCCGCGACCCGCTGCCCCGAGCATGCCGGGCGGCGGCGGGCGCCGGGGCGGTACCGGCAAACCGGGACGGCCGCCGGCGGGACCGGCCGCGCGTAGGCTGCCGGGGTGATCTACAAGCTGCTCACCACCATCGAGTGGGACGACGCGCTGGCCGCCGGCCACCTCGACGGTACGGCACTGGACCGGCAGTCCGGGTTCATCCACCTCTCCGGCGCCGACCAGGTGGTCGGCACGGCCCGGCGGTACTTCGCCGGCGCCACCGGGCTGACCCTGCTGACGGTGGACCCGGACCGGCTGGGCGACGCGCTGCGCTGGGAGCCGTCGCGCGACGGCGCGCTCTTCCCGCACCTGTACGGCCCGCTGCCGGTGCCCGCCGTGGTGGCCGCCGACGCGCTGCCGGCGGACCTGCCGGCCGCCGACGCGGTGGCGGCGCTGCTCGCCTGACGGGTCGCTATGCTACGCCGAGTCCGCTCCCCCGGCCTCGCCTGCGCGCCCCGGGGCGGGTGTGGCAGAACCGATCCGCGCGATCGACGCCCACCCGGCGTACGCCGACGCGGATCCCCGACGGCGCGACGCCGCGCCCCGAGCCATGCGAGTTGAAGGATGACTGACAGCAGTTCCCCGTCCCCCTCCGTCTTCGTCCACCCGACGGCCGACGTCGAGGAGGGTGCCCGCGTCGGCGACGGCACGAAGGTCTGGCACCTGGCCCACATCCGCTCCTCGGCGCAGGTCGGCGCCGGCTGCGTCATCGGCCGCAACGTGTACGTCGACGCCGGCGTGACGGTCGGCAACCTGGTCAAGATCCAGAACAACGTCTCGGTCTACCAGGGCGTCACCATCGAGGACGAGGTCTTCGTCGGTCCGTGCGCGGTCTTCACCAACGACTTCCGGCCCCGGGCGCAGAATCCGGACTGGACGATCACGCCGACCCTGGTCCGCCGGGGCGCCTCGATCGGCGCCAACGCCACCCTCGTCTGCGGCATCGAGGTCGGCGAGTACGCGATGATCGCGGCCGGGTCCGTGGTGACCCGCGACGTGGCGCCGTACCAGCTCGTCGCCGGCAACCCGGCGCGCCCCAAGGGCTGGGTCGACGAGCGCGGCGAGGTGGTCTCGCGGGACGTGGACAACCCGCCGCAGCGGGGCTGAACGGACGAAGAGGGGGCGGTGACCGGCAGCGCCCGGACACCGCCCCCGCGTCGACGCGTCAGCCGCAGAGCCGGTCGACCTCCGCCCGGAAGCGGTCCATCGCGTTCGGCTCGTCCGGGCCCAGCAGGTACGTCTTCAGCTCCCGACGCGCCTCGGTCATCGGGTCGTCACCGGCCCGGGTCACCGCGACGATCTTCGGCAGCTCGCCGCAGTCCGCACCGAGCAGGTACGCGGCCCGCGCGGTGGGATACCGGCGGCGGAACTCGTCCTCGGGCAGCCCGCCCGGGTTCGCCACGACGTACGGCCGCTGGCTCTGCATGAAGTCCGAGACCACGCTGGAGATGTCGCTGACCAGCAGATCGGTCTGGTTGAAGCAGTCGAACAGCCCCGGCGCCCGGCCGGTGACCACGAGGTGCGCGTCGCCGGCCAGCGAGGTCGCGTCGCTCTGCCCGCCGGCGGCCCGGATCCGACGGATGATCCGGTCGTTGGCCGACCGCGCCTTGGCCGACCGACTGCCGGTCAGCGGGTGCGGCTTGTAGATCACCCGCACGCCGGGGGTGGCCAGCAGGCCGGCGACGATCCGCTCGCCCATCAGCACCACGGAGGTGTGGTAGACCTCCTCCTCCAGCCAACCCTCCCAGGTCGGGGCGTACAGCACGGTGAACGGCCGGCCGGTGACCGCCGAGCCGAAGGTGTGCACGCCGGCCAGCTGCGGCCGGCCGATCTCGACGATGTCGCGGTCGAGCACGCCGACGCCGCTGAGGGCGTAGCGCTCCCGCCCCGCCGGACCGGCCACCCAGACCTCGTCGTACACCTTGCTGTAGGGGTTGACGCTGGCCTGCTTGTCGCTGTCGCCGTGGCCGACGAAGACGTGCTTCACGCCCGGCTCGCGCAGCAGGTGGATGTTGGCGCCCACGTTCGCCACGTAGAGGGCGGCCCGGAGGCTGCCCAGTTCGAGGTTCATGAAGTCGGTGCCGGCCGGTACGCAGATCACCGGCAGGCGGGTGTCGGCGAGCGCCCGGAACGCCTCCTCCTGGCGCATCAGCACCACCGCCCGCCGGCCCGTCGCCTCGACCGGGGCGAGCCACATGTTGGCCTGGTAGACGTCCTTGACCGGGCCGGCGAAGTAGAGGGCCAGATCCGGCTGCTCGCGGGCGAGCCAGCTCTGCACCGTCGGCAGCGCCGAGGTGGCCCGGCCGCGCCCGCGCAGCCAGGACAGCGCGAGCACGGCGGCGACCAGCGCCCCCGCCACCAGGGTGGCCGCCGCGGTGAGCACCACCGGCGTCACGTCGTCGGCCAGCACCGCGACCACGGCCGCCGGCACCAGCAGCAGGTTGAGCAGGGGCAGCCGGTCGCCCTCGACGGCGACGGCCCAGGCCGGCGGCCGGGCAGCCCCGGAGGACCGCCCGAGCTCGATGTTGCGGACGAAGGCGACGGCGGCGGCGCCACGCTCGCCGAGGCGCGCCAGCACCCCGGTGCCGAGGGCGAGCGCCAGCAGCGCCGCGGGCAGCAGCAGCACCAGGACCAGCGCCGTCGGGCCGGGGCGGACCGTCGTCACGATCAGCAGGACGACCGCCAGGTCCCGGGCCAGGTGCCGGTAGAGCTGCCCGATGCCGGCCTTCTCCAGCAGTTCCCCGCCGGTCGGCCGGCGCAGCAGGGTGAGTTCACCGGCGGCCACGACCAGGCCGGCGACCGCGAAGGGGATCATCCAGCCGAGGGCCCCGGCCAGCACCATGACGGCGTACGACAGCAGTAGCGCGCCGATGAGGCCGGCGTCCGGCTGCTTGCGCAGTTTGCTGAACAAAGACACTCTCCCCTGTCGATCACCGGCGAATCCGGGCAGGTGCGACCTTAACGTGGCATGTCCTTCGAGTATTGCGGGGGTGTCGCGTGGCCCACCGGCGGGCCACGGCGGCGCCCCCTCGACGCGACAGGGCCCCGGCCGTTGTCGACCGGGGCCCCGTGACGCGACGGCGGATCAGCCGCCGATGACCACCCGCCGCACGCCGGCCCAGCGGGCCGGGTCGGTGACCCGGCGGCCGTCCACCAGGACGGTCACGCCGGGCAGGTCGGCCGGGCTGAGGGTGCGGTACTCCGCGTGGTCCGCCTGCACCACGGCCGCGCCGAGCGGCTCACCGTCGTACGGCGGCAGGCCGTGCGCGGTGAGTTCCTCGGCGGTGTACATCGGGTCCGAGACGTACGGCCGGGCGCCCCGCCGCCGCAGCGCGTCCACGGTCGGGAAGACACCGGAGAAGGCGGTCTCCTTCACCCCACCCCGGTAGGCGGCGCCCAGCACCAGCACCCCGACGTCGGTCAGGTCGCCGTAGGCGGCGGCGAGCAGGTCCACCGCGTACTCCGGCATGGCCGCGTTGGCCTCGCGGGCCGAGCGGACGACGGTGGCCGCCGGGTCGTTCCACAGGTACATCCGGGGGTAGATCGGGATGCAGTGCCCGCCGACCGCGATGCCCGGCTGGTGGATGTGGCTGTACGGCTGGGTGTTGCACGCCGCGATGACCTTGGTGACGTCCACGCCGACGGTGTCGGCGAACCGGGCGAACTGGTTGGCCAGGCCGATGTTGACGTCCCGGTAGGTGGTCTCGGCCAGCTTCGCCAGCTCGGACGCCTCGGCGGAGCCGAGGTCCCACACGCCGTTGGGGTGCTCCAGGTCGGGCCGCTCGTCGAAGTCCAGCACCGCCTCGTAGAAGCGCACGCCGTGCGCCGCCGACGCCTCGTCGATGCCGCCGACCAGCTTCGGGTAGCGGCGCAGGTCGGCGAAGACCCGACCGGTGAGCACCCGCTCGGGGCTGAAGACCAGGTGGAAGTCCTTGCCCGCGCTCAGCCCGGAGCCCTCCTCCAGCATCGGCGCCCAGCGGTTGCGGGTGGTGCCGACCGGCAGCGTGGTCTCGTAGCTGACCAGGGTGCCCGGCTTGAGGCCGGCGGCGATGGCGCGGGTCGCGTCGTCCATCCAGCCGAAGTCCGGCACGCCCTCGGCGTCCACGAAGAGCGGCACGACCACCACGACCGCCTCGGACGCGGCGACCGCGGCGGCGGTGTCGGTGGTGGCGGTCAGCAGCCCGGCGGCCACCGTCTCCTTGAGCTTGACGTCCAGGTCGGTCTCACCCGGGAAGGGCACGGCCCCGTCGTTGACCAGCCCGACGACCCGCTCGGAGACGTCGGCACCGATCACCCGGTGGCCCTTCGTGGCGAACTGCACGGCGAGCGGCAGGCCGATCTTCCCCAGCGCGACGACGCAGATGTTCATGGAACTACTTTCCTCCTAGTGGAAGCCTGCGCCGCAGGCGGGCCACCACCCGGCGCAGCGTCACCGGCGAGACGGCGATCACCAGGTGGCCCTTGTGGTTCGTGGTCGTGGTGAACACGTACAGCTGTCCGCCGTGTCGGTGGAGCACCCGCTGCCGGACCGGCGGACGTGGCCCGCGCAGCGGGGTGGAACCGCTCTCCCCGGCCACCACGGCGGTGACCCGGACGGTGCGGGTCCGCCCACCCGGCGGCAGCCCGGCGAGCAGGTCCGCGGCCCGGAACGTGACCCGGACGGTCGTCCCCAGCGGGTCCTCCGTCAGGCCGGTGATGCTACCGGTGGCCGAGCCCACCTTGAAGGTGAGCCCGCCGTCGGCGAGCTCGGCGAGCTCCGGCCAGGGGCTGCGCGCGGCGACCGTCAACGTCCTCTCCCCGCCCCGGTCGGGGGACCATGTCGCGGAGACCGTCTCCAGCCGGGCGAGCCACTTGGCGTCGGACCGGCTGACCTCGAACCACTCCTCGGACAGGGCGGAACGGGGGTCGCCGAAGCCAGGGTACAGGGCGTACCAGCGGTCGTCCTGCACCACCGTGGGCGGGAGACCCTCCTCGACGTCCTGCCTGATCACCGCCCGCACGTCGGCGAGCGACCCGAGCCAGGCGGCGCCGATCCGCACCCGGGCGGTGACGCCCAGCCGGTCGCGGATGGAGTCCGTGAGGTGCTTGCGGGCCAGGTTCGCCACGCCCGCGCGGACCTGCTCCTGGACGTCGGGCTCCAGCGTGAGGAAGTCGTCCTGGAGCAGCTTGGCGATCTCCCAGGTGAAGTGGCGGTACAGGATGGCGTCGCGCCGCTCGCCGGGCTCGATCAGCTCCGCCACCACATCGACGATGCGCTCGACGCCGCGCAGCCGGGTCAGGTGGTTGCTGCGGTAGGTGATGTTGCCGGCATTGAGCCGCTTGACCGCGTAGTAGTAGTCGTAGTCGGCGAGCACCGAGATGCGCCCGGCCCGCAGGCAGGCCTCCAGGGTGAAGGGCTGGTCGCTGCCGACCGGCATGTCCTCCGGGTAACGCAGCCCGTGCTTCTCGATCAGGTCACGCCGGAACAGCTTGGTGTTCGACAGGGCGAACGGCAGCGCGGAGGCGAAGAGGTCCACCTCGGGCCGGGTGCTCTCGAAGATCGCCTGGTGGACGTAGCGGTCGTTGACCCCGACCATCCGGCCGAGCAGCACGTCGGAGCCCCACTCGTCGGCCGCGGCCACCATCCGGGCCAACGCCTCCGGCCCGAGGTGGTCGTCGGCGCCGATGAACAGGACGTAGCGGCCGGTGGCGTGCTCCAGCGCCCGGTTGCTGGGGGCGGCGGGGCCGCCCGAGTTGGCCTGGTGCAGCACCTTCACGGTGCCCGGGTACGCCGCCGCGAAGCGGTCCAGCTCGGCGCCGCTGCCGTCGGTGGAGCCGTCGTCGACCGCGACGACCTCCAGCCGGTCCAGCCCGATGGTCTGCTCCACCAGGGAGGTCAGGCATCGGGTCAGGTCCGGCATCGTGTTGTAGACGGCCGTCACCACCGTGACGTCGGGCGAGGTCACGCGCCGACCCGCAGGGCTGGCGGCTCGGCGCCCGGGGTGGTGTCGTCACCGCCGGCACCGCGACCGGCGGGCAGCAGCCGGGAGTAGACGCCGTCGAGCACCCGCGCCTGCGCCTCCCACGTCCACGACTCCAACAACCCCGGACGCTCGTACGCCTCCCGATAACGCCCCGGATCCGCCAACACACCCCGCACCACCCGCACGAAGTCCCCCACATCCTCCGCCCGGAACACCTCACCCTGCCCCGTCGACCGCACCGTCTCCGCCATCGTCCGCACATCACTGACCACCAACGGCAACCGCGCATGCGAATACTCGAAGAACTTCGTGATCAACGCGATCTCATGATTCGGCCAATGATGAATCGGAATGACCCCCACCGAAGCCCCCGACAGGAACGGCACCACCTGATGATGCGGCACGTACGACAACACGTGCACCCGCTCGGCCACCCCCAACTCACCCGCCCGCACCACCAACCCCTTCACGTACGCGGAGTCGGGCTTGTTGACCACGAAGGCAGCGTGCGCCCCGGGCAGCTGCGGCAGCGCCTCGACCATGACGTCGAGGCCCCGCCGCGCGGCGGCCACGCCGCTGTAGACCAGCAGCGGCACGTCCGGCCCGATCCCGCAGAGCTGGCGGATGTCCGGCGCGGGCTCGTCACCGGGGCCGGGCAGCTCGGCCAGCGAGGGGGCGTTGAGCACGACCTCCGGCCGTTCGGCCAGGCCGTGCTCCTGCTGCAACAGGTCGGCCAGCCCGCCGGAGACGGTCGTCGCCGCGTCGGCGTACGGCACGAACTCCCGCTCGTGCGCCATGTTGCCCGGCAGCCAGCGGACGTTGTCCCGCCACGCCTGCACGCCGGGGAGGTACTCGTGGGCGTCCCAGACGACCGCGATCCGGCGGCCCTTGGCGGCGGCGCGCAGCTTGGCCCGGGCGGCCACGCCGAGCATCCGGAAGTCGTTGGCGTGGATCAGGTCCGGCCGCAGTTCGTCGACCGTCGGGCCGTAGGCCAGCTCGTAGTCCCACAGCCCCGGCTCCAGCCGCCGCCAGGCGCCGTCGCCCTGCACGGTCTGCCAGAACTTCGTGTACGCCCGGTCCAGCGGGCCGTCGAGCTTCTTGCGGCCCTGCCGGGACCGGGTGAGCTGCCAGTGGCGCAACGAGACCCAGCGGCGGGCCACCCCGGCGGCCAGCTCCTCGACGCGCAGCGCCTGCCACCGCAGCGGTGACGGGCGGGCGCCACCGTCGCGCGCGGCCACCGTCAGCGCCGCCCGCCGGAAGGTCAGATCCGCCCGCCAGGCCTTCATCGCCTGGCTGCGGTGCGCGGCGATCCCGGTGGGCGGGTACGCCAGCGGCCAGCGCAGCCAGCCACGGCGGAACTCGTGCCGGCGCTTGGCCAGCGGCTCGGGCATCGGCAGCAGGCGCACCTCGGCGTCGCCGAGTCGCCAACTCTGGGAACGCCCGGCGGCTGTGCGACCGAGCAGGACGACCTCCCAGCCGGCGTCGGCGGCCGAACGGGCGGCCTTCTGTACCCGGGAGTCACCGTTGACCCCGTTGTCGACCAGCATGACAACACGCCCCCGGGCGCCGGCGCCGCCGTTCAGCCCCATCGTCTGCTTCTCCGCCTCTGCCCGGTGCGGTCCGGTCGGGTCACCCGGCCCGGATCCCGAGCGATTGTACGAGACCGCCGGCCGGCGCCCCCGCACGCTGGATTGTGGGAAAGCGCGGGTCGGCATCGCCTCCGCGCGCCCCGGAGCGTACCCTCCCCGCTGTCCGTCCCGGCGCCGACCGCGTCGTTGCGCGCCCCGCGCGAGGAAACTGTCAGCCGGATACCTTCCGCCAGAAGTAGGGCGAGATGTCGAGTAACCAAACCCTCCGTGGCGCACCGGTGGACGCGCCGGACGCCCGCCGGGCCCGCGTCCGGCTGCTGCTCGGCCTGCTCGCCGCCGCCGCGCTCGGCAGCCTGCTGTGGTTGGGCCGCTGGGAGACCGCGCCGCAGCACGCCTACCCGGACACCTACTGGTACGCCCGGCAGGCGGTCACGATGACCGGCACGCCCCCCGCCGAGGCGGACCGGTTCGCCGCCCGGCTGGTCTGCCGCCAGGGCATGCCGAGTCCGCGCCCGGGCGTCTCCTGCGTCACCGCCACCCGGCAGTGGGCCGCCAGCATGCCCCCGCGCTACCAGCGGATCTTCACCACTCGCCCCGGCTACTCGCTGACCGCCGCACCGTTCGTACTGGTCTTCGGGGAGCGGGGGATGGTGCTGGCCACCGCCGCGCTCGCCGTACTGGCCGGCGTGCTGGCGGCCCTGGCGGTGCGGCTGCTCGGCGGCGGCCTGGTCAGCTCGCTCGCGGCGACCGCGCTGCTCTTCCTGCTGCCCACCGGTTTCTGGCTGAGCCGGTTGCTGGCCGAGGCCGGCGCGACGGCGTTCGCGCTGGCCGCGCTCTGTGCCGCCGTGCCCCTGCTGCGGCCGGGCGGCTCGACCCGCGGCCGGCTGCTGCTCGGCGGCGCGGTGCTGGCCGGGCTGCTCGCCTCGACCGTCACCCGGCCGGCCACCGGCCTGCTGCTGTCGGGCGCGCTGACGGCGGTGCTCGGCGCGCTGACCCTGGCCCGCCGCCGCCGGGCCGGCTGGGAGCCGGGGCTGGTCGTGCTCACCGCCTCCTGCGGCGTGGCCACGGCGGTCTGGCTCGGCCTCAGCGCCGCGCTGGACATCCCCGGCGCGGCGGAGACACTTCAGGACAAGTTCACCGTGCACTTCACCCGGCCGGACGTGCCCGACCCATGGCCCCGCCTGGTGGAGCTGAACCGGGACTTCTGGCCCGCCCAGCTCAACGCCTGGTGGAACGGCGGCGCGCCGCTGGCCGCCTCGCCGTTCCTGGCCCTGCTGCTGATCGGCTTCGCCGCCCTGTTCCGGGCGCTGCCCGGCCGGGCCGCGCTGCTCTTCGCCACGACCGGAGCGACCGGGCTGCTCACGCTGGTGGCCCACCCGAAGGAGTCCGAGGCGGACCGGCTGGTCCTGGTCATCTGGCTGCCGGTGGTGGTCGGCCTCGCCATGCTGTTGGGCAGACCCGCCCGGCCCGCCCCGGACACCGCCGGCGAAGATCGGCGGCCCCCGGCGTAGGAACCGCCCGGGCGGTCAGCGGGTCAGCGGGTCAGCGGGCGGACGTCCCAGAGCCAGACGTCGTCGACGCGGCGGCCCGGGCCGAAGCAGGCGTCCAGCGCCGAACGGAGCGCCTCGGCCCGGGGATGCCGGGGCAGCACCACGGCGTCCGCCCGCCAGTGCCGGACGTCCCGCTCCGCCTGCGCGCGTTCCTCGGGGGTGATGGTGACCGGTGCCGGGCGTTCTCCGTCGGCCACCTCGGTCAGCAGGACCGCGGTGGGCCGGGGGTCCACCCCCCACCGGCCGGTGTCGTCGGAGGGCGAGGTCGGTCCGAGGAAGTAGCCCTGCGGCACGGCGAAGCCGACGCCCGCGGCGGCACCCCAGCGCACCGAGGTCATGTTCTCCACCGGCACCGGCACGAGCGTCCGCCCGGGCGCCACGTGGTCCCGCCACCCGCCTGCGGTGACGAAGTCGGGCACCGCCGGGCGTCCCACGGCCGGCAGCGGGGTCGGCAGCAGCGGCACCAGGGCGACGACCAGCGCCACCGCGACCAGCGGCCGGACCGGCACGACGCCCACCCGGGCCGGGACCCGGCCGGAGAGCAACCGGTCCACCACGATCGCGACGAGCACCCCGAGGGCGGCCGTGGTGATCAGCGCGAAGCGGGCCACCACCATCGCGTCGACCACCGGCAGGCCGTTCAACAGGCGGAACGGGCCGGGGACCCCGGGCCCGCGGACCGCCCAGTTGATCGTGTTGCCCAGCGAGAAGAGCGCGGCCAGCAGCGCCGTGAACCCCAGCACCCGGACCAGGTGCTCCCGGCGCAGCCAGGCCACCGCGGCGACAGCCCCCAGCACCAGCGGCCAGCCGTAGAAGCTGGCCTCCTCGGTCACGTTGGCGGCCAGCCGGCGGTCACCCTGCGGGCCGCCGCCGAGCGACTCGGTCGCGTAACTGAAGTAGGAGGCGAGCCGCAGCGCGTACTTGTCGGGGTCGGTGGGGTGTCCGCTGCGGTGCTGCGGGCCGAGGAACTGCATCCAGAGCGGGTACGCCGTCACCAGCAGGGTCAGCGCGCCGGCGACACCCAGCACGGCCAGCGCCCGGGGAGCCGCGGCCAGGGCCGCCCGGGGCCGGAACAGCACGTGCCCCAGCAGCGCCATCACGCAGGCCAGGGCGAGGATGAAGAGGATCTCGACGCTGACGAAGAACTGCGCGGAGATCAGCCCGCCGAGGATGAGCCCGTCGCGCAGCGGGCGCCCGCCGCGGGTCAGCCGGGCCACCCGCCACACGATGAGCGGGACCAGCCACTGCGCGGTGATGTGCGGGTGACCGTTGCTGTGCGAGACCAGGGCCGGCGCGAAGGCGCAGCAGGCGGCACCGACCAGCGCCGCCGCGCGGTTGCCGACCACGTGCCGGGAGAGCACCCAGTACCAGGCGAATCCGGTGCCGGCCAGGTTGAGGGTCATCAGCACCAGGTAGGACAGCGAGGCGCCGCCGAGCAGGGTGACCGGCGCGAGCAGGACGCCGGGCAGCTGGATGCCCACGTTGGTCATCAGGTTCACGCCGTCCGGCGCGTTCTGCAACGTCGTGAAGAAGGGGTTCTCCAGGTTGGCCACCGCGTGCGCCGCGTGGGCCAGCATCCACTCGTTGAAGTCCTGGTCCGCCGGCTGCGCGCCGAGCACCCGGCCGCGCACGTCGCGCCAGCCCCGGCCGGTCACCCAGAGCGCGCCGGCGAGGAGGACGAGCACGGCGACGAGGTCCGGCCGGCGTCGGCGGGGCTCCCGGGGCGGATCAGCCGGCGCGCGCTCCTCGGCGGCGTCGGTGGACAGGTCGGTCGCCGGGGGTTGCGCTGCGGTCACGGTGCCCGATCCTACTCATGGCGACGTGTTCCACAGTGCCCCCGGCTGCGGCCCGCGTCGCCGCCCGCCGCGCGGCCCGCCGCCGCCGGCGGCACGGTCGTGCGGTCAGGCCCCCACCTGTGGGGACGACTCAGGGGCGGGGCCGCGCGTCGGGGCGGCCGGGTGGTCGGGCAGCAGCCGGGAGTAGACGCCGTCGAGCACCCGCGCCTGCGCCTCCCACGTCCACGACTCCAACAACCCCGGACGCTCGTACGCCTCCCGATAACGCCCCGGATCCGCCAACACACCCCGCACCACCCGCACGAAGTCCCCCACATCCTCCGCCCGGAACACCTCACCCTGCCCCGTCGACCGCACCGTCTCCGCCATCGTCCGCACATCACTGACCACCAACGGCAACCGCGCATGCGAATACTCGAAGAACTTCGTGATCAACGCGATCTCATGATTCGGCCAATGATGAATCGGAATGACCCCCACCGAAGCCCCCGACAGGAACGGCACCACCTGATGATGCGGCACGTACGACAACACGTGCACCCGCTCGGCCACCCCCAACTCACCCGCCCGCACCACCAACCCCTTCACGTACGGGGCGGCCGGGCGGGGCACCACCAGCGCCACGTGCGCGCCGGGCAGTTCGGTGAGCGCCTCGACCATGATGCCGAGGCCCCGCTGTTCCGCGGCGGCACCGCTGTAGACCAGCAGCGGCACGTCCGGCCCGATCCCGCAGAGCTGGCGGATGTCGGGCACCCCGTCGCCGCCGCCCGCCGCGTCCGCGCTGCTCGGGGTGTTCAGCACGACGGTGGGCTGCTCGGGCAGGTGGTGCCGCTCGCGCAGCAGGTCGGCCAGCCCGTCGGAGACGGTGAGCACCGCGTCGGCGTACGGGGCGTACTCCCGCTCGTGCGCCGTGTTGGCCGGCAGCCACCGCGGGCTGTCGTTCCAGCGCCGGATGCCGGGCAGGAACTCGTGGGCGTCCCAGACCAGCGCGACGCGCCGGCCCTTGGCGGCGGCCCGCAGCTTGGCCCGCGCGCCGACCCCGAGCATCCGGAAGTCGTTGGCGTGGATCAGGTCCGGCCGCAGCTTGTCGACCACCGGCCCATAGGCCAGCTCGAAGTCCCACAGCGCCGGGTCGAGCCGCCGCCAGGCGCGGTCGCCGGCCACCGTCTGCCAGAACCGGGTGTAGAGCTTGTCGACGGGGGTGGCCAGGTCCTTGCGTACCTCCTGGGCACGGCTGAGCTGGCGGCGACGCAGCGACACCCAGCGGCGCGACACCTTCGTCGCCAGCAGCTCGCCCCGCAGCAGCTGCCGGCTCAGCGTCAGCCCGGCGGAGGAACGCCCCTCCCGGCGGGCCTGGCTGAGCGCGCCGAGCCGCGCCTCCAGGTCGGCGCGGCGGGCGCGCACCTCCTGCTCGCGCCGGGCGGCGATCCCGGTGGGCGGGTAGGCGAGCGGACCGCGCACCCAGTGGCGGCGGAACTCGTGCGGCGGCCGGGCGAGCGAGGTGTTCATCGGCAGCAGCCGGACCTCGGCGCCGCCGAGCTGCCAGGTCTGCACCTTGCCGGTGGCCGAGCGGCCCAGCAGGACCACGTCCCAGCCGGCCTCGGCGGCGGAGGCGGCGGTCTTCTGCACCCGGGAGTCGCCCTCGACGCCGTTGTCCACGAGCATGACCACCCGGCCCCGGGTGGCGGGGGCGGCCGGTCCGGCGGCGCCGTCGGTCATGGGTGCCTCCTCCGTCTGTGCGGCCCCGTCGGGCCCCGGCGAGTGTACGGCAGCGGCAGCCGCCCGGACGCCACGCTCCCGGTGCGCCGGGGCGGTCGACGGCCGTCGCCCCGCCAGCCGCGGCAGGGTCGGCGGACCTCACCGGTCGGGGCACTAGCATGGCCCGGTGACCGCCTCCCACCCTGTCAACGTCGCGCCGGCCGTCGGGGCCGGCCCCGCCCCGTCGCCGGCGCCGCACCGGCCGGACGCAGCCACCACCGGCACCACGGACCCGGGCCCGCAGCGCCCCGCCGGCGGACCACCACCGCGCGAGTACGGGCTGGACGCGCTGCGGGTCGTGGCGATCTGCGGCGTGGTGGCGATCCACGTCTTCGGCGTCATCGTCGGCCAGGACGACCTGCGCGGCAACCTCGGCTGGTGGGTCGCCACCGCGATCGACATCGGGGCGATCTGGACCGTGCCCGCGTTCATCATGATCAGCGGGGCGTTCGTGCTCGACCCGCGGGCGCACCGGGCCGGCCCGGCCGCGTTCTACCGCAAGCGGTTCGCCCGGATCCTCCCCGCGATGATCGTCTGGCACGTGGTGTACGTGGTCGTGGTGCGGATGGCGATGCGGGGCGAGGAGATGAGCCTCACCCTGCTCACCCGGTTGCTGATCGACGGCAAGGTCTTCACCGCGCTGTACTTCCTCTGGCTGATCGCTGGGCTCTACGTGCTCGCGCCGGTCCTCGCGCCGTTCCTGCACGCCGGAGGGCGGCACCGCGCGCTGGTCACCGCCGCGGTGGCGCTGGGCTGGACCATGGTCGCGTACATGATCCCGGGCATCGCCCTGATGCTGGGCGACTCCCGGCCGAACATCCTGACCAGCTGGAACCGGTGGTGGCCGTACGTCGGCTTCTTCATCGCCGGCTGGGCGCTGCGCCGGGTGGTGCTCAACCGGCTCTGGACGGCGCTCGCCCTGCTCGGCGCCGGCCTGCTGCTGGCCGAGGCGATCTGGCAGTTCGGGGTGGCGCCCCAGTACCGCCTGCTCCAGGTCACCTTCCCGGTGATGGCGACCGGCACGCTGGTCGCCGCCGCCACCCTGCTGATCTTCATGGCCTCGGTGAGCATCGGCTCCCGGGTCACCTGGCGCCCCGCGGTGGGCCGCCTGGTGACCCGCCTCTCCGACGCCTCGTTCGGGGTGTTCCTGATCCACCTGCTGGTCTTCGAGGTCTTCCGGCAGCTGATCCCCGCGGTGGAGGCCGGGCGGTCGCTGGAGGTCATCGGGTTGACCTACCCGGCCGTGCTGGTGATCTCCTTCGCCGTCTCCATGGTGGCGGCCCGGATCCCGTACGTGCGGGCGGTCTTCTGACCGGCACCCGCCGGCACCGACGGCGGCCCGGACGATTCCGATCGTCCGGGCGGCCGTCGTTCGTGGGTCGGGGCCGCTACGCCGACGGCCGCCCGCTCCCCGCGTGGGCGGGGGACGGGCGGCCGTCGCGTCGCAGCGGCGTGGCCTCAGCCCAGGAACGAGGTGAGCTGGCGGGCCGTCCAGGTGCCGTCGTGGTAGGTGCGGGCGTACTCGGCGGAGGCGAGGCCGATCTTGGCGGTCGCCTCCCGGTCGTCGAGCAGGGACTCGACGACCGTGGTGAGGTCGGTCGGGGTGGCGTTGACGATCGGCAGGTCGCCGCCGACGGTCTTGGTGACCTGCTCGCTCAGGTAGGCCACCACCGGCTTGCCGGCGGCCATCGCCTCGACCGCGAAGGTGCCGAAGCTGCCCGTGGTGAACTGGTCGAGCACCAGGTCGCAGTCGCGGACCAGCTCACGCATCTCCGCCCAGGCGACCCCCTCGGCCAGCCGCAGCTCGATGACGCCCCGGTCGTGCAGGGCCTGCATCGCCGGCAGGATCCGGTCGGTGCCCTTGGTCCACCGCTTGGAGGGCGCGTGCAGCACCAGCGGGCGGGACCGCTGCATCACCGGCCGGTCGCAGGCCCACGCGTCGACGTCCACCACCAGCGGGGCCCACGTCGCCCAGGGCAGGTCCTCGAGCAGGTCCGGCGTGGTCACGAAGGCCGGCAGCCCGGACTCCTCGGCCACCCGCCGGTTGCGCTCGGCCTTCTTGCGCAGCTTCGCCGCGATGCCGTCGGGGGCGTCCCGGAACAGGGAGAACTCGTGGCGCTGCTGGTGCCGGTCCGGGTGCCGGATCTCGCTGCCGTGCGCCAGCAGCGCGACCTTGATCCCGGCCTTGCGCAGCGCCGGCAGGTCACCCTCGATGTTGTCGCCGTTGAGCTGCCCGAACAGCGGCATGAACGCGTCCACCAGCACGTGGGTGTACTGGCTGAGCACCCGGTTGAGCTGCTCCAGCTGGAAGTCCAGCTCCGGCTGACGCAACGAGTCGAGGTAGACGTCCGCCGGGTAGTCGAACGAGCCGGGCAGCTTGTTCATCACCACCTGCACCGACACGTCGGCGTTGTCCCGGCAGATGGCCCTGGCGAAGGCGGCGGCCTGACCGGCGTAGTTGGCCGGGCCGAGGCCGAGGCGGATCGGCGTGTCACCGAGTTCGCGCCAGCCGCCCAGGGGCCGCGGCTCGGCGGTGCCCGCCGACGGCGCGGTGACCGGGCGCTCCTGCACGGTCCAGGGCACCTCGCGCGGGCCGGCCGGCGCGACGCCGGAGAGGTCCCGGTAGAGCTGGAGCAGCTTGCTGCTCTGCCGCTCCCAGGACAGCTCGTCGAGGATCGGTTCGGTGATGTGGGCGGCCAGCTCGGCCCGGCGGGCGGTGGCCCGCCGCGTCGCCGCCACGAAGCCCGCCACGTCGCCGGAGGTGAAGGTCTCCCCGATGTCGTGCCCCTCGACGAACGCCCGGACCACCTGCACGTCGCTCGTGACCAGGGGAAGGCCGGCGTGCAGGTACTCGGAGACCTTCGTCGGCAGGGACAGCTCGCAGTTCGGGGTCCGCTGGAACGGGATCAGGCCGAGGTCGGCGGAGCTGAGGTAGTCGGCGACCTCGTACGGCGCGACGTAGGAGACGACGTGCACCCGGTCCCGCGTGCCGTTCGCCTCGGCCCGGGCGAGCAGGTCCTCCAGCAGCGGTGTCATCCGGCCGCTGACCAGGGCCAGGTGGTGCTCCGGCAGCTGCGGCAGCGCCGCGATGACGGTGTCCAGCCCGCGTTCCTTGCCGATCCAGCCCGCGTACACCATCAGGGGCACGCCCTCGGCGACGCCGGCGCGCTCCCGTACGGAGGCGGTCACGGCGCCGCTGCGGATGCCCTCGCGCACCGGCGAGTTCCCCACCACCATCGGGGTCTTCGGCAGCCCGTACTCGGTCTGCAGCTTCTCCGCGATCTGCTCGGAGACGGTGACCACCGCGTCGGCCCGGCCGATGAACTCCCGCTCGGCGGCCCGCACGCCACTGGCCTGCTGCGGCTTGGGCCAGGCGACGCCCTGCACGTACTCGTGGGCGTCGTAGAGCCAGACGCAGCCGCGCCCGCGCGCCCGCAACCGCGCGGCGCTCATCGCCGCCGTCGGGATGGTGTTGATGTCGTTGGCGTGGATGACGTCCGGCTCCAGCTCCTCCAGCACCGGCCCGAACGCCAGGTCGATGTCGACGAGCGTCGGCCAGTCGGTCCGCCAGTCGCCGGTCGGCGGCAGCGGCTGGGTGCTGTGGAACTGTTCCCAGCCCCACGCCCGCAGCCGGAACTGGTGGACCGCCTCGTGCGCGCGCAGCCAGGCGCGGGGCGGAGGGTTGCGCTTCGCCGTCTGCGACCGGAGCCAGGCCTGGTGCGAGGCGCGGTAGCGGGCCAGGGCGGACTTGTCGGGGATGCCGAACTGCGTCAGGGTGCGGCGGATCCGGTGCTCGCGGGCGGGCCGGCGCGACAGGGTCTGCGGCACCGGAACCCGGATGACCTGGATCGGTCCCATGGCGGACCGCTCCGGCTCGCCCTTCTTGCGGCTGCTCCGGCCCACCAGGACCACGTCCCAGCCGTCCCGGGCGGCGGCGATGGCGGTCTTCTGTACGCGGGAGTCGCCGGTGATGCCGTTGGCGACCAGTACGACGAGCCGCGGCGCTCGGCGGGGCGTTGACATGCGCTGTCCTTACGTGGGAGGAGGGCTGGCGGTGCGGGGTGCCGGACCGCGGCCCGCCGGACGCGGACCGCGGTCGCCCATGGTCAGCGGGTGGGAACGGTGTCCCCCGCCGGGGACGCGGTGCCCGTACCCACGGTGATCGTGCTGCCGTCGGTCGCGGAGCGCAGGACCGCGCCGGCCACCTCGACCGTACGCAGGCCCTGGCGCAGGGTGACGATGTCGCTCTCCTTGCCCTCGACCGCGTCCCGGAAGCGCTCGTGCTCGACCAGCAGCGGCTCCCGCTTCGGGATCGCGTAGCGCACCATGTCGCCCTCGGCGACGCCCCGGAACGCGCGCAGCGCCTCCCACTCGGTGTCGATGGCGCCGTTGGCGTAGAAGGTGAGGTCGGCGGTGAGGGTGTCGGCGACGAAGCAGCCCCGGTCACCGGTGATCACCGTGGACCGCTCCTTGAGCGGGCTGAGCCAGTTGACGAGGTGGTTGACCATGGTGCCGTCGGCGAGCTGCCCCACCACGGCGACCATGTCCTCGTGCAGCCGGCCGCTGCGGGAGACCGTCCGCGCCGACACCGAGGTGTATTCCTGGCCGGTCACCCAACTGGTCAGGTCGATGTCGTGGGTGGCCAGGTCCATCACCACGCCGACGTCGGCGATGCGGTGCGGGAACGGGCCCTGCCGGCGGGTGACGACCTGGTAGACCTCGCCCAGCTCGCCCGCCTCCAGCCGGGTGCGCAGGTTCTGCAGGGCCGGGTTGTAGCGCTCGATGTGCCCCACCCCGGCCACCAGGCCGGCGGCCTCGAAGGCCTCCACGAGCCGTACCGCCGCGTCCACGCTCTGCGCGAGGGGCTTCTCGATCAGGGCGCTGACGCCGTTGGCGGCCAGCTCCAGGCCGACCTGCTCGTGCAGCGCCGTCGGGCAGGCCACCACCGCGTAGTCGACCCCGAGGGCGAGCAGGTCGCCGAGCTCGGGCACGACCGGCGCGCGCAGCGTGCCGGTCGTGTCGCCGGCCGGGTCGACGATGCCGACCAGCTCGACGCCGTCCAGGCCAGCGAGGACGCGGGCGTGGTTGCGGCCCATCGCGCCGAGGCCGATCAGGCCGGCGCGCAGCTTGCGGCCGGCGCTCACCGGGCACCCCCGGCCAGGTTCGCGCCCTCGGCGATGCGCTCCAGCTCGGCCTCGGTCAGCGAGGGGTGCACCGGCAGGGAGACGACCTCGGCGGCGGCGCGCTCGGTCTCCGGCAGGTCCCACGGGCCGGGCTTGCCGTCCTCGGTCAGGTAGGGCTTGAGCCGGTGGATCGGGGTCGGGTAGTAGACGGCGTTGCCGATGCCCAGCTCGGTCAGGCGCTGCTGGGCGGCGTCCCGGTCACCCTGCACCCGCACCGTGTACTGGTGGTAGACGTGCCTGGCGGCGTCGGCGACCGGCGGGGTGACCATGCCGGTGATCTTCGAGTCGAGGAACTTGGCGTTGGCCCGGCGCTGCTCGGTCCACTCGCCGAGCTGGCCCAGCTGGACCCGGCCGATGGCCGCGGCGACGTCGGTCATCCGCATGTTCGCGCCGACGATCTCGTTGGCGTACCGCTGCTCCATGCCCTGGTTGCGCAGCAGCCGCAGGGTGCGGGCCAGCTCGGCGTCGCCGGTGGTGACCATGCCGCCCTCCAGGGCGTGCATGTTCTTCGTGGGGTAGAAGCTGAAGCAGCCGGCGGTGCCGAAGGCGCCCACCGGGGTGCCGTGCAGCGCGGCGCCGTGCGCCTGGGCGGCGTCCTCGACGACGGCCAGGCCGTGCCGCTCGGCGATCGCCATGATCCGGTCCATCGCGGCGGGGTGGCCGTAGAGGTGGACCGGCATGATCGCCACGGTGCGCGGGGTGACCGCGGCGGCGACCGCCTCCGGGTCGAGGCAGAAGCTGCCCGGCTCGATGTCCACGAAGACCGGCTCGGCGCCGACCAGCCGGACGGCGTTCGCGCTGGCCGCGAAGGAGAACGACGGCACGATGACCTCGTCACCCGGGCCGAAGCCCAGCGCCATGAGGGTGAGCTGCAGGGCGGAGGTGCCCGAGTTCACCGCGACGCAGTGCCGCCCGGCGACCAGCTCGCCGAACTCCTCCTCGAAGGCCGCGACCTCGGGACCCTGCACCACCCGGCCGCTGCGGAGCACCCGGACAGCCGCTTCGATCTCGGCGTCGCCGATGATCGGCCGTGCTGGGGGAATGAACTCTGGGTGCGGCCCAGCCATGGGGCATCCTCCTGTGTCAGATGGTGCTCGGGTGGGGGTTCGGGGTGCGATACTAGCCCGTTGCGAATCAGGACGAGACCGACGAGGTCAACGTTCACGCACCGGCCCGGTGGGGTTCAGAAGCGGTCAGGGACCGGGTGTCCCACACCGCTGGCTCGTCGAGGGACGGACCGGTACATGCTACCCGCAGGGCCGCGACGATCGCGGCGGCCATGCGCGTGATCTCCGGCGTGTCAAGAGGCGTCCGGGAAATGGCCAGCCGCCAGTAGACCGGCCCGACGATCAGATCGGCCGCGCCGCGCCGGTCGGCTCCCGCCGGCAGCTCGCCCCGCTCGACCGCCCGGCCGATGACGAGCTCGCCGACCCGGTCCTGGTAGCCGGCCAGCGCCCGCTGGAGGGTCTCGGCGATCTGCGGGTTGCGCGCCGCCTCCGCGAGCAGATCCGGGATGATCTGCGAGGCCAGCGGGTGGCGTAGCGCACCGGCGGCCACGAGCAGCAGCAGCTCCACGTCCCCGTGCAGGCTCCCGGCGTCCACCATCGGCAGCTTGCGCCCGGCGACCGCGGAGACCATGTCCAGCACCAGCTCGAGCTTGGAGCGCCACCGGCGGTAGATCGCCGTCTTGCTGACCCCGGCCCGCCGGGCCACCGCCTCTATCGACAACCGTCCGTAGCCGACCTCCGCCAGCTCCTGCGTGACCGCGCGGCGGATGGCCGTGGTGATGTCGTCACGGAGCACCGCCGCACCGGCCGGCACCCGCCTCTTATCGGTCTTCACGTGCAACAATGTAGCGCAGCGACGGTACGGTTGCGTCCCGACGTGTTTTCCACTACGGTTCGCCCGGCGACGAGGCGGCGCTCCGCACTGGCCACGCTCTCCGTCGTCGCGCGCAACCCGTTGGCACGAAAGAGATCGGAGCGCCTAACCATGGCCAACACCACGGTGGCGGACCCGGATTCCGGGCTCACCGGGGCCCAGCTCGCCAAGCGGTACGGTCTCCGGTTCGCCGGCGAACGGCCGTCCCTGGGCGAATACGCCGGGCAGCTCTGGCGCTACCGGCACTTCATCGCCGCGTACGCCAACGCCAAGCTGGTGGCGTCGTTCAGCAACGCCCGGCTGGGACAGCTGTGGCAGGTGCTCACCCCGCTGACCAACGCGGCGGTCTACTACCTGATCTTCGGCATGGTGCTGGAGCAGGACAGGACCCCGAACTTCATCGCCTACCTCTGCACCGGCCTGTTCATCTTCAACTTCACCCAGGTTGCGGTGCAGAACGGCACGCAGTCGATCACCAGCAACCTGGGCCTGATCCGGGCCCTGCACTTCCCCCGGGCCTGCCTGCCGCTGGCCGTGACGATCACCCAGTTCCAGCAGCTGCTCGGCTCGATGGTGGTGCTCGTCCTCATCGTGTTGGTGACCGGCGAGCCGATCACCCTGGCCTGGCTGATGCTGCCGCCGGCGATCCTGCTCCAGACGGTCTTCAACGCCGGGCTGACCATGGCGATGGCCCGGATGGGCTCGAAGCTGGCGGACCTCAAGCAGGTCATGCCCTTCGTCATGCGCGCCTGGATGTACGGCTCCGGAGTGCTCTACAGCGTGACGCTCTTCGAGGAGCAGCTGCCGTCCTGGGCCTCCGGGCTGGTCGAGCTCAACCCGGCGCTGGTCTACATCGAGCTGGCGCGGGTCTCGCTGCTGGAGAACACGCCGCTGCTCAGCTCCTCCCTGCTCCAGCTCTGGGTGACGGCGCTGGGCTGGGCGATCGTGATGGGCGTCGGGGGTTTCATCTACTTCTGGCGAGGCGAACAGGAGTACGGCCGTGGTTGAGCACTTCGAGTCGTCCAACGACGTGACGGTGACGCTGCCCAGGGTGCAGGAGCGCATCCCCACCGTGGTGGTCGACGACGCGCACGTCATCTACCGGATCCACAAGGGCGCCGGTGGGGGCGGCGGCCCGGTCGGCGCGCTCAAGCGGATCGTGAGCCGCACCTCGGCGCCGAACATCCAAGAGGTGCACGCGGTCAAGGGGGTCAGCTTCACCGCGTACCGGGGCGAGGCGATCGGGCTGATCGGCAGCAACGGCTCCGGCAAGTCGACCATGCTGCGCGCCATCGCCGGCCTGCTGCCGGTCAACCGCGGCGCGGTCTACACGCAGGGGCAGCCTTCGCTGCTCGGGGTCAACGCGGCCCTGCTCAACGACCTCTCCGGCGAGCGCAACGTCGTGCTGGGCTGCCTGGCCATGGGCATGTCGCCCGAGGAGGTGCAGCGGCGGACCCAGGAGATCATCGACTTCTCCGGCATCAACCAGCGGGGCGACTTCGCCTCCCTGCCGATGCGCACCTACTCCTCCGGCATGGGGGCCCGGCTGCGCTTCTCCATCGCCGCGGCCAAGAAGCACGACGTGCTGCTCATCGACGAGGCCCTCGCCACCGGCGACAAGATCTTCCGCAAGCGCAGCGAGCGGCGGGTGCGGGAGCTGCGGGAGGGCGCCGGCACGGTGTTCCTCGTCAGCCACCAGCTCTCCTCGATCCGGGACACCTGCGAGCGGACGATCTGGCTGGAATCGGGCGTCCTGCGCATGGACGGCCCGACCGACGAGGTCGTCCGGGAGTACGAGGCGTTCAGCGGCAAGTAGCGCCCCGGCGCACGTACGGCATCCGCCCGGTGCCGGCCGACCGCGTCGCCCCGTGGGGGCGGCGCGGTCCGCGCGTTAAGGTTCATCCGGTCGCCGCGCGGGCGGAAACTTCTGTTCACGCACCCTGAGAGTGAGGCTTCGGCAATGACGCAGGACCACACCGCTGGCCCGGACGCCGCACCGGAGAACCCGGCGCCGTGGCGGCCCTCGCGGACGGTGGCGGTGGTGCTGGCCGGCGGCACCGGGACCCGGCTGGGCCTCGGCATCCCGAAGCAGTTGCTGAAGATCGCCGGTAAGCCGATCATCGAGCACACCCTGGCGGTCTTCGAGGCGGCGCCCGAGATCGACGAGATCGTCGTGCTGATGGCCACCGGCCACGTCGCCGACGCCCAGCAGATCGTCGACAAGGCCGGCTTCCGCAAGGTCACCAAGGTGATCGAGGGCGGCGACACCCGCAACGCCACCACCCGGATCGCGCTCGACGCCGTCGGCGAGGGCGACTGCAACATCCTCTTCCACGACGCGGTGCGGCCCCTGGTCAGCGGCCGGATCGTCCGGGAGTGCGTGAACGCGCTCTGGACGTACTCGGCGGTCGACGTGGCCATCCCGTCGGCCGACACGATCATCAAGGTCGACGAGGACGACTGCATCACCGACATCCCGGTGCGCTCCTCGCTGCGCCGGGGCCAGACGCCGCAGGCGTTCCGCTCGGGCACCATCCGTGAGGCCTACCGGCTCGCCGAGGGCGACCCGCACTTCGCCGCCACCGACGACTGCGGGGTGGTGCTGCGCTACCTGCCCGGCACGCCGATCAAGGTCATCGACGGCTCCGACGAGAACATCAAGGTCACCCACCCGGTCGACGTGCACCTGGCGGACAAGCTGTTCCAGCTCGCCGCCGCGCAGGCGCCCCGGGTGACCGACGAGCGCAGCTACACCGAGGAGCTGACCGGCCGGACCATCGTCATCTTCGGCGGCAGCTACGGCATCGGCCACGACCTCGCCGAGCTGGCCCGCCGCTACGGCGCGCAGGTCTTCCCGTTCAGCCGCTCCAGCACCGGCACGCACGTCGAGCGCGCCGAGGACGTCGAGGCGGCGCTGAGGACCGCCTTCGAGGCCACCGGCCGGATCGACCACGTGGTGGTCACCGCCGGCATCCTGGAGAAGGGCGCTCTCGCCGAGATGGACCAGGAGACCATGGACCGGGTGCTCCAGGTCAACTTCGTGGGGCCGGTCATCGTGGCCCGCCAGTCGCTGCCCTACCTCCAGCAGACCAAGGGTCAGCTGCTGCTCTACACCTCCAGCTCCTACACCCGGGGCCGGGCCCGCTACGCGCTCTACTCCTCCACGAAGGCGGCCCTGGTCAATCTCACCCAGGCGCTCTCCGACGAGTGGGCGGAGTTCGGCGTACGGGTCAACTGCGTCAACCCCGAGCGGACCGCGACCCCGATGCGCACCAAGGCGTTCGGCGAGGAGCCGGAGCACACCCTGCTCGCCGCCGAGACCGTCGCCCGGTCGTCGCTGGACGTGCTGATCTCGGACCTGACCGGCCAGGTCATCGACGTGCGTCGCGCGCCGGGCGAGGTGCCGGCCCAGCCGGGACCGGCGCGGGTGGAGCGGGACGCCAGCCCGGTCGACGCCGGCTGACGCGGATTTCGGGCCACGGCGGGAAACGGAGCCGACATGCGTGGTGACCTGGTTCGGAAGCTGCTCGCCCGCGCGCTGGCCACCGGCCTGGCGGTGCTGGCGTTCCTCGTCGTCGCGCTGACCGGCGCGACCGGCTGGGGGCTGGGGCTGGCCGTGGCCGCCCTCGCGGCGGCCACCTGGGAGCGGCGGGTGCGGCCGGGCGCCGACAACGCCGCCGAGACCGCGCTGGTCGCGGCGGCGATCCTGGTCGGGTACGCCCGCCGCCTCGACGCCGGCTTCGATCCCGCGCTGGCCGTCACCGCCCTGGTCCTGCTGGGGCTGGTGCTGCTGGTCAATCCGCTGCGGGACGCCGGCGGCCTGGAGGTGCGCGCCGCGAACCTGCCGGTGCGCTCCTGGACGCCGCTGGTCGCCGCCCGCCTCGGCGACGCCCTGGCGGGGCTGCTCGCCCTGCTGGCGCTGGCGGCCGTCGCGGGCCTGCCGGCCGGTGTCGCGCTGGCGGCGGTCGCCCTGGTCGCCGCCGGTGCCGGGGCGGTCGGGCTGGACCTGGCCCGGCGCCGGTTCCGGCCGGGCGCCGGCGGCTCGGCGGTGTCCCGCGCGCTGCGCCGGCACCGGCCCGAGTTCCTGCTGCACTTCTCCGCGCCGCCCGGCTCGGAGTACCAGGTCACCATGTGGCTGCCGTACCTCGAGCGGATCGGCCGGCCGTTCCTGGTGATGGTGCGCGAGCCGGAGTTCCTGCCGTTGATCGCGGCGGCCACCAGCGCGCCCGTGGTCTACTGCCCCACCACCAGGGCGATGGACGAGGCGCTGGTGCCAAGCCTGCGGGTGGCGTTCTACGTCAACCACGGCGCGAAGAACAGCCACTGCATCCGCTTCACCCAGCTGACCCACGTCCAGCTGCACCACGGCGACAGCGACAAGGCCCCCAGCGCCAACCCCGTCTCGGCGATCTTCGACCGGATCTTCGTCGCCGGCCAGGCCGCCATCGACCGGTACGCCCGCGCCGGGGTGGACATCCCGGCGGAGAAGTTCGTCGTCGTCGGCCGCCCGCAGGTCGAGTCGATCGAGGTACGCCCCGAGCCGGCGCGCGGCCGGGCCAACCCGACCGTGCTCTACACGCCGACCTGGACCGGGCACAACGCGGACGCGAACTACTGCTCCCTGCCGGTGGCCGAGACCCTGCTGCGCCGGCTGCTCGACCGGGGCGCGACGGTGATCCTGCGCGCCCACCCGTACACCTCGCAGAACCCGGCCTCCGCCCGGCAGCTGGGCCGGCTCACCGAACTGCTGGCCGCCGACCGGGCCCGCAGCGGCCGGCAGCACGTCTTCGGCGCCGCCGCCAGCCGGGAGCTGACCCTCACCGAGTGCGTGAACCGCTCGGACGCGCTGATCTCCGACGTGTCCGGGGTGATCTCCGACTACCTCTACTCCGGCAAGCCGTACGCGGTGACCGACATGGTGGACTCCGGCGACCGGTTCCCCGAGCAGTTCCCGCTCGCCGAGTCGGGCTACGTGCTGCGGCGCGACATGTCCAACGCGGACGAGGTGCTGACCGCGCTGCTGGACACCGACCCGCTGGCCCCGGCGCGGTGGGCCACCCGGAGCCGCTACCTGGGTGACTTCCCCGCCGAGTCGTACGCCGAGGCCTTCCTGGAGGCCGCGCGGCGCCAGCTCGACGGGAAGTGGAACGCACCTGCCGCGCGCGCCGGCGGCGCCGACCTGCCGCTCGACCCGGACGAGGCGACGCTCTCCCCCGCCACCTGACGCCCCGCCTCGGGTGGGAACGGTCAGCGGTAGGGGTCGACGAGGTCCAGGACCGCCTCGGGGGCCTCGACGTGGGCGTTGTGCCCGAGGCCGACCAGGGTGACCACCGGCACGCCCAGCTCCCTGAGCTGGGCGTCGGTGACCATGGAGTCGTGCTCGCCGCGGGCCAGCAGCACGGGCACGTCGGTCGCGGCCAGCAGGGCGGGCAGGTCCGGCGCGCCCACGCCGAACGCGGCCGGGTCCATCGCCAGCCGCCAGCGGTCGTCGACCTGCCGCAGCCCGGCCTCCACGACGGGATGGTCCGGGGCGAAGAGCCCGGTCAGTCCGGCCACCCGCAGGTAGCGGCGGGCGGCCTCGTCCCGGCTGGCGAACCAGGTCACCGGCCGGGCCGCCAACTCACCCGCCTTCGCCAGCTCCGCCGGCGACCAGACGGCCTTGATGCCGAGCCCGACCACGGCGTCGACGGGCAGCCCGGCGCTGCGGGCGGCCAGTGCCAGACCGACCACCCCGCCGAGGGAGTGCCCCAGCACGACGAGCCGGTCCCCCGCAGCGAGCCCCGCGGCGATCCGCGCGGCCAGCCCCGGGAACGAGTACTCCGGCAGCGGCGGCGACCAGCCGTGACCGGCGAGGTCCGGCGCCAGCCACCGTCCCGTCCACCGACGCTCGAGCAGCGGCGCCCAGGGCAGCCACACGTCGCCGGTCGCACCCATGCCGTGCAGCAGCAGGAGCACCCGCCGGCCGTCCCGGTCACCCGATTCATCGACCATGGGCGCAGTGTGCCACCCACCGGACGCCGTGGGCGAGGGCCGTGACCCGGACACGACATCGGGCGTCGGCCCCCGGAATCCGGAGGCCGACGCCCGACGGTGTCGCTCAGGCGGAGTAGCCGCGGGTGGCGGCCCAGTTCGCCAGGGCGATGGTGCTGATCCAGTACGAGGCGGTCGCCGGGTTCGCCGAGTCGGCGATCTTCACCAGCCGCCCCTCGTCCTGGTAGCCGACCACGGCGATGTAGTGGCCGCCGGGGAAGGAGTGCCAGCCGCCGTCGGTGTCCGTGGCGCTGCCGGCGACGTTGACCACGACGCCCCGCCCGTCGGCGATGGCCGCGACGACGTCGGCCTGGAGCCGGTCCATCTGGGCCGGGGTGGCCGCGCCACCAGGGATCATCCGGGTCCGGTACGGGTCGCCCTTCACCACCGCGTTCAGCACGCGGGTGGTGTCCTGGGCCGAGTCGGTGCCCATCTGGTCGGTACCCAGCTGGGCACCGAGGGCGTCCTGGCTGCGCGCGATGCCGGCGGCGCTGAGGGCGTGCCGGACGGCCGCCGGACCACAGTTGTAGAAGGTGGTCTGGGCCTGGTAGTCGTAGTCCAGGGTCTTGGCGGCCGGGGGCTTCGGCGGCTCCGGCTTGCGGGTCAGGTCCGGGTCCGGGGCGGCGCTGGAGGCGCTGGCCGACGGGGCGGCGCTGGAGGCGGCCGGGGCGGCGCTGGACGGGGCGGTCGCGACCCTGGCCTGGCTGCGCGAGGCCGCGGTGTCGTCCCGCAGTTCGGTCGCGGCCACCGGGGCCTGCGCTGCGGCGGGGGCCTCGTCGGCTCCGGCCAGCAGCGCGCCCGTGCCCGACGCCAGCACGAGCGCCGCGGCGGACGCGGCGGCCAACTGGTACGGACGCTCGGACGTGAGGCGACGCAGCTGTCGCTTGAGGTGGTGCTTCACGGTTTCCTCCACGGGCTCGGGGGTGAGCGACCGTCGGTCCGCGCCGAGGGCAGGGCGGACCGACCGCGCGGACGGGCGTCCGGGCGGGTGGTGGGCCACTCAGGGAATGCGCCCGGGATGCCGGGCGACGGACGGTGACCGGTGGGTCAGCTCGTGACCTGCGGGCGGACGAGCGCGGGCACCGCGGCGCCGTGGAGACGGCGGAACGACCGAGGGGTGGACGGGTGTGGCATGAGGATGGAACTCCTTCCGACACCGCCGACCGGGTTAGCTGACGGATTCGGGCGGGAAGAACGCCCTACCACGGGCCCACGGCCCACGGATTCACCCCAACAAGCACTGGGTCCCCGGTTCGTCGTGCACGATTAGGCGGGTCGGCGCGGCGTCGCCTCTGGCGATCGGGTACCGCACCGGACGCGCCGACATTACTGGCCGGCCCGCGCCCTGCCAACCCCGTCCCACCTGCCTAAACCCTGATCGGGAGACAATTTTTGCGGGCACTTCGCCACTGACGCGACTCAATGGGACGACCGTTTCTGCGGGCACCTGCGGGTGACAACGGGACGAGTGGCGGACAACGGCGCCGAAACGCCGGAGGGAATCGACCGGGCCGCGCCGGATGACCGGTTCGCCGACGTGGTGACCGGCGTCACCGAAACGGTCGGGATTTCGTCGGCGGGCACTGCGGTCGCCGGGGCGGTCAGCGCTGGTCGGCGTACGCCGGTCGGTGGTCGTCGCGCGGATCGGCGGCCCGGGGGCGCGGCACGGCGTTGCCCCGCTCCCCCGGCGGCGTCGCCCCGGGGCCGCCGGAGTGCGTCCCGGCGTCGCCCCCGTCCCGCGGCATCGCCCGGGCCGGCCTGCGCGGGGTGAGCAACCGCATCATCGGCGTCTCGACGACCCGGTGCAACAGGCCGGCCAGGGCCAGGTTGACCAGCAGGAAGCCGAGCACCACCGCCGGCCCCCACCAGCCGGTGAAGCCGACGCCCCAGTCGCCGGTGAGCCGCAAAACGGTGATCATCACCAGGACGTGCACCAGGTAGAAGGCGAAGGAGACCTCACCGAGCCAGACCATCGGACGGGACCGCCACGGCGAGCGCCGCCCGCGCACGTCCGCGTCCGCCGCCGCGGCGATGACCAGGATGTACGCCACCGAGAGCAGCGCCGCCCACAGCTCGGCGCGGACCCACTGCGCGGCGACCACCCAGGTCGCCACGAAGATCAGGCTGGCCAGCGGCAGGCCCGGTCCACGCCACCGGCCGCGCCGCATCAGCTCGGCGGCGGCCACGCCCATCCAGAACTCCAGCGACCGCACCGGCGGGAAGATCTGGGTGAACCACCAGCGGCTCTCCTCCGGCACCAGCGCCTGGGCCGGCCAGAGCGCCAGGATGAGCAGCGGCACCGCGACCACGACGGCCCACAGCGCCCACGGCCGGGCCCGGCGGATCAGCGGCAGCGCCAACGGCAGGCAGAGGTAGAAGAAGAACTCGCAGGACAGCGACCAGCTGACGGTGTTGATGCTGTAGAAGTGGCCCGGCCGGGGGTCCCACGCCTGGAGGAGGAACAGGTTCTCCACCGCGACGAACCGGTCCACGGGGTCGGCGAACCAGGCCGCGACCGCCAGGGCCACCGCCCACAGCACCACGTGGCTCGGCCAGATCTTGGCCACCCGGCGCCGCCAGAACGCCCGACGGGTGTCGGTGGGTCGGGCCGACCAGACCAGCACGAAGCCGCTGAGGATGAAGAAGAACTGCACGCCCGACAGGCCGAGGGCGAAGGCCCAGTCCACGACGGCCTTCTGGCCGGGCTCGGCGATGATGCCCATCGTCGCGACGTGGAACCCGAAGACGAGCAGGGCGGCGACCCAGCGCAGCCCGGTCAGCGACGGCAGGCGGCTGGCCGGGGACGCGGGCCGGACGGCCGGCGCGGCGGTCGCGGCGTCGTTCATGCCGGCATCCCGACGATCCGCAGGGTCACCAGCACGTACGTCTCCTCCTCGACCCCAACCTGAGGTGCCCCGAGGGGCCCCGTGGGCGGCCCACCGGTCGGCGCCGCCCCGCCGGGCACCCTACCCGCCGCACCTGAGGCTCTGTTCCGTCCCGTCCGTGAGTGCCCGTTCTGTCCCGTAGGGGAATGCCCGTTCCGGTCGCCCCTGGGTGACCGTTCCGTCCCCGCGCGTGACGACGGATGGCGGCCGTCCGGGTTTCGGTCGATCGGTGGCTAGTATTCCCAGACCCGGAGGTGACGAGAGGCGGGGACGAATGCACCAGCGGATCCTGATGCGGGCGAAGAAGGGCCCGTTCGACGTCTACTCGCCCGAGGAGACGCACGAGCGGAACTGGATCGGCGACAACAACGGCAACCTCGTCTTCAGCCACGCCGCCCACAAACTGCTGCGCACCGCCACCGCCGAGATCACCTCGACCGAGTTCAGGATCAACCCGCGCGACGCCGACATGATCAACGAGCGGTACGACGTCTACGTCGTACCGCTCGCCAACGCCTTCCGCCGCAGCTACGCCCACCGCGTCGAGGCCATGACGAAGCTCATCGAGCAGCTGAAGATCCCGGTGGTGGTGCTCGGGGTGGGCGTGCAGACCGACGTCAACGGCGACCGGGAGTACCTGCGCCCGATCGACGACGTCGTGACCCGGTTCGTCCGGGCGGTCCTCGACCGCTCGCACAGCATCGGCGTCCGGGGCGAGATCACCCGGGACTACCTGCGCACCCTGGGCTTCTCGGCCGTCGACGTGATCGGCTGCCCGTCGATGTTCCTGCACGGCGACAGCCTGCGGGTGGAAAAGAGGAAGGCGTCGCTGTCGCCCGACGACAGGCTCGCGCTCACCGTCTCGCCGTACGTCACGTCCATGGCGGAGATCATCGCCCGGCACCACGCCCGGTACCCGAACCTGCGCTACCTGCCGCAGGACCTCAAGACGCTCGGCACGCTGCTCTACGGCGACGCTCCCGGGGACCGGGGCAGGACCAGCAAGATCCCGATCCACACCTCGCACCCGCTGTTCACCGAGGACAAGGTGCGGATGTTCGTCGACCCCTGGACCTGGATGGACTACCTCTCCGGGTTCGAGTTCGCGTTCGGCACCCGCATCCACGGCACCATCACGGCGCTGGTCGCCGGCACCCCCGGCTACCTCTTCGCGCACGACTCGCGCACCCTGGAACTCGCCCGGTACTTCGACATCCCGCACCGGGTGATGAAGGACGTGCCGGTCGACGTCGACGCCGCCCAGCTCTACGAGGAGGCCGACTACACGGCGCTCAACGCCGGCCACAAGTCGCGCTACGAGACGATGCTGGCCTTCCTCGCCAGGCACGACCTGGGCAACGCCTTCGCCGACGGCGTCAGCGCGGCCCGGTTCGACGCGCAGGTGCGGTCCACCACCTTCCCGCCCGCCGTACGTCCGGCCGCCGCGACCGCCCCCGACGCGCTGCTGGAGCGGATCCAGTGGTTGCGCGACCGCAACGTCGAGCTGCGCAAGGAGACGGAGACGCTGCGCGGGCAGCGCCTGCAGGCCCGGGTCAAGCAGGTGATCGGTGGTCGGGTGCGCCGGATGCTGAACCGCTGAGGCGTCGCCTCCTTCCGTACACCTGTACCAACACGGCGGGTACGCTGGGCGGATGACCGGGGCCGCCTACCAGCCGTCGATGTTCGACCTCACCGCCGCCGGAGCGTCGCTGAGCCCGCTGGCCGACCGGCTGCGCCGGCACCCGCTCACCCGCGGCGCGTGGGTCGACCATCTGCCCGGCTGGGTCACCGGCTCCGACCAGGTCTTCGACGTCCTGCTGCGCGACGTCCCCTGGCGGGCCGAGCGCCGCACGATGTACGACGCCGAGGTCGACGTCCCCCGGCTGCTCTGCTGGTACGCCGGGCACCGCCCGCTGCCGCACCCGCTGCTCACCGAGGCGCGCGCCGCCCTCACCCGGCACTACGCCCCCGAGCTCGGCGAGCCCTTCGTCACCGCCGGCATGTGCCTCTACCGCTCCGGCCGCGACAGCGTCGCCTGGCACGGCGACACCCAGGGGCGCTCCGCGCACACCGACACCATGGTCGCCATCGTCTCGTTCGGCTCGCCGCGCTCACTGCTGCTGCGGCCCCGTGGTGGCGGCGACAGCCTGCGCTTCCCGCTCGGCCACGGCGACCTCGTGGTGATGGGCGGCTCCTGCCAGCGCACCTGGGAGCACGCCGTGCCCAAGACCACCCGCCCCGTCGGCCCCCGGGTCAGCGTCCAGTTCCGCCCCGCCGGCGTCGCCTGACCCGCCGCTGCCGGGCCACCGGCCGGGTCGGGCCGGGCCTCTGCTAGAAACGACTCCTGGGTTTCACCTGCGCCCCCGTCACCTCTTCACGACGCGAAGGGCGTTCCATGACCCAGTCCTCCACCGAGCCGCGCTCCCGTTGGTCCGCGTGGGCGGTCCACGGCGACGGCCGGTCCATCCGCCCCGGCGACGTGGTCCACCCCGGCGAACGCCTCTCCTGGCCGCGCACCCTCGGCGTCGGCGTGCAGCACGTCGTCGCGATGTTCGGCGCCACCTTCACGGTGCCGCTCATCACCGGGTTCCCGCCGGCCACCACGCTCTTCTTCTCCGGGCTCGGCACGCTGCTGTTCCTGCTGATCACCGGCAACCGGCTGCCCTCGTACCTCGGCTCGTCCTTCGCCTTCATCGCGCCGGTGCTGGCGGCCAAGGCCGGCGGCGACATCGGCCCGGCGCTCGGCGGCATCGTCGTCGCCGGCGTGGCGCTGGCCGTCGTCGGGCTGGTCGTCCAGCTCGCCGGGTCACGCTGGATCGACGCGCTGATGCCGCCCGTCGTCACCGGGGCGATCGTCGCGCTGATCGGCCTGAACCTCGCCCCCGTCGCCTGGGACGGCGACGGGAGCGGCACCGGCGTGAAGGCCCAGCCGCTGATCGCGGTGGTGACCCTGGCCGCCATCCTGCTCGCCACGGTGGCCTTCCGGGGCTTCCTGGCCCGACTTTCCATCCTGCTGGGGGTGGTGGTCGGCTGGGTGCTCGCCGCCGTGCTCGGCGACCTGGATCCGAAGGCGGTCGACGGCCTGCGGGACGCCGCGTGGGTCGGTCTGCCCGAGTTCCACGCGCCGAGCTTCAGCCTGCGCGCGGTCGTGCTGGTGATCCCGGTGATCCTGGTGCTGATCGCCGAGAACGCCGGGCACGTCAAGGCGGTCGCCGCGATGACCGGCCGGAACCTGGACCGGGACATGGGCCGGGCGTTCATGGGCGACGGACTGGCCACGGTGCTCGCCGGCTCCGGCGGCGGCTCCGGCACCACCACCTACGCGGAGAACATCGGCGTGATGGCGGCGACCCGGGTCTACTCCACCGCCGCGTACTGGGTGGCCGGCGTGACGGCGGTGCTGCTCGGGCTCAGCCCGAAGTTCGGCGCGCTGATCCTCACCGTGCCGGCCGGCGTGCTCGGCGGCGCCACCACTGCCCTGTACGGCCTCATCGCCATCCTCGGCGCGCGGATCTGGATCGAGAACCGGGTGGACTTCCACGACCCGGTGAACCTGATGACCGCCGCCGTCGCGGTGATCGTCGGCGCGGCCAACTACACCCTCACCGCCGGCGACCTCTCGTTCAACGGCATCGCCCTGGGCACCGCCGCCGCCCTCGCCGTCTACCACGGCATGCGCCTGGTGGCCCACCTACGCGGCACCACCCCCACCCCCACCCCCACCCCCACCCCCACCCCCGAACCCACCCCGACCCCCGACTCCCACCCGACCCGCTGACCCACCCCCGGCCCGGCCCTCGCCCCCGCCCCGCCCCGCCTCCGGCAGCGTTGATCATGAGGTTAGCGGGGCAGTATGCCCGATTCCGACCAGCCAACCTCATGATCGACATCGGCAGGTGGGCCGGTGGGGTGGGGCTGGGTAGGGTGCGGGGAGCGGGGAGCGGGGAGCAGGGAGGGCCGGCTGCGGTGCAGCCGGCCCTCCCTGCTGACGGGTCAGTCGCGTTCGATCTGGTGGCCGACGACGGTGGGGCCCAGCATCACGGCGAAGCCGGAGCCGTCGCGGCGCGGGTCCGCCGCCGGCAGCTCCACCGGCTCGCCGGTGGCGGTGGCGGCCACCGGACGCGGCCCGACCCAGGCGACGGCCACGTCGGTCTCACCCTTGAGGAAGCGGTGGGCGCGCACCCCGCCGGTCGCCCGCCCCTTCGCCGGGTACGCCTGGAACGGCGTGACCTTCACCGTGGCGCCCGTGGAGGTGACCACCATCGGCTCGCCGTGGCCCGGGTCGTCGGTGCGGACCGCGCCGAAGAACACCACCCGGGCGCCGGCGGGCAGGTTGATGCCCGACATGCCGCCGCCCTTGGTCCCCTGCGGCCGGACCAGTCCGGCGGCGAACCGCAGCAGCGACGCCTCCGAGGTGACGAAGGTGAGCGTCTCCGCGCCGTCGGTGAGCCAGGTCGCCCCGACCACCTCGTCGCCCTCCCGCAGGCCGATCACCTCGAACTCGTCCGAGCGGACGGGCCACTCCGGCGCGCAGACCTTGACCACGCCCTGCCGGGTGCCCAGGGCGAGGCCCGGGGAGCCCTCGGCCGACGGCCCGAGCGGCGCCAGCCCGACCACGGTCTCCCCCGATTCCAGCGGCACCAACTCGGCGGCGGCCATTCCGCCGCGCAGCGACACCGTCCCCGCCTGCTCGGGCAGGACCGGCAGCGGCAGCACGTCGACCTTGAACGCCCGCCCGGCGCTGGTCACCAGCAGCACCCGCCCCCGGGCGGTGGAGTGCACGACGGCGCGTACGGCATCGTGCTTGACCCGGCCGTGCCGGCGGCGCCCCTCGGACGCCTCCTCCGACTCGGCCGCCGTCCGGGCCACCAGCCCGGTCGCGGAGAGGATCACCTGGCAGGGATCGTCGGCGACCTCCAGCGGGCCGGCCGGCGCGGACGCGGCCAGCACCTCCTTGAGGTCCCCGTCGACGAGCGTGGTGCGGCGCGGCGCGCCGAACTGCTTCACCACCGCCGCCAGCTCGTCGGAGACGACCTTCTTCAGCACCTTCGGGTCGTCGAGGATGGTGGAGAGCTCGGCGATCTCCTTGCGGAGCTTCTCCTGCTCGGCCTCCAGCTCGATCCGGTCGTACTTCGTCAACCGGCGCAGCGGAGTGTCCAGGATGTAGGTGGCCTGGATGTCCGAGAGGCCGAACTGGCGCATCAGGCCGTCCTTGGCGGCCTGCGCGTCGTCGCTGCCCCGGATCAGCTTGACCACCTTGTCGATGTCGAGCAGGGCGACCAGCAGGCCGTCGACCAGGTGCAGCCGCTCCTGGCGCTTGCGGCGGCGGTACGAGCTGCGCCGGGTCACGACCTCGTAGCGGTGGGCCAGGAAGACCTCCAGCAGCGCCTTCAGCCCGAGCGTCTGCGGTTGCCCGTCGACCAGCACCAGGTTGTTGACGCCGAACGACTGCTCCAGCGGGGTGAGCCGGTAGAGGTCGGCGAGCAGCGCCTGCGGGTTGACCCCCACCTTGCACTCGATCACCAGGCGGGTGCCGCTCTCCCGGTCGGTGAGGTCCTTGACGTCGGCGATGCCGGTGAGCCGCTTGGTCTTGTTGACCTCGTTGGTGATGGCCGCGATGACCTTCTCCGCGCCGATGCCGTACGGCAGCTCCACGACGGTGATCGCCTGCCGGCCACGGCTGCCCTCCAGCGGGCCGATCTCGACCTTGCCCCGCATCCGGACGACGCCGCGCCCGGTCTCGTAGGCGCGACGCACCTCGTCGAGCCCGAGCAGCACGCCACCGGTGGGCAGGTCCGGACCGGGGACGAACTCCATGAGCTTGTCGAGCGTGGCGTCCGGGTGGTTGATCAGCCAGCGGGCGGCGGAGACGACCTCGCCGAGGTTGTGCGGGATCATGTTGGTCGCCATGCCGACCGCGATCCCCGACGCGCCGTTGACCAGCAGGTTGGGGAACGCGGCGGGCAGCACGGTGGGCTGGGTCAGCGAGCCGTCGTAGTTGGGCTCGACGTCGACCGTGTCCTCGCCCAGCTCGCCGACGAGCAGCATCGCCTCGCGCGACATCCGGGCCTCGGTGTAGCGCGACGCCGCCGGCCCGTCGTCCGGGCTGCCGAAGTTCCCGTGCCCGTCGATGAGTGGCGCGTTCAGCGAGAAGTCCTGCGCCAGGCGCACCATCGCGTCGTAGATCGCGGTGTCGCCGTGCGGATGGTACTTGCCCATCACGTCCCCGACGATGCGGGCGGACTTCACGTGCCCCCGGTCGGGTCGGTGGCCCTGCTCGTACATGGACCAGAGGATGCGCCGGTGCACCGGCTTGAGGCCGTCGCGGGCGTCGGGCAGGGCCCGGGAGTGGATCACCGAGAAGGCGTACTCCAGGTAGGAGTCGGAGACCTCCGTGACCAGCGGGTTGTCGAAGACCCGCGCGCCGGCCTGGTCGAAGGCGGACAGGTCCACCTTGGCGCGGTCGTCCTTGCGGCGTGCCATCGTTCAGCTCACTTCCCGGCGGGTGGTGGCGGGCCTGGTCATGCGTCGATCGCCTCGCGGTCGACCCGGTCGGCGGAGTCGATCAGCCAGTTGCGGCGCGGCTCGACCTTCTCCCCCATCAGCAGTTCGAGGATCCGCTCGGCGGCGTCGACGTCGTCGAGGGTGATCCGGCGGACGGCCCGGGTGGCCGGGTTCATCGTCGTCTCCCACAGCTCGTCGGCGTCCATCTCGCCGAGACCCTTGAAGCGCGGGATCGGGGTGACGATCTGCTTGCCGGCCTTCTCCAGCTTGCGGACCGTCGCCTCCATCTCCGCCTGGGTGTAGGTGTAGATCGTCTGCGGGTTGCGCCCCCTGGTGGTGATCTTGTGCAGGGGCGGCATCGCCGCGTAGAGCCGGCCGGCCTCGATCAGCGGTCGCATGTAGCGGGCGAAGAGCGTGATCAGCAGGGTGCGGATGTGCGCGCCGTCCACGTCGGCGTCGGCCATGATCAGAACTCGGCCGTAGCGCATCGCGGACAGGTCGAACGTGCGACCGGAGCCGGCGCCGAGCACCTGCACGATGGCCGCGCACTCGGCGTTGTCCAGCACCTGCTGGAGGTTGGCCTTCTGCACGTTGAGGATCTTGCCGCGGATCGGAAGAAGCGCCTGGTACTCGGCGGAGCGGGCGAGCCGGCCCGTGCCCAGCGCGCTGTCGCCCTCCACGATGAACAGCTCGCTGCGCTCGATGCCGGCGGCCCGGCAGTCGACCAGCTTGGGCGGCATCGACGCGCCCTCCAGGGCGGTCTTGCGGCGGGCGGCGTCCTTCTGCTGCTTCTGCGTCAGCCGTACGCGCGCCGCGTCGACGATCTTCTGGAGGACCGTACGCGCCTCGGCCTTGGTCCTGCGGTCCTCCAGCCACGCCTTCAGGTGCTGCTCGACCAGCGCCTGGATCACCTTGGTGATGCCGGCGGTGGAGAGCTCGTCCTTCGTCTGCGAGGTGAACTGTGGCTCCGGGATCCGCACGTGCACGACCGCGGTCATGCCCTCCAGGACGTCGTCCAGGGTGGGCGGGTCCTCCTTGGCCTTGAGCAGGCCACGGGTGTTGCGGACGGCGTCGGCGAGGGTACGCGCCAGGCCCCGCTCGAAGCCCTTGCGGTGGGTGCCGCCGTGCGCGTTGCGGATGGTGTTGGTGAAGCACTCGACGGTGCGCTCGTAACCGGTGCCCCAGCGGAAGGCCACCTCGACCTCGGCCCGACGCTGCACGTTGGACTGCATGACCCCGTTGGCGTCGGCGGCGTTCTCCCGGTAGGTGCCCTCGCCGGTGACCATCAGCATGCCGGAGACAGGCCGGTCGCCGGCCGGGGCGAGGAACTCCACCATGTCGGTCAGCCCGTTGGGGTAGTGGAAGCTCTCCTCGGTCGGCTCCTCGCCGGTGTGGTCACGCAGCGTGTAGCTCACGCCCGGCACCAGGAACGCCGTGTTGCGTAGCTTCGTCCGCACGGCGTCGGCGTCCAGGGTGGCGCCGGTCTCGAAGTAACGCGCGTCGTGCCACCAGCGGATCGAGGTGCCGGTGCGCTGGCCACGCTTCATCGCACCGACGATCTGGAGCCCGGGGCCCGGGGTGAACGCGGCGTCGGGGCCGTCACCGTCGAAGACTCCCGGCACGCCGTGCCGGAACGACATCGCGTGGACCTTGCCGCCCCGACGGACGGTGACGTCGAACCGGCGGGACAGCGCGTTGACCGCCGAGGCGCCCACGCCGTGCAGACCCCCGGAGGTCTTGTAACCGGAGCCGCCGAACTTGCCGCCCGCGTGCAGCCGGGTGAGCACCAGCTCGACGCCGGAGATGCCGGACTTGGCGTGCACGTCGGTGGGGATGCCCCGGCCGTCGTCGTCGACCTGGACCGAGCCGTCGGCGTGCAGCGTCACCTCCACCTTCGTGGCGTGGCCGGCGACGCCCTCGTCCGTGGAGTTGTCGAGGATCTCGTTGACGAGGTGACCCACGCCACGGCTGTCGGTGGAGCCGATGTACATGCCGGGCCGCTTGCGGACGGCGTCCAGCCCCTCGAGGTGCGTGAGGTCGTCGGCCCCGTACAGGGTCTCAGGCTCTGCGGTCAACTGGTCGTACTCCCAGGTCTCGGCGATGTGGTGCCGCGTCCGACGTCGTCGGTCGGCCGGCGCGCCGCAGCGAGCCTAACCGGGAGATGCGACAGGACGACGGCGCCCCGCAGCGAGGCACGCGCCTCGTCGTGGGGCGGGCCCCGGGCGGGAGGGTAACGCGTCCCGTCCGGTTCCGGCGTGTCAGCGCCACCGTGACCGGTTCGCGAACGAGCCGGCCGCGGGCGGTTCCATCCGGACAACAACGAGGCCGTGGCCGACCTTCCCCGCGGCGGACGCCGGGTTCCCGGGCACCGGGTGGGCGGCGCCACCGGCCGTGGACACCCCGCCGCCGACGCCCACCGGACCGGGCGCCCCGACCGCCGGCGCCGGCAAGGGCCAGGACGGGGCGGGTGTGTCCCTTTGCGAAAGATTTCGTTACGGCCCATTGACGCCCGTCATGCCGGGGTGATCTGATCGCGCCCTCGGAGGATCTTTCACGTTTCGATGGACAGATGGGGGACGTCATGTCCAGGTTCCGTCGTACCGCACTCGCGGCGGCGCTCGCCGTCGCCACCGCCACCCTGTCGACCGCCGTCGGGTTGAGCGCCCCGGCCTCGGCAGCCCCGCCCACCGCCGCGGTGGCGCTCGGCGACAGCTTCATCAGCGGTGAGGGTGCCGGGGCGTACACCCCGGTGGCCGACGTCAACGGGGTCGCCCAGGGCTTCCCGGGCTGGACCGCCGCGAACAACAACGCGTTCTTCTGCCACCGCTCGGCCAACGCCTCGCTGCACCGGGCCGACCTGCCGGGCATCCAGGACCGGTTCAACCTCGCCTGCTCCGGCGGGCAGCCGCACGACATCGCCGCCGCCTCCTCGGCCCGGACCAACGGCCGTCAGGTGGCCGCCCAGCTCGACCAGCTGCGCGCGGTCAGCCGGACCCACGACATCGACCTGGTGCTGCTCGGGCTCGGCTCGAACAACAGCTCGTTCACCTTCGGCAACGTCGCGGAGAAGTGCGCCAACCGGTTCATCGCCGACGCCTGGACCGGCTGGTGGGAGTTCTGGGCCTACCTGGGCGGGCCGGTGGAGCAGAAGCCCTGCACCGACGCGGACCTGGCCACCGCCGCCCAGTGGAGCGCCGCGACCGCGGAGACCACCTCGGCCGTACGCCAGCTCCTCACCACGCTGCGCGAGATCGACGCCGACGGTCAGCACCGGATCGTCCTGCAGGACTACACCAACCCGCTGCCGCTCGACCTCGAGGCGCGCTTCCACGAGGAGGACAGCCGGGACGACACCCGGGACAAGTTCCGCGCGCTGGGCGCCGAGCGGTACGCGGCCGGCTGCCCGATCCACCGGGCCAGCCTGCTGCCGGGGCACCGCTTCTCGCAGGGGCTGGGCACCCTGGTGAAGTCCACCCGGGACACCCTGGCCGCCGAGTTCCCCGGTGCGGACCTGGTCTACCTCAACGTGCAGCGGGCCTTCGACGGCGCCCGGCTCTGCGAGTCGGGGACCAGCCCGGCCGGCGCCCTGGCCACCCCGATCCGCCTGCAGGACAGCCCGCCGAACGGCGTCTTCGTCACCAGCCTGTCCGGCAAGGACAAGATCGCCATCCAGCGGATCGCGAACACCTGCGTGAGCTACTTCCAGACCTGCCAGGAGTCGTGGCACCCGAACGCCGCCGGCCACCAGGTGCTCGGGCAGTGCCTGACGGGCGCGGCCACCACCGGTGCGCGTTCCGTGGCCTGCGTCCGCGCCGGGGACGGCTCGATCACGGTCTCCTGACCGCGACCGCGTCCCGGAACCCCGTGCCGCTCGGCGCGGGGTTCCGCCGCGTCCGGGGCCGGGCGGGCCGACGCGGCCACGAACGGCCGAGACGGTCAGGACGCTGGCGCGGTCGCGGACGGCCGACGCGGTCACGGACGGCCGACGCGGTCGCGGACGGCCGACGCGGTCACGGGCGAAGGCCGGGGGCCGCCGACGGGTGGATCAGTCGCGGGTAGCCACGCCGAGCACGTGCGGGGCGGCGGGGGCCGGGAGCCGACTGTCGGGGAAGCGGAACGCGTCCAGCGCGGTGACGGTGAAGCCCGCGGCCCGGATCGCGCCCACCGTGTCGCGGCCCGTGTGGCAGCCGCCGCAGAGCAACGGCCAGACGGTCGCGTCGACCAGCCGCTGCACGCGGCGCAGGCCCGGCGTCTGCGCGCGTACGTGCTCGAAGAAGCCCACCTGCCCACCGGGCCGCAGCACCCGGCGGACCTCGCGCAGCGCGGCGGCCTGGTCGGCCACCGAGCAGAGGACCAGGGACAGCACCACCGCGTCGGCGTCGGCGTCGGGCGCCGGCAGCGCCTCGGCGAGGCCGTCGACCACCTCCACGGGTACGGGCGCCCCGGCCGCCGCCGCCCGGGCCGCCGCCCGCAGCCGTGGCTCCGGCTCGACCGCCAGCACGCGCTCGACGGTGCCCGGGTAGTGCGCGAAGGTGCGGCCGTTGCCGGCGCCGACCTCGACCACCCGGCCCGCGAGGCCGGCGACGAGCCGGCGGCGGTGTGCGGCCGCGCCGGCGGCGTCCATCGCCACGCTCGCCCGCGCGAACACCCGGGCGAACACCGGGTGGGAGACCGCAGCACGGGACATCGTCGCTCCTCAGACCGGATCGGGTACGGCCCGTCGGCCGACCCGGGACGGTGTCGCGGCCGGCCGCGACGGGCCGGGCACGGCCGCAGGGGGCAGCGGGCCCGGCGCCGACGGCTCGCCGGACGACGGCGTGCCCGGCGAGGGCGGCTCCCCCGACGGCGGCGCGCCCGGCAGAGGTCGCTCCCCGGACGACGGCGCGGCCGGCGCCGGCACCGGTCGGGGGCGGGGCAGGCCGAGGGCGAGCAGCGCCGGGCCGGTCGGCCCGGCGACCAGCCCGCCGAGCGTCACGTCGTCCAGCACGGCGAGGAAGGCGTCCCGGGCGCGGCGAAGTTCGCCCCGCAGCCGGCAGGCCGCGCGCAGCGAGCAGGCCGGCTCGTCGCAGGAGACCACCTCGTCGTCGCCCTCGAAGGCCCGCACCACGTGCCCGACCGTGGCGTTCCCGCCGCCCTCGGCGAAGGCCACCCCGCCGGAGCGGCCCCGGGTCGTGACCAGCACCCCGAGCCGCTGCAACCGCTGCACCACCTTGGCGACGTGGTTGCGGGGCAGGTCGAGCTGGTCGGACAGCTCGTCCACGGTCATCCGTCGCGGGCTCGCGGCGGCGAGCATGGCGATGCGCAGCGCCATGTCGGTGGACCGGTTGAGCTTCACGCCTCGACCCTAGCCACCGCGGTCGAGCCCTCACCACGGTCGACCGGACCCGGGATGTGATCCGGACGACCCCCGACCCGGGACCTTCGACCCTGAAGAGGTATCTCGAATACCTGTTTTGCTGGCGTGGTTCGAGCGATCCACCTCAGAAGGAGAAAGCCGTGCTCTCGGAGTCCTCAGCAGCAGTGGTGACGGCGACCCTGCCCGCCGTGCAGGCGCACGGCGAGGCGATCACCGGCCGGTTCTACCAGCGGATGTTCGACGCGCACCCCGAACTGCTCGACATCTTCAACCGCAGCAACCAGGCCACCGGCACGCAGAAGGCCGCCCTCGCGGCCGCCGTGGTCGCGTACGCGGAGCACCTGACCGGCGGCAGCCGCGCGCCGTGGGGGCCGATCCTGGACCGCATCGCGCACAAGCACGCCTCGCTCGGCATCACCGCCACCCAGTACACGATCGTCGGCCGGCACCTGCTCGCCGCCGTCGGCGAGGTGCTCGGCGACGCCGTCACCGCCGAGGTGGCGGCGGCCTGGGACGAGGTCTACTGGCTGCTGGCCTGCGAGCTGATCGCCCGGGAGGCCCGCCTCTACACCGCCGCCGGGCTGGCCGAGGGCGAGTCGGTCTGGCGGGACTGGCGGGTCGTCGCCCGGACCACCGAGGCGCTGGACGTCGTGTCGTTCACCCTGGTCCCGGCCGGCGGCGGGCCGGTGCCCACCTTCGTCCCGGGCCAGTACACCTCGGTCGCCGTCGACCTGGACGGCGGGCGCGGTCAGCAGATCCGCCAGTACAGCCTCTCCGGCTGCCCCGGCGCCGACCACTGGCGGATCACCGTCAAGCGCGTACGCGGCACCGGCGACGCCCCCGACGGCATGGTCTCCACCTTCCTGCACGAGCACGTGGCAGTCGACGACACCCTCCGGCTCAGCCCGGCGTTCGGCGAGGTCAGCGCGGTGGCCGGACAGGGCCCGCTGCTGCTGGTCAGCGCGGGCATCGGCCTGACCCCGGCGATGGCCGCCCTGGAGCACCTGGCCGCCACCGAGCCGCAGCGTCCGGTGGTGCTGGTGCACGCCGACCGGGCCGGCGCGGCGCACGCGTTCCGCGGCGAACTGCCGCGCCTGCACGCCGCGCTGCCCAACCTGCGGACCGCCCTCTGGTACGAGGACCTCACCGACGCCGAACTGGCCGGGGTGACCGCCGAGGTCATCGCGGGCCGGGTCGATCCGGCGCTGATCCCGCTCTCGCCCGACGCCCACGTGCACCTCTGCGGCCCGCTGCCGTTCATGAACACCGTCCGGGGCGGCCTGCTGCGCCGGGGGGTGCCGGTGGAGCGGATCGCCTACGAGGTCTTCGGGCCGGGCATGCTCCACGACGACCGGCCATCCTGACCCGGTGTCATCGGCCGGTCACGGGCGGTGGGGCGGATCGCCCCACCGCCCGCCGGCCCCTCCACACCCGACGCCCGGCTCCTCAGGACGAGCCGGGCGGGCGGCGGTTAGGAGGTGAGGTCGGGGGTAGGGACTCCTGCGGCGGGGTCCGCCAGGCGGCGAGGAGACGCCCCGGGGCTCGACCGGGTCCCCGCCGACGGGCCGGCCGATGGAGGAAGCACATGCGTATCGCGATCATCTCGGAGCACGCCAGTCCGCTCGCCGTCGGAGGGGTGGAGGAGTCCGGCGGTCAGCACACGCACGTGGCGGAGCTCGCCGCCGCCCTGGTCGGCGAGGGGCACGACGTCCGCGTCTACACCCGCCGGGACTCCACCGTCCCGCCCGACTCCGTGGTCACCCCGGACGGCTACCAGGTGTGCCACGTGCCGGCCGGCCCGGCGCTGCGGGTGCCGAGGGACGAGCTGCTGCCGCACATGGGCGAGTTCGGACGCTGGCTGGCCGGTCAGTGGCGCGACGGCGGCTGGGCGCCGGACGTGGCGCACGCCCACTTCTGGATGAGCGGGCTGGCCACCGTGCACGCCGGCCGGCGCACCGGGGTGCCGGTGGTGCTGACGTACCACAGCCTCGGCTCGGTGAAGCGGCGGCTGCAGGGCGCCCGGGACACCAGTCCACCGGGCCGCGTGGGCTACGAGCGGGCCCTGGGCCGGGCCGCGGACCGGGTCATCGTGCAGTGCCAGGACGAGGTCGGCGAGCTGGTCCGGCTCGGCGTGCCCCGGTCCCGGATGACGCTGGTCCCCGCCGGGGTCGACCAGGAGCTGTTCCGCCCCGACGGGCCCGTCGCCCCGCGCGACCCGGCCCGCCCCCGGATCATCACCGTCGGCCGGATGGTGGAACGCAAGGGCATCCAGGACGTCATCCGGGCGCTGCCGGCCGTGCCGGACGCCGAGTGCGTGGTGGCCGGCGGCCCGCCCGCGGAGTTGCTTCCCGCGGACGGCTTCGCCCGCCGGCTCCGCGCGCTCGCCGAGTCCTGCGGGGTCGCCGACCGGGTGAAACTGCTGGGCGGGCTGCCCCGGGAGGAGTTGGCCACCTGGTACCGCTCGGCGGACCTGCTGGTGGCCGCCCCCTGGTACGAGCCGTTCGGGCTCGCCCCGCTGGAGGGCATGGCGTGCGGGGTGCCGGTCGTCGGCACCAACGTCGGCGGGATCGCCGACACCGTGGTCGACGGCCTGACCGGCGACCTCGTGCCGCCCCGGGACCCCCGGGCCCTCGGCACCGCGGTCCGCCGGCTGCTCGCCGACAAGGTCCGTCGCTTCGCGTACGCGACGGCGGCCCTGGACCGGATCCGCAACAGGTACTCGTGGAAGCGCTGCGCCGAGCAGCTGAGCACGGTCTACGCCACGGTCAGCACGGTCGGCCGGCCCGCCCCGGCGGTGGCGTAGCGCGGGTGGTGGTCGCGGTCCACGGTCGACGCCGGGGACGTGACGCCCACCACCCCACGGTTACCCGTCGGTAGCCTCGGGTCGTAACCTGGGCCGGTGAACGCGACGGGGGAATACCGGCAGGAGTTCGTCGAGGTCGACGGGGCCCGCCTCGGGCTACAGGTGTACCCCGATCCGGACGGCGTCGCCGACGCCCCGCTGGTGCTGATCACGCCCGCGATGGGCGTCCGGGCGCGCTACTACCGGCCGTTCGCCGCCGCGCTGCGCGCCGCCGGTCTGGCCGTGGCCGTGGCCGACCTGCGCGGCACCGGGGAGAGCACCCCGAAGCCGAGCCGCGCCTGCCGGTACGGCTACTCGGAACTGGCCGCCGACGTGGGCGCCGCGCTGGCGGCGCTGAAGACCCGGCGGGACGGGCGCAGGACGCTGCTGCTCGGGCACTCCCTCGGCGGGCAGGCGGCGCTGCTGCACCTCGCCGTGCACGGCGACCACGACGTCGACGGGCTGGCGCTGGTCGCCGTCGGCGTGCCGTGGTGGCGCAGCTACCCGGGCCTGCGCGGGTACGGCGTCCTGCCGTACACCCAGGGGATCGCGGCAACCGCCCGGCTGCTCGGCGTCTGGCCGGGCTGGGGCTTCGGCGGCCGGCAGGCGCGCGGGGTCATCCGCGACTGGGCGCACACCGCGCGGACCGGGCGCTTCCCGCAGCTGGACGGGGTGGACGCCGAGGCGGCCGTGCGCGCGCTGCGGACCCCCGTCCTCGCGGTCAGCGTCGACGACGACCAGTACACCCCGCACGAGACCGTCGACCACCTGTGCGCGAAGCTGGCCGCGGCGCCCGTCGCGCGCGAGCGCTACACCCCGGCGCAGGCCGGCGCCCGGATGGACCACTTCACCTGGGTACGCGCGAGCGCCCCGCTGGCGGCCCGGGTGGCCCGCTTCGCCGCCGACCTGCCGGCCCGCTGACCCTCGGCGGGCGGCGGCCGAGCGGGGCGACTGGTCGGGCCGGCCCGGCCGACGCCGGCGACGGGCGCACGGCCTCGGCGACGCGTCCCGGGCGGCGCCCCGCCGCCCGGGACGGAGACGCTCACTCGTCGGTGTCGACGGGCACCATCTCGCCGTCCCGCTCCACGCGGGTCTCGCCGCGCTCGGCGGGCGGCGGCACCTGGGCCGTGGTCCTGCGCGGATCGTTGTCCGGGTGCATCAGCACCGCGTCGGTCGACGCGGTCTTCTCCCGGCTCTCCTCGGGCTGCGACATCCGCTTCCCCTCTCGCTCGGGTCGTCCGACCACCTACCCGCACCGGCCCCGCCGACTCCTCCCGGCCCGTCCCCGTCGTCTCCCCCGCGACGACGCCCCGGCCCGGTATCTGCGCCGCCGCGGCATATCAGCAGGTGACGGGCGGGATTAGCCGGCCGGGCGGCGGGTATGCCGCACCGCCCGACACGGTGGAAGGGGATCAGATGTCCGAACGGCACACCGCACTGCGCTCGATGCACGACCTGGGCCTGGCGGCCTGGTTCGGGGGCTCCCTGATGGGAGCGTTCGGCGTCAACGGCGCGGCGGCACAGATGAACGACTCGACCCAGCGGTTGCCGATGGCCTCGGCCGGCTGGGCCCGGTGGACCCCGGTGAACGCCGCGGCGATCGGCGCCCACCTGGCGGGGGCCGTCGGGGAACTGGTGACGGAGAGCCCCCGGGTGGCCGCCCAGTCGGGGGTGGCCCGGGCCAGCACGCTGAAGACGGCGCTGACCGTCGGCGCGCTGGCGGTGACCGGCTACAGCCGGCTGCTCGGCATGAAGCTGGAGAAGGCCGGCGGCCCGGCGGTCGAGGGGGTCACCGAGCCGAACTCGCACACGCCGTCGAACGTGGCGTCGTGCCAGCGGCAGATGCGGATGCTCCAGTGGGCGATCCCGGCGATGACCGGGGCGCTCATCGTGATGACCGCGTACATGGGCGAGCAGCAGAAGCCCGGCGAGGTGTTCCGGGGCATGCTCGGGCGCGTCGGCGGCATGCGGAACGCCCCGAAGGGGATGGGCGCGCTCATGGCGATGGGCGGGGCCCGGCAGAAGCGGATGGCGAAATCCGGCCGCTGCTGACCGACGTACCGCCGGACGGCGTCCCGCCGACTCCTCGGCGGCGGGGCGCCGCTGCGCGCGTCCCCACCCGCCGGGACCGCGGCCCCGGCGCGCCGGCGAGGCATGACCGCCCCGGTGACGGGCAATCGGGGCCCGTACCGGCGGACCGAGCAGCGAGGTGGCCATGACGGCAGGAGAGGGACGCGGCGGGGACCGACGCGCACCGGAGGCGACCACGCCCTGGGTGACCAGGGACGGCATGGACGTGGAGCCGCCGTGGGGCGTCGGTCGGCACGACCCCATGGACGAGGGCAGCGAGGAGACCGCCGTACCGGAGGGGCGGCGCGGGGAGCGGCGGGCCGACGAGCCGGCGGGACCGTCCGGCCCCGCCGGACGGCACGGCTTCGGCCCGGTCGAACCGACACCCACGCGGCCGGCGGGCCCCGGCGCGCCGCCCGACCCGGCGCCGGCCCGACGGTCCTTTCCCGACGCCGCCGACGTCGAGGAGCGGACGGAGGACGCGCTGCGGACCAGGGGCCGGCGCTCCTGACCGGTACGCCCCGGCGTGGGGCGCGGACGGGACGGACCCCCGCTCAACGCCCGACGGTCAGGCGCGCCCCGCCGCCCGCAGCAGCCGGAGCTGACCGATCTCGGCCGCGTTCTTCATCAACTCGGCGTTGACCCAGCCGAGCATGTGCGCCACCGTGTGCCCCGCGTCGTCCTGCCACGGGAACGACGCGGTGGCGTCGAGGTCGGCGTCGGTGAGCCGGTCGAGGTGCCCGAGCCACTCGGCGCGCAGGCCCCGCAGCCAGGCGATGGTCGGCTCGCCCGCGCCCGGCCATCCGACGTCGGTGCGCTGCCGTGGCGGCCGTCCGCCGAGATGGTCCATGGCCACCGTCCACCACCAGCCGATGTGCCAGGACAGCCAGCCGATCGTCGGGACCGGCACGGGGTCGGGTTCGGTGTCGGCCCAGTCGGGTGTCCATTCGCCGGCGGGGTCGCGACGCACCGTCCAGCAGATCGCGGCCGGCTCCCACAGGAAGTCCGCCGCGTCCAGGCGCTCGAGGTGGTACTCGAACAGCGACCACGTCAGGTCGAACTGCCAGCGCAGGAGCGCACGCAAGGATGCCGCCATCCGGCGATCATGCCCGAGAGCGCCGATCCGGTCCACGGAATTGGGCCCCGCCACGAGGTCAGCCGCCGGCGGTGTCCTCGTCGGCGACCTCGGCGGGGTCCGCCGCCACCGGGTGACCGGTGTCGTCCACCAGACCGGGCGCCATGCTGCCGCCGTGCGCCTCCTGCGCCGCCCGGGTCTCGCGCGCCGCCGCGTCCCCCGGCACGCCCGGCGTCGCCTCCCCGGGGTGCTCCTGCCGCTGCTCACCCATCACCGCGTCCCCTTCCGTCGCTCACGCCCCCGCCGGTACCCGGGCGGCCGACGGGAAAACCTCGCCGCCGCGCCGAGGGTCCCGGCGCGTGCTCAGGATGGCGAACCGGCTCCCGCCCGGTCGCGTCCCACCGGCCGGACCCCGAGCAGGTCCGCGAGTCGGGCGGCGTCACGCTGGGCCTGGTCGCCGCAGCAGTTGTTGAACAGCGCGTGCAGCTCCCCCGCCTGCCCGGCCAGCTCGGCCAGGAGTTCCGACCAGCGGCGGAGTTCCTCGTCGCCGTACGCGTAGCGGAACTTCTCCTGCTTGTCCCCGGTCTCCCAGGCGGTGCTGTGCCCGTGGAACCGGACGACCGCCAGCTCCGCCGTGGCGAACAGGATGGGCGGCACCGACGACGGATGCCCCTGCGGCATGTCGACGCAGACGAACGACAGCCCGCGCTCCCGCAGGAACGCGAGCGTGTCCAGCGCCGCCGTGCCGTCGAACCACGAGCCGTGGCGCAGCTCGACGGCGACCCGCCACGGCTGGCACCGCTCCGCCAGCTCGGCGATGCGCCGCTCGGCGGCGGCCCCACGGGCCAGCCACGGCGGGAACTGGAGCAGGACCGCACCGAGCCGGTCGGCCGCCGCGATCGGGTCCAGCGCCGCCCGGAACCGGTCCCACAGCTCGTCGTACGCGGCCGCGGGAAGATCCCGGCGGCGGATCCGGCTCGGGCCACCGGTTGGGCGCAGGTCGCGGGGCAGCGCCGCCACCGGTGTCGGGTGACCGGTGAAGAGGCTGAACGCCTTGACGTCGAAGGTGAAGCCCTCGGGCGTGGCGTCCACCCAGCCCCGCGTCGTCTCGGGCACGGGCACCGCGTAGTAGGACGTGTCCACCTCGACCAGCGGGAAGCGCCCGGCGTAGAAGTCGAGCCGGCCGGCCGGGGTGTTGGCCGCGCGGGGATACCAGCCCGAGCGCAGCAGCATCTGGTCCGCCCAGGACGACGTGCCCACCTTGATCACACCCATGTGATCCAGTGCACCGCGGACCGGACGAATCGGCAACCGCTGGCGGAAAACCGGCACCCGGGCTGCCCGCCGACATCCTGCGCCGTCGAGGACGTGCCGCAGCGCCGCCGGTCACCGACCCCGCGCCCGACGCAGCCTGCCGGACGCCGACGACGGGCGCCAGGACGTGGGCCGCCCCGGAAACCCGGTCCCGTCCCCTCCCCGAGCCGGCGTTTGTCCGACGTCACACCCCGGCACGTGTGACGACCCGGGGGCCCGTGGCGCTGAGGGACACGAGATGAAAGCACACCGGATGGACCAGGAGACCGTCGAGCGGCTGCTCGACGGTCCTGTCCTCGACCCGCAGGACGGCCCGCAGCCCGTCACGTCTCTGTTGACGGCGGTCCGCGCCCCGGGCCGGGCCGGCGAACTGGCCGGCGAGGAGGCGGCCGTCCGGGCCTACCGGCTGGCCCGGGCCGGCAGCCCGCTCGGCCCGCCGGAGCCGCGCCGCCGGCCCGCCCTCGCGGGGTTCGGCGTCCGCGCCGCGCTGGCCGGTGCCGCCCTCGCCCTCACGGGCGGGGTGGCCCTCGCCGCCACCGGGGGCGTGCTGCCCCACCCGCTGCGGGGTCCGGCGCCCACCACCGCCGCTCCCGTGCCCGCCCCCACCACGGACGCCTCCTCCACGACGACCCGCCGTCCGCCGTCCGCCCCGACGGGCGGGGCGGACGGCCGGCCGGAGCCGGACGCGGAGGTGCGGGAGCTGTGCCGGGCGTACCGGGCGGACGCCGGCGACCGGCCGGGCGGTTCCCCGGACGACGCCACCTTCGGTGACCTCATCGACGCCGCCGGTGGCCCCGGGGAGGTGGCCGGCTACTGCGAGCGGGTGCTGGCCGACGAGCCGAAGGGCCCGGGCCCGCACGGCAGCCCGTCCGGCGGGCCGGTCGTCTCGCCGACCGGCCGCACCGGAGCGGACCCGACGGGCCGCCCCGGGGTCGATCCGACCGGCCGCCCGGCGGTCACGCCGACCGGCCGGCCCGGGGTCGACCCGACCGTCCGGCGGACCGGGCCGCCCACGGCGTCGCCGTCGGCCACGGCCGCACGATCGGCCCGGCCCGGCCCCGTCCCCGTCTCGCCGGCGCAGGGACGCCACACCGCCGCGCCGAGCGGCGGCGACCCGGGCTGACCGGGCGGGCGGCGGGCGGCGCGTCCCCCGCCGGCGCGCCGCGCCACGGCGGCGTGGCCCGCGTGTCGTCGGCCGGTGACCCCGGCGGAGGCGGCTGGTAGCTTGCCCCGATGAGTCTGCGGCGTCGACGCGTGGCGGTGGTGTTCCGCCTGGCGATCGTGATCAGCGTGCTGGCCGGGATCGTGCTCACCGCGCTCGGTTCCGCCACGGTCACCGGCCTGCTGCCGTACTTCACGATCCAGAGCAACCTCGCCGTCGGGCTCTTCGCCGGATACGCCGCCTGGCTGGCCCGGCAGGACCGGCCCGAGCCGCCCTCTGCGCTCAAGGGCGCGGTCACGCTCTACATCACCATCACCGGCGTGGTCTACCACCTGGTGTTGGCCAACCCGGCCAGCCCGTTCGCGATGCCGCCGGCCGACCGCACGCTCGGCGAGGCGCTGGGCAACCAGTTCCTGCACACCGTCGTGCCCCTGCTGGCCGTGGCGGACTGGGCGCTGTTCGACCGCCGGGGCCGGCTCCGCCTGCGCTACGCGGCCTGGTGGCTGGCGTTCCCCCTCGGATACCTCGGCTTCGCGCTGCTCCGCGGGCTGGTGGTGGACCGGTATCCGTACCCGTTCGTCGACGCGGGCGAGCTGGGCTACGCCGGGGTGGCCGTCAGCGCGGTCTTCTTCGCCGCCGCGTTCTGGCTGCTGGGCCTGCTCTTCGTCGCCGTCGACCGGGGCCTGGGCCGCCGTGCCGCGGTGCCCGACGCCGCCTCGACCAGCCCGGACGCCCCCTCGACCGCCCCGCAGGTCGCCCGGCCCGACGCGACGGCCCTGCCCTGACGGACACGCTCCCGGCGACTCACCCGCACGGGGTGAACCGGGACGCCGTGGTGGGCCGTTTGGGCTGCCGCTGAACGGGCAGCCGGCAGGCGGACCGGAAGCGGGAGAACGGGAGGCGTCATGCGCGCGCTGCGATTGCCCAACTGGAAGTCGGAGCCCGAACTGGTCGAGGTCGACGAGCCGACCCCGGGCCCGGGTCAGGTGGTCGTGAAGATCGGCGGTGCCGGCGCCTGCCACTCCGACCTGCACCTGATGCACGACTTCGAGGCCGGCGCGGTGCCCTGGAACCCGCCGTTCACCCTCGGCCACGAGAACGCCGGCTGGGTGCACGCGCTCGGCGACGGGGTGGGCGGGCTGACGGTGGGCCAGCCGGTGGCCGTGTACGGGCCGTGGGGCTGCGGCACCTGCGCCCGCTGCCGGGTGGGTGTCGACCCGTACTGCGAGAACACCGCCGACGCGCCGGTGCCCGGCGGGGGCGGCGGCCTCGGCCTGGACGGCGGCATGGCCGAGTACATGCTGGTGCCGCAGGCCCGGCAGGTGGTGCCGCTGCCCGACGGGCTCGACCCGGTGCTGGCGGCGCCGCTGACCGACGCGGGGCTCACCCCCTACCACGCGATCCGCCGTTCCTGGGCGAAACTCGGCCCGACCAGCACCGCCGTGGTGATCGGCGTGGGCGGGCTCGGGCACGTCGGCGTGCAGATCCTCAAGGCCACCACCGCGGCCCGGGTGATCGCGGTGGACACCCGCGAGGAGGCGCTGAAGCTCGGCGCGGAGTGCGGCGCCGACCTGACGATGCTCTCCGGCGAGGACACCGCCCAGGAGATCCGCCGGGCCACCGGCGGCCGGGGCGCCGACGTGGTCCTGGACTTTGTCGGCGTCGACCCGACCCTCGCGCTCGGCGCCGCCGCCGCCCGCACCGTCGGCGACCTCACCATCGTCGGCATCGGCGGCGGCACGCTGCCGGTCAGCTACTTCTCCGTGCCGTACGAGGTCAGCATCCAGACCACGTACTGGGGCAGCCGGCCGGAGCTCATCGAGGTGCTCGAACTGGGCGTCCGGGGCCTGGTCAAGCCGAAGGCCAGCACCTTCTCGCTGGACGAGGCGGTCGTCGCGTACCGGCAGATGCGCGACGGCACGCTGGAGGGCCGGGCCGTCGTCGTGCCGTGACCGCCGCGACCCTAGAGTGATCATGTGGTCGCGGCGCTGGAGCTCTACCTGGACACCGACGCCACCCGACGGATCCGGGTGCTCTGGGACGCGCTGGAGTCCGAGGGCGTGCAGAGCATGCGGTCGCTGCTGGAGCAGCGCCACCGGCCGCACGTCTCGCTCGCCGTCGCGCCCCGCTTCGATCCGGAGCGGGTCGCGGCGGCGCTGCGCGGGACGGTGGTGGCCGCGCCGCTGCGGCTGAGCTTCGAACACGCCGGACAGTTCGTCGGCCGGGTGCTGTGGCTGGGCCCGACCCCCACCGCCGAGCTGCTCGCGCACCACGCGCGGGTGCACGGCCGGCTGGCCGAGGCGGGGATCGGGCTGGTCGAGCACTACCAGCCGGGGCGTTGGGTGCCGCACTGCACGCTGTCCATGCGGGTGCCGAACGCCCTGATGGCCGCCGCCGTACGCCGTTGCCTGGAGGTGCTGCCGCTGGAGGCGACCGTGGTCGGCGCGGCCCTCACCGACCACGCCCGGGGCATCTCCCACCCGTTGCCGTAGCCGGACCGCACCGCCGTCGCGACCGAGGCGGTGCGGTCCGGCGCTTGTCCGCGTCGCATCCGGGGGTGGATCCTGTAGGGAATCGACAGAAACGAATCTATGGAGGTTCGATGCGTCGTCTCCCGCCCGCCCTGCTCCTGCTCGCCGCGCTGCTGCTCGGCCTGCCGGCGCCCGCCCACGCCACCCCCGATAACGGCGGGGCCGCCCCCGACCACGACACCGGCCGCGCCGCGGCTGCGCTCGCGCAGGTCCACACCGCCGGCACCGCCTGGGGACTCGACCCCGCCACCGGCCGGATGACCCTGACCGTCGACGACACCGTCTCCGCCCGGGACGTGGCCGCGCTGCGGGCGACCGCCACCCGGGCCGGTGCGGTGCTCCGCCGCGAGCCGGGTGAGCTGCGCATCCTCATCGCCGGCGGGCAGGCGATCTACGGCGGCGGCGGGCGGTGCTCCCTCGGCGCCAACGTCCGCAGCGGCACCACCTACTACTTCGTCACCGCCGGCCACTGCACCACCGCCGGCGCGACCTGGTACGCCAACAGCGCGCAGACCACCGTCCTCGGCAGCCGGACGGGCAGCAGCTTCCCCGGCAACGACTACGGGCTGGTCCGCTACACGAGCCTGGTCGCCCACCCCAGCGCCGTCTACACCTACCCCGGCCTGCTCACCATCAACGGCGCCGGCAACGCCTACGTCGGCCAGGCGGTCTGCCGCAGCGGCTCCACGACCGGGGTGCGCTGCGGCACGGTCACCGGGCTCAACGCGACAGTCAACTACGCCCAGGGCAGCGTCACCGGCCTGATCCGGACCAACATCTGCGCCGAGCCGGGTGACAGCGGCGGGCCGCTCTACGCCGCCGGCACCGGCACCATCCTCGGCATCCTCTCCGGTGGCAGCGGCAACTGCACCAGCGGTGGCACCACCTACTACCAACCGATCATGGAGATCCTGGCCGCGTACGGCGTGACCATCCCCTGACCGACCACCCGCGTGCCCGGCCCGACCCCGCGCGCCGGGCCGGGCACGGCGGGGTCAGCCCTCGCAACCGGTGGTCGCGATGTCCTCCACGAGGTGACGCCCTCCGGCACCGACCGGAACCGCTCAGGCGGCCCGGGGGGTGAGGAGGTAGTCGTCCGCCTCGGGGCTCCACCGCAGGTCGACGACGCCGCTGGTGGCGGCCGCCTTGCAGAACTGGAGGAAGCTGCGGTAGCCCAGCTTCTTCTCGCTGAAGTCGGGCCGCGCCCGGCGCAGCTGGTTCTTCAGCCCGGAGAGGGCCACCGCGCCCTCGTCGCCGGCGAGATCCGCCACCACCGAGCCGAGCAGCCCGAACGCCACCTCCCGGTCGCCGTGCTCGGGCAGGGAGACCTCGGGGTCGCCCTTGGCGGGCCCCTCCGCCAGCTCGACCACGTTGTGCTGGGCGAGGTGCCGCATGAGCTCCCCGAAGGTGCGGAACCCGTAGTCGGACTCGCTGAACGTCGGGTCCTTGCGCAGCAGGGTGCGCTTCAACGTCGAGGCCGTCACCTCGCCGCTGGAACTGCCCTGGAGGCCGGCGACGGTCTGCGCCACGAGCACCGCGAGCGTGTCGACGTCCCGGCCGGCCTCCTCGACCGACGGCTGCGGCTCGGGCTCGGGCTCCTGCTCCACCCGCGGCACGTCGGGGCTGGGCAGGCGGGCCGGGCGGCCCCGCCGGACCCGGGCGGGAGGGATGTCGACGCCCTCCAACCGGTCGTAGTAGAGGAACTCGTCGCACGCGGGCGGCAGCAGCGCCGAGGTCGAATTCTCCACGCCCACGCCGATGACGCGCTTGTTCAGCTCGCGGAGCTTGTGGACCAGCGGCGTGAAGTCGCTGTCGCCGGTGCAGATCACGAAGGTCGAGATGTAACCGCGCTCGAAGGCCAGCTCCACCGCGTCCACGGCCATCTTGATGTCGGCGGCGTTCTTGCGCGAGGCCCCCATCCGCTGGGGAATCTCGATGAGCTCGACGTGCGACCGGGTGAGCATCCGCCGGTCCTCGTCGAAGTAGGACCAGTCCGCGTACGCCCGGCGCACCACCACCCGGCCGCGCTCGGCGAGGGCGTCGGCGATGGGCCGGAAGTCGAAGGCCACGCCGCCGAGGTGATCGCGGGCCCCCAGCGCGAGGTTCTCGTAGTCGAGGAAGAGGGCGATGCGGTCTTCGTGATCCACGCAGGTCAGCCTACCCCCGGCGAGGCGCCGCACCGTTCCGGTCCGCCGCCGTCCGGCGCCGTGTCCACCGTGGTGGGCCGGGCACCGAGGTAGTGCTGGCCCTACCCCGGGACTACCTCCAGACGGCTGGGTCGGCGGGTCGGCCACGGTTAGCGTCAGCGGCATGACGACAGCCCGCCCCCTGTGCCTGGCCGAGGCGCTGCGCCGGCCCGGATACCTGCTCTCGCCGTGGCCGTGGCGCGCGCTGGCCTACCTGCTCACCACCGTCCCGGTCGCCGGGGTGCTCGCCGTCGGGCTGCTCGTCGTCGGGGCGCCCCTGCTGGCGGCGGTCAACGCCGCCCGGCAGGACCGCCCGGTCGAGCTTCCCCTCGTGCTGTTCCTGGCCGTCGGCGCGCTGACGGTGCTGGCGTCGGCCCCAATCGTGAGCGTCGCGGTGACCGCGGTGGAACGGCAGCGGCTCGGCCTCGTGGACGGGCGGCCGTTGCCGGCGTACCGGTGGCGGGGCCTGGCCGCGCGTTACACCGGCGCCGCCGCGTGGCGGGAGGTCGCCCACACCTTCTGGCTGGGCGGCGTCGTGCCGCTCGGGTACGCCGTGTTCACCCTGCTCGTGCTGCTCGACCTCACGCTGGTCGCCAGCCCCTGGCTGGCCGGCGACGCCGACGAGGTCATCGTGGTCTGGACCACCGTCGACACGGCCGGCGAGGCCGTCCCGTACGCCGTCCTCGGGGTCCTGCTCCTCCCGGTGCTCTGGTACGGGCTCGGCGCGCTCGCCGCGGTCCAGAACGCGGTGGCGCGGTGGCTGCTCGGCCGGCCCGCCGACGGGGCGGCCCTGCGGGAGGTCAGCCGCTCGCGGGCCCGGCTGGTCGACGCGTACGAGACCGAACGCCGCCGCATCGAGCGCGACATGCACGACGGCGCGCAGCCCCGGCTGACCAGCCTCACCCTCCACCTGGGCCTGGCCCGGCTGGACGTGCCCGAGGACTCCCCCGCCGCCGGTCCGCTCGCCGTCGCGCACGACCAGGCCAAGAGCCTGATGGTCGAGCTCCGGCAGATCGTGCAGGGCATCCGCCCGCAGAGCCTCACCGATCTGGGCCTGGCCGGCGCGGTACGGGAACTCGCCGGCGAGGCCACCGTTCCGGTCACCGTCCACGCCGACCTCGGGCAGCCGCTGCCCGAACTCGTCGAGAGCACCGCCTACTTCGTGGTGTCGGAGGCGCTGGGCAACGTCGTCCGCCACGCCGGGGCGACCCGCGCCGAGGTCCGGCTGGTCCAGGCCGACGGCGAACTCGTCGTGGAGATCTCCGACGACGGCTGCGGCGGCGCCGACCCGGCAGGGGGCACCGGCCTGACCGGCCTCGCCGACCGGGTCGCCGCGGCCGACGGGCGGCTGCTGCTCGCCAGCCCGCCCGGGGGCCCTACGCTCGTCCGGGTGGAGTTGCCGTGCCACCGATGACGCGCGTCGTGCTCGCCGAGGACGAGGTCCTCCTGCGCGAGGGCCTCGCCGGCCTGCTGGCCAGGTTCGACTTCGAGGTGGTCGCCGCGGTCGGCACGGCGCCGCAGTTGCGGGACGCCGTCCGGGCGCACGAGCCGGACCTGGTGGTGACCGACATCCGGATGCCGCCCGGCCTGCGCGACGACGGGCTGCGGGCCGCCGTCGACCTGCGCACCGCACGGCCTCGGCTCGCCGTCATGGTGCTCAGCCAGCACGTGCAGGCCGAGTACGCCTCCGCCCTGCTCGCCAGCGGCGACGGTCGGGGCGTCGGCTACCTGCTCAAGGACCGCGTCGCGGAGGTCGCCGAGTTCGCCGGGCAGCTGCGCACGGTCGCCGGCGGCGGCACGGTGGTCGATCCCGACGTGGTGCGGCGGCTGCTGCACCGCCCGCGCGACCCGCTCGCGGCCCTGTCCGCCCGGGAGCGCGAGGTGCTGACGCTGCTCGCCGAGGGGCGCTCCAACGCGGCGATCGCCGCGCGGCTGCACGTCACCGAGGCGGCGATCGGCAAGCACATCGGCAACGTCCTGGCGAAGCTCGGCCTGCTGCCCAGCGACGACACCAACCGCCGGGTGCTGGCGGCCCTCACCCACCTGCGCGCGGGCGCGTCGCCCCGGTAGCCGGCCCCGGCGCGCCCACGTGCCGGGCGGGTCCGGCCGCCCCGCCGAAAGTTGCGCTCCCGATCTCCCGACGTTCACCCGCGCACCGATAGCATCGCTGCTCATGAATACGAGGAGCAGTACCCGCTCGGGGCCCAGAAGGCTGGCGACGGCGCTCGCGCTGGCCGTCGTCCTGGTGGCGCCCGTGGCGGTGACGGCCGCGGCGTCGGCCGCCGTCACCCTGACCGTGGCCCAGGCGCTCGCCGCGCAGGACGGCCGGACGGCCGCCGTGACCGGCTACGTCATCGGCCAGCCGACCAGCAGCACGACGGTGCTCAGGTCCGGCTTCACCTCGGACACCGCGATCGCGATCGCCGACACGGCGGCCGAGACCGGCGCGAGCAGGATGCTCTACGTCCAGGTCACCGCCGCCTACCGGAGCACGTTCGGGCTGCTCACCAACCCGGGCCTGCGGGGCCAGCGGATCACCGCCACCGGTGTGCTCACCGCCTACTTCAGCCACGGCGGCCTGAAGAACCCGACGGCGATGACCCTCGGCGGCACCGTGCCCTCGCCGAGCCAGTCGCCGACTCCGGCCCCGACGACCAGCCCGGTACCCGGCGGCGACTACGACTCCACCTACTACGCCGACGCGATCGGCAAGTCCGGCACGGCGCTGCGCGGTTCGCTGCACTCGATCATCAAGGTGCAGACGAAGCTCTCCTACGACCAGGTGTGGGAGGCGCTGAAGGACACCGACCAGGACCCGGCCAACAGCAACAACGTCATCCTGCTCAACACCGGGCGGTCCCAGAGCAAGACCAGCAACGGCGGCGGCGTGGACGACTGGAACCGCGAGCACGTCTGGGCCAAGTCGCACGGCGACTTCGGCACCGCGACCGGCCCGGGCACCGACGTCCACCACCTGAGGCCGGAAGACGTGTCGGTCAACTCGACGCGCGGCAACAAGGACTTCGACAACGGCGGCAGCCCCGTCGCCGAGGCGCCGGGCTGCTACACCGACGCCGACTCGTGGGAGCCGCGCAACGCGGTCAAGGGCGACGTGGCACGCATGATCATGTACATGGCGATCCGGTACGAGGGCACCGACGGCTGGCCCAACCTCGAGCTGAACCAGTCGGTCAACAACGGCACCGCGCCGTACCACGGCAAGATGTCGGTGCTGCTCCAGTGGAACCAGGCCGACCCGCCGGACGCGTTCGAGAAGCGCCGCAACCAGCGGATCTACGAGCGCTGGCAGGGCAACCGGAACCCGTTCGTCGACCACCCGGAGTGGGCGACCGCCATCTGGGGCTGACCCGCCGCACCGACGCCGCGGCCGGTCCCTCGCCCGGGACCGGCCGCGCGACGCGACGGATCGCGCCGGTGCCGATCAGCCGGCCGACCCGGCGACCGTCACGGGACGACCCGGCGGCTCCGGGACGAACGGCAGGTTCTTCGGTTCCACCGGCCGGTGCCCGCCGGCCGGGTGCCGCCAGAGCCCGCGCTCGCGCAGGATCGGCAGTACGCCCTCGCCGAACCAGTACGCCTCCTCCAGGTGCGGATGCCCGGAGAGGATGAACTCGTCCAGGCCGAGCGCGTGGTACTCGGCGATCCGGTCGGCCACCTCCGTGTGGCTGCCCACGAGGGCCGTGCCGGCGCCACCCCGGACCAGACCGAAGCCGGCCCAGAGGTTGGGTGCGACCTCCAGGCCGTCGCGGGAGCCACCGTGCAGGTCGAGCATCCGACGCTGCCCCTCGGACTCGCTGCCGCGCAGCCCCTCCTGGGCCGCCCGCAGGTCGGACTCGGCGATGCCGTCGAGCAGGCGGCGGGCCTGCGCCCAGGCCTCCTCGGCGGTGTCCCGGGTGATGACGTGCAGCCGGATGCCGAAGCGCAGTTCCCGGCCGACCTCGGCGGCCAGCGCGCGCACCCGGTCGAGCTTGCCCGCCACCTGGGCCGGCGGCTCGCCCCAGGTGAGGTAGACGTCGCTGTGCCGCACCGCCACCGGCAGCGCGGCGGCGGAGGAGCCACCGAAGTAGATTGGCGGGACCGGGTCGGGCAGGCGGTTCAGCCGGCCCCGCGCGATACGCAGGTGCTCGCCGGTGTGGTCCACCGTCTCGCCGCGCCACAGCGCCCGCACGATGTGCAGGAACTCGTCGGCGCGCGCGTACCGGGCGTCCTTGTCCAGGAAGTCGCCGTAGGCACGCTGTTCCTGCGACTCGCCGCCGGTGACCACGTTGACCATCAGCCGGCCGCCGGAGAGCCGCTGGAACGTCGAGGCCATCTGCGCCGCCAGCGCGGGCGTGAGCAGGCCGGGCCGGAAGGCGACCAGGAACTTCAGCCGCTCGGTCACCTCGGTGAGCATCGCCGTACTCAGCCAGGCGTCCTCGCACCAGGCGCCGGTCGGGGTGAGCGCGCCGACGAAGCCGAGCTGCTCGGCGGTCCGCGCGATCTGGCCCAGGTAGGCGACGGTAGCCGGGCGGGCGCCGCCGGCCGTGCCGATCGGCACGCCGTGGCCGCCGCCGACGATGTCCCGGCTGTCGCCGTAGGTGGGCAGGAACCAGTGGAAGGTGAGGGCCATCCGGGTCTTTCCTCCAGTACGCGGCGGGAACGGGTGCGGCGAGGGTGCGGCCGGCGGCGGAATCGGTGTCGCGCCGGACCCTCCGGAGCGGGTCAGGCGACGAAGCCGTGGAAGAGCAGCGACGCCAGCCCGAGCGCCAGGGCCAGGTTGAACACGGTGGCCCCGGCGAAGACCGCGACGGGGCGCCACCCGGCCTCCCGCAGCGCCGTCACGCGGACCTCGAGACCGATGCTGACGAAGGCCAGGATCAGGAACCACACCCGCAGGTCGTTGACGACCGCGATGGTGGCCTTGCCGTCCGCGCCCGCCGCGTCGAGGTACCAGGTGGCGATCACCGAGGCGGCGACGAAGCCGAGGACGAACTTGGGGAAGCGGCGCCACAGCTCCCCCACGCCCGGCCGGGCAGCCCCGGGCCGGCGTTCCACCCGCAGCGTGAAGTACGCGGTGAGCGCCACCGCCACCACGCCCATCAGGGCGTTCTGGGTGACCTTGACGATGCTGGCGATCTGCAGCGCCTCCTCCCCGGCCAGCGCCCCGGCCGCGGTCACCGCCGCGGTGGTGTCGATGTTGCCGCCGATCCAGGCGCCGGCCACCGCGTCGGACAGCCCGAGCAGGTCGGCCAGCCACGGCAGGACGAAGATCGAGGGCAACGCGAAGACGATGACCAGGCTGGCCGTGTAGGCGAGCTGCTCGCGGCGGGCCCGTACCGCGCCCGCGGCGGTGATCGCGGCGCTGACCCCGCAGATCGACACCGCCGAGGCGAGCAGCGCGCGCAGCTTGTCGTCGAGCCCGAGCCGGCCGGCCAGCCACCAGGTGAACAGGAACACCCCGCTGATCAGCAGGACCGCCTGGGCGATCGCCGGGCCGGCCGCGCTGGCGATCACCGCCAGGTTGATCGAGGCGCCGAGCAGCACCAGGCCGGTCTTGATGAAGAACTCGGTACGGAACGCGGCGGCGATCCGGTCGCGCAGCCCGAGCCGGGTGACCGCGACGTTGCCGAGCAGACCGAGCAGGATCGCGTACACGGGATACTCGACCGCCGCGGCAACGTCCTCGACGGCGCTGCCCTCGGCCCAGGCGGGGACGTTCTGCTCCAGGATGCGGGTGAGCGCGGCGAGGGCCAGCACCACGAGCAGGCCCAGCCCCGTCCAGGCCCGCAACGCGCCCGGCCGGGCGGGGACGGATTCCCTGGTCGGCGCGGCGGTGTCGGAGGCGGCGCCCTGCCGGGTGGCCGTGCCGGCACCGGAGCGGACGGGCTCCTCGCCCGCCGTCAGGGCGCCGGAGCGGGTCGGTTCCCCCGCCGTCGTGCGGGCACCGGGCGAGGTGGGCTCCTGCGCGGCGGCCATCAGGGCACCAGCCCGGCGGGAACGACGCCGACCAGCACCAGGGCGATCAGCACGAGGCCGAGGACGGTGGCGGCCCAGTCCTCGTTGAACGCGAGCCGGGACTCGTCGGCGGTGGGTGGGGTCTGGGGTCTCGGATCGCTGCTCATGACGCTCCTTGGGAGGGGGCGACCGCGCGCGGGCAGGGTCGACGGGAGGAGGGGCGCGCGGAGGCGCGGGAGGGGAACGGAGGATCCCGGTACCGGCGCGGCGGCCGGCGTACGCGGGGCGACGCCACGGGTGCGCCCGGCTGCCACCCGCGTCGACGGCGCCGGGTGAGGACACCGGATCGGGTGGCACGACGGGAAAGGGCCGGTCGGGCCCCCGGCCCGGTGGGACCGACCGGTCAGGCCGTCGGCGCGGCGCGATCGGCGGTCAGGCCGTCGGGCGCGGACCGGGACAGAGCTGCGAGGCGACCCGCATCAGGTCGACGACCCGGCGGGAGGTGAGCAGCGGTACGCGCGGCATGACCCCATTTTCCTACCGGATCAGTAGGATTACAAGACCCTTCGCCCGCGGATGGGCCGAAGGGTCGGCGCCGCCGGTGGTACGCGGGACGAGGTCGACCCGGGCCGCGGGGTGAACCACTGCACGGCCGGCGCGGTGCGGCCGGTCAGCGCCGGCGGGCGTACGCCAGCGGCAGCGGGCTCGGCTGGCCGCTCCACGTGCCGGTCAGCACGGCGCCGTCGGACGCGGTGCCGCCGCCGGGGCGGCGGACGACGGCCAGCTCCACCGAATCGGTGACGACGAGGGTGAGGTCGCCCTCCTCGACCACGCGGCGCACGGCGCCGACGGGCGGGCCCTCGGCGCCCCGGGTGCCGCTGCCGGCGATGGCCATCGACAGCTCGCGGTACTCCCGCCGGCCGTCGACCTCGAAGAACTCCTCCGCCTGCCCGGCGTCGGCGAGCACGGCCGCGGCGAGCGTCGCGGCGTAGACGGGATCCGCGCACCCGTCGTAGACCCAGCGGCGGCCGAGCACGGAGTGCTCGGTGGTGCCGACGAGCCAGTCGTCGCCGCCGTCGAGGGGTGCGCCGCGGTAGGTCAGCGGAACCTGGTGGATCGGCCCGTCGCCGGCCCTGAGGAGCAGCGTCTCGACGCCGACGGCGCCGGCCGGATCGTCGAACCGGTAGGCCGCCACGCGCGCGACGTCGGCGTCGGCCGGCCCCTGGTACCACGGTCGGCCGGGCAGCCATGCCGCCAGGAGTGCGAACTTCGTGGGGTGCATTTCCGCCCGGTACAGCAGCGCCATACGCCGCATCGTAGGGGTACGGCCGTGCCCCGCGCTGACCCGACCGCCACGCGACGCGCCCGACGGAAGCGGGCCCGGCGGGTCACGCGGTGGCGTAGCGGCGCAGCCCGTCGACGTCGGACCGGGTCAGCCGACCCTGCGCGACCAGGAGTTCCAGGTGCGCCGCCGTCTCGGTGACGGCGAGCATCGCGTTGAACACGTCGAGGTCACCCAGCCGGCGCTCCCGCCGGGTCCAGCGCAGCTGCGCGGCGACCTCGTACGCGGAAACCGCGCCCCGGGCGACGGCGCCCTCCGTCTCGTCGAGCCGCGCGCCGTGGTGCGCGACGAGTTCGTCGACCCGCGCGTGCACGCTGGGGGTCACCGGCCCGTGCGCCGGGAGCAGCCGCGCGTCCGGTCGCCGCCGGACCAGCGCGAGCGATGCCAGGAAGTCGCCGAGCGGATCCGCCGACAGCGCGGCCTCGAAGCCGATCGAGGGCGTGATGGTGGGCAGCACGTGGTCACCGGCGAACAGCAGGCGCCCGCCGGTGTCGTGGAAGACGACGTGCCCGCGCGTGTGGCCCGGCGTCTCGACGACGTGCAGGGTGCGCTCGCCGTGCCTGATCTGCTCACCGTCGTGGAACCAGTCGTCCGGCAGTTCCCAGTCCTCGGTGCCCAGCCGCTTCCCGGTCAGCCCCGCCAGGGTGTCGGCCAGCTCGCCGGCGCCCAGCAGCCGCAGGCGGTCGAGCTGCTCGGCCAGCGGATTGCGGTGCGGCGTCATGGACACCGCCAGGCTCTCGCGTTCGCCGGCGCCGAGGCTCACCCGCATGCCGTACTCGCGGCGCAGGTGCACGGCCTGCGTGTAGTGGTCCCGGTGGACGTGCGTCACGAGGAACCGGCGCACGTCCCCCAGCGAGCAGTCCAGCTCCTTGAGCGCCGCGTCGAGCGCGGAGCGCGCCTCGGCGACCGCCCACCCGGAGTCGACGAGCACGAGGCCGTCGTCGTCGCGCAGGACGTACACGTTCACGGCGCGCAGGCCGTCGTTCGGCAGCGGCAGCGGCACCCGGTGGACGCCGGGGGCGACCTCGAACGTTCCGGGCGTGGTCCAGTCGTCGTGGTTGCCGGTGTCCGAGGTCATGGCCCGACCATAGTTCCGGCTCGTGTCGGCTCCCCCGGCGGCCCAGCGCGTCCGGGACGCGATCATCGCCGCGACCAGGGACGCCGCGCCGCAGCCCGACGGGGTGGCCCGGTCGGGCCACGGTCAGCCGTCGCGTACCCCGTCTTGCCGGCCGGACGGGCGTGTGGTTGGTTTCGGGGACAGACCAGATCAACGGCACACCGAGGAGACGCGCGTGGACGACCCGGTTCTCGTCGAGCGGGACGGTCCCGTGGAAACGTGGACGATCAACCTGCCGGAGGCCCGCAACCCCATCTCCGGCGACGACGTGATCGACGCGTTGGTCGCCCGGGTCGACGCGGTCAACGCCGACCGGGCGGTGCGGGCGGTCATCCTCACCGGCGCCGGCAGCGCCTTCTCCGCCGGCGGCAACGTCAAGGACATGGCGGACCGGGTCGGCCTCTTCGGCGGCGCCCCGCACGAGCTGCGCGACGGCTACCGCCGCGGCATCCAGCGGATCCCCCGGGCGATGTACGCGTGCGACGTGCCGCTGATCGCGGCGGTGAACGGGGCGGCGGTCGGCGCCGGCTGCGACCTGGCGCTCATGTGCGATCTGCGGATCGCCTCGGAGCGGGCGTTCTTCGCGGAGAGCTTCGTCAAGCTCGGCATCATCCCCGGCGACGGCGGCGCCTGGCTGCTGCCCCGTGCCGTCGGCGCCGCCCGGGCCGCCGAGATGACGCTGACCGGGGACCGGGTCGACGCCGCGACCGCCCTGGAGTGGGGGCTGGTCTCCCGGGTCGTGCCGCACGAGGAGCTGCTCACCGAGGCGCGCCGGCTGGCCGACCGGGTGGCGGCGAACCCTCCGCACGCCGTACGGATGGCCAAGAAGCTGCTGCGCGAGGCCCAGCACCAGAGCCTCGACAGCGTCCTGGAGCTTTCCGCCGCGATGCAGGCGCTGGCGCACCAGACCCGGGACCACGACGAGGCGGTCCAGGCCTTCCTCGACCGGCGCGAACCGCACTTCACCGGGGAGTGAGCGGATCGACGGCCGGCGGGTGGTGCCGGTGACGGCCCCCTCGCCGGGGCCGGCCGCCCTCGGGAGGCCGACCGCGTCGCGTCGGGTGGCCCGCCGCCGGGGCCCGGGAGGCGCATCGCTCCCGGGCCGGTCGGCGGGCCCCGCCGTCGGTCAGCGCTGCACGCGCGCGCCGGCGCCCCGCACGAGCGCCTCGACCTCCCGGAGGCTGGCCATCGAGGTGTCGCCGGGCGTGGTCATCGCCAGCGCGCCGTGCGCCGCGCCGTACTCGACGGCAGTGCCCAGGTCGCCCTTCTCCAGCAGCCCGTAGATCAGGCCGGAGGCGAAGCTGTCGCCGCCGCCGACCCGGTCCATGATCTCCAGACCGGGCCGGTGGGTCGCCTCGACGAACTTCCCGTCGGCCCAGGCGATCGCGCCCCAGTCGTTGACGGTCGCGGTGCGGACGGTACGCAGGGTGGTGGCGACGACCTTGAAGTTGTCGTACTCCCGGGTGGCCGCCTCGATCATCCGCTTGAAGTTGGCCACCTCCAGCTCGGAGAGCGAGGCGTCGGTGTCGGGCACCTCGAAGCCCAGCGAGGCGGTGAAGTCCTCCTCGTTGCCGATCATCACGTCGACGTAGCGGGCCAGCCGGCGGTTCACCTCCTGGGCGCGGGCCTGCCCGCCGACCGCCTTCCACAGGCTGGGCCGGTAGTTGAGGTCGTACGACACGACGGTGCCGTGCCGGGCGGCGGCGGCCATCGCCGCCTCCATCGTCTCCGGGGTGGTCTCGGACAGGGCGGCGTAGATGCCGCCGGTGTGCAGCCACCGCACCCCCAGCGTGCCGAACAGATGGTCCCAGTCCACCTGGTCGGGCCGGAGCTGGCTGGCGGCGCTGTGGCCGCGGTCGGAGGTGCCGACGGCGCCCCGGACGCCGAAGCCGCGCTCGGTGAAGTTGAGCCCGTTGCGCACGGAGCGGCCGACCCCGTCGTAGGGCAGCCAGGTCACCAGCGACGTGTCCACCCCGCCCTGGAGCACGAGGTCCTCCAGCAGCCTGCCTACCTCGTTGTCGGCGAACGCGGTGACCACGGCGGTCCGCAGGCCGAAGCAGCGGCGCAGGCCGCGTGCCACGTTGTACTCGCCGCCGCCCTCCCAGGCCCGGAAGGTGCGGGCGGTGCGGACCCGGCCCTCGCCCGGGTCGAGCCGCAGCATGATCTCGCCGAGGGAGACCAGGTCGTACCGGCACTCGCTAGCCGGTCGGATGGACAGCACGGTTCAGGCCTCCACGGCGGGTCGGGCGGCCTCGACGGCCGCGGCGGTGCGGGCGGCGACCTCGTCCCAGCACCCGGCGGCGAGCAGGTCCGGGGCGACCATCCAGGTGCCACCGACCGCCAGCACGGCGGGCAGGGCCAGGTAGTCGGAGAGGTTGGCGGTGTTGACCCCGCCGGTCGGGATGAACCGCACCGAGCGGTACGGCGCGGCGAGCGCCTTGATCATCCCGACGCCGCCGAGCTGCTCGGCGGGGAAGAACTTGACCGTGTCGAGCCCGGCGTCGAGAGCCATCTGGATCTCGGTGCCGGTGGCGACGCCGGGGAACACGGGCACGCCCAGCTCCTGGCAGCGCCGGACGACCGCCGGGGAGAACCCGGGGGTGACGACGAACCGGGCGCCGGCCTCGACGGCCCGGTCGACCTGGGCCGGGGTCAGCACGGTGCCGGCGCCGACGAGCAGGTCGGGTCGCTCGGACATGACGCGGATCGCCTCGGCCGCGGCGTCGGTGCGGAAGGTCACCTCGGCGCAGCGCAGGCCGCCCCGCACCAGCGCGTCGGCCAGCGGGGCGCCGTCGCGGGCGTCGTCGAGCACGACCACCGGCAGGATCCGGGCCGCGCCGACGGCCGCGACGACCGCAGGTCTCTGTTCATCATTCTGTACGCCAGTCACATATGTGACCCTAGCCGTGCCGTCCGGCCTGTCAACCCCGCTAGAGTGGCGCCCATGACGCTGTCCGGCGGGTTCCAGCCCGTGAAGTCCTCCACCCGGACGCTGGAGGTGTTGGAGGCGCTGGCCGCCTCGCCGCAGCGGCGCTCGCTGGTCGACCTGGCCCGCGCGCTGGACATCCCGAAGAGCAGCCTGCACGGCATCCTGCGCACCATGGCCCAGCGCGGCTGGGTGGAGAGCGACCCGACCGGCACCCGGTTCGGGCTGGGGGTGCGCGCGCTCCAGGTCGGCGCCGCGTACCTCACCAGCGACGACACCGTGGGGCTGCTCGGCGGGGTGCTCGACGACCTGTCCCGGCAGTTCGGCGAGACCGTCCACCTGGGACGCCTGGACGGCGCGCACATCGTCTACCTCGCCAAACGCGAGTCGGTGCACCCGCTGCGGCTCTACAGCGCGATCGGCCGGCAACTGCCGGCCCACGCCACCGCCCTGGGCAAGGCGCTGCTCGCCGAGCGTCCGGACGACGCGCTCGACGGGCTGCTGACCTGGCCGCTGCCCGCGCTCACCCCGCACACCGTCACCGATCCCGACGCGCTGCGCGCCGAGCTCGCCGCCGTCCGGCAGCGGGGATACGCGGTGGACCGCGAGGAGAACACCGAGGGCATCGTCTGCTTCGCGACGGCCGTACCCCTCGGGTCGCCGGCGTCCGATGCGATCAGCCTGTCGGTGCCGGTGGCCCGGCTGGACGCCGCCGGCGAGGACCGGATCGTGGCCGCGCTGCGCCGGGCGGTCGACCAGGTCCGGGCGGCGCGCGGCCTCCTGTCCACCGCCTGACCGACGCCGCTCCGGCACCCCGCCGCCCGCCGACGAGGGGCCCGGGTACGCACCGCAGGTGGGCGCGGCCCGGGTCCGGGCGCACTGGCGACGCGTACGCCCCGGCTGCCAATCGTCGCCGAGGGCGACGCGCGGACCACAACTGGCAACCTTCTTGACAGATGTGTCGAGATATCGACAGACTTCTTTCAGAGAGCGCTCTCTTGTTCCGTCTGCCACCCTCGCCGCACCGGGAGATCCTCTTGTCTCGAAGACTGCGCATGCTCGTCCCCGCCGCCGGCCTCCTGCTCCTCGGCCTGACCCCGGCGGCGGGCCACGCGAGCGACACTGCCTCCGCCGTCCCGTCCCCCGCCGCAGCGGCCACGGCCGACCTCAGCCCCGCCCTGGTCGAGGCGATGCGCCGCGACCTCGGCCTCACTCCCGCCCAAGTCGACGAACGCCTGCGTACCGAGGCGGCGGCGCCGGTGATCGAGCGGCGCCTGCGGGCCAAGCTCGGCCCGGCGTTCGCCGGCGCGTGGATCCCCTCCGGCGGGCACCGGCTGACCGTCGCCGTCACGGACCGCGCGCTGGCCCCGGCCGTCCGGGCCGAGGGCGCCGACGTCACGGTCGTCGCCCGCAGCGAACGCGCCCTCGACGCAATCAAGCGCGCCCTCGACCGGCGCACCGCCGACGCCGACCCCCGCGACGTCCACGGCTGGCGCGTCGACGTCGCGCGCAACAGCGTTGTCGTCACGGCCCGTCCGGGCGCCGCCGACGAGGCGATCGCGTACGCCAAGGCCAGCGGCGCGCCCGCCGACGCGATCCAGGTGGTCACCTCCGCCGACGCGCCCCGCCCGCTCTACGACATCCGCGGCGGCGACCAGTACGTGATCAACGGCAACACCCTCTGCTCGGTCGGCTTCGCGGTCGTCGGCGGCTTCGTCACCGCCGGCCACTGCGGCGGCGTCGGCAGCCCGACCCTCGGCTTCAACAACGTCTCCCAGGGCACGTTCGCGGGGTCGTCGTTCCCCGGCAACGACTACGGATGGGTACGCACCAACGGCTCCTGGACGCCGCAGCCCTGGGTGAACAACTACTCCGGCGGCAACGTGGCGGTCGCCGGCTCGCAGGACGCGGCGATCGGCAGCTCGGTCTGCCGCTCCGGGCGTACCACCGGCTGGCGCTGCGGGACCATCCTGGGCCGCAACGAGACCGTCAACTACCCGCAGGGTGCGGTGTCGGGCCTGACCCGCAGCAACGCCTGCGCCGAGGGCGGCGACTCCGGTGGGGCCTGGATCTCCGGTAACCAGGCCCAGGGCGTCACGTCCGGCGGTTCCGGCAACTGCTCCACGGGCGGCACGACCTGGTTCCAGCCGGTCAACGAGATCCTCAGCGTCTACGGGCTGTCCCTGGTGACCACCGGTGGCGGCGGCGGGGACCGGCTGATCAGCAACTGGAACAACCGCTGCATCGACGTGCCGAACTCCAACTTCTCCGACGGCGTTCCCCTGCAGACCTGGACCTGCAACGGCACCGCCGCGCAGTCGTGGACCTTCACCGGCGGCACGCTGCGTACCCAGAACAACAAGTGCATGGACGTGGCCTGGGGGTCCACCGCCAACGGCGCGACCATCCAGATCGCCAACTGCAGCGGCAACCCGGCCCAGCAGTTCGTCCTCTCGGCGGCCGGCGACCTGGTGAACCCGCAGGCGAACAAGTGCGTCGACATCAAGGAGTGGATCAACTCGGACGGCGCCCGCCTGCACCTGTGGGACTGCGTCGGCGGCGCCAACCAGAAGTGGCGTCGCGGCTGAGCCCACATCCGTCCGCCCGCGCGCCCGCACCGAACGGCCGATCGACGCCGCGAGACACGCCGCGGCGGCGCAGATGCCAAGGAGGTTCTACATGTTCAGATTCCGTACCCGGCGCCGGCCGTGGGCGCTCGCCCTCGCCGCGACCGCGATCATCGGCGCCACCACGGCCCTCGCCGTGCCGGTCCACCCCGAACCGGCGCAGGCCGCCATCGGGGGGATCACCTGGCAGGACGAGTTCAACGCGGCCGCCGGCACGCCCGTCGACCAGAGCAAGTGGCGCTTCGACATCGGCGGTGGCGGCTGGGGCAACAACGAGCGGCAGTACTACACCAACAGCACGAGCAACGCCGCGCACGACGGCCAGGGCAACCTGGTGATCACCGCCCGCCGGGAGAACCCCGCCAACTACCAGTGCCACTACGGCCGGTGCGAGTACACCTCGGCCCGGCTGCTCACGGCGGCGACGTTCACCCAGGCGTACGGCCGCTTCGAGGCCCGCATCAAGATCCCGCGCGGTCAGGGCATCTGGCCGGCGTTCTGGATGCTCGGCAACGACATGAACAGCGTGGGCTGGCCCAACGCGGGCGAGATCGACATCATGGAGAACATCGGCCGCGAGCCGAACACCGTCTACGGCACCATCCACGGCCCGGGCTACTCGGGTGGCGGCGGCATCACCGGCAGCCGCACCATCGGCCAGCCGCTCGCCGACGGCTTCCACACCTACCGGGTGGACTGGGAACCGAACTCCATCATCTGGTACCTCGACGGCGTCGAGTACCACCGGGTCGACCCGGGCCGGCTGGGCGGCAACCGCTGGGTGTTCGACCACCCCTTCTTCATGATCCTGAACGTGGCGGTGGGCGGGAACTGGCCGGGCTACCCCGACGGCTCCACGCAGTTCCCGCAGCAGATGCTCGTGGACTACGTGCGGGTCTCGGGCTACACCTCGGGCGGCAACCCGCCGCCGGGCACCACCGCGATCCGGGGCGCGCTCAGTGGCCGCTGCATCGACATCCCCAGCGCCAACCCGGTCGACGGGGCCAAACTCCAGATCTGGGACTGCAACGGCACCGCCGCGCAGGCCTGGACGTTCGCCGCCGACGGGACGATCCGGGCGATGGGCAAGTGCATGGACCCGGCCTGGGCCGGCACGGCGAACGGCACCGAGGTCAACCTCGTCACCTGCAACGGCAACCCGGCGCAACGCTTCACGCTCAACGCCGCCGGTGACCTGGTCAACCTCAGCGCGAACCGCTGCGTCGACGTACGGGACCGCAACACCAGCAACGGCGGCAAGCTCCAGTTGTGGGACTGCACCGGTGACGCCAACCAGAAGTGGTCGCGCGTCTGACCGGAACCTCGCGGGCCGACACCTCGTCGGCCCGACCGCCGACCGGGCCGGTCGGGGCGTCCAGCCCCGACCGGCCCTGCCGGCACCGCCGACGGACCAGGCACGACGCCCGCCGGCCCCCGTCCGTGCCGGCGCACCGGGCGCACCGGGGCGACGGCCCTCGGGAGGCCCCGAGACGGCTGGTGGTGTCTCATCCGGCCCAGCTCGGCCAGGTCGTCGGCGGGCACGGACGGAGCCGGCCGTGCCCCGTGGGGACGGCCGGCTCCACCGGTGGCTCTCCGGTCTCAGTGGACGACGACGTCCGGCTCGTTGCCGGGCGACCACTTGATGCCGCACCCCAGGCTCGGGGTGTGGGGCTCGGGCACGTCGCGGCCGGCCAGCACCCGGTCGACCGCCGTCGCCAGCAGGTCGCCGGTCACCGGGACGTCGTTGCCGGGCCGCGCCCGGTCGAACGCGCCGCGGTAGGCCAGCCTCCGGTCGGCGTCGTACAGGAAGAAGTCGGGGGTGCAGGCGGCGTGGAAGTCCCGGGCGGCCTGCTGGGCGGCGTCGACCAGGTACGGGAACGTGAAGCCGACCCGCCCGACCTGCCCGCGCAGGCCGTCGACGTCGTCGTCGGGTTGGATGCCGGTGTCGTTGCTGGCGATGGCGACGACCGCCAGACCACGCCCGGCCAGCTCGGTGGTCACCTCGGCGAGCCGCCGCTCGACGTGCCGGACGAACGGGCAGTGGTTGGACAGGAAGGCGACCAGCAGGGCGGGCCCGGCGAGGTCCCCGGACGTGACCGGCTTGCCGTCGAGGTCGGGCAGGTCGAAGGCGGGCAGCGGCGTGCCCAACGCGACGAGCTGCGAGTTCACGGGTGGCATGTGGCTCTCCTCGGGTGTTCAGCCGTCCAGCCGGACGGGTTCGACGCGATGCAGGAACGGGGTGGTGTCGATGGCGGCGAGCCGGGTCTCGCCCTTGTGCCAGCCCAGCCGCGACCGCCAGCTGCCCAGCAGCCCCGCTGCGGCGAGCGCGTCCTCGTCGACGCGTTCGACCTCGTCGGCCAGGGGTGAGACGTACATGGCGTCCGCCGGGCAGTACGCCTCGCACATGAAGCAGGTCTGGCAGTCGCTCTGCCGGGCGATGACCGGCACCTCCCCGACCACGCCGTCGAAGACGTTGGTGGGGCAGACCTTGACGCAGATGCCGCAGCCGGTGCAGCGGCTCGCGCTGACGAGCTCGATCACGCCGGCACCTCCTCCGTGCGTACGGTCACCCGGTCCAGCCCGGCGAGCACCAGGCGGTGCCGCTGCCGCGGGTCGGGCGCGGGATGTTCGCTGAGCACGTGCATCCCCCGCGTCTCGGTGCGCGCGAGCGCGGCGACGTGCATCCACCGCGCCGTGGCGACCATCGCGGCGGCCTCGCGGGAGCGCACGCGTCCCCGTACCCCCGGTTCCGGCCGGCCCGAGACGACGGGCCACAGCGCGTCCGTGCCGGCCAGCGCGCGCCGCAGCCGGGCGACGGTGCGGAAGTAGCTGACGTTTAGGGGCAGCGTCTCCCGCTGGACGGCCGCGACCACCGCCGCGGTGTCCACGGTGACGGGCGAGTCCGCGCGTACGCCGGCACCGCCGACCGGCGCCAGGCGGCGGGTGCGCGGGCCGACGGCGGTCCCGTACGCCGCCGCGGCGGCACCCGACCACCGACCGGAGCAGATGGCCCAGGACGCGTTGAAGGCGCCCCCGCCGCTCTGGCCGCCGTGGCTGCGTTCCCGCGAGGCGGCGTCGCCGGCGGCGTAGAGACCCGGCACGGACGTCTCGCAGCCGTCGCCGACGAGGCGGATCCCGCCCGTGCCGCGCACGGTGCCCTCGAACCGCATGGTCAGCGGGAACGGCTGGGTGAACGGGTCGATGCCGCGCCGGTCGTAGGGCAGGAAGAACACCGCGTGCGAGGTGCGCAGCAGCGCCCGCTTCTCCGGCGTGTCCGCCCGGTCGAGCACGGCGTGCACGGGGCCGTCCCGCAGCGCCCGGGCGATGCCGTCGCGCGGCAACGCGCCGTCCCCGGCGTAGACGACCGTGCCGTCGACGGCGGTGATGGTGGCCAGCGACAGCAGCCGGTTGCGGGTGACGGTGCCGTACTCCGCGCTGGTGCCGTAGGAGTTGCTGAACTCCATGCCGGACAGCTCGGCGCCCGCCTCGGCGGCCATCAGCAGCCCGTCGCCGGTGAGCACGTTGCAGCCCAGCCCCTTGCTGAGGAAGGCGCACCCACCCGTGGCGAGTACGACCGCCGGCGCCCGGACCTCCCACTCCGCGCCGCTGAGCCGGTCGACGCCCCGCGCGCCGCCGACGCCGTGCCGGTCGGCGAGCAGTTCCAGGGCCGGTGACTGGTCGAGCACGGTGACGCCGGCCCGGCGCACCACGCGGCGCATCAGCCGCATGTACTCCGGTCCCTGGAGGTGGTTGCGCAGCGGCTGGCCGTCATCGTCGCGTACGAACGGGTAGCCCCACCGCTCGACCAGTTTCAGGCTCTCGTAGACGTCGTCGAGGACCCGGTGGATCCAGCGCGGCTCGCACAGCGCGCCGCCGCCGACCATCCGCCTGGCCACCGCCTGTTCGCGCAGTTCGGCGTCGGGCGGCAGGTAGAGCAGGTTCGAGCCGCCGGGGGCGGTCGCGCCGCTGGAGCCGAGGTATCCCTTGTCGGCCAGCACCACCCGGGCGCCGTGGGTGGCGGCGCTCCAGGCTGCCCAGGCGCCGGCCGGACCGCCGCCGACGACCAGCACGTCCGCGTCGCGCACCGCGCGGTCGGCCGTCACGACGTCACCTCCACGGGGTGTTCGGACACGCCCAGCTCGCCGAGCAGTGCCGCGCGCAGCGCGGCGAACCCGGGGTCGGTGCGCTGCCGAGGGCCGGGCAGGTCCACCGGGCGGTCCAGCGAGATGCGGCCGCCGCCCAGCACCACGACGCGGTCGGCCAGCAGCACCGCCTCGTCGACGTCGTGGGTCACGAAGAGCACGGCCGGCCGGTGCCGGGCGCACAGCTCGCGCAGCAGCGCGTACATCCTGAGCCGGGTCAGCGCGTCGAGCGCGCCGAACGGCTCGTCCAGCAGCAGCACGTCCGGTTCCCGGACCAGGGCGCGGGCCAGGGCCACCCGCTGCGCCTCGCCGCCGGACAGGGTGACGGGCCAGGCGCGGGCGTGCCCGCTCAGGCCGACCTCGGCGAGCGCGGCCAGCCCGCGCTCGCGCGGCTGCGGCCCGCCCAGGTGGAACGTGACGTTGGCCAGGACCCGCTTCCACGGCAGCAGCCTCGGCTGTTGGAAGACCACCGAGCGCCGGGGCCGGATCCGCACGACGCCCTCGATGTCGCGGTCCAACCCGGCCAGCGCGCGCAGCAGGGTGCTCTTGCCGGAGCCGCTGTGCCCGAGCATGGCCACGAACTCGCCCGGCGCGACGCGCAGGTCGAGCCCGTCCAGGACGGCGCGGGCCCCGAAGCGTCGCCGGGCGCCGCGTACGTCGATCGCGGCGCTCATACGCCCTCGAATCCGTGGCGCCAGCCGAGCAGGCGCCGTTCCAGGAACCGCACGAGCGCGTAGCTCAGCAGGCCGATCACCGCGTACAGCAGCAGCACGAGCACGGACAGGTCGAACTGCAGCAGCGTCTGCGCCCGCGACATCAGGAAGCCGATGCCCTCGGTGGTGTTGATGGTCTCGGCGAAGATCAGGCTGAGCCACGCGCTGGACAGCGCGAGCCGCAGCCCGACCAGGAAGCCGGGCAGCGCCCCGGGCAGGATCACGTGCAGCACCATGGCCGACCGGCCCGCGCCGAGCGTGCTCGCCGCCTCCACCAGGTGCGCGTCGACGCCGCGGATCGCGCTGTAGGTGTTGATGTAGATGGCGATGCCGACGCCGAGGGCGATCAGCAGCACCTTCGGCCCCTCGTCGATGCCCATCCACATGATCAGCAGCGGCGTGAGGGCGAAGTTGGGCACGGCCTTGGCCACCTGCATGGTGGAGTCGATGAGGTCCTCGCCGACGCGACTCAGGCCGGCGAGCACGGCGACGGCCGCCCCGCCCACCGTTCCGTAGGCGGTGCCCTGCAACACCCGCCACACCGACGCCCAGACGTGGGTCTGCAGCTCACCGTCGGCGACGAGCCGGGCCGCGGTCGCGGCCACCGCGGCCGGCGGCGGGAAGAGCTGGGGTTCGAGCAGGCCGGTGGCGGAGGCCAGCCACCAGAGGGCGATCAGCAGGGCCGGGCCGGACAGCGCGCGCAGCCAGCGCGGCACGCGCCGCGGGCGGGCCCGGCGCCGGGGGCCGCCGGCGAGGTCGAGCAGCGCCGGCTCCGCCGTGGGCGCGGTGCCCTTGTCGAGTACGAGCGTCACGACGTCACCAGCCAGGAGTCGATGTCGAACTCGGCGTCGATGAGCTTCTGCTGCCGGAGGAACTCGTACGTGGCCCTGACCTGCGCGACGCCGTCGGCCGGAAACGGTTCGACGTTGAAGTGCCCGGCCGGCTCCGCCTTCGCGGCCAGCGTCACGTCGACGGCGTCCTTCTTCGCCGCGTACTCCCAGTAGGCGGAGATGTTGTCGCGGACGTCCTGGTTGACGGCGGCGATCGCCGTGCCCCACGCCTCACCGAAGCCCGGGTGCGCGTCCAGGAAGGACTGGAGCGCGGTGCTGTGTTCGGTGCTCAGCAGGTGCGGGTGGTGCGACGCCTTGTCGATCACCACGAAGCCCTTGCGCTCCAACTCGTACGCCTGCGTACCGCCGACCACCGTCGCGTCGATGGAGCCGCTGGACAGGCCGGCCAGCGACTCGGGCGTGGGGACGTTCCTGATCTGGATCCGGTCGGTGAGTCCGGCCGCGTGGAGGAGCCCGTACGCCACGCGGTGGCGGATGGTGCCCTCGGGGGCCGTCACCGTCCCGCCGACCAGGGCGTCGATGTCGGACGGGCCGCCCTTGCGGCCGATCAGCCAGATGTCGGCGTTGACGGTGGTGAGGGCGAGCAACCGGGTGGGGTTGCCCTTGGCCCGGGTACGCAGCGCGGGCATGTCTCCGGTCACGGCCACGTCGATCGCCCCGGACAGCAGTGCCGAGCTGACGTCGGCGCCGGACTGGAAGAACGAGAAGCGCACCTCCCTGACGCCGCTCGGTCTGAGGCGGTCGCGCAGCAGCCCGCGCTCCTCCGCCCAGCCGAGGTTGCCCTGCACGGTGCCGGTCACCGACGTCATGCCGACGCGCAGGACGAACTGCTGGCTGCCGCCGGCGCCGGCGGCCTCGCCGCCGCAGCCGGCGAGGACGACGAGGGTCGACAGGATCGCGAATAGTCTGATCTTGGGCATGCGAAGGCTCCCTGGGGACGCGTCGAGGGGTCGACGGGGCATGGCGTGGCGACCAGCCGCTCGTCGGCGAGCGGCTGGCGCGTAACGGGGCAGGCGGCGGGCCGTCGCGCGGCGACTGCCGTGCGGTGGCCGTGTCTCGTGCGGCGGCCGTCGTGAGGACCGTGTCTCGTGCGGCGGCCGTCGTGGTGGTGCGCCTCGTCAGCGGCTACAGAGGCTGCTGGCGGTCCGCTCGAGGTCCACGTGGCGTCGGGTGATGAGAACCCTCGTCGCCGTCATGGCGCAAACCCTACTTGTCCTATAGGAGAAGGCAACAGCCGTCCCACATAGCGGCTGCGGCGCCCGGCAACTCCCGTCGGGCGCGGGCTGCGCACGTCACGAGGTGTCCGGCGCACCGTCGCGGTGTGAGGATCCGGTGGTCCTTGGCGTACGCGATCAGGAGGCCGCCGCCGTGAGTTCCGGTTTGTCGATCGTGCTCTTCCCCGTCGCCCTGGGCATCGTCATGCTCGGCCTCGGGCTCACCCTCACCGTGGACGACTTCCGCCGCGTCGTCGCCTACCCCCGGGCCGTGCTCGTCTCCCTGGTCTGCCAGATGCTGATCCTGCCGGCCGTCTGCCTGGGCCTCGTGCTCGCCGCCGACCTGCGCCCGGAGCTGGCCGTCGGGATGATGCTGCTCGCCGCCTCCCCCGGCGGCAGCACCGCCAGCCTCTACAGCCACCTGTTCAAGGGCAACGTCGCGCTCAACGTCACCCTGACGGCCATCAACTCGGTGCTCGCCCTGTTCACCCTGCCCCTGATCGTCAACCTGTCCGTCGCCGCGTTCATGGGCTCGGACAGCTCGCTCGGGCTCCAGTTCGACAAGGTGCTCCAGGTGTTCGCCCTGGTGCTCATCCCGATCGCGGTCGGCATGACCGTGCGCCGGCGCCGTCCCGGGTTCGCCGTCCGCATGCAGCGACCGGTGAAGGTCCTCTCCATCGTGGTCCTCGTCGTGGTGCTCACCGGCGCGGTGATCGGCATCAAGGACGAACTCGCCGCCACCGTGGGCGCGGTCGGCCTCATCGCCCTGCTGTTCAACCTGATCAGCCTGGCCATCGGGTACGCGGCGCCCCGGCTGCTGCGCGTCGGGCACCGGGAGTCCGTCGCGTCCTCGTTCGAGATCGGCATCCACAACGCGACCCTGGCCATCACGATCGCGCTCAGCCCGGCCCTGCTCGACAACAGCGACATCGCCATGCCGTCGGCCATCTACGGCACCCTGATGTTCTTCACCGCCGCCGTCTTCGGCTTCGTCGCCGCACGGCGCGGCAGTGCCGCCGCCGATCCCACGCGACAGCCGACCGCGGCGGCGTGAGCGGCCCGGCTGCCGGGGGTGGAGGACGCCCCCGGCGCCGGGGCGGCACCGGCCGCGATCCGCGCCATTCTCCCCGCCCAGGGGATGGACCGGCGCGTCACCGGCGGTGACCATTGGTAGTTGGTCGAATGCCCTGAGTGGAAGTGCGGTGGTGGGAGGCTACTCCCGCCGCCGCCGTGCCACGACCGGGCCGCGACCGACGACCACGTCACCGCGAGCGAGCGACGGCGGCTGTGGCTGCTGCACCGGCTGATGGCCGAGCGGGACTCGGCGCCGGAGCTGCGCTCCTACGGGCTGCGCCGCTTCCTGCTGGACCAGTACGACCGGGTGATGGAGGTCGAGACCGACATCGAGCTGGCCCTCGCCCGCCGGGTCACCACGACCACCACGGTCGGGGCGGTGATCGGCGGAATCGCCACCGCCGCGGTCTACCTCCTGCTCGGACTGCTGCTCGTCGACGGTCGGATCCCGCTCGCGGCGGCGGCGACCTGCGTGGTCGCGGTGCAGGCCGCGCAGCGCTCGCTGGCCGTCACCACCTTCCAGGTCGACCGCGTCTACACCGAGGGTCAGCACTTCGGCGACTACACCGGGTTCATGACCCGCGCCGCCGCCTACCTGCCCGACCCGGCCGTGGGCAGCGCGGGCGCCGCCCCCGGTCCGCTGCGCGAGCTGACCGTGCGGGAGGCCAGCCTGCGCTACCCCGACCGGGACACGCCCGCCGTCGACGGCGTGACGCTGACGATCACGGCGGGGCAGACGGTGGCGTTCGTGGGCGAGAACGGCTCGGGCAAGACCACCCTCGCCGCGATGATCGCCACCCTGCGCGCTCCCACCGACGGCGTCATCTGCTGGAACGGGCGGCCCCTGCCCGAGTGGGACCTCGACGGGCTGCGGGCCCGCATCGCGGTGGTCACGCAGGAGTACCACAAGTGGCCCTTCACGGCCGCGACGAACATCGCCATCGGCGACGCCGAGAGCGAGGCCCGGCAGGACCGGATCGAGGCCGCCGCCGCCCGTGCCGTCGCGCACGAGATGATCCAGGACCTCCCCGACGGGTACGAGACGCTGCTCGACCGGACGTTCGCCAAGGGCCAGGACCTCTCCGGCGGCCAGTGGCAGCGCATCACCGCCGCCCGCGGCTTCCTCCGCGACGCCGAACTGCTGATCATGGACGAACCGTCCTCCGCCCTCGACCCGCGCGCCGAGGACGCCCTGTTCCAGGCCATCCGGGACCGGCGGGGTCGGGCGACCACCATCCTCATCACCCATCGGCTGGCCAACGTCCGGCACGCCGACCGGATCTTCGTCCTGCACGACGGCGCGCTGGTCGAGGCCGGCAGTCACGCCCAACTCGTCGCCGCCGGCGGCCGGTACGCCGAACTGTTCGCCCTCCAGGCCGCCGGTTACCACGACGACCACGCCCCCGCGCCACGGCAGCGCTGACCCGCTGCGGCCGGAGGACGGCACGCCCCACCGGCAGCCCTTCTCGCCGGTGCCGTCGTTCGGAGCCCACCCCGCTACGGCCCGGCCCCCGGACGACGTCCGGGGGCCGGGGGCCAACGCGTCGGGTCAGTGGATGATGACGGGCGTCTTCGCCTGTCCCTCCTGCTGGCCGTCGAGCAGGTGCGACGGCTCCCGCCGGCGAGGCAGGAACGCCACCGGGACGAACGTGACCAGCACCAGCGCGAACGCGACCCAGAACGTGGTGGCGAAGGAGCTGGCGGCGAAGTCGAGGCCGCGCTGGATGAGCGACGGCTCGACCGGGAACTGCCCGGCCAGCTCCGGCTGCTGCTGGACGGCGATGGCGAGGCCGGCCTCCGTCACCGGCTCCCCGCTCGGGTCGGTCGCTCCGGGGATCGGCCGGGAGCCGTTCAGCTCGTTGGTGAGGATCACCGACATCATGGCGGCGCCGACGGACCCGCCGATCTGCTGGAGGATGTTGACCAGCGTGGAGCCACGGGCCACCTCGTGGGCCTTCAGGGTCTTCAGCGCCGAGGTCATGATCGGCATCATGGTGCCGCCCATGCCCAGGCCCATGATGAACAGCGACCCGCAGAGCAGGACGTACGAGGTCTGCGGGTCGACCTGGGTGAAGGTGAAGAACCCGATGGCGATGAGTGCCAGCGCGAACGGCACGGTACGGCCGACGGGGACCCGGTCGGCCAGCATCCCGGCCACCGGCATGGTCACCATCGCGCCGATGCCCTGCGGCGCCATCAGCAGGCCGGCGGCCAGCGTCGTCTCGCCGCGGATCTGCAGGAAGTAGCTCGGGAACAGCAGGCCGGCGCCCATGAACGCGATGATGAACACGAACATGGTCACCGCCGCGACGGTGAGGTTGCGGTTGGCGAACAGCCGCAGGTCGAGCAGGGGGTGCAGGGTCCGGAAGGAGTAGAGGACGAAGGCCACGAGGAGCACGCCGCCCACCAGCATGGGCACCCACACCTCGGTGTCGGCGAACGTGCCGGTCTCGGGCAGCGTGGAGACGCCGTAGAGGAAGAGGGCGAGACCCGGCGAGAGCATCAGCATGCCGAGGAAGTCGAACGACTCGGAGGGCTCGGGGGCGTCCTTCGGCAGTGCCAGGGCGGCGTAGACGAGCGCCACGGCGCCGATCGGCAGGTTGATCAGGAAGATCCAGTGCCAGCTCGCGACGTCGATCAGCCAGCCGCCGAGGATCGGCCCTCCGATGGGACCGAGCAGCATCGGGATGCCCAGGACGGCCATCAGCCGGCCGATCCGGTGCGGCCCGGCCGCCCGGGTCATGATCGTCATGCCCAGCGGCAGGAGCATGCCGCCGCCGAGGCCCTGGAGCACGCGGTAGCCGATCAGCTGCCCGATCGTGTCGGCGTTGGCGCACAGCCCCGACCCGATCGTGAACAGCGCGATGGCGATCATGTAGAGCCGCTTGGTGCCGAACCGGTCGGCGGCCCAGCCGCTGAGCGGGATCACCGTGGCCAGCGCCAGCGTGTAGGCGGTCATCGTCCAGGCGACCTCGGCGTACGACGCGTCGAACTCGCGCTGGAAGGTCGGCAGGGCGACGGTGACGACCGTCACGTCGAGGATCGACATGATCGCGCCGAGGACGACGACCCCGGCCACCTTGAGCACCGAGGCGTCGAGTTTGTCCGAGGTCGCGATGGATTGCTGTGTCACTGATTCTCCTGGGTCCCCGTGGTGGCCGGCGCGAGCCGTGCCTCGGCCTGTCGCGTACCGGCAGTGTCCGTCGGCAGACTAACGAGCGGCACCGACGATCGGCGTATGATTTCCGACCGCCGGAGTGTGGGCGACGCCACGCCGGCGAGCGGGTCGACCGCCGGTGTGGGCGTTCTCCCCGCGTGCGGGCCCGGGCCCGTGGGCCCCGCCGCCTCCGGTCAACCCGCCTTGGGCACGGCGCGGGCGATGATCGCGGCGAAGTCGACGCCGCGGGGCAGCGTGCCGTACGCCTGGCCGTGGTCGCCGCCGAGCCGGGAGGCGCAGAAGGCGTCGGCGACGGCGGGGTGACCGTGCCGCACCAGCAGCGAGCCCTGCAGGACCAGGGCGAGCCGCTCGACGACCCGGCGGGCCCGCAGCTCGACGTCGTCGTGGTCGGACAGGTCGGCCTGCACCCGGCGTACGGCGGCGTCGAGTCGGGCGTCGGCTCCGGCGGCGGCGGTCACCTCGGCCCGGAACGCCTCCATGACCTGGGGTTCCCTGGTGAGGGCGCGCAGCACGTCCAGCGCGGCGACGTTGCCGGAGCCCTCCCAGATCGAGTTCAGCGGGGACTCGCGGAACAGCCTCGGCATGCCCGACTCCTCGACGTAGCCGTTGCCGCCCAGGCATTCGAGGGCCTCGGCGGCGTGTGCCGGCCAGCGCTTGCAGACCCAGTACTTGCCGACGGCGAGGGCGAGCCGTTTGAACGCGGTCTCGCCGGCGTCGCCGCGCGCGGACCGGTCGGTGGCCCCGGCGAGGCGCATCATCAGGACGGTGGCGGCCTCGGACTCGACCGCGAGGTCGGCGAGCACGTTGCGCATCAGGGGCGCCTCGACGAGGTACCGGCCGAAGGCCTGCCGGTGGGCGGCGTGGTGGGCGGCGGTGATCACGCCCTGGCGCATCCCGGCCGCCGCGCCGATGACGCAGTCGAGGCGGGTCAGGTTGACCATGTCGATGATGGTGCGCACGCCACGGCCCTCGTCGCCGACCCGCCAGGCGACCGCGTGCTCGTACTCGACCTCGGCCGAGGCGTTGGAGCGGTTGCCGAGCTTGTCCTTGAGGCGCATCAGCCGCATCGGGTTGCGCGTGCCGTCCGGCAGGACGCGCGGGACGAGGAAGCAGGTGAGCCCGCCCGGCGCCTGGGCGAGGGTGAGGAAGACGTCGCACATCGGCGCCGAGGTGAACCACTTGTGCCCGAGGAGCCGGTAGGTGCCGTCCGGCTCGGGGCGGGCGGTGGTGGTGTTGGCGCGTACGTCCGAGCCGCCCTGCTTCTCCGTCATCGACATGCCGGCCAGCAGTCCCCGCTTGGCCAGCGGCGGGCGCAGCCCGAAGTCGTACGACGTGGCGGTGAGCAGCGGCTCGTACCGCGCGGCCAGCTCCGGGGCGTGCCGCAGCGCCGGCACGGCGGCGTAGGTCATCGAGATCGGGCAGCCGTGCCCGGCGTCGGGACGCCAGGTGTAGAACTTGGCCGCGCGGGCCACGTGCGCGCCCGGCCGGTCGTCCGCCCACGGCGCCGCGTGCAGGCCGTGCGTGACGGCGGTCCGCATCAGCTCGTGCCAGGCGGGGTGGAACTCCACCTCGTCGACGCGGTTGCCGTGCCGGTCGTGGGTGCGCAGGACCGGCGGGTGCTCGTTGGCCAGCCGCCCGTGCTCGATCGCCTGCTCGTCGCCGCCGAGCCGGCCGAGCTCGTGCAGCTCGGCGGCGGCCCAGCCGGCGCCCTCGCGGTGGAGCGCGTCGAGCAGTGCCGGATCGTCGGCCGCGTCGTGACCGACCAGCGGCGGAACCTGGTTGAGGACCTCGTGCGTCGTCACGGCGACACTCCCAGCGCGCGATGGAGGAACGTGATCAGGTTTTCGATGGTGCGCGGCCCGGCGACCCCGGCCGCCAGGGGGCCGACCATCGCCTCGGCCAGGGCGCCGACCAGCGCGGTGGCGGTCAACTCGGGATCCTGCGGGGGAAGCTCGCCGTTCGCGACACCCTCCGCGACGTGGCCGGCGATCAGCTCGGCGTACGCGCGGCGGAAGACGAGCCGCTCGGCGTCGACCGCCGGGTCGGCCGGCTCGGCGAGCAGGGCGTACGCCAACCGTGGCGACCGCAGCGCCCGGCCGGAGAACGTCTCGATGACGGCGGTGACCCGCTCGGCGACGGTGCTCTCCAGCGCCGCCGCGCGTGCCACCGCGTCCACCTCGCGCTGCGAGGCCGTGCGGAACACCTCGGCGACCAGGTCGGCCTTGGTGGGGAAGTGCCGGTAGACGCTGCCGGTCGCCATCCCGGCCCGCTCGGCGACGGCGGCGACCGAGCAGCCGGCGTACCCGTGCTCGGCCATGATCTCCAGCGCGGCGGCGATGATCCGCTCCCGGGACGCGCTCAGCCGAGCCCTCACGCGATCGGTGCTCCGGTAGACCACGCAAGGATTGAACCATCATTCAATCCTTGCCGGCAAGGGCGCCGCCGCAGGCGCTCCGGCCGGCGGACGACCCGCCCGCGACGCGGTCTAGGATCCTTCTCTCCGGCAGGCGTACGCCCCCGGAGTCCTTGAAGGCGATCCCGCCGTGACCCCTGACCTCACCGACGTGAACCGCCGCCTGGACGCGGCGCTGGCGGGCGTGGCCGCCAGCTTCCGGGGCATGACCGCCCACCGGCGGGAGACCAACTGTGAGTGCCACTGGGGCAGCGCCGAGGAGCTGGCGCTACTCAAGACCCCGGACGCGCCGCTCGACGAGGACCTGCTCCGCCGCACGTACTGGACCACGGACTGGCGCTACCCGGGACCGCTGCTGCGCCGCATCCTGCCCCCGGTGACCAGACGCCTCGTGGCGGGTGAGGTGGATGTCGTCTGCGGGATGGACCCCCTGTCCCGCCTGTTCGTCAGGGGTCGCTGGCTGGACCGGCCCGCCGCGCAACGCGACGTGGTACGGGAGTTCCTGGACGCCTGGTGGCAGCACACCCTGATGGACCCCGAGGCGAAGGTCCCCGCCCACGAGGCCCTGGCCTTCGTCGCCGAGGTCACCGGTCAGCTCGCCCCGTGGCTGAACACCTGGGCGCAGCTGCTGGCCGGCCCGACGGCGCGGCGGCGGCTGGGCGCGGCGGCCGACGAGTGGATGTTCGACCTGCTCAGCGAACGCCTGCCCTGGTCGAGCTGGCGCGACGAGGAGGACACGCCGTGCCTCGCACTGTCGATGTGGGTGCTACGGCACGCGCCGCCCGTGCTGCGGGAGCACGACGCGTCCGGCGAACTGAGCGACGTCGTACGGCGGCTCGCCCTCCCCCACGCCGACCGATGGGACGAGCGCGGCTAGGGCACGGCCGCCACGCGGAACTGCCACGAACGGCGACAGGGGCACCCCCGTCTCCGGGAGGTGCCCCTGTCGCGGCGGCCGGTACGCGGCCCGATGAGCTGCGGTCAGCAGCCCTGCCGCCGGCTGTAGATCTGGTGGCGTTGGCCCGCCCACCCGATGTAGCCGACCGCCTCGACGCAGTAGGACGCCGTGCCGGTGACGCCGACCGGGCCGGCGTGGTAGCTGAAGTCACCGGAGTCGGTGTCCGCGCTACCCGAGCGGGTGCAGTGCGCGCCCTCACCGGAACGCTCGGCGCAGCGGTAGATCTGCACGAAGGTCGGTGCCGACTTCCCGTAGGCCGCGCCGCGGTGGTAGAAGCACGCGCTGTTGGTGCCCCCGCTGCTGCTGTTGTAGTAGATCACCAGTTCGCCGAGGCCCGACGACTGCACCTGGCTGTAGATGATCGTGCCCGAGCAGGAGCCGGCAGCCTGAGCGGCGGGTGCGCCGATCGTCATGACCGACGCGGCGGTCACCAGTGCCATCAGGGCCGAGAACACTCTCTTCATGGTCACCAATCCACAGTCGACTGTCTTCCGATGTGGATCATGATCGCACGACGCGTCCCCGGCGCCCCGGCCGCAGGCGCGCGGACACCCGCGCTTGCCGCGGCCGGCGTCACGGGGCGTGGCGCCACCAGGGGCTTGCGACGACGAGTTCCTCGAGGTCACGGACGTTCTCGGCAACCGTCTGCGCGGGGGTGTCCGGGCGTTGGAGCGCGACGCGGAGGTCCGCGGCGAGGTAGCTCGCCTCGCGCACCTCGCACTCCCGGCGCAGGGTGGTCGGGGACGTCGCCGTCGCGTCGGCGACGACGTCGAGGACGGCCTCCATGTGCGGGCCGCTGAACCGGACCAGGAAGAACCAGTCGTCCATCGGTTCGCCGAAGCGCGCCCACTCGAAGTCCAGCAGCGCGGTCACACCGCGATCGCGAGCGAGCCAGTTCCCCCAGTGGCAGTCCGCGTGGACCGGGACGTCCGCGCGTGCCTGCGACGGGGCGCCCTCCGCTATCGCCGTCAGGCCGTCGAGCACCGGGCGGGGGACGATGCCGTCCCGGTCCAGGGCGGCGATCTGTCCCACCTCGGCGACGAGCGCGGCCCGGCTGACGAACCCGCCGTGGTCGAGCGTCTCCCCCAGCGTCTGCCGGGCGGGGGCCGCAGGCGTCCAGTTGTGCAGTACGTGCAGCCGCTGGACCGCCTCCTCCGCCAGCTGGCACGCGGTCGCCTCGTCGACGCCGGGCATGTCCATGCCGGGGGTCGCCCCCGGCGCGCGGGCGTAGCAGGCGTAGCGGACCTCGCGGGTCTCCAGCTCGTAGAGCCCGCTGTCGAGCAGCGGCGCCGTGATGCCGGCGGGCAGGTGGGGCGCGAGGGCGATCTCCCGGTCCAGTCGCGAGTGGCGGCCGGCGTCGATGACCTTCACGACGACATCCGCGCCCAGGTAGACGTGGTGCGAAAGGCTGTCAGCGACGGTCATGGGGCCGGGGTCTCGGCCCAGGACCGCCGAGGCGACCGCGTGAGCCACGGCAGAGGCCTGTCGCGGGTCGATCATCGGCGGTCGCAAGGCGGGGAGGCCGTCGTCCTGGCGGGATTCATCCGGGTGTCCGATCGTGAGGGCCGGTCGCGAGCACCCTATCCCCGTACGGCGATCGGTGGTGTCCACCTTCGAGGCGCACGGCGGCGGCACGGTCTCGACGACCGGCGGCCAGCCCGGTCACGCCCCCGGAGGGTGGCCACGACGGCGACCGTGGGCTCACCAGTCGAGCCGGTACCGCCGCTCCGGACGACCGCTGCCCGGGTGCGGTGCGGCCTCGCCGCACGGCAGCCAGCCGGCGCTCTCGTACAGTCGCACCGCTCTCGGGTTGTCCAGGTAGACGCCCAGCTCGGCGCCGTCGAAACCCGCGCCCGCCAGGTGGTTGGGCGCGGCCCTCAGCAGGTGCCGGCCGACGCCCCGGCCCCAGCTGTCGGGCGCGACCCCGAGGTACCGGATCTCGGCGGTCGACCCGTCCGTCGGCACGGGCTCGACGGCGGCGAACCCGACGACCCGATCCGCGTCGAGAGCGACGAGCAGGAACGACCGGGGTGTGCTGCCGACCACCGCCTCGATCAGGGGCCGGGCGAGGCGCAGCGGCGCGATCTCGGTGTCGCCGTCGCGGGCCGCGGTCGCCGCCGCCCAGATCCTGGCGGCCTCGTCGATGTGCCGTTCGTCGGTGGTCGGGCGCACCCGCACGTCGCTCATCGGCACAGTCTGGCGACGCCACGTCCCGGTGGCGACCGGGTTTGTCGCCGGCCGGCCGGCGGTGCGCGCGGAGGCCGCCCCGCCGCGCGGGCAGGGGGCGGCGCACGGCCGGCCGGAGCGCGGTCGCCGCGGGCGCCCGCCGGTCGGGTGGCCGAGCCGACGCCGGCCGCGGTGCCGCGTCACCGGTCGCGGGGTGACGGTACGAGCTTCCAGGCGACCACGCCGGCGGCGACCAGTAGGCCCGCCGCGATCAGCGAGGTCGTCTGCATGGCGTGGACGAAGGCGTCCCGGGCGGCGGCCAGGATCTCGGCGCCCTGCTGCCCGGTGCCGGTCAGGGCCCGGTCGGCGGTGGCCAGTGACTCGTGCACCGCGTCGCCGGTCGGGCCGGGCAGGGGCGACAGGTCGGGCAGGGCCGACCGGTAGAGGACGGTGTGCAGGGTGCCGAGCAGCGCGATGCCCAAGGCGACGCCGAACTCGTACGCCATCTCGGAGATGGCCGAGGCGGAGCCGGCCCGGTCCTTCGGCACCGCGGAGAGCACCGCGTCGGTGGCGGCGGTGAAGGCGAGGCCGACGCCCAGGCCGATGACGACCAGGCCCAGCGCCAGCGGTGCGTAGCCCGCGTGGCCCTCGCCGACCGCGAGGACGACCATGCCGGCGCCCGCGGTCAGCAGCGCGGCGCCGAGGGCACGTCCGACGCCGAGGCGGTTGAGCGCGGCGGCGGCGATGGCGACGACCGCGATGGACGCCAGGGTCAGCGGCAGTTCCCGGAGGCCCGCCTGGAGCGGGGAGTAGCCGCGGACGAGTTGCAGGTACTGGGAGAAGAAGAACAGCAGGCCGCTGAAGGCGAAGATGGCGATCAGGCTGGCGACGACGGTGCCGGTGAAGACCGGACGGGCGAACAGCGTGATGTCCACGAGCGGGGCGGGCAGGCGACGCTGGCGGCGCACGAACAGCACCCCGCCGACGAGGCCGGCTGCGGCCGCGCTGACGCCGGCCAGGTCGACGCCGGCCTTGGCGGCGTGCTTGACGGCCCAGACCAGTGCCACGATCGCCGCCACCGACAGCAGAGCGCTGAGCAGGTCGAACCGCCCGGGACGCGGGTCGCGCGACTCGGGCACCAGGGCGGCGACGCTGACGAGCACCAGCAGCATGACCGGAACGTTGATCACGAAGACTGAGCCCCACCAGTAGTGCTCCAGCAGGGCACCACCGACCAGGGGGCCCAGTGCCGCGCCGCCGGAGGCGCCGGCCGACCAGACGGCGATGGCGTGGGTGCGCTGACGCGCGTCGGTGAAGATGTTCCGGACGATCGACAGCGTCGAGGGCATGAGCGTCGCGCCCGCCACGCCGAGCAGGACCCGGGCGGCGATCAGCCAGCCGGCGCTGGGGGCGAAGGCCGCCAGCAGCGACGCGGCGCCGAAGCCGGTGACGCCGATCAGCAGCAGCCGCCTGCGCCCGATGCGGTCGGCCAGGGTGCCCATGCTGATCAGCAGGCCGGCCAGGGCGAAGGAGTAGGCGTCGCCGATCCACAGCAGTTGCGTGGCCGTGGGCTGCAACTCGGCGACCAGCGCGGGGACGGCCAGCGCCAGCACGGTGCCGTCGACGGCCAGCAGAGTGACGGCCAGGGTCAACGCGGACAGGGCGGCCCACTGCCGCAGCCCGGCGGGGCCGGCGCCGGCGGTGGCGGGGTCAGGGGCCAGATCCGCGTCGCTCACGCCGCCCACGCTACGGACCATATGGTCGGCTGTGCAAGCCGCTTGGTCGGTTAAGGTGGTGATGCGCCCGACACCCCCGCCGGCACGGCCGGCCCAGGAACGAAAGGACACGGGCATGCCGCCTCGCGAGCGTGACACCGCCAGGACCCGCCGGGCGGTGCTGGATGCTGCCGCCCGTGCCGTCGTCGTACACGGCGCGGGGGTCAGTCTGGACCTCATCGCCCGCACCGCCGGGGTTTCCAAGGGCGGGCTGCTGCACCACTTCCGCAGCCGGGAACAGCTGCTGCTGGAGCTGGCCCGCGACCTGGCGGAGCAGTTCACCGCCGCCGTGCACGCCGCCGTCGATCCGCGCGACCACGCCCGGGGCCGGCTGGTACGCGGCTACGTCAGGGCCACTCTCGACGGGCTGGGCGACGGGTCGACCGTTCCGGAGCACGTCATCCTGGCCGCCTCGCTGGCCGGCGTACCGGGCGTGGCCGAGTTCCTGCAGGAGGACGACCGGCGCTGGACCGAGGCCCTGGACGCCGACGGGCTGGACCCCGACCGCGCGCGGCTGATCACACTCGCCGCGGACGGAGCCGCCGTGGCCAGCCTCTACGGGGGCGGCAGGGACCCGCAGGACACGCGCCGCCTACGCGACCTGCTCATCCGGCTGTCCCGCAGCGAGGGTCCGCTCGTCGACCCGGGCTGAGCAGCTGCATGGTCTGGTCCGCGACCTCGGCGGTGACGGGGCCGCCGGGGTCGAGGCCCAGGCTCCGGGTGAGGTCACCGAGGTGCAGGCGGGTGGCGGCCTCCAGGAGAAGCGCGTACGTGTCGGTCGCGGAGCGCAGGCGTACGCCGGCGACGATTGCCAGCACGAGGGCCGCGAGTGCGGCCGGCCACCACCACACCGTCAGGGACAGGTAGAGCACGGACCAGGCGCCGAGCACCGTGGCCCGGGTGACGTTCTGCCGAGCGGCCGTGATTTCCGTACGGGTCGTCTCCGGCAGGGTCAGCCAGAGGTACGGCCACACCAGCGCCAGGTCGACGCGCAGATCGCGGTCGAGCCGTGTGGCGACGGCGTGGATGCGGTCGCCCAGAGCCGTGGGACGGCCCGGTCGTTCCGCCGAGATGCGCGTCATCCGTCGCCATGCGTCGCTTCGCGGCGCCGGATCCGGGTGCTCGCCCTGACCACGCTGCCGGGCGGCCTCGGTCCGCCGTTCCAGGTAGACGCGGGCTGCCGCCTCCCACCGCCGTTGCCGCCGCCGCACCGCCCACTGCGCCAGGCGCCGAACGGGAGTCGGCCAGTCGTGCCAGTCGGCCGCGAGCACGACCCGCTCGATGCCGGAGCCCACGGCCTGCGCGATGGCGCCCACGACGGCCGCACCGGCCAGAGTCGCCAGCAGCAGCGCGATCTGGGCGCCCGCGCCGTCCACGGAAGCCACGGCCGTGATGTGCTCGACGAGCAGGCCCACGGCGAACGGGTGCGCGTGCCCCAGCGTGTGCGCGGCCCCCGCCACCGCCAGATAGAGGGCACCGGGCAGCACCAGCAGGGAAAGCCACCGCTCCGCCAACTGCTTGGCCAGCTCGCTGAAGAGGCCACCCACGTCAGAGACGGTCCCTGCGCAGGGCGCTGCCGTGCAGTCCGCAGCGGGGCGGGTCGGAGTCGCCCTGCGGCAGCCAGTAACGGGAGCAGACGTCGGCCGGGCACAGGTAGACGACCTCGTCCGCGGCGGGGATCGAGCGGCGTGGCACGCCGGTCGGGTGGAGTCCGCGTTCGGTCGCGCCGTGGACGCCGAGTGCGTCACCGGCGCGCTGTAGCGTGGTGTGCAGGCGGTCCAGCTTGTGCGCCACGTCAGCGCCGGCCCGGACCTCGTCCAGCAGTGCGGCCGCACCCGGCACCGTGCGGATCTCGTCCGCGTGGGCGCAGACGTACGCGAGTGTGTCCCGAATCGATGGCACCTTGTCGTCACGCTGACTCATGATGTCCACGTTCTTCAGTATCGTGGGGGTGTCCACCGTGGGGAGATGGTCATGTTCGGTTGGCGCCGGCAGGGCCGAAGACAGCGGGAACGCAAGGAGCAGGAAGGCGGGCAGCAGGCATCGGAACCGGTGCTGGACCTGATCCGTAACGAACTGGTTCCGCTGCTTCCGCCGCCGGGTGACCCGGGCCGCGCGAACGCGCTTATGAACCTCGGCGCCAACCTGCTGATGGCGGGATACGAGCAGACCCGCAGTCCGGCGATCCTGGACGAGGCGATCGGGTACTGCCGGCAGGGCGTCGCCGCCACCCCGGTCGGCGACCGGCGCCGGGCCTCGCACCTCGAACACCTGACGATCCTGCTGGGCCGGCGATACGAGGCCACCAGGAACACCGCCGACCTCGACGAGGCGATTGAGACCTGCCGGGCGGCGCTGGAGGCGGCACGAACGTCTCCCGGCTTCAATGCGGCCAACTGCCAGGCCGCCCTCGGCGACCTGCTGGGTTGGCGCTACGCCGCCGGCGGAGATCCCGCCGACCTCGAGCACGTCATCGCCGCCTACCGGCGCGCCGTGCAGCTCACGGACGCCAAGCTTCCCTCCCGTGCGGCGATGGTGCGCCGCCTCGACGCGGCCCTGGCCGTTCAGCGCGAGACGCCGGTGGATCCCGCGGCGAGGGCCGGGGACGCGGCCGGAGCACGGTTCACCGAGACCGGCAGCATCGCCGACCTCGACCGGGCCGTCGCCGCCTACCGCCGAGTCCTCGATGCCACCCCGCCGGGCGATCCGCAGCGGGCCACCCGCCTCCAGACGCTGGCCCGGACGCTCGCCATCCGGGCCAGCGTCAACGGCAGCAGTCAGGATCTCGATGAGGCGATCAAGCACTTTCGTGAGGCCGTCGGCATCGCGTCCGCCCGCCGCAAGGCAGAGCTGAAGGGCGACCTCGGACGCGTCCTCACCGACCGGTACGTTCGCGTCGACCGCCGCGCCGACCTGGACGAGGCCGTCACGCTGCTGACCGGCGCGGCCGACGCCAGGACGCCGGAGCGCACGACGCACCTGATCGACCTGGCCCGTACGTGGAGAATGCGGTTCCTCGCCGCCGGTGACCGCGCCGACCTCAACCGCAGCGTCGCCACCGGCCGTGAGGCCGTGGCCCTGGACCCGGACGACCCGATGACGCAGGCCGCCCTCGGCAACGCCCTGATGCTCCGCTTCGGCTATGTCGGCGCGATCGCCGACCTCGACGCCGCGATCGACGCCCTCCGCGTCGCAGTCGACACCGGGCCGCCCGACCATCCGAGCCGGGGCAGCTTCTTCAGCGATCTGGGCACGGCGCTTCAGCTCCGATACCAGCGCACGAGTGACCCGGCCGACCTCGACGCGTCGATTGCGGCCTTCCGCACCGGGATCGACGGGTGGCACCCCGGCCAGCCCGCCCGCAACGAGGCACTGGCCTTCTACGGCAACAGCCTCCGCCTCCGGTCCGAGTTGACCGGAGACCTGGCGGACGTCGATCAGGGCATCGACGCCTGCCGGACGGCCCTGGCGATCCCGGACGACGACCCCAACCGACACGTCATCGGCATGCTGCTGGGGTTGCTGCTGAAGGCGCGCTACGCCCGTACCGGGAACCTGTCCGATCTGGACGAGGCGGTCGCGGCCTCCCGCGTCGATCTCGGCGGCGGCCCCGACCTGGGGCCGCGCCTCACCGCTCTCGGCAACCTCCTGGGCTCCCGGTACGCGCGCACCCGGGACGAGGCCGACCTCACCGAAGCGATGGTCTACTTCCTCAGGGCGACGACGCTGGCGACCGCCGCACCCACCTGGCGCATCCAAGCCGCCCGCACCGCCGCCACGATCGTTGCTCCCAGCGCCCCGGGCCAGGCCGCCCGGCTGCTCGAGACCGCGGTGCACCTGCTGCCCGAACTCGCCGCGGCGCGGTTCACCCGCGACGACCACTACCACGCGCTGGGTGCCTTCAGCGGCCTCGCCTCGGACGCGGCGGCCCTCACGCTGGACGATCCCGAGCGCGATCCGGCCACCAGGGCACGGGACGCGCTGCGGCTGCTGGAGGAAGGCCGGGCCGTGCTGCTCAGCCAGGCGCTGAACACCCGGGACGACCTCACCGACCTGCGCGTGGCCCAGCCCGCCCTCGCCGCGCGCTACGAGAAACTGCGCGACCGGCTGGACGAACCGGCCGTGTCGCCGGAACTGCTGGCCCTGCTCGGCGGCACGCGGCAGGCCGACGACCGGCACGACCTGGCCGACGAGTTCGCCGCCGTCCTCACCCAGATCCGCGCCAAGGACGGATTCGCCCGCTTCGGCCTGCCGCCCGCGATCGAGGATCTGCTCGACCGGGGACCGGTCGCCGTCTGCAACATCACCTCCTACCGCAGTGACGCCCTACTGGTCGGTTCCGCAGGCGTCACCTGCGTGCCACTGACCCGGATGACCCGTGACGACCTGATCGATCGCGTCGCCGACTTCCACGCGTCGCTCGCCGAGGCACGGGCGGGCCGCACCATCGCCGATCGCCAGCAGGCGCAGCGCCGGCTGACCTCGACCCTGGAATGGCTGTGGGACAGCGTCGCCGAGCCGATCCTCCTGGCGCTCGGACATCACCGCAGCCTGGACGACGAATGGCCGCGCCTGTGGTGGGCGCCGGGCGGCCTCCTCGGTCTGCTCCCGCTGCACGCGGCCGGCCACCACCACGACGGTTCAGGGCGGACCGTGCTGGATCGCGTGGTCTCCTCGTACACACCGACCCTGCGCGCGCTGCACCGCCCGCTACGAGTCGGTCCACAACGCGCACTGGCCGTCGCGGACCCGGGCCTGCCTCACGCGGAGGCCGAGGTGTCCACTCTGCGCGAGCACCTGCCCGGCGTGGTGACCGTTCCCGCCGTCAGGAAGGACGTCCTCGCGAAGCTCGCGTCCTACCGGATCGCCCATTTCGCCTGCCACGGCCACAGCGACCCCGTCGACCCGTCCCGCAGCCACCTGCGGCTCGACGTACCGCTCAGCGTGGCCGATCTGCATGCCGTCCGCCTGGACGACGCCGACCTGGCCTACCTGTCGGCCTGCCGTACCGCTGCCATCGACGTCGCCGACCTCGCCGACGAGGCGATCCACCTGACCTCGGCCTTCCAGCTGGCCGGCTTCACCCAGGTCATCGGCACGCTGTGGGAGATCCAGGACGAGATCGCGGCGAAGGTCTCCGCCGACTTCTACCGGGCCCTCGGTCAGGTGGGCGCGGCCCGTGCCCTGCACGTGACCGTACGCGGACTCCGCGACCGGTTCCCGCACACCCCCTCGCTGTGGGCGGCCCATCTCCACGCCGGTGCCGGGCGTTGACGCCTGAAGCATCTCCGGCGCCAGCTTCCGGCCGGCGGTGACGACGCCCGCGAGACGGCCGGTGGCGGGTCGCACTCGCGGCGCAGGGGTGGGTGTGGCCGGTGGGGCACTTGGTGCCGCCGCCGAAGCCTTCGCCGTCGGGCCAGGTGGCCTTTGCTGCGCTGCGGTCTCCGCCGAAGGGGATGTGGCGGCGGGTGGTGGCATGGGCCGTGGCGGCGGCTGGTGCCGTGGTGTCCACCGGGGTGGCCACGGCTCCGTCGCGCGGCGCCTTGCCGCTTCGCTACGCCCGTCTGATGTCGAGACGGTCGGACGATCCCGGTTCGGGTCCGGCACGATGGGGCTGGTGTGTGAGCTGAGCCGATACCGGCGGGTGACCCTGGCCAGGAAGTAGGAGGAAACGAGATGCAGGCCGACCAGAAGGTCCGGCATCGACGGGCCGACGTCAACGGCCTGGGGGTGTTCTTCCGCGAGGCCGGGCGCCCCGGCCAGCCGACGGTACTGCTGCTGCACGGGTTCCCCAGCTCGTCGCACACATTCCGCGAGATCATGCCCGCAGTCGCCGAGGTGGCGCACGTGGTCGCACCCGATCTGCCCGGCTTCGGCATGTCTTCGTCGCCAACCACCGGCGACTACGACTACACCTTCGAGAACCTCTCGCGGACGATCGAGACCCTGCTCGACCAGCTTGGGATCGAGCGCTTCTTCGTCTACCTGCACGACTTCGGGGCACCAGTCGGATACCACCTGGCCACCCGGGCCCCGGCTCGCATCCGCGGTCTGATCGTGCAGAGTGGCAACGCGCACGAGGACGGCCTCGGCGAGCAGTGGGACAGCGCCCGGGCCTACTGGGCCGATCCGACCGACGAGAAGCGCGCCGGACTGCCGGACTGGTTGAACTTCGCCGGCACCCGCGACCAGTACCTGGCCGGGCTGCCCGAGCACCTGCGCACCCTGCATGCTCCCGAGTCGTGGCACCTCGATTGGGAGCGCATGAGTCGACCCGGCAACATCGACGCGCAGTTCGCGCTGTTCACCGACTACGCCAACCACGTCGCCCGCTTCGATGAGCTCGCCGAATACCACCGCGCCCACCAGCCGCCAGCGCTCGTGCTGTGGGGACGGCACGACCCGTACTTCGACGTGGACGAGGTCATCGCCTACCACCGCGCCCTCGACCGCATGGACGCGCACATCTACGACGGCGGGCACCTCCTACTGGAGACACACGCGGCCGAGTGCGCCGAGCTCATGCGGGCGTTCGTGCTCGACAACGCTTGAGCTGATCCACCGCTTCACGCCTACGGCGTCGGATCAGATCCCTGACGACTGCGCCTCCGAGGATCGCCGATGGCCGCGCCGGACTCCGGATCCAGGCTTCAGTGATACTGCCGCCGGATCGTCGGGTGATCGGGGTGAGGCCGTTGGTCGGTGCGGGTCGTTTCGGGGCTCTTCACAGACCAGGGTGTAGTCGTGGCCTGAAGCCGCCGGTCTCGAGCAAGGACCTGGCGATGTAGTTGGTGATGTTGCGGAATCCGAGCGCGGAGCCGCGGAGGTGTTCGAGCCGTCCGTTGATCCCTCGGTCGGGCCGTTGGATGTGCCGGGCCGGTCGAAGTAGGCCAGCACGTCGTCGGCACGCTTCTTCAACGTCCGGCCCAGCGTGATGACCTCGCTCAGCGCGGCCGGGACGCCGGCGCTGACCGAATCGATCAGCGCGGTCATCAACACGCGGCCACGAGCTCGGTCGGGCTCTCGGTAGGCCGCGATCATCCGCTGGTAGATCCCCCAGGTCGCCTCGACCTGCACATGGTCATCGACCGCGAACAGCGCCCGCAGACGACTGCGCTGCTTGTCGGTGAGGAGGTCGGCGCCGGTGTGCAGGGTCCGCCGCGCCGAGTAGAGCGGGTCGCCCTTCATGCCGCGGTGACCGTGGATGGCTTGCTGGACCCTGCGTCGGCACCGGTCGAGCGCGTCGCCGGCCAAGCGGACCACGTGGAAGGGATCCATCACCGCGACCGCGTCAGGGAGCTCTTCGGTGGTGGCGGTCTTGAAGCCGCTGACCCCGTCCATCGCGACGACCTCGACCGCGTCACGCCAGGCGTCGGTGCGGGCGACCAGCCAGGTCTTGAACACTTGCTTGGAGCGGCCCTCGACCATGTCGAGGAGCCGTGCTGGGCCCGTCTTGTCGCGGATCGGGGTGAGGTCGATGATGACCGTGACGTACTTGTCACCACGGCTGGTGTGGCGCCAGACGTGCTCATCGACGCCGACGACCCGGACGGCGTCGAACCGTGCCGGGTCGTCGATCAGGACCCGCTTGTCCTCGGCGAGGACTGCGTCGTTGGCGGTGTTCCACGCGACGCCGAGACCTTCGGCGACCCGGGCGACGGTGAGGTGTCCGACCACAATCCCTTCGAGTGCCCACCGCAGCCCGCGCCGTGACAACTTCGACCGGGGCTCGGCCACCTGGGAGGTGTCCTGGTGCCAGACATGCCCGCAGCCACCGCATCGGTAGCGGCGGATCGTGACCAGCAGCGTCGTGGGCCGCCAGCCGAGCGGCTCGTGGACAAGTTGCCTGGTGACCGTGTCCCGGGGGGTCCCTTCGCAGCCGCAGCGGCGGCACCATTGGTCGGGTTCGAGGACCCGGCACGCGAGGACCGCGCGGTCGGGCTCGAGGCGTTGCCCGGTGACGACGAGGCCGAGCTCGTCGAGTCTGCAGAAGGTCGTTAGATCTGGTGGGCGAACGCGTGCGAGCGGTCGCCGGCGGTAGCGTCGGACACGTGGCGGTTCTTTCAGGATGAGCGTGTAGGAGACTTTCCCTCTGGAAACCTCGACATCCATCTGGGACCGCCGCGCCAGCTACACCCTCATCTGGCGATGAGCTGCCCTAGCCGCGACTACACCCCAGTCCCTGGGAGTAGGTCATCTGTCGAGGGATCCGCGATCACGGCCGATGGCGGAAGCTGATGCGCATCAGCCGACTGTCAGCCCAGTCTTCGAGCCGAGTCGGCCGGATGGTGCCGGGGTCGTGGGGCTGATTGAGATCCGCGACGATCTCCGCCAGCACGGCCTGACGTTCAGCTGGGTCGGTGACAGGCGTGGCCCGTGCAGGCAGATCTGCGCGGATCCCGTTCTTGAGGTGGAAGGTGAAGTTGGGATTGGCGAGAAGGTTCGCATGCCAGTCGGTCGCGGCACCGCCGGCGCCGCTACACAGGTAGGTGGTGCCCGCAGCTCGGTAGAAGAAGATCTCGATACGGCGTGGCCGGCCGGTGCGGCGCCCCAGCGTCGTGATGTCGATGATCCGTTCGCTGGTGCCTGCGGCGGGTGTGATCTCGATGGCTCGCCGGATGTGATCGGGCAGGTGCGACAAAGACGCGTCACGTGCGGAGTCGTTCCATCCGGTCGTGTCTGGACTGCTCATGCGGTCTCGGTCTGAAGGGCGGGCCCGAGGAGGAGTCCACCGTCGATGACGTACTCCGACCCCGTGATGAACGACGCGTCTGATGACGTGAGGAACAGGAGAAGCCGGGTGACGTCGGTCGGCTCTCCAAGTCGGGGGATGGCGAACGGCTCGGGTGAGTAGAAGTCGGCGATTGCCGCGGTGGCGCCGGCTGCTGGTTCTTGGATGAAGGGGGTCGCGATCACGCCGGGGTGGATGGTGTTCACGCGGATGTGGTCCCGGCCGAGTTCGAGCGCTGCCGTTCGGGTAAGGCCTCGCACGGCCCACTTGCTGGCGACGTACGGCGCGTAGTGCGCCGTGCCGCCCAAGCCCATCGTCGAGGCGATGTTGACGATTACTCCCCCTGTTGCGCGGCGCAGAGCGGGGGCGGCGACCTTGATGCCGAGGAAGGTCCCTGTGAGGTTGATGTCGAGGATGCGCGACCACGTGGCCTGGTCCGTGTTCTCAATCGGCGCCGGCGGGTTCTGGACGCCCGCGTTGTTGACGAGCACGTTCAGGGCGCCGAAGGCGCTCTCGGCGGCTAGCACAGCGGCGGACCACGAACTCTCGTCGGTGACGTCGAGGCGGGTGAAGTGAGCGCGGGTCCCGAGTTCGTCGGCGAGAGCGGCGCCGCGTTCGGTGTCGATGTCGCCGATCACCACGTTCGCTCCCTCCGCGTGAAAGGCGCGCACGTGGCTCGATCCCTGGCCACCGGTCCCACCGGTCACGAGCACGGTCTGGTTGTCGAAGCGGTTCATCAGATGTTCCTTCGGTACGTGGGTGACTGACCGGGATCATCGGCGATGAACGGCCGGCCGATGGCGAGCCGAGCGACTCACCACTGCGTTGACACTAGGTTGGCGGCAGTGGCGAGTCAAGCCACTCACCTCGTATGCTCAGTCCATGAGCAGGGTCGTACCGACGTACCACCAGCGCGTCGCCCAGGAAAAGCGCGCGCTGATCGTGACGGCCGCGACCGCACTGTTCCTCGAGTTGGGCTACGACCGGACATCGCTGGCGCGGATCGCAGAGCGCTCGGGTGTCTCGCGGGCCACCTTGTTCAAGCAATTTCCGAGCAAGGCTGCCCTGTTCGACGCCATCGTCACCGAGTCCTGGTCAACCGCTGACGAGGAGGATCCTCCGCCGGCAGGCAACGTCGTTGACGGGCTCAGCGCCATCGGTCGCCGTTACGCCGAGCTGCTAGGCCGTGCCCAGATGACCGACCTGTTCCGGATCGTCATCGCCGAGCTGCCGCGGTTCCCGGAGCTGGCCCATGCGCAGTTCTCGCACGGGAAGATGCCCTACTTCGAGTCCGTACGCAGCTACCTCCTGGCTGAGCACGAGGCGGGAACGGTGCGGGTCGAGGACGTGGACCTCGCAGCCACCCAGTTCCTGGGCATGATCTCCAACTACGTCTTCTGGCCAACACTCCTAGTGCCGGGCTGGGAGGTGAGCGCCGAACGCGTCGCTCAGGTAGTCGACGAGGCCGTCCGCACCATCGCCGCCCGGTACGCCGCGACTGGACCAGGGGCGTCCACCAACGACTGAGTCCCGCCGCCACTAAAGGAGCTGATGCCTAGCAATCGAGGCCGTCGGCACCAAGGGCGTTCGCGGGGCATCCCGGGGCGGACACCGAAGGAGGGAGTGTCGATGTGTTGACCCACCTCGATCAGCCTGGCATCAGCACGGCCCGACAAGAGGTCTCAGCAGCGGGCCCAAACGTGCAAGGCTGCCCTCTCGGGGTGGAGACTCCCGACGGCAGCAAGAGGGGTGACCCAAGACCCGCAAGCCCAGCCCCCGCAGCTACACCCTCATCTGTGCAGAGCCCGTTTCGGCGGCGACCCCGCGTTACTCCGTGGCGGGCTTCCGGCCCGCAGCGCAGGATGACCTGGTGACACCGCCCGGGATGGTTCTGTCCGATCTTCGTGAAGCATGGGGTCCCGCGCTGGCCGGCAGGCTCCTGGGCCTGTACGTGCACGGCTCGCTGGTAGCCGGCGAGCCGGCGGCAGGTGGGCGCACATGATCATGAGGACGCCGATCACGACGAGTGCGGAGGCCTGGCCTTCTGCGGGTAGATCGTCTCGTGACGGGCCAGCATCGCGACGAACTCGCCGATCTTCCGCTCGCGGGTCTGCGCCCGTTTGACGGCGTTGACGCGGTGGATGAGGGCGAACCGGTTGGTCTTGGTGAGTACGTCGAACATGGCCTGGGCGGCAGGGTCGGCAGCGATGGCGGCGAGGAGGTCGGCCGGCACCTCGGCTTCCGACGGCGGGGCGTAGGCGGCTGCCCACCGCCCGTCCGCCTTTGCGGCTTCCACCGCGGCGCGGCCCGAGGGCTGCATCCGCCCCTGCGCCTCCAGCCGGGCCACGTGGGCGACGTTGCGTTGTGACCAGGAACTGCGGGGCCGGCGAGGGGTGAACCGGATCCAGGAGGTCTCCTGATCCCGTTTACGGGCCTGCCCGTCGATCCAGCCGAAACACAGGGCCTCGTCGACCGCCTGCTGCCAGGTCAGCGTCGTGACCGTGCCGCCCTTCCTGCTCAGGGCGAGCCAGACGCCGGGCGACGTGGCGTAATTGGCCGACAACCACGCGCGCAGCGCGTCGGCGTCCGCGACGATCAACTCATCCAGTTCAGCGCTCGCCATGACGGCAGGCTATCGCTGCGCCGTGGCCGCAGCCTCTGCCCATGGGACGCTCCGGCTCGTCGGGCTGCCGGCGCGCAGGTCGTTCGCCGGTCCGGGCCTGAGGCGGACGCCAGCCCACGCCTACCATCGCTGATTATGATCTCGACCGTGTGGCGGCTGCTCACCCGCCAGATCGACACCAACCTGGCGCAGGACGACACCGTGCTGCGCGAGGCATGCACGCAGGCGCGGTACGGCTCCGACATCGAACCGGCCCGGAAGGCTCTGGCCACCACCCGAGGTGACTACGACCGTCGGGCACGCTACGTCCGCGTGCTGGCCGAATCGACCGCTGGCGGGCTGGGATCCCGGGTCGACCGTACGACCGGTCGGGTCGACACCGCAGCCGCCTGGACCGACCGCTGGGCAGCGCGCTCGCCCAGCGATCCGGACGCCCAGCTCGTACGGGCTCGTTCCCTGATGGCACGAGCCTGGGAGGTGCGCGGCGGGGACTGGGCCGCCAGCGTCCGTCCAGAGCAGTGGACCGAGTTCAACCGCCTGCTGCAACTGGCCCGGCAGGTGAACGACCTGGCGATGCGGCTCGCGCCCGAGGACCCCACGCCGTGGGTGAGCCGGCTGGACCTCATGATCGACCAGAGTGCGCCACCGGAGGACGTCGAGGAGACGTGGCGTGAGCTGACCCGGCGCGACCCCCGGCACCACCAGGGGCACATCCTCAAGCTGACCTACCACTGCAGGAAGTGGAGCGGCTCGCACGAGGCGATGTTCGGCTTCGCCCGGTCGGTCGCCGAAGCGGCGCCCGCGGGCTCGCCGCTGCACGTGCTGCCGGTGCGGGCCGCCGCCGAGTGGGCCCTGTGGGAGCAGGAGCGCGCATCCCAGGGCGGCACGGGCGATGAGATCGGCCAGCGGTGGCGGCAGGATCCGGTCATGCAGTCCGACCTCGACAACGCGCTGTCCCGGTGGTTCCACCAGCCGGCCACCCGGCACGCCGACTGGCTCAACGACGCGAACTTCCTGGCGTACGGGCTGGCGCGCACCGGCCGCGACGCCGACGCCGCGCCGGTCTTCGCGTCGATCGGCCGGTACATGACCAGCGTGCCGTGGTCCTGGTGGGACCGCGTACGCGGCGACACCGCCTTCCTCCGAGCCCGCCGCCGCGCCCGCCGCGCTGCCTGACCCCCGGCGACACCGCCCTGGCTACGTCAGTTCACCCCGCTGATCCGGGGCAGCTGCCGCCGTCGCGGTCGATTCCCGCGGGCGAGCATCCCCGCGTCCGACGGTTCGCCGCTGGAGACGGCCGGCCGCCGCGCCAGCCGGGCCGGGCCGCCGGCACGGCAGCCAGCTGCGCGAACGCCGACGGCCGCCGTGCGAGTCGCCGCCCGCCAGCCGCCGGCAGCGAAGCGCTTGCTCCTCACGCGACGTCATGCCACATAGTCGGGGGCGTGGAGGAGCACCTGACCGTGGGGCGTGTGGCGGAACTGGCCGGCGTCAGCGTCCGCACCCTGCATCACTACGACGAGATCGGCCTCCTGGAGCCGTCCACGCGGACCGCAGCCGGGCACCGGGCCTACTCCCCGCGCGATGTGGAGCGGCTGCGGGAGGTGCTCGCCTACCGGCGGCTCGGCTTCGGATTGCGGGAGATCGCGGATCTGGTCGACGATCCGGCCACCGACGCGGTCGCGCACCTGTGCCGGCTGCGCGGCCTGCTGATGGACCAGCGCGACCGCGCTGCCGCCATGGTGACGGCCATAGACAGGGAACTGGAGGCACGGGCGATGGGGATCAGGACGACCCCGGAGGAGCAGCTGAAGGTGTTCGGCGCACAGTTGTACGACGCCATCGGATCTGCCTACCCAGCGACGCGGCGCACCGAGCCGCGGATCGCCGCACGCATCTGGGATGCGCTGGGGGACGCACGAACGGTGCTGAACGTCGGGGCCGGCACCGGCTCCTACGAACCACCCGACCGGGACGTGACGGCGGTGGAACCGTCGGCGGTCATGCGGGCGCAGCGTCCCGTGGGCGCGGCGCCGTGCGTGGCCGCCCATGCGGAGAACCTGCCGTTCGAGGACCAGTCCTTCGACGCCGCGATGGCCGTCAGCACCGTCCACCACTGGCCGGACCCCGTCGCCGGGCTGCGTGAGATGCGGCGGGTGGCCCGCCGCGTGGTGGTTTTCACGTACGACGCCGACGACACCGGCTGGCGTGAACGGTTCTGGCTCACCCGCGACTACCTGCCCGAATTCGCGGACCTTCTCGTCGGCTGGCCCTCACTGGCCGACCTGACCGGCGCGATCGGAGGACGCGCGGAGCCGTTGCTCGTCCCGTGGGACTGCGCCGACGGCTTCTTCGAGGCGCACTGGCGCCGGCCCGAGGCATACCTGGACGAACGTGTCCGCCGCGCGGTCTCGGTATGGACCAGAGTCGGACCGCAGGCTGAGCAACGGGCCGTCAGCACTCTCCGCGAAGACCTCGCCTCAGGCCGGTGGGCCGAGCGAAACCGCGACCTCGTCGCCCTCGACACGGCAGAGCTCGGCCTCCGCCTGCTCGTAGCCTGAACCGCCGTGCGGCATCCGGGCGCGAGACGCAGCTCCCGCGCACGCTCATGCCGCCGTCCGGGCATTCAGCGAGGAAACGCGCGGGGGGTCCGCTTGTAGATCGTTCGGAGCGGTTCGCCATGGATGTCGATCACTGAACCGCGGAAAGTGAATCTCCGTCGTGACCGCCGGGCGGTAGCGGCGTTAGGCCAGGCATGGGTGATCGAAAGCCGTATCCCAGCGATGTCACCGACGAGCAGTGGTCGTTGATCGGCCCGTTCCTGGAGGCATGGAAGGCCAAGCGCGTCTCGGTCTCGGGCCACCAGGCGAGTACGACCTCCGGAACTTCCGAAGCGCCCTCTGACATCTGTGTGAGGGCACCGCCTTGACAGGTTCGCGGCGTGCGCCAACCAACACCCGTACGCTCTGCGCTCACCTCTGACGGGGACTGACTCCCACCACGGTCAGGGCGAGTAGTCGGTCCGCCTCGGTAGCGGGGTCCGGATGGTGTTCCGTGGCCAGGGCGATACCGGTGATCAGCATGATCAGGTCGGTGATGGTCACGCCGGGCGTCAGCGCGCCATCGTCCGTTGCGCGGCGTACCAGTGGTTCGCCCGCCTCCGTGAGCTGCGCCGAAGCGCAGTGCTCGTGCGCCTCGGCGGGGTCCGCCGCGCTGTCGCGGGTCAGTGCGATGGCCAGTCCTCGGATGGTCGCGGCGGACGCGGTGACGGCGCTGAGCCATTCCAGCAGCGCGGCCCGGGTATCGGCTCTGCCGCCCAGGTTGCGGGCGTGCGCGCACAGGGTCTCGATCCGTTCACGGAAGACCGCCTCCAGCAGTGCGTGGCGGCTGGGAAAGTGCCGGCGCACCGTGGCTGACCCGACTCCCGCAAGGCGGGCGATCTGTTCCAGGGATGCGTCGGCGCCGTGCGCGGCGATCTCCTGCTCGGCCACGGCGAGCAGGCGCGCGTAGTTGCGCCGGGCGTCTGCACGCTGGACTGGCATTGGGCACCTCGAGGTTTGCTAAGTGGCGGGGCCCTCCGTATAGTAGCCAAGCGCAAACGGTGGGCCCCGCCGTTTAATGGCCGCGCAATCCCGGAGGAGCCCTCATGCCCACCGATCCCGCACCCGTCCTGGTCATCGGCGCCACCGGACAGCAGGGTGGCGCCACCACCCGTGCCCTGCTCGCGGCGGGCGTTCCCGTCCGGGCGCTGGTCCGCAACCCCGCCACCGACCGGGCGAGGGCCGTCGAAGCGCTCGGTGCCGAACTGGTCATCGGCGACCTCGACGATCGCGACTCGCTGGTCAGGGCCGCGCAAGGAGCCCGAGCCGTCTTCTCGGTGCAGATGCCCGCGATGAACGGGGCCTCCATCGACTTCGAGGGTGAGCTGATCCAGGCCGTCAACCTGATCGAGGGCGCGCTGGCCGCGAAAGTGCCGCAGTTCGTGCACACGTCCGTCTCCGGCGCCGGACAGCACACCGAGACCACCGGCTGGGCCGAAGGGCGCTGGGCGCCCCTGGAGCCCTACTACGCCACCAAGACCAGCATCCAGAACCGGGTACGCGAGGCGGGCTTCACGCACTGGACGCTCATCAAGCCGGGCTGGTTCATGGAGAACTTCCTGCCCTCCTCGGCGTACCTCTTCCCCCGGGGCGTCGAGGGCGGCCTGGCGACTGTGCTGAAGCCGCAGACCCGGCTCTCCCTCGTCGCGGTCGATGACATCGGCAGTGCGGCCGCCGCAGCCATCGCCGAACCCGATCGGTTCAACGGGGTCGAGCTGGAACTGGCCAGCGACTACCTGACCATGACGGAAATCTCCAAGATCCTGTCCCATGCACTGGGCACCGAGCTGACCGCGCCGGAGATGACCGAGGAGGAAGCGATCGCCGCGGGGATGCCGGTGTGGGCAGGCGTCTCACACGCACACATGAACGTGGCCGGGCAACCCGCCCGCCCGGAATTCGCCCGAGCCCTCGGCATCCCCCTCACGACCTTCGAGGAATGGACGCACGAACACCTCCGGGCCACAGCCTGACCCGGTCCGGGGCACTCGCTCTGTCCACCGGTCCAGCCGTCATCCTCAGCGCTCCCGGGCGCGCGTTACGGTGTCCAGTCTGTATTCCATACACCCGATCTCGCGCCTCTCGAGGAGAACGTCATGAGCGCTACGCACCGGAGGCAAGCGTGAAGCTTCTTCTCACCTCCGCGGGCGTCACGAACCCGAGCATCCGCGATGCGCTGGTCGACCTGCTGGGCAAGCCGATCTCCGACTCCAGTGCCCTCTGCATCCCTACGGCGGCCCACCCCATGGGCGGGCCAGCCTCGGCCTGGCGCTTCATCACCGGGCAGACGCCGCTACCCATGTGTGGTCTGGGCTGGAAGTCGCTGGGCGTCCTCGAGTTGACAGCGCTGCCAAGCATCGGCGAGGAGCGGTGGGTCCCCTGGGTCCGGGAGGCTGACGTCATCCTCGTGGCCGGCGGTGATGCGACGTACCTGTGCCACTGGATGCGGCAATCCGGGCTGGCGGACCTCCTGCCGTCACTGCGGGACACCGTCTGGGTGGGGTTGAGTGCTGGCAGCATGGTGCTGACCCCCCGGATCGGCGCGGACTTCGTCGAGTGGCAGTGCGCGCCCGACGACCGCACACTGGGGGTCGTCGACTTCTCGATCTTCCCGCACCTAGGTCTCGAGCCGGACAACACCATGGCTGGTGCCGAGAGATGGGCGGCCGAGATCGAGGGTCCGGCGTACGCGATCGACGACCAGACGGCCATCAAGGTGACCGACGGCACCGTCGAGGTCGTCTCCGAGGGGCACTGGAAGCGGTTCCCCTCGTAGCCGCGGCCAAGGGTGATCGGCGTGGCGAAGCACCCGCTCATGCCGCCGACCGCGCTGCGTAGCGGTGGCGTGGTGGTGGTCGACATGCGCTCTTGCCGATGACGATGAACCCGCCAGAGGTAAGGCGCCATCACGACGACCAGGCGGTCAGAAGCTGTAGAAGGTGGAGCTAGAGGGACGGCCTCGGTCGTAGATGGCACGCAACCGTGGTTGCCTGACCTCGGGCAGTCGGGCCAGAACGCTGAGGAAGATCTGGCCGTCCGGCTCGAACCGGTGACCCGGGAGCAGTGCCGGCAGGGCCTCCGGCGGGATCGGGGCCGACCGCCCAACCGGCTTCGGGGCTCGGTTGAAAGCAAGGTACCGCCAGGCGTTCCAAGCCAGCGGGATTGGCTTCACCGGCAGGGCCACCGGCCAGAGTTCACCGGTCTGCGGATGCTCCGGGACGAGGGTGAAGTGGCCGTCGGTGTCCGGGATGTCAGGGCCGGCCAGGACCAGGCTGCGCTCCGGCCCCGTGCTGCCCGGTCGAGGAGACGGTCGAGAGTGGGCCGGAAGACCTTGGCGACCTGGTGATCCGGGATCGCTATAGGGTCGCCGCCCGAGGCGGCGAGCAAGTGTGCCAGCGCCGAGGGCGAGCGATCCCGGCCCGTTCCGTGCGCCTGGCCGTCGCCGGGCGGGGCCGGGACTCGCGCCAAGCTGGCCCGGGTGGTGCCGGGCGAGGAGGCGACCGTTCCCGTACTTCTGGTCCGCGTGGACGGGCAGCGCCACCCTCGACACCGGACCCGTCAGAGCGGTGTCGCAGGTCCGGCAGCCGAAAACCGTCATGTACCCCCCGCGTGTCGACTGAGATCAATCTAGATGACGGAATGCACCGCTCGCTGGTATCCCAGCAGCGATCAGCCCGAGCCTTTGCCACGAGGACCGAGCGGCTCAGCACAGCCTCACCAGCTCGCTGTGCCCGCAGCACCAACCCAAGTTGTGGCGAGCACGGATCGGCGGACTGCGAGTACCGCAATTCCCTGGTGTGCCGCGCAAGCTCTGTGGGAACGTCAGGACGGTAGGCATGAACATCCTCTTCTGCCGCTCGAAGCGCGCGGCGCAGGCTGATCGACTCACCGGTGTACGACATTCGGCCGTGCCGGATCGAGGTGGACCGGCTCGGATGCTGAGTGCCTGGCAACGCTACGGCCCGCTCCCCGACGGAGGAACGGGCCGTAGCTGTGTGCGGGGCTGGCCGGAGCGGCGGTGAGCCGGTGATCAGATGGTGAAGCCGCCGTCCACGTTGATCGTCGCCCCGGTGATGTAGCGCCCGTCGGCGCTGGCGAGGAACGCCACCGCAGCGGCCACGTCGGCCGGGTCCGCGTAGTGACCGAGGGCGGTGAACCCGTTGATCGTGTCCGCGTTGGGGCCGTCGGCCGGATTCAGCTCCGTGTCCGTGGCTCCCGGATTCACCAGATTCACGGTGATCGCCCTGCCGCCGAGTTCGCGTCCGAGTGCCTTGGTCAGGCCGGTCAGGGCGGTCTTGCTCATCGCGTACAGCGCGAAGCCCGGGAAGACCGCCCGCTCTGCCATGTTGCTGCCGATGTTGATGATCCGTCCACCGGCCGACATGTGTCGCACCGCGGCCTGGGAGGCGACGAACGGTGCCCGGACGTTGACCGCGACGGTCTGTTCGAACTCCTCCAGGCTCAGTTGTTCCAGCGGTCCGAGCAGGAACGCGCCGGCGTTGTTGACCAGGATGTCCAGCCGACCCAGCTCGCCGGCGACCCGGTCGACCGCGTCGACCACGGCCGCCGGGTCGGCGCTGTCCGCCTGCACGGCGATGGCCCGCCGTCCCGCGGCCTTGATCCGTTCCACCACGTCGTCGGCGCGCTGCTGGTTCTGCTGGAACGTCAACGCCACATCGGCGCCCTCCTCCGCCAGGCGCAACGCCGCCGCAGCGCCGATGCCACGACCACCACCGATGACCAGAGCCACCTTGCCCTCAAGTGCGTTGTTCATGACAAAAGCCTGACCAACCGGAGGCCGGCCGTCTGGCGGTGATCGGACGACGCGTTCTCTTGCCTCGCCTGCCGCGCAGGACACGCTGGCCATGTTCATCGCCGAGGTCGCCCCGTGTCGGTGCGGGCTGCGAGGATCGGCCGGTGGACGGCAATCTGAATGCGGCGGTAGCACAACTCCAGGAGGCGTTCGTCCCGTACCCGGTCAGGGTGGTGCTCGATGGCTGCCCGCACTGCCGGGGGCAGGTGCCGGTCGAAAATCATGACCTGTTCTCTCTGACCATCAGCCTCGGCAACACGGTCGGCAGCCGCGACGACCTGAAGAGTCTGCTGCCCCTACTGCTGGGGCGCATGGTCACCTCCATGGAACTCGACCCAGCGATCGTGTTGGGCAAGCTGCCTCGCGAGCAGTGGCGCACCTGGCCCGAAGCCGAGCAGGACGCCATTGACGGCTACCTGGATGCGGTGTGGCGGACGCTGCTGGCGACGTATCCGTCGCAGGTCGGGTCATTCCTCGACCCGGCCACCTTCCTCGACGCGGTCGTCACAGGCGGTGAGAGCGCCACGCGATTCCTCGACACCTGGGACGTCACGCTCGACTCGGCGGCAGATCGCCACCTGGCCGAGACGGTGAACGGACTCCATTTCGCGGACCGGAGGGCGGCCATTCCGGCCGCCTGGCTGCGCCGCGAGACGACCCGCGACCGGCTGTATCGGGCGTTCGAGCGTGACCACGCCATGCCCTGGGGTGACGACCTCGCGCGGGCCTACGACCTCGTCAGCTCGTAGCGACACCTCCGGCGGACATCTCGGCCACCCCGAGGAGACCACGATCCGGTGGTCCGGAGAACGCCCCGGCGGTGATCTCCGCGACGAAGGTTCGGTACGGCTCCGGCAGCACGACCCCATGCTCCGCTGCAAAGGCGTACAGGCCCGGCCAGCCCAGAGCCGGTTCGCCGGCGTCGTCCACCATGAAGGCAGCGCGCGGCTCGGCGAGGTCGTCCGGGCGGGTGTACTCGTTCGTGACGCGTAGTCGTACCACTTCGGGTCTGGCGGTGCGGTCGGGTCAGCCGAACCCCTCGCGCTCTGGTCCTGGTCCGGCCCCCCGCTTCCATCGCGGGCGCGGCGACGCAGAGCCGCAGTCGGCGTCGTTGAGATCCGCCCTCTCCGCAGGACACCACCCGCACGACGCGCCGGCTGCTGGCCCAGCGCTCCGGCTCATCGGCTGCGGCTGAGGGCCGCGTCGAGGTCGTCGAGATGGCGTGAGACGGGGCCGACGGTGAGCATGCCGCTGCCGGCTCCGGCCAGCTCGTTGGCGGCCGGCGTGAGTTCGATCCGGGCGCGTTTCATCGCCGTCCGGTCGTCCAGGGCGATTGCGGCCTGGGCGGTGAGGCACCACAGCGCCTCGAACAGCAGGTCGCGCGGCGGATCCGGGGTCTGACGCAGCGCCGCATGGGCATCGGCCGGGCGGTCCCGTCCCAGTAGGACGAGTGGACGCGCCCAGGGCATGTGGGGGCCCCAGTCGGTGTCATCGTCGAAGCGGACCGGTTCGCCGTGCGACACGCGCAGGCACAGCAGGGCCAGTGGTAGGAGGCCCCGCTCGACGCCGGGCATGCCGGCGTTGGCGAGCTGTGCCGCCCCCTTGCGGTAGGCCGCTTCCGCGGCCTGTGGCGACGGCTCGGTCGCGGCCAGTCGCAGGGCGCGGTACCACTGGGTGAACACGCCGACCAGCGGGCGGTCGTGCCGTTCGGCGAGCCGGTCCGCTGCGGTGGCGTGCTGGTCGGCGGTGGCGAAGTCCGTGAGCGCACTGCGGGCCTGCAATCGGACGAGGTGACCGAGGATCTCGAACGTCCCCAGGCCGTGCTCAGCGGAGAGCGCGACGAGCTCGGCGCCGATCTGGTCCCGCTGGGGAGCCAGGCCCGCGCGGTGGAAGGTCTGCATGAACACGCCGTTCAGGGCGAAAGCCAGCAGGGCCGGGTCGCCCAGGCGGCGCGAGATCCGCTCCGCTTCCTGGGCCGCCTCGGGTCCGCGCCCCGCGCGCGTACCGCGTGACTCCACCGCGATCGTGGCCAGCAGTCGGGCCCGGGTGGCCTCGGACGAGCCCGGGCGAAAGGCGGTCAGGGCCCGCTCGGCCGCCGCTACGATCCGCGCCGCCTGCGCCGGGTCATCCGAGCGCGTCCAGATCGCGGGTACGTCGTAGCCGCCGATCACCCGGGCGGTGAGATCGGGATCGCCCAACTGCTCGGCGGCGTCGATGGCCGCGACCCGCTGTTCCCGCGCCGCCTCGAGTCCGCTCGCCCCTGTCACGGCGAGACTTCGCAGCAGGCCGACCGTCGACTCCAGTCGGGACCCGGAGCCGGACGCCACCGTACGGTCGTATGCCGCCGCGGTCTCCGCCCAGACCCGTTGCGGTTCCGGTGAGCCCGGCCCGTCGCCGACCCGATCGGCTTGACGGAGGATGTCGGTCTCCAGGCGACGCAGTCGCGGGCTCGGATCGACGCCGAGCTGTTCCAGGAGCAGGCTGCGGGCTCGGCGCAGTACCGCAAGCGCATCGCCCTGGCGTCCCGCGCGGTAGAGGGCAAGCGCCAGCAGCCGCCACGCCTCCTCCCGCCACGGATGCTCGGCCACGTGGGCGTCGAGATCGGGTACGACGTCCGAGGCGCGCCCGACAGTCAGTCGCGCCTCGGCCCGCTGCTCGATCGCGTTCAGCCGTAGCTGTTCGAGCCGGGAACGCGCGACGCGCGCCCACGGCTCGTCGATGCCGGCGAACGCGGGCCCCCGCCACCAGCTCAGGGCACGATCGAGCCGCTCGAGTGCCTCTTGCGGCGGCGCTGTGGACGCGGCGGCGACCTCGTCCTCGAACCGCCAGGCGTCGACCGCGTCCGGCGCCAACCTGAGCGCGTAGCCCGGGCCCTCGGTGACCAGCAACCGAGCCGGCTCGCGCGGTGCACGCTGCGGCTCCAGCGCGCGCCGCAACGCCGCCACGAACGTGCGGACGCTGCCCACCGCACCTGGTGAGGGCTCCTGCCACAGGTCGTCGACGAGGCGGTCGACCGGTACGACCCGACCGCGCCCGACGAGGAGTCGCGCCAGCACCGCGCGGTGTTTCGGCCCTTTCAGGTCTATCGGCGCGCCGACGCCGTCCCAGGCGACAACCGGCCCGAGGACACCGAACCTGACCTGCACTGATCGAACCGCCCTTCCGCGCCTCCGTTCAACGTATCGCGCTCATCGTCTGCTCATCCGCGACCGGCACGCTGGAATCGTCCACCCGACGAGAAAAGGACAACCATGACTATTACCATTCCCGGTTTCGAATACCAGCGCGTCGCGGTCGACGGGGACGTGACAATGAACGTGGCGGTGGGGGGTACGGGCAGCCCGATCGTGCTGTTGCACGGCTTTCCGCAGACCCATGTCATGTGGCGGCACGTCGCCGTCGACCTGGCCACCGACCACACCGTGATCTGTCCCGACCTGCGCGGCTACGGCGCAAGCGGCAAGCCCGACGCGCGCGATGTCGACACGTACTCCAAGCGGACCATGGCCGCCGACATCGTCACCCTCGCCAGCAGGCTCGGCCACGAGCGCTTCGCCCTGGCCGGACACGACCGTGGTGCCCTCGTCGCCATCCGCGCCGGCCTCGACCATCCCGCCACGATCACCCACCTCGCCATCCTCGACGTCCTGCCGACGCTGGACATGTGGGACATCCTGCACGGGTCCTCCGCCGCTGTCGCCTTCCACCTGTACCTGATGGCCCAGCCGCCCGGCCTGCCCGAGCAGATGATCAGCGCCAGCGCGGACGCCTTCTTCGGCTACTTCCTCGACGTATGGAGCAAGAGTCCCCAGGCAATTCCTGCCGACCTACGTGCGGAGTACCTGAGTGCCTCCCGCGAGGCGGTCCCCTCCATCGTCGCCGACTACCGCGCTTCGGCCGGCATCGACATCGAACACGACCAGGCCGACCGAGCCGCCGGGAATCGGCTGCCCATGCCGACCACCGTCGTCCAGCAGGACTGGGGAGCCGCACTCGGCTACGACGCCGCCGCCCTGTGGCACACCTGGGCTGCTGATCTGGACCACCGCACCACGTCGGCCGGGCACTTCATGGCCGAGGAAGCGCCTGACGAGATCATCAAGGTCCTGCGCTCCCTGCTTGCGCGGTAGCCAATCGTCTGCCCGCCGAGGGCGCGGTAACGCCCCTGAATTCGGTAGTTCCGGATTTTGGCCGGCTCGGGATGCTGCCCGCCACGGAGTGTGGCGGGCTCCCGGCTGGCTGGCGCGCACGGACGGCGGCAAATGAGTGCGTCACTCTCCAAGGGACTTGGCGAGAAGGATCTCCAGTGGTTCGCCCGGTAGCAGGAGGCATCCGCGGTCGACGTAACCCAGGCGGCGGTATAGATGCTGGGCTTCTTCGCTCGCCAGGGTTGATGTCATCACCGAGCCATGGCCCGCTGCCCGCTGCTGGTTCTCCCAGTGCTGGATCAGCCGCGTGCCGAGGCCTTTGCCGCGGTGCTGCTCGAGAACGAACAACATGTTCATGAAGGGGATTTCGTCCCAGAAGAGGCCCCACCTGAGCCATCCCTGGATGGACGTGTCTTCCACGGCAACGGTGACTCGACCGGCCTCGATGACCCTGTGGAGCTCCATCCGGTCGACGTGAAGTTCCGCCTGGACGAGGAACGACACATCCCGATTGTCTGCCACGCGCAAGCCGATCACCATGGAAGGACGATGACACAGGTCGCCTGCGACCCGTGTCCGCACATCGGCAGAGCCGTGCACATCAACTGGCGGTGGGCGAGCTCGCCAGGTTCGGGACATCAGTCAGGCCGCAGTGTCAAATATCAACCGATGCAGGACGTTCCGCCGGTCTTGCCGGCGCCGGTGTCGGGTCGGACGCCTTTACCTCGGTCGGTTGGGGTGGCTGCTTGTCGTCGGGCGGTTGCGGCGGTGAGATCCAGGTGACCAGCACGACAGAGATGATCATCAAGAGGAACCAGGAGGCCAGCTTTGTCAGCGAGACCGGATGCCAGCCGTCCGTCTGGCTCGGGTAGAGCCAGGCGTTGGACCAGGTGGCGATGTTCTCCGCGAGCCAGATGAAGAAGGCGACGAGGACGAAGGCCAGCAGCAGAGGCATGCGCCACCGTGCCCGGAAGATGCGAAAGTGCATGACACAGCGTCCGAACACGAGTGCGACGGCCGCGATGAGCAGCCACCGCAGGTCGTGTACGTAGTGGTTGGCGAAGAAGTTGAGATAGATCGCGGCAGCCACCGCGGCCGTCCACCAGCGTTTCGGGTAGCGCGTGAAGCGCAGGTCGAAAAGCCGATTCACCCGCACCATGTAGGAGCCGACCGCGGCGTACATGAAGCCGCTGAACAGGGGCACTCCTCCGAGCCGTAGCACGCCGTCGGGCTCGTAGGCCCATGAGCCGATGTGGGTCTTGAACAGTTCCATGAGGGTGCCGACGAGGTGGAACAGGACGATCACTCGTAGCTCGCGCAGGGTCTCCAGGCGTCCGGCGAGCATCGCGACCTGGATGACGATGGCGGCGGCGGTGAGGGCATCGTTGCGGGCGAGCACGGCGTCGTCCGGATACCACAGGTGCGCCGCGCAGATGACCGCGAGCATGGCGGCACCGAACACGCATGCCCATGCCTGCTTGAGTCCGAAGGCCACGAACTCGGTCAGCCACCCGGCCGGCCCGTGACGTGGCAGCCGGGCCAGCGCGGCACGGAGGTGGGCATCGATCGCGCGTTCGGCCGTGGTGAGCGTGGCCGTTGCGGCGGTGTCGTGTCGCATCGCCCGAGGTTAGGGCCGCGTCTCATGATTCGACCGGTACGGGCGAGCCGTTGTTGGTCCTGGCACGGCGGGGACGGATCCGTGCCACGGGTAGTGCCGGAGCAGACCGCGCGGTGGCGGGCCTCCGGAGCTGCCTTGGGCGATGGAGCCAGCTGCATTCGTCCAAGACCATCGATAGAATGACGCGATGACCGTTCGACGACTGCTACTACACACGACGGCGGCCTGCCTCGCGGCGACCGCACTGACGGCTCTCGTACCGGCCGGGAAGGCGCAGGCGGCCTGTACGACGAGCAGCTTCACCGTCGTCTGGGACTACGCGGGCATGTATACCGCCCCCAACGAGTCGACCCTGTACGGCACCCGCCGCTACGGACAGGTCGTCACCGGCCCCACCGGGAACACCGCCAACGGCTGGACCGTCACCTACGACTACTGGAACGGCATGGCACTCTGGGCCTACATGAAGGACGCCGCGTTGCAGTACCGCGGCTGCGCCTGAAGCGGAACCGGCGGGTGAAGTGACGCCAATCGGCCGGACAACTCCGACTCCCCGACGACGTACGTCGCAGTTTGCCGCGTCGTACAACGTCTCAGCCTTGACGATCAGCTCCAGGCACCCGGCGCCGGACAGTCCACCGACACTCGAGCGCACCCGCCGGCCGGGTACGGCCTCGCCTGGGCAGTCGCTTCGCCGTGTATCTACATCCAGGTATCGATGAAGGCGACCAGAGACGCACTCAAACGCCTCGGTGACTCACTCGACCACTGACGGAACTGCTGTACGGAACTGCTGTACGACAGCAGAAAGGCCACCTCCCGAAGCCGGGAAGTGGCCTTTGACCTGCGTGGGCGATACTGGGATCGAACCAGTGACCTCTTCGGTGTGAACGAAGCGCTCTCCCGCTGAGCTAATCGCCCTCAGCGCCGATGACTCTACCTGATCGAGGGACCGGACCGGAAATCCGGGGTCCGCGTGCCGAGCGGCGTTCGGTCGACCCGACGGAGTGCCAGGTCAGTGCGTCGCCAGGTAGTGCAGCGCCTCGGCGACCACGTCGATGCCGAAGCTGTACTTCAGCGACAGCCAGACCACCGAGCCGACGAAGACCAGGCCGACGGAGCCGAGCAGGAAGCGCACCGCCAGTGAGCGGTCCTTCACCCACTGCGTCCAGTTGTGCACGTGCCGGCGGGTGAAGCCGAGCAGCCGACGGGCCCAGTGGAACTCGACGGCCCAGATGCCGAGGCCGGCGAGCACCAGCAGCCAGCCCGGCCCCGGCAGCGGGATGAGGGCGATGCCGATGGTGACGACGAGGGCGCCGGCGATGGCGATGAAGATCTTGAGGGCGACCCGTCCGGTCGGGTTGGCCCGGATCAGGTCGAGGGTGGTGCCCAGCCGCTGCCGCCAGCGGGGTCGCTGCCGCCGCTCGGCCAGCGCCGTGCCGCCGGCGCCATCCCGGTCGGTCGCCGGCCGACCGGGCCGGTCATGCTGCTCCGTCGGCACCCCGTACCCCCGCCTTTCGGCTGCCCGGGCCGCGACGTTCGGCGGGCCCGGCACTGCCATCGGATCCACTGGGGATCGTTTCGTAACCATTTCCTCCCCCAGTGTGGCTCGCGCCCGTCACTGCAACGGCCGACTGGACGTTACCGGAGTAAGTCGACGACTGAACCACCCGATGCCGGGCGGGATCACGCACTGGGCAGAACCGGAAATCCTACATGAATATTCACATTCACGCGGCCTTTCCGACCCCCTTCCCACCACTGGGTGAAGTCAGCGTATGGCGGAGCGTAGCCAGGAGTAGCACCTGAGTATGGGAAAAGCGGGACACGCGCGTTCCGCAGCGGTGCCGGGGGGAGATCGTCCATGAGTGTCATCCGACCGACGACCGTAGAGGTCGAGACGTCGCTAAGGCTCGTCGCACCTGACGCCACCGCCTTGCCGGTGCGTGCCAGTCTGCGTTACGACCCTGCTGATCCGTATGCGGTCCATGTCCTGTTCCACGCCGAATCCGCCGGCGGCGAGGCGGTCAGCTGGTCGTTCGCCCGGGAGCTGCTGGTCACGGGCCTCGACGAGCCGGCCGGCATCGGGGACGTGCGGGTCTGGCCCTGGGCCACCCCGCGCGGGGACTTCGTCGCGCTGGCGCTGTCGTCGCCCGACGGCAACGCCCTGTTCGAGGTGCCGCGCAGCGTCCTGGTGCGTTTCCTGCGCCGGACCTACGTCGTCGTCCCGCGCGGCCGCGAGGCCGAGCACCTGGACGTCGACACTGCGGTGAGCCGGCTGCTCGCCGGTCGCTGAACCACCGGCCACACCGGCCGTCCGGGGCCGCGCGGATCTGCCGAGTCCGCGCGGCTCCGGCCCATCAGGGGGTACGCGCACCGCCTCCCGCCCTTCGCCGGTTCAGCCGTGGGTGGTGATGCCGCCGTCCACCGGGATCACCGCACCCGTGAGGTACGCGCCGGCGCGGGACGACAGGTAGATCGCGGTGCCGGCCATGTCCTCCGGCCGGCCGATCCGGCCCAGCGGCACCTGCCCCTCGATGGCGGCCCGGGACGCGGGGTCGTCCAGCGCGAACGCCATCATCTTGCTCTCGAACGGCCCCGGCGCGATCGCGTTGACGGTGATCTGCTCGCCGGCGAGCTGGTGGGCCAGGCTGCGGGTGAGCATGTGCACGGCGGCCTTGGTCGCCGAGTACGCGTACACCTCCATCATCGGCACCCGGAGGCCGTCGATGGAGCCGATGTTGATCACGCGGGCCGGGTCGTCGGCGCTGGCCGACGCGCGCAGCGCGGGCAGCAGCGCGGTGGTGAGCCGGAAGACCGCCTTGACGTTGACGGCCCAGAGCTTGTCGAACGCGCTCTCCGGGTACGACTCCAGCGGCGCGCCCCACGTCGCGCCCGCGTTGTTGACCAGCACGTCGAGCCGGTCGAACCGCTCCCGGACGGCGGCGGCCAGGCCCTCGGCGCCGGTGTCGTCGCCGAGGTCGGCGGGGATGGCCTCGCAGCGTCCCTCGGCGGAGAGTTCCTTGGCCACGGCCTCGCAGACGTCCGCCTTGCGGGACGAGATGATCACGTGTGCGCCGGCCCGGACGAAGCCCTGGGCGATCATCAGGCCGATCCCCCGCGAGCCGCCGGTGACCAGGACCGTCTTGCCTTCGACCGAGAACAGATCCGTCATGCCCATCCCATCGCGAGTCGGCCGGGGCCGCCGGGGCGGGGCGGGCGGCCCGACCGGCGCGGACCGGCTCCGGCCGTGCCTCGACCGGACGGCGCTACCGCTCGGTAACGTAGCCCGGCCCCGACGACCTCGACAACCCCCGCCGGGCACCCGCGCGGCCCGGCGCACCGATCGGCCGGCGGGCCGGGGCCGCGGTGTGACCGGCCGGCCGCCGGCCTGGGCGGCCTTCCCGGGATGCGTCGGCGGTCGCCCCGGGCTACCGTCGCAGGCGATGGTCTCTTCCGGTCAGCTCTCCCCCGCTCCGCCCGGCAACCCCGCGACCGCCGCCGCCGAGATCGACACGGTCGCCCTCGGTGACCTCGCCTCCGAGCCGCGCTGGCGTCGTCCGGTGCTGCTGGAGAAGGACCTGCTCGTGCTGACCACGGGCGGACACGGCACGGCCGAGCTGGATTTCCGCGCCCTGCCGTGCCGACCCGGCACCCTGCTGCGGGTGCGCGCCGGCCAGGTGCTGCGCTGCGCCGGCCCGCAGCTCGACGCGACGGTGGTGCGCTGGGATCCGGCGGCGCTGCGCGGACTCGACGTCGACCCGGACGCCGTCCCGGGCTGGCTCCAGCTCGCCGGCGAGGACGAGGACGCGGTGATCAACGAGGTGAGCCAGCTGGCGGTGGACTGCGAGCGCCACCGGGGGGTGGCCGCCGCGCGCGGACTGCTCCGCCACCAGCTCGCCGTGTTGCTGCTCCGGCTGTCGCTGCTGTCCGAACGCGCCCACCCGGCGACCCGGGCGGAGGCCGCCACCTTCCACCGGCTCTGCCGCGAGGTCGAGCGCGGCTACCAGCACACCCGCCGGGTCGAGGACTACGCCGCCCGGCTGGGCTGCTCGGTGCGCACGCTCACCCGGGCCTGTCTGGCGGTGACCGGGCGCAGCGCCAAGCAGGTGGTCGACGAGCGGGTGGCCCTCCAGGCGAGCCGGCTGCTGGCCGCCACCGACGAGCCGATCGCCCGGATCGGCCGGCGGCTGGGGTTCTCCGAGCCGACGAACTTCGGCCGGTTCTTCACCCGGGAGGTCGGGGTGAGCCCGGGCGCGTTCCGCGCGGCCCGTGAGCAGCCGGTACGCGGGCCGGTGGTCCGTCCCCGCCCGCCCGCCGACGCGACCGGCCGACCGCGCGGGGCATGATGTCGGGGTGCAGATCTCCGCGCGCGGCGACTACGCGGTACGGGCGGCCCTGAGCCTCGCCACCGCGTACCCTCGGCTGCTGTCCACCCAGGCCATCGCCACGGAGCAGGACATGCCGCGCAAGTTCCTGGAGGCCGTCCTGGCCGACCTGCGGCGGGCCGGCATCGTCAGGGCGCAGCGTGGCGCCGAGGGCGGCTACACGCTGGCCCGGCCGCCGCGCGAGGTGACCGTCGGCGCGGTGCTGCGCGCGGTGGAGGGTCCGCTGGCGGGGGTGCGCGGGCTGCGCCCGGAGGAGACCAGCTACGAGGGCGCGGCGGAGAACCTGCCAGGGCTCTGGGTCGCGGTGCGGGCCGCCGTGCGGCGGGTGGTCGACGAGGTGAGCCTCGCGGAGATAATCAGTGGCCGGCTGCCCGCCCACGTCCGTAGGTTGACGGCCCTGCCCGACGCCTGGGAGCCGCGCTGATGCCCACCCCCACCCTGCACACCGACCGCCTGCTGCTGGAGCCCTACCGGCCGGACGACGCCGAGGACGCCGTGTCCCTGCTCGCCGACCCGGAGGTGGGCCGGTTCATGGGCGACGGCCCGCTGAGCGCCGAGGAGGCCGGCGCCCTCTTCGGGCGGGTCTTCACGAAGGTCTACGCGAACGACCTCTTCGACGTCTGGGCGGTGCGCCGCGACGGTCGCTACGTCGGGCACGCCGAGATCAAGCGGACGGACCAGGTCGACGGCCACGAGATCATCTACGCGCTGGCGAAGCCGGCCTGGGGCGCCGGTCTCGGCACGGAGCTGGCCCGGGCCCTGGTCCGCTACGGCTTCGACACCCTCGGCCTGCCCCGCGTGTACGCGACGGTCGCCGACGCCAACCACGCCTCGCTGGCGCTGCTGGGCAGGATCGGCTTCGTCCACGAACGCGACATCGCCGAGGACGACGGCGGCGTGACCCGCGTGCTCGTCGTCCACCGCGCCCCCGCCTGACGCCGCCCCGGTCACCGGCGGCACGGTCCGCCGCCGGCCGGTCCGCGTTCCACACCCGCCCCGCCGCGCGGTGGGGCGTGGCCCGGTCGGGTCAGGGCCGGGCCGGCGTGCCCGTCGTGGTGTAGCCGCCCCGGTGGTGCACCAGCGGGTCCCCGTCCTCGCCGCCACCGAGCGCGAGCGGCTCGGCCACGAAGAGGGTGTGGTCGCCGACCGGCACCCGGTGCGCGACCCGGCAGAGCAGCCGGGCCAGCGCCCCGGTCAGCAGCGGCACGTCGAACGGCCCCGGCGTCCAGTGCGGATAGGCGGCGAACCGGTCGATCCCGCCGGTGGCGAAGACCCGGGCGGCCTCCCGCTGGTGGGCGCCGAGCAGGTGCACGGCGACGTGCTCGGCCCGGGCGAAGACGGGCCAGCTCGACGAGGCGGTCCCGAGGCAGAACGAGACCAGCGGCGGGTCCAGCGAGACCGACGTGAACGACGTGGCGGTGAAGCCGGCCCGGACGGGCTCGCCGGAGCCGTCCGGCGCGGCGGCGTCCGGGGCGACGGTGGTGACGACGGTGACGGTGGCGGCCTGCCGGCGCAGCAGCGCCCGGAACAGGTCCCGGTCCACCGGCAGCAGGTCGGCACCGCCCTGCGGGGGCCACTCCACGGTGGTCACGCCGCCTCCGGGCCCGGGTGGGCGCCGGGGGTGCGGGACAGCCCTGCGTCGACGGGCGGGCGAGCCGCGTGGGGAAGATCGTCCCGCTGCGTCATCGCCCCATGCTGCCGGGGGCCGGGGCGCCGGTCAATGCCCCTATCCGGGGGGCGGGATCGACGTCGGCCGACATTGTCGCGAACCCCTATGCCGGCGGGTGGGGTCCGGCGCGCCCTCGAACGCGCACGGGGTCGGCACCCCTCGGCACCGTCCACCGCGGACGGGCAGGGGGTTTCACGATTCGGCGATCCGGGCATGTTCGGGTTCGACAGGGCAGGGAAGGGAATCGAAGGGAGCACGACGATGGGTCTGATGTTCCGCAAGCGCAAGAAGTACGGTCCGCTCATCCTGAACTTCACCGAGAACGGTTTCTCCTCCTGGAGCATCAAGATCGGTCGCTGGTCCTGGAACTCGCGGGCCAAGGCGCACCGGGTCGACCTGCCGGGTCCGCTGTCCTGGAAGCAGGACAAGTCCCGGGCCTGAGGTCCCGAGGTCGAGCGGGGTGCCGGTGATCCACCGGCACCCCGCTCGGCGTTCGCGTCAGGACGCCGTCCCGTCCTTGCGGGCTGAGACGACCACGTCGCCGCCGAGCCGGCCGTGCTCCGGGTCGCGGGCCGCCTCCCCCGCGTCGAGCAGGCCGGTCAGCGCCCGGACGGCGTCGGACGACCGGTAGACGGTCGCGGTGAGGGCGTGTCGACGCAGCTCGGTGACCGTACGGGGGCCGGAGCGGGCCAGCTCCGCCAGCAGTTCGCGGCGCAGCGGGCCGGGCTCCGGGTCCGGGACGACGTCGAGCAGCCGCCCCGCCGGGTCGCGGTAACGCACGGCGGCGGCGCCGTCGACCGCCCAGAGCGCCTCCTTGAACGCCTCCAGGCTCTTGTCCGAGCCGGTCGCGAAGGCCAGCAGCCGCGCCGGGGTCCCGTCGGCGGGCACCAGCTCCACCTCGGTCGTCAGCGGGAACCCGGCGTCGGCGAGGGCGGCGCGCGCGGGGGTCCCGACGGCGGTGGCGAGCAGCACGTCCGCCGGCTTGCCGACCGCCGCGGCGGTCAGCACGGCGGGATCGGCGGCGTCGTCGTCCACGACGGACAGCAGGGGCGCGCCGGCCGCGCCGGCCGCCTTGACCGCCACCGGCAGCCGGGCCGGGCCACCGGGCACGAGGTGCACGGCGACGCCCGCCGGCAGTTCCGCCTCCACGGCGCCGAGCCGGGCCGGCAGCTCCTCGGTGCCGTCGGCGAGCACCAGCACGGTGAGCTGGCGGCCCCGCAGCCGGTCGGCGTGCCGGGCGACCACCCGCAGCGCGGCCTCCGCGGAGCCGGCGTCGCCACCGGCGTACGCCAGGGCCAGGGTGGCCCGGCGGGCGCGGTGCAGCGCCCCCGGCAACCAGGTCTCCAGGTGTCGGACGAGCAGCTCGCGCAGGACGGCGTCGGTCGGCATGCTGCCGTTCTACCGCACGCCCGTCCCGGGCCGGGCACAGCTCCCCCACCCGGACCCCGACGACGCGGCGCGGCGCGGCGCGGTCGGGGCGCGGCGCGGTCGGGGCGGCCGGTCCCCGGGCCCGGTCGGGCGGGCGGCGTCTGCGTCCCGGTCGGGTCAGGCCGGTACGGAGACGCCCACGCCGCCACGGGTCTGGCCGCCGTAGCGCCGCCGCTCGGCGTCCAGGTCGAGCCGGCCGATCCGCTTGCGGGCGGCCAGGGCGGCGTCGTCGAGCCGGTCGGCGGGCACCAGCCAGACGATCTCGAACTCCAGCCCGTCCGGGTCCTGGCCGTAGAGGCTCTTGGTGGTGCCGTGGTCGGACGCGCCGACCAGCGCGCCGGCGGCGGCGAGCCGCTGGGCGGTCACCTCCAGCTCGTCGAGGGTGTCGACCTCCCAGGCCAGGTGGTAGAGCCCGACGGTGCTGCGGCCGGCGGTGGAGGGGCCGGCGCCCGCGCCGACCTCGAACAGGCCGAGGTCGTGGTCGTTGGTGGAGCCCGGCGCCTGGAGGAAGGCGGCGCCCCGGAAGCCGTCCGGCGTCATCGGGATCGGGCGGAAGCCCAGCACGTCGCGGTAGAAGGCGACGCTGCGGTCGAGGTCACTGACGTAGAGCACGGCGTGGTTGAGGCGGTGGATTCCCATGCCACCGACGCTAGCGCGGTTTTGTTGAACGTTCAACTATTCGGCGTATGATGACTTCATGACCCGCTGGCTGGATCCCGACGAGCAACGCACCTGGCGCGCGTACCTGACCGCCTCCCGCGCGCTGATGGAGGCGCTGGACCGGGAGCTGCAACGCGACGCCGGGATGCCGCACGCCTACTACGAGATCCTGGTCCGGCTCTCCGAGGCGCCCCGGCGGCGGCTGCGGATGAGCGACCTGGCCGAGGCCAGCGGCTCGTCACGCAGCCGGCTCTCGCACGCCGTGGCCCGGCTGGAGGCGGCCGGCTGGGTCCGCCGCGAGGAGTGCCCCACCGACCGGCGCGGGCAGATCGCCGTCCTCACCGACGAGGGATTCGCCACCCTCGCCGCCGCCGCGCCCGGCCACGTCGAGGGCGTACGCCGGCACCTGTTCGACGCGCTGACCCCCACCCAGGTGGACCAGCTGCGCCGGATCAGCGAGACGCTCGCCGCACACCTGACCGGTTCTTGACCAATACACTCCCCCTCGGGTCTTGTACTTACCGTCGTCGGATGAGCACGATGGGGCGTGCCTTCCGGCTTCGGTGATCTGACTGACCAGGCGCACCACCTGGTGTCCGCCGGCGACCTCGCCGGCGCCCAGCGGCTGCTCGCCGACGCGCTGACCGACGCGGACCCGCGTCCGGCCAACGCGACACCCGAGCTGGCCGAGGCCGCCAGCCTCCAGGCCCGCGTGCTGGTCGCCCTCGGCGAGCCGCACTCGGCCCGGGGCTGGGCCGCGTTCGCGTACGCGGCCGCGACCCGGCTGCACGGGCGCGCAGACCAGCGCACGGTGGCCGCCGCGGCCACCCTCGCGGCGGTGCTGCACCGGGTCGGCAGCTGGTCCCGCGCCGCCCGGCTCTACCAGGAAGTGATCATCGAGCTGACCGCGCTCGACGGTCCCGAGTCGCTGCGGGTGCTCGCCGCCCACGCCGACCTGGCCACCGTGGAATACGCGCGCGGCCAGTGCGAGGTGGCCCGCGACCGCTTGCAGGACGCCTGGGAGCTGCACCGCGAGGTCTACGGCGACGGGCACCCCAGCGGCATCAAGATGCTGGCCCGGCTCGGGGCGATGCAGCGCGACTGCGGGCAGTTCGCCGAGGCGCACGACAACCTGGCGCTCGCCCGGGAGCTGTGCCGGCAGCACCTGCCGGCCGACGACCCGCTGGCGGCGCAGGTGGCGGCGCTGGCCCGGGCGGCGGCCAACCCGGACCACGTCTGCGCCGACACCGCACCCGTCGACCGCGACGGCCCGATCGTGCCGTCCGCGCGCACCCCGCCCCCGGGCGACGGGCCGACGACGGCGCAGCACCCCTCGCAGCCGGGCTACCACCCGGCGGAGCCGGACCCGTACGCCGCGGCGGCACACGCCGACCCGTACGCCGGGCCGCCGCACGTGGTGCCGACGCCCCGGCAGCCCACGGAGGACCCGCCACCCGGCTGGTGGCCCCCGGAGGCCGACGCCGGGGACGGGCCGGCCGACAGCGCCGTGCCGCCGGCGGTCGTCCCCCTGGCCGGCGGCGCCACCGACGAGGCCGACGGGGTGCACCGGGTCCGCCAGCCCGGCGCGCCCGAGGAGCCCTACCAGCCGTCGCGGCTGCTGCCGGTGCCGGTGCACCGCGCGCCGTCGCGGCGCGGCAACCGGCTGCTGCCGCTCGTCGTCGGCGGCGTCGTGGTGGTGCTGCTGGGCACGGCCGCGGTGATCGCCGGGGTGGCCGGGGTGGACGGTGACCCCGACCCGGCGCCCCCGGCCGCGACCGGCGCGCCGGCCTCCACCCGGGCCGGGGACCCGGCCGGCACGGGCGCCCCGCCCGCCGCCGGCCCGACGGCCGGGGCCGTGGCCTCCCCCGGAAGCCCGCCGGGTTCGGTGACGCTGCGGGACAACCGCGACAACGTGGCGCTGCGCTGGACGTACCCGGCCGGCGGGGAGGGCCCCGTGGTCATCTCGGGCGGCCGGGTCGGCCAGGCGCAGACGGCCTTCGCCAACCTGCCCGCCGGCACCACGGCCTTCGTCGTCTACGGCCTGAACCGCAGCACCGACTACTGCTTCACGGTCGCGGTCGTGTGGTCGACCGACACGATCGCCCGCGCGCAGCAGGTCTGCACCCGCCGCGGCTGACGGGCCGGGACGGCTCCCCGGCGGCCCGGCCCGTCAGCCGCGTCCGTCAGGGCCGCTCCGCGTCGGACAGGGCCGGCAGCAGCAGCCGTACCCGCAGCCCCGGGCCGCCGTCCCGGCCGGGGTGGGCGTCGGTCAGGACGATGCCGCCGCCGGCCCGGCGGACCAGCTCGCGCACGATGGCCAGGCCGAGGCCGGCGCCGCCGTCGTCCCGGGCGCGGGCGTCGTCGAGCCGGGTGAACCGGCCGAAGACCCGTTCCCGGTCCGCGGCCGGGATCCCCGGCCCGTCGTCGGTCACCGTCACCAGGTGGTACGCCACGGCACCGTCGCCGGCTCCCCGGCCGACGGTCCCGGCCCCGCTGTCCGCGCGGCCGGCGGGCCGGCCGTCGCCCTCGCCGACGGTTCCGCCGTCGCCGCCCGCCCGGTCGGCGTCCTGCCCGGCGGCCAGCACCACCTCGCCGCGCGCGTGCCGGACCGCGTTGTCGACCAGGTTGGTGAGGATCCGGCGCAGCTCGTCGGGGTCGCCCTCGGTCCACAGCGGCGTCGTCGGCGCGTCGAGGCGCACCGGCGGCGACGGGTACCGGGCGGCCACCGCCGCCAGCAGGGCCCCCAGCTCGACCGGCCCGGTGGCCCGCGCCGTCGGCCGCTCGTCGAGCCGGGCCAGCAGCAGCAGGTCGTCGACGAGCCGGCCGAGCCGCTCGGTGTCGGCGAGCAGGTTTGCCGACACCGCCGTCCAGTCCGTCCGGTCGGCGAGCCGCCGGGCGACCTCCAGCTCGGTACGGATGTTCGTCAGCGGGCTGCGCAGCTCGTGGGCGGCGTCGGCGACGAACGCCCGCTGCCGGTCCCGGGCGGACTCCAGCCGGCCCAGCATCCCGTTGAGCGTGACCGCCAGCCGGTGGATCTCGTCCTGCGACGCCGGTACGGGCAGCCGCCCGCCCCCGTCCCGCCCGGTGATCTCCTCGGCGCCCCGGCGCAGCGCCTCGACGGGGCGCAGGGTCGCGCCGACCACCCGCCAGGCCACGGCGGCGAGCACGGCCGTCAGCAGCGGGAAGCTCACCAGCAGGATGGTCCGTACGACGTGCGCGCTGTGCCGTACGTCGGCCAGCGAGCGGGCCACCAGGACGGTGCGCGGGTCGGCGGCGGTGCCCGCCGGTACGGCCACCACCCGCACCGGCCCGGCCAGCCCGACCCGCTCCCCCGACACCGTCAGCCGCTGCCGCGCGCCGGCGTCGACCCGCTCCGGCGACACCATCGGCACCAGCCGGTCGGCGTCGATGGAGGCGGCCCGCACCCGGCCCTGGGCGTCGATCACCTGCACCCGGACCTGTCCACCGGCCACCGGCAGCGGATCGGGCAGGACCTCCTCGGCGGCGAGCAGCGCGACCGCGTCGGCGGTGCGGAACGACTCGGTGTCGACGGCACGTTGCAGGGCCCAGCCCAGCACGGCGAGCAGGACGAGCCCGCCGACGGCCAGTCCCCCCGACACCCCGAGCACCCCGACCACCATCAGCCGCCCGCGCAGCCCGAGCGCGGCACGCAGGCGCCCGCGCATCCCCCGCGTCACGGGGCGAGCCGGTAGCCGGCGCCCCGGACCGTCTCCAGGCGCTCCCGGCCGATCTTGCGCCGCAGGTAACCGACGTAGACCTCGACCGCGTTGGGCGCCGTCTCGACGCTGGCGTCCCACACGTGGTCGAGCAGCTCCGTCTTGGAGACCACCTCGCCGGGGCGGCGCATCAGGTAGTCGAGCAGCGCGAACTCGCGGCTGGTCAGCGCGACCTCGGCGTCGGCCCGGGTGACCCGGCGCCGGGCCGGGTCGAGCCGGAGGTCGCCGACCGCGAGGACCGTGGGGCGTTCGGGGGCGCCGCGGCGCAACAGGGCCCGCAGCCGGGCCAGCAGGACGACGTACGAGAAGGGCTTGGTCAGGTAGTCGTCGGCCCCGCAGTCCAGCCCGTCGGCCTGGTCGTACTCGCCGTCCTTGGCCGAGAGCATGAGCACCGGGAGCCAGTGCTCCTCGGCGCGCAGGCGGCGGACCAGCTCGTAGCCGGAGAGGCCGGGCAGCATCACGTCGAGGATCATCGCGTCGTACCCGCCGTGCCGGGCCGCGTCGAGCCCCTTCGGGCCGGTCGCCGCCACGTCCACCGCGAACCCCTCGGCCTGAAGACCCCGTTGCAGCGCGGACGCCAACCGCGACTCGTCCTCCACCACCAGCAACCGCACGGGTCAAGGGTGCCACCCGCGCGGGCGGTCGTACGGTCGTCCTCAGCGCCCTCACAGCGTCCAGGGGGCAGGATGTCCGGCAGGAGGTGTCACATGTCCGTCCTGAAGAGCCGTCCCGTCCTGCGCTGGCTGGTCCCGGTGACCGCCGTCGCGACCGTCATCGGCGGCGGCGCCGCGCTCGGCACGTTCGCCGCCCAGGCCGAGCCGAGCCTGCCGCCGCGTACCGCCGCCCAACTCCTGGTCGATCTGCAGACCTCCCGGCTGGAGGGGCTCTCCGGCACGGTGGTGCAGCGCGCCGACCTGGGCCTGCCGCCGCTGGCCGGCCTGGTCGCCGGCGACGGTCCGGCCGACCTGCTGACCGGCACGCACACGCTGCGGGTCTGGCACTCCGGGCCCGACCGGCAGCGCATCGCGCTGGTCGACACGCTCGGCGAGCGGGACGTCATCCGCAACGGTCGCGACGTGTGGGCCTGGAACAGCCGGTCCAACACCGCCACCCACCGCACGCTGCCCGAGGGCGCCGCCGGGGCCGAGGCCCCGGAGCTGCCGGTCACCCCCGGGGAGGCGGCCGACCGGGCCCTGGCGGCGATCGACCCGAGCACCGAGGTGAGCGTCGGCCGGTCCGCCACGGTCGCCGGCCGGGACGCCTACGAGCTGGTGCTCGCCCCGCGCGACGCCGCCTCGCTGGTGCACCAGGTGCGCATCGCCATCGACGCGCGCCAGCACGTGCCGCTGCGCTTCGAGGTCTTCGCCGACGGCAGCGACAAGCCGGCCTTCGAGATGGCGTTCACCCAGGTGTCGTACGCCCGGCCGGCCGCCGACCAGTTCACCTTCAACCCGCCGCCCGGGGTGAAGGTGACCGAGGAGACCGCCGGCAGGCAGCCCGCCGAGGTGCCCGGGAAGCGGCCGGCGCACGGTGAGCGGCCGGACGTGCGTACCGTCGGCGAGAGCTGGGCCACGGTGGTGGTCGCGCGGCTCGACGGCGCCGGCGCGCCCGCCGACCGGGCCGCGACCACCCCCGGCCGCGCCGGGAACGGGCCGACCGGCGACCCGGCGGCGCTGCTCGGCAAGCTGCCGAAGGTCAGCGGCGACTGGGGCAGCGGCCGGCTGCTGACCGGGAAGCTGTTCAGCGCGCTGCTCACCGACGACGGCCGGCTCATCGCCGGCGCGGTGACGCCGGAGCGGCTCTACGAGGTGGCCAGGGGCTGAGGGATCGGCAGTCCGGGGGCCCGCCGCGCGGCGGGCCCCCGCTGTCTGTGCGGTACGGGTCGTGGCGTGGCCCGGCGCGCTTGGTCGCGACGGCCGGCGCACGGTATCTTTCTCAGTTCAGGCAACAAAAAAGAACGGCTCTCAAAAGCCGTTCCGAGAGAGATGCTACTCGAATGGGAGACGGCTTGTCAAGGCATTCCGCCGATTCCGCCGAATTGCAGCCCGATGACGAAATCGGCCGCGAACAGGAATACGTCTCGATGCTCTACCGCCGGCTGGACGAGCTGCGTGAGCAGGCCTCCCGCCGGCTGAGCGACGAGCTGCGGGCGACCGGTGGCACCCGCCAGGCACTCTCCCAGCGCGACAGCGCGGTGCGGATGTACGCCGGTCAGGTCGAGCAGTTCTCCGCCGTGGAGAGCGGCCTGTGCTTCGGCCGGCTCGACACCGACGACGGCGGCCCCCACTACATCGGCCGCATCGGCATCTTCGACACCGACGGCGACTACGACCCGCTGCTGATGGACTGGCGCGCCCCGGCGGCCCGCGCCTTCTACCTCGCCACCGCGGCCAACCCCCAGGGCGTACGCCGCCGCCGGCACCTGCGTACCCGGGAACGCAAGGTGACCGCGCTCAACGACGAGGTCCTGGACCTGGACACCGCCTCCCCCACCGCGCACGAGGAGCTGACCGGCGAGGCGTCGCTGCTCGCCGCGCTCAACGCCGGGCGCACCGGCCGGATGCGCGACATCGTCGAGACCATCCAGGCCGAACAGGACCGGATCATCCGCGCCGACCTGCCGGGCGTACTGGTCGTGCAGGGCGGCCCCGGCACCGGCAAGACCGCCGTCGCGCTGCACCGCGCGGCGTACCTGCTCTACACCCACCGCGAGCAGCTCTCCACCCGGGGCGTGCTCCTGGTCGGCCCGAACGCCACGTTCCTGCGCTACATCTCCCAGGTGCTCCCGGCGCTGGCCGAGACGGGCGTGCTCCTGCGGACCCAGGGCGACCTCTTCCCGGGGGTGAGCGCCCGCCGGGCCGAGCCCGCCGCGACCGCCGCGCTCAAGGGCAGCGCGGTGATGGTCGAGGTGCTGGCCGCCGCCGTCCGGGACCGGCAGTGGGTGCCCGACGAGCCGCTGGAGATCGAGCTGCCGCAGCAGGAGGTGCTGCTGCTCGACCCGGAGACCGTGCGCGCCGCCCGGGACCGCGCCCGCCGCTCCGACCGGCCGCACAACCTGGCCCGGGCGCTCTTCGACGTCGAGATCGTCCACGCCCTCGCGGCCCAGGTCGCCGAGCGGATCGGCGCGGACCCGCTGGGCGGGGAGAACCTGCTCGACGAGGCCGACGTGGCGGAGATCCGCCGCGAGCTGCGCGAGGAGCCCGAGGTGCGGGCCGTGCTGGACCAGCTCTGGCCGGTGCTCACCCCGCAGCGCCTGCTCGCCGACCTGTACGCCTCCACCGAGCGGATCTCCGTGGCCGCGCCCATGCTCGGCGACGCCGAGCGGGCCATGCTGCACCGCGAGCCGGGCGGCTGGACGCCGGCCGACGTACCGCTGCTGGACGAGGCGGCCGAGCTGCTCGGCGAGGACGAGCGGGCCGCCGCCGCCCGCCGGGAGCGGATCCGGGCCATGCAACGGGAGTACGCCGAGGGCGTGCTGGAGATCGCCCGGGGCTCCCGCTCCATCGACGTCGAGGACGAGGCCGACGGCGGTGAGATCCTCGGCGTCACCGACCTGCTCGACGCCGACCGGCTTCTGGAGCGGCAGGAGGAGGCGGACCGGCTGACCACCGCCCAGCGGGCCGCGGCCGACCGGCGCTGGGCGTTCGGGCACGTGATCGTCGACGAGGCGCAGGAGCTGTCGCCGATGGCCTGGCGGCTGCTGATGCGCCGCTGCCCGAGCCGCTCGATGACCATCGTCGGCGACGTGGCGCAGACCGGCGCGCTGTCCGGCACCCCGTCCTGGGCCGACGCGCTGGAGCCGTACGTGGCGCAGCGCTGGCGGCTGGAGGAGCTGACCGTCAGCTACCGCACCCCGGCCGAGATCATGGCGGTCGCCGCCGACGTGCTCACCGAGATCGACCCGGCGCTTCGCCCACCCCGCTCCGTACGCTCCAGCGGAGTGCCGCCGTGGGACCGCGCGGTGGCGCCGGAGCACCTGGCGACGGAGCTGGTTGCCGCCACCACCCGGGAGGCCGCCGACCTGGACGACGGCCGGCTCGGGGTGATCGTGCCCGCCGGCCGGGTCGACGAGCTGGGCGCCGCGCTCACCGCCGCCGTGCCCGAGGCGGCCGTCGGCGAGGACCCGGAGCTGGAGAGTCGCGTGGTGGTGCTCACCGTCGGCCAGGCCAAGGGCCTCGAATTCGACTCGGTCCTCCTGGTCGACCCCGACCGCATCGTGGCGGAGTCGCCCCGGGGCCGAAGCGACCTCTACGTCGCCCTCACCCGCGCCACCCAGCGCCTCGGCATCCTCCGCCCCACCTGACCCACCCACCCCACCTCCCCCGGCCTCCCCACCGCGCCCGCCTCCGGGCACCGGGCCTCCGGGCTCCGGGCTCCGGGCCTCCGGGCGCCGGTGATCATGAGGTTGGCGGCGATGTTGATCTCTACAACTGCCGCCAACCTCATGATCGACCGGTGGGTCGGGGTGGGAGGCCGGGGCAGGACGGGCGGTGGGTGGGCCGCAGGCCGGGGGGGCCTGTCAGTCCGGGGTGAAGTCGCCGACCTGGCTGGCGGTGCCGGACTGGTCGCTGGTGGAGCCGCCCGCCGGGGTACTCAGGCCGCCGGTGGTGGCGTCGCCCGTGGTGGTCGGGGCCACCTCGCCGGGGTGCCGCTCCGGCTGCCGCGCCACCCGGCGCACGCTGGCCGGGCCCGCGGTGCCGCCGGTCGTGGTTACCGCGCCCTGCCCTCGGGTGGGTCCGCCGTCCCGCAGCACCTCGGGGTCGATCGGGACGTGGGCGGGGTCGTCCGGGTCCTCGTCCTGGATGACCCGCTGCACGTCGGTGCGGGGCACGGTCACCTCGTCGAGGGCGCCCTCGCCGTACACGCCGCCGGCGATCCGGTCCTCGGCCTGCCGGGCGGCTTCCTGTCGCATGTCGTCCTCACGCACGTCCATCACCTCGCAGAAGTGTCGGTCCGGATTGCGTGCCCGAGGGCCGGCCCGGCAAACCCGCCCCGACGCCCCACCCGATGCCCCCGGTCGATCAGCAGTCATGGTGCCGGGAAGATGCATTTTCGGGCGTTTTAGCCCCCACCGCAACTGCATGATCGACGCCGGCCTTCGGGAACGCGGGGCCGGGCCAGGGCGCGGGGCCGGAGCCGGGGCGCGGGGCCGGAGCCGGGGTCACGGGTGGTCGGACTATTCGGGCAGCCGTGGGGGTTACTGGCCCGGCGGCTCGGGTAGACGGCGGGTGCCCCCGCCATGAACGCGAACCGTGCCGTGGCCGACACGCGGTAGCGGGGCGAGGGAACGCAGGTACGACTCATCGCATCCTGAGGAGGACAAGATGAGCACGCAGGCTGCTTCCACCAGGCCGATGAACCGGACGACGCAGGACGCGCCCAACCGGGCGATGCAGGACCGGGCCATGCAGGAGACGCCCACCCGTCCGATGCCGATGATGCACGACGGGCACCGGGAGGCCATGCAGGCACCCGGCACGGAGACCAAGCCGTCGCTGCGTACGACCGAGTTCTGGGTCTACATCGCGGCCGTGATCGGCGTGCTGGCCGCCTCGCAGCTGGTCGGCCGGAACTCGGCCGGCGTGGACATCTTCCGGGCCGACAACGCCTGGTTCATGATCACGCTGCTGACCATCGGGTACCTGGGTAGCCGTGGTCTGGCCAAGGCCGGCAGCAACTGGCGCAGTGGTGAGGAGCGCAAGGCCCGGCACTGACCGGGTACCGCTCCACCAGAAACGGTGGCCTCCGGGACGACAAGTCCCGGAGGCCACCGTCGTATGTGGTCCTACTCCTCGAAGCCGCCGAAGTCCTCGCCGTCGCCCTCGAAGGCGTCGCCGATCATGTCACCGACGATCATGCCCCCGACGGCTCCCATCGCGGCACCGGCGACGACGCCGCCCATGCCGGCGCCCCGGCCGTGCCCGTGACCGTGCCCGTGGCCGCCGAACCCGTGCCCGCCACGCAGGCTGCCGTAGCGGGACGTGGTCTCCCGCAGCCAGCCGTCGACCACCTGGACCCAGTCCGTCCGGTCGGCTTCGGTGTGCGAGACGCGGTAGTGGCCGAACGCGTCGTGCCCGGCGGTGAGGAACCCGCCGCGCTTGTCGCACTCCAGGATGACCTCCACGCCGTGCGGGCTGGTGACGAAGGTCAGCTCGACCTCGTTGATGGTGCCCGCGTACTGGGGCGAGGCGAAGAACTCGATCTCCTGGTAGAACGGCAGCGTCTGCTGCGTGCCCCGGATGTGGCCACGCTCCAGGTCGGCGTGCTTGAAGCGGAAGCCGAGCCGCTGGAACGCCTCCAGGATCCGCTCGTGCACCGGCAGCGGGTGCACGTTGACCTGGTCCAGGTCGCCCTTGTCCACCGCCCGGGCGATGGCCAGCTCGGTGCGCAGCCCCATCGTCATGCCGCGCAGCCGCTGGCCGTAGACGTCGGTGATCGGGGTCTCCCACGGCACCGGGAGCTGGAACGGGATGGCGAGCTGCTGCTTCGCGGCGAGCTGGAGCGGGCCGCTGACCGGCAGCCGGTGGAACTCCATGACGCCGGCGTACTCGGTGTCGTGGCCCTCGATCTCGACCCGGGTGACCAGGCCGACGACGACCTGCTCGATGTTGGCCGGCGCGTCGCCGCCGAGCAGGTTCACCTGGCCCTCGAGGGTCAGGCCGGGCCGGGTGTTCGGGTTGGTCAGGACGGTGTCGACGCTCGGCCCGCCCACCCCGAACGCGCTCAACATCTTCTTGAAGACCATCGGAACTCCCGCGCAAAGACACCGCGCTCCACCCTGGAGGCGGTCGCTGACTTCCCGGGACCCTAACCGGAGGCGCTGTGAAGTGCCTGTGAAGGCGCGCCGTCCGACGGCGTCGTCGCCCAGACCAGCTCGCAGCCCAGGGCCAGCAGCCGGCGACCGTCGTTCGGACCGAGCCGGTCGAGCAGCGGGTTGCCGATGCCGTCCGGCGCCGCGACCGCACCGCCCGAGGAACGCCTGCGGCCAACCGGCCGCGCGCTGGACGGGATCAGCAGTCCGTCCACGTCGAGGAAGATCAGGGGACGGTCGGCGCGGCCGGGCAGCACGCATCGAACCGTATCGTGGGCGGATCCGAGCCGGGGTGGCGGCTATGGTGACCCACGCCGGCCGGGGTGCCATGATCGGTTCGTGTCGCTGTGGGAGGCCACCTGGCGCGTCGGAGCGCCGCTGATCGTCGTCGTCGCCACCGCATCCGCTGTCCACATCGCCTTCTCCGAGCCGCCGGACAAGTTCTCCCGGCCGCACGGCTGGCAGTGGGCATGGGTGGGGTTGTGGCTGATGGCGGCCGGCGACGCGGCGTTCGGCAGCGACAGGTGGTGGTTCGAGCGCGCCTGGAAGGGTGCCACCGCGCTGCTCGTTGCCGTGGCCGTCACCGTCGCCGTGTGGCGCCGCTACCGGTGGCGGAAGCGGGTCCGGCTCGCGGGCGACCCGCCTCCACCCGTCACTCGGCCGCCCCGGCGGTCGGACCCGTGACCTTTCCCGGCCCGCCGGCGGCCGCGTACGAGCAGGGGCAGGGGACGGTTACCGGGCTTCGCCCAGGCAACTGACACGTGATGCGCCTGAGTACGCTCGCCGAGATCGGCGGACGTGAGGACGAGGAGGTGACGGATGCTGCCATGCCAGGTTCTCGACACGTCTCTGCTTCCACCACGCGATCGGTTCGCCCGCTGGTACGAGGTGATCGAGTCGGAGGCGGCTCCTGCTCGCATCAGCAGCCCGCACCTGGATGACTTCGTCGCTCAAGCCAAGAGTGTAGATCTTGGAATCGTGAAGCTGGCCGAACTGCGATATCCGACCTTGGACACCACGCGCACCTCGAAACTGGTGCGCACGAGCCAACCGGACAACTACCAGTTCGTCCTGACGACGGCGGGCGACAGCGCCATCAGCCAGGATCGCAACCACTCGGCCGTCGAACCGGCGTCGTTCACGTTCCTGGACAACTGCAGGCCGTTCGCGGGTCGCCACCGTTCCGCCGGGCCGGGACTCGCGGGCTCCATATCCGTCGTGATCCCACATCAGACGTTGCCACTGCCGGCGGACAAGGCGCGACGGTTGCTCGCCACGTCGATTCCGTCGGACACGGGCATGGCCGCGCTGCTGGCTCAGTTCGTACACCGCATCGTCAGGTATCCGGAGCAGTACCAGGCCTCCGACGCCGTCGTCCTGGGCGCGGTGACGCTGGATCTGGTGGCCGGCACGCTGGCCCAGCGCCTGGATGCCGCGGAGATCCTCCCGCGCGAGGTCCACCAGCGCACGTTGCGGTTGAGGATCCGGAGCTTCATCGAAAGGCACCTCGGCGATCCGGAGTTGACCCCGGGGGCGATCGCTGCCGCCCATCACGTCTCCCTGCGGTCGCTGCACCGACTCTTCGAGGGCGAGGAGTTCACGGTTGCCGAACTGATCCGGCGGCAGCGCCTGGAGCGCTGCCGCCGAGATCTGGTCACCCCGTTGAAGGCGGGGCAGTCGATCCACGCCATTGCCGCGCGCTGGGGATTTCCGGATAAAGCGCATTTCAGTCGGCTCTTTCGGGCGACCTACGGCATGTCGGCGCAGGAGTATCGCGAACGCGGTCGCTGATCGCGGCACGCACGGCACCCGAGGGCTCCTCAGCCGGCCTGGACGACGACCATCTCGCCGACCTGCTCGGCGAGTTGAGCACGCGCCTCCGTGGGCAGGCCCGCGTCGGTGACGAGCATGTCGGCCTCGGACAGCGGGGCGATCGTGGCCATCCCGACCGTCTCCCACTTGGTGTGGTCGGCCAGCACCACCAGCCGCCGGGACGCGTCGATCAGGCACCTGTTCGTCCCGGCCTCCAGCAGGTTCGGGGTGGTGAACCCGGTGCGCGGGCTCATGCCGTGCACGCCGAGGAAGAGCACGTCGACGTTGAGGGAGCCGATCGCCGCCTCGGCCACCGGCCCGGTCAGGGCGTCCGAGGGGGTACGGATGCCGCCGGTCAGCACGACCGTCTGGTCGGCGCGGGGAGTCTGGTGCAGGGCGTCGGCGACCGGGATCGAGTTGGTCACCACGGTCAGGCCGCGTACGTCGGCGAGCAGGGTGGCCAGCGCGGCGGTCGTGGTGCCGGCGGAGAGCGCGACGGCCATGCCCGGCTCGACCAGGGCGGCGGCCCGCTCGGCGATGGCGCGCTTCTCGGCCTGTTGCCGGGCCGACTTGGCGGCGAAGCCGGGCTCCTCGGCGGAGCCGAGGCCGGCCCGCGTCGCGCCACCGTGGACCTTGTCGATCAGCCCCCGCTCGGCCAGCGCCTCCAGGTCGCGCCGGATCGTCATGTCGGAGACGCCGAACCGGCTCACGAGGTGGCTGACCCGCACGCCGCCGCGCTGCCGGATCAGTTCGAGGATCGCGGTCTGCCGCTGTCGCGCCAGCATCCGGATGACCTCCCTCGGGCCGTCACCGGGCCGCGTCGGTGCTCGGGCCCTCGCGGACCACGGCCACCTCGCCGGCCGGCACGACCAGGTCACCGCCGCAGCTCGTGCCGGTCAGCAGCTCCACGCCGGTCGCGTCGAGCCTGGCGTCGGCGTCGGTGTGGTTGATGACGAAGAGCCAGCTGCGGTCGCCGGCGCGCCGCCGGACCACCTCCACCTCGGCGGGGACCTCCGCCGCCGGGCGTACCCCCGACTCGGCCACCAGCCGGGCGACCAGCCGGTCCGTCGCCGCCGCGTCCAGCCGAGTGCCGACGTACCAGGCCGCGCCCGCGCCGACCGGGTGCCGGGTCAGCGCCGGCACGCCCGGCAGGGGCCCGTCGGCGTACGTGGCGAGCACCCGCGCGCCCTCGGGATGCAGCCACTCCGTCCACACGTCGGCGACGGAACCGTCGTCCAGGGTGACCCGCTCCCCCGCCCGCAGCGGGAAGAACTCCTCGACGCGGACGCCCAGCAGTTCCCGGAACGCCCCCGGGTAGCCGCCGAGGCGGATGTGGTCGTGCTCGTCGACGATGCCGCTGAAGTACGTGACCAGGGCGGTGCCGCCGGCCTCGACGTACGCGCGCAGCGCCGCGGCGTGCGCGTCGCGCACCAGGTAGAGGGTGGGCGCCAGCACCAGCCGGTAGCGGGACAGGTCGGTGGACGGGTGCACGACGTCGGCGGTGATCCCGGCCCGCCAGAGCGCGTCGTGCAGCGCGCCGAGGCGGTCGGCGTACGTGACGTCGACGGTGGGGTGCGAGTCGAGTTCGGCGCCCCACCACGCCTCGTAGTCGAACAGGATCGCCACCTCGGCGTCGACGCGGCTGCCGCGTACCTCGGCGAGGGCCGCGAGGTCGGCGCCGAGCCGGCACACCTCGCGGAACACCTTGGTCTCCGGGCCGGCGTGCGGCACCAGCGCGGAGTGGAACTTCTCCGCCCCGGCGCGGGAAGCCCGCCACTGGAAGAAGAGCACCCCGTCGGCGCCGCGCGCCACGTGCGCCAGGCTGTTGCGGCGTAGCTGGCCGGGGGCCTTGGCGACGTTGCGCGGCTGCCAGTTGACGGCGCTGGTGGAGTGCTCCATCAGCAGCCACGGGGCGCCGCCGGCGACGCCCCGGGTGTGGTCGGCCGCGAGGGCGAGGCCGACGTGGGCGCGCGGGTCGGCGGCGGTGAGGTAGTGGTCGTTGGCGACGACGTCCACGTCGGACGCCCAGGAGTGGTAGTCCAGGTACTTGATGCCGGCGCCGATCATGAAGTTCGTGGTGACCGGCTGGCGGACCAGGCGGGTGAGCACCTCGCGCTCGGCGCGCAGTTGGGCGCGCTGCTCGTCGGAGGAGAAGCGCAGGAAGTCCAGCTGCTGGGTGGGGTTGGCGAAGGTCGGTGCCGTGCGCGGCGGGTTGATCTCGGCCCAGTCGCCGTACCGCTGGCTCCAGAAGGCGGTGCCCCAGGCGTCGTTGAGCCCGTCCAGGTCGCCGTAGCGCTCGCGCAGCCAGCGGCGGAACGCCTCGGCGCTGACGTCGCAGTAGCAGTGCACGTTGTGGCAGCCCAGCTCGTTGGAGACGTGCCACATGACCACCGCGGGGTGCGCGGCGTAGCGGGTGGCGAGGGCCTCGACCAGGGCCAGCGACCGCGCGCGGAACACCGGCGAGCTGGGGCAGTACGCCTGCCGGCCGCCCGGCCAGAGGATCGCGCCGTCGGCGCGCCGGGGCAGCGTCTCCGGGTGCCGGTGGGCCAGCCACGGCGGCGGGCTGGCGGTGGCGGTCGCCAGGTCGACCGAGATCCCGCCGTCGTGCAGCACGTCGATCGCCCGGTCCAGCCAGCCGAACTCGTACGCGCCGGGGGCCGGCTCCAGCAGCGCCCAGGAGAAGATCCCCACCGACACCAGGTTGACCCCGGCCCGCCGCATCAGCGCGACGTCCTCGGTCCACGTCGACTCGGGCCACTGCTCGGGGTTGTAGTCGGCGCCGAACCACATCTGCTCACCCTGCCATCGCCGCATGAATGCAGAGCGTGCCCGGCGAAGCCGACCAAGTCAACACGTTCCAACATCGATGATCTTTACAACGTTTACCGGCTGACGTCCTTATCGAGGGCCGGTCGTCGGTTCCCTGCCGCGCCCTTGACAGCGCCCGGAGGACGAGTAGCTTGAGGCGCCACTGGCAATTCGTGTTCGCCAATGTGGATTCGCGATGGATCCGGTGTGTGGTCACGGTTGCCGGAGCACCGCCACCGACGGCCCTCGGGCACCTCTTCATCCGCAGGAGGCACCATGTCCCGTCCCCGCACCCGAGCCGAATACCTCGCCCGGCTCGTACCCCCCTCCGTGGCCGGCCTCAACCGTCGTTCGCTGCTGGCCGGCGCGGCCGGCACCACCGCGCTGCTCGGCACGGGCCTGATCGCCGGCTGCGGTTCCGACTCCGGCGGGTCCGGCGCCAAGACGGTGTCGCTGGGCTCCAACCAGTCCGACCCGAAGCCCAAGGAGGTGGTCGCGAAGGTCATGGACGGGTTCCGGACCTCGTCCGGTCTCGAGGTGGCCGTCAACACGGTCGACCACAACACGTTCCAGGAGAACATCAACAACTATCTCCAGGGCAAGCCCGACGACGTGTTCATGTGGTTCGCCGGCTACCGGATGCGCTTCTTCGCCGCCCGGGGCCTCGCGAGCGACCTCAGCGACGTCTGGGGCAGGCTCTCCGGGATGTCCGACGCGTTCCGCAAGGCGTCGACCGGGGACGACGGCAAGCAGTACTTCGTCCCCTCGTCGTACTACCCGTGGGCCGTCTTCTACCGCAGGTCGGTCTGGCAGCAGAACGGCTACCAGGTGCCGAAGACCCTCGACGACCTGACCGCGCTCGCCGGGCAGATGAAGAAGGACGGCCTCACCCCGATCGCCTTCGCCGACAAGGACGGCTGGCCGGCGATGGGCACCTTCGACATCCTCAACCTGCGGATCAACGGCTACCAGTTCCACATCGACCTGATGGCCGGCAAGGAGTCCTGGACCTCCGAGAAGGTGAAGAAGGTCTTCGACACCTGGCGCGGCCTGCTGCCCCTGCACCAGCCGGACAGCCTCGGCCGGACCTGGCAGGAGGCCGCCCAGTCGTTGCAGCAGAAGAAGAGCGGCATGTACCTGCTCGGCCTCTTCGTCGGCCAGCAGTTCGACGACAGCGAGCTGACCGACCTCGACTTCTTCACCTTCCCCGAGATCGACCCGGCGATCGGGGCCAAGGCCCTGGACGCGCCCATCGACGGCTACATGATGGCCCGCAAGCCGAAGCAGGAGGCCAACGCCAGAAAGCTGCTGGAGTACGTCGGCTCGAAGGCCGCCGCGGACATCACCGTCGAGAACGACCCGAGCACGCTGGTCGCCAACAGCGAGGCCGACACCAGCGGCTACAGCGCCCTGCAGAAGAAGGCCGCCGAACTGGTCGGCTCGGCCACCGAGATCGCCCAGTTCCTGGACCGCGACACCCGCCCGGACTTCGCCTCCACGGTGATCATCCCGGCGCTCCAGCAGTTCATCAAGGACCCGAAGGACATCGACGGGCTGACGTCCAGCATCGAGAACCAGAAAAAGTCGATCTTCACCGACTGACGGCGAGAGGGTGAGGGCACCGTGTCCGACCTGCCCCTGATCCAAGCGGATCGCGCCGCGCCGCCGCCGGCCGCGGTCACCCCCACGGGTGGTCGCCGCCGGCGCGTACGGCTGCTGTCCCGCACCGACCGCGTGGTCGTCGCGCTCATGGTGGCCGTACCGCTGTTGCTCGTCGTCGGCCTGGTCTGGCTGCCGGCGGGCGCCACCGTGCTGCTCTCCGGCACCGACTGGGACGGCATCGGCCCGGTCGGCGACATCGAGTGGGTCGGCGGTCGCAACTACGCCGACGTGGTCCAGAATTACCCGCCGTTCGTGCCGGCCGTGCAGAACAACCTGCTCTGGCTGGCGGCGCTGTTCGTGGTGGCCACCCCGTTCGGCATGTTCCTGGCCGTCCTGCTCGACAAGGAGCTGCGCGGCAGCCGGTTCTACCAGACCGCGCTCTACCTGCCGGTGGTGCTCTCCCTGGCGCTGATCGGCTTCGTCTGGCAGCTGCTCTACTCCCGCGACCAGGGCCTGGTCAACGCCGTCCTCGGCACCGACGTCGACTGGTACGGCGACCCGGACGTCAACATCTGGGCCGTGCTGGTGGCCGCCGGCTGGCGGCACGTCGGCTACATCATGCTGCTCTACCTGGCCGGGCTGAAGGGCGTCGACCCGTCGCTGCGGGAGGCCGCCGCCGTCGACGGCGCGTCGGAGGGCCGGACCTTCTTCCAGGTGATCTTCCCGGTGCTGCGGCCCATCAACATCATCGTGCTGGTGGTGACGGTGATCGAGTCGCTGCGCGCGTTCGACCTGGTCTGGGTCATCAACAAGGGCCGCAACGGCCTGGAACTGATCTCGGCGCTGGTCACCCAGAACGTGGTGGGCGAGGCGAGCCGGATCGGCTTCGGCTCGGCGCTGGCCACCATCATGCTGGTCGTCTCGCTGGTCTTCATCACCGTCTACCTGGCGACCGTGCTGCGGGAGGGACGCCGATGAGCACCGCGACCGCGCCCCGGGAGAACCGGACCGCCCCCGCGAGCCGGCGCCGCCCGCCGCCGCGCCCGGCCCGGGTGGTGCTGCACGTGTTCCTCGCGGCGGTGGCCGTCGGTTGGCTCTTCCCGATCCTCTGGGCCGTGCTGACCTCGCTGCGCTCGTACGAGTACACGGCCACCAACGGCTACGTCTCGCTCGGCGGGTGGACCCTCGACAACTACGTCACCGCCTGGCGGACCGCCGAGTTCGGCAGGCACTTCCTCAACTCCGTCTACATCACCGTGCCGGCGGTGCTGCTGACCCTCTTCCTCGCCTCGTGCGTGGCGTTCGTCATCGCCCGGTTCAGCTGGCGGACCAACGTCGTCCTGCTCGGCCTGTTCACCGCGGCGAACCTGCTGCCCCAGCAGGCCCTGCTCATCCCGCTGTTCCGGCTCTTCACCCAGGTGCCGCTGCCGGCGTTCATGAGCGACTCGGAGCTGCTCTACGACAGCTACTGGGGGCTGATCCTGGTCAACGTCGCCTTCCAGTGCGGCTTCTGCGTATTCGTGCTCAGCAACTACATGAAGGCGCTGCCGCGCGACCTCTACGAGGCCGCGATGGTCGACGGGGCGAGCGTCTGGCGCCAGTACTGGCAGGTGACCATGCCGCTGTGCCGGCCCGCGCTCGCCGCGCTGGCCACCCTGGAAGTGACCTGGATCTACAACGAGTTCTTCTGGGCCACCGTGCTCATGCGTACCGGCGACAAGTTCCCGGTGACCAGCTCGCTGAACAACCTGCGCGGGGAGTTCTTCACCGACAACAACCTCGTCTCGGCCGGCTCGGTGCTGGTCGCGATCCCGACCCTGGTGATCTTCTTCCTGTTGCAGAGGCAGTTCGTCCGGGGCCTGACGCTGGGGGCTTCCAAGGGATGACCATCGTCCACCTCCGCCGCGCCCGGACCAGCCTGGTGCTCGACGCGCGCGGCCCGGGGCTGCCCCGGGTCGCGCACTGGGGCGCCGACCTCGGCCCGGTTCCCGACGGCGACCTGCCCGCCCTCGTCGACGCCACCGTCGCGCCGGTCGTACCGAGCAGCTTCGACGCGCCCACGGTGCTGTCCCTGCTGCCCGAGGCGTCCGCCGGCTGGGGCGGCCGGCCGACGCTCGCCGGGCACCGCGACCGCCGGGACTGGTCCACCGCCTTCCGCCTGCACGGCGTCGACGTGACCGACGACGATCGGGCCGCGCCGGCCCGGGTCACCGTCCGGGCGGCCGACGCCGGTGCCGGGCTGTCGCTGACCGTCGAGCTGACGCTCGACCCGACCGGGCTGGTGCTGCTGCGGCACCGGCTGCGCAACACCGGCGTCCGCCCGTACGAGCTGCGGGAGCTGACGCCGGTCCTGCCGGTGCCGCCGGTCGCCACCGAGCTGCTCGACCTGACCGGCCGGTGGTGCCGGGAACGGTCCCCGCAGCGGCACCCGTGGCCGATGGGCGCCTGGGTCCGCGAGGGCCGGCACGGCCGCACCGGGCACGACGCGACCCTGCTGCTGGTCGCCGGCACGGCCGGGTTCGGCTTCGGCCACGGCGAGGTGTGGGCGGTGCACACGGCGTGGAGCGGCGACCACGTGACCTTCGCCGAGCGGCGGCCGACGGGCGAGTCGGTCCTCGGCGGCGGCGAGCTGCTCGCCTCCGGCGAAGTGGTGCTCGACCCCGGCGGGGAGTACGCCACCCCCCTGCTGCACGCGGTCTTCTCCGACGTGGGGCTGGACGGGCTCAGCGACGTCCTGCACACCCACCTGCGCGCCCGCCCGCAGCACCCGACCACGCCCCGCCCGGTCACCCTGAACGTCTGGGAGGCCGTCTACTTCGACCACGACCTGGACCGGCTGCGGACGCTGGCCGACCACGCCGCCGAGGTCGGGGTGGAGCGCTTCGTGCTCGACGACGGGTGGTTCCGGGGGCGTCGCCACGACCGCGCCGGCCTCGGCGACTGGTACGTCGACGACACCGTCTGGCCCGACGGCCTGCACCCGCTCGTCGACCACGTACGCGGGCACGGGATGCAATTCGGGCTCTGGGTCGAACCGGAGATGGTCAACCCCGACTCCGACCTGTTCCGCGCCCACCCGGACTGGGTGCTGTCGGCGCCCGGCCGGCTGCCCGCGCAGTGGCGGCACCAGCAGGTGCTCGACCTGGCCCACCCGCCCGCGTACGCCCACCTGCTGGAACGGCTCGACGCGCTGCTCGCCGCGCACCCCGGCATCGACTACCTCAAGTGGGACCACAACCGGGACCTGACCGAGGCGGGCCACCACGGCCGCCCCGGCGTGCACGGGCAGACCCTCGCGGTCTACCGGCTCCTCGACGAGCTGCGCCGCCGCCACCCGGGCGTGGAGATCGAGAGCTGCGCCTCCGGCGGCGGCCGGGTGGACCTGGAGATCCTGCGGCGCACCGACCGGGTCTGGGCCAGCGACTGCAACGACGCCCTGGAACGGTTGGCGATCCAGCGCTGGACGGGGCTGCTGCTCCCGCCCGAGCTGATCGGCAGCCACATCGGGCCGGAGCGCTCGCACACCACCCACCGCGTGCACGACCTGGGCTTCCGGGCGGCGACCGCGCTCTTCGGCCACCACGGCATCGAGTGGGACATCGGCGCGATCGGCGCCGCGCGGCGCCGCGAGCTGGCCGCCTGGGTCGCGCTGCACAAGCGGCTCCGCCCGCTGCTGCACGCCGGCCGGGTGGTCCGCGTCGACCACCCCGACCCGGCCGTCTGGGCGCACGGCGTGGTCGCCCACGACGGTTCCCACGCGGTGTACGCCGTGGCCCGGCTGGCCACCTCGGTGACGCAGACGCCCGGCCCGGTCCGGCTTCCCGGCCTCGACCCCCGCCGCCGGTACGCGGTGCGCCCCGTCGCCGGAGTGCCGGAGCCCGCGACGGTCCAGCGGACCGCCCCGGGTTGGCTGGCCGACGGCGGCGTCACCCTCGGTGGCGCGGTGCTGGCGACCGTCGGGCTCCAGATGCCCGCGCTGCACCCCGAGCAGACCGTGCTGCTGGAGGTCACCGCCGTGGACCGGGGGGCGGGCAGATTTCCCGGAGAATCTCCGGCAGGGATGTCGAGAACCGGGGTGCCGGCTTCTACCGACGGGTGAGAGCACCGATGATGGTGCGCAGTCGTGAGGAGCTAGACGTGAAGTACATGTTGCTCATGCAGTTCAGCGCCGCCGGCACGGACTTCCCTGCGATCGAGACGTGGGCGCCCGAGGAGATCCGGGCGCACGTCGCGTTCATGGGCGAGGTCAACGAGAAGCTGATCGCCGACGGCGAGCTGGTCGGCGGAGAAGGGCTCGCCGCCCCGGCCCAGGCGAAGATCGTCCGGGCGGGCGCCGGCGGCGCCCCCGTGGTCACCGAGGGGCCGTTCGCCGAGACCAAGGAGTTCCTCGCCGGCTTCTGGATCGTGGACTGCGACAGCCCCGAGCGGGCCGTCGCGCTCGCCGCGCACATCTCCACCGCGCCCGGCCCGGGTGGCCGACCGCTCAACATGCCGATCGAGGTGCGCCCCGTGATGTCGGCGCCGCCGCAGGAGATGTGACGACTGACCGCCGCCGACCCACCCGTCGAGGACCTGCTGCGCGAGCTGGCGCCGCAGGTCCTCGGCGTGCTCACCCGCCGGTTCGGCGACTTCGCCACCGCCGAGGACGCCGTACAGGAGGCGCTGCTGGCGGCGGCCACCCAGTGGCCGGTCGAGGGGACGCCCGACAATCCGCGCGGCTGGCTGATCCAGGTCGCGTACCGACGGATGGTCGAACTGGTCCGCGGCGAGACGGCCCGGCGGCGGCGTGAGGACCTCGTCGCCCGCCGCGAGCCGGACGACCGGCGCGCCGCGCCGCCGCCGGACGAGGAGCTGACCGCCGACCGGGACGACACCCTGACGCTGCTCTTCCTCTGCTGCCACCCGACCCTCACGCCGGCGTCGGCGATCGCGCTGACGCTGCGCGCCGTCGGCGGCCTCGGCACGGCCGAGATCGCCCGCGCCTTCCTCGTGCCCGAGGCCACCATGGCCCAGCGGATCAGCCGCGCCAAGCAGCGCATCCGCGCCTCGGGCATCCCGTTCTCGATGCCGGAGCCCGCCGACCGGGAGGCTCGGCTGGCCGCCGTGCGACACGTGCTCTACCTGATCTTCACGGAGGGGCACACCGCCAGCCTGGGCGCCGACCTGCGCCGGGTGGACCTGTCGGAGGAGGCGATCCGGCTGTCCCGGGCCCTGCGCGCGCTCCTGCCCGACGACGCCGAGGTCGCCGGGCTGCTCGCCTTGATGCTGCTCACCGACGCCCGCGCCGCCGCGCGCACCGGGCCCTCGGGTGAGCTGATCTCCCTGGCCGACCAGGACCGCGGCCGGTGGGACGCCGCGGCGATCGCCGAGGGGGTCGCCCTGGTCACCTGGGCGCTGCCGCGCGGGCCGGTCGGGCCCTACCAGCTCCAGGCGGCCATCGCCGCGCTGCACGACGAGGCGCCCGGCACCGCCGAGACCGACTGGCCGCAGATCCTCGCCCTGTACGAGGTGCTGGAACGCGCCTCCGGCAACCCCGTCGTCTCCCTCAACCGCGCCGTGGCGACCGCCATGGTGCACGGCCCGGCCGCCGGCCTGGCGGCACTGGACGCCCTCGACGCCGACCCCCGGCTCGCCGGGCACCACCGGCTGCCCGCCGCCCGCGCCCACCTGCACGAGATGGCCGGTGAGCGGGAACGGGCGGTGGCCGCGTACCGGGCCGCCGCCGCCCTGACCACGAGCCTGCCCGAGCAGCGGTACCTGACGATGCGCGCCGCCCGGCTGGCGACCCGGGCGACCGGGGAGTGACGGGCACGACGCGGCGTACGCGTGCGGACGCTGTCGAGCTGCCCCCACGGATGGGGCAGGGAGTCCCGGGTCCGTGGCGGCTGGCGGTCTCATCGTCGGGGCAGCTCGACAGCGCGCACAGGACCGCCTGTGGGTCGGTCACTTCGACCTGCGACGGCCGGTCGTCGGCCGGCTGACACCCGCCGTCCTACGCCGACCGTCCGAACCTGCGACTTCCCGACGTCGCCACGGGTAGAGAGGTGGCCGGGCCCGTGCGGGCCCGGCCACCGGTGGTGCGAGGTGCCTCAGCTCGCGGTGCAGGTCACCGCGGGCGTGGCGTTGGTGCCGTTGAAGCTGCCGATGAAGCCGAAGCTGGTGCTGGCACCGGCGCCCAGCCGGCCGTTCCAGTCGGCGTTGCGGGCCGTGACGGTCGCCCCGCTGCTGCTCAGGACGGTGCTCCAGGACTGGCTGACGGTCTGGCCGTTGGCGAACGTCCACTTCGCCGTCCAGCCGGTGATGCCCGCCGCGCCGGCGGTCACCTTCACCTCACCCTGGAAGCCGCCCTGCCACTGGTTGGTCACCGTGTACGTGGCGGTGCAGCCCCCCGGCGGCGGGGTGGTGGGCGGGGGCGTCGTGGGCGGCGGGGTGGTGGGCGGGGGCGTCGTCGGCGGCGGGGTGGTCGGCGGCGGGGTGCTGCCGAAGACCGTCGCCTCCTTCGCGGTGGCCTTGATCCCGTTCGCCCCGTTGAAGAGGCGCTGGCCCCATGTCGTCAGCGCGGCGGGGTTGAAGTTGGTGACCATGTCGAGGTACTCGACGCCACCGCCGTTGCCGCTCCAGGACCAGCCCAGGTAGCCGATCCCGTTGGCCTGGCTGTAGGAGAGGATGGTGTCCTCGTCGGGGTTGCCGTCGGAGTGGTCGAAGCCGAACTCGCCGACCACGATCGGCAGCTTGGCGGCGCGGAACCGGCCGAGGTAGTCGCTGATCTCGGCGGCCGTGTCGAAGACGCCGTACATGTGGATGGAGAAGACCGTGTTCTTCTGCGGGTCGGCCGCGAAGACCGACGCGGCGTTGTCGCGCATGGTGAACGACCAGTCCTGACCCCAGTTCGGGGCGTCGACCATGATGGTGTGCGTCAGGCCGCCGACCCGCAGCCGCTTGACCGCGTTGGCGGTGTCGGTCGCCCAGGTGCCGTAGCCCTGGTTGCCGTACGGCTCGTTGCCGATGTTGACGATGACGTACTTCTCCTGGCCGGCGAGGGCGCTGGAGACGCTGAGCCAGTAGTCGACCGCCTGGTCCAGGGTGGCCGCCCCGCTCTGCTCGCCGTAGCCGGTGGTGTCGTGCACCTCCAGCACGCAGATCAGCCGATTGGCCTTGCACAGCGAGATGACGTTGGCGACGTCGGCGGTGTCGTTCTTCGCCCACCGTTGGCCGCTGGCGAGCACCACCCGCACCGTGTTCGCCCCGAGCGCCTTGATGTTGGCGAAGGAGCTGGTCTGCTGCTGGTACCAGGTGTGCGCGTGGTTCACGCCGCGCATGACGAACTCGTTGCCGTTGGCGTCGTAGAGCTTGCCGTCGGCGACGGAGAAGCCGGTCGCGGCCCGCGCGGGCTGGCCGAACGCCAGCACGGCGACCAGCAACGCGAGCAGGGCCGCACCGGCGGCGGTGAGTCTCTTCTTCATGGCCTTCCTCAGAGGGAGGACCCCCGCTGCCAGGTGGGGGTGGACGTCACAGGGGATGGCGGCTGCAGCCCGACAGCCGCCGCCCGGCTCCCGGCGGCGCAGGGATCAGCGTAGGCCGGTCGGGGCGGTCACGCAATGAACCGGTTAAGCGGCAGGCTGCCGACACCGGACGTGAGGGTTGACCCGACCTGGCAGGGGTATCCGGGGATGATCCGCCCGGGTCGGAAGGAGACACCCATGGTCAATGTCGGCTACACACTGATGTGCGAGCAGGCCGGTCCGAAGCAACTGGTCGACTACGCGGTGCGGGCGGAGGCGGCCGGCTTCGACCAGCTCGTCATCTCCGACCACTACTACCCCTGGCTCGACTCCCAGGGCCACTCCCCGTACGCCTGGTCGGTGCTCGGCGCGGTCGCGCACGCCACCAGCCGGGCGGAGCTGATGTCCTTCGTCACCTGCCCGATCCGCCGCTACCACCCGGCGGTCGTGGCGCAGAAGGCCAGCACGGTCGGGGTGCTCTCCGACGGCCGGTTCACCCTCGGCCTGGGCGCGGGCGAGAACCTCAACGAGCACGTCGTCGGCGGCTGGCCGCACGTGCAGCAGCGGCACGAGATGTTCGAGGAGGCCCTCCAGATCATCCGGCCCCTGCTCAACGGGGAGACGCTGACCTTCTCGGGCAACCACTACGACGTGCCCGACGCCTACGTGTGGGACCGGCCGGCCCGCCCGGTGCCGATGGCCGTCGCCGCCTCCGGCCGCCAGTCGGTCACCCTCGCCGCCGAGTACGGCAACGGCCTCGTCGCGACCGAACCGGACCCGCACATCATCGAGATGTACGACGAGGCCGGCGGCGCCGGGCAGCCCCGCTACGGGCAGGTGGCCATCTGCTACGGCCCGGACGAGGCGGAGTGCCGCAAGATCGTGCACGACCAGTTCCGCTGGTTCGGGATGGGCTGGAAGGTCAACGCCGACCTGCCCGGGCCGGAGTCGTTCGCCGCCGCCACGCAGTTCGTCCGCGAGGAGGACGTGGCCGAGGGGATCTCCTGCGGACCCGACGTGGAGCGGCACGTCGAGGCGTTCCGCAAGTTCGTCGACGCCGGCTTCACCCACGTGGCGATCGTGCAGGTGGGCGGCGAGACGCAGCCGATGTTCCTGGACTGGGCGCAGGAGCAGCTCCTGCCGAGGCTGCGCGAGCTGTGAGGACCACACCGACCCGGCCGCCCCGGGTGAGCCCGCCGGGCCGGTTCGGTCCGGCGGAGCTGCGCGTCGCGCTGGCCGCCCCGAGACCGGCCGCCGGGCTGACCAGCGAGTGGCGGCTGGTCGACGGCCTCCGTACGCACACCCGCCGCGCCGGCGACCCCGGCACCGCCACCATCCCCGTCGTGCTGGTGCACGGGCTGGCGGTGTCCCACCGCTACCTGACCCCGCTCGCCCTCGCGCTGGCCGACACCCACCCGGTGTACGCGCCCGACCTGCCCGGCTTCGGGCTGACCGAGCGCCCCGGCCGCGCGTACGACGTCCGCGAACACGCCGCGCACCTGGCCGCCTGGCTGGCCGCGTACCGGATGCCGCCCGTCTGCCTGGTCGGGCACTCGTTCGGCGCGGAGGTCGTCGCGGCGCTGGCCGCCCGGCACCCCGACGCGGTCGCAGCGGTGGTGCTCGCCGGCCCGACCAGCGATCCCGCCGCCCGCTCCCGGCGGGGACAGTTCGGGCGCTGGCTGGTGGACACCCTGCGGGAGGCGCCGTTGCAGGCGCCGATCCTGCTCCGGGACGTCCTCGACGCCCGGCCCTGGCGGGTGCACGCGACGCTGTCGCACTCGGTGCGCAACGGCATCGAGGCGGACCTGGTCCGCATCGCCGCGCCCACCCTGGTGGTGGCCGGCTCCCGGGACCCGATCGTGCCGCCGTCCTGGCGCGCTCAGGTCGGCCGGCTGGTGCCGCACGCCCGTACGGTCACCGTGCCGGGTGCCGCGCACAACGTCGTGACCACCGCCCCGGCGCAGGTCGCCGGCGCGGTCCGCGCCCTTCTCGCCCCCTCGCTGACGAACAGGTGACGACATGCGTATCGGCAACACGGAGATCCGGCCGGCCGGCGGCGGCCTGGGCTGCCTGCTGATGATCCTCTTCTCGATCGTCGCGTCGGTCGTCCTGACCGTCCTGCTCAACCTGCTCCTGTAGCCCCGACCCCGACTCCGGCCCCGACTCCGCCCCGGCCCCGGCCCCGGCCCCCGGGATCTTGGTGCGGGAGTGCCCCTGGAGGGGCCGTTTCGCGCCAAGATCTCGCTCGGGCACCGCTCAACTCCGGCGGCGCGCGGTCAGCCGCGCAGGCCGAGGGCGGTCAGCGCCTCACGGGTCGCCTGGCGGACCGGGTCCACGACGGCGCGGCGCACCCAACGGACGGCCGGCGACACCGTCGCCCGCCACGCGGCGGCCACCGCCCGCCCCACCGGGCGGACGGCGTGCCGCCACAGCCAGCCCGCCCCGAGCACGAACGGCCGCAGCGTGAGCGCGTAGCACCACCAGAGCAGCCGGCCGGCCGCCCACCAGGCCCACGCGAGCGCGTCCAGCAGCACCCGGCCCGCCGCCGCCAGCCACCGGCCGACCGCCACGAGCCCCGCCACGAGCAGGCGTCCGAGCGGCGCGAGGAGCCGGGCCAGCCAGCGCAGCGGCACCCATATCAGGTGGTACGCCAGCCAGGCCAGCGGCACCCACACCACCGTCCTGGCCAGCCAGGCCAGCCCACGGGCCAGCCACACCGCAGGCACCCAGATCAACGTCCGGAACAGCCAGCCCAGGCCGTGGCCGAGCCACACCAGGGGCACCCACACCAGGATCCGCAGCAGCCAGCCCAGCGGCCGCAGCAGCCAGCGGTCCAGGAACCGGCCGACCGGCGCAAGCAGCCAACGGTGCAGCCAACGGCCGACGGCGGCGACCAGTTCCCAGACCAACCGCAGGGGCACCACCACGACCAGCGCGATCCCCCGGGCGACGGCGACCAGCAGCGGAGCGGGTGGCGACCCGGTGCGTCCCGGCTCCGGGCTCGGCGAGTCGATCACCGGCTCACGGTAGTCGGCACCGGCAACGCCCGCCGTCGCGGCCCGCCGGACGGACCGGAGCCGGCGAGGCGATCGGACCGGCGAGGCGATCGGGGCGACGAGGCGATCGGACCGGTGAGCCGACCGGGGCGACGCGGCGACCGAGCCGACGAGGCGACCGAGCTGACGAGGCGATCGGACCGGTGAGCCGACCGGGGCGACGCGGCGACCGGGCCGACAGACCGGCGGTCAGGGCGGACGGTCAGGCGGGCGGTCAGGGCGGGCGGTCAGGGCGGTCAGGCCGTCAGGCCGGGTCGAGGTCCAGGTCCGCCACGACCGGGTAGTGGTCGGAGGCGTACTCGGCCTCGCCGCCCCGGAGCACCCGGCAGCCCCGCACCCGGCCGGCGAGCGCCGCCGTGCCGAGCAGGTAGTCCAGCCGCATCCCGGAGAACTCCGCCCCGCCGCCGTGCCGGGTGGGCGCGGTCAGCCCGCCGTCGGGTGCTCCCGCCGCCGCGTACAGATCGACCAGGCCGGCGGCGAGCAGCCGGGCCACCGCCCGGGTCTCCACCGTCCGCCCGTCCCGGCGCAGATGACGGCGGCGGTACGCGGCCGGGAGCCGGGCGATGCGCTCGGTATGGTCGGCGACCGGGTCGAGGGTGTTCAGGTCGCCGGCCAGCAGCCCCAGTTCCCCCGGCGCGCGGCGCAGCGCGGCGGCGGCCCAGCCCGCCTCGACGCGCCGCCGCAGCCCCCGGTACGGGTCGAGGTGCACGCTCAGCACCGTCAGCGGGCCGGCGCTGGTCGCCACGGTGACCCGCTGCGCGGCGTGGTGGAACGGCCGGCGTACCCGGGTCGCGGCGAGGGCGCGCAGCGGCGGGCGCAGCAGCACCGCCACCGGCTGGCCGAAGCAGGAACGGGCCAGGTGGGGACGCATCCCCACCCGGCCCGCGAAGTCGGCGAGCACGTCACCGGAGTCGAAGCCCCGCAGCTCCTGCAACGCCAGCACGTCCGGCCGCTCGTCGGCGACGACCCGGACCAGCAGGTCCCGGCGGTCGGCGCCGCCGGAGTCCCGGCCGCCGGTCCGGATGTTCCAGGTCATCGCCCGCAGCATCGGCGGCGTCAGTCCGCCCGACCGGCCTTGGCCAGCTCGTCATCGAGGGTGTGCACGTCCTCGGACTCGATGCTCGGCCGGTTGCCCTCGCGCAGGTCCTCGTTGGGGCGGACCACCCAGTAGAGCAGCCCGATCCAGAGGGTGGTGAGGATGATCGCGCCCATGAAGTCGGTGGGGTGGTGCATCCCCCGGTACATCCGGCTGATCGCCACGCCGGCCGGCATCACGACCGCGAGCCCCACGAAGACCCACCGCCACCACCGGTCGGTACGCGGAAAGACGATCACCGCGATCGCCACCCAGACGCAGAGCGTGGCGGCGATGTGGCCGGACGGGAAGGAGGAGGTCGGCATCGGCCCGTCGAGGTTGCCGACGGGCGGGCGCGGCCGGTCGACCGCGGCGGCGGAGGCGAGGAAGAGGGTCAGCTCGCCGAACATGGTCAGCGCCACGAACAGCACCGGCCGCCAGCGCCGCCACACCGCGAGCACGAGCGGGCAGAAGACCAGCGAGATGAGCAGGATGGCGTGGGTGTCTCCGACCTTGCTCCACCAGTAGCTGAAGTCGTCCCGGCCGGGGGTGCGGTGCTCGGCGAACCACCTCGGCACGTCCGTGTCCAGGGTGGCGAAGAAGGTGCCGCCGGCGTGGTAGCTGACGAGCATGCCGAAGCCGTAGAGCGCGCCGAGGATCAGCACCCAGCCGACGATCAGCTCGAAGACGGCGGCCCGGGGGTGCGGCAGCAGGTGCGCCTCGTCGGGGGCGGGCGCCACGTCGTGCGCGGCCTCCGGCTCCAGCCCGTCGCTGAGCGCCGGGACCGGCCGGCCACGCTCCAGCCGCCAGAGCCGGAAGGCGTACGCGGTTACGCCGAGCCAGGCGGCGCCGAGCAGCCAGGCCCCGAGCACGTCCGAGACGAAGTGCACGCCCAGCGCGATCCGGGTCAGGCCGATGAGGAACACGACGACGGCGACCAGGGCGATCGCGGGCTTGCGCCAGCGGCGCGACATGGCCGGCAGGAAGACCAGCAGCAGCGCCCCGTACGCGACCATCGAGCCGAGCGCGTGCCCGCTGGGGAAGCTGTCCCCGGCGTACGTGCCGATGGGCACCTCCACCTCGGGGCGCAGCCGGTCCACCAGCGTCTTCAGCGCCGGGTCGAGGACGAGGGCGCCGACGCCGGTGACGATCAGGAACACCGCGAGCCGGCCCTGCTTGCGGATCAGCAGGCCGACCACGGCGACCGACACCAGCCAGACGATGACCGCCCGCCCGCCCAGGTCGGTGAGCGCGTTGAGCACGGTCACCAGCGGCCCGTGCGGGGCGACCAGGTCGTTGAGCCACTGGGCCACGCCGTGGTCGACGTCGTAGAGCGGTGACCACCGGGTCCGGACCAGGACGAGGAGCACCCCGAAACCGACCCCGGCACCGAGCACGATCGCCAGGCCGGCGAGGGTCCGCTCGGTGAAGTGACCCAAGGGTCGTCGTAACGCCTCTTTGACCGCGCCCACGGCAGCCTCCCTCTCGCTTCTGGCGTGCCGCATTACCCGATCGGCGCTCCGCGTACACCGAAGGGGTGTCCGATGCGGAGCTACAGGGAGCTCATCTCGCCGGTGTCGTGGGTCTCCTGGCGCTGGGTCTCGGGCTCCCAGAGGTCGGGCTGGGCGGGCTCGCGCACCCCGATGCGCAGCGCCTCCAGCTGGGCGGCGAAGGACAGTCCACCGAAGAGCGCCATGCCGGTCAGGTTGGCCCAGAGCAGCAGCGCCATCATCCCGGTCAGTGCCCCGTACGTCTGGCCGAACCCGCCGCTGAACCGCACGTACGCGGCGAGCAGCAGGCTGGCCAACCACCACAGCGCGGTGGCGATGCCGGCGCCGAAGAAGAGCCAGGACAGGCCGGGTTGCTTGCGGCGGGGGGCGTGCCGGAAGATCACCGCGACGGCGAGGACGGTCAGGCCCAGGCTGAGCGGCCAGCGCACCACGTTCCAGAGGCCGTTGGCGAACTCGCCCCAGGCGTAGTGCCGCTGCACCGAGTCGCCCATCGGGCCGCCGCCGACGAGGATCAGGAACCCGGTGAGCGCCGGTACGCCGGCGGTGAGGGCGAGGATGCTGGCGCGGACGTACTTCCACAGCGCGGGCCGGTCGCGTTCCACGCCGTAGATCCGGTTGGCGCCGCGCTCGATCTGGGCCATGGTGGTGGTCAGCGCGACCAGGCCGGTGAGCATGCCGAGGCCAAGCGCCAGCTCCCCGGCGCGTTCGGTGCGGTCCCCCTCGCCGAGCAGCTCGGCCACCATCGGTTCGCTCGCCCCGGGGGTGAGCGCGAGCACCGTGTCGGCGACCACCTGGCCGCCCTCCTCCACGCCGAGTTCGCTGATCAGGCCGGTCAGCGCGATCAGGAACGGCACCACGGCGAGGCAGAGTTGCAGCGCGAAGGCCCGCGAGTGGCTGAACCCGTCGCCGTAGCGGAACCGGATGAAGGCGTCGCGCAGCAGGTGCCAGCCGCCCTGCCGGCGCAGTGTGTGCCAGGCGTCGTCGGCGTTGAGTTCCTCGTCGGACATCAGCCGGGTCTCCGGCACCATCCGGGTGCTACTCACGGCGCGCGTCCTCGATGAGCTGCTCACCACGCTCGGCGGCCGCCTGCGCGTCCTCGGCCAGGTCGGGATCCTGCGCCGGCTGCGGCACGCAGAGCCACAGCGCCCGCCGCCGGATCTCGGCCCTGAGGGTGCGGCCCGGCTCGATGAGGTCGCCGTCGAGCTCCCGGGGCTGGGCCCGGTTGCTGGTGATCTCCACCCGTCGGACCCGGAAGACCTCCATCCGGGGCACGCTGTCCTGCTTGCGGACGACCGCCCAGCCGAGCGCGAGCCAGTGCCGCAGCGTACGCGGGGTGAGCACCGCGACGTCGAGGTAGCCGTCGTCCGGTTCGGCGTCGGTGAGCAGGCGTACGCCGCCCTGGAGGCGACCCACGTTGGCGACGAGCACGGAGCGGGCCCGGCGGCGGATCGGCTGCTGGTCGTCGATGCGGATGGAGACCTTCATCGGCCGGTCGCGCAGGTGCCGGGCGGCCCCCACCACGTACGCCGGCCAGCCGATCCGCTTCTTGGTGGTCTCGGAGGTGTCGGCGAGCATCTGGGCGTCGAAGCCCATGCCGGCCATGACGGTGAAGTAGTGGTCCTCGACCGCGCCGACGTCGAGCAGCCGGCGGCCCCGCTCGACGGCGACCTCCAGCCCGGCGGCCAGGTCACCCGAGAGACCCAGGTTGGCCGCGAGGAGGTTGCCGGTGCCCTGGGGCAGCACGGCGAGCGCCACGTCGGTGCCGACCAGGCCGCTGACGCAGGCCATCACGGTGCCGTCGCCGCCGCAGGCGAAGACGACGTCCACGCCGGCCTCGACCGCCTGCTGCGTCTGACCGCGGCCCGGGTCCTCGACCGTGGTCTCGAACCACAGCGGCTCGGGCCAGCCGGCCGCGGCGAGGGCGTCGTGGACCGTCCGCCGCAGCTCGTCGAGGTCGGCCACCTTCACCGGGTTGACCACCACGGCGGAGCGCAGGCCGCCGTCGGGCGCCGCGCGTCGCTTGTCCTGTCGAGGATCCACGGCGCCAGTGTGCAGCAGATCCGGCACGGCAGCGACCCGGCGGACGGTGACCTTACGCGCAGCGAAAACGCGTTTGCCCCCGCCCACGCTGTCCCTCTGCGCTGTCCCCTCGCCCACCGGCCCCACCTCGCCCCGCCGGCGCCCCGTCGGCGGCCCGTCGGCGCCCCGTCGGCGCCCCGCCCGCGCCCCGTCGATCATGAGGTTGGCCGCAGTCCTGGAGATCGACGTCACCGCCAACCTCATGATCGACGCGCTGGGCCGGGGGTGTGGGCCGGGGTGGGGGTGGGTGGGTGGTCAGGCGGGGGTGCGGAGGGCGGTTTCCACGCGGCGGCGCAGGTCGTCGAGGTCGGCTCCGGCCTCGGCGAGCACCAGGGCGCCCAGCCCCTGCCCCTCGCGGAGCACGCCGAGCAGGATGTGCTCCGTGCCGATGTGGCGGTGGCGCAGTCGCAACGCCTCCCGCAGCGCCAGCTCCAGCACCTTCTTGGCACGCGGGGAGAAGGGGCCGCCCGCGTACCGCCGACGACCCCAGCGGCGGCGCGGCGCCGGCGCGGCCTCGCGCAGCGCGTCCGGGCCGAAGGACTCCTCGATCCGGGCCACGATGGCGGCCAGGTCGATGCCGATCTCGCGCAGGGCTGCGGCGTCGGCGTCGGCGAGGCCGGTGGCTCCCCGCTCGGTGTGCCGGCGGACGCGGGCCCGCAGGTCGTCGGCGCGCAGGCCGGCCTCGGCGAGCACCCGGGCGGCGAGGCTGTCGCCGTCGGAGAGCAGGGCGAGCAGCAGGTGCTCGGTCCCGACGGGCCGTTGGCCCTCGGTCCGGGCCTCGTCCCGGGCGTGCCGCACGACCGTGCGGGCCCGGTCGGTGAACCGTTCGAACATCACGCCTCCCAGGAGGATCCGACCGCCGGACGACCGGCGTGCTTCTTGTGGACCGCCTGCCGGCTGACCTCGAGCGCGTCGGCGATCTCCTGCCAGGACCAGCCCTGTCGACGGGCGTTGTCCACCTGGACCACCTCGAGGCGTTCGAGCAACCGGCGCAGCGCACGGACGGCGCGCAGCCCGACCCGGGGGTCGGTGCTGCCGGCTGCCGCCGCGAGTTCCGTCGCCTGACTCATGTCGTCAACTTACGTTGACAGCACCGCCTTGTCAACCCATGTTGACACCCCGCGGCTGAGCACCGCCGCTATGGTGGGCCGATGACGTCGGTCAGGCAGGTCCAGGTCACCTTCGACTGCGCAGAACCCGAGCGCGTCGCCCGCTTCTGGTGCGAGGTGTTGGGATACGTCGTACCGCCCCCACCGGAGGGGTTCGCGAGCTGGGACGATTTCGATCGCGCACTGCCGCCTGAGCGACAGGGTTCAGCGTTCGCCTGCGTCGATCCCTCAGGCGCGGGCCCGCGACTGTTCTTCCAGCGCGTACCCGAAGGCAAGGTCGTCAAAAATCGACTGCATCTTGACGTACGGGTCGGCACCGGGCTCGTGGGCGAGGAACGCCTGGCCGCGCTCGAGGCCGAATGCGCGCGACTGGTCGCGCTCGGCGCGGTACGCGTACGACTGCTGCTCGCCGACGAGCACAACGAGTCGTGCCTCGTGATGCAGGACGTCGAGGGCAACGAGTTCTGTCTCGACTGAGCGGCCCGCGAGCGCGGCGACCCGGATCACCTTCGCCGAGAACCCGCAGTACGATCCGCCGGTGCCCTCCTCCGCCGGCCGCCGCACCAAGGTCACCGTGCCCCGTGACGGCCGAGGTCACCGTGCCCGGTGACGTACGCCGTCTCCCGCTCGGCGAGGTCACGCTGGAGTTCGCCGGCGGCACCGTGGTCGGCAACCGCTACCCGGCCAACTTCGACGTGCTGCACGTCGACCCCGTACTGCCGTTCGTCGCGGTGGCCGACGGCATGGGCGGCGGCGAGGGCAGCCGCCGCGCCGGCACGACGGCCATGGGCACCCTGGTCGCGCGGGTCGAAGCCGCCTGGCCCACGGTCGGCGCGCGCCAGTTGCGCGCCGCCGTGGGCCACGTCCAGTCGGCCGTACGCGCCGCCGGCGCCCAACTGGCGGAGCTGACCGGCTGCACCCTGACGGCCCTGCTCGTGGAGCCCGACGGCGGGCAGGGCTGGCTCGTGCAGCTCGGCGACTCCCGCGCCTACCGGCTGCGCGACGGCCTGCTGGAACTCGTCACCGTCGACCACACGGCGGCCTGGCTGGGCGTGCTGCACGGCTGGTACCCGGCCGACTCCCCCGCCGCCGGTCGGGCCCGCTACCAGCTCACCCGCTACGCCGGCCATCCGGACGAGCCGGAGCCGGACGTGCTCGCGGTGTCGCTGCGCCCCGGCGACGTCTGGCTGCTCTGCACCGACGGCGTCAGCGACCAGGTCGACTACCACCTGATGCGCGAACTCCTGGCGGCACCGCGACCGGACGAGGCGGTGCGGGACCTGCTCGACGGCACCCTGGAGGCCGGCGGCGACGACAACGCCACCGCCGTGGTCGTCCGGGTCCACGCCCCGGCTCCCCGCTGACAGGGGCCGACCCGACGCAGACGCCGCTGGCCGGCACCCCGGGTGGGGGTGCCGGCCAGCGGCTTTCACTCATTGTTGTCAGCTGTTCCAGTGCTCGGCGACGAGGTCGGCGGCCTGCTGCTCCCACTGGGCGTAGTGGTCGGGGTACGCCGACACCTGCACCGTCTGCGCGGCCTTGGTCAGGGGCATGTCCTGCCACCCGTCGACCTGCTTGAGGCCCTTGAGGAACGCCGTCGTCGAGTACTCCGGGTCGGTGATCTGCTCGACCGTGCCCCACCCGCTGGAGGGGCGCTGCTGGAACAGGCCCTGCGAGTCGTGGTCGTTGCGGTCACCCAGATGACCCAGGTTCTCCAGCTTCGACTCCTGCAACGCGGTCGCGATGGAGACCACGGCGGCCCGCTCGTCCATACCGGCCTTCTTCGTCGCGGCGATGATGGCCTTGACGTTGGCGACCTGCTCGTCGGACAGGTCGATACGCGACTGCGCACCCTGCACACCATGCGGCACCAGCACACCCATGTCCGGCTTGTCCGCCTGCACCGCCACAGCGGTGACCGGAGCCGCCGACGGCACCGACGGGCCCGCCTGAGCAGTCACGGGACCGGCGAACACACCACCGGCAAACGCCAGACCAGCAACACCAAGAACGCTCTTACGCAGAATCGTGTTCATCGCAGATGCTCCGTTCGGGGGTTGGCACCCACGCCGAGGGGGATCGGCTACGCGGATGCAAGCACCGTCCGGCGCTCATGAACTCAAGGGGGAAACTCCAGCAGGAACTGGAGGGGATCTCCGGCGTTACCGGAGGAAAGATCAGATCGGCCCTACCGGCCGGATGTCCGAGCCGTAGAGGCCCGCACCGGGGCCTGTCTCGCGGGGGCGGGGGTTGCCCTCGCGTCGGCCGGACCATGTGTAACGACCACCGGCCCGCCATCATTCCGGGGCCCGGCATCGGGGCCGCGCGGCCTTGCCTTGCCTTGCTCGGTCGTACGCAGGGTGTAACGACCCCACCCCCGCCACGATTCCGCCCCCACGATGCCCCCGATCACACCCCCGAACCGGACACACGCCTCATCACACGCGCACAAGGGTGATCGACCACCGACACCCCCCGGACGACAGTCCTGAAACCGGACAACCGGCGCACCGGATCCGCCCGCACCTCCGAGATCTTGGTAGGCAAACGCCCCTCAGAGGGCCCTTACCTACCAAGATCTCCCGCCTCCCCAGGGGCGGGCGTCGATCATGCAGTTGTGGCGCCCCGCATAAGGCGCAATTCCGCCGACACGCAGCCAGAGCCCACCGTCGCCCGCGATCCCGCCCCACCGTGGTACCCGCGGGACTAGCCTCGACAGGAGGGCCGGGCGCGACGCCTGCGGAGGTGATTCGGATGGGCGCAGCCACCGACGCGGCGGTGCTGGTCGGGCTCGGCACGGAACGCAACCTGCCGATGGTCAGGCTTGCCGCGCAGGAGGCCGCCGCGCACGGCCGTCCGCTGTGCCTGCTGCACGCGTTCAACTGGACGGCCGCGCTGGAGGCGCCGTCGATCGCGGGGCCGCGCGCGGATGCCGAGGAGCTGATCTCCCGGGCCACCGAGATCGCCCACGAGGTGGAGCCGGCGCTGCCGGTCGGCGGCGAGATCGTCGAGGGCGCCCTCATCGCCACCCTGGTCCGCCGGTCGGAGCAGGCGTTCCTGCTCGCGATCGGGGACGGCGGCATGGCGACCAGCGGGGAGTGCGTGTCGGTCGACGCGCCGGCGGTGCAGCTCGCCGCCCGCGCCGGCTGCCCGGTGCTGGTGGCCCGCCGGGAGCCGCCCCCGCAGGGGCCGGTGCTGGTCGGGGTGGACGGCTCCGACAGCTCGCGGGACGCGCTGGAGTGGGCGTTCGAGTGCGCGGCCCGGCGGGAGGCGCGGCTGTTAGCGGTCCGCGTCGTCGAGTCGGAGGAGGGCGGGGAGGATCCCGAACTGCTCGCCGGGTTGGTGGCGCGGCCGGCGCGCCGGTTCCCGTCGGTGGCCACGGAGTGCCACACGATCCGGGGCGACCCCGGCACCGTCCTGGTGGAGCAGTCCCGCTCGGCGCAGGTGGCGCTGGTCGCCGCCCGGGGCGACGAGCCGTGGCGCGGCATGCTCGGCGCGGTGAGCCAGGCGCTGCTCTACCACTCCCCCGCACCGCTGATCGTCGTGCGCGGGCTGACGGGGATTCCGGGAGACGGGCGCAACGCCCAGCGCCGACAGGACCAACGGCCCTGATCCACACCGGCGCCGACCGACGATGCTGGGACCGGCCCGGACGAATCCGCGCGCTGAGAATGCAGGATTCCCCTACCCGCGAGAGGCTCATGCAGTATGGACACCGCTCTCGACCTGCACAGCCCCCTGACCGAAGACGAGCTGCGCCGGCTGGACGCCTACTGGCGGGCGGCGAACTACCTGACCGTCGGGCAGATCTACCTGCTGGACAACCCCCTGCTGCGCGAGCCGCTGGCCCCCGAGCACGTCAAGCCACGCCTGCTCGGCCACTGGGGCACCAGCCCCGGCCTGAACCTGCTCTACGCCCACCTCAACCGGGTCATCGTCGCCCGTGACCTGTCGGCCCTGTTCGTCACCGGCCCCGGTCACGGCGGCCCGGCGATCGTCGCCAACACCTGGCTGGAGGGCACCTGGAGCGAGGTGTACCACCACATCGGCCGCGACGAGGCCGGCATGGCACGGCTGTTCCGCCAGTTCTCCTTTCCCGGCGGCATCCCCAGCCACGTGGCGGCGGAGGTGCCGGGTTCGATCCACGAGGGCGGCGAGCTGGGGTACGCGCTCAGCCACGCCTACGGCGCGGCGTTCGACAACCCCGACCTGCTGGTGGCCTGCGTCATCGGCGACGGGGAGGCGGAGACCGGTCCGCTGGCCGGCAGCTGGCTGTCCAACGTCTTCCTGAATCCGGCCCGGGACGGGGCGGTGCTGCCGATCCTGCACCTCAACGGCTACAAGATCGCCAACCCGACCGTGCTGGACCGGATCGGCGAGGACGATCTGCTCGCGATGATGCGCGGCTTCGGCTACGAGCCGTACGTGGTCGCCGGCGACGACCCGGCGACGGTGCACCAGGCCCTCGCCGGCACGCTGGACCGGGCGCTGGACGAGATCGCCGCCATCCAGCGGCGGGCCCGCTCGGGCGGCGCCGTCGAGCGCCCCCGTTGGCCCATGATCGTCCTGCGTACGCCGAAGGGCTGGACCGGGCCGCACGACGTCGACGGCAAGCAGGTCGAGGGCACCTACCGCGCGCACCAGGTGCCGCTGTCCGAGGTACGCAAGAACCCGGAGCACCTGGCCGAGCTGGAGCGCTGGCTGCGCAGCTACCGGCCGGAGGAGCTCTTCGACGCCACCGGCGCACCGGTCGCCGAGCTGGCCGGGCTGCCGCCCCGCGGCGAGCGGCGGATGAGCGCCAACCCGGTCACCAACGGCGGTCTGGTGCTGCGTGACCTGGCGCTGCCGGACTTCCGCGAGTACGCCGTCGACGTGCAGCGGCCGGGCGAGACCGTGGCCGGGGCGACCGGCGCCCTCGGCCCGTGGGTACGCGACGTGATCACCGCCAACCCGCAGACGTTCCGCCTCTTCGGCCCGGACGAGGTCGCCTCGAACCGGCTCGGCGCGGCGTTCGAGGTCACCGGCCGGGCCTGGATGGCCGGCACCGTGCCCGGCGACGACCACCTCTCCCCCGACGGTCGGGTTATGGAGGTCCTCTCCGAGCACCTCTGCCAGGGCTGGCTGGAGGGCTACCTGCTGACCGGCCGGCACGGCATCTTCACCAGCTACGAGGCGTTCATCCACATCGTCGACTCCATGCTCAACCAGCACGCCAAGTGGCTGAAGGTGACCCGGGGCATCCCGTGGCGCAAGCCGGTGGCCTCGCTGAACTACCTGCTCTCCAGCCACGTGTGGCGGCAGGACCACAACGGCTTCTCCCACCAGGACCCGGGCTTCATCGACCACGTGATGAACAAGAAGGCCGAGGTGGTACGCGTCTACCTGCCACCGGACGCCAACACCCTGCTCTCCACCATGGACCACTGCCTGCGCAGCCGGCACTACATCAACGTGGTGGTGGCCGGCAAGCAGCCCGCCCCGAACTGGCTGTCGATGGACGAGGCCGTCCAGCACTGCCGGCGCGGCATCGGGATCTGGGACTGGGCCAGCACGGACGCCGGAAGCGAGCCGGACGTGGTGCTGGCCTGCGCCGGGGACGTACCGACCCTCGAGACGCTGGCCGCCGCGGAGCTGTTGCACCGGCACCTGCCGGAGCTGAAGGTGCGGGTCGTCAACGTGGTCGACCTGATGCGGCTCCAGCCGCCGACCGAGCACCCGCACGGGCTGTCGGACAAGGAGTTCGACACCATCTTCACGCGGGACAAGCAGGTCATCTTCGCGTACCACGGCTATCCGTGGCTGATCCACCGGCTCACCTACCGCCGCACCAACCACGCCAACCTGCACGTGCGCGGCTACAAGGAGGAGGGCACCACCACCACGCCGTTCGACATGGTGATGCTCAACGACCTGGACCGCTTCCACCTGGTCATCGACGTGATCGACCGGGTGCCGGGGCTGGCCGACCGGGCCGCCCACCTGCGGCAGGAGATGGTCGACGCGCGGCAGTCCTGCCGTGACTACACCCGCGAACACGGCGAGGACGACCCGCGGGTCGCGGAGTGGCGCTGGGTCCGCGAGACGGACCCGGGACTGCGGGGGGACCAGTGAGCGCGAGGAGTGAGCTTGCGAGCCCCGCAGTCGCGAACGAAAGGCGAGCCCAGTGAGCGCGAGGAGTGAGCTTGCGAGCCCCCGCAGTCGCGAACGAAAGGCGAGCCCAGTGAGCGCGAGGAGTGAGCTTGCGAGCCCCCGCAGTCGCGAACGAAAGGCGAGCCCAGTGAGCGCG
>NZ_JBEYRY010000001.1:470296-504082 GCF_040704175.1 Micromonospora sp. NPDC047812 | reverse complement strand
CGAGGAGTGAGTTCGGTCGTCCGGCGGTCGTGAACGAGAGGTGGACCCGGTGAGCGGCAACGAGATCCTGGTCGGCTACGACGGCTCCGCCGACGCCTCCGCCGCGCTGGAGTGGGCGCTGGAGGAGGCCGGCCGCAGCGGGCGGCCGGTGCGCTTGGCGTACGTCTTCGAGTGGCTCACCGTGACCGGCTGGATCGGCCCCGGCGTCGCCCCCGGCATCTGGCCGGACGACACGGCCCGCCGGCAGGTCGAGGAGCTGGTCCGCAAGGCGGCGGATGACGCGTCCGCCGCGCATCCGGAGCTGACCGTCACGGGCGAGGTGTTCGACGGGCCGTCCGCGCTGGTGCTCCAGGAACGCTCGGCGCAGGCGGACCTGCTGGTGCTGGGCACCCGGGGGCACGGCGGGTTCGGCGGGTTGCTCGTCGGTTCGACCGCGGTCGCGGTCACCGCCCACGCGCACTGCCCGGTCGTGGTCGTCCGCGGCGAGGCCGCCGCGGGTGGGCGCACCGGGCACGTGGCCGTCGGCGTGGACGGGTCCGAGTGTTCGCTGCTGGCGCTGGGCTTCGCGTTCGAGCAGGCCGCCGCCCGACGGGTACCCCTGCACGTGCTGCGGGCCTGGCACCCGCCGACCGGCCAGCGCCCGCCGGCGGGTCCTGACGCGCGGGAGGCCACGGCGGCCGACCGGGCCGAGCTGGACGGGCCGCTGGCCCGGTGGGGCGCGACGTTCCCCGACGTGCCGGTCACCGTGGAGGTGGTGGAGGGCCGCCCGGCGTCCCTGCTGGTCGACGCCAGCCGCGACGCGTGTCTGGTGGTGGTCGGCACCCGGGGCCGGGGCGGCCTGAAGGGGATGCTGCTCGGTTCGGTCAGCCAACAGCTCATCCAGCACGCACAGTGCCCGGTGGCGGTGGTCCGGGAACGCTGAGCCGAAGGGCCGGTGCTCGGGCGGACCGGCGACGGGCGAAGTGCCCGGCCGTGCCGGATCTGCGTACCGTGCGTCGGCACGGGGCATGGCGCAGGATGGAGCGGCAACACCGCCGGGGCACCGCCGTGCTGGGGCACGATGGGGAGAAACGGAAGGGTCGTAACGATGAGCCACGAGACGCCGGCGACGGGCCGCCCGCTGACCACCGCACTCGCGGAGGCCGCCGCGACGGCCGGGCACGCCCCGTCGGTGCACAACAGCCAACCGTGGCGGTGGCGGGTGCTGCCGGACGCGCTGGAGCTGCGGGTGGTCCGCGATCCCCGGCTCACGGCCACCGACCCCGAGGGCCGGCTGCTGGCGTACAGCTGCGGGGCGGCGCTGCACCACGCGCGGGTCGCGCTGACCGCGGAGGGCTGGACGGCCGTGGTGGAGCGGATGCCCGACCCGGCCGACGAGGACCTGCTGGCCCGGCTGACCGGAATGGCCCGCGCGGAGGCCGACCCGGAGGCCATGCGCCTGGTGCAGTGCATGCAGGTGCGGCACACCGACCGGCGCCCGGTCAGCGACGAGCCCGTGCCGACGGCCGCGCTCGGGGAGATCGCCTCGGCGGTCGCCGCCGAAGGCTGCCAGCTCCAGTTCCTCGACCGCGACAACGTCCTGGAGCTGGCCGCTGTCGCCAGCCGCGCCGCCTCGGTCGAGGCGGAGGACTCGCAGCTGCGCGAGGAGCTGGAGTACTGGACCAGCCGGAGCGGCACCGGCATCGGCCTGCCGCCGGAGGTGCTGCCCGCGGAGGCGCCGCAGACCACCGTGCCGGCGCGCGACTTCGGCCGCCCCGGCACCCTGCCGGTGGGCCCCGGGCACGACCGGGCCGCCGTGTACGGGGTGCTCTACGGCGACGAGGACGAGCCGGACAGCTGGCTGCGCGCCGGCGAGGCGCTCTCGGCCGCCTGGCTGACCGCGACCCGGCTCGGGATCTCCGTGGTGCCGCTGAGCGGGGTGGTGGAGGTCGCGGGCACCCGGCAGACGCTGCGCGGGCTGCTGGCCGGCCTCGGCTACCCGTACCTCGTGATCCGGCTGGGGCTCGCGGACCCGGCGCACGCGGGGCCGCCGCACACCCCGCGCCTGGAGGCCGCGCAGGTGGTCGACACCTCGGCGGTGCGCTCCACCGACGCGTAGCGCAGCCGGGACACGGCCAGCGGGCGGCTACCATCGCCCGGTGGCCGCCAGCGAACCGAACCCCCGCCCCGAACCGCACATGACCCCCTCGCTGGGGCTCAGCCCGCTGTCCCGGGTACGGCTCGACGAGCTGCTCCAGGAGATGCTGGACCGGGTCGGCGAGGTGGTGACCAGCCGGGAGCGGCTGCGTGCCCTGCTCGACGCGGTGGTCGGCATCGGCACCGACCTGGACCTGCGCAGCACCCTGCAACGCATCGTGGAGTCGGCCTGTGAGTTGGTCGGCGCCCGCTACGGCGCGCTCGGCGTGATCGGCCACGACCGCCTGCTGCACGACTTCATCACCTACGGCATCGACGCCGAGCTGCACGCCAGGATCGGCGAACTGCCGCACGGGCGGGGCGTGCTCGGCCTGCTCATCGACGACCCCCGCCCGCTGCGGATGCCCGACATCACCCGGCATCCGAAGTCCTACGGGTTCCCGCCGCACCACCCGCCGATGCACAGCTTCCTCGGCGTGCCCGTGCGCATCCGCGACCAGGTCTTCGGCAACCTCTACCTCGCCGAGAAGCAGGGCGCCGCGCAGTTCACCGAGGACGACGAGGAGATCGTCGTCGCGCTCGCCGCCGCCGCCGGCGTGGCGATCGAGAACGCCCGCCTCTACGCGCTGGCCCACCGCCGGGAACGCTGGCTCGCGGCGACCGCCGAGATCACCACCGTGCTGCTGGGCGAGGTGCGCCGCACCGACGCCCTGACGCTCGTGGCGCGGCGCGCCCGCGAGGTCGCCGAGGCGGAGGTCGCCCTCGTGCTGCTCTACGACCCCGACGCCGAGAAGTTCACCGTCGAGGTGGTGGACGGTGCCGACGAGCAGGCCGGCGCCCTCGTCGGCACCGCCCTGCCGGCGGCCGAGACGAGCTTCGCCGCCGCCGTCATCGAGGGCCGGCACGACCAGGTGGCTGACCTGGCCCACGCCGCGCCCTGGCCGGCGCTGCTGCGCACCGGCCCGGCGATGGTCGCGCCGCTGGCCACCGCCGACACCCTGCACGGGGTGCTGGTGATCGCGCACCGGGCCGACCGGGCGCCCGTCGCCAACGACGACGACTTGGCCCTGCTGGGCAGCTTCGCCGGCCAGGCCGCGCTGGCCCTGGAGCGGGCCCGCGGGCAGGAGGAACGGGAGCTGCTGGTGGTCCTGGAGGACCGCGAGCGCATCGCCCGGGACCTGCACGACGTGGTCATCCAGCGCCTCTTCGCCACCGGCCTGCAGTTGCAGAGCGCCGCCCCGATGACGACGAAGCCGGAGGTCGCCCGCCGGATCAACGCGGCGGTCGACGACCTGGACGCCACGATCAAGGACATCCGCCGCACCATCTTCGAGCTGCGCACCCCGATGAGCGCGGCGCTGCGCACCGAGATCCGGGAGGCGATCGAGGTGGCCGCCGGGTCGCTCGGCCACCGGCCCCGCCTGGAGCTGACCGGGCCGATCGACAGCGCCGTGCCCGACGCGGTCCGCCCCGACCTCACCGCCGTGCTGCGCGAGGCGCTCTCCAACGCCGTACGGCACGCGCGGGCCGACCGCGTGGCGGTGGCGGTGCGCGTCGACGCGGGCCGGGTGACCGTGACCGTCACCGACGACGGGGTGGGCTGCGACCCGGCCGCCGCGCGGGGCGGCCTGGTCAACCTGCGCGAGCGCGCCGAGCGTCACGGCGGCGAGTTCGAGGTACGCCGGGCGGAGCCCCGGGGCACCGAGGTGTGCTGGTCGGTGCCCCTACGCGACTGAGCCCGCAGGCGTCAGTGGGACCTGCCGAGGAGGCGGGTGGCGAGGACGGCCGCCTGGGTACGGCGCTCCAGACCCAGCTTGGCCAACACGCTGGAGACGTAGTTCTTCACCGTCTTCTCGGCCAGGAACATCTTCCCGGCTATCTCCCGGTTGGTCAGGCCCTCGGCCACGTACTCCAGGATCCGCCGCTCCTGCTCGGTGAGTGACTTCAGCTCGCGCGGCTGCTCGACGCCGCTGCGGATGCGCTCCAGCACCCGGGTGGTGATCGCCGGGTCGAGCAGCGACTGCCCCGCCGCCACCCGCCGCACCGCGTCGACGAGGTCGGTGCCGCGGATCTGCTTCAGCACGTAACCGGACGCGCCGGCCATGATCGCCGCGAAGAGCGCCTCGTCGTCCTCGTACGAGGTCAGGATCAGACCCTTGATCGAGGAGTCCACGGCCCGGACGTCCCGGCACACGTCGATGCCGTTGCCGTCGGGCAGCCGCGCGTCGAGGATCGCCACGTCCGGCCGCAGGGCCGGGATACGCCGGGCCGCCTCCTGGGCGAGACCGGACTCGCCGACCACCTCGATGTCCCCGCTGCTCTCCAGCAGGTCGGCCAGGCCACGACGGACGACCTCGTGGTCGTCGAGCAGGAACACGCGGATCATCCCTCGTTTCTACCCGCTGCCGACCCCTTCCCGCACGGGTCGAAGGTCCCGAACCGGCATCACCTGCCCCTGGCCCACGCCCACCCCCGCCGAAGTCCCGGCCGGCGGCGGTCGGTCGGGCCCGGAGGGACGGGACGTCCGGCCCTGCCCGGGCCACGCTCCGGTGACGCACCGTGGACACGTACCACTCGCCGGCGCACGACTGCCACGGAAGGAGCACGACCATGGAGACCGGCTTCACCGTCGAGCAGCTACGGGCCGCCGCCGCCGACGCCGTCCGCGCGCCGTCGCTGCACAACACCCAGCCGTGGCGGTTCCGGCTGCGCGACGGCGGCATCGAGGTGCTGGTCGACCCGGACCGGCGGCTGCCGGCCACCGACCCCACCGGCTGGGGCGTGCGGATCGCCTGCGGGGCGGCGCTGTTCAACCTGCGGCTCGCCCTGGCCGTGGCCGGCACCCCGGCGACGGTGCGGCTGCGCCCCCACCCGGCCGAGCCGGACGTGGTGGCCCGGCTGGTGCCGGACGTGCCGCGCCGCCCCACCCCCGCCGAGCAGGCACTGCACGCGGCCGTCCCCCGCCGGTTCAGCAACCGCGCGCCGTTCTGGCCCGACCCGGTGCCCGCCGACGCCCGCTGGCGCCTCACCGAGGCCGCCCGCGCCGAGCAGTGCTGGCTGGAACTGGTGGTCGGGGTCAGCGCGGTGAACGCGTTCGGCGAGATCGCCCGCAGCGCCCACCGGGTGCTGGAGCGCAGCCCCGAGTACCGGGCCGAGCGCCAGGAGTGGGTACGCACCGCGCCCTCCCCGGACGGGATTCCGGCCGCGTCCGGCGGCCCGCAGGGCGAGCCGCAGGACCTGCTGCCCTCCCGGGGCTTCGGCGGGCTGGACCGGTCCCCGGGGCGGGACTTCGAACCGGAGCCGCTCGTGGCGGTGCTCGGCTCGCCCGGCAACACGGCCGTCGACCAGGTCGTCGCCGGGCAGGCGTTGCAGCGGGTGTTGCTGACCGCGACGGACTCGGGGCTGGCGGTGTCGCTGCTGTCCCAGCCGATCGAGGTGCCGTCGGCGCGCGATCAGCTGCGGCTGTCGCTGGGGCGGTTCGGCACGCCGCAGATGGTGCTGCGCGTCGGCTACGGCCAACCGGGCTGGCCGACCCCCCGCCGCGACGTGGACGAGGTGCTCGACCTGCCGGTCGTCCGGCCCTGAGCGGCGGCGAGCCGGCACCTCCTGTCCGAGCGGGGTCAGGCGCCTCTCGCGGACAACAGCGCCGCCTCCCGCTCGGGGTCCAGCCCGACGGGGGCGCGCTGCGGGCGTCCCGCCCGGGGCGGGACGGCGCCGACCTGTCGCAGCCACGCCCAGGTGTCGGCGACCGTCTCGGTCACCGGGCGGCAGGTCAGCCCGGTCGCGTAGGCGCGCTCGACGCCGCGCTCCTGCATCCAGCGGTACTCGTGCCCGGCCGGGATCCAGATCGGCAGGTCGTTCCACGGCTCCACGCCGGCGACCAGGATCGGCTCCGGGTCGGTCCAGCGCAGCCGGGCGTCGGCGCCGGTGGCCGCGACGCAGGCGTCGAGCAGCTCCCCCATCGTCGCGTGCCCGGGGCGGCTCACCACGTTGAACGTCCCGCCCGACCGCGCCGCGCCCCGCTCCAGCATCCAGCCCGCCAGGTCGCGCACGTCGACGTACTGCACCGGCAGGTCGACCGGGCCCGGCGCCAGCACGTCCCCGCCCCGCGCGATGCGCGTCAGCCACCAGGGCAGCCGGCCGATGTCCTCCCCCGGCCCGAGGATCAGCCCGGCCCGCGCGATCAGCGCGCGCTCGCCGAACGCCTCCCGCACGGCCCGCTCAGCGCCGGCCTTGTTGGCCGCGTAGTCGCCGTCGTCGGCGTCCGGCTCCGCGTCCACCACCGGAGCGTCCTCGCCCACGCCTGGGGCGACGGGCGGCGCGTAGACCGAGCCGCTGGAGACGTAGACGTACCGGTCGACCCGGTCGACCAGCGTGCGGGCGGCGTCCCGCGCCGCGCGCGGCGCGCCGTCCCAGGTGTCGACCACCAGGTCCCACTCGCCGTCCGCGAGCGCCGCCAGGCCGTCGGGCGCAATCCGGTCACCCCGCAGCCGGCGTACGCCCTCCGGCGTCGCGCCGTGCAGCCCACGGTTGAACACGGTGACCGTCCAGCCCCGCCGCACCCCCTCGGCGACGGTCGCGCCGCCCACGAAACCCGTCCCGCCCAGCACCAGCAGCCTCATGCGCTCCACTGTGCCCGTTGCGGGCGGCGCGCCGGCCCCGTGTTCACGGTCAGCGGATCTGCCCACGGCAGAAACCCCGGCCGGGCAGCGCGGATCCGGAGGCGGACGCCGGAAAACCTCTGGTGGAGCGGCTCTGACAGCACGCGCACCCGGCTCGCCCGACAGGGCAGGGCCGCCCACGGCGCCCGTCGGGAACCCGACACGTTCACCCTCGCCGCTCCGTCAGTCCGTAGCGTTCCGGGTGCTTTCGGGTCGGGGTGTACGGGAGGCGCGGGTGTCCGAGGTCGTCGTCGAAGTCAGTTTCACGCCGCTGCCGGAGGACGACGATTTCGTCCTCGACCAGCTGACCGACGAGCTCGTGGAGGACCTACGCGACATCGGCGAGGTGAGCCGGGTCGAGGCGCCCACCGGTCCTGACAGCAAGGGCGTCGGCGAGGTGGTGCTGGCCACCGCGGCCGTGGTCGCCGGCACCGACCCGGGCTACGCGCAGGCACTCGTGGATCTGGTGGTGGGCTTCCTCAACCGCAATCAGGGTCGCAGGGCACACCTGAAGATCGGTGACGTCGAGCTGACCATCGACAAGGCGACCAGGGCGGAGACCGCACAGCTGATCGACCTCGTCCGTGATGCGATCGAGCATTCCCGCTGATGGGTCGGCATGCCCTCGTGCTCGGCACGGCGACCTATCACGACGCCTCGAAGCTCACCGCGCTGCCCGGCGTCCGTCAGGACGTCGAACAGTTGCGGACCGTACTGGACAGCGACGGCGACTTCGACAGCGTCGAGGCCCACGTCGACCTGCCCGTGGCGCGCATGAAGCAGGTCGTCGAAGAGTTCTACAGCGCTCGCCGCACCGGTGATCTCGCGCTCTTCTACTACTCCGGCCACGGCATCCAGCATGACGACCGGCAATCCCTCTTCTTCGGCACCATCGACACGGAAACGGCTCTCCTGCACACCACCGCGTTCGATGTCGAGGGCGTCCTCCGTCACATGCTCAACCACACCAAGGCCAGCCAGAAGGTGGTCCTTCTGGACTGTTGCTTCTCGGGCTCGTTCACCGCCCGTCACCGGTTCAGCGGCGGCGTACGCCAGGAGCCCCGGCGTCTCAAGCGCGAGCGCGGCACGTTCATGCTCCAGTCGAGCAGCCACCTGAAGGCGTCCAAGGCACAGGGCCCGGACCGGCCCTCGGTCTTTACCGAGGTTCTGCTCACCGGTCTCCGCGGTGCGGCGCGAGCGACCGCGGAGGACGGCTGGATCACGGCAAGCGACCTCTCCCGGTACGCGATGACTGAGATGTCACGTCGCCGGGAGGAGAAGCCGGTCGAGTCGAGCGAGGGTGTCACCGACCCGATCCCGCTGGTCGCGGGGTCGGACGAACGGCCACAGCGGAGCCCGGGCACACGGAGAGACGAGCCGGAGGACGCACCCTTCGACACCGACCGGTGGCGTCGTCTGCTCAACTACTACGTCGCCTGCCTGCAACGCTCCGCCGTCCTGCAGTTCTTCGTGAACCTGGCGGACACGGATTCGTACCTCGCCGCGCCCGCAGGTCGGGAGATCATGCTGTCGGCCACCGAGCCGATCCGGCTTAAGGAGCGCGGCCAGCGGCTGGCCGGGCTGGCCGAGGCTGGTGGCCGTTCCCTGCAGTACGGCTACCCGGTCGTGGCGCTGCAGCAGAAGGGCACCCGACAGGTACGACTGGCGCCCCTGCTCGTCTCGGACCTGACCGTGGGAGATGACGGGCTGGCGCACCCGGCGCCGCCGCAGCCCAGCCCGGCGCTGATCGACCATTTCCAGCTGGCTGCGGTCGAGGCGGACGAACTGCGGCAGGCAGTGGCTGAACGGCTCGTCCCTGGCGAGCGTGGATCCCTCGCCGAAGTCGCCGATCTGGTGGCGAACACGTTCGGACTGAAGGCGGTGTCCGCCCTCGACCCGGACAATCTGGTCGGGACGGTCAACCGCGGGCCCGTCAATCGGGTGCAGAACGCCGGCATGCTCTTCGCCGCGGGCAGCGCGGAGTCCCCTGAGCGACAGCTGATCGAGGACCTGCGGGACATCGCCAAGAACGCGGGAAAGATCGCATCGACCGCACTCGGTACGTTGTCGAGCGGTGTCGTGGCCGGGACGGACGAGCAGGATGCCGAAGTCCTGACGGTGGCGTTGAGTTCGGTCAACGAGACTCAGGAGGACATCATCCGGGCGGCGATGAGCCGACCCCTGACCGTCGCGCAGGGACCGCCCGGCACCGGCAAGAGTCAACTGGTGACCGCGTTGCTGGCGACCGTCACGGCGGCCGGGCAGAGCGTGCTGATCGGCTCGACCAACAACCAGGCTGTCGACGAGGTCGTCAATCGAGTCACCGCCATGGTCGGCCCGGGACTGGTGTTGCGTACCGGGAACAAGGAGTACCGGCAGCAGGAGCCGCAGTACCTCGCCGAGGTGATGCAGGCATGGTCACCGCCGGTGCCGGCGGCTGACGGGCCGTTCCAGGAGCTACGACTCGTGGGACAGGAGATCCGGCGGCTACGCGAGGATCTCGACCAGCGTCGCCGGCTCGAACGGGATCTCGCCGACCTCGCCTTCGAACGGGACCTCTCGCTCGCCGACATCGACGACTCCGTCCTGGCCAAGCTGGTCGACCTCACCGACCGGGCGCTGGGAAGTCGATGGTTCGGGTGGTGGTATCGCAGGCGACTGCGGTCGCGAGGTGTGTTCGACCGGGACGGGATCACCACCCTCGGTGAACGGGCGGTCATCGAGCAGTGCTGGCGCGACCGACGACGACAACTCCGGTCTCGGCCGGGCACCGCCGAAGAAGGCTGGAAGCGGCTACGGACTCTGCGACACGACACCAGACCCGAGCACAGCGACCAGCTGCTGCGTGCACAGATCGCCGCCCGGGTGGTCGGCAACACGACCCTGCTCCGGAACCGAGCCGACGAAATGGCGAAGCCGGAAGCAAGGAGCTGGACCCACATGGCCGAGCTTCTCGCCGCGCTACCGGGCTGGGCGGTCACCGCGATGTCGGCCCGCCGGCTGCTGCCCAGAGCGGGGCTGTTCGACCTGGTAATCATCGATGAAGCGGCACAGTGCACCGTCGCTGCCATCCTGCCGATGCTCTATCGAGCGAAACGCGCCCTGATCATCGGCGACCCGCGGCAGCTCACACCAGTCGTCGAGCTCTCCGACGGCGACGACCGGGGCGAGCAGGCCCGCACCGGGCTCGGACACGAGTGGCTGACCAACCGCCGGCTTACCTACCGGAACCACTCGGCCTACGAGGCGTTCGCGGCCGCGGCTGGAAGCACCATCCTGCTCGACGAGCACTACCGCTGCCACCCGGAGATCATCGACGCACCGAACCGGGTCGTCTACCAGAACCGGCTGACGGTGCTCACCGACCCGGCTCGGCTGGCCGCACCGGCCGAGTCCGCCACTCGCTGGGTGGACGTGTCCGGCCGCTTCACCCGAGGCGCCACAGGTTCCGGCCGTAACGCCGACGAGGTCCAAGCCGTGGTGGGCGAGGTGCAGCGGCTGCGTAAGGAGTACCCGGACGCCACGATCGGCGTGGTGACGCCACTGGCCGAGCAGCAGCGATTCCTGGACCGCGCGCTCCAGGAGGCCGGCCTCGCCGACGACCTGCGGTGCGCGACCATCCACAAGTTTCAGGGCAGCGAGAAGGACATCATGGTCGTCTCGCCGGTCGGCGCTCAGGGCATCAGCGAGCGCACCCGTGGGTGGCTCGTCGAGCAGACAAACCTGTGGAACGTGGCGATCACCCGCGCCAAGTCCCAGCTGATCGTCGTGGGTGACCGTTCGTGGTGGTCCGGGCAACGCGGACTGCTGGCCGGTCTCGCCAGCCCGCCCGCGCCGGCCGCCACTGGCGCCGACGTCGACGCGCGACCGGTCGACCGACTGGTCGCCGGCCTGCGCGACGCCGGGCTGACAGTGCGTTGGGGCACGCCGCTGCCGGGTTATCCGGTCGACCTCACGTTCAGCCTTCGCGGGAGAAGCCTGGCAGTGCTGGTCGACGATCCCGAGGGTGATCCGGACGGGGGGCCGCTACGTCGAATCCTGAGCAGGCTCGACATCATCGGTGCGGCCGTGGAGGTCAGGCGGGTACCGGCCTGGCGCTGCCTCGCCGAACCGGAACGGGTCGTGCAAGAACTGCGCGACGCAGTCGAGGAAGACCTCACGCGCGAGGCGACGCCTGACTGAGGCCGTGCGGGAGGGCGGACAGCTGGTGGGCGATACTGGGTTTGAACCAGTGACCTCTTCCGTGTCAAGGAAGCGCGCTCCCACTGCGCCAATCGCCCGGGGGTGACCGCCCGTCCGGCAGGCCGGACCACGAGGGGCGGATCGCGAGCGGACGACGGGATTCGAACCCGCGACCCTCACCTTGGCAAGGTGATGCGCTACCAGCTGCGCTACGTCCGCGTGCCGCCGGTGTTCCTCGGCGACGGGGGAAACTCTACCCGACGGCAAGATCGCCTGGCACGCCGCCCCGCCGACGGCCCGACCAGGCGATGATTGCGCTGGTCAACCACGGGGTACTGAGGTCCATCGACAGCACACCACATCCCCTGACCAAGGAGGCTGTCGTGGGTATCGGCACCAGCATCTTCCTGATCGCGCTCGGCGCGATCCTCACCTTCGCGCTCGACGCGAGCCTCGGCGGCATCAACCTCGACGTCGTCGGGTGGATCCTGATGGCCGCCGGCGTGCTCGGCCTCATCATGACCACGCTCATCTGGGGACGCCGCCGCCAGGTGGTCAGCACGACCGAGCCGGTCGAGTACCGGCGGGTCGAGGAGCGCCGGGACGTCGCCCCGCCGCTCTGAGGCGGGTCCCACGCGGCCGCCGGAGCTGAACGGTCGCGCAACGCACCGTCGTCGTGCCGGTCACCCGAAGCAGGGTGACCGGCACGACGCGTACCGCAGCCCGTACGACCAGCCCCGGCGTCATCCGCGGGGCCCCGGGGGCGTCCCTCGACGGGCTCGCTGGCGACCGCCGCCACCGGGTATAGCGTCTGCTGCCATGCGGACGGAGCCGGACAGGTCGCGGGCGCGCGGACGGCCACCGCCGCGCCCCCGCCCCGAGCGCGCCGAGGCCGTCGTCGCGATGACCCGGCTCGCCGCCGGCCCCGATCCCGTAGCGACCGTCCTCGGCGAGCTGGCCCGCCGATCCGCCGCCACGGTCGCCCTGATCGGCGTCGACGGCACGGTCCTGAACGTCCGGGCGGGTCGACACCCGCTCGCCCCGGCCGCGCTGACCGCCGCCGCCCGCGCCGTACCCGACCTGCACGCGCGCGGCACCCCGGCGGCCGTGCGGGGCGGCGACGGGGCGCCCACCGTCCACCTCGTCGCCCTCGGTGCCGGGGAGCCCGGGGACGGCGCGGACTGCGATCCCGACGGTGCGACGGACCCGCCACCGTGGCTCGCGGCCGTCGACCCGATCGACCCGGTCCCGGGCGACCTGCTCGCCGACGCCGCGCGCCTCCTCGGGCTCTGCTGGCGGCTGGACCGCTCCGAGCGGGCCCGACGCCGGGTGGCCGCCGGCGACGGCCGCGGCCGGGAGGCGGTGCTGCACCTGCTCATGGTCGGCGACGTCGCGCCGGCCCGGCGCGTCGCGGCGGCGCTGCGCCCCCACCTGCCGGACGTGGCGCGGGTGTGCGTCGTCGAGTGCGCCCCCGGCCGGCGCGGCGAGGCGGCCGGGCAGGTGACCCGCGCGCTGGGCGGGCGGGCCTGGGTGGTGCCCTGCCCGGTGCGCTCCCGGCACCTCATCGCGCTGGTTCCGCAGCACGGCGGAGCGCAGGGCGCCCGCGGCTCCGACGCGGGCGCGGCGGGCCGGCTGATCAGTCAGCGGGTGCCGGACACCCGGGTCGGGGTGAGCGAGCCGGTCCCGCTGCACCGCACCGCCGTCGGCTACGAGCAGGCGTTCCACGCGCTCGCGGTGGCCCGCAGCCGACCGGAGGGGCACTGTCGCTTCGACCGCCCGGCAGACCTGCGGTCCGCGTTGGGCCCGGCGGGGAGCGACTGGGCCTCGACGCTGCTGGCACCGTGCCTGTCGTACCGGCCGGGCCGACGCACCGACCCCGACGGACAGGAACTGCTGGCCACGCTCGGCTCGTGGCTCGCCTTCGACGGCGCGGCCCACCGCCACCTGCGGATCCACCGCAACACCCTCGCGGCCCGGCTGGCGCTGCTGCGCGACCGCCTCGCCCTGGACCTGTCCCGGGTCTCCGACCAGTCGGTCGCGTGGCTGGCCCTGCGCCTGCTCGCCCCGACCACGCCCGCAGACGGCGGCGACGGTGTGGGTCCGGCCGGGGCGGTCGGCGACGGCGCTACCGCCGACCCGGGCGGAACGCCCGGGGACGGCCCGGGCGGAACCTGCGGGGACGGGCCGGGCGGGGTACGCGGCGACGGCCTGGGCGGCGGCGCTCCCGGCGGCGACGAGGACGTCCGGTGGCACGGCCTGGACCGGCTGCTGGCCGCCCCGGCCCTGCGCCTCTGGGCGCACGACCAGGTCGCGCCCCTGGGCGCCGACGGGACGGCCGTGGGCCTGGCGACGGTACGCGCCTGGCTCCGCGCCGACGGCCGGCTCCCCGGCACCGCCGCCGCGCTCGGGATCTCGGTGTCCGCCGTACGCAAGCGGCTGGGCCGGGCCGAGCAGGCCCTCGGACGTTCCCTGCTACGCGGGCCGAGCGCCCGGCACGAGCTGTGGCTCGCGCTGCGGATCCTCGACTCCCGGCCGGACTGAGGTTCCTCGCTCCGCTCGGGACAGGGCGGCGGGGCGGCGGTCGCTGTGCAGCCCGGCACCTCCGACGCCCTCGCTGTGCGGATCGGTCCTCGCCTCCGCCCGCAGGGGCTTCCTACCGTGGGGGTGCAGCCGGTACGGGACGCCGGCCGCCCACCGGCCCGCGTCCGGACGCGCGGCACGGGGAAGCACGTCCGACCGGTCGCTCCGGGGGGAGGTGCGACCGCCCCGTCCACGCCTGACGGTCGTGGGCGGGGCGGTCGCCGTCGATCCGCCGGGCGGGCCTTCGCCGCCGGTGGCCGCGACTTCTCCCCCGCCATGGGCTCCGGCCGTTTTCACCGCCGGCCCGCTCCCCGAGGGTGCCGGCGCGCGGGCTCAGCGTGGGCGGGCGAACGGCGAAGGCCCGTCACCGGATGGTGACGGGCCTTCGTGTTGGTGGGCGATACTGGGTTTGAACCAGTGACCTCTTCCGTGTCAAGGAAGCGCGCTCCCACTGCGCCAATCGCCCTCGCTTGTTACCGAGGTGGGGACGGGATTTGAACCCGCGTACACGGCTTTGCAGGCCGTTGCCTCGCCTCTCGGCCACCCCACCGAGGTTGCCCCCGTCATGCGTGGCGGCAGCTCCGAGCGGACGACGGGATTCGAACCCGCGACCCTCACCTTGGCAAGGTGATGCGCTACCAGCTGCGCTACGTCCGCGTGTCTCCGGCGTTAACCGGTGACGGGTGAGAACTTTAGCCGAGCCGGCGAGCGGTTGCCAAATCGGGGTGGCTCCCGGCGAGTCGGGTGGGACCCCGACGCCACCACCTGCGGCGGGAGTGTGACGTCCCACCCGCCGCCTGAGCTTCCTAGGAGGATGGGCCGGACTCGTCCCGCCCGCTGCGGCCGGCGCGGTCCACGGCCGCGATCTGCCCCCGGAACTGTCCGGCTTCCGACTGTGGCGGACCGAAGGGACCGTGATCCGTAACTGCCCGTGTTCGATCGGATGGGCTACGGTAACGGCGTGACGAGACGTGCGGCCGAGATCCGCCTGGATGCCCTGCTGCGCACGGCCTGTGACGTGATCGTGGAACGCGGTCTGGCCAACACCCGCACGGCCGACGTGGCACAGGCCGCCGGGGTGAGCCAGGCGTTGGTCTTCTACCACTTCGCCACCAAGGACCGGCTGCTCGCGCAGGCTTTCGCGTACGCGGTGGAGCAGGATCTGGCCCGCCTGGACGCGGTGATGCGTTCCAACGTCCCGCCCCTGACCAAGCTCCGCCGGATCGTGCGGCTCTACACGCCCGCGGGCCGGGCGACCTCCTGGGCCATGTGGATCGACGGCTGGGCGGAGTCGCTGCGCACCCCGGAGTTGGAGAAGGTCTCCCGCCGGCTCGACCTGCGCTGGCGGGAGGACCTGGCGACGGTCATCTCGGACGGGGTCCGGGAGGGCACCTTCGACTGCGCCGACCCGGCCGGGGCGGCGTGGCGGATCAGCGCGGTGGTGGACGGGCTGGCGGTCCAGCTCGCGGTGCACGACCGGGTGATCTCCCGCCGGCAGTTCGCCGAGTGGGTACGCCTGCTCACCGCCCGCGAGCTGGGGCTCGACCCGGCGCAGCTGGACTGAGCCGGGCAGGAGAGCCCAGAGGACGGCCGGCGCACGACGCGCCAGTGCCGATCACCGCCCGCGCGGGGTCGACGCGCCGGCGGCCGGGGTCCCCGACGAGGCCAGCCGGGCACGACCGGCGTGCCGTCCCGAGGACCGGCGGGCACGACCGGCCCTCCGTGCCGAGGACCCGGCGGGCACGACCGGCCCTCCGCCCGCCGGCGAAGCCGGCAAAACCGCTCCGCTCCCCCAGGCAGCCGGAACAATCGTCGGCATGGACCCGCTGGAGACGTACCGCCGCAGCCTGGCCGAGTTCACCGACCGGGTGGCGCAGGTCGGCCCCGACCAGTGGTCGGACCCGACCCCGTGCCCCGACTGGGACGTCCGGGCGCTGGTCAACCACGTGGTGGGCGAGGACCGGTGGAGCGTCGCGCTGCTCGCGGGGCGGACGATCGAACAGGTCGGCGACCGCTACGACGGCGACCTGCTCGGCCCGGACCCGGCCGACGCGGCCCGGGAGGCGGCGGGGCAGGCCGAACTGGCCTTCACCCACCCGGGGGCGCTGGAGCGCACCGTCGGGCTCTCCTCCGGCGAGACCCCCGCCGACGAGTACCTGCACCAGCTGACCGCAGAGCACCTGATCCACGGCTGGGACCTCGCCGTGGCGATCGGCGCGGACCCCCGGCTGGACCCCGACGCGGTCGCCGCGTGCGCGCGGTGGTTCGGTCGACGGATCGGCGACTACCAGCGGGGCCGGCTGGTCCGGGCGCAGGTCGACGTGCCGGCGCGGGCGGACGAGCAGGACCGCCTCGTCGCCGCCTTCGGCCGCGACCCCGACTGGGCGCCGTGAGGGACCCCGACGCGACGCACTGAGCGCCCTCCCGGACGGACGCCGCGACGCGGCCCGGCGGGAGCCGGCCCGGGCAGCGCGCCGGGACGCGACGCGGCGGAGCCACCCCGGCAGCGCGCCGGACACGACGCCGGCCGTCAGGCGGCCGCCGGGCCGCGTCGCCGGCGCTCCCGCAGCCGGCGCAGGGCCGGCGGGTGGACGTTGGCCAGCGACAGGTCCCCGCCGTAGTGGGCGAGCACCCGGTGGTCCATCAGCCGACGCCACACCGGCGGCACCAGCGCGGCCACCACCATCGTGGCGTAGCCGGCGGGCAGCTGCGGGGAGGACTCGAAGGTGCGCAGCGTCTGGTAGCGGCGCAGCGGGTTGGCGTGGTGGTCGCTGTGCCGTTGGAGCTGGAAGAGGAAGATGTTGGTCACGCTGCGGTCGCTGTTCCAACTGTGCCGGGGGTCGACCTTCTCGTAGCGCCCGGCGGGGGTGCGCTGCCGCGCCAACCCGTAGTGCTCCAGGTAGTTGACCACCTCGAGCAGGGAGAATCCGACCACCGCCTGGAGCGCCAGGAACGGCAGCACGCCCGCGCCGAAGGCGACGGCCAGCGCCGCGTAGAGCGCGAGGGTCATCGCGAACGCGTTGAGCACGTCGTTGCGCCACGTCCACGGGCTGCGGCCCCGGAGGCGGAAGCGGCCGGCCTCCAGCCGCCACGCCGAGCGCAGGCTGCCTGAGACGGTACGCGGCCAGAACGCCCAGAAGCTCTCCCCCAGCCGGGCGCTGGCCGGGTCCTCGGGCGTGGCCACGCGGGTGTGGTGGCCCCGGTTGTGCTCGACGTGGAAGTGCCCGTACGCGGCCGGCGCGAGGGCCACCTTGGACAGCCAGCGCTCCAGCCTCTCCCGCTTGTGGCCCAGCTCGTGGGCGGTGTTGATGGCGATGCCGTCGACCACCCCGATCGTGGCGACCAGGCCGGCCGCGCCGGTGACCGTCAGGCCACCCCGGGCCCAGACCGCGCAGCAGAGCACCAGGGCCGCGTACTGGGCGGGCAGGTAGAGGTAGGTCAGCCAGCGGTAGTAGCCGTCGGCGGCCAGCCGGGGCACCGCCTCGTCGGGCGGGTTGCGCCGGTCCTCGCCGACCAGCAGGTCGACCACCGGGATCAGGACGAACACGGCGGCGGGGGTGAGCCACCAGGCCCACGCGTCGCCGGTGGCCCGCCAGGTCGCCCAGCCGACGAACGGCAGCGCCGGGACGAGCAACGCCAGCGGCCAGAACGGCCGGCGGGCGTCCCGCCACCCGGCGGCGGTGGCGGGCGCTGTGGGGTCGAGGGCCATGCCGGCCTCCGATCTCTCGCGGTCCTCCCTCGACTGTGACAGCCGTCACGTCCGTGTACAAGGGACTGTTTTTGTCGAAACCAGCGCGGGGGAGTCGGTCCGCCACGGCATCCGGGGCCGCGCCGGGCCGCCTTGAGTAGGCGCGACCCTTGTTCCCGCCCAGGCAGGCTGATATCCACAGATGCGCATGCGTAACCGCGCTGCGCGGGCCGGCGGAGGGCCGGCCACCCGCTCCCACGAGGAGGTCCCGTGGCACAACCGGAGTGGACACCCTGGATGAGCCGGCGGCGACGCCGGCTCGTCCCCGTCCTGGCGGCGACCGCGGTGGCGGCCGCGCTGCTGCCCACCGGCCCCACCGCAGCCGCCCCCACCGGCGGCGCCTCCGCCGAGCGGCGCTCCGGCCCGTTCGCCGAGGGGCAGCACCAGCACGCCGACGTCGACAACCGCCCCGGCACCGCCGCCCCCGACGCGCGGCAGCGGGGCCTGGCGCGCAAGGCCGACCCGGACGCCCGCTGGAACCGGCTCGGCACCCCGCACGCGCTCGGCCCCGGCAGCGCGCCCCTCGCCACCGGTCTCCCCGCCGAGCCGGAGGCGGCCGCCCGCGCGTACCTCACCGGCCACCACGACCTCTTCGGCCTGGACGCCGCGGCGGTCGACGCGATGGACCGGGTCCTGGTCCGCCCGATCGGCGCCGGCGCCGTCGTCACCCTCCGCCAGCGCTTCGGCGACCTGCCGGCCGGGCACGACGGCCTGGTCACCGTCGCGGTCGCCGGCGGCAAGGTCCTCGCGGTCAGCTCCTCGCTGTCCCGGGACACCGCCGCTCCGGCGCCGGCCACCCTCACCGACGAGCAGGCGTACGCCGCGGCGCGCGCCGACGCCGGCCTGACCGCCGAGGCCGTGCGCAGCCACAGCGTCCGCGCCGTCGCCGTGCCCACCCCGCTCGACGGGCCCCGGGCCGCCTACGAGGTGACCCTGATCGGCGCCGACACCGACCACCCGGAGGCGTTCACCACCTACGTCGACGGGATCACCGGGCAGGTGCTGGTCCGCGAGGACCTCGTCGACTTCGACTCGGACAACCCGAGCTGGGCGGTCTTCCCGGCCACCCCGCCGCGCGACCTCGGCCCCGGGCAGGATCCCCGGGTGCGCTGGTGCGGCGACCCCGCGCCCGGCTGCCAGGCGGCCTTCCGCGACCCGGCCACCGGCCAGCCCTGGGACGTCGACGCGGCCACCGGCGCGCCGACCGGCACCCCCCGTGGCAACTCCGCCAACACCGTGCTCTCCTGGGGCGGCGGCACGCCGGCCGTACCGGCCACGCCCAGCCCGGAGCGCCGCTACGAGTACCCGTTCACCGACCAGTGGCACCAGGCCCGCTGCAACCCGGAGGTGTTCACCTCCGCGCAGCGCAACGACGGCGACGCCGCGATCGCCAACCTGTTCGCCATGCACAACCGGATGCACGACTGGGCCTGGCACCTCGGCTTCACCGAGGCCACCTGGAACCTCCAGGCGGTCAACCTGACCCCGCAGGGCCTGGGTGGCGACGCCGAGCAGGGCCGCGCCCAGCAGGGCGCGCTCAGCGGCAACCGGAACAACGCCAACCAGGGCACGCCGCGCGACGGCCTGCCGCCCACCACCAACATGTACCTGTGGCAGCCGCAGGCCGGCGGGCCGTACCCGCCCTGCGTCGACGGCGACTACGACATGACGGTGATCGGACACGAGTACACCCACGCCATCACCAACCGCATGATCGCCGGCCCGGACAGCGGCATCAGCGGGCACCAGGGCGGCTCGATGGGCGAGTCGTGGAGCGACCTGCTCGCCGCCGAGTACCTGTTCCAGCACGGGCTGCGCGCCCCCGGCGAGACGCCCTACGTCACCGGCGGCTACGTCACCGGCAACCTGGTCAGCGGCATCCGCAACCACGACTTCAGCCGCAGCCCGCTGAACTACTCCGACGTCGGCTACAACACCGGCGGTCCCGCTGTGCACGCCGACGGCGAGATCTGGAGCGCCACCAACTTCCGGGTGCGCGCCGCGCTGATGAAGCGGTACGGGGTCGGCACCCCGCAGCGGCAGCTCGACTGCGCGCAGGGCCGGGTGGCCGTGGAGCAGTGCCCGGGCAACCGGCGCTGGTCGCAGCTGGTCTTCGACTCGTTCCTGCTCCAGGCCGCCAGCCAGGTGAGCATGCTCGACATGCGGGACAACATGCTCACCGCCGACCTGCTCCGCTTCGGCGGCGCCAACCAGGACCTGCTCTGGGCCGAGTTCGCCCGCTCCGGGATGGGCCGCGACGCCGCCACCAACGGCGCCGCCGACACGGACCCGACGCCGAGCTTCGCCGCCCCCGGCGCCGACAACGCGGTGCTCACCCTCCGGCCGAAGGGCGACAGCGCCGACGCGCCGATCCGGGTGTACGTCGGGGCGTACGAGGCGCGGGCGGTGCCGGTGGCCGACACCGACCCGGCCACCGCGCTGCCGGACACCGTCGAGCTGGTGCCCGGCACGTACCAGCTGCTCGCCGTCGCGCCCGGCTTCGGCCACCAGCGGCTGACCGTGGTCGCCAAGGCCGGCAAGGCGGGGCACGTCGACCTGCGGATGAGCCGGAACCTGGCGTCCACGGCGTCCGGCGCGACGGTGACCGGTGACGGGGTCAACCTGGAGCGCATCGCCGACGACACCGAGGCCACCAACTGGGCCTCCCTGGACGGGGTGGCCGGCCGGCAGGTGACCGTGGCGCTGCCCGGGGACGCCCCGCAGGTCGTGAAGCGGGTGAACGTCAGCGCCATGCTGCGCCCGGCGATCGCCGGCGACGCCGACCCGGGCAGCCAGAACGCGCTCAGTGCGCTGCGCTCGTTCGCGGTGTCGGCGTGCAACGCGAAGACGACCGACTGCGCGGATCCGGCGAACTGGCGGCGGATCCACACCAGCGCGCCCGACGCGTTCCCCGGCGGGGCGTACCGGGCGTACGTGCGGGACGTCAACCTGCGCGAGTTCCTGGTGCCGACCACGCTGGCCACGCACCTGCGGTTGGAGGTGCTCGCCAGCCAGTGCACCGGCGGCCCCGCCTACGCCGGTGAGCAGGACGACGACCCGGCGACCACCACCGACTGCGCGACCGCCAGCCCGGCGCGTACCCAGGTGCGTATCGCCGAGTTCCAGGCGTTCTCGAAGTGACCGCCCGTCGGGGCCGGTCGGCGCGCCGGCCGGCCCCGACGGGCCACCTCCGGTGACCGGCCCCGGTGGCGGCCCCGGTCAGCGGCGGGCGGCCCGCCAGCGCCCGGGCACGGCGGCCCGTTCCCAGCGCCGGTCCGGCCCGACGACGTCGTCCGCGCCGGCCGCCCTGGTCAGGTGGCGCAGCCGCAGCAGCAGGCCGAGGCCGAGCGAGAGCAGCAGCCCGCCGAGCAGGAACGCGGCCTGCACGGCCCCGAAACCAGCGGACCCCGCCACCGGCCGCCCCGCGCCGGCTGCCGGCGGCGCCCCGGCGGCCGCGGGCTCGTCGGTAGCGGGTTCGTCGGTCACCGGCTCGTCGGCGGCGGGCGCCGCCCCGGGCTCCGCCGCTTCCCCGGTCGTCGCGGCCGGTCCGGTCGGATCCGGCGGGGTGGCGCGGGGCTCCGGCTCCCCGGGCGCGGCCGTGCGGGCGTCCGACCCGACCACCGACCGCGTCGCCGTCTGCCGGGACAGCAGCCGCAGGTTCGCGTCGTACGCCTCCGCCGCCAGGGTGATCCGCCCCCGGGTGACGTCCCCGGCGAAGGCCAACCGGTAGCGGGCGGTGACCGTCCGCCCGGGGCAGAGCGTGCCCGGGTCGAGCCGGCGGTCGGTCAGCCGGGCCACGTCCCCGTCGGTGCGGATGTCCAGCGGGAACGAGCCGGTCTCCTCCACCCGGTCCATCCTGACCTGGTCGAGTCGGATCCCGCGTACCCGCAGCACCATCGACCAGCGGACCTTCACGCAGCCGCCGTCGTCGCGGGACACCACGGCGGAGACGGTCTCCACCCGGCCCCCGGCGGTGAACTCGGCCGGCAGGCCGCTCAGCTCGGTGGTGAAGGCCGCCCGCGCGGGCACGGGCAGACCCACCCCGGTCAGGCAGCCGAGCGCCACCCCGGCCCGTAGCGCGTACCGCCACACGGTCGCCACCGTTCCCACCTCCCGACGGTCGCCGCCAACCCGCAACGCTGCCAGGACCGCCGGCCGGCCGGTAGACGGGCGTGTTCGCACCGGTCGCCAAGCGCGGGGGCCGATTTCACCGACGGTGGTGAACCGGTCACCCCTCCCCGGCGACACGCCCGGCCCCGACGGCCGCGCGACAGCAGCCGGGCGGGAGGCGACCGGGGTGGCGGCGGTCGGCGGGTTCGGGCGGCGGGGGACAATCGCCGGCGTGTCCGACCTCTCCGCCGCCTTCGTCCGGCTGCACGCCAGCCTCTCCCCGGTCGCCTTCGTCCCCGAGGTGCGGCTGCACCAAGCGGACGACGCCATCGGGCTGTGGGAGTTGACGGAGGGCGAGTTCCGCAGCGCCCAGCCGCCGCCGTTCTGGGCCTTCGCCTGGGCCGGCGGGCAGGCGCTGGCCCGGTACGTCACCGACCACCCGGAGCTGGTCGCCGGCCGCCGGGTGCTGGACCTCGCCGCGGGCTCCGGGCTGGTCGCCATCGCCGCCGCGCGGGCCGGCGCCGCCGCCGTGCGCGCGGTGGAGATCGACGAGCTGGCCGTCGCGGCCGTCGCGGTCAACGCCGAGGCCAACGGGGTACGCGTCGACGCCGAACTCGGCGACGTCCTCGACGGCGACGCCGGTGGGGCCGAGGTGGTGCTCGCCGGGGACGTGTTCTACAGCCAGGCGATGGCCAACCGGGTGCTGCGCTTCCTGCTCCGGGCCGCCCGCTCCGGGGCCCGGGTGCTGGTCGGCGACCCCGGCCGGGCCTTCCTGCCGCACGACCGCTTCGACGAGCTGGCCGTCTACGACGTGCCGGTGCCCGAGACGCTGGAGAGCGTACGGGTGAAGCGCACCACGGTCTGGCAGTTGCGGGCGGGGCTGCCGGGGGCGGGCCGCTAGCGTGTCGGCGTGCTGTTCCGGAGCTGGGCGCAGACCGCCGACGCGCACTGGCCGGACGTGGCCCGGGTGGCCGACCACGTGGGGGTCGCTCACCTGGTCGTGACCCGGCACGCCCTGGTCCGCCAGGTGCTCACCGATCCGACGACGTACCGGCCGGACAACGCGCTGGACGCGGTGACCCCGATGCCGGTGGCCGCGCTGCGGGTGCTGGCCGGGCACCGGTTCCGGCTGCCGCCGACCCTGGCGAACAACGGTGGCGCCAGCCACCCGGCGATCCGGGCGATCGTCGCCGACGCCCTGCACCCGACGCGGGTCGCCGCCCAGCGGCCCTGGCTGACCGGGCTGGTCCGGGAGCGCGTCGGCGGGATCGCCGCCACCCTGGACGCCGGCGGGTCGGTGGACCTGTACGCCGAACTCGCCGCCGACCTGCCGCTGCTGGTGCTGGCGCGGCTGGTCGAGCTGCCGGACGCACCGGTCGGCGCCGTCAAGGAGTTCGCCCGCGCCGCGCTGGAGCTGTTCTGGGCGCCGCTGGACGCCGGACGGCAGCAGGCCCTCGCCACCGAGGTGGGCCGCTTCCACCGGGTGCTGCGGGAGTTCGCCGCGACCGGGGGCGGGCTGGCCGGGTCGCTGCGGGCCGCCGGGCACCCGCCCGACGTGGTGGTCGGCGCGCTGTTCTTCCTGCTGGTGGCCGGTCAGGAGACGACCTCGCAGTTCCTCACCCTGCTGCTGCACCGGCTCACCGGCGAGCCCGCCGTGCTGGCCGGCCTGCGCGACGGCACCGTCGCGGTCGCCGACGTGGTCGAGGAGGGGCTGCGGCTGGAGCCGCCGATCGTGACCTGGCGACGGGTGGCGGCGATGGACACCACGCTGGGCGGGACGGCGGTGCCGGCGGGTACCAGCATCGTGCTCTGGCTGGCCCGCGCCGGCCGGGACCCGGCCACCGTCGACGCGCCGGACGAGTTCCGGCCCGGGCAACGCGGCTCCCGCCGGCACCTGGCCTTCGGGGCGGGCGCGCACCGCTGCGTCGGCGACCAACTGGCCCGGATGGAGGCGGCGGTGGTGGTCGCGGAGACCGCCCCGCTGCTGGACGGGGTGACCGTGCTCCGCGAGCCGTGGTGCCCGGACAACCTGACCTTCCGGATGCCTGACGCCTTCGTCGTCCGCCGCCGCTGAACCACCACGCCCGCCGTGGCACGCGCGCCGTGGGTGCGCGCGCCGTGGCACGCGCGCCGAGGCAGGCCAAGAACACCGGCCCAACCTGCGGTGATCAGGACGTCATGTACCTAAAAACTGCCCCGTAACGTCCATGCCGTCCTGATCACCGACGTTCTCGCGCGACCACCAGGCCGCGTAGCGGCTGCGTCGTCGGCGCGGCACGGCACGACCGTGCGCACCGCACCGCACCAGACCGGACCGCAACAGACCGCACCGCACCGCACCAGACCGCACCGCACCGGAACACGTCGCGGGCGGGAGGGGAGGCGGCGGGAGGGACCCGACGAAAGTCAGTGGACGGTGGTGCCGTTCGGGCGCGGTCGGGGCAGGGGTGCCGGACCTAGCGTCAGTGCATGATCACATTACGTGGGTTGACCAAGCGGTTCGGGGACACGGCCGCCGTCGACGCCCTGACCGTCGACATCGGACCCGGCCGGGTCACCGGGTTCCTCGGCCCGAACGGCGCGGGCAAGTCCACCACCATGCGGATGATCCTCGGGCTGGACCGGCCCACCGCCGGTCAGGCGCTCGTGGGCGGGCGGACGTACCGGGAGCTGCGGCGCCCGCTGCGCGAGGTCGGCGCGTTGCTCGACGCCCGGGCCGTGCATCCCGCCCGCTCGGGTCGGGCGCACCTGCTCGCCATGGCCCGCAGCAACGGCATACCGGACCGCCGGGTGGACGAGGTGCTCGCCACCGTGGGGCTGGACGCCCGCGCCGCGGCCAAGCCCGGCCGCACCCTCTCCCTCGGCATGGGCCAGCGGCTCGGCATCGCCGGTGCGCTGCTCGGCGACCCGCCGGTGCTGATGTTCGACGAGCCGGTCAACGGCCTCGACCCGGACGGGGTGCGCTGGGTCCGGCAGCTGATGCGGTCCCTGGCAGACGAGGGCCGGACGGTCTTCGTCTCCAGCCACCTGATGACCGAGATGCAGCTCACCGCCGACCGGCTGGTGGTGATCGGCCGGGGTCGCCTGCTCGCCGACGCCCCGATCGACGAGGTCATCGCCGGCAGCGCGGTGGCCGTGCGGGTACGCAGCCCGCAGCCGGCCGGCCTCGCCGCGCTCGCCGGGCGGCTCACCGCCGCCGGGGCCGCCGTCGAGCCGGCCGGCCCGGACGAGCTGACCGTCACCGGCGCCACCGTCGAGCGGATCGGCGATCTGGCGTACGAGCTGGGGGTGCGGTTGCACGGGCTCAGCCCGCACGGGGCGTCCCTGGAACAGGCCTTCATGGAACTGACCGCCGACAGCGTCGAGTACGCCGGCACCCCGACCCGGAACGAGGCACGATGAACACGATCTCCGCCGAGTGGACCAAGCTGTGGTCCGTGCGTTCCACCTGGTGGTCGCTGCTGGCCGGGGTGCTGCTGATGGCCGCCACCGCCGGTCAGCTGGCCATCTACGCCGCCAACGCGAACACCAACGACGACCCGGCCGACGACGCCGGGATCGTCACCGTCGGCAGCGTCGTGATCGGCTCGGTCGAGCTGACCCAGTACGCCGTGCTGGCGCTGGGCCTGCTCGTGGTCACCAGCGAGTTCACCAGCGGCACGATCCGTACCACCCTGCAGTGCACGCCGTCGCGCGGCCGGGTGTTGCTGGCCAAGGCCGCGGTGACCGGGGCGGTGACGTTCGCGCTCGGGCTGCTGCTCGGCGCGGTCGGCGCGCTGGTGGCGCGGCCGGTGCTCGGCCGCTGGGGCGCCGCGCCGGCGGGTGGCACCGTCGGCGACGTCCTCGCGGTGGCGACCTACCTGGCACTGGTCGGCGTGCTGGCCCTCGGGCTCGGCGCGGCCCTGCGCAGCGCGGTGCTCACCCTGACCGTGCTCGTCGCCACCCTGATGATCGTTCCGCTGTCGTTGCAGGAGCCGGACATCGCCGTGCTCAACCGGATCGCCGACGCCTTCCCGGGGGTCGCCGGCGGGCACTTCCTGGCCGGGGACAGCGACCCGTACCCGGCGCCGGTCGGGCTGCTCCTGCTCGCCGGCTGGGCCGGCGCGGCGCTGTTGCTGGGCCGGGCCGCGATGCGCCGCCGGGACGCCTGAGGCGCCGGGCACGCGTGCGGTGCCGGGGCGGGGCGGGTCAGCCGGTCGGCTCGACCAGCCCCGCCTCGTACGCGAGGATCGCCGCCTGCACCCGGTTCCGCACCTCGAGCCGCGTGAAGATGCTCGTCAGGTAGCTCTTCACCGTCCCCTCGACGAGGTGCAGCCGGCGGGCGATCTCGGCGTTCGACAGCCCGGCCCCGACCAGCGCGAGGACCTCCCGCTCCCGGTCGGTCAGCCCGGCCAGCCGGTCCCGGGCCACGGGCCGACGGGCCACCCGGTCACCGCCCAGCTCGATGACCCGGCGGGCCACCCGCGGCGACAGGTACGCGCCACCATCGGCGACGGCGTGCACCCCGGCGATCAGCTCGCGCGGGTCGCCGGCCTTGAGCAGGAATCCGCTCGCCCCGTGCCCGAGCGCCCGGGCGACGTGGTCGTCCTCGCCGAACGTGGTCAGCATGAGCGTCGCCGTCTCCGGCACGAGCCGGCGGATCTCGGCGGCGGCGGTGAGCCCGTCCAGCCTCGGCATCCGGATGTCCAGCAGCGCCACCCGGGGCCGGTGCGCCCGGACGAGTTCCACCGCGGCCCGGCCGTCGCCGGCCTCGGCCACCACCTCGATGTCCGGATCGGTGGCCAGGATGGCCCGGACACCGGCCCGGATCATCGCCTCGTCGTCGGCGAGGACGACCCGCACCGGGCCGGCCGTGTCGGCGTTCATCCGTCGATCCGCTCCTTGCTGACCAGCCGGCCCTCGACGAAGCAGAGCCGCCACGTCGGCTGGGCCAGGGGGAAGTTGCCGTCGGTGTAGTGCTCGCAACCGGGGCGTGCCGTCCCGGCGGGCGGGGCCAGTTGCCGTCGGGGCAGCCCGGTCAGCTCGGCGCGCTGCGCGCCGACGGGCATCCGCGCGAAGGCCCCGTCGTCGAGGACCGTCCCGGCGGTGGCGACCGGGTAGTAGACCAGGGAGAGGACCAGCGCGAGACCCGCCGGGGCGCCGAGCGCCGTCAGCAGGCTGAGCCGGACCCGTCGGCGGGCGTCGCGCAGCCGCCGCTCGGCCTCGGTCGCGGACTTCGACGGCCCCGACAGCTCCCCCGGCGACCCGCCGTCCGACGGATCGGTGCCCGCCGGCGGGGCGACCGGAAACCCCGGCTGGTCCGTCTCGCCCGCCGGCCAGCCGCCTACCGCCCACCTGCCGGCGGGGCCGGGATCGCCCGTGCGCGGCGGGAGGGCGTCGACCCCCGGCCGAGCAGCCACGGGCGGGTGGGCGTCGGCGCCGCTCGGCTCGGCGACCGGCAGGCGGGCGCGGACTGCGAAGCCGCCGCCGTCGCACGGACCGCTCGTCAGGGCGCCGCCGGCGAGCCGTACCCGCTCGGCGAGGGCGAGCAGGCCGGAACCGGTGGACGGCGGACCCGGCAGCGGACCGGCCGGTGGCGGCGCGTTGACGACGGCCACCTCGACCTGGTCGCCGTCGCGGACCAGCACGACGGTGACCGCCGCGCCGGGGGCGTACCGGGCGGCGTTGGTCAGCGCCTCGCGGACCACCCGGTGCGCGGCGTGCGCGGCCATCGGGGGCAGCCGCGCCAGGGCGTCCGCGCCGTCCAGGCGCACCGCCATGCCCGCCTCGCGGGCCCCGTCGACCAGCTCGGCGACGCTCTCGTCGGCGGGCCGGACGGTCGCCGCGCCGTCCGGTTCCCGGAGCACCCCGATGATCCCGTGCAGCCGCTCGGTGGCGGCGGCGACGCTGGCCCGCAGCTCCCCGGCGGCGGCCCGGTGCCGGGGCGCGAGGTCGCCGGCGACCTCCAGCGCGGCGGCGCGCAGGGCGATCAGGCTCAGGTCGTGTCCGAGCGAGTCGTGCATCTCCTGGGCGATGCGGGCCCGTTCCCGCAGCCGGATCCGCTCGGCGGCGCCCCGCCGCTCCCGGTCCCGCGCCTCGACGTGCCGGCGGCCGGCGTCGGCCAGCACGGCCTGCTGGCGCCGGTACCGCCCGACGAGCCACGGGAAGACCCCGGCGAAGAGCAGCACGGAGGCGAGCAGGAACCAGGTGGCCGCGCCGGTGCCGAGCAGTCCCAGGTTGAGCACGGTGCCGCCGGCCGCGAGCACGGCGAAGGCGACGGCGGCCGGGACGGCGGTGGCGCTGCGGCGACCGGTCAGGTAGGCGAACACCGGGATCGCGAAGAGGAAGTTGCCGTCCAGCAGCGACCCGAGCACCACGACGACCAGGGCGGCCACCGGCCACCGCCGGCTGGCCGCGACCGCCCCGGCGAGCAGCAGCAGCGCGCCGGCCAGCCGGGCGGTGGCCTGCCCCGAGTGCGGCGGGGTGACAAGCGCGTACGCGATCGGGGCGGCGGTGGTCACCCACAGGAGCAGATCGGCGCTCCGCCGCCGGACGGCCGCCCGGGACCACCCACCCCCGCCCGCCCCGGCGGACCACCAGCTCTTCACGGCGGCCAGGCTACCCACGCCCGATCTGTGCCGACACCGACGAAGGTCAGGTGCTCAGCTGATCTCCTCGGCCCACGCGCGCCAGTCGTCGAGCACCCCGTACAGCGTCGGGGTGAGCCAGCCGGGCGCGGACCGGCGGAAGACCCCCGGATCCATCGCCCCGGTGCCGGCGGGCAGCGCGCCCAGCAGCTTCGGCACCAGGTCGGTCAGGTTGGCCCAGTGCACCAGCTCGGGCGCGGCCGGCCAGGCGCCGACCACCACGCCGGCCGGCACCGCCCGGCGCTCCAGCGCCTCCAGCGTCAGCGCGGTGTGGTTCAGGGTGCCCAGGCCGGCCCGGGTCACCACCACGGCCGGGCAGCCCAGCTCCACCGCCAGGTCCGCCACCGTCCAGGGCTTGCCCTCCGGCCACAGCCCCATCGGTACGAGCAGACCGCCCGCGCCCTCGACGAGCACCAGGTCGTGCTTGTCGGCCTCCTCGCGGACCGCGTCGACGGCGGTGTGCAGCTCCAGCGGCGCCAGCTCGGCGACCCGGGCCGCCGCCAGTGGGGCGAGCGGGTCGGGGAAGCTGGCCAGGGTCCGGCCGGTCAGCGGGGCCGCCAGCCGGTTGACCGCGTCGACGTCGCCCGGCTCGCCGCCGGCCGTACCCGTCTGGGCGGGTTTGACCACCGCGACCCGCAGGCCGGCCGCCTGCGCTGCCGCCGCGATCGCCGCGGTGACCACCGTCTTGCCGACGTCGGTGTCGGTGCCGGTCACCAGCACCGGCCCACGCCACGGCCCCCTCATGTCCTGACCCCGGCTCACGGGACGACCCCCGTCCACGACTGCGGGGCTCGCAAACCCGGCTCACTCCTCCCGCTCACGGACGCCACCTCAGTTCGCGACTGCGGGGCTCGCAGACCCGGCTCACTCCTCGCGCTCACGGACGCCACCTCAGTTCGCGACTGCGTGGCTCGCAGACCCGGCTCACTCCTCGCGCTCACGGGGCACACTCCACGATGGTCTCCAAGGCCCGCTCGAAGTCCGCCCGGGGGGTGCCGGCGCCGATGGTCAGCCGCAGCCGGGACCGGCCGTCCGGCGTGGACGGGGGCCGGAAGCAGCCGACGGCGACCCCCCGGTCGCGGCAGTCGGCCGCCCAGGCGCTCGCCGCCTCGGGCCCGGGGGCGGTGACCGAGACGACCGCGCCGTCGGGGGCGGAGACCGCCAGCCCGACGGCGCCCAGCCGGCGTACGACCAGGGCGGCCCGGTCGGCCAGTTCCGCGCGCAGGTCGTCGCCGGCGCGGGCCAGCCCGACGGCGGCGTGCACGCCGGCGGCCACGGCCGGCGGCAGCGCGGTGTCGAAGATGAAGGTCCGGCCGGTCTCGATCACGTGCCGGACGAACTCCGCCGGCCCGGCGACCACCCCGCCCGCGCCGCCGAGGGCCTTGGAGAGGGTGGCGGTGACCACCAGGTCTGGCTCGCCGGCGAGGCCGGCGGCGGCGACACCCCCGGCGCCGGCCGGGCCGGTCACCCCAAGGGCGTGCGCGTCGTCGACCAGCAGCAGCGCGCCGTGTTCCCGGGCCACGGCGTGCAGCCGGGCCAGCGGGGCGAGGTCGCCGTCGACGGAGAAGACCGACTCGGTGACGACCACCGCCGGCCGGCCGGGCGCGGCGGCGAGCGCGGCGGCGACCGCCGCGACGTCGGCGTGCGGGGTCACCACGGTCTCCGCGCCGGAGATCCGGCAGCCGTCGATCAGGGACGCGTGGTTGTGGGCGTCGGAGACGAGCAGCGTACGGGGCCGCACCAGCGCCCGGACCGCCCCGAGGTTGGCCAGGTAGCCGGAGGAGAAGACGAGCGCCCGTTCGGCGCCGAGCCAGTCGGCGAGGGCGTCCTCGAGCGCGTGGTGGGCGTCGGTGGAACCGCGCACCAGCCGCGACCCGGTGGCCCCCAGCCCGTACGCCGACAGCGCCCCCGCCGCTGCGGCGGTGACCTCGGGGTGGGTGGCCAGGCCGAGGTAGTCGTTGCCGGCCAGGTCGACCACGGCGTCGCCGGCGGCCCGCGGTCGCAGCCGGCGGGTCAGCCCCGCCTTCGCGCGCAGTGCGGCGCGGCGGTCGAGCGCCGCCAGCCAGTCCGCCACCGTCACCCCCACGCCGCCCGCGCCGGCCGCCGTCGGCCGCTTCCGCCGGGCGAAATTACCACCCGCCGGCCAGCGCCCGGCGTGTCCACCCCGCCTCCCGGGTACCGACACGCGGGCCGTTCATCCCGGCCAGCTGGCCTTGTAGGGTACGAGCCATGCCAGAGATCCTCGACCAGGCCCGAACCCAGGTGCTGGAGAACGGCGTCGGTCTCGACGAGGCCGGCGTCCTCGCCGTGCTGAACCTGCCCGACGAGCAGCTGCCCGCCGCCCTCCAGCTCGCCCACGAGGTGCGGATGCGCTGGTGCGGGCCGGAGGTGGAGGTCGAGGGCATCGTCTCGCTGAAGACCGGCGGGTGCCCGGAGGACTGCCACTTCTGCTCGCAGTCCGGCCTGTTCACCTCCCCGGTCCGGTCGGTCTGGCTGGACATCCCCTCGCTGGTCGAGGCGGCGAAGCAGACCGCGGCGACCGGGGCGACGGAGTTCTGCATCGTGGCCGCCGTGCGCGGGCCCGACGCCCGGTTGATGAAGCAGATGCGCGAGGGCGTCGCCGCGATCAAGGCCGAGGTCGACATCCAGGTGGCCGCGTCGCTGGGCATGCTCAGCAAGGAGCAGGTCGACGAGCTGGTCGACATGGGCGTGCACCGCTACAACCACAACCTGGAGACCTGCCGCTCGTACTTCCCCAACGTGGTCACCACGCACTCCTGGGAGGAGCGCTGGGAGACCCTGCGGATGGTCCGCGAGTCCGGCATGGAGGTCTGCTGCGGCGGCATCCTCGGCCTCGGCGAGACGGTGGAGCAGCGGGCCGAGTTCGCCGCGCAGCTCGCCGAGCTGGATCCGCACGAGGTCCCGCTGAACTTCCTCAACCCCCGTCCCGGCACCCCGCTGGGCGACCGGCCGGTGGTGGAGGGCAAGGACGCGCTGCGCGCCATCGCCGCCTTCCGGCTGGCCATGCCGCGCACCATCCTGCGGTACGCGGGCGGCCGGGAGATCACCCTCGGTGACCTGGGCACCCGCGACGGCCTGCTCGGCGGCATCAACGCGGTCATCGTCGGCAACTACCTGACCACCCTGGGCCGGCCGGCGACCGCCGACCTGGAGCTGCTCGACGACCTGAAGATGCCCGTCAAGGCGCTCTCCGCGACGCTGTGAGCGTCCCGATGACGACGAGTGACGCGGCGACGGCGGCCGACGGGGCGTCGGCCGCCTGGTGCGACCGCTGCGGCGAGGCCGTGGCGGCCGGGTCGCACGACGGGTGCGCGGCGGCCCGGGTGCTGGAGCCGCCGCGCTTCTGCGCGCACTGCCGCCGCCGGATGAAGGTGCAGGTGCTGCCGGTCGGCTGGGCGGCGGTCTGCGTCGAGCACGGCGAGACGCGGGGCTGAGGGCGATGCTGCGGGGCCGGGCGGTGACCCTGCGGCCGGCGACGGCCGGGGACGTGCCGGCGCTCGCCGCGATCCGGGCCGACCCGGAGGTCCGGCGCTGGTGGCGCGGCGGCGACGACCTCGCCGCCGCCGTCCGGGCCGACCTCGACGACGAGGCCCTGTCGGTGTACGCGATCGAACACGACGGCCGGGTGGTCGGCGCGATCCAGTGGTACGCCGAGGACGACCCCGACTACCGACACGCCAGCATGGACCTCTTCCTCGACCCGGCGGTGCGCGGCGCCGGGCTCGGCGGGGACGCGATCCGCACCCTGGTCCGGCACCTGATCGACGAGCACGACCACCACCGCTTCACCATCGACCCGGCAGCGGCGAACACGGCGGCCGTGCGGGCGTACGCGAAGGTCGGCTTCCGCCCCGTCGGCGTGCTGCGCCGCTACGAACGCGGCGAGGACGGTCGCTGGCACGACGGGCTGCTGATGGACCTGCTCGCCGACGAACTGGCCGACTGAGCCGACGACCGCGCACCGGACGCGCGCCGCCAGCCCCGTCGGTCACCCGTCCCAGACCAGGTCGCCGTCGGGCAGCCGGCGGGCGCCCTCGGCGGGGCGGTGCGGGGTGAGCCGGCCGTCGGGCATCAGGTGGTGCACCGGCTCGCCGCGCCCCAGCATCGCGACGTCGGCGATAAGCCGCCGGTGGCAGCGCCACCAGACGCTCTCGCTGCACATCACCGCCGTGCTCCGGGCCGCCGCGTCGGCCAGCACCGCGTCCAGCGCCGCCCGGAAGTCGGCGGTACGGGTGTACGCCGCGTACGCCCGGAAGGCGGCCACGGTCCACCAGGTGTCCGCCTCCTCGACGCCGGCGGGGGTGTGCCGCCGGCCGCCGAGGCGCTGCTCCCAGCGGTAGTCCACGCCCGCCGCCGGCAGCCAGCGGGCCAGCTCCTCCCGGCGTACGTCGGGGTTGGTCCGGCTGGCCGGGAACCGCCGCACGTCCACGACGAGCGCGACCCCGGCGCCGGCCAGCAGCTCGCCCAGCCGTTCCCGGTCCGCCGCGCCGTGCCCCACCGTCAGCAGTGTCACACCGTGGGGAATGCCCCGAATCCCGGGCGCCTACCGCCCGGGATCTGCGCACGGGACGGCGGGCGGCGTGGCGGGCGGCGACGGTGGGACGGTGTACCCCGATCTTCCGGCCGACGAGGCCGACGCGCTCGACTGGCTGGCGTTCGAGCAGGCCGGCGTCGTCACCACCGCCCAGGCGACCCGGTCGCTGACCGAGGGCACCGTACGCGGACGCGTCCGCTCCGGACGCTGGCGCTCGATCTGCCGGGGCGTCGTGCTGCTGGGCAACGGCCGGCTGACCCGGGACCAGCGGTTGTGGGTCGCCGTGCTCGCCGCGGGTCCCGGTGCTGTCCTGGCCGGCCCGACGGCTGCCGCCGAGGCGGACGTACGCGGGCTGCGGCGCGAGCCGCTGCACGTGCTCGTGCCGGCGCACCGGCGGGCGGGCCGTACCGTGCTGGGCCGGCTGCCGATCGACATGGCGGCGGTGATCGTGCACCGCACGTCGGTGCTGCCGGCGGCGCATCTCCAGCTCGCCCGCCCGCCGCGGACCACCACCGCCCGGGCGCTGGTGGACGCGGCCGGCTGGGCCCGCACCGTCGACCAGGCGCAGGCGGCGCTGGCGGCCGGCTGCCAGCAGCGCCGGGTCACGCCGACGGAGTTGACGGCGGTGCTGGACGCCCTGCCCCGGGCCCCTCGGCGGGCGCTGATCCGGCAGACCGTGGCCGACATCGCCGGTGGCGCGGAGGCGCTCTCGGAGATCGACTTCGTCCGGCTCTGCCGCCGCCACGGCCTGCCCGCGCCCCGCCTCCAGCAGCGGCGCGCCGACGCCTCCGGGCGGACGCGGTGGCTGGACGCGTACTGGCGGGAGTGGGGGTTGCACGTCGAGATCGACGGGGCGCACCACATGGACGTCCGGCAGTGGGCGGCCGACATGCGTCGCCAGAACGACGTCTGGACCTCGGGTGACCGCATCCTGCGCTTCCCGGCGTGGCTGGTCCGCGCCCGCCCCACCGAGGTAGCCGACTCGCTCCGCCGCGCCCTGACGGCCGCCGGCTGGCGCCCCGAGGGGTGAATCTTGGACAGTTGCCGGCCACGGGGAACGGCAACTGTCCAAGATCTCGCCGGTGGCGCGGACGGGGTCGTGCGCGCCCCCCGCGGGGGGGCGGGGGGGCCCGGGGGGGGGGGGGGGGGGCCCGGGCGGGGGTGGGGGGGGGGGGGTGTTGCGTGGGG
>NZ_JBEYRY010000001.1:172604-470286 GCF_040704175.1 Micromonospora sp. NPDC047812 | reverse complement strand
GGCCCCCCCGGGTGTTCTTACTGGCCCTGGCCCCGCCCCGGGCGTCCGCCCGGGCGGGGTGTGGGGGGGGGGGGGGGGGGGGGCCCCCCCCCCCCCCCCGGCGGTGGCGCGGACGTCACCGGGGGTGGTGCGTCAGGAGACCGTGCAGGGGGTGCCGTTGAGGGTGAATGCCGTGGGTTTGGGGTTCGAGCCGGTGTGGGTGCCGTTGAAGCCGAAGCTCGTCGACGCCCCCGGCGCGAGCCGGCCGTTGTAGGAGATGTTGGTGGCGGTGACCGCGGTGCCGGTCTGGGTCCAGGTCGCCGACCAGCCCTGGCCGACCTTCTGGCCGGCGCTGGGGAAGGCGAAGGCGAGCGTCCAGCCGTCGATCGTGGTCGTGCCGGTGTTGGTGACGGTGACGTTCGCGGTGAAGCCGCTGTCCCAGGCGTTGGTCGTCCAGGCCACCGCGCAGCCGCCGGAGGCGGGCGGGTCAGCGGTGGTGACGGCGACCGGCGCGGACGCCGCCGAGGCGTTGCCGGCCGCGTCCACGGCCACCACGTGGAACTGGTACGCGGTGGCGGCGGTCAGCCCGGTCACCGCCAGCGTGGTGCCGGTGGGCGAGCCGACCAGCGCGTCGGTGGCGCCGGCCTCGCGGTAGACGCGGTAGCCGGTGACGCCGACGTTGTCGGTCGACGCGGCCCAGCTCAGCGTGAGCCCGGTGGCGGTGACCGCCGAGGCGGTCGGCGTGCCGGGGCGGGTCGGCGCGACGGTGTCGGGGGCTGGCGCGGCGGGCGTGGTCACCTCGGCCACGGGCGAGGCGGCGGAGCGGTTGCCGGCGCCGTCGCGCGCCCGCACCGTGAACCGGTACGTGCGCTCGGGTAGCAGCCCGGTCACGGCCAGGGAGTTGGTGGCGGCGTTGAGCAGGACGAGCGCGTCGCTGCCGACCTGCGCCTGGGTGACCTCGTAGCCGGCCAGCCCGCTGCCGCCGGCGTCGGTGGAGGCGGGCCAGGTCAGGGTCAGCCCGGTCGCGGTGACCGCCGAGGCGACGGGGGTGCCGGGGGTGGTCGGCGCGGTGGTGTCCGGGGTGGCCGGCGCGGGCTCCTCGCCCCAGACGCGGGTGGCGCCGGAGTAGAGCGTGACCTTCCGGTTCGGCCCCGCCGCCGCCTGGTACGACGGGTCGTTGGTCGGGTCCCAGGTGCCGCCCTCGGGCACGCCGATCTTGAACTGCACCTCCATCCGGTGCTGCGACTGCCCGGCGGGCGCGATGGTGTGCCCGGTGCAGTCCACCTCGACGTACCAGACGTCGCCGGAGAACTGCCTGGCGCTGGACGGCGACGGGCAGCCCTGGGTGTAGCCGGGGGTCACGGTGACCGGGCCGGTGCCGTCGGGGCGGAAGTAGTAGCGGAACCTGCCGTCGGTCAGGGCGCGGGCCGGGAACGCGGACTTGTTGTAGACGATGGCCTTGAGGCCGGTGGCGCGCGGCTCGGCCTGCATCACCGTGGTCTCCACGGTCAGCTCGTCGATGTCGGGCGTCTCGGCGCGGGGGAAGCCGGCGAGCGGGGTGCCGCCGTACTCCTGGGTGAGCCGGGCCAGCGCGGAGCTGAAGCCGGCGTTGTAGTCGGTGGCGACCTCGTTCATCACGTAGTCCGACCGGTTGTCGGTGTACGCGTCGTTGGCCGCCGACGGGCCGCCGACCAGCGCGCCGTAGAGGGTGTGCCGCGTCTCGACGGGCACCGTCTGGCTGTCCCACCAGGAGCCGTGCGCGGTGCGGTGGTGCGGGTTCTTCGGGGAGTTGGCCCCGAAGCCGATGACGTAGCTGGAGGCGCGCGGGTTGTCGCCGAGCGCGTAGTCGATCTGCCGGACGGCGAAGTCGTGGTAGCGGGCCTTGCGGGTGGCGTCGGTGGTCTTGTCGCTGTAGACGAGGGCGGCGAAGGCGGTGTTCGCCGCGTAGCGCAGCGCCCCCCACGAGTCGAGCACGGCCATCCCGCCGGGCGAGTACGGCACCCGCTGCCCGTTGACGCCGACGGTCCAGTAGTCGAGCCAGCGGTTGGCGTCGTCGACGTACTTCTGCTTGCCGGTCAGGTTGGCCAGCAGCACGTACGCCCCGAACTGCTTGTTGTCCCAGGCGATGGTCCACTTGTAGGACCGCGTGGTGCTCTGGTTCTCGGTGCCGAGCTTGTCGTACTCGCTCTCGGCCTTCGCGAGGTAGGCGGCGTCGCCGGTGGCCCGGTACAGCCAGATCGCGGACCAGACCAGCTCGTCCTGCCAGCCGCTCCAGGAGCGGTAGAAGCTCGTCGCGTCGGTGATGCACTCGTGGTAGCTCCTGCGCACCGTGTCGGCGAAGGTGTGCAGCTGCTTCGCGTGCCCGAGCAGCCGGTCGGCGTAGGCGGCGTCGGTGGGTCGGAAGACCATCGACGACGCGGCCATCGCCGCCGCCGTCTCACCGGCCAGGTCCGCGCCGCCGCAGCTCGCGTCGATCTTGTACGCGGGCCGCGCCATCGGCATCACCTCGGCCGGGCCCCACCACTTGTGGTCGTCGTCGCCCTTGCCGACCTGGCCGTAGAGGACGTTGGGGGCCGGATGCGCCCGGATGAAGTAGTCGTTGACGAAGCGCAGGTTGTTGAGCAGGTGGGGCAGCTGGCCGGAGGCGACGTAGCCGGCGCGGTACTCGACGGCGCCCCAGGCCAGCATGGTGGCGCTGAACGCCATCGGGAAGCCGAACTTGACGTGGTCGCCGGCGTCGTACCAGCCGCCGGTGAGGTCGAGCCCGACGTCGGCGCCGTCGGTGAGCGCGGAGTCGCCGCGCCAGGAGACCCGGTTCCAGTCCGGCAGCGGGCCGGACTGCTGCGCCTCGTAGAAGTAGAGCGACTTCTGCAACGCCTCGGCGTAGTTGAAGGCGCCGGCCGCGGCGGGGACGGGCGCGGTCCGCGTGGCGCCCCCGGCGGCGGGCGCCGCGGCGGAGGCGGGCACCGGGGCGGTGACGGCGAGGGCGAGGCCGGCGGCGAGGGCGGTGCCGGCGGCCAGCAGGCGGGGCAGCCAGGGCTGCTCGCCCGGCCGGCGCGGACGTCTCGGGTGACGCATGACGGTGCTCCTGTCGGTGGCGTCGCCGGCGGCACCGGGGACGGCGCGCGGGATCGTGATCGGGGCGTGCCGGCGAAGGTGGTGGGGGGTGCGGCCACGGGTCCGGGAGCGCTCCCATGGATGACCGACAATGTAATGCGGCGGTCGCCGGTTTGTGAAGACGCCGGCAGCGGGGCGCCTGCGTGGGGTCGCTGACAGGAAAGCCCTTACCTGTACACCGGACATTCGTCACACCATTGAGAATCGTGAATTGGATTCCGGCGTACGGGCAGGTCAAAGCCGGGACAGGCGGGCGGATACGCGTGCCGCGGCCAGGCGGGCGGCGGGGCGGGCGTTCCGGCATACGAACGTACTGTTGCCGCACCGCTTTCCGGCGCGCGACAGTACGCCACATCAGCGGTGCCATCGACGCCGCCGCTCCCCCGGCCAATCCTGAGGAGATCGCGATGGCTCTACGACTCGCCGACGGCACCGCCTGGTCCGACACCCTCGCCCGCGCGGTGGCCGCCACGCCCGAGGCGTTCGGCTCCCCGGTCGACGGTGTCACCACGCTGCACAACCTCGTACGCGGCGACTGGCACGCCGTGGGCTCGCCCAGCCCCGTCCGCACGCCGGTGGACAACACCGTGCTGGTCAACCTGGCCCGCCTCGACGCGGAGTCCGCCCGCGCCGCGGTCGCGCACGCCGCCGCCGCGCACCGGGTCTGGGCCGCCACCCCGCTCGCCGACCGCAAGGCCCGGGTCACCGACGCCCTGGACGCGCTCACCGCCCACCGCGACCTGCTCGCCCTGCTGCTGGTCTGGGAGATCGGCAAGCCGTGGCGGCTCGCCTGCGCCGACGTGGACCGGGCGCTCGACGGCGTCCGGTGGTACGTCGGCGAGATCGACCGGATGCTCGCCGACGGCCGGGAGCCGCTGCCGGGACCGGTCAGCAACATCGCGTCGTGGAACTACCCGATGAGCGTGCTCGTGCACGCCGAGCTGGTGCAGCTGCTCGCCGGCAACGCCGTCATCGCGAAGACCCCGTCGCAGGGCGGGGCGGTCTGCCTCACCGTCGCGCACGCGCTGATGCGCCGGGCCGGGCTGCCCGCCACCCTGGTCTCCGGCGGTGGCGAGGAGCTGTCCGAGGTACTGGTCCGGGCGCCGGAGATCGGCGCCGTCGCGTTCGTCGGCGGGCGTTCCAACGGCGGCAAGGTCGCCGCCGCGCTGCTCGACTCGGACAAGCGGCACTTCATCGAGCAGGAGGGCCTCAACGCCTGGGGCATCTGGGACTTCTCGCAGTGGGACCTGCTCGCCGGGCACCTCAAGAAGGGCTTCGAGTACGGCAAGCAGCGCTGCACCGCGTACCCGCGCTTCGTGGTCCAGCGGGACCTCGTCGACGAGTTCCTCGACATGTACCTGCCGGTGGTGCGCTCCGTCCGGTTCGGACACCCGCTCGCCGTCGGCGACGACTGGACCGCCGGTGACCCGCTGCCCGAGCTGGACTTCGGCCCGCTGATCAGCGCCGCCAAGGCCGACGAGCTGCGCCGCAAGGTCGACGAGGCGGTACGCGGCGGCGCGGTGCCGCTGCACCGGGGCAAGCTGCACGGCGCGCCGTTCCTCGACGGGCAGGACACCTCCGCGTACGTGGCGCCGTCGGTGCTGCTGGCCCCGCCCGGCCGGTCCCGGCTGATGCACGCCGAGCCGTTCGGCCCGGTCGACACCATCGTCGTGGTGGACACGACCGACGAGCTGCTGGCCGCGATGAACGCCTCGAACGGCGCGCTGGTCGCCTCGCTGGCCTGCGACGACGAGGAGCTGGCCGGCAAGCTCGCGGTCGACCTCCAGGCGTTCAAGGTGGGCATCAACAAGCCGCGTTCCCGGGGCGACCGCGACGAGCCGTTCGGCGGCCGGGGCGCGTCCTGGAAGGGCGCCTTCGTCGGCGGCGACCTACTGGTGCAGGCGGTCACCCAGGGCGGCGACGGCCGGCTCTACGGCAACTTCCCCGACTACAGCAGCTACCCGACGACCTGAGGCGCGAGGAGGGGCCCTTCCTGCGCGAGAGGCGTCAGCAGGGGCCCCTTCCGTTCACCACGGGCGCGCCCACGGTGAGCGGGACGGTGAGGGTGACCAGCGCGCCGTCCCGCTCGGTCGGGGTGGGCCGACCGAGCCGCCGCACGGTACGCAGCATCGGGGCGTTCTCCGCGTGGACGTGCAGCACCAGGGCCGCGTAACCGGCCTGCTCGGCGTGCCGGACCAGCCGGCGCAGCAAGGCCGAGCCGAGGCCCCGGCGCTGCCAGTCGTCGCGCACCAGCAGCGCCAACTCGGCCTCGTCGCCCTCGGCGAGCAGGTTGGCCATCGCCACCACCGGCTCCGTCGCCCCGGCTTCGCCGGCCGTGGCGAGCAGGGTCACGCCCCGGGCCGGCTCCAGCAGCCGGCGCAGCCGGGCCGGCTGGGGAACCGCCGCACCGCCCAGGTAGCGGCGGTGCCGGCTGCGCGCCGAGCAGCCCTCGTGCAGCTCGATCACGCCGGGCAGGTCGTCGACGGTCGCGGGCCGTACGGCCGCCTCGGCGCCGTCGGGGAGCACCAGGGTGACCTGCTCGGCGGCCCGGCGCGCGACGGCGGCCGACAGCTCGACCAGGGCCTGGGCCCGGGCGTACTCGGCCGGGGTGAAGCCCGGCACGGCGCGGCGCAGCGCGTAAGACCCGCCGGCCGGGTCGTCCAGCAGCATGGTGGTGTCGGCGAGCCCGCCGCCGGGCCCCGCCGACGCCGGTCGCCAGGTCACCGCGTCCGCGCCGAGCAGGGCGCGCAGCGCCTCGCCGGTCGCGTCCGGGTCCCGCACCAGCCGGGTTGCCAGGCCGAGGGCCCGGGTCGGCTGGTCGGCGAGGCCGCGCGCCTCGCTGCGTGCCACCCAGCAGTCCCGGCCCCGCCCCCGCCGCACGGCGGCGACGAGGCCGGCCTCGTCGAGCGTGTCCGGCGCGTCGACCAGGAAGTCGTCGACGGCGCCCCGCTCGGTGGTGTGCACCTGCACGGCGAGGATGTTGACCCCCCGCAAGGCCAGGCTCGCCGTCAGCACCGACAGGTAGCCCGGCCGGTCGTCCACGGTCGCCCGGATCCGCCACAGCGTCATGGTTTCGCTCCCTTCCCCGGTACGAGGCTCACCGGTCGCTGTTGCGGGCCGGTTGCCCCGGGGTGACGGCTCCGGTTCGGCGGCGCGACCTGCGCCACACCGACCGCCGCCCGGCCCGCCCGGCTCAGGGGTTCGCGGCCACCGGCGGGGCCCCGACCAGGTCGAGCCGGTCGCCGAGGATCACCGCGGCGGCCCGGACGAGCTGCGCCAGCCGGTCCACCTCCGTGGCGTGGAACGCCGCCGCGGCCGGCGCCCCGGCGCACTCCCGGGCCACCACCAGCACCAGGCCGGCCCGGCCGAACGGCGCGACCGCGAAGTGCGCGCCGCCGGGCGTGCTGAGCGCCCGGGCCCGCAGCGGGGTCACCTCCGGCAGCGGCGGCGGTACGGGCGCGCGCCAACTCGCGTACCCGACGGTCGCCTCCCCTGCGGCGCCCGTCCGGGCGGCCCAGTCCACCGGCACCACCGCGGCGACCGCCCAGTCGGCGGCCAGCAGCCCGGGAACGGCGTCGACCAGGGTCGCCACGCCGTCGACCGGGTTGGCCGCGACCTGGGCCAGCAACTCGGCGTCCTGCCCGGAGGTGGTGGGCGCGCCGATCGCCCGCCACACCCCGTCCACCCGGACGCCGGGGATCGCCGCCAGCCCGGCGAGCAGCCGCTCGACCCGCGCCGCGCCCGGCCAGACCACGGTGAAGTCGTCCACCGCCCGCCCGCCGAGCCGCTCCAGGACGACCACCTGGACGATGTCCGCGCCGGACACGCCCATGGTGCGCGCCACCTGACCGAGCGTGCCCGGACGGTCCGGCAGGGTGACCCGAACTCGCAGCAACATGTCTGAACCCTCCGCTCGGCGGGCCGGCGCCGCTGGCCGGCAGGCTGGGCCCCAGCCTGGGCGTTGGCCGTTTCGCCCCTGTTGCCGCGGCGTGTCCCGAGGGTCAAATCCCGACCTTGACAACATGGCGGAGCTGCCATCAACTAATCGGATGACCGAGCCGGCCGTCGACGCGCACGGGCCGGGCAGCGCGACTGCCCCCGCCGCCGCCCCCCGCGGGCTGGATCTCGACCGGCTCGCCGGTCACCTGGCCCGGCACCGGCCCGAGCTGGCCGACGGCCCGCTGCGCGCCCGGCTGATCGCCGGCGGCAAGTCCAACCTGACCTACCTGCTGGCTGTCGGCGAGCGTGAGGTGGTGCTGCGCCGCCCGCCGCTCGGGCACGTGCTGGCCACCGCGCACGACATGGCCCGGGAGTACCGGGTGATCTCCGCGCTGGCGCCGACCGACGTGCCGGTGCCGGCCGCGCTGCTGCTCTGCGAGGACGCCGAAGTGATCGGCGCGCCCTTCTACCTGATGGAACGGGTGCGCGGCGAGGTGTTCCGCACCCGCGCCCAGACCGACCCGCTCACCGCCGACCAGCGGCGCGAGCTGGCGCTGGCGATGATGGACACCCTCGCCGCCCTGCACGCGGTCGAGCCCGCCTCGGTCGGGCTGGGCGACTTCGGCCGGCCGGAGGGCTACCTCGCGCGGCAGGTCCGCCGCTGGGCCGGCCAGCTCGACCGGTCCCGCAGCCGGCCGCTGCCCGGCATCGAGGAGCTGCGGGACCTGCTCGCCGGCACCGTGCCGGAGGGCGCCAACGCCGGCCGGATCGTGCACGGCGACTACCGGCTGGACAACCTGCTCGCCACCGTCGACCCGGTGGCCGTACGGGCCGTGCTCGACTGGGAGATGGCCACCCTCGGCGACCCGCTGGCCGACCTCGGGCTGCTGCTGACCTACTGGGACGTGCTCGGCGGCAGCGAGTCGGCCGCCGGCAACCCGGTCGCCGACGGGCTCGGCCCGCGCGCCGGGTTCCCCACCGGGACGGAGCTGATCGCGCGGTACGCCGGGCGCGGCGACGTCGACGTCGGGCCGCTGCACTGGCACGTCGCGCTCGGCTGCTTCAAGCTCGCGGTGATCTGCGAGGGCATCCACTACCGGCACACTCTCGGGCAGACGCTCGGCGAGGGCTTCGACCGGATCGGCGACATGGTGGCACCGCTGGTCGAACACGGGCTGACCGCCGCCAGGGAGCGTTGATGGACTTCGCCTACGACACCCGCACCGAACAGCTGCGGGTCGAGCTGACCGCGTTCCTGGACGAGCACGTCTACCCGGCCGAGCCGGTGCACGCCGCGCAGGTGGCCGCCGCCGGCGACCCCTGGGCCCGGCCCCCGGTGATGGCCGGGCTGAAGGCCGAGGCGCGCAAGCGCGGGCTGTGGAACCTCTTCCTGCCCGACCCGCGCCACGGCGCCGGCCTGACCAACCTCCAGTACGCCCCACTGGCCGAGCTGACCGGGCGCAGCCCGCACCTGGCCCCGGAGGCGCTCAACTGCGCCGCGCCCGACACGGGCAACATGGAGCTGCTCGCCGAGTTCGGCTCGCCGCAGCAGCAGGAGCGCTGGCTGCGGCCGCTGCTGGAGGGCGAGATCCGCTCCGCGTTCTGCATGACCGAGCCGGAGGTGGCGTCCTCGGACGCGACCAACATCGCGACCCGGATCACCCGCGACGGCGACCACTACGTGGTCAACGGGCGCAAGTGGTGGTCGTCGGGGGCGATGGACCCGCGCTGCGAGATCTTCATCGTGATGGGCAAGACCGACCCGGAGGCCGACCGGCACCGCCAGCAGAGCATGATCCTGGTGCCCCGGGACACCCCCGGCATCGCCGTGCGGCGGGGCATGACGGTGTTCGGCTACAGCGACGCCTCGCACGGCGGCCACGCCGAGATCGACTTCACCGACGTCCGCGTGCCGGCGGAGAACCTGGTCGGGGCGGAGGGCACCGGCTTCGCGATCGCCCAGGCCCGGCTCGGCCCCGGCCGGATCCACCACTGCATGCGACTGATCGGCATGGCGGAGCGGGCCCTGGAGCTGCTCTGCCGGCGGGCGCTCGAGCGGGTCGCGTTCGGCCGGCCGCTCGCCCAGCAGGGCGTGGTACGCGAGTGGATCGCCGAGTCCCGGGTGCGCATCGAGCAGGCCCGGCTGCTGGTGCTCAAGACCGCCTGGCTGATGGACACGGTCGGCAACAAGGGCGCGCACTCCGAGATCCAGGCCATCAAGATCGCCACTCCCGCCATGGCCGAGTGGGTCATCGACAAGGCCATCCAGGCGTACGGCGGCGCCGGCGTCAGCCAGGACACCCCGCTCGCCGCCCTCTGGGCCCAGTCGCGGACGCTGCGCCTGGCGGACGGCCCCGACGAGGTCCACCGTTCCTCGCTCGCCAAGCGCGAACTGCGCCGCTGGTCGGACTGACCACGGCACCGACCGACCCCGCCCGCCGGACGCCCGCCGGACGCCCGCCGGACGTCCGTCCGGCGCCCCCGGCCGGGCCCACGCCACAGCCCGCCCGGCCACCCGACGAGCTCCGGACGGCCGGGCGGCCGACGGACGCCGGGCGGACGGGCAGCAGGCTGCGGGCTGCGGGCTGCTTGGACAGCTCCGCAACCAGCCCCAGCGGCGGACGGGCGGCCGGGCATGCTGCGGTATCGACGCTGTCGAGCTGATGTCACAGACGACTCAACGACGACGGTGACTGCGCGGACCCGCCCGCCCCGGAGCGAAGCGGTCGCCGACCCGCGCCGGCGATGATGTCCGTGGACGACTCACCTCGACAGGCACACCGGTCAGGCGGAGGCGCGTTCGATCAGCTGGGTGTCGAGCAGGATGTGGGGCGACGGAAGCTCGTCGCCACGGATGCGGCTGACCAGCAGGCGGGCCATCTGCCGGCCCATCTCCTCCACCGGCTGGAAGACCGTGGTCAGCGGCGGCTCGGACTGCCGGGCGATCGGGGCGTCGTCGAAGCCGACCACCGCGACGTCCTCCGGCACCCGCCGGCCCGCCTCGCGCAGCGCACGCAGTGCCCCGAACGCCATCAGGTCGGAGGCGACGAAGACGGCGTCGAGGTCGGGGCAGTCCTCCAGCAGCCGACGCATCCCGGCGGCCCCGCTGCCCTCGCTGAAGTCGCCGTACGCGATCAGGGCGGGGTCGATCCCGCCCCCGGCGGCCCGGACCGCCTCCTTGTAGCCGGTCAGCCGGCCCAGGCCGGCGCCCATGTCCTGAGGGCCGGCGATGGTGGCGATGCGCCGCCGCCCCCGGCCGGCCAGGTGTTCCACCGCCCGCCGGGCGCCGCCGACGTTGTCCACGTCGACGTAGTACGCCGGCTGCGCGCCGGGTTGCAGCATCCGGGCCGGGCGGCCGCCCAGCACGGTGGGCAGGCCGCGCTCCTCCAGCAGGGTGGGCAGCGGGTCGGAGTCGTGCAGCGACAGCAGCAGGACCCCGTCGACGTGCTGGTTGGTCAGGTGGTGCTCGACCCGCTCCCGCTCGATCGGCGACTGCACCATGGCCAGCCAGAGCTGCAACGGGGTCTCCAGCAGCCCCGAGCTGACGCCCCGGACGATGCCGGCGAAGAACGGCTCGGTGAAGACCCGGTCGCCGGATTCCGAGACCACCAGGGCGATCGAGTCGGTGCGCTGGGTCACCAGGGCACGGGCGGCCCGGTTCGGCACGTACCCCAGCTCGGCGATGGCCTGCTGCACCGCGGCGCGCGCCTCGGGGCTCACCTGGGGTGAGCCGTTGACCACCCGGGAGACCGTCCCGCGACCGACGCCGGCGCGGGCGGCGACGGCGTCGAGGGTCGGGCGCCCGAGCGACCGGGTGCGCTGCGTTGTCATTGTCTGCTCCTCCGACGGCGGACCGGCCCCGGCGCCACCCCGTGCGGGGTGGCGCCGGGGCCGCCCGTTGATGGCTGGCCCTGGCCTATTGTGCGGCCAGACCGTTGCGTCGGATCACCTCGGCGTACCACCTGGCGCTGGACTTGGGGATGCGGACCTGGCTGTCGTAGTCGACGTGGACCATCCCGAACCGCTTGGTGTAGCCCCAGGCCCACTCGAAATTATCCATCAGCGACCAGGCGAAGTACCCGCGCAGGGGCACCCCGGCCTCGATCGCCTCGTGCGCGGCGCGCAGGTGGGCGTCGAAGTACGCCAGCCGGTCGACGTCGTCGACCTGCCCGTCGACCACCTCGTCGACGAAGGCCGAGCCGTTCTCGGTGACGTAGAGCGGCAGGTCGGTGTACTCCTCGTGCACCCGGCGCAGCGTCTCCACCAGACCGGGGGCGTCGATCTCCCAGTTCATGTCGGTGACCGGGACGCCCCGGGTGACGAACCGGACGTCCTCGCTGCCCGGCCAGCACGACGGCGCCCGCCAGTACGGCTCAGGCTCGGCGCCGGGGACCGGGGCGGCCACCACGTGGCGGCTGTAGTAGTTGACGCCGACCACGTCCAGCGGGGTGGAGATGGTCGCCAGGTCGCCGTCGCGCACGTGCCCGAAGTCGGTGACCTTGCCGAGGTCGGCCATCAGGTCCGCCGGGTAGGACCCGCGCAGCAGCGGGTCCAGGAAGAAGCGGTTGGCCAGCCCGTCGATGCGCCGCGCGGCGTCGACGTCGGCGGGCGCGTCGCTGGCCGGGGTGACCGGGTAGAGGTTGACCGTCACCCCGACCTCGGCGGTCGGCCGGGCCGCGCGCAGCGCCTGCACCGCGAGGCCGTGGCCGAGCATCAGGTGGTGTCCGGCCCGTACGGCGTCCGCGCCGTCCGAGCGGCCCGGCGCGTGCACCCCGGAGCCGTAGCCGAGGAACGCCGAGCACCACGGCTCGTTGAGCGTGGTCCAGTAGCGCACCCGGTCGCCGAGCGCGTCGGCGACCAGCGTGGCGTAGTCGGCGAACCGCGCGGCGGTGTCCCGGGCCGGCCAGCCGCCGACGTCCTCCAGCGGCTGCGGCAGGTCCCAGTGGTAGAGGGTGAGCCACGGCTCGATCCCGTGCGCCAGCAGCTCGTCGACGAGCCGCCGGTAGAAGTCGAGCCCCTCGGCGTTGGCGGGGCCGGTGCCGCCCGGCTGCACCCGCGGCCAGGAGACCGAGAACCGGTACGACTTCAGCCCCAGCTCGGCCATCAACGCGACGTCGGAGCCCATGCGGTGGTAGTGGTCGCAGGCCACGTCGCCGGTGTGCCCCTCGACCACCCGGCCGGGGGTGTGACTGAAGGTGTCCCAGATCGACGGGGTCCGGCCGCCCTCGGCCGCCGCGCCCTCGATCTGGTACGCGGCGGTGGCCGCGCCCCAGAGGAAGCCGGGCGGGAAGGTCAGCGGCGGACGGTCGTTGACGACACCGACGGCGGGCGGGCTGGCGGGGTTGCTCACGACTTGACGGCACCTTCCATGATGCCGCCCACGATCTGGCGGCCGAACACGATGAACACGATCACCAACGGTAGAGTGCCGACCGCCGTGGCGGCGAACACCTGCGAATAGTCGGTGTAGTAGGCGTACGACAGGAAGGCCAGCGAGACCTGGAGCGTCGGGTTCTCGGAGGTGAGCACCGCGTACGGCCACAGGAACGAGTTCCAGGTCTCCATGAAGGTCAGCAGGCCGAGCACGGCGGCGGCCGGGCGCAGCGCGGGCAGCACGATGTTCCAGTAGATGCGGAAGGTGCTCGCCCCGTCCACCCGGCCCGCCTCGATCAGTTCGTCGGAGATGGCCTGGGTGGCGTACTGCCGCATCATGAACACGCCGAACGCGCTGACCAGGAACGGCACGGTCACCGCGTAGAGGGTGTCGAACCAGTTGAGGTCCTGGATCATGCCCCAGAGCGGGATGAGGCCGAGCTGCGTCGGGATCATCATGGTGACGATGATCGTCAGTAGCAGGGCGTTGCGGCCCCGGAAGCGCAGCTTGGCGAAGGCGAAGCCGGCCAGCGAGCCGGTGATCACCACGGAGACCGTCACGATGCCGGAGACGATCACCGAGTTGAGCAGGCCGGTGAGGAAGTTCGCCGCGTCGTTGTCGAGCACGCGGCCGAAGTTGTCGCCGAACGACCCGGCGGGCGTGACCGGCGGCGGGACGTCGTTGATCGAGTCCAGGCTGCGGGTGGCGATGACCACCATGTAGTAGAACGGGTAGATCGAGAAGAGCGTCGCGAGGACGAGCGCGACGTAGGTCAGCGGGCTGGTGCGCCACAGGCGCCGGGATGCCGAGTTCATCTGGGCGTTCCTCACTTCACCGTGCGGCGGACGAGCAGGAAGTTGATCCCCGAGACGAGGGCGATCATCAGGAACATCGCCCAGGCGACCGCGGCGCCGTAGCCGGCGGTGTTGAGGTTCTCGATGCCCAGCTCGTACATGTACATGGCCAGGGTCTGGAACTCGCGCTGGTCGCCGCCGATGATGTTGCCGTTGGCGAAGACGAGCGGCTCGGTGAAGAGCTGGAGCCCGCCGATCGTGGAGAGGATGACCACGAAGACGAAGGTCGGCGTGAGCATCGGCAGGGTGATCCGCCAGAACTGCTTCCACTGGCTGGCGCCGTCGAGCGCCGCCGCCTCGTACAGGTCGCGCGGGATGGCCTGCATGCCCGCGAGCAGGATCAGGGTGTTGTAGCCGGTCCACCGCCAGTTGACCATGGAGGCGATGGCGGTCCAGGAGCTCCAGCGCTCGGCGTCCCAGTCGACCGCGTCGATGCCCACGAAGCTCAGCAGCCAGTTGATCACGCCGAAGTCGCGCTGGAAGAGCATGCCGAAGACGATCGCCACGGCGGCCACCGAGACCACGTTCGGCATGAAGATCGCCATCCGGAACAGCGTGCGCGCGCGCAGGAAGGTGCGGTTGAGCAGGTTCGCCAGGAACAGGGCGAGCAGCAGCTGCGGGATGGTCGACAGCAGGAAGATGCCGAAGGTGTTGAGCGTGGCGTTCCAGAAGTACTCGTCCTTGACCAGGGCGACGTAGTTGTCGACCCCGATGAAGCTGTGGTCGCCGATCAGGTTCCAGTCGTGCAGGGACATCCAGGCGGTCCGCAGCATCGGGTAGAGCCCGAAGATGCCGAAGATCACGAAGAACGGCGCGATGTAGAGGTACGGCGAGTACTTGAGGTCCAGCCGGGTCAGCGAGTGCGACCGGGACCGGCGCCGCGCGGGCGGGCGGGGTGGCGGTGCGGCGGGCGACGGCGGCGCCGTCGTGGCCGAGAGGCTCATGGGGGGTCCTTTCCCGGCGTCGGCACGGGCGCGCGCCGACGCCCAGGCGCTCTTACGCGAAAACGGGACGGCGCCGATGGCGTCCGGGGCGGAACGGGGACGGCGCCGGTGGCGTCCGGGTGTGTGGACCCGGACGCCACCTGGCGACGAGGTGGGTCAGAAGGCGCCCTGCGTCTTGGCGTCCTTGGCGAACTGCTCCCAGGCCTTGTCCTTCGTGGCCTGTCCCTGTTCGTACGAGCGCAGCGCCGGCTCGAACGCGTTCTCCTTCACCGCCTGGTGCTTCGGGCCGAGGTGCAGCGGCTGGATCTTGGCGACGCTCTCACCGAAGATCTTGCCGGTCGGCGCGTTGTTGAAGTACTCGTTGGTGTAGGCGAGGAACTCCTGGTTCTTCAGCGCCTCCAGGTTGGTCGGCAGCGGGCCCTTGAGCTTGAACGCCGCCACCTGGCTCTGCGCGTTGGTCAGGTACTCGGCGAGCTTCGCCGCCTCCTTGGGGTACTTGCTCTGGGTCGGCACGCCGAGCCAGGAGCCACCCCAGTTGCCGGCGCCGCCGGGCACCGGGGCGACGTCCCACTTGCCCTTGTTCTCGGGGCCGGAGTTGTCCGCGACGATGCCGAGCATCCAGGACGGGCAGAAGGTCGCCGCGAATGTGCCCTGCTTGAAGCCGGCCGACCACTCCGGCGACCAGGTGGCCGTCTCGGCGGTGATGTTGGCGTCGGCCATCGCGACCGCGGTGTCCCAGGAGGTCTTCACCGCCGCGCTCTTGTCGGCGACGATGTTGTCGTCCTTGTCGTAGAACAGCTCGCCGCCCTGCTGGAACATGACCGCGCTGGCGGCGGTGGTCACCGAGTCGAGCAGGCCCTTGCCGGTGGCGGTGCGGTACTTCTTGCCGGTCTCGATGAAGGCGTTCCAGTCCGGCCAGAGGGCGGCGACCTGGTCCCGCTCGACCGGCAGCTTGGCGGCCTGGAAGAGGTCACGGCGGTAGCAGACGGCGAGGCTGCCGACGTCGGTCGGCAGACCGATCAGCCGGCCGTCGGGCGCCTTGCCCAGCTCCCACTTCCAGGGCAGGTATTCCTTGCTGTGGTCGGCGACCAGCGGGGCGAGGTCGGCCCAGTTGGCCGGGTTGGCCTTGAACTCGTTGAGGATGCCCTCCTCCAGGGCGACCACGTCGGCCGCGCCCTTGCCGGTGGCGAGCGCCCGCACGATCTTCGGCCGGTACTCGTTGAGCTGGGCGGTCTTGCGCAGCTCGACCTTGATGCCGGTGTCCTTCTCGTACTGCTTGATGATCTCGTCGTAACCGAACTCGCCGAACGTGTCGACGACCAGCTTGGCGGGCTTCTCGCCGGCCGCGGGCGCGTCGTCGTCCTTGCCGCAGGCCGCGAGACCGCCGATGGCGGTTATCGCGGCCAGGGCGGCAGCCGCCATGCGGGTGCGCCGCGTGGTGAGGCTCATCGGAGACCCCTCTTTCGGTGGTGAGGCTGACTGGGTGTGGTGGGGGGTGCCGTGCGCGCCGTCGGCGCCGGTCGGGGCCGGCGGTCGACGTCCGGAGCGGGGCGCGGGTGAGTCGTGCCACGTTCGCGGGAGCGCTCCCATGAGATTGCCGGCGGGTGTCAGGGGTGTCAATAGGCCCTTGGGAGCGTTCCCAGATCGTTACCGCGAGTGCGTGCGCCCCGACCGCCGCACGTTCACGGGCCGGCCCGCCGCGCGGCGCCACCTGGGCATCCGTCGCGTTGAAGCGGTTCAGTGCGCCCGGCCGGGGGCGACGGACACGCTGAGCAGCCCGTCGGGCACGCCGGGTGCGGGCGGGAGGCGTCTCAGCCGAAACGGTTCAGCAGAAGCGGCGCAGCAGGGTGCCGGCCCGCCCCGCGTCGAAGGTGGCCGGGTCGAACCGGTCGCCCACCCGGTCCCGCGCCTGGAGGTGCTCCGGGTGGCCCGGGTCCGCCAGCGCGGCCAGCAGCGCCTGGTAGCCGGCCGGGCCGCCGACGTCCTCCGGCGGGCACGCCCGCTCGCCGTCCAGGCAGGACGGGTACCGCTCGTCCGGGTCGGCCGTGAAGGCGTCCTCCACCACCAGGCCGTGCTCCCACCAGTCGCCGAAGTCGTACGTGTAGTGCAAGCGGCTGCCCTTGCCGACCACCGCGTCGAGGCGGACGTCCAACTCGTCGTGCAGGGCCAGCTCGCCGTCGGGGTCGGGCTCGCCGTACTGGCGGCCCTCGATCTCGAACGAGTGCAGGTGGCAGTCCCGCCAGCCCATGGCGTGCTGCACCACCCGGTGCAGCCGGTCCAGGGTGTAGCCGCCCGGGACGAGCACCCTGCGCCAGACGGGCGGTCGGACCCCGGCCAGGGAAATCTTCAGCTGGAAGATCTGACGCGGCATGCTGTCCCATCCTTCCTCGGCATAGGCTGCGGGCATGATCTGCCGAGCGTGCCGGGCCAGGCGGCACGACGACTGTCCGGGGCGGAACTGGTGCGACTGCCAGCACCGTACCCCCCGACCCACCCCTCCGGTCACCGGTCCGGCCGGCGAATGAGCGTCGGAATCCCGATTTCGGCGCTCTGGCCGCAGCCGTCGGCCCGGCCGCTGGACGACGCCGCGCTCACCGCGCTCTACGGCCGGTCCGACCGTCCCCACCTGCGGGTGAACTTCGTGACCAGCGTGGACGGCGGCGTCTCCGTCGACGGCTACTCCGCCGGGCTCTCCGGCGAGCCGGACAAGCGCGTCTTCGGGCTGCTGCGCATGCTCTGCGACGCCCTGGTCGTGGCCGCCGGGACGCTGCGGCACGAGGGCTACCGGGCGGTACGCCTCAACGAGCGCCGCCGGGCGTGGCGCCGCGAGCACGGCCTGCCCGAGTACCCGACGCTGGTCGTCGTCTCCGGCTCGCTCGACCTCGACCCGGCGCAGGCCGCGTTCGCCGACGCGCCGGTGCGGCCCGTGGTGCTCACCCGGGCCGACGCCGCGGCCCCGCCCGGCCTGACCGGGGTCGCCGACGTCGTACGCTGCGGCGACGACCGGGTCGACCTCGCGGCGGGCCTGGCCGAGCTGCGCCGCCGCGGCCTCGGCCAGGTGCTCTGCGAGGGCGGCCCGCACCTGTTCGGCGCGCTCACCGCCGCCGATCTCGTGGACGAGGTCTGCCTCACCGTCGCCCCGCTGCTCGCCGGCGCGGGCCCGGGGCGGATCACCGCCGGCGACGCCAGCGACGTGCGCCACCTGCCGCTGCGACACGTGCTCGCCGCCGCCGACGGGGTGCTCATGCTCCGCTACGCCCGCGACTGACCGTGGTCGGCCGGGCACCCTGCGGCTGAGCGCCGTCGGCGGCGGCGTGGCGTCCGCCGCGTCGCGTGGCAACGTGTCGTACTCCTCGGGCAGGATGCAGGCGTGTGCCCCGACCGCGACGACCAGCCGACCGGAGTTGCCCGATGACTGACGACGGGTTCGACGGCCCGGGCGAGGTGGTCGGCCGGGTGCTGGGCACCGCCGACGCCACCCCCCTGCAGTTCTGGACCGCGGTCTCCCCCGGCAGCTACCTCCAGCTCGACGACGTCGTGGTGACCCGGCGGGAGCTGCCCGACCGCGAGCCGGTGACGATCGCCGGGGTGGTCACCCAGGTCCGCGCCCGGCACGAGGGCGCCCAGTTCGACTCCGACGTCTTCGCCATCGCCGACGGCACGCTGCCCGCCCAGGTGCAGGAGGCCGCCGAGATCACGACCACCCGCGTCGATCCGGAGCTCTACGTGCCGCCGTCGCCCGGTGCGGTGGTGCACCGCGCCGAGGGCGACGCCCGCGCCCGGGCGCTGCACTTCGACCGGATGGAGCGGCGCATCCCGATGGGCATGGGCCGCGACGGGGTGCCGGTCTACCTCAACGCCGACTTCCTCGACGGCAGCCGGGGCGCGCACGTGTCGATCTCCGGCATCTCCGGGGTCGCCACGAAGACGAGCTTCGCCACCTTCCTGCTCTACTCGGTCTTCCGGTCCGGGGTGCTCGGCGGCGACGCGGTCAACGCCAAGGCGCTCATCTTCAACGTCAAGGGCGAGGACCTGCTCTTCCTAGACCATCCCAACACCCGGCTGGACGACCCGACCCGCGCCGCGTACGCGAAGCTCGGCCTGGTCGCCGGCGCGTTCCCGGACGTGCGGGTCTACGCCCCGCCCCGGGTGGGCGACTCCTCCGGCACGCCCGACGTGAGCAGCCGCCTCACCGGCGTCGACAGCTTCTACTGGACGCTGAGCGAGTTCTGCGCCGACCGCCTGCTGCCCTACGTGTTCGCCGACGCCGACGACGAGCGCCAGCAGTACACGATGGTGGTGCACTCGGTCACCGCCCACCTGGCCCGGCACGCCCAGCCCGCCGACGGCGGCATCAGCATCGACGGGGTGCGGCTCGGCTCGTACGCCGACCTGGTAGACCACGTCGTCGACCAGCTCAACGACGACGAGACCCGCTCCGACTGGGCCGGCAGCGCCGTCGGGCTCGGCACGGTCAACGCGTTCGCCCGCCGGCTGATCGGCAGCAAGAAGGACCTGTCCCGGCTGATCCGGGGCGACCTGGCCACCCGCCGCCCGCACTCGATCAACACCGCCGAGAGCGCCCAGGTCACCGTCGTCGACCTGCACAACCTCCCCGACCGCGCGCAGCGGTTCGTGGTCGGCGTGACGCTGAAGAGCGAGTTCGAGCGCAAGGAGAAGTCCGGCACCGCCAAGCCGCTGCTCTTCGTGGTGCTCGACGAGCTCAACAAGTACGCCCCCCGCGAGGGCTCCTCGCCCATCAAGGAGGTGCTGCTCGACATCGCCGAGCGGGGTCGCTCGCTCGGGGTGATCCTGGTCGGCGCCCAGCAGACGGCGAGCGAGGTGGAGCGGCGGATCGTCACCAACTCGGCGATCCGGGTGGTGGGCCGGCTCGACCCGGCCGAGGCGTCCCGCCCGGAGTACGGCTTCCTGCCGCCCGCCCAGCGGCAGCGCGCGCTGCTGGCCAAGCCGGGCACGATGTTCGTCAACCAGCCCGACATCCCGGTGCCGCTCTGCCTGGAGTTCCCGTTCCCGGCCTGGGCCACCCGGGTCTCCGAGGCCGGCCGCGCCCCGTCCGAGACCCTCCGGTCGATCACCCAGTCCGTCGACCCGTTCGCGGTCGTCGGCTCCGGCGGCGGCACCAGCGACGACGACATCCCGTTCTAGGGGAGACACCGGTGAGCGCGAGGAGTGAGCTTGCGAGCCCCGCAGTCGCGAACGAAGGGCTGGCACGGGTGAGCGCGAGGAGTGAGCTTGCGAGCCCCGCAGCCGCGAACGAAAGGCTGGCACCGTGAAGATCCTGCACACCTCCGACTGGCACGTCGGCAAGGTCCTCAAGGGGCAGTCGCGGGCCGAGGAGCACAAGCGGGTCCTGGCCGGCGTGATCGACGTCGCCCGCGCCGAGGCGCCCGACCTGGTCATCGTCGCCGGTGACCTCTACGACACCGCCGCCCCGTCGCCCGAGGCCACCCGGCTGGTCACCCGGGCCCTGACCGCGCTGCGCCGCACCGGCGCCGACGTGGTGGCCATCGGCGGCAACCACGACAACGGCCAGGCCCTCGACGCGCTGCGGCCCTGGGCCGAGGCCGCCGGGATCACCCTGCGCGGCGGGGTCCGGGACAACCCGGACGAGCACGTCATCGACGGCACCACCGCCGGCGGTGAGCGCTGGCGGCTGGCCGCGCTGCCGTTCCTCTCCCAGCGCTACGCCATCCGCGCCGTGGAGATGTACGAGCTGACCGCCGCCGAGACCACCCAGACGTACGCCGACCACCTGGGCCGGGTGCTGGGCCGGCTGACCGAGAGCTTCACCGAACCGGACCGGGTGCACCTGGTCACCGCCCACCTGACCGTGGTGGGCGCGACCACGGGCGGCGGGGAGCGCGACGCGCACACCGTGCTGGGCTACGCGGTGCCGGCGACCGTGTTCCCGGGCACGGCGCACTACGTGGCGCTGGGTCACCTGCACCGCTCGCAGCGGGTGCAGGGCCCCTGCCCGATCCGCTACAGCGGCAGCCCGCTGGCGGTCGACTTCGGCGAGCAGGAGAACGTGCCGTCGGTGACCGTCGTCGAGGTCACCGCGACCACGGCGGCGCAGATCCGCGAGGTGCCGGTGACCGCCGCCACCACGCTGCGCACCGTCCGGGGCACCCTGGCCCAGCTCGCCGAGACGCAGGTGCCGGACGACGCCTGGCTGCGGGTGTACGTCCGGGAGCAGCCGCGCGCCGGGCTGCGCGAGGAGGTGCAGGAGCTGCTCCCCTCGGCCCTGGAGATCCGGATCGACCCGGAGCTGGTGCCCGCCCCGGGCAGCGGCGCCCGGGTGGCGCAGCGGGCGGGCCGCTCGCCCCGGCAGCTCTTCGCCGACTACCTCGACAGCCGGGGGCACACCGACGACGGGGTGCGGGAGCTCTTCGACGAGCTCTTCGAGGAGGTCGATCACTGATGCGGCCGATGCGGCTGGACATGGCGGGCTTCACCGTCTTCCGCGACGAGACCACGGTCGACTTCACCGACGCCGACTTCTTCGCGCTGGTGGGGCCGACCGGCTCCGGCAAGTCGACGGTGCTGGACGCCATCTGCTTCGCCCTCTACGGCACGGTGCCCCGCTGGGGCGGGGCCCGGGGCCTGTCCAACGCCCTGGCCCCGTCGGCCACCGAGGCGCGGGTCCGGCTGGTCTTCGAGTCCGCCGGTTCCCGCTACGTGGCGACGCGGGTGGTCCGCCGGGACGGCCGGGGCAACGTCAAGACGGCCAACGCCGGGTTGCAGCTGATGCCGGCCGGTTTCGACGTGACCAAGCTCGACACCGGGTTGAGCCCGGACGACCTCGGCGAGGCGGTGGCCGGCACCCCCGCCGAGATGGAGCAGGCGGTGCTGGAGGCGGTCGGGCTGCCGTACGAGCAGTTCACCAGCTGCGTGGTGTTGCCGCAGGGGCAGTTCGCGGACTTCCTGCACGCCAAGCCGGCGACCCGGCAGCAGATCCTGGTCAACCTGCTCGGTCTCGGCGTCTACGAGGACGTGCAGAAGAAGGCGACCGCGCGGGCGGCGCAGGCCGAGGCGAAGCTGGAGGCGGTCGACCAGGCGCTCGCCGGGCTCACCGACGTCGACGACGCCGCGCTGGAGGCGGCGACCGGGCGGGTCGACCGGATGCGGGAGCTGGCCGGGGCGGTGGCGAGCGCCGTACCGGAGCTGGAGGCGGCCCGGGCGACGGCGCGGGAGGCGGGCGCGGCCCTGGCGGCCCTCGACGCCGACCTGGCGGTGCTGGCCGCCGTGCGCGCGCCGGACGGGGTGGCGGAGGTGGCCCGGGCGGTCGCCTCGGCGCGGGCCGGCGCGGACGAGGCGGCGACGACGGTGTCGCTGGCCGAGGAGCGGGAGGAGAAGCTGCGCGGCGAGCTGGCCGCCGCCGGCGACGAGAGCGCGCTGCGGCTGCTGCTGCGGGCGTACACCGACCGGGAGAAGCTGGCCGGCGAGGCGGCGGCGGTGCGCGCGGCGGTGACCGGGGCGCAGGCCGAGCACGGCGCGGCGGTGGCGGCGCTGGCGGAGGCGCGGGCGGCGGCCGAGCGGGCCGAGGCGGAGCTGGAGGCGGCCTTCCGCGCCCACGAGGAGGCGAAGGCGACCGACCAGGCGGTGGCGCTGCGCGCGCACCTGCGCGACGGGGCCACCTGCCCGGTCTGCGAGCAGACCGTCGCGGCGGTGCCGGCGGTGCCGGCCGACTCGGCGGTGGCCGCCGCGACGGCGGCGGGACGGGCGGCGCGGGCCGCCAGCAAGGCCGCCCAGGCGGTGGTGCAGGAGCGCGACGGCGCGGCCCGGGAGCTGGAGCGGGTGCTGCTGCGCGCGCGGGCCCGGCAGGACCAGGTGCAGGCCCGCCTGGCCGAGCTGGACGACCAGCTGGCCGGGGCGGCCGAGCCGGCGGTGCTGCGCCGCGAGCTGGACGACCACGCGCGGCTGCGCCGGGCGCTGGAGGAGTCGGCGGCGGCGGTGCGGGCCGGCCGGGACGCCGCCCGGCGGGCCCGGGCGGCGGTGGACGCCGCCGAGGAGCGGCTGCGGGCGACCTGGCGGGCGTTCGACGCGGCCCGCGACGGGCTGGCCCGGTTCGGGCCGCCGACGGCGGACCGGGACGACCTGGGCGCCGCGTGGGCCGCCCTGACCGGATGGGCCGGCGAGGAGGCGGCGCGCCGCCGCGCGGAGCGGGCCGGGCGGGCCGCGGCGGTGACACAGGCCGAGGCGGTGGCCGCGGGCGTCGGCGAGCGCATCGCGGGCGTCCTCGCCGCCGCCGGGCTGCCGCCCGCCGACGATCCGCTGCGCGCCACCGACCGCGCCCTGGAGCGGGCCGAGGCCGACCTGCGCGAGCTGGAGCGGCGCCGGGAGCAGGCGGGTGACCTGCGCGAGCAGCGGGCCGGCTACGAGCGCGAGGCGCAGGTGGCACGGGCCCTCGCGGGGCACCTGCGGGCCAACAACTTCGAGCGGTGGCTGCTCGCCGAGGCGTTGGACCTGCTGGTCGACGGCGCCTCGGGCATCCTGCGGGAGCTCTCCGGCGGGCAGTACGACCTGGTGCACGACAAGGGCGAGTTCTTCGTGGTCGACCACCACGACGCGGGGCTGCGCCGGGGCGTGCGCACCCTCTCCGGCGGCGAGACGTTCCAGGCATCGCTGGCGCTGGCGCTGGCGTTGTCGGAGCAGCTCGCCGGGATGTCCACGACGGCGGCGAGCCTGGAGTCGATCGTGCTGGACGAGGGCTTCGGCACGCTCGACGCGGCCACCCTCGACACGGTGGCCGCCACGCTGGAGAACCTGGCCGCCCGGGGCGACCGGATGGTGGGGGTGGTCACCCACGTGCCCGCCCTGGCCGAACGCATCCCGGTCCGCTTCGAGGTCAGCAAGGACGCCCGGTCGGCGCGCGTGGAACGGACCGGTCGGTGAGCGGGGCCCCGGCGTCCGCGACGGGAGGGCCGCTGCGGTGACCGATCCCCGGTTCTTCGTCGACGCGTGGGATCCGGCGTACGGCGCCTCGTTCGAGGCGTCCGGCGGCGGTCCCGCCGCGCCGAGCAGCGCCCAGGTCGACCCGGACGCCGAGCTGCCGGCGGTCGACTGGCGGGCGATCGGGCCGCGCCCCGGCGTACGGGCCCCCGACGTGGTGCTGCTCGTCGACGGGGTGCGCCGGATCGACGCGAGTGTGTGGACGGCGGAGGAGGACGGGGCGTCCTTCCCCGGCCTGGCCGCGTCGTACGCCGCGGGGGTGGTCCGGTGCGACCTGGAGCGCGGCGCGGCGCAACTGGCCGGCGCGCGGGTCGGTCGGGGGCTGTTCACCGCCAGTCCCTCGGCGGTGGACGTGGTGGCCGGCAGCGTCCGCTATCCGGTGCACCGGGTCAGCGGCACGGGCGAGCTGAACAAGCTCCCGGCCGCCGTGCAGGGGCCGCTGACCGCGCTCGAGGTGGAGGTCTCGGGGGCGGCCCGCACGGACGGCGACCTGCTGGTGGTCGACGGCCCGCTGCGCAACCGCCGGCAGCTGCCGCGCACGGTCGGCTACATCAAGACGCAGCACAGCCAATACCTGGACGCCCGGCTGACCGCCGTGGTCACCGGGTTGGCGGCCGGCGAGCGCTCCCCGGTGTTCAGGCTCGGCACGGCCTGGGGCGGCTGGTCGTGGTACCTGCGGCTGCCGGTGGCCCTCGGCGCGCCGTGGGCGGGCATCGTCCGGATGGAGTGCTCCGCCGAGCTGGACATCGACGACGCGGTGGGCCTGGCCGACCTGTCGCTGGTCACGCTGCCCCGGTTCGCCTCCACCCCCTACAAGGACCCGCGGGCGCCGCAGAACCTGATCCCGATCGCCGGTCTGGAGCGCCGGCTGCGGGCGCTGCTCGGCGACGCGCGGCTGCTGCACCGGGTGCTCACCGCCGCCGCCCGGGGCAGGCGCTGATGGGCCGCAAGCGGGCGGCCGACACCGTGGCCGCGCGGGTGGACACCGGCCAGGCCGAGCTGGTGCCCGATCCGGACCGGCCGGGGTCGTGGACGCTGCTGCTGGACGGCGCCCCGCAGTCGCACGTGGACCTGGCCGATCCCACGCACCTGGAGTTCGAGTACGTCCGGCGGCTCGCCGCCGCGATCGACCTGGTGGCGCCGGCCGGCGCGCCGCTGCGGATGCTGCACCTCGGCGGCGGCGCGCTGACCCTGCCCCGCTACGTGTCGGCCACCCGGCCCGGCTCCACCCAGCGTGTGGTCGAGGTGGACGGCGCGCTGGTGGAGCTGGTCCGGCAGGCCCTGCCGTGGCAGCCGGATCCCCGGCTCAAGGTGCGGGTGGCCGACGCCCGCGCGGTGCTCGCCGCCAGCCGGGACGCCAGCTACGACGTCGTGGTGGCCGACGTCTTCGCCGGCGCCCGCACCCCGGCCCACCTGACCTCGGCGGAGTACGCCGCCGAGGTGGCCCGGGTGCTGCGGCCCACCGGGTTCCACCTGGCCAACGTGGCCGACGGCCCGCCGCTGCGCCACGCCCGGGGGCAGGTCGCCACGGTCCGGTCGGTGCTGCCCCGGGCCTGCCTGGTCGGCGACGCGGCGGTGCTGCGCGGGCGGCGGTACGGCAACCTGGTGCTGGTGGCCGGCCGGGTCGAGCCGCCGGTGCCGGAGCTGACCCGGCGCGCCGCCGGGGACTGGTTCCCCGGCCGGGTGCTGGCCGGCGAGGAACTCGACCGCTTCGCGAGCGGGGCGCCGGTCGTCCGCGACGCCGACGCCACCGACTCGACCCCGCCGCCGCCCGGGATCTTCTCCGTGCGCCGTTGACGGGAGCCTCGCGCGTGCGAGGTGGCCGCGCCGCCCACCGGTGTGGCGGGTGCGGAGGCGGAATCTTTTCCGCGCGCCGTTGATCCGTTCGTCCGGGCGCTGCGTACCAACGGGCGGCCGTGCCCGTGGGAGGCGGCCGATGTCATCGGACACCCGGAGGTCTGCATGCACGCGGTGGCGGCCGGTTGGCACGGCGACAGGGCACGACCGGACTGGATGTCCGCGCGGTCCCAGTCCCGGCCGGGCGCGGCGGCACGCGGGGTCGACGCCCGCCAGGCGCCTCGCCAGAATGGGCCGGTGACGCCGAGATCCGCCCCGGGGCGCCACCAGGCGGCACCGTCCACCGAGGCGGGTCACTCGGATCGGCTGATCCGGCTGCTCTACGCCGAGCACGCCGGGCCGCTGCTGGCGTTCGTCATGCGGCTCACCGGCGGCGACCGGCAGCGGGCGGAGGACATCGTCCAGGAGACGCTGCTGCGGGCGTGGCGCAACGCGCACCGGCTGGGCGTGCAGGGGCAGGGCTCGCTGCGGCCGTGGCTGGTCACGGTGGCCCGGCGGATCGCCATCGACGAGCACCGCAGCGAGCAGGCCCGGCCGGCCGAGACGTACGACCGGGACCTGACCGCGTTCGCCGAGGCGGACAGCACCGACCGGGTGCTGCGCACGATGACGGTGGCGGACGCGCTGCGTACGCTGAGCCAGTCGCACCGGGAGATCCTGGTGGCCACGTACTTCCGGGGGCGGACGGTGCCGGAGGCGGCCGAGGAGCTGGGCCTTCCGCTCGGCACCGCCAAGTCGCGGGTCTACTACGCGCTGCGCGCGCTGCGCACGGCTCTGCACGAACGGGGGGTGACGGAATGAGCCGGGCGGACCACATGGACGTCGCGGCGTACGCGCTCGGCGTGCTGGACGCGCGCGACACGGAACGGTTCGAGGAGCACCTCGCCACCTGCTGGGCGTGCGCCGCCGAGCTGGAGACGATGGTGCCGGTCGTGGGCCTGCTCTCCGACATCGACGGCGAGACGATGGCCGCGCTGGAGCAGACCCGTACCGACCCGGCCCTGCTGGACCGGACGCTGGTCGCGGTCCGCGCCCACCGGCGGCGCAACCGGTTCCGGCAGCTGCTCGCCACGGCGGCGGCGGTGCTGGTCCTCGGTGGCGCGACCGGGCTCGGCTTCGCCAGCATCGCCGGCGACAGCGCCCCCGAGGTGGTGGCCGAGCCGACCGCCACCGCGCCGGTCGTCCCGCCGACGGCCAGCCGTTCCAGCGATCCGAACGACCCGGACATCGGCGGGACGCTGCCGGAGGGCGACCCGGTCAACGTCGTCGACGCGACCACCGGCGTCGAGGCGACCTTCTTCGTCGTGTCGAAGGACTTCGGCACGGGCGTGGACTTCATCCTCGCCAAGCTGCCCGGTCCCCGGACGTGCCGGCTCGTCGTGGTGCGGAAGAACAACAGCACCGAGGTGATCTCCACGTGGTCGGTGCCCGGCACCGGGTACGGCACCAACGCGCGCCCCGACAAGCTGAGCCTGTCGGCGTCGACGTCGACGCGACTCGATGACATCAAGCAGTTCCAGGTGCAGTCGGTGGACGCCGGCGGGGTGGCGAACCCGCTGGTCACGGTGCAGATGTAACACCCGCCGCGGGATCGGCGCCGGCCAGCACGACGACCGGCGCCGATCCGCCGTGCCGTTTCCGGAATCGTGTCGGCGCAATTTCGTCTCGTCGCGGGAAACGAATTCCGGGGCCGTTCGGTTCAACGGTTCTCCGTGACATCGACCACGATTACGAATTCAACCTCGACAACGTCCCCTCCGTATCAACCGGTGAACGCCATAAAACGAGGAGGGCACGTGGCACAGATGAAGCGAACCGTCATCGTCGCGAGCGCGATGGTCGCGTTGACGGCCTGCGCTCCCGCGGGTTACGAGGGGGCCAACCCGGGCGCGGCCGAGCCGGTCGCCGTGACCGCCGCCGAGTCCACCGCGGCGCCCGAGCCGGAGACCTCGCCGTCCCCGGCCGCGCCGCCCGCCGACGCGGACCTGACCGAGGAGCTGAACGGCCGGAAGGTCGCCCGGATGGGCAGCGTGGTCACCGACCAGGACGGGTGGATCCTCTACCGCTTCGACAAGGACACCAACGACCCGCCCTCGTCGAACTGCGTCGACAAGTGCGCCCAGGTGTGGCCCCCGGCGCTGACCGACGGCAACCCGGAGCTCAACGGCGTCTCCGACGACAAGGTCGGCACCGTGACCCGCCAGGACGGCAGCCGGCAGATCACCCTCGACGGCTGGCCGCTCTACCGCTACGTCGGGGACAGGAAGCCCGGCCAGTGGAAGGGCCAGGGCGTCGGGGGCACCTGGTTCGTGGTGGCCCCGGACGGCAGGAAGAACCTCAGCTGCCTGCCGACGGGCACCCCGAAGCCGGTCGCACCGCCGTCCGACGAGAAGGCCGGGCAGGGCGACTCGAACTACTCGTACTGACCCACGGGACCCGGTGGCCGGTCGTGGCCGGGGAGGGCGCGGCCGGTGACCGGCCACGACGCCGGACCGGCCACGACGCCGGACCGGCGGCATCGCCGGACCGGGCGCGCCCGGCGGTGTCGCCGGTCACGGGCCGGGGACGTGACAGCATGTGCGGGTGACCGGGACCGAACCCACCGCGCGTCGGGAGCTGCGCCCGCCCGCCGGGTACCGGCTGGCCGCGTCGGTCCGGGCGTTGACCTTCAGCCCGTACGACCCCTGCGCGCGCGTCGCGGCCGGCACCTTCTGGTGGGCCGCCCGCACCCCGGACGGTCCGGCCACCCTCGCCCTGCGGCCGGCCGGCGGCGCCCTGCTCGCCGAGGGCTACGGTCCCGGGGCCGACCGGGTGGTGGAGTGGGCGGACGCGGTCGCCGGGCTCCGGGACGACGTGGGCGGGTTCGCGGCGCTCGCCGCCGCCCACCCCGTGGTGGCGCGGCTCGCGGCCCAGCACCAGGGGCTGCGCATGCCGGCCACGGGGCAGGTCTTCCCCCGGCTGCTGCGGGCGGTCTTCGAGCAGAAGGTGACCGGCAAGGAGGCGTACCGGGCGTACGCGGCGACGGTGCGGCACTTCGCCGAGGCGGCGCCCGGACCGATGCAGCCGCTGCTGCTGCCGCCGGACCCGGCGGCGGTGGCCGCCACCCCGTACTGGGTGTTCCACCCGTTCGGCGTGGAGCAGCGCCGGGCCGAGACGCTGCGCCGCGCGGCGGCCGTCGCCGACCGGCTGGAGCGCTGCGCGGACTCCGCCGAGGCCACCCGCCGGCTGACCGCCATCGCCGGCATCGGCCCGTGGACCGCCGCCGAGGTGGTGCGCGTCGCGTACGGGGACCCGGACGCGGTCAGCGTCGGCGACTTCCACGTGCCGAACACGGTGGCCTGGGCCCTGGCGGGCGAGCCGCGCGGCGACGACGCCCGGATGCTGGCCCTGCTGGAGCCGTTCCGGGGGCACCGGGGGCGGGTCTGCGTGCTGCTGGCGGCCGGTGGCGTGCAGGCGCCGAAGTACGGCCCGCGGATGCCGATCCGCTCCTTCGCCCGGTTCTGACCGGGTCCCGCCGCCCGTCGGGCTTCGCGCCGGGGATGCCGCCGCTGTGCAGCTCGGTGCTGGCCGGCACGCGGGTCGTCGTGGCGGGCCGCGACGACGGCTGGCGACGGGTGCGGTTCAGGGGCGCGCGCAGAGGCGGCGCAGGGTGCGGCCGAGCCACCAGGCGTACGCCCGCTGGAAGGCCCGACCGGCGGGCCCGGCGGCGCGCATGACCCAGCGGTCCGGCCGGCTGAACGCGACCACCTCGAACCAGACGTGGCCGGCGGCGTCGCGGCTGACCACGAACGCCTCCTCGCCGCGCGCCGGGTGCCCGGGCAGCGTGCCGTACCCGAAGCCGGCCCGCCGCCCGTCGTCGACGGCCCAGACCACCTCGCAGGGCGCGGCCAGCCGCAGCGGGCCGACGCCCAGCCCGGAGACCACCCGGACCCCGGGGGCGGCCCGCTCGGCGGTGGCGGCGATCCGGATGCCGGCGGCCCGGTGCAGCCGCCAGCCGAGCACGGCGTCCCCGGCGGCGGCGAAGCAGGAGTCGGGCAGCCGGACGCGGTGCCGCACGTGCCGCCAGCCGGGCGGCAGCTCGCCGGTCTCGGTGGCGCCCACGTGCGGATAGGTCAGTGCCGGCACGACGTACCCCCACGGCTCGACGGGACGACCGCCAGCGTACGGGCGGTGCGGGCGGCCCGCCCGGTGGCCTGTGGTTGGCTGTCGAGGTGATCACCGAGCCGCGCATCGCCCCCGCCGACGTCGCCGACGCCGGCGAGATCCTCACCGTGCAGCGCGCCGCGTTCCTCACCGAGGCACAGCACTACGCGGATCCGTTCCTGCCCCCGCTGACCGAGACCCTGGACGAGGTGCGGGCCGCGCTGGCGGGGCCGGCGACGGTGCTCACCGCCCGGCTCGGCGGCCGGCTGGTCGGCTCCGTCCGGGCGCACGTCGACGGCGACACCGCGCACGTCGGCCGGCTCTCCGTCGCCCCGGACCAGCAGGGCCGGGGCGTCGGCGGGCGGCTGCTGCGCGCCGTGGAGGCGGTCTGCGCCGCCCGGGTACGCCGCTTCGCGCTCCTCACGGGCGCCGACAGCGCGCAGAACCTGCGGCTGTACCAGCGGCACGGCTACCGGGTCGTCGGGCACCGGCCGGACGCGAACGGCATCCGGCTCGCCCTGCTGGAGAAGGCGGTCAGTCCCGCTCGCAGCGACGCCTGAGCCCGTCGGCCTCCAGCCGCAGGTAGCGGCGCATCAGGTCGCCGTAGAGCCAGCCGACGGGCCCGGCCAGCGGCCCGGTCTGCGTGATGGCCAACTCGACGCGGCTGCGCCCGTCGGGCAGCGGCAGCACCCGGTGCTCGCCGAGCGTGCGCACCCCCGGGCTGCCGGACACCCAGGAGAACGACCGGCCCTCGGTCAGCTCGGTGACCCGCCACAGCGCCGGTCGCAGCTTCGGCTGCTCCAGCCGGGCGGTGGCGCCCACCGCGAGCGGCCCCGCCTCCCCCCGTAGCACCCGGCGCACCGAGGGCGTCCACTCCGGCCACCGCTCCACGTCGACCAGCACCGCCCAGACCCGTCCCGCCCCGGCGGCCACCTCCGTACCGGCCTCGAACCGCATCGCGCCTCCTCCCCGTGTCGGCGCCCGACGGCGCCGCTGCCAGTCTCGACGACGCCGGCTACGGAATCGTGACGGGGCGTCCGCCGGCCGGCCCGCCGCGGTGCCGGGCCGGCGGATCGCCGGGGTGTCCGCCGGGCCCGGCCGCCGCCGGGTCAGGCGGCCTCGCGCAGGTCGGCCAGCCCGAGAGGGGTACGCCGGCGCAGCAGTTCCTCCAGCTCCGCCACCGTGCCGGCCTCGCCGAGCACGTCCTTGCCCCCGCCGAACTGCCGGGGATAGCGGCGCACCAGCCGGTACCGGTAGCGGCCCCGGATCAGCTCGACGCTCACCCGCCACCGCCCGCAACACCCGCACACCCACTCCGACACCCCGCGAAGGTAGCTCTGACCTGCGCTTTTGCGATTCGCCCGGTGCGGCACGAGCGGCGCGCGGCCGGACACGCCGCCCGCCGGCCGAACGTGTTCTGCCTCACGACTGTCGGTGCGGTCTGGTTGACTGTCGCCGTGAAGCTGCCGATCAGTCCGCCGGTCGAGCCGATGCTGGCCAAGAGCGTCCCGCGGATCCCCACCGCGCCCGGGATGACCTACGAGCCGAAGTGGGACGGCTTCCGGTGCATCGTGTTCCGCGACGGCGACGAGGTGGAGCTGGCCAGCCGCGGCGGCAAGTCGATGACCCGCTACTTCCCCGAGGTGGTCGAGCAGGCCCGCCGCCAGCTGCCCGCGCGGTGCGCGGTCGACGGCGAGCTGATCGTGATCCGGCGCGACGGCCCGGGCGGGCAGCCCCGGCTCGACTTCGAGCTGCTCGCCCAGCGCATCCACCCGGCCGCGTCCCGGGTCAAGCTGCTGGCCGAGACGACCCCGGCCGACTTCGTCGCCTTCGACCTGCTCGCCCTCGACGACGAGACGCTGCTCGACGAGCCCTACCCCCGGCGTCGGGCCCGGCTGGAGTCGGCGCTGGCCGGGGTGCGCCCGCCGGTGCACGTCACCCAGGTGACCACCGACGCCGACACCGCGCACCGCTGGTTCGACGTCTTCGAGGGCGCCGGCCTGGACGGCCTGATCGCCAAGCCGGCCGACCTGCCCTACGAGCCGGGCAAGCGGCTCATGTTCAAGGTCAAGCACGCCCGCACGGCCGACGTGGTGGTGGCCGGCTTCCGCTGGCACAAGTCCGGCCCGGTGGTCGGCTCGCTCCTGCTCGGCCTGCACGACGACGACGGGGTCCTGCACCACGTCGGGGTGAGCGCGTCGTTCACCATGGCCCGCCGCGCGGAGCTGCTGGAGGAGCTGGAGCCCTACCGTGACGTCGGCGCCGACCACCCGTGGGTGCACGGCGACCACGAACGCGGCCAGCGCCTCCCCGGCGGGGTGAGCCGCTGGACGGGCGCCCGCAACCTCGAGTGGGAGCCGCTGCGCCCCGAGCTGGTGGTCGAGGTCGGCTACGACGCCATGGAGGGCGACCGGTTCCGGCACACCGCCCGGTTCGTCCGCTGGCGGCCCGACCGTGATCCCCGCTCCTGCCGCTACGACCAGCTCGACCGGCCCGTACGGTTCGATGTGGACCAGGTGCTGCGCGGCGATCCCACGGTGACCGTGGGGTCCGCCGCCGGTCCGGCGTAGCCTGGTCGTCGACCCGACACGGAGGCCCGCTCGTGACCCGCACCCCCGACCGGATCCGCCGGTTCCGGCTCACCCTCGCCGGGCTGGCCGCCGCCGCGCTGGTCGCCGCCGGCTGCACCATCCCGGCGATCGCCCCTCGGACGGAGGCCGGCGGCGAGGCAGCCGCCCCCGGCACGGCGCCCACCTGGCGGGCCTGCCCGGAGGTGGCCGAGGAGCTGGTCGGGCGCGGCGCGCCGAACATCCGCTACGAGTGCGCGCGGATCAAGGTGCCGCGCGACTGGGGCACGGGCACGGGCGGCGGGGCCACCGCCGGGCCGGGCACCGGGCAGACCTTCGAGATCGCGCTGCTGCGGGCCCGGTCGACCAAACAGCGCGACCGGATCGGCTCGCTGGTGATCAACCCGGGCGGGCCCGGCGGCTCCGGCGTGGACACGGCCGTCTACCTCTCCTTCGGACCGGCGTTCGGGGGCCTGCCCGCCTCGATCACCGACCGGTTCGACATCGTCGGCTTCGACCCGCGCGGGGTGTCCCGTTCCAGCCCGGTCAAGTGCATCCCCGACGCCGACCTGGACGCCAGCTTCGGCTACGACCCCGACCCGGAGAGCCAGGAGTCGTTCGACGGCTTCGTCGCGCTCAGCCAGCGGATCGGGCGCGGCTGCGGCGACCGCTACGGCGACCAGCTGCCGCTCTACGGCACCGAGCAGGCCGCCCGGGACATGGACGCGGTCCGCGCCGCCGTCGGCGACGACAAGCTGACCTACCTCGGCTACTCCTACGGCACCCTGCTCGGGGCCACCTACGCCCAGCTCTTCCCGCAGCGGGTACGGGCGCTGGTCCTCGACGGCGCGGTCGACCCGGAGCAGGACCTGATCGCCGGCTCGGAGGGCCAGGCCAAGGGCTTCGAGCGGGCCTTCGGCAACTTCACCACGTGGTGCGCGGCCAACGCCGGGCGCTGCCCGATCGCCCCCGACGCCCGGGGCGCGGTCACCTCGGCGATCGACAAGGCGCGGGTGTCCCCGGTGCGCGGGGACGACGGCCGGGAGGCGACCGCGGGCTGGGTCTTCTACGCGATCATCTCGTCGCTCTACACCGAGTCGGGGTGGCAGGAGCTGGCCCGCGCCATCGACAAGCTGGAGGGCGGCGACCCGGCAGACGTGTTCCGCCTCGCCGACGCGTACGCCGACCGGGACTCCGACGGGCACTACTCGAACATGTTCGACGCCAACCTGGCGGTCAACTGCGCCGACGAGGAGCAGAAGCCGAGCCGGGAACGCATCCGGCAGCTCCAGTCGCAGTGGCGGGCGAAGTACCCGCTGTTCGGGCCGGCCCTGGCCGTCGGCCTGCTCTCCTGCGCCGAGTGGCCCGGGGGGCGCGACCCGTACCCGACGGGCCCGGCCACGGGGGCGCCGCCGATCCTGGTGGTGGGCACCACCGGCGACCCCGCGACGCCCTACGAGCAGACCCCGGCGCTGGCCGCGATGCTGGGCGTGGGCCGGGTGCTCACGTGGGAGGGCGAGGGGCACACCGCGTACCCGCAGACCTCCTGCGTCACCGGGGCGGTCGACGCCTACCTGATCGACCTGGTCGTGCCCAGGGATGGGCTGCGCTGCCCGGCCCGCTGACCGGTCGTGCCGGCGGCAGGTCGGGCAGGTCGATGCCCTGCCGGGCCGCGATCTCCTCCAGCAGCGCCCGCATCCGGCGCACGTCGGCCTTGAGCTGCTCCTGCTCCTCGTGCTCGAAGGCGTCGTCGTCGACGATGAGCTGACTGGCGAAGTGCGCCGTGATCAACGGGATGACCAGCAGCACCATGGTCGAGATGAGCAGCGCGGCCAGGGTACGGCCCTGCCAGCTCACCGGGGAGATGTCGCCGTAGCCGACGGTGGACGCGGTCACCACCGCCCACCAGATGGCGTCCGCCGGGCTGCGCTTCTCCACGTGGCCGTAGATCACGCCGGCCACCACGATCATCACCAGGTAGGAGATGATCAACGTACGGGGCGAGTTGGCGAACCAGACCAGCCCCCGGTAGATCAACCGGAACGGCAACAGCAGGACGTCCATGGACAGTCATGTTGCCCCCCGTACGCCAGCGCTGCCCGCCCATCGGCCCAGCTCACTGTGCCACGCTGAGCGGCATGAGTGACGTGATCTTCCGCGAGGCCGTCCGAGCCGACCTGCCCGCCGTGATCGCCCTGCTCGCCGACGACGTGCTCGGCAGGACCCGCGACTTCACGGAGGTCGACGCCCGGTACGAGAAGGCGTTCGCCGACATCGACGCCGACCCGCGCAACCAGCTGATCGTGGCCGACGCGGACGGTGAGCTGCTCGGCTGTATGCAGCTCACCTACATCCCCGGCCTGGGCCGGCACGGCGCGGAACGGCAGCTGATCGAGGCGGTCCGCGTCCGCTCCGACCTACGCGGGCGGGGCCTCGGCCGGCAGATGATCACCTGGGCGGTCGACCAGGCGAAGCAGCGTGGTTGCGCCCTGGTCCAGCTCACCACCGACAAGACCCGCCACGACGCCCACCGCTTCTACCTCAACCTCGGCTTCCTCCCCACCCACGAGGGCATGAAGCTCCCCCTCTAACCCTCTCTCCCTCTCCCGTCCAGCCCACCGCCACCCCCCGCCGCCCACGGCCCACCGCCCCGCGGCCCGTCGATCATGCAGTTCTGGTGCTCGACAAAAGGGATGAAGCACCTGGGAACTCCCACCACAACTGCATGATCGAGCGGACGGGGCGGGCGGGGCGGGCGGGGCCGAGGGCGGGGCGGGCGGGGCCGAGGGCGGAGCGGGCGGGGCGGGGCCGAGGGCCGGCGGGGCGGGCGGGGCCGTGGAGGGAGCCAGGGATGGGTGGTGGGGGCGGTTTCAGGCGGGGAGGAGGTGGCCGTCGCGGAGGGTGAGGACGCGGTCGGCGAGGTCGATCAGGGCCGGATCGTGGGTGGCGACCAGCGCGGTCATGCCCCGGGCGTGCACGACCGCCCGGAGCAGGTCCATGATCGACCGGCCGGTCTCGGAGTCGAGCTGACCGGTGGGCTCGTCGGCGATCAGCAGGTCCGGCTCGTTGGCCAGGGCCCGCGCCACCGCCACCCGCTGCTGCTGCCCGCCCGAGAGCTCGTACGGGCGCTGGCCCGCGTGCCCGCCGAGACCCACCAGCTCGAGCAGCACCGCCACCCGCTCCTCCCGCTCGGCCGCCGGGACCCGCGCCAGCCGCAGCGGTACGCCGACGTTCTCGGCGGCGGACAGGATCGGCACCAGCCCGAAGGTCTGGAACACGAAGCCGACCGTGCCGCGGCGCAGCTCCAGCAGTTCCTTCTCACCGGCGCCGGTGACGTCGTGCCCGGCGACCACCACCCGGCCCGAGTCGGGCCGGTCCAGCCCGCCCACCAGGTTCAGCAGGGTCGTCTTGCCCGCCCCGGAGCGACCGCGTACGGCCACCAGCTCGCCCCGCCCGGCCGAGAACGACACGTCCCGTACGGCGTGCACCGCGTGCTCGCCGCGGCCGAACGTGCGGCTGACCCCCTCGACGCGGACCACCTCGTCGGTGACCGTGGCGCCCGCCACCGCCCCGGCCGACCGTCCGTCCGACGTCACGTCGTGCTCGCTCATGATCCCGCCCCGCTGTGCTCGGCGCGGTCGACCGGATCGACCGCGCGGTACCGACTGATGCCCCGCCCGCCCACGGCGAGGGCCTTCCACCCGCCCAGCGCGCGGGCTTCCCGCCCGCCCGCCGCGGCGGCTTCCCGCCCGTCCAGCGCCACGACGACCCGCCCGCTCACCGCGGCGTCTCCCGCTCGTCCTGCGGCCGGTCGCCCGGGCGCACCTCCACGTGGTCCGGCTCCAGGTTGAGCCGCACCCGGTCCCGCAGCGACAACGCGTCCACGAACGGCGCCGGCAGCTGCATCCGGCCGCTGCGGTCGAGCACGGCGTACTCCTCGCTGACCAGTTCGGGGCTGCCGTCCGCGCCGATCCGCGCGGTCCGGCGTACCTCGGAGGCGGTCCGGCCGTCGCGGATCGCAACGGTCCGGCGGACCTGGTTGGCCACGGCGTGGTCGTGGGTGACCACCACGATGGTGACGCCGAGTTCGGCGTTGATGGTGCGCAGCGTCGCGAAGACGTCGGCTCCGGTCGCCTCGTCCAGCTCACCGGTCGGCTCGTCGGCGAAGAGGACCTCGGGATCGTTGGCCACCGCCACCGCGACCGCGCAGCGCTGCTGCTCGCCGCCGCTGAGCTGCCCGGGCCGCCGGTCGGCACAGTGACTGACCCCGACCATGTCGAGCAGCTCCCGGGCCCGCTCGCGGTGGGCCCGGCGCCCGCCGCGCCGCCCGGCGAGCCGCATCGGCAGCTCGACGTTCTCCAGCGCGGTCAGGTACGGCAGCAGGTTGCGGCCGGTCTGCTGCCAGACGAATCCGACCATGCTCCGCCGGTAGCTCAGTCGCCGCCGGGTGGAGAGGTTGAGCAGGTCGTACTCCCCCACGCGGGCGATGCCGGCGGTGGGCGTGTCCAGCCCGGAGAGGATGTTCAGCAGTGTCGACTTCCCCGAACCGGAGGCGCCGACGATCGCCACCAGCTCGCCCCGGTCGATGACCAGGTCGAGCCCCTGCAACGCGACGACCTCCACCCCCTCGGTCTTGAAGATCCGGACCAGCCCGTCGCAGACGATGTGCCCGCGCAACCGGTCCCGGCCGCCGGCCCGCTCGGCCGCACGCTGGGCGGCCCGCTGTTGCAGGGCGGCCAGGTCCGGCACGGCGGTGGTCTCCGCGGTAGCGGTCATTGTCAGTTCTCCTCTCCGAGCCGGAGCACCTCGCCGAGGCGCATCCGGCGGTTGTTCAGGGCCTCGACGGCGACCGCGAAGCCGAGGGCGAGCGCACCGAGCGCGACGACCGCAGCCGCCAGGCCGGGCTCGAACGCGACCCGGACCTCGACGCCGTCGGTGAAGGCGGACAGTCCGAGCACCGGGGTGAGCAACAGCGGCAGGGCCGTGCCGACCAGCGCACCGGTCACCACCGAGACGCCCACCAGCGGAACCAGCTCCACCAGCAGCAGCCCGCGCCACTGGCGTCGCGACAGGCCGAGGGTGCGCAGCCGGGAGAGCACCTGGCCGCGCTCGCGGGCACCGGCGAGCACCGTGAAGGCGATCGCGAGCAGGCCGAGGGCCGTCCCGCCGGCCGCGCCGGCGGTGAAGCCGAAGGCGAGCACCCCGTTCGCGCCGCCCTCACCCACCTGCCGGCGGGTGTCCGCGAAGGTCAGCACCTCCACGCCGCGCGGGCGCTCCCGGCCGGTGACCGCCCCGCCGGTCTGGAAGCGGGACTGCCCCGCGTCGCCGGCCCGGCGCAGCGCGTCGCCGTCCAGGCCGTCGCCGGCCACCAGGAAGCCGGTCGGCACGGCGGCGTAGTCCCGCCGGGGCAGGGACTGCCAGGGCAGGACGACGAAGCGGCTGCTGTCGGCGCGCAGCAGCGGGAAGCTCTCCGCCTGCCCGGCGACCCGGAACTCGTACCGCTGGCCCTGGGCGCTGACGAAGGCGGAGCCGTCGAGGCCGGCGTCGGCCAGCTCGGCGGCGACCGTCGGGGAGACCACCGCGGGCAGCGGGCCGCCTCCCCCGGCGGGGGCGAGCAGCGCCGCCGGCACCGTCACGTCGACGCCGGACTCGCGGACGATCCGGGCCAGGGCCGGACCGTCGACCATGAGCACGGTCACCCCGCCGAGGCGGGTCTCGGTGCCGACCGCGTCCTTCGCCAGGCGTTGGCCCGCCTCGTACAGCACCGGGCTCGCGGCGCGGACCCCCGGCAGCCGCTCCAGTTCGGCGCCCGTGTCCGGGGCGATCCGGTCCCCCAGGATCAGGGCGTCGGCGGGGACCACCCGGCTGGCGGCGCGGTCCCGGCTCGCCTCGATCCCGGCGGCCGTCACCGCGCAGAACGCCGCGGTCGCGATGGCCAGCACGACGACCACCAGCGGCATGGCGACGACGGAGCGGCCGGCCCGGGCCGTGCCCAGGAAGGCGACGCTGCCCCGGGCCCGGGCCGCGAGCCGGCTGACCAGCCGCAGCGGCCACGGGTACAACCGCATCGCGACCACCGCCGCCGCGACGGCCAGCAGCACCGGCACCGAGACCAGCAGCGGGTCGACCTCCCCGGGGGTGAGGCCGCGGCGGCGCAGCAGCACGACCGCGAGGCCCGCGAGGACCAGCAGTCCCGCCTCCACCGTGAGGCGACGCGCGGAGGGACGCGACCGGATCAGGTCGCGCCGACCGGCACCGCCCCTGGACGCGGTAAGGGTGGCCACCGGCAGCGCGAACGCCACCAGGACGGTCGCGGCGACGGCGAACCACAGGGTCTCCCCCGCCGCCCCCGGGGCGAGGCCACCGACCAGCCAGCCGAGCGCGCCGGCGGGTGGCACCACCAGCAGCGCCTCGGTCAGGCTGCGGCCCGCGCTCGTGGTGGCCGCCCCGCCCCGGGCACGCAGCAGCGTGAACTCCGAGCGGCGGCGGCGCACCAGCAGCCCGGCGGCCAGCACGACGAGCCCGGTCAGCGTGGCCAGTACGCCCGCGGCGATGACCCCGAGCACCGTCCGGGCGCTGTCCACCTCGGCGGAGAACTGCCGCAGCGGGATGTCCAGCCCTTGGACGAGGTTGCGGCCGCCCGCCTCCCGGGTCATCTGCTGGAGGCCGTCGATCACCTGGTCCAGCTCGCGGGCGTCGACGCCGTCGGCGCCCAGGCGGTAACGCCAGCTGAACGTCAGCGGCCAGCCGGCGACGGCCTGGCGGTTCAGCGCGGCGCCGTCGACGACGCCGACGGCGATGAAGGGTTGGCCGTCCCCCACCGGCTCGACGACGCGCAGCAGCGGCGGCAGCCCGTCCCAGAACCCGTCGGCGGCGTCACGGGGCTGGAAGAGGCCCACCACGGTGAGCTGGCTGGGGGGCGGGGAGTCGGCGGTGAGCGGCTCCGGCGCGGCGAGGGTGAGCCGGCTGCCGAGCCGCAGGTTCAGCTTGCCGGCGACGTCCGCGGCCAGCGCCACCTGCACCGGCTGGTCCTTCGGCGTGTCGGCCGGCCAGCGCCCCTCGACCAGCGTGCCGGCCTCCTCGATCCCGGTCACGGACCGCAGGCCGAGATGGACCAGGAGGTTCTTCGCCGCCAGGTCCGGGCCCCGCACCAGGCTGGCCGGGGTCTCCCCGGCGTACCACCGCTGCTCGACCATCCGCCGGACGACCGGCGGCATCGCGCTCTCGATCGCCGCCAGGTCGCCCTCGTGCGCGGCCACCACGGAGGTGCCGTTGTCCGCCGGGGCGAGCGGCCCGGACGAGTACGTCACGTCCCGCTGCTGCGGCGGCACGGCACCCAGGTGGGCCTCCAGGCCCTCCTGGGCGTGGCCGTTGACGATCCTGGGCACCCCGCTGATCACCAGCGTGGCGACCAGCGTCAGCGCCGCGAGGAGCAGGAACTGCCCGCCGTACGCCCGGACCCGGCGGACGACCGCCCCGATGCTCACCACGCCCCGTCTCCGCTCCTGGTCGTCCCTACGCTCCCGGTCACCGGTCTCCCCCGATCCGCAGCTGCGCCACAGCCACCCGCTGCCGGATGCCGAGGGCGATGAACGCGCTGAAGGCGAGTGCCGCCAGCAGCAGGCCGAGCGCGGTCAGGCCGATGGGCAGCCAGGGCAGCACGAAGGCGGCCTCCGGCACCGGCCGGCCCGCGGACGGCGTGAGGATGACCAGCGGGGCCATGGTCGCGCCGACCGCGGCGCCCAGCAGCAGGCCCACACCGACGCCGATCCCGGCCAGGAAGGTCTGCTCGGCCAGCAGCGCCCGGGCCAGCAGCCGGGGGCTGGCGCCGAGCGTGTGCAGCACGGCGAACTCCCCGAGCCGGTGCCGGGCGGTCGCCCAGACGTCGACGATCAGGCCGACCAGGGCCAGCAGCACCGAGCCGAGCGCGGCGGCGAGCAACCCCGTGCGGGCCCCCTGCCAGTACGGGTCGTCGGCGGCCCGCGCGGCCACCTCCCGCCGGTCGAGCAGCGTGGCGCCGGTCAGGCCGGCCGCCGCGCGGGCCGCCTCGGCGTGGCCGCCGCCGTCGGTGCTCAGCCACCACTCCCCGACCGGTCGGACGCCGCCCCGGTCCCGGATCAGCCACTCCGCCGCCGCCGGCAGGTCCAGCAGCACGCCCTCGCCGGCCGTGGACGGCACCTCGTCCAGCTCGCCGACCAGCGTGACCGGCACCGTCGCGCCGGACAGCACCAGGTCGACGGTCTCACCGACCTCCAGGCTCAACGCGTCGCGCACGGCCGGGGTCATCAGCGCGGGCACCGGCCGGTCCTCGCCGGCCGGCACCACAGCGAACCGGCTCGGCGGCTGGAACGCGAACCGGCCGCCCTCGCGGTACTCGACCTCCCAGTCGGCGCTCAGGCCGGCGGCCGTGACCGGCGCGCCGACCGGCTTGCCCTGGCCGTCGACGGCCACCCACCCGCCGTCCAGCGACGCCGGCCGGGCCGTGCCGTCGGCGCCGACCAGCCGCAGGTCCGACACCTCCAGGCGGTACGCCCGCCCGCGCGCGCTCCCGCCGTCGGCCTCGAAACCGGACAGTCGTAGGGCGCCCTCCCCGGCGGGGACGGCGACGGTGAACGCCGCCGGCCGGCCGTCGCTGCCGGTGCTCCCCGCCGGAAGCCGGAAGACCAGCCCGTCCGCCCGGGTCAGCAGCACCCAGAGGCCGATCTGGTGCGGCGTGACGGCGTCGCGCACGGGGGTGCGTACCGTGCCGGTGACCGAGCGGGTGCCGGCGGGCAGCTCCACCCCGGTCGGCGCGCCGCGCGCCCGGGTCAGCCGGTCGAGCAGCGCCGGCGCCGGCTCGTCGGTCAGCCTCTCGTTGAGTCGCAGCACGTCGGCCGCGGCCGCGGCGTCGAGGCTCACCACCGTCGTCGGCAGGTCGGCGCGGCCGAGGCGGATCTCGTCGCGCCAGGCCGGCAGCGCCTCGCCGACGCCGGGCAGCGCGGCGAGCTGACCGGCCCGACCGTCGGGCGCCGAGCCGGTGCGCTCGATGACCCGCAGGTCGGCGCCGACGGTGTGGTCGGCCTGGTCGGCCTGCGACAGCTCGCCCGTGGTCACCAGCGACCACGCCAGGGTGCTGCCGCCGACGGCGAGGGCGAGCAGCAGCACCGGGCCGGCGTGCGGGCGGCGCCCCGCCTGCCACATGCCGAACATGGTCGCGGTCCACGGTCTGCGGTCGACGAACCGCTCGGCGAACCGGGTCGCGGGCGGCAGCAGCCGCAACGCCACGACCGCGCCGGCCAGCACGCCCAGCGTCGGCGCGGCGACCAGCAGCGGGTCCACCCCGAGCCGGCCGGCCGCCCCGGCGACCGGCGACGAGTACTGGCGCAGCTGGGTCCAGGCCAGCACCGCGAAGCCGACCAGCACCAGGTCGAGGCTGGCCCGTTGGACGCTCGCGGCGCGGGTGGGCCGGGACCGGGCCGCCATGTCGGCGACGTAGGTGCCGGCGCCCCGCAACGTCGGGACGACCATCGCGACGAGGCAGCCGGCGGCGGTGGCGGCCGCGGCGGCCCAGACCAGCGTGGTGTTGCCGGCGGCGAGCGTCAGCGGGGTGGCGCCGCCGGTGCCCACGTGCCGCAGCGCCTCGCCGGCGATCAGGGGCCCCAGCACGCCGGCGGGCAGGACGACCAGGGCCGCCTCCCGGGCCGCCAGGCCGGCCAGTTGCCGCCGTGCGGCACCCCGGGCCCTCAGCAGCGCGGTCTGGCCGCGCCGGTCCTCGTGCAGCAGGGCGGCGACGAGCACCAGCGCGTACCCGCCGAGGACGACGATCAGCAGCAGCGGGGTGGCCAGCGAGGAACGGCCCACCAGGTCGGCCCGGGTGACGCGGTCGAGGAGGCGGTCGATCGCCGTGACGGTCTGGCCGGAGGCGCCCAGCCCGGCCGCCTCGGGCACCTCGGCGAGGGCCGCGGTGAGCGCCTGCCGCACGTCGGGCAGGCGACCCGCGCCGGCCGCCGCCGCGAGGTCCGGCTCGACGACCCAGGACGCCGACACCGAGCCCGGGTAGGTGGCGACGAAGTCCGCCGGGTCCAGCACGAACGGCCCGTACGAGGTGCCGGCGTCCGCGGCGCTACCGGCCCCGACCCCGGGTGCCAGCCGCCAGTACGGGTCGGCCGGGTCGCGGGGCCGCCACGTCCCGACGAGCACCACGGTGCTGGCCTCGTCGGACCGACGGTCCAGCATCGGCACCCGGTCGCCGACGGTCATCCCGAGCAGGCCGGCGACCTTCTCCGGCAGCGTGACCTGCAACGGCGAGGCTCCCGGGGCGGGCCAGGCGCCGCTGCTCAGCTCGGCGTGGCGGGGCAGGTCGTCGAGGGCCGCCAGGGTGGCGAAGACCGGGTCATCGTCGTCGCGGACCACGGTGCCGAGGTCACCGGTCAGCTCCCGGCCACCGCCGTACCGGGCGGAGTCGACGGTCACCGGCGCGCCGCCGAGGCCGGCGGCGAACCCGTCCCGGACGGCCCGGTCCCGGGTGGCGAACTCGGCCGCGTCCCGGCCAGCCGCGCCGCTCACCAGGACGCTGCGCTCCTCGAACGACGCCCCGCTGAGCAGCGCGCGCTGGCCCGCCTCGACGGCCCGCCGGTTGTAGTCGGACAGCCCGGTGACCAACGCGACCGCCACCAGGGCCGCGACCACCGCGGCGAGCAGCAGCCCCCGCGCCTCGCGGGCCCGCCTCCACACCAGCTTCATCCGACGCCCTCCCCTGGCCCGCTGTCGGGCCGACGATCAGGGAGAGCGGCGACGGACCGGGAAAGGTTCGCGCCCGTTACTTGATCGTTATCCGGAGGCGCCGGCCGGTCGCCGACCCGGCGAGCGGGGAGCACGGTGCGCGGTGCGCGGTGCGCGGTGCGCGGTGCGCGGATGTGATTCGATCACCGGATGGAGATCGCCCTCACCGCCCTGATGGTGGCCGTCGTCGCGCTGCTCGCCGCCCAGTTGCCGGGCAGGGCCGAGCAGGCGCGCACCGCGTACCGGCTCGCCGAGATCGAGCGCCGGCTCCGGCTGGTGATGGACCACCTGGGCGTGGTGGACGCCTCGCCCGTGCCGCCGGAGGTGGACCGGCACCTGGCCCGGGGCGACAAGATCAAGGCGATCGCCGCGTACCGGAAGGCGACCGGCGCGGACCTACGCTCGGCCAAGGAGGCGGTGGAGGCGTACGGCGACCGGCGGTGACGGCGCGGGACGGTCAGCGGGGGCGGTCGCGGTCCTTGGAGGGCTGCACGCGCTTCGGCTCGCCGGGCATCTTCGGGTGATCCGGCGGGTAGGGCATGTCGCCCTGGCCGGCCGTGGCGTCCCGGTCGGCCCACTCCAGCAGCGGGGTGATGTCCCACGCGGTGTCGTCGATGCCGGCGTGCGGGTCGCCGCGCTCGGCCAGCCGGGCCGGGACGGTGCGCAGGTCGAAGTCGTCGGGGTCGACGTCGGGCAGCTCGTCCCAGGTGACCGGGGTGGACACGGTGGCCCGGGCGTTGGCCCGCAGCGAGTACGCGCAGGCGATCGTGCGGTCGCGGGCCATCTGGTTGTAGTCGACGAAGACGCGCTCGCCCCGCTGCTCCTTCCACCAGGCGGTGGTCACCAGCTCCGGCCGCCGCCGCTCCAGCTCGCGGGCCAGCGCGATGGTGGCCCGACGCACCTCGGTGAACGTCCAACGGGGCGCGATCCGCAGGTAGACGTGCACGCCACGGCCGCCGGAGGTCTTCGGCCAGCCGGTGACGCCCAGCTCGTCGAGGAGCCCGCGCAGCTCGCCGGCGGCGGAGGCCGCGTCGGCGAAGTCGGTGCCGGGCTGCGGGTCGAGGTCGATGCGCAGCTCGTCGGGGCGGTCGACGTCGGCGGCACGCACCGGCCACGGATGGAACACGATGGTGCCCATCTGGGCGGCCCACGCCACGTGGGCCAGGTCGGCCGGGCAGAGCTCGGCCGCGCTCCGCCCGCTGGGGAAGCTGATCGTGGCCGTCTGCACCCACGGCGGCACGCCCCGCGCGGGCACCCGCTTCTGGAAGAACGCCTCCCCCTCGACGCCCTCCGGGAAGCGCTGCAACGTGGTGGGGCGCTCGCGCAGGGCGCGCATGATGCCGTCGCCCACCGCGAGGTAGTAGTGGAAGACGTCGGCCTTGGTGAAGCCGCGCTGCGGGAAGATCACCCGGTCGGGACTGGTCAGCCGGACGTCGCGCCCGGCCACCTCGATCTGTTCGGCCGCGGCCTTCGTACCACCCATTGCGCGACCATATGCCACACCCCCGACGTCCGGCGTACCGTTGGCGGGCGAGTCCCGCCCGAAAGGGTCACCGACACCTCCCCGTCGGGTCCCGCGTGTGGCGTTGCCGGCCCGGCCGGTCGACCTTGCCGGCGGGTCCTGGCGTCAGATGTCGCTCCGGCGCCGCCTGTCCGGTGCGGAGCTCGTGTCGCTGAGCATCAGTGCGACGTTGGCGACATCCGATCCGCCCGTCGCCGTGCCGACGATCCGGTCGGTGCCGTGCGGACGATCCGGTCGGTGCCGCGTCAGCCGCGACCGCGCACCAGGGGCAGGAACACCTCGTCCACGATCTCGACCAGCACCTCGTCGGGGACCGAGGGGATGCCGCGCATCGCGTACTCGGCGCGTAGCAGCATCATCGGTGTCGTCGCCACCCGGTGATGGGTGGCCGCCGCCGGCGCCTCGCCCCGGGCGGCGGCCCGTTCGAGCATCCCGAGCCAGGCGCGGTCCATGGTGTCTGCGCCGGAGCGTTCGCGCATGAGGGTGAGTAGCTCCGGGTCGTCGGCTGCGGCGGCCAGCAGACCGCGCAGGACTGCTCCGTGCGGCGACGACCACGTCTCGTTGGCCTGTCGGAGCATCTCGAGTGCGTCGCCTCGCAGGCTGCCCGTGTCGGGGTTCGGCATGGCGGCGTCGGTCAGGTGGCGATACGCCGCGATGCCCAGGGCCGCCCGACGCGGCCATCGGCGGTAGATCGCATTCTTGTTGGTCCCGGCGCGGGCGGCGACCCGGTCCATCGTCATCCCCGCGTACCCGGACTCGCGCAGTTCGTCCGCCGCAGCCCGCAGGATCGCCTGCTCCAACTCCTCGCCCCGGCGCCTCGTACCCATGGCTTGTAGGGTACTGGACGTACCTTATAGGGTACGCGACGTACCGTAAGAGGGAGGGGAACTCTTGATGCGCGTCTTCGGCATGAACTACGACACCGGCTTCGTGAGCGCCGGATCCACCACTCACGAGCCGTTCGACCCCGCGACCGTCCGGAACGACCTGCGTGTCATCCGCGAGGAGTTGCACTGCGACGCGGTCCGTATCACCGGCGGTGTCCAGGACCGGCTGGAGCTGACCGCGCGGCTCGCGGCCGAGGCCGGGCTCGAGGTGTGGTACTGCCCGTTCACCAACGGCCTCGACCGCGACGGGCTCATGGCGTTCGTGCTCGACGGCGCCGAGCGGGCCGAACGGCTGCGGCGCGGCGGCGCCTCGGTCGTGTATCTCACCGGTTCCGAGATCTCGATGTTCACCGACGGCTTCCTGCCCGGTCGTGACCTGGCGGAGCGGATGGCGCTGTTCACCGATCCGATGCGGATGAGGGAGGCGGTCCCGGCCGCCCGGGCCGCGGTGCACGACTTCCTCGCCGAGGCGGTACCCGCGGTGCGCGAGCGGTTCGGTGGCCTCGTCGGATACGCCTCGATCCCGCTCGAGGACGTCGACTGGGCGCCGTTCGACATCATCGCCAGCGACGCCGGCTACCGCGACGCGACCAACTCCACGGTGTTCCCCCAGAGCCTGGCGGCGGCGGTGGGTCAGGGCAAGCCGTACGCCGCGACCGAATTCGGCTGCTGCACGTTCCGCGGCGCGGCCGACGTGGCCGGCGGGGCAGAACCGGTGACGTACGACGAGCACGGCCGCGCCGTGAAGCTGACTGCGGAGCTGGAGCGCGACGAGGAAGGCCAAGCGCGCTACGTCGTCGACCTGCTGCGCGACTACGAGGCCGGCGGGGTGGAGGCGGCGTTCGTGTACACCTTCGCGAACCGGCACCTACCGACCACCGGCGATCCTGAGCACGACTACGACCTGGCGGCACGTGGGATCGTGCGAGTGCTGCCGGACGGCTCGTGGACGCCCAAGGCCGCATTTCACGCCCTCGCCGAGTACGGTCGTTCCCGCGCGCTGAGCCGGTCTGCCTCCTAGGCATCCGACCCCGGCACGTCGGTGACGAGCCCGGTCCGGGAGACGGCTTCCGGCAGAAGGCGGGGCGACCGGAGGTGGCGGTGCCGCCCCCGCCGTACCCGGAATTCCCACGCCGCGCGGCCTGTTCCTGTTCAGTGCGGGTACTTTCATCCGCATCTGTGAGTGGCTCTGGAGGCATGACCGTGGAGAGTGAACTGCCCCGTACCGAGGAAGAGTGGCGGGTCCGGCTCAGCCCGGAGGAGTTCCGGGTGCTGCGGGAGGCCGGCACCGAGCGCCCGTGGACCGGCGAGTACGTCGACACGAAGACGCCCGGGACCTACCACTGCCGGGCCTGCGGCGCGCAGCTCTACCCCAGCGACACGAAGTTCGACTCGCACTGCGGGTGGCCCAGCTTCGACGACGCGATCCCCGGCGCGGTCAAGGAGATCGAGGACCGCAGCCTGGGAATGAGCCGCACCGAGATCCGCTGCGCCCGGTGCGACAGCCACCTGGGTCACGTCTTCCGGGGCGAGGGCTTCACCCCGAAGGACACCCGGCACTGCGTCAACTCCGTCTCCATCCGGCTGGAGCCGCGCGCCGACGCCTGAGTCGCCCCGGCTCCGATGACGACGGCGGCCGGCGGACCCTCGGGGGCGCCGGCACGGTCTCGGCCGACGCCGGCGCCGGCGCCCCCGGAGGGTCAGGCCCGCCGGCCCGGCGCCAGGCCGGCCATCAGCGAGACCTGGGCCGTACGCGACCGCTCGACGCGCCCGGCGAAGTCGCGTACGCGCGGGTCGGCGCCGACCGTCTGGTGCGCCCGGGCCAGGTCGGCCGCCGCGTCCTGGTGCGGGGCGAGCAGGTCGAGCAGGACGCGGTCGACCTCGCCGTCCGGGGCGGCCCGCAGGCGTGCCATGTCCTCGGCGGCGGTCCCGTGGTGCCCGTGGTCGTGCCGGCGGGCGGCCTCGGCGGCGGCCGGCCCGGCATCCGTCAGCCAGCCGCGCATGGTGGCGAGTTCGTCGGTCTCGGTGACCTCGATGGCCGCGACGAGGGTGCGCAGCTTCGGGTCGGTCACCCGGTCGCGGCTGACCCGCACCATCTCCAGCGTCTGCTCGGTGTGTGCCGCCAGCGTGGCCAGGAAGACCACGTCCAGGCCGTTCATCCCCGTCCCGCTGGTCGCGGCCGTCCCCGGCGGGGCGGGGGCAGGCGACGCCGGGGTGGTCTGCGCGGCGCAGCCGGGGACGATCAGCAGGGCAGCGAGCAGGGCGACCGTGGGCAGCCGTCGCATGGCGTACTCCGATCCGGGGAGGGGTGACGGGTGCGGCGGACGCCGGGCGGCGGGCCGCACCCGTCCGGTCAGACCTGCGACCAGAGCGCCGGCACGTGTGGCGGCTCCCAGCCGGGGATCGCCGTGTGCGCCTGCCGGCAGCGGTACGTCAGCCCGCCGTAGGTGACCTGGTCGCCGGCCTGGTAGGCCCGGCCCGCCGTCCAGCTGCCGCCGGGCGCGGGCGGGGTGGTCGGGGCGGCGGTGGGGGTCGGGGTCGGCGACGGGGCCGGCCGCGTCGGGCTCGGGGTGGGCGACGGGTTGCCGCCCCCGCCGACCTGGAGGTCCACGCAGGAGTAGAACGCGTTGGCGGTGTCCGCGATGTTCCACACGGCGAGGACCTTCTGCCGTCCCGGGTAGCCGCCCAGGTCGACGGTGTGCGAGACGGTGGCGCCGGGCTGCTGCCCGCCGCCGTTGAAGACGGCCACCCGGGTGCCGCCGATGAAGTACTCCCAGTTGCTGGTGGCGTGCCGGGCGGTGTTGGTCCAGGTGAAGGTGACGGAGCTGCCGACGGAGGTGGCGGGCCAGCCCCGGCTGTCGTCGTTCAGGACGGCGAACTGGGCGATCCCCGCGTGGCAGCTGCGCAGCCCCTTCGGCCCCTCGACGCTCTGCGGCTCGTACTTGATCTGCCCGCAGTCGGGGACCCGCCCCTGGGCGCAGAGCGCCTGGCGGCTCGGCGGGCCGGAGACGTAGCCGTGGGCCTGGGCGGGCGCCGCGACGGCGAGTGCGGAGACGACGGCGCCCGTCGCCACGAGTGGGATCGTGATTCTTCGGCGCATGATGGCAGCTCCTTCGGACTTCGGCCTGGTGAGGTGCCCTTCAACATAAATTAAAGCTTGTTAACAGTAAAGACTCCTGTCGATAAAATCATCGATCGGCCCGAGTACGCAGGGTGACCGTCAGAGCAGCAACAGGCTGCCCCGCTCGTCCACCCGGTCGGCGGACTCGTCGTCCAGCCAGACGCCGCCGGTGGCGAGGTAGCGGAAGCGGTACTCCCCCGGGCCGAGTCGCACCGTGACCGTCCGGGTGCCGTCGCGGCGCGGCACGAGTTCGTGCCGCCCCGGTTCCCAGCCGTTGAAGGAGCCGACCACGCTGACCGCGCCGGGCGGGGTGTCGCGGGGCAGGCTGAAGGTGACCCGTACCTGGTTGCCGAAGAGCTTGTTCCGCTTGATCATGTCGTGTTCCTCCGGGGTCGTGCGCGGTCACCCGGTACAACGCCCGACACGCCGGGGGCGACACGCCGCCACCCCGGAGTGACCCGGGCCGTTCCGCCCGCCCGGCACGGTTCGGCTGCCGCACGCTCGGGGAAACCGTGTCGGCGTTCGGGGGGTTCTGTCGTGGCGACGTGCGAGGTCTGCGGTAACGACTACTGGATGGCGTTCGAGGTGCGGACCGTCAGCGGCGACGTGCACACCTTCGACTGCTTCGAGTGCGCCGCGCACAAGCTGGCGCCGATCTGCGAGCACTGCGAGGTCAAGATCGTCGGGCACGGGGTGGAGGTGTCCGGCCGGTTCTTCTGCTGCGCGCACTGCGCCCGCGCGGAGGAGGGCACCCGGGGCGCCGAGATCCGCGACGCGGTCGGCGCCCGCCCCGCCTGAGGCCGGCCACCGGACCGGACGCCCGGCGGGGCGACGGCCGGCGGGGCGTCGGGCGCGGCCTACCATCGCGGAGTGCCGCAGATCCCCGTGACGAGGACCGCCCCGTTCGCCGACCTCGACGCCCGCACCTTCCACGACCTGCTCCGGCTGCGCATCGACGTGTTCGTGGTGGAGCAGTCGTGCCCGTACCCGGAACTCGACGGGCGCGACGTCGAGCCCGGCACCCGGCACCTCTGGCTCGACGACGGGGGCGCTCCCCTGGCGTACCTGCGGATCCTCGCCGACCCGGGCGGCGTGGCGCGGATCGGTCGGGTGGTGGTGGCACCGGAGGCGCGCGGCGGCGGGCACGCGGGCCGGCTGATGGCCGCGGCGCTGGAGCTGGTCGGCGACCGCCCCTGCGTGCTGGAGGCCCAGTCCCACCTGGTCGGCCTCTACGCCCGCCACGGCTTCGCCGTCGCCGGCCCGGAGTACGTCGAGGACGGCATCCCGCACACCCCGATGCGCCGGAAAGGCATTGACGAAGGCCGATAAATGTGACAGCCTCCGGGCAGAGCCGTCGCGGAAGCCACGCAGCGCGCACGGGAGGGGCAACTCCCGGGCCGTCCGGGCGTCGTCGTCCGACCTCTCCCCCCGGGGGCTCCATGTCCACTCAACTTCGATCCTCCCGCCTGGCATGGCTGCTCGCCGTCGCGGCGACCGCCGTGCTGCTGCTGACCACGGCCCTGGCCAACCCCGTGTCGGCGCACGGCTCCGTGGTGGACCCGGCGTCACGCAACTACGGCTGCTGGCAGCGCTGGGGCAGCGACTTCCAGAATCCCCGGATGGCCACCGAGGACCCGATGTGCTGGCAGGCCTGGCAGGCCAACCCCAACGCCATGTGGAACTGGAACGGCCTGTTCCGCGAGGGCGTCGCCGGCAACCACCAGGCCGCCATCCCCGACGGCCAGCTCTGCTCCGGCGGCCGGACCGAGGGCGGTCGCTACAACGCCCTCGACACGGTCGGCGCCTGGAAGACCGCCCCGGTCTCCAGCAACTTCCGGGTCCGCCTGTACGACCAGGCCAGTCACGGCGCGGACTACATCCGGGTGTACGTGACGAAGCAGGGGTTCGACGCGCTCACCGAGCCGTTGGGCTGGGACGACCTGGAACTGGTCGGCCAGATCGGCAACACCCCGGCGTCGGGGTGGAAGCCGGAGCCCACCGGCGTGTCCATCGAGATCCCGGCGAGCGCGCCGGGCCGGACCGGGCGGCACGTCGTCTACACCATCTGGCAGGCCAGCCACCTGGACCAGTCGTACTACCTGTGCAGCGACGTCGACTTCTCCGGCGGGCCGACCAACCCGCCGCCGACGACGCCGCCGCCGACCACTCCCCCGCCCACGACCCCGCCGCCCACCACGCCGCCCCCGACGACCCCGCCGCCGACGACGACTCCGCCGCCGGCCGGGGCCTGCACGGCCGCCTACCGGATCACCGGGCAGTGGGGTGGAGGCTTCCAGGGTGAGGTGACGGTGACCGCCGGCGGCGGGGCCGTCAAGGGCTGGTCCGTGAACTGGACCTACGCCGACGGCCAGCAGGTCACGTCGATGTGGAACGCGACCCTGACCACCAGCGGAACGTGGGTCGTCGCCCGCAACGCGGCCCACAACGGAGCACTGGCCCCCGGGGCGAGCACCACGTTCGGCTTCCTCGGCTCGTGGTCCGGCACCAACAGCACGCCGACGCTCACCTGCACCACCGTCGTCTGATCCGCACCGGAACCCCGGCCGGGGTCGCGTCCCACTCCCTCCGGGGCGCGCCCCCGGCCGGCCCGCGCCCCGGCACCGTCACGTCGCTGTCGAGCTGCCCCACCGGTGGGCCCCACCACCGGGCGGGCCGCCGCCGGCCGGGCCGCTGCCCCACCCCACGGGGCAGCTCGACAGGCCGGAACGCCGACCACCACCGCCCCGTCCCACGCCGACGGCGTGCGGCGGGCGGCGGCCGGCGGGCGGCCGGGCGTCAGACGAGGCAGTTGACGATGTCGGCGACCGAGCGGCGACGACCGGTGTAGAACGGGATCTCCTCCCGGACGTGCCGGCGGGCGCCCGAGCCCCGCAGGTCGCGCATCAGGTCGACGATGCGGTGCAGCTCGTCGGCCTCGAACGCGAGCATCCACTCGTAGTCGCCGAGCGCGAACGAGGCGACCGTGTTGGCCCGCACGTCCGGGTAGCCGCGCGCCATCTTGCCGTGCTCGGCGAGCAGCTCGCGCCGCTCGGCGTCCGGCAGCAGGTACCACTCGTAGGAGCGGACGAACGGGTAGACGCAGACGTACGGGCGGGCCTCCTCGCCGGCCAGGAACGCCGGGATGTGGCTCTTGTTGAACTCCGCCGGCCGGTGCAGCGCCATCTGCGACCAGACCGGGGTGAGCGCCCGGCCCAGCGTGGTGCGGCGGAACCGCAGGTACGCGTCCTGGAGGTCGTCGCTGGAGGCGGAGTGCCACCAGATCATCAGGTCGGCGTCGGCGCGCAGCCCCGAGACGTCGTACGTGCCGCGGACGACCACGTCCTTGCCGGCCAGCTCCGCGAAGAGCGCCTCGACCTCGCCGGTGACGTTCTCGCGCAGCGACGGCAGCGGGCTGGTGGCCCGGTACACCGACCACATCGTGTAGCGGATGCTGTCGTTGAGCTCCCGCAGCCGGGCCGCGTTGGTCTGCTCGGTCATGTCCCCGATCCTCCCAGTGCTGTGATGATCTCCTCGGCCGCCGTCTCGCCGGAACGGACGCAGACCGGGATGCCGACCCCGTCGTACCCGGCGCCGGCCAGGACCAGCGTCGGATGGCTCGCCCGCAGGACCGCCCGCGCGGCGGACACCCGGTCGGAGTGACCCGGGGTGTACTGCGGCAGGGACCCGCCCCAGCGCTGCACGTGGCCGGCGACCGGTGCGGGCAGCGGCACGCCGAGCACCGCCGACAGCTCCCGGTGCACGGTGGCGGCCAGGTCCTCGTCGGTGCGCTGCACCTGCCGTTCCTCGCCGTAGCGGCCCACGGAGGCGCGGACGAGCGCCAGCCCGTCGGTGCGGCGCAGGTGACCCCACTTGGTGGTGAAGAAGGTCGACGCCTTGATGAGCAGGCCCTCGGTGCTCGGCACCAGGAAACCGGACAGCTCCGGCAGCTCCGGCTCGGGCAGCGCCAGGGTGACCAGCGCGACGCTGGCGTAGTCCAACCCACCGACGCCCCCGGCCACCTGCGGGGCCCAGCCGGCGAGCAGCCGGGCCGCCGGGCGGGCCGGCACGGCCAGCACCACGGCGTCGACGTCGACCGACTCCGGATCCCGGGTGGGGCCGACGGTCAGCCGCCACCCGGCCCCGGCCGGGGTCAGCTCGCGCACCGCCGCGCCCCGCCGGATCGTCGCCCCGCTGGCCGCCGCCGCGGCCTCGACCAGCGTGCTGAGCCCGCCGGCCAGGGTGCCGAAGACCGGCGCCCCCGGCGCGCGGGGGGCCGCGGCCTGCGCGGCGCGCACCGCGCCCACCAGGGTGTGCTCCACCCGGGCGGCCCGGGCCAGCGCGGGCATGGTGGTGGTCAGGGAGAGGTCGTCGGCCCGGCCGGCGTAGACGCCGCCGAGCATCGGGTCGACCAGCCGGTCGACCACCTCGTCGCCGAACCGGGCCCGGACCAGCGCGCCGACGGAGACGTCGTCGTCCACGCCGAGCAGCGGACGACCGGCGTCGACGTCGGCGTCCGCCGCCGGCCGCGCGACCGTGGCCACCCGCTCCAGGTCCCCGGGTACGCCGACCAGCGTGCCGCCCGGGATCGGGCGCAGCCCCCCGTCGACGACCAGCGCGGCCTGCCCGACGGTGGGGTGCACGATCCGCTCGCCCAGGCCGAGCCGGCGGACCAGGGCCACGGCGGCGGACTCGCCCCCGGCCGGGTCGCGCATCAGGAACGACTCGGCGCCGAACTCCACCGCCGAGCCGGCCAGCTCCCCGGTGCGCAGCTTGCCGCCGAGCGCGCCGGACTGCTCGTACACGGTGATCTCGGTGCCGGCGGGGGCGCGGTCGCGCAACCGGACCGCGGCGGCCAGCCCGGCGATCCCGCCGCCGACCACCGCCACCCGCCACGGCGCCCGCATGCCGCTCAGCCCCGGTCGGCCGGCTGGGCGGACAGCTCGTGCACCAGGGCCACCACCCGGGTCAGCACGTCGGGGTCGGTCTCCGGCAGCACGCCGTGCCCCAGGTTGAACACGTGCCCGGGCGCGGCCCGGCCCTGCTCCAGGATCCGCCGCACCTCGCCCTCGATCACCGGCCACGGCGCGAACAGCACGCACGGGTCGAGGTTGCCCTGCACCGCCCGGTCCGGCCCGATCCGCCGGGTCGCCGCGTCCAGCGGCGTACGCCAGTCGACGCCGACCACGTCGGCGCCGGCCTCGCCCATCGCGCCGAGCAGCTCGCCGGTGCCCACCCCGAAGTGGATCCGGGGCACGCCCGCGTCGGCCAGCCCGGCCAGCACGCCCGCCGAGTGCGGCAGCACGAAGCGGCGGTAGTCGGCCTCCGACAGCGCCCCGGCCCACGAGTCGAAGAGCTGCACCGCGGACACCCCGGCGGCCACCTGGACCCGCAGGAACGCGAGCGTCACCTCGGCCAGCCGGCCGCAGAGCGCGTGCCACAGCTCCGGCTGGCCGTACATCATCGCCTTGGTTTTCGCGTGGGTCCGCGACGGACCACCCTCGACCAGGTAGCTGGCCAGGGTGAACGGCGCGCCGGCGAAGCCGATCAGCGGGGTGTCGCCCAGCTCGGCGACGAGCATCCGGACCGCCTCGTCCACGTAGGAGACGTCGTCGCGGGTGATCGGCCGGATGCGCTCCACGTCGGTCAGGGTGCGTACGGGCTCGGCGACCACCGGGCCGGTGCCGGGCACGATGTCCAGGTCCACCCCGGCGGCGGCGACCGGCACCACGATGTCGCTGAACAGGATCGCGGCGTCCACCCCGTGCCGGCGTACCGGCTGGAGGGTGATCTCGGTGACCAGGTCGGGGCGGCGGCAGGACTCCAGCATCGCCACGTTGGCCCGGATCTCGCGGTACTCCGGCAGCGACCGGCCGGCCTGGCGCATGAACCAGACGGGGGTGTGCGGGCCGGGCTGGCGCCGGCAGGCCCGGACGAAGGGCGAGTCGGCCGGTCCGCCGCGGCGGGGGTCTTCGTCTCGGGCGTCGGCGCCCGTCGTCGTGGTGGTCATCGCGGCCATCGTGCCACGCGGGACACGGGCGGCAGCGGGCAGCGCCGCCTTTTGTGACCCGGTCGGCCCGGCGGGAGGCGGGCGCCCGCGGAGCGTCGTCCGGGGCCGTGCCACGGCCGCCGCGTGGCCGGCATCGGCGCGCCTCTCGGGCGGCCGGCCGACCGGCGGCATAGGCTGCCGGCATGGCCCCCCCGATCGCGCTCCCGGAGACCTTCGCCCGCGCGGTCACCGGGCTGCGGTCCGCGGCGCCCCGGTCGGAGATCGTGCTGGAGGAGGTCGGCGCGCCGCAGCGACTCGCCCCGTACGCCTTCGCGCTCTCCGCCACCGTCCTGCGCGACGGCGAGGAGGTGGCCTCCGGGCGGCTGATCCTGCTGCACGACCCGGCCGGCCACGAGGCGTGGCAGGGCACCCTGCGGCTGGTCACCTACGTGACGGCGGAGCTGGAGGTCGACCTGGCCGCCGACCCGCTGCTGCCGGGGGTGGGCTGGACGTGGCTGACCGACGCGCTGGAGGCGCAGGACGCGGAGCACCGGGCGATCGGCGGCACGATCACCCAGACCATGTCGACCCGGTTCGGTGACCTGGCCGGGCCGCCCGCCGCCGCCGACATCGAGATCCGCGCCTCCTGGACGCCGGTCGACGACGACCTCGCCCCGCACCTGCTGGCCTGGTGCGCGCTGCTGGCCTCGACCGCCGGGCTTCCCCCACCCGGGGTGACCGCGCTGCCGGAGCGTCGCCCCGCCGGCGCGGCCTGACCCCGCGACGGATCACCTCACAGATACTTCTCGGCCTCGTTGCAGACCTTGTCCATGCCCTGGATGGCCTTGTCGTAGGCCGCCTTGTTGCCGTTCGCCGCCGCGGCGAGCGCGGTGGTGAGCTTGTCGAGGCAGCTGGCGATGACCTTCTTCTGCCGGGCCTGCTCGTCCCGGTCGTTACGGGTGCCGGTGAGGTCCTGCTCGGTGTCGCCGAGCTTGTCCCGGACCGCCTGGAGGTCGGTCTTGAGCTTCTCGATCTCCTTGCCGTTCGCCGCGATGGTGCCGTCGCGCTGGCTGACCTCGCTGGCCATCTTCTTCTCGGTCCGGTCCAGCTCGTTGGTGGTCGAGACGAACAGGCCGGTCATCACCCCGCCCAGGACGAAGAGCAGCCCGGCCACGACGGCCAGGATCAGCACCTTGTGGCTCTTGCCGGGGCCGCCCGGCGCGGGGGCGCCGAAGGGCGGGGCGGAGCCGGGCGGGGCGGACAACGGCTGCCCGTACGCCGGCCCGGAGGCCGGGGGCACGGACATCGGCTGCCCGAAGGCCGGCCCGCCGGAGACCTGGCCGGCGTGCGGCGACGCGCTGCCCGGGGTGTAGCCGGGCGACGCCGGCGGGGCGGACTGGGGGTAGCCGCCGGACGGGGCCGGGTTGTACTGCTGCGGCGCCGGGGAGTACTGCTGGCCGGCGTCCGGCTGTTCGGGCGTGTACGGGCGCGGGCTGCCGTAGGTGGTGCCGTGCGGGGCGCCGCCCGACGGCGGCTGACCGGGCGCGGCCGGCGGGTACGGCGGGTAGCCCTCCGGCCCGGTCGGTGGCTGGGACATGTCGTTCTTCCTCCACGTGTACTGGTCCGCGCGGCATGCTCCGCCGGGCCGAGGGGGGTTGGGCGCTGACGGGGTCAGCAGATCTTGAAACCGTCGCAGGCGACCTTGATCGGTACGGCGAGACCGATCCCCTCGGCGTTGCGGGCCTTGGCGGTGGCGATGCCGACGACCTGCTTGCTGCCGTTGATGACCGGGCCGCCCGAGTTGCCGGGGTTGATCGGGGCGTCGAACTGGATGACCGGGCCCTCGCCACCGCCGGCCTCGCGGAAGGCGCTCACCACGCCGGTGGTGACGCTGTCCTCCAGGCCGAGCGGCGCGCCGACGACCACGATCTGCTGCCCGGACTTCACGGCGGCGGGCGCGGCGACCAGGCCGGTGAACTTGCCGTTGGTCCGCAGGTGGGCGACGTCGTTGGCCTCGTCGACGCGCACGATGGTCGCCGGGAAGCGCTGGTCGGTGCGCTCCAGGAAGACCTCCCGCTCGCCGGTCTGCCAGAGCGCGTCCACGACGTGGTAGTTGGTGAACAGGTTGGTGCCCCCGCCCGCGGCCGGCTTGCCGATCGCGAACGCGGTGCCGGTGGAGTTGCCGGCCCGGACCCGGAACACGCTGGGCAGCGCGGCGCTGGCCACGGCCTCCGGGTTGAACGCGGCGCCGGCCTGCTTCTCCAGCGCCCCCGCCCGGGACTCCAGGCCGTCGAGCCGGGTGCCGTCGGCCGCCTGCGCCGCCGCCATCCTGCTGTCGGTGTCGCCCAGCCGGTTCGAGAGCCGGTTGATCTGGTACGCCTGCACGCCCGTCACGACGGCCAGCAGGCCGGCGAGCACGAGCGCGGTGATGGTGAGCCCGCGCCCCTTCGTCGCCGGGGCGGGCCCGGCGGGGTACGGCTGGCCCGGCCCGGCGCCCTGCGGGTGGCCGTGGGCGGGCGGCTGGCCGGGGACGCCCGGCGGCGTCGAGCCGGACGCGGGGGGCCAGCCGGGCCCCGGGGTGGCACCGGACGGCGGCGTCGACGGGCCCGGGGCGGTGGACGGCGCGCCGCCGTGCCCCCAGCCGCCGGCGGCGGGCGCGGCGGCCGGGGCGTTGGCGGGGGCCGCGCCCCACTGGCCCGGCTGCGCCGGCGGCGACCAGGCGGGACGGGGGGACGGGGCGGCCGCGGGCTGCCCGGGGGCGCCCGGCGGCAGGTACGCGGAGCCGGCCGGCTCGATCCGGGGCGGCAGTGGCCCGGGACGGGCCGTCCCCGGCGGGAACCCGCCGTCGCCCTGTCCCGCCGGGCCCCTGTCCGCCGACCCGTAGCCAGCAGTCATGATCGCCTTGCCCTCCCCGTATACGCCCCGCTCCGTTCACGGGACCCTGATGATGCCGTACCCGCGCAACGGCCCGATGGACCGTACCTGCGTCAACGGGCTTTGTCTTCCCCTATGTCCGGCCTCCGGAGGGACATCCGGCGGTCGCCCGGCGACACACACCGGACCGGCTTCACCCACCGCGTCGCGTCGCGCACTAGGGTTGTCAGGTGACCGACGAACCACCCCTGCGCCGTCGGCCCGCCGAAAGCCGTACGGGAAACGATGCGCACCACCCGCCGTCGGCCCGACCGGAGCCGGAGGCCGCGGGGACCGAACCGACCGCCGACGGGCCCGTTCCGCTGACCGCCCCGCGCGAGGGCACACCCCAGCCGGCGGCCACACCCGGCGAGCTGGCCGACGTGGTGGCCCGCTTCGCCGCAGGCACCGGCCCCGTCGCCCTCGACGCCGAGCGCGCCTCGGGCTACCGCTACAGCCAGCGGGCCTATCTGGTGCAGCTGCGCCGGGCCGGTTCCGGCACGGCGCTGATCGACCCGCTGCCGCTGCCCGACCTGAGCGCCCTCGACACGGTGATCGGCGAGGCCGAGTGGGTGCTGCACGCCGCCAGCCAGGACCTGCCCTGCCTGGCCGAGCTGGGTCTGCGCCCGCGCCGGCTGTTCGACACCGAACTGGCCGCCCGGCTGGCCGGATTCGAGCGGGTCGGCCTGGCCGCGCTGACCGAGCAGCTACTCGGCTACAGCCTGGAGAAGCACCACTCGGCGGCCGACTGGTCGAGCCGCCCGCTGCCGGAGTCCTGGCTGACCTACGCCGCGCTCGACGTGGAGATGCTGGTCGACCTGCGCGACGCGCTCGACGAGGAGCTGACCCGGCAGGGCAAGTCCGCGTGGGCGGCGGAGGAGTTCGCCGCGCTGGTCCGCACCGGCGCCCGGCCCCCGAAGGCGCGTGCCGAGCCGTGGCGCCGCACGTCGGGCATCCACCGGGTGCGCGGGGCGCGGGCCCAGGCCCGGGTCCGTTCCCTCTGGTACGCGCGGGACCAGATCGCCGCCCGGCGGGACGCCGCCCCGGGGCGGGTGCTGCCGGACTCGGCCATCGTCGCGGCGGCGGAGCTGGATCCGAAGGACGAGAAGACCCTGCTCACCCTGCCCGGCTTCGGTGGCCGCTCGGTGCGCCGGCTGGCCCGCACCTGGCTGGCCGCGCTCGACGACGCGCGGCAGCTGCCCGAGGACGCGCTGCCGGTCGCCCCGACGGTCGAGGGTCCCCCGCCGCCGCACCGCTGGGCGGAACGGGACCCGGTGGCGGCGGCCCGGCTGGCCCGCTGCCGGGAGGTGGTGGTCCGCATCGCCGGCGCGCACCAGCTGCCGCCGGAGAACCTGATCGCCCCCGACTCGATCCGCCGGCTGGCCTGGGTACCCCCGGAGGAGGTCACGGAGGCGGCCGTCGCGGAGACCCTCCGGGGCTTCAACGCCCGCGAGTGGCAGATCACCCTGCTCCTTGCCGACCTCACGGAGGCCCTCACCGATCCAGCCCCCGTCCCCTGACCCGGCGGTGTGGGGTGGGCCACACGGGAGCGGGTGCCAGCGATGGTTACTGGCGAGTAGCATCCGGAGGAACACGCCCGTGCCGGCGACCTTCGTCCGGTCCGTAGTGCCGCCTGCCGGCGCCGAGGCCGGGTCAGGTCGAAGAGGAGGCTCAAGTGCCCCGTGAAGTTCGGGATGTCGTCTTCGTCGACGGCGTCCGTACCCCGTTCGGCAAGGCGGGTGGCATGTACGCCAACACCCGCGCCGACGACCTGGTGATCCGCTGCATCCGCGAGCTGCTGCGCCGTAACCCGCAGCTGCCGCCGGAGCGGGTCGAGGAGGTCGCCATCGCCGCCACCACCCAGATCGGCGACCAGGGCCTGACCATCGGCCGGACCGCCGCCCTGCTGGCGGGCCTGCCCAAGACCGTCCCCGGCTTCGCGATCGACCGGATGTGCGCCGGCGCCATGACCGCGGTGACCACCGTCGCCAGCGGCATCGCCATGGGCGCCTACGACGTCGCCATCGCCGGCGGCGTCGAGCACATGGGCCGCCACCCGATGGGCGAGGGCGTCGACCCCAACCCGCGGATCGTCGCCGAGAAGCTGGTCGACCCGTCCGCGCTGGTCATGGGCGCGACCGCGGAGAACCTGCACGACCGGGTCCCGCACATCACCAAGGAGCGCACCGACGCGTTCGCGCTCGCGTCGCAGCAGAAGACCGCCAAGGCGTACGCCAACGGCAAGCTCCAGGACGACCTGGTGTCCGTGGCGGTCCGCGACGAGGAGAACGCCTGGGGCCTGGCCACGGTCGACGAGGCCCCCCGGGACACCTCGCTGGAGAAGCTCGCCACCCTGAAGACCCCGTTCCGCCCGCACGGCAAGGTCACCGCGGGCAACGCGGCCGGCCTGAACGACGGCGCCACCGCCAGCCTGCTCGCCTCCGAGGACGTCGCCCGCGAGCTGGGCCTGCCCGTCGCCATGCGGCTGGTGTCGTTCGGCTTCGTCGGCGTCGAGCCCGAGGTGATGGGCGTCGGCCCGATCCCGTCGACCGAGAAGGCGCTGCGCCTCGCCGGCCTGACCATCGACGACATCGGCCTGTTCGAGCTGAACGAGGCGTTCGCCGTGCAGGTGCTCGCCTTCCTCGACCACTTCGGCATCGCCGACGACGACCCGCGGGTCAACCCGTGGGGCGGCGCGATCGCCATCGGTCACCCGCTCGCCTCCTCGGGCGTCCGGCTGATGACCCAGCTGGCGCGGCAGTTCGCCGAGCACCCCGAGGTGCGCTACGGCGTCACCGCCATGTGCATCGGCATCGGCATGGGCGGCACGGTCATCTGGGAGAACCCACACTGGACGGAGTCCGGCAGGCCGGCTCAGGGGGAGGGAGACAAGTGAGCGCGCTCGCCGCACCGAACGAGGTCGTCACCAGGGCGCTGCTGCGCCAGGTGAACGTGCCGGGGCTGGACCGGCCGGCCGCCCTGATCACCCTGGACAACGGCTTCGACCACACCAAGCCCAACAGCTTCGGCCCGGGCGGCCTGACCAGCCTGGACGAGGCGATCACCGCCGCGCTGGCGGCCGACCCGGCCTTCGTCGCGGTCACCGGCAAGCCGTACGTCTTCTGCGTGGGCGCGGACATCACCAGCCTCCCGCAGCTCGCCGACCGCGAGCAGGCGCTGGAGATCGGGCGGCTCGGCCACCGGGTCTTCGCCCGGCTCAAGGACAGCGAGGTCCCGACCTTCGCCTTCGTCAACGGCGCGGCGATGGGCGGCGGCCTGGAGCTGGCGCTGCACTGCCACTACCGGACGCTCTCCGGCGGCGCGGCGGCGCTGGCGCTGCCCGAGGTCTTCCTCGGCCTGGTCCCCGGCTGGGGTGGCACCCAGCTGCTGCCGAACCTGATCGGCATCCCGGCGGCGACCCAGGTGATCATCCAGAACCCGCTCATGCAGAACAAGATGCTCAAGCCGAAGCAGGCCGCCGAGATGGGCATCGCGGACGTGCTGCTGGAGCCGGCGGACTTCCTGGAGCGGTCCCTGGAGTGGGCCGCCGGCGTCGTCCGGGGCGAGGTCACCGTGACCCGGCCCGAGGTCGACAGGGACATGTGGGCGGGCGTGCTCTACTTCGCCCGGCAGACCCTCGACCAGCGGCTGCACGGCGCGGTTCCGGCCGCCTACAAGGCGCTGGACCTGTTGGAGACCGCGAAGGACGCCGACTTCGCCACCGGCACCGCCGCCGAGGACGAGGCCCTCGCCGACCTGGTCTTCTCCGAGGAGCTGCGCAGCGGCCTCTACGCGTTCGACCTGGCGCAGCGGCGGGCCAAGCGGCCGGCCGGCGCGCCGGACAAGGGGCTGGCCCGCCCGGTCACCAAGGTGGGCATCGTCGGCGCCGGCCTGATGGCCAGCCAGCTCGCCCTGCTCTTCGCCCGCCGCCTCCAGGTGCCGGTCGTCATGACCGACCTGGACCAGGCCCGGGTGGACAAGGGCGTCGGCTACGTGCACACCCAGATCGAGAAGGCCGTCAGCAAGGGCCGGATGGACAAGGGCACGGCCGCCAAGCTGTACGGCCTGGTCAGCGGCTCGGTCGACAAGGGCGTCTTCGCTGACGCCGACTTCGTCATCGAGGCCGTCTTCGAGGACCTGGCCGTCAAGAAGCAGGTCTGGGCCGAGCTGGAGAAGATCGTCAAGCCGGAGGCGGTGCTGGCGACCAACACCTCCAGCCTGTCGATCACGGCGATGGCCGAGGAGCTGGAGCACCCCGAGCGGGTGGTCGGCTTCCACTTCTTCAACCCCGTCGCGGTGCTGCCGCTGCTGGAGATCGTCCGGGGCGAGCGGACGGACGACGCCACGCTCGCCACCGCGTTCGCGGTCGGCAAGCAGCTGAAGAAGTCCTCCGTGCTGGTCTCCGACGCCCCGGCGTTCGTGGTCAACCGGCTGCTCACCCGCTTCCTCGGCACCGTCTTCGCCGCCGTCGACGCGGGCACCCCGCTGGACGTGGCGAACAGCGCGCTGGACCCGCTGGGCCTGCCGATGCGCCCGCTGGCCCTGCTCCAGCTCGTCGGGCCGGCCGTCGCGTACCACGTGGGCGGCACCCTGCACGCCGCGTTCCCGGACCGCTTCGGCGTCAGCGAGAACCTCAAGCGGATCGCCGACTCCGGTCAGCCGATCGTCGTCGACGACCAGGTCAACGACGAGGTCGCCAAGCTGCTCGTGGTCGGCGACCAGCCGCTCACCGCCGAGCAGGTGCGTCAGAACGCGCTCGACGCGCTGGCGCAGGAGATCCGGCTCATGCTCGACGAGGGCGTCGTCGCCGAGGCGCAGGACATCGACCTGTGCATGATCCTCGGCGCGGGTTGGCCGTTCCACCTGGGCGGCATCACGCCGTACCTGGACCGGACCGGCACCTCGGAGCGGGTCACCGGCCGGCGGTTCCTGCCGCACGGGGTGGCCAGCCTGCCCGCCTGATCCACACCGCCCCCCGCGTTCGCGGTGGTTGCCCCGTCCAGCTTGGATGGAGGTGGCCACCGCGTTCGTCGTTGCGGCCGATACGGTCGGGGTCGGGACAGCGGTACCGTGCCGTGGCTGGCTACGATCACCCGTTCGCACCCTCGCCTGGAGCTGATCATGTCCCAACCGCCGGTCGATCCCTGGTCCGGGCAGCCGGAGCACGACACGCACTACGACTTCCACCCGCCGCGGCCGGACGGCTACCCGGCACCGCCCGCCGACGGCTGGGGATCCTCGCCGGGCGGCCAGCCCCCGGCGGGCGGCGGCTGGCCCACCACACCGCACCCCGGCCCTCCGCAGGCCCAGCCGTACCCCGGCCCCACGTCGGCCCAGCCGCACCCCGGGCCCCCGCAGGGCCAGTCGTACCCCGGCCCCACATCGGGCCAGCCGTACCCCGGCCCCACGTCGGGTCAGCCGCACCCCGGGCCCACGTCGGGTCAGCCGTACCCCACCCAGCCCTACGGCGGCTATCCCGTCACGCCGCAGGCGGGGTTCCCCACCAGCCCGTACGCCGGCTACCCGCCGCCCGCTCCCGGCGCGGGTCGACCGGCGAGGCCCCACCAGTTGGTGCTGACCCTGGGCCTGGTCGGGCTGCTGGTGCTCTGCCTCGGCGGGGGCGGCATCGCCTACCTCGCCTACGAGGGCGACCAGGGGGCCGACCCCCGGCCCACCCCGACCGCGTCCCCGACCGGGACGGCGTCGAGCGCCACGCCGAGCGCCCCCACGTCGTCCGAGCCCGCCCCGTCGCCGGAGTCCAGCGACGCCCCGCAGATCCGGGTCGTCACGCCGGAGAGCCTCGGCAGCCGCCCGAAGAGCACCGAACCGACCCTGCGCAAGGCCGCCGACGACATGGTCCGCGAGCTGCGGTCCTCGGTGCACGGTGAGACCGGCGTCGCCGGCGCCTTCTACGGCAGCGCGGAGGAGCGGAACATGGTCATGGTGATCGCCGCCTCCTCCTTCGTGCTCAACCCGGAAGGGGAGCTCGACGACGCGTTCAAGGGCATCTCGAAGGACCTGGCGGTCAAGCGGCTGACCGCGATCGCCCCCGGACCGCAGGGCGGCCTGGCCAAGTGCGGCGACGGCGAGTCCGCCGGCGTGCCGCTGGGCGTCTGCGCGTGGGCCGACCACGGCAGCGTCGGGCTCATCGTGATGTTCTTCTCCTCGTCGGCAGCCGCGGCGGCGGAGTTCGTCGCCATCCGCGGCCAGATCGAGCAGAAGTACTGACCGGCATCCGCCCGGTGCGCGCCGCCGCCCACAGTGGACGCGGCACGTCGGGCGGAGCCGCACGGACCACCGATCCCCTCGCGCAGACCCGGAGCTGACCGATGTCCTACCCACCCGCCAACTCCTACCCGCCGCCGGACGGCGGGGGCGGTCCGTACGGCTCGTACCCGCCCCAGCAACCGGGCGGGTACGGGCCACCGCCGCAGGCCGGCGGGTACGACCCGCTGCCCCCGCAGCCGGGCGGGTACGGACCGCCGCAGCAACCCGGCGGGTACGGACCGCCGCAGCAGTCCGGCGCGTACGGGCCCCCACCCGGCGGGTACCCGCCGCAGGCCGGTGGGTTCGCCCAGCCGCCGCCCGGGGGCGTTGCGGGGGCGCCCTACGGCGGCCCGCCGGCCGCGCGGAAGTCGAACGCCGGCAAGATAGTGCTGATCTCGCTCGCCGTGGTGCTGGTGCTCTGCCTGGGCGGCGCGGCGATCGTCGCCTTCGCCGTCAAGGACGAGGTCAAGGAGACCGTCGACGCCACCCGGATCCGGGTCGTCGCCCCGGCGACCCTCGCCGGGCGGCCCAAGGCGACCGACCCGGCCCTCCAGGCCGGCGCCCGGCAGCTCGAGGCGGAACTCAACAAGACGATCCCCGACGCGAGCAGCACCGTCGGCGGGTTCTACGGCACCCTCGCCGACAAGGACCTCGTGATGATCGCCGCCGCGTCCGGCTTCAACCCGGACCCGGCCAGGACGCTAGAGGACACCATCAGGGGCGCGCGCACCAGCGACGTGCGGCTGGGCGAGATGAGGTCCGTGGACCCGGGCCCGCTCGGCGGCGAGGCCAAGTGCGGCGACGCCAAGGCGCAGGACGTGCCGCTCGGCGTCTGCGTGTGGAGCGACAAGGGCAGCGTCGGCATGGTCATCATCTACTTCAAGTCGGGCCAGCAGGCCCACGCCGAGTTCGCCACCATCCGGGGGCAGGTCGAGCAGAGGTCCTGACCCGTACGGCAGCGACCGGGGGCCCGCCCACGACGGTGGACGGGCCCCTTTCGCGTCAGCCTGCCGTGGCGGCCCGCTCGGCGGCGCTGCGCAGCACGCAGAACTCGTTGCCCTCCGGGTCGGCGAGCACCACCCAGCCCGAGCCGTCGGCGCGGCGCTGGTCGGCGACCTGGGTGGCACCGAGGGCCACCAGGCGCGCGACCTCCTCGTCCCGGGTCCGGTCCGTGGGCTCCACGTCGAGGTGGAGGCGGTTCTTCACCTCCTTGCCCTCGGGCACCGCAACGAAGAGCACCTCCGGGCCACCCGGGGGCAGCAGCATGGCCTCCGGGTCGCCGGGAAAGTCGTCCGGCTGGCGGGAGCAGCCGAAGACCTGCCCCCAGAAGCCGGACAGCGCGTACGTGTCGCGGCAGTCGATGCTGATGTTGTGGATCCGTACGCTCACGGGTGTACCTCCTCGATGGTCGTACCCGCCCGGTCCGCCGCGGCGAGGCCGAGCACCCGCGCGACCTCCCGCTTCCGGTTACGGCCGGCCGGTCCGGGGCGGGCGTGCACCCGGTTCCTGACCGCCCTGGCCTCGGTCACCTGCGGGAAGAAGACGTTCGGGGTGGTACCGCCCGGCGGCGGCAGCACCGCCGGGTCGCCGGGGGCGTGCCCGGGCACCGCCGGCCGGAAGCCGGCGAGGGCATGGGTGTCGTGACAGTCGAAACTGACGTGGTGGATCCGTGGATACACAGGTTCCTCCGCTGAGGATGGAGGCGCCCCGTTTACGGGAGAGTCAGCGGGCGAGACGGGGCGCGGAGATCATGACGGTGAACATCGACGCACCCCCCTCCGGTCCTCGAGCTGACGCGATGATCCTTCCACCCGGCCCGCCCTCCCCGCAACCCCCGGGGTGGCCCGTCACCGCCGGGCGACCGGCTCCTGGGCGGTGACGGCCGGGGCGGCCTCCGCCGCCGGCAAAGTCACCGTGACCTCCAGCCCGCCACCGGGCTGGGCGATCACCTTCACGGTGCCGCCATGCGCGTCGCAGACCGCCCGGACGATGGAGAGCCCGAGGCCCGAGCCACGCGCGCCGGTACGCTCCCGGCCGCCGCGCCGGAACGGCTCGAACAGGCCGGGCACGTCGGCCTGGTCCACCTCGAAGCCGGTGTTGCCCACCACCAGCCACGACCGGCACCCGTCCGAACCGGTGCGCACCCAGAGCCGGCCGTGCAGGTGGTTGTAGCGGATCGCGTTCTCGATCAGGTTGCCGGCCAGCCGGTCGAGCAGCCCGGGATCGCCGACGACCGGCGCGGACTCCAGCGAGGTCTGCACCCGCAGCTTGATCCGTTCCACCTCCCGGCGTACCGCCGACAGGGCGTTGGCGGTGCCGGCGGCGAGGTCGCACTCGGTGCGGCGGCCCAGCCGGCGGCCCGCCTGGGCCTCGCTGCGGGCGAGCACCAGCAGGGCGTCGACCAGCCCGTTGGCCCGCTCGGAGGCGTCCCGGACCACGGTGGCCATCCGGCGGTACTCGGCGGCGTCCGCCTCGTCGTCGCTGAGCGTCACGTCGATCTCGGTACGCATCACCGCGAGGGGGGTCCGCAGCTCGTGCGAGGCGTTGGCCACGAAGCGCTTCTGCGCCTCGAACGCGGCGGCGATGCGGTCCAGCATCTCGTCGAAGGTCTCCGCCAGTTCGGCCACCTCGTCGTCGGCGCCCGAGTAGCCGATCCGCTGGTCCAGGGTGGTCTCGCCCAACCGGCGGGCGGTGGCGGTGACCTGGTGCAGCGGGCGCAGCGCCCGACCGGCGACCGCGTACGCGCCGGCCACCCCGACGACGCTGATCGCCAGCAGCGCCACCAGGCCCTTGGCCAGCAGCTCCGCGCTGGCGGCGTCGACCAGTTGGCGCTGCCACTGCGCGGCGTCCAGCGACCGGCCGTCGGCCAGCACCACCGTGGTGCCGGGCAGCAGCTCGTCGGTCGGGCGCAGCGCGTCGCGGACCAGCAGCCAGGCCAGCAGCACCAGGATCGCGCCCGCGCCGACCAGCAGCACCCCGTTGAGCAGGGTCAACCGCAGCCGCAGCGTGGGCCGCAGCCGGGCCCGCCGGGTCGCGGCGCCGGCCTTCGTCCGCGACTGCGGGGCTCGCACGACCGGCTCACTCCTCGCGCTCACCGCGCCACCTTCATTCGCGACTGCGGGGCTCGCAGAACCGGCTCACTCCTCGCGCTCATGCCGACGCCTCCGCCGTGCGGTAGCCCGCTCCGACCACCGTCTCGATCAGCGGCGGGTCGCCGAGCTTCTTGCGTAGCGTCATCACGGTGACCCGGACGATCGTGGTGAACGGATCGGTGTTGGCGTCCCAGACGCGTTCCAGCAGCTCCTCGCTGGAGACCACCGCGCCACGCGCCTTGAGCAGCTCGCAGAGCACGCCGAACTCCTTGTTGGTCAGGTCGACCGGCTGGCCGCCCCGGGTGGCCACCCGGCGGGCCGGGTCGAGGACCAGATCGGCGAGTTCGAGCACCGGCGGCGCGGCAGGGGTGGCCCGGCGGCCGAGCGCCTGCACCCGGGCGACCAGCTCGTCGAAGGCGAACGGCTTCGGCAGGTAGTCGTCCGCGCCGAGCTGCAACCCCTCCACCCGGTCGGCGACGGTGCCGCTGGCGGTCAGCATCAGCACCCGGGTGAGCGTGCCGGAGGCGGCCAGCTCGGCGCAGATCTGGTCACCGTGCATGCCGGGCAGGTCCCGGTCCAGCACCACCACGTCGTACCGGGTGACGAACGCCATCTCGTGGCCGCTGTCGCCGTCGTAGGCGACGTCCACCGCCATGCCCCGCTTGCGCAGCCCCCGCGCGATCGCGTCGGCGAGGTTGCGCTCGTCCTCGACCACCAGTACCCGCATCCCGGCCTCCTCGCGCCCCTGACCACCCACAACCTAGTGCCGGCGGCCAAACCGGGCCGCACCCGCCGTCCCGGTCCGACCCCGTTGCAGAAAACCTTCGTCGTACGCGATGCTCTTGGCGGCAACCTTCACGACGGACGGGAAGACGCATGACCGACGCGGCGCCGACGATCCGGCGGGACGTCACCTACCGGGGCTTCCGCCTCCCCGGCGACGCCGGGCTGGGCAGCCTGTCCGGGCTGCGCGCGGGCGGGCGGGGCCTCGAACTGGCCGACCCGGTCGACCGGCTCGACCGCACCGACGCCGACGGCCGCACCCGCCGGTACGCGGCCGGCAGCTGGACGTCCCCGCCCGTGCCGGTCGACTTCGCCGTGCGCGACGTGGTGCCCTCGTGGAACGGGGACACCCCCGACGGCTGCTGGCTGCGGGTGGAGTTGCGGGGCTGGCGCGACGACGCACCGGCCACCGGGTGGTACGTCCTCGCCGACTGGGCGGCCGACGACCACGCGATCCGCCGGACGTCCGTGCCCGGGCAGCGCGACGCCGACGCCCGGGTGGACACGGACACGCTGGTGGTCACGGGGGCGACCGTCACCGGCTGGCAGGTCCGGGTGACCCTGCTCCGGCCGGAGGACGCCGACGCGACCCCGGTGCTGCGCGCGGTCGGGGCGGTCGCCGCGGGCCCGCGCCCGACGGCCGCGGCCGGGCCGTCCCGGCCCACCGCAGAGGGCGCCCCGACGGTAGGGGCCGGGCCCGCCCCGGTGGCCGCGCCCGGGTCCCGCGCGCCGGTCCCGACGCCTGGCGGCGGCTCCGCCGCGACGACCCCGGTCGCCTGGGGCACGGTGCTGGAGGTGCCGCGTTACTCGCAGCGGCTGCACGCCGGCGCCCACCCGCAGTGGGGCGGCGGCGGGGACTCGTGGTGCAGCCCCACCTGCACCTCGATGGTGTTGGCCTTCTGGGACGCCGCCCCGGCCCCGGCCCGGTACGCCTGGGTGGACCCGGCCGGCCCCCGCCCGGTGGTGGTGCACGCCGCACGGAACTGCTACGACCACGCCTTCGCCGGGGCCGGCAACTGGCCGTTCAACACCGCGTACGCGGGCCTGCACGGTGTGGACGCCTTCGTCACCCGGCTGCGGTCACTGACCGAGGCGGAGGCGTTCGTGGCCGCCGGCATCCCGTTGATCGTCTCCGCCGCGTTCCGGAAGGGCGAGGTGCCCGGGTTGGACTACGACACCGCCGGGCACCTGATGGTGCTGGTGGGCTTCACCGCCACGGGCGCGCCGGTGCTCAACGACCCGTACGCCCCCGACGACGACGCGGTGCGCCGGACCGTCGACCGGGACCGGTTCGAGGCCGCCTGGCAGGGTGGCAGCGGCGGGGTGGCGTACGTGCTCCGGCCGCCCGGCGTGCCGCTCCCCCCGGCGCCGGAGCAGCCCAACTGGTGACCCCGGCGGCGCGCCCGGCACCGGTCGCCACGCGGCGGGCTCAGTCGCGGTAGCGCCAGACGCCGAACTCGCCGGTGCGCAGCCGGCACACCACCGTGTCGGCCCGGCTGCGGCAGTCCCCGGAGACGTCGCGGAGCACGTCCAGCACCCTGGCCCGACCCGCGGCGAGGTCCAGCTCGGCCACCACCAGCCCGCCACCGGCGACGGCCGGTCGCACGGCCAGGAGCCGTTCGTCGGCGTACCAGGGCATCAGCTGCCAGGTGCCCAGGTCGGCCACTTCCCGACCGGTCACCGCGTCGAGCACGCCCAACCGTTCGCCGCCGCCACCGGGCGCGATCGCCAGGAGTTGGCCGCCCCGCGCCGACAGCACCCCGAGCCACTGCTCGCCGACCCACCGGAGCGCGCCGGTCGCCGGGTCGAGCGCGACGAGCCTGTTCCCTCCGGGCACGCACAACAGCTCGCCGCACTCGTTGACGTGCTCCACCATGGGGACGCGCGCCTCCCACTGCCGCCGCAGCCCGTCCAGCCCGTAGGCGGTCACCGCGCCCGCGGGCGGCCGGACGACCAGCAACAGGCCGTGCGCCACCACCGGATGCCCGGACGCCTCGCCGAGGCCCAGGTCCGCCGCGTGCACCAGGGCGCCGGAGCGTGGGTCGCGCACCTCGACCCGCCCCTTCGCGGGGGCCAGCACGATCCACTCGACCCGCCCGTCGCGGAGGGCGTACGTCGCGGCCTCGGGCGGCGTCGGCACCGACCAGAGCGCCCGGCCAGAGGCCGGATCCACCGACCGTACGGTGCCGCCCTGCGCCCCGCCGGTCTGCATCAGCAGGATCCCGCTCGGGTCGAACCAGGGATGGCCGGGCTGCCGCCAGCGTTCGCGGCCGGTCCCGTCGTCGAGGGTCACCGTCTGCCCGTCGTCCTGGTCCCCCGTGACCGAGAAGAGCACCGTCCCCGGCCCGGTCTGGACCTGCCAGAACCGGCCCTCCGCCACGATCCGGGTGCGCCACACGGGGGTGGGCGGGGCGTCGTCGGGCAACGCCCGCTCGGGCAGGGCGTACGCCCGCACCTCGACGGTCCCCTCGGGCTCCCCCTCGGCCGGTTCGACGACGTAGAGCCGGTCGCCGTGCGGGAACGCCTCCGACCCGAGCCGGGCCGGCACGACGACCGCGATCCGTGCCGGCACCGGCGCGGCCGCCGCCACGGTGGCCACCAGGAACGCGAGCACCAGCGCGACCCGCAGCGGGCGACCGACGGCGCGCGGCGGGCGGGGCGGCGGCGCCTCCCGACCCGGCTCGTCGCGCAGCTCGCCGAGGTCGATGAGCGTCACGTGGCGTCCTCCCCGTCACACCGTGGCCTCCGGCGGACCGGCAAATCGGCCGTGGGGGCACCGGCCCGGCAAAAGCGACGCCCGAGCGCCTGTACGATGGCGCGTCGTGGCTGTGCCGGTGGTAGACCCCTCGCTGAACTCCGTCTCCGAGCCCGTCGCGGCCGAGCCGACGCGCCGGCCCCGGCGCAGGCCCTCCCGCGCCGACGTAATGGCCATCGGAGCCTATGTCCTGCTCGGCGTTTTCGTGTGCCTGAACTACTGGGTGGACGTGCAGAACCGGGTGTCGTCGCACCTGCCCACCGACCACAGCTGGTTCGAGTGGCTCTTCTCGCACGGCGCCTACTCGGTGCGGCACCTGGAGAACCCGCTGTTCACCGAGCGGCAGAACGCCCCGGACGGGGTGAACATGATGGCGAACACCTCGCTGCTCGGGGTGACGCTGCCGCTGGCGCCGCTGACCATGCTCCTCGGCCCGCAGGTCATGTACGCGCTCTACCTGGGCGGCGCGCTGGCCGCGACCGCCGGCACGTCGTACTGGGTGCTGTCGCGGCACCTGGTGCGCTCCCGCGCGGCGGCCTTCGTCGGCGGCGCGTTCCTCGGCTTCGCGCCGGGCATCGTGCACCACGCCAACGGCCAGCCCAACTTCGTCTCGAACTTCCTGCTGCCGCTGATCGTGGTGCGCGTGCTCCGGCTCGGCGAGCCCGGCCGGTGGCGGCGCAACGGCGTCGTGCTCGGCCTGCTGGTGGCGTACCAGATCTTCATCAACGAGGAGATGCTGCTGCTCACCGCGCTGGCCTGCCTGGTCGTCGTGCTCGCGTACGCGATCATGCGGCCGGCACGGACGCGGGCGGTGGCCGGCACCTTCGCCGCCGCGCTCGGCGTGGGCGGCGCGTTGGCGCTGCTGTTGACGGCCTACCCGATCTGGTTCCAGTTCAACGGCCCGCAGTCCTACCGGGGGTTGCAGGGCGGGGTGTTCCACAGCTGGGGCGAGGACCTGGCCGCCTTCGTCACCTTCGCCCGCGACACCGTGGCCGGCGACGAGGCGGTGGAGAAGACCATCGGGCTGACCGAGCAGAACACCTGGTTCGGCTGGCCGCTGGTGCTGCTCTCGGTGGTGGCGCTGGTGCTGCTGGTCCGCCGCTCGTTCGCCGCCCGGATCCTCGCGGTGCTGGTGGTGGTCTTCACGGTGGCCTCGATCGGCCCGAAGGTGCGGATCAACGGGGTGGAGACGGAGACGGACGGCCCGTGGGCCTACGTCTCCGACGACCTGCCGCTGGTCGAGATGATGATGCCGACCCGGCTGGCCCTGGTGGTGGCGGCGGCGCTGGGCGTGCTGCTCGCCCTGGCCTGGGACACCGTCGCCGGCTACGGCCGCCCGCCGGTGCCGGCCCCCCGCGCCGGCGACGACGCCGTCGACGCCGCCGGGCCGCGCCGCCGCTGGCTGCGGCCGGTCGGGTACGCGGCCGTCGCGCTCGCCGTGCTGCCGCTGTTCCCGCGTCCGCTGCCCGCGCAGCCCGTCGACCCGCCGCCGCACTTCATCACCGCCGGCGGCTGGCGCCCGTACGTGCCGGAGGGCCGGACCCTGGTGCCGGTGCCGATCCCGAGCAACGTGCACGGCCTGCCCACGCTGCGCTGGAGCGCGCTGACGCAGCACGCGTTCCCCGTGCCCGGCGGCTACTTCATCGGGCCGAACGAGCTGGGCGAGGGCGTCTTCGGCGCGCCGAACCGGCCGACCAGCACCCTCGTCTACTCCACGATGGACAAGAACGCGGTACCCGCGCTGACGGAGGAGAACCGCCGCCAGGCGGTCGAGGACCTGCGCTTCTGGCGCGCGTCCGTGGTCGTCCTCGGCGCGCATCCCCGCGAGGCGGCCCTGCGCGAGCTGATGACCGCGCTGATCGGCCCGCCCCAGCGCGTCGACGACGTGTGGCTCTGGGACGTCCGGCCGCTCGTCGGCTGAGCCGTCGCCCGACCGGCGGGAGGGGCCGGGCCGGCGGGAGGCCGGGGCCGGGCCGTCGACCGGCGGGAGGCCGGGCCGTCGCCCGACCGGGCGGGCGCGCGAGGCCGGGACGTCAGCCGACCAGCGGGCGGACGTCCCAGACGTGGGCGCCGGCCACCTCCCGGCCGGGCCCGAGCAGCGCGTCGACCGTACGGCGCACCGGGCCGCCGTGGTGCAGTCCGCCCTGGACCACCACGGCGGCGCGCCAGTGCCGCAGGTCCTCGACCGCCTGCCGGCGGTGCTCGTCGGTGACCACCGGCACCTCGCCGGTCTCGGCCACCCGGCGCAGCAGCGCGGCGGTGGGGCGGTCCGGGGCTCCCCACCGGGCGGCCGGATCGTCGGCGGCCCGGGGGCCGATGAAGTAGCCGCCCGGAGCCGGGAAGGCCAACCCGGTGCGGGCCGACCAGAGCATCGCCGGGCTGACGCCGGCGCCGGTCACCGGCGGCACCGGAACCAGGGTCCGGCCCGGCGGGACGTGGGCCCGCCAGCCGCCCTCGGCCACGAACGCCGGCACGGGCCAGGCCGGCACGGTCCGGATCGGGGTGGGGGTCAGCGGCAGCAGCGCGGCGGCCACCGCCCCGCCCCAGAGCAGCCGCACCGGCACGCCGCCCGCCCGCGCTCCGGCCGCCGGGCGTCCTCGAAGCGCGCCGAGTCCGGGCCGCTCCGCCGCCGGCCGGGGGCGCAGCCGGTCCAGGGAGAGGGCCAGCAGGATGCCCAGCACCGGGACGCAGACCAGCGGGAAGCGCGCCGGCACCGCGTGGTCGAGCAGTGGCAGCTCGGCGACCAGCCGGTACGGCCCGGGGATGCCGGTGGAGGTGCCGTCCAGGCGGACCTGCTCGCCCAGCGAGAGCAGCGCGAAGAGCAGCCCGCAGGCGGCCAGCGCGCGGACCAGCGGCCGGCGCCACAGCCAGATCACGATCACCACGGCGAGCACCAGCAGCCCCGGGCCGAAGAAGGAGTTCTCCTCGGTGGGGTTCGGCGCGAGCAGGCCGGGCAGGTGGTCGTCGCCGAGCACCGTCTGTCGCGCCGAGGCGGTGAACGACGCGGCGTCGAGCTGGTAGCCGTACGCGTGGAAGGGCATCCCCCGGTAGTGGCCCGGGCCGAAGAACTGGAACCACAGCGGGTACGCCAGCAGCGGCACCGCCACCGCCACCCCGACCGCGAGCCGGCCGAGCAGCGCGGGCGCCAGCCGGCGCGCCGTCGCCCGGTCGGCCGCCGCGTACGCCAGCGCGAACGTCCCGGCGGCGAGGACCAGGAAGACCAGCACCTCCTCGCCGAGGAACAGCTGGTACGCCACGAGCAGCCCGAGCAGTGTGCCGTGCCGCCACACCCGGCGCGGGTCCGGACGGAACACCAGCGCGAGGATCACCGGCACCAGGAACTGCGCCGCCATGTGCAGGTGCGCCCCGGCCTGCGCGACCATGCCGGGGGCGAAGCCGCAGAAGAGCCCGCCGACGGCCGCCGCCGCCCGGGAGTCGACCAGCCGGCGGCGCAGCAGCGCGTACCAGGCGGTCGCGGTGCCGGCGAGGCAGCAGACCACGGCCACCAGGAACGCCACCTGCGAGCCGAACAGCAGGGTGATTGGCGTCAGCGGCACGCCCAGGCCCAGCACCGAGGTGTTGGCCATCAGGTTGACCCCGTCCGGGGCGTTCAGCTGCGCGCTGTACAGCGGGTTCTCCAGGCCCGTCACCGCCCGGGCCGCGCGGGCCAGCATCCACTCGAAGAGGATCTGGTCCCCCGCCTGGTGGAACAGCCGCCCCGGGCGACCCCACTGGCCGCAGGTCAGCAGCACCGCCAGGGCGAGGTAGCCGGCGACGACCAGCGCGTCCGGCGCGCGTACCGGCAGCCGGCGGGACCGCCGGGCGGGTGCCGCCTCGGCGGTGCCGGTCGCCGCCGGTGCGGTCATCAGGTCGGCTGGTCGGTCAGCGCCCGGACGTCCCAGACCCAGACGTCCAGCTCCCGGCGGCCGGGACCGACCAACTGCTCGACGGTGCGCCGCAGCTGCTCGGAGTGGTGCTGGCCGACCGGGAGCACCAGGATGGCCGCCCGCCAGTGCCGCAGCTCGTCGAGCGAGCGGCGGCGCTGCCGGTCGTCCAGCTTCGGGATGCGGCCGGTCGAGGCGACCTCCTCCAACAGTCGCCCCACGCCGCTGGGCCGGCCGCCGAAGCGGCCGGGGTCGCCGGTGTTGCCGTTGCGCGGCGCCAGGAAGTAGCCGCCGGGGATCTTGAAGTCGAGGTTGGTGGAGGCGGCCCAGCGCATCCCGTGGGTGTGCCCCATGTTCGGCACCGGGATCGGCACCAGGGTCTGGTCCTCACCGACGTAGCCGCGCCACCGGTCGGCGGTGATGAAGTCCGGCACCGGCGGGCGGGAGGTCACCTTCAGCGGCATCGGCGCGATCGGCAGCAGCGCGAGGACGAGCCCGGCCACGGTGAGCGTACGCAGCGTCCGCCGCTCGACCGGCAGCGTCCGGGAGCGCTCGACGGCGAGCGCCAGCAGGATGCCCACCACCACGCTGGTGATCAGGCCGAACCGGGTGGGCACCACCGCGTCGAGCAGCGGCAGCCGGACCAGCCACTCCCAGGGCCCGGTGAACAGCTCGCGGTCCCACCAGGACACCCGCTCGCCGAGGGAGAGCACCGCGAAGAACACCCCGGTCGCGGCGAGCGCCCGGACGAGCATCTCCCGGCGCAGCCAGGCCACGATGCCGACGGCGATCAGGGCGAGGCTCCAGCCGAAGAAGGCGTTCTCCTCCGAGTAGTTCGGCGCCAGGTTCACGTTCGCGCGTTCGTCGCCGCCGATCGTCGGCGAACCGGGCGCGAAGAAGGCCGCGATGTCGTTGCCGTAGTCGCGCACCGCGTCGCTCAGGCCGTGGTACGCCATCGGCCCGGCGAACTGGACGTAGAGCGGGTACGCCAGCAGCGACCCGGCGAGCACGGTGCAGATCGCGAGGGCCTTGGCCAGCGGTCGCCACGCCGCCGACCAGAGCGCGGGCCGCTGGGCGAGCACGGCGAGCAGGAACACCCCGCAGGCGAGCGCCGTGAAGAGCAGGATCTCCTCGTTGATGAACGCCTGGGCGGTGACCATCAGGGCGAGCAGCGCGCCGTCGCGCCACGGCCGTCGGGACCGGGTGATGACCAGCACCCGCCAGACGATGAACGGCAGCAGGAACTGCGAGATGATGTTGGGGTGCCAGTTGGCGTGCGACAGCATCGCCGGCGAGAACCCGCAGAACCAGCCGCCGACGGCCGCCGCCAGCGGGCTGCGCACGACGTGCCGGGAGAGCACGAAGTACCAGGCCGAGGCGGTGCCGGCGAGCGCGAGCGTGACCAGCACCACGAAGGTCACGGCCGGCCCGAAGAGCAGCGTCACCGGCACCATCGGGATGCCCAGCGCGAGGATGGCCGTGTTGGCCATCAGGTTGACCCCGTCGGGGTAGTTGAACTGCTCGGTGAAGAACGGGAACTCGCCGTGCAGCACCACGCGTACCGAGTGGGCGAGGAAGAACTGCACCTGGGCCGGGTCGCTGCTGTAGAGCGAGGCCACCCGGCCGGCCGGGTCCACCCAGATCTGGCTGGTGACCCACACCGCGGCGAGCAGGAACAGGCCGAGGACCGTGAGGTCCTGCCGTCGCCGGGTCCACCGCCGCGGCCGGGCCGCGCCGTCCGCCCCGCCGGCCTCGCCGGAGGGGGCGGCGGTCGCTCCGGTGGCCACGGCCGCGCCGGGGGCGTCGGCCCCGTCGGCCGGGGCGGCCCCGCCCGGCGTACGGTCACCGGCGCCGTCGCCCACGGGCGGCGCCACGGGTTCGGACGCGGGGGCCGCGGCGGCGTCGGATTCCGACCAGGATTCGGCGCGGGTCTCGGCAGGCGTCACAGTCGGCGGAGTCTACCCGAGCGGGACATTCACCCTGAAACCACGGCAGTGTCCTCTGTGGCCGGCGTCGGTCACCGCCCGCGACCTGCGCACGGACGGTGGGCGAGGTGGCGCGTCCCGGTGATCCGACATCTCGTACTATGGCGCTTTCCGTTGAACGACGGCTGAGGCGATCGAGGGGGCGTACAGGTGGCTCCAGTCCGCCGGCGCGGCATCACGGCCACCGCTCTGCTGACCCTGCTGCTCACGGCGACCGCCTGCGGTCCGGTGGCCGACCGGCAGCCGGGCGACCTGCGGGTCGGCTACGACAGCCTGGACGGCGACCTGACGGTCTGGCCGCCACGCGGCACGCTGGCGGGCGACACCTCCGTCAGGTCGGCCGTGACGGAGGCGGTACGCGACTGGCGGTCACCGGCCGACGACCGGGTGCACCTGCCCACGTCCGGGATCCTCTGGTCCGGCGAGGTCGGCGGGGCGCCGCTGGCCCTGGTCGCCGCGGACGTGCCCGGCGAGAGCGCCTCCTGGCTGCTCCAGGTCACCGCCGAGGGCGGCCGGTACGCGGTCACCCGCGCCGCCGAGTACACCGACCCCGGCTACCTCGTCTACTCCGACGTGCTCCCCGTGCACACCTCCGAGGGGCGGCGCTACCTCACGTCGGGCCGGGTGCAGCGGCTGCTCGGGCCGGACGGCCGCGCCCTGCGGCACACCGACGGCCTCACCGAGCCGGTGGACGTGCCGGCCTGCCGGGCGGTGCCGGTGACCGCCACGCTCCGGGCCACCGAGGCGCTGCCCCGGGGCCGGGCCGCCGACCGGCTGCTGGACCTCGGCACCGGCACCACCGACCCGCGCTACCCCCTCGTACGGGACGAGAGCGGCTCCGGCAAGCGGGCCCTCACGGGGCTGGACACCTGCGCGCTCGCCGGCGAGGAGGGCCCGTTCGGCAGCGTCCCCCGGCGCATCGGCGACCGGGACGCGCCGCGCTCGGTGCCGTCGTCCTGGCCGATGACCAAGCTGACCGTACGCACGCTGGGCGAGGTCGCCCTCGGCGGCGGTGAGCCGGCGGAGCTGGAGCAGCTGAGCTGGGAGACGGCCGACGGCACGATGACCGCCGTGGTCTACCGCCCCGCCGACGGGAGCACGCCGGTGGTCTCCCCCGCCGACCGGGCCAACCCGTTGCAGACGTACACGCTGCCGGTGCCGGGGCAGCCGCTGGCCGTGCTGAGCTGGCGGCCGACCGCCGACAGCTCGCTGTCGACGCCGCCGGACACGCTCCGGCTGGTGGACCGGCCGGGGCTGGTCGTGGTGCCGATGCCGACCCGCTCGGAGACGTTCAGCCTCGCCGAGGCGGAGAAGACGCACTACCGCTCCCTCGGCGGTCGCTGACCCGGGAGGCGGGACGCCGACGGCGGGTGGCCCGGTCTCCCGGGGCACCCGCCGTCGGCGGTCGGAGGCTCAGTTCTGCGCGGTCGCGTCGTCGGCGGTGATCACCGGCTCGACGGGCTCGACGTCCAGCCGGGAGATCCAGCCGGTGACGTCGCGCGCCACGTCCTGCGCGGTCAGGCCGAGGTCGGCGAGGATCTGCGCGCGGGTGCCGTGCGGGTGCCAGTCGGCCGGTACGCCCAGGTCCTTCAGCGGCACCCGGACGTCGGCGTCCCGCATCGCCTGGGCGAGGGCGTCGCCGACGCCACCGACCCGGACGCCGTCCTCGACGGTGACCACAAGCCGGTGCCCGGCGGCCAGCTCGACCAGCTCGGCCGGGACCGGGCGGACCCAGCGCGGGTCGACCACGGTCACCCCGAAGCCCTGCCCGGCGACCCGGGTGGCGACCTCCATGCCCAGGTGGCCGAAGGAGCCGACCGCCACCAGCAGCACGTCCTTGCGCGCCGACTCGGCCAGCACGTCGACGGTGCCGACCCGGCGCACGGCCGGCAGGTCGGCGGCGACGGTGCCGGTCGGGAAGCGGACGATGGTGGGGCCGTCGTCGACGGCCACCGCCTCGCGCAGCTCCTCGCGCAGGGTGGCGGCGTCGCGGGGCGCGGCGATCCGCAGGCCCGGCACGACCCCGAAGACGGACATGTCCCACATGCCGTAGTGGCTGGGCCCGTCGGGGCCGGTGATGCCGGCCCGGTCCAGCACGAAGGTCACCGGCAGCCGGTGCATGGCCACGTCCAGCAGGACCTGGTCGAAGGCGCGGTTGAGGAACGTCGCGTAGACCGCCACCACGGGGTGCAGCCCGCCGAGGGCCAGGCCGGCGGCCGAGGTGGCCGCGTGCTGCTCGGCGATGCCCACGTCGTAGACCCGGTTCGGGTGCTTGCGGGCCAGCTTGGCGATGCCGGTCGGCTCGGCCATCGCGGCGGTGATGCCCACCACGTCGGGCCGCTCGTCGGCGATCGCGACCAGCTCGTCGGCGAAGACGCCGGTCCACTTCACCGACGGCGCGGCGACCAGCTTGCCGGTCTCGACGTCGAAGGCACCGGGGCCGTGGAAGCAGTCGGCCTCGTCCTCCTCGGCCGGGCGGTAGCCGTAGCCCTTGCGGGTGACGGCGTGCACGATCACCGGGCCGCCGAAGTTCTTCGCCGCGCGCAGCGCCGACTCGACCGCGGTCACGTCGTGCCCGTCGACCGGGCCGACGTACTTGATGCCGAGGTCCTCGAACATCGCCTGCGGGGCGACCGCGTCCTTGATGCCCCGCTTGACCGCGTGCAGCACCTCGTACATCGGCCTGCCGACCAGCGGCGTCGAGCCGAGCGCCTCCTTGACGGTGTCGAGCACCTTCTCGTAGCCGGGGTTGAGCCGCAGCGACGAGAGGTGGTCGGCGAGGCCGCCGATGGTCGGCGCGTAGGAGCGGCCGTTGTCGTTGACCACGATCACCAGCGGGTTGCGGGCGGTGGCGATGTTGTTCAGCGCCTCCCAGCACATGCCGCCGGTGAGCGCGCCGTCGCCCACCACGGCGACCACGCTGCGCTGCTCGCCCCGCAGCGCGTACGCCTTGGCCAGGCCGTCGGCGTAGGACAGGGCGGTGGAGGCGTGCGAGTTCTCGATCAGGTCGTGCTCGCTCTCGGCCTGGCTCGGGTAGCCCGAGAGGCCGCCGCGCTGGCGTAGCTTGTCGAAGCCGGTCTGCCGCCCGGTGAGGATCTTGTGCACGTACGCCTGGTGGCCGGTGTCGAACAGGAGCCGGTCGCGCGGGGAGTCGAAGACCCGGTGCATGGCCAGGGTGAGCTCGACCACGCCCAGGTTGGGACCGACGTGCCCGCCGGTGCGCGAGACCTTGGCGACCAGGAAGTCCCGGATCTCGGCGGCGAGGACGTCCAACTCCTCGGCGGACATCCGCTTGACGTCCTGCGGACCCCGGACGGTGGCCAGCAGCCCGGTGTGGTGGACCGTGCCCTCTTCAACGCTCATGACGCAAGAGTCTATCGGCCGTCCGGTACTCCGCAGCCCGGCCCGGACGCCCGCCCACCGGCCGGGGGTGCTGACCGCCTGGTCAGCCCCGGGACGGATCGCGGCCGGGCGGGGCGCCTGCGGGAGTCAGGCCGCGACCCGCAGCCGCCGGGGCGCCGGGACGGCCGGGGTGCCCCGGTACGCCGGCCCGGACGGGGTCCAGGAGCCCAGCACGGCGGCCCGGGCGGCGCCGGTCACCGAGGGCAGCGCGCCGGGCAGCCCGTGCCAGGAGAGCCAGCCCAGCAGCGCGAACGCGTACGCCTCCTTGGCCTGCGCGGGCACCCCCAGCTCGTCGGTGGTGCGCAGCCGCCAGCGCCCCGCCCCGAGGGCGGCCAGCCGGGCGGTCAGCGTGGGGTTGCGCACCCCGCCGCCGGCCGCCACCACCTCCGCCACGCCGTGCCGGTCGCACTCGGCGGCCACCACCCGGGCGGTCAGCTCGGTCAGGGTGGCGAGGACGTCGTCGGCCGGCACCGGCTCGCCGAGGGCCGCCAGCCGGGCGTCCAGGTAGCCGGCGTGGAACAGCTCCTTGCCTGTCGACTTGGGCGGCGGCGCCGCGTAGTAGGGCTCGGCGAGCAGGGCGTCGAGCAGACCGGAGTGCACCCGACCGGCCGCCGCGCGGGCGCCGTCGAGGTCGCAGGGCCGCCCCAGCAGGCGGCGGGCCGCCGCGTCGAGCAGCGCGTTGGCGGGCCCGACGTCGTACCCGAGCACCGGCGCGCCCGGCGCGAGGACCGTGAGGTTGGCGATGCCGCCCAGGTTGAGCGCGGCGCGCGGGGCCGCGCCGTCGGCCGGGTCGAGCAGCAGCGCGTCGAACGCCGGGACCAGGGGCGCGCCCTGCCCGCCGGCGGCGACGTCCGCCGAGCGCAGGTCGCTGAGCACGGGTACGCCCACCCGGGCGGCCACCCGGGCCACCGCGCCCAGTTGCAGGGTGCCCCGGGCGCGCCCGTCGGCGACCCAGTGGAAGACCGTCTGCCCGGGCGAGACCACCGCGTCGACCGCGCCGCCGGCCAGCTCGACGCCGAGGGCCGCCGCCTCGCCGAAGACCTCGCCGAGGCGGTTGTCCAGCCGGCAGACCGCCTCGACGGTGGTGCTCCCGGGCGGCAGCAGCGCGCCGATCGCCTCGCGCAGCCCGTCGTCGTAGTCGAGGCCGCGGTGCCCCAGCGGGCGTAGCAGCAGCGTGTCCCCGTCGAGGGTGAACTCGGCGGCGGCCACGTCCACCCCGTCGTAGGAGGTCCCCGACATCAGCCCGACGATCTTCATCGCGTCAGGCTAGCGGCTGGCTCCGTCCGGCGGCAGGAGCAGACCGACCAGTTCGACGTGCTGGGTCATCGGGAACAGGTCGAAGCCGCGCAGCGCGGCCAGCCGCCAGCCCAGCCCGGCGAAGGTGCGCACGTCGCGGGCGAAGGCGGCCGGGTCGCAGGCCACGTACGCCACCGCGCGCGGCCCGGCGGCCACCAAGTCCCGCACCACCCGGGCGCCCGCGCCGGAGCGCGGCGGGTCGAGCACCACCACGTCGACCGGGCCGGTGATCCGGCGGCGGGCCAGCGCGGTCTCCACCCGGGCCGGCACGACCTCCACCCGGGGCAGGTCGCGCAGGTTCTCCCGGGCGGCGGCGACGCCCTGCGCCGCCGACTCGACCAGGGTGACGCGGCCCTCGTCGCCGACCCGGCCGGCGAGCGCGGCGGCGAAGAGCCCCGCCCCGCCGTAGAGGTCCCAGGCCCGCTCCCCCGGGCGCGGGTCGACCAGCTCCAGCACGGTGTCGACCAGGGTGTCGGCGGCGGCCGGGTGGACCTGCCAGAACGACGACGCCGGCAGCGTCCACTCCCGGCCGGCCGCCACCTCGCGGACCCGCTCCGGGCCGCTCACCGTGCGGGGCACCCCCTCGGCGACGGCGGTCACGGCCACGTCCCCGCCGGTGGAGGCGACCGCCTCGACCGCGTCGGCGTCCGGCCAGCGCGTCCCGGTCGGGGCCAGCACGGGCAGCTCCCGGATCGCCGGGTGGGCGATCAGGCAGCGGTCGATCGGGACCACCTCGTGCGAGCGGTGCTTGAGCAGCCCGGCCCGGCCCGCCCCGTCGACGGCGTAGCGGACCCGGGAGCGCCAGCCCAGCGGCCCGCCGGGCAGCGCCTCGACCCGGACGCCGAGGGCGTCCAGCTCGGCGTCGGCGAGCCCGCCGAGGCGGGTGAGCTGCTCGCGCACCACCGCCGCCTTCCAGTCGAGCTGGGCGGCCGGGGCGACGTGTTGCAGGTCGCACCCGCCGCACCGGCCCGGCTTCGCGTACGGGCAGGGCTGCTCGACCCGGTCCGGCGCGGCCTCGAGCACGCTCACCGCGTCGGCCCGGACGAAGCCCTTGTGCACCTCGGTGACCTCGGCGACCACCCGCTCGCCGGGCAGCGCGTGCCGGACGAAGACCACCTGGCCGTCCACCCGCGCGACGCAGTGCCCGCCGGGCGCCACCGCACCGACGGTCAGCTCGACCCGCTCGGCCTCCTCCAGCCCCGGGCCGTTCCCGTGCGCGGTCACCGTTCACCTCCACCACTCGGGCCGCTCTCGCCGGGCGGCGCGGACACGACGGGCGGAACGCTCGGCGGCAGGGTGCCGCGCGGCGCGACCCGGGGGCCGCGCGCCGGGCCCCGGCTCAGTGTGGCGTCCAGCCGGTCCAGGTCCTTGCCGGCGGTCGAGGCGAGCTGCCACGGCACGCTGGTCACCATCACCCCCGGTTCGAAGAGCAGCCGGCCCTTCAGGCGCAGCGCGCTCTGGTTGTGCAGCAGGTTCTCCCACCAGCGCCCCACCACGTACTCCGGGATGAAGACCGTGACCACGTCGCGCGGCGACTCCCGGCGGACGCCGGCCACGAAGTCCAGGATGGGGCGGGTGATCTCCCGGTACGGCGAGTCGACCACGGTCAGCGGGACGGGCAGGTCCCGCCGCTCCCACTCCGCCTGCAACTCCCGGGTGTCCTTCTCGTCGACGTTCACGGTCACCGCGGTCAGCGTGTCCGGCCGGGTGGCCCGGGCGTACGCGATGGCCCGCAGCGTCGGCTTGTGCAGCTTGCTGACCAGCACGACGGCGTGGTTGCGGGCGGGCAGCACGGCGCGGCCCTCGTCCGGCGGGGTCAACTCCTCGGCGACCCGGTCGTAGTGCCGGCGGATGGCCAGCATCAGCACGTAGATCATCGCCATCGCGGCGATGGCGATCCACGCGCCGAGCAGGAACTTGGTGACGAGCACGATGACCAGCACCGCGCCGGTCATCGCCATGCCGAAGGTGTTGATCGCCCGGGAGCGGAGCATCCGGCGGCGCGCCTGCGGGTCGCGCGCGGTCCTCAGGTGCCGGTTCCAGTGCCGGATCATGCCGGCCTGGGAGAGCGTGAACGAGACGAACACGCCGACGATGTAGAGCTGGATGAGCCGGGTCACCTCGGCCTGGAAGCCGACGATCAGCACGATCGCGGCGACGGCCAGGAAGACGATGCCGTTGGAGAAGGCCAGCCGGTCGCCGCGGGTGTGCAGCTGCCGGGGCAGGTAGCGGTCCTGGGCGAGGATCGAGCCGAGCACCGGGAAGCCGTTGAACGCGGTGTTCGCGGCCAGGAAGAGGATCAGCGCGGTGACCCCGGCGAGCACGTAGAGCAGCACCGAGCCGGAGCCGAAGACCGTCTCCCCGAGCTGGGTGGTGACGGTCTTCTGCACGTACCCCTCGGGGCCGGAGATGATCTGCAGGCGCGGGTCCTCGACGAACTGCAGGCCGGTGAGCCGGGACAGCCAGATGATGCCGACCAGCATGGCCACCGAGATGGTGCCGAGCAGCAGCAGCGTGGTGGCCGCGTTGCGGCTCTTCGGGGCCTTGAACGCCGGCACCCCGTTGGAGATCGCCTCCACGCCCGTCAGCGCCGCGCAGCCCGAGGAGAAGGTGCGCAGCAGCAGGAAGACCAGGGCGAAGCCGGTGACGCTGTGCTCGGCCTGGATCTCCAGCCCGGCGCTGGGCGCGCGCAGGTCGTGGCCGAGCACGAAGACCCGCACCAGGCCGGTGAGCAGCATCCCGACCATCACGATGATGAAGCCGTAGGTGGGGATGGCGAAGGCCGTGCCGGACTCCCGCAGGCCGCGCAGGTTCACCGCGGTGAGCAGCACCACCGCGGTGACCGCGATCAGCACCTTGTGGGTGGCCACGAACGGCACCACCGAGCCCAGGTTGGCCACCCCGGAGGAGACCGAGACCGCGACCGTGAGCACGTAGTCGACCAGCAGCGCGCTGGCCACCGCGACCCCCGCCCGGGGGCCGAGGTTGACCGTGGCCACCTCGTAGTCGCCGCCGCCGGAGGGGTAGGCGTGCACGTTCTGCCGGTAGCTGGCCACGACGGTGAGCATCACCACCACGACGGCCAGGGCGATCCACGGCGAGAAGAAGTACGCCGAGGCGCCGGCGATGGAGAGGGTCAGCAGGATCTCGTCGGGCGCGTACGCGACGCTGGAGAGCGCGTCGGACGCGAACACGGGCAGCGCGATGCGCTTGGGCAGAAGCGTGTGCTTGAGCCGGTCGGACCGGAACGGTCGACCGAGGAGCAGCCGCTTCAGCAGCGAGGTGGGTCTGGCCACAACCGCCAAGCGTACGACCACCCTGGTGGGCGTCGCGGGGTGGTCGATCGCGGCGGCGTGGACCGGCGGAGTACCGTCGGTCCGCGCCCACGCCGGGAACGTGGCAGGCTCGCAGACGGCACGCTCACCGGGCCGGGCGTTGCGCACCTTGAGGAGGGACGCGGTGCATGTCGTGATCATGGGTTGTGGCCGCGTCGGCTCGACCCTCGCCTACAGCCTGGAGTCCCGGGGGCACTCGGTCGCGGTCATCGACCACGACGCCGACGCCTTCCGCCGGCTCGGCCCCGACTTCGCCGGGATCACCGTCACCGGCGCCGGCTTCGACGGGGAGGTGCTGCGGCAGGCCGGCATCGAGCGGGCGGACGCCTTCGCGGCCGTCTCCAGCGGCGACAACTCCAACATCATCTCCGCCCGGCTCGCCCGGGAGACGTTCGGCGTGTCCCGGGTCGCGGCGCGGATCTACGACCAGCGCCGCGCGCAGGTCTACGAGCGGCTCGGCATCCCCACCGTGGCCACCGTCCGGTGGACCGCCGACCGGATGCTGCGGCACCTGGTGCCGGAGGGGAACGTGGAGATCTTCCGCGACCCGACGAGCACGGTGTCGATCATCGAGGTGCCGGTGCACAAGGACTGGGTCAGCCGGCCGTTAGGCGCCCTGGAGGGGGCGACCGGGGCCCGGGTGGCGTACCTGATCCGCTTCGGCATCGGCACGCTGCCCACCCCGTCCAGCGTCGTCCAGGAGGGCGACCAGCTCTTCATGCTGGTCACCGACGACATCGCGGCGACGGTCACGTCGGTGGCGGCGACGCCGCCGGAAGGAGGGCTGTGAGCATGCGCATCGCCATCGCCGGCGCGGGCAACGTGGGCCGCTCGATCGCGCAGGAGCTGATCGACAACGGCCACCAGGTGATGCTCATCGAGCGCCAGCCCAGGATGCTCCGGCCGGACCGGGTGCCGGCGGCCGACTGGGTGCTGGCCGACGCCTGCGAGCTGGCCAGCCTGGAGGAGGCCGACCTCGCCGGCTGCGACGTGGTGGTCGCGGCCACCGGGGACGACAAGGTCAACCTGGTGGTCTCGCTGCTGGCCAAGACCGAGTTCGCGGTGCCCCGGGTGGTGGCCCGGGTCAACCGGGCCGAGAACGAGTGGCTCTTCACCGAGCAGTGGGGCGTCGACGTCGCGGTGAGCAAGCCGCGGGTGATGGCCGCCCTGGTCGAGGAGGCGGTCACCGTCGGCGACCTGGTCCGGCTGATGACCTTCCGGCAGGGCGAGGCGAACCTGGTGGAGATCACCCTGCCGCCGACCGCCCCGTACGTGGGCGAGCCGTTGCGCGCCGTCCCGCTGCCCCGAGACTCGGCGCTGGTGGCGATCCTGCGCGGCAAGCGGGTGCTGGTGCCCACCCCGGACGATTCGCTCGAGGCCGGCGACGAGCTGATCTTCGTGTGCACCGCGGAGGTCGAGGACGCGGTCCGCGCGGTGGTGCTCGGGGCGGACAGCGTCGAGCGCACCCGCGAGCAGCGCTGAGGCTGCGGTTCAGCCGCCGGGCAGCGTTGGGCCCGCGGTTCAGCCGCCGGGCGGTGCTGGGGCGGCTCAGCCGCCGGGCAGCGCCTCGGGCTCCGACTCCCGGGTCACCCGCCGGACCGTCCACACCGTGATCAGCAGCAGCAGCACGTACGGCGGGTAGCCCAGCACCAGCCGCGCCACGCCGAGCGCCGTGTCCTGGTGGGCGAGGTAGAGCCCGGCCTGCACACCCACCTTGGCCAGCCACACCACGCCCCAGAGCACGGTGAGCCCGGTGAAGGTCCGCACCAGGCGCGGGTCGTCGCGCCACTCCGAGCGGCCCTTGGCCACCAACACCGACCAGATCCACCCCACCAGCGGCTGCCGGACCGCCGCCGAGACGAGCAGGGCCAGCCCGTAGCCGATGCCGTAGAGGATGCCGGGGAGGTAGAAGTCACGTTCGTCGCCGGTGCGCCAGGCGATCGCGGCGCCGACGGCGATGCCGAAGAGCCCGTTGACCGCGTGCCGGACCGGCCGGCGCTGTGCCAGCCGCAGACCGGCGATCACGAGCGCCACCGCCACCGAGGCGATCACGGCGGGCCGCAGCTCGCCGATGATGTTGGCCAGCACGAAGACGACCACCGGGATGCTGGACTCGACCAGCCCCCGCCAGCCGCCGAGCTGGTCGGCCATCTGCTCGGCGAGGGTGGGCAGCGGCTCCTCGCCCTGCGGGTCGCTCTCCGGCTGTGCCGCCCGGTGCTGTCCCGTCGTCATCGCACGCCTTCCGTCCGCCGCGGCCACCGGGTCACTTCGGCGGTTCCAGCTCGTAGTACGGGTTGTAGATCACCTTGCGGTCGTCCCGCAGGGCCACCCGGCCGCGCGCGGTCAGGTGCCGACCGGGCTCGATCCCGGCGATGTGCCGCCGGCCCAGCCAGACCAGGGTGACCACGTCGCTGCCGTCGTAAAGGTCCGCCTCCAGCGTGGGCAGGTTGGTCCGCGGCGTGTAGACGACCGTACGCAGCCGCCCGGCCACCGAGACCAGCTGGCCCCGCATGCACTGCCCGGCCGGGACACCGCCGTGCTCGGCGCTCTCCCGGCGCAGCTCCTGCGCCTCGATCTCCGCCTCGCTCGCGGTGAGCCGGCGCAGCATGCGGCGCAGCGGACCCCGGCCCTCGTCGGTCGACATGACCTCCGCGTCACCCTCTCCACGCTGGGCCGACGCGACGCCGGCACCCGGGACGGCCCCGGCGGCGCCGGAACCGTCCCGCCAGCGTACGCCGACGGGGCCGGTCCCGGCGCGTCGTGACGGCCGGTCAGGCCTCGCGGGGCGCGGGCGCGGGGTTGCCGTCGGCCGGCGCCCCCTCGACCGCCTGGTCGGCCACCTCGCGGGGCAGCCGCAGCGGCAGCGGCTCGCGCACCGGCTTGGCCTCCTGCCCCCGGTCGACCACCAGGCCGTCGAGGCACTCGGCCAGCGGACCAGCGGCGGCCGGGTTGGTGGCCACCTCGCCCTGGTAGACGCCGCGGACCATCCAGCGCGGCCCGTCGATGCCGACGAACCGCAGGTCGGTCAGCCCGTCCGGGGTACGCACCCGGGCGTGCAGCTCGATGCCGTACTCGCCCTGGACCTCCTGGGCCGCCGCGCCGTCGTTGAACAGCGACTGGCGGATCTCCTCGCGCACCTCGTCCCAGATGCCCTCGGAGCGCGGCGCGGCGAAGACGCCGAGCTGGAGCGCGTTCGGACCGTGCACGAGCACGACCTGCTGGATCACGCCCTCCGGGTCGGCCTGCACCCGCACCTCGACGTCGCGCACCGCCGGGATGTGTAGGCTGCCCAGGTCGAGCCGCTGCACCCCCTCGGGCGCCTCGGAGATGTCGTACGGGCCGCGGGCCGGGGTCGACTCCTCGTGCGAGTCGAGGACCTCGGTCGTCCGCTCGTCACGGGCGTGCCGTCCGGCACTGTCCCGCTTCCGGGAGAAGATCACTGCGCCAACCCTCCGCTGTTCGGTCTCACCCTGCCACCTCTTCCGTCCGGCCGTCTGCCCGGTCCCGCTCTTCCCGTCGGGCGTCCGGCACGTCCGGCGCCCGCCGTCCGTCCGGTGCCTCCGGGGCCGCTGCCGGCCCGCCACCGGTGGGGGACGGCACCAGGCCGGCGTGGCCGCCCGTGGAGCCGTGCCCGCCGGTCCCGCGCCGGGACGCGGTCAGCTCGGCCGCCGGCCGGAAGTCCGCCCGCGCCACCCGCTGCACGACGAGCTGCGCGATCCGGTCGCCACGGGAGATCTTCGCCGGTGTCTCCCGATCATGGTTGATCAGGTTGACGAGGATCTCACCCCGGTAGCCGGCGTCGACCGTACCGGGCGCGTTGAGCACCGTCACGCCGAGTCTGGCCGCGAGCCCCGAACGGGGGTGGACGAGACCCACGTACCCCTCGGGCAACGCGATCGCCACGCCGGTCGGGACCAGGGCGCGGCCGCCGGGTGGCAGCTCGACGTCCGCCGCCGCCACCAGGTCTGCCCCGGCATCGCCGGGATGGGCGTACGCCGGCAGCGGCAGCTCGGGGTCGAGCTGCCGTACGGGCACGGGTACGACGTCGGTCACGGTTCCCCTCTTCCGTCCGTTTTGCTGGGGTGACCCTGCCATCCTGCCGGTTCGGCCGCCCGTCGTGCGCCGTACCCTCGCAGGAGTGAGCCTGTCGCCATCCTCGCCGTCCCCGGCGTCGCCCGCCGCGGCGCCCCCGCAGCACGCCGAGCGGCTCGGCCTGCCCTGGTGGCTGTGGCTGGGCGGGCTGTGCGCGGCCGCCCTGCTCGCCGTGGAGGTCTGGATGGGCGCGCCCGGCGTCCGCGCCTGGCTGCCCTTCGTGGTGCTGCTGCCGGCGACCGTCGCCGGCCTGGCCTGGCTCGGCCGGATCCGGATCGCGGTACGCGACGACGAACTGCGCGTGGACGACGCCCGGCTGCCGGTCCGGTTCGTCGCCGACGTCGTCCCGTTGGACGCCGCCGGCCGGCGCGAGGTGCTCGGGGTCGGCGCCGACCCGCTGGCCTTCGTGGTGCAGCGCCCCTGGATCCCCGGCGCCGTCCAGGTGGTCCTCGACGACCCGGCCGATCCCACCCCGTTCTGGGTGGTCAGCACCCGCCGCCCGGTCGAGCTGGCCGAGGCGCTCCTCGCCGCCCGCGACGCCGCCCGGCCCTGAGCCCGCCCGGCGCCCGGTCGCGTTGTCGCCTGCCCGGCACCGCCCTCAGCGGTCGCCGGGGAGGGCCGGCGGGGGGCCCGGCAGGGCCGGGCTCCGGCGCCGCAGGTCGCTGCGGAGCTGGTCCGCCATCGTCCGGGTCGCCCGGCGGTTGAGATAGCTGGCCACCGCCGCCCCGGTGAGGAAGGGCCCGAGGGTGGTCAGGTTACGGCCGAAGCGCTTGAGCAGCGTGTCCCGCAGCTCCTTGCGCGCGGCGGTGCCCAACACGGCGCTCACCCCGACGCCGGGCAACATCGGGTTGATCCCCCGCTGGCCGGCCCAGGACTGCACCAGCGCGACCGCCCGCTGGGTGCCGCCGCCCGGCACCGGGGCACCGTAGACCTCGTGCAGCTCGCCGATCAGCTTCAGCTCGACCGCCACCACGGCGACCGTCTCGGCGGCCAGCAGGACCGGCGCGGAGAGCAGGGTCGGGGCGACCGTCCACTCGACCGCCGCCACTCCCCCGCCGGCGGCGCCGATGCCGGCCGTCGTCCGCGCGGCGTTGCGCACCAGCCGATCGGCCAGCGCCTCGCCGTCCAGGCCGTCGAAGTGCCGGCGCAGGGTGGCCAGGTCGCGTACGGGCACGTGCGGGGCGATCTCGGCGACCGTGTCGACCATCCAGCGCACCGCGCTCTTCGGCTTGAACAGGTCGCTCAGCCCACGCGCCCGCGCCTGCCCGACGAGGCGGCCGAGCAGTTGCCGCCGGCGGGCCGGCGCGATGTCGTCGGCGGTCAGGGCCGCCACGGTGGCACCCAGCTCGTCCGCGCCGCGCGCGGGCACGGCGTCGGCGTGGTCGTCCCGCGCGCCGGCGGCGCCCGCGCCGTCGACCCGGCCCGGGTCCGCGCCGCGCGTGCCGCCGGACTCGCTCCGCTCGCTCATGGTGCGACCTCCCGAATGGACCGACGTCGACATGACGGTCACCCGTCAACGAGTCAAGCAGGTCCCCCGGGCGGCCGCACGGCGACTCGGGCAGCGGCGGCCCCGACGAGGGAGCCGCCGCTGGTGCGGACGCACGGTGTCAGACGCACTCGCGGCAGATGAGGTCGCCGTTGCGCTCGACCGCCAACTGGCTGCGGTGGTGTACGAGGAAGCAGCGGGCGCACCGGAACTCGTCCTGCTGCATCGGCAGCACCTTGACCGTGAGTTCCTCGTCCGCCAGGTCGGCGCCGGGCAGCTCGAAGCTCTCGGCCACCTCGGCCTCGTCGACGTCCACAGCGCCCGATTGTGAGTCGACGCGTCGGGCCTTGAGCTCTTCCAGGCTGTCCTCGCCGAGGTCGACCTCGTCGCGACGCGGGGCGTCGTAGTCGGTGGCCATCGGTTTCACTCTCCCATATCGATGTTGTCGCTTCCGGTTGTAACGCCGGACGACGCTGTTTCGGTTCCGCTGGCCGGCCACCACTTGTGTCGGTCACCCGACCCGAAGACAGCACGGACGGAGGCATCCCGAAGGAACACCCGACGAGCGCGGAACCATACCCCCCCTTTAGGCGAGGCATGTATACCGCCCTCGTGGCTGAGATGTACGCCCCCGCACGCGAAGTTGTTCCCAATGTGACTCAGGCGACACGAAGATAGGGGTAGTACTACCCGGTTCCCGGGTGGCGCGCCGGCATGTCCGGCTGTTTCCACGCGACGGCCGGACAACCGTTAACCTCAGCGGCGTACTCGACGGCCGGCGGGGCGGCCCGTCCACCGGCGGCCGCCACCACCCACCCACTGTCCGGGGAGCACCCTGATGAGCTTTGCGCGAGTGCGAGCACTCGTTGTCGTCGGCCTGCTGGCGGTGCTGGCCCTCGTCTTCGTGGTCGTCGCGCTGGTCCGCGACACCCAGAGCAGCGCCGGCCTCGCCGGAGGTTGCCCGGAGGGCTGGCCGATGGCCGACGTGACCCTGCGGGAATCCAAGGACGTCAAGATCAACGTCTACAACGCGACCGACGAGCCGGGGCGGGCCAGCACCGTCGCGGACGACTTCCGCAACCGCAAGTTCCAGGTCAAGAAGGTCGGCAACGAGAAGAAGCAGATCGACGACATCGCGGTCCTGCGCTACGGCCCGAAGGGAGTCGGCTCGGCGCACCTGCTGCGGGCGTACTTCCTCGACAACGCCGAGTACGACTACGACCCCAAGCGCACCGACGACGTCGTGGACGTGGTGCTCGGCGGCGGCTTCCAGCAGCTCGCCACCACCACCGAGGTCAACCAGTCCCTGGGCGACCTCGGCGCGCCGGTCGCGCCGGCCGGTTCCTGCCCGATGTCCGAGGACGACTGACCGCGCCGTGCCCCCGGTCCGCCGGGGGCACGGCACCGGCCGGTCAGGGACCGCCCGAGGCGTCCAGGTCGGCGAGGCGGTCGTGCAGCGGCCCGAACAGCGCCGCCGGCGCGGCGATCACCAGGTCCGGGCCGGCCGGCAACCCGCCCAGCCCGGCGACCAGCAGCCCGGCCTCGGTGGCCACCAGGGCGCCGGCGGCCTGGTCCCAGGCGGCGAGCCCCTTCTCGTAGTAGGCGTCCACCCGCCCCTCCGCGGCCAGGCAGAGGTCCAGCGCGGCGGCGCCGAAGCGGCGGATGTCCCGGATGTGCGGGATCAGCTCGGCGACCACCCGGGCCTGGTGCGCCCGGCGCCCCGGGTCGTAGCCGAACCCCGTGGCGACCAGCGCCTGGCCGAGATCGGTCTCCGTGGAGCAGCGCAGCCGCTCGCCGTCGCGCCAGGCGCCCCCGCCGACGGTGGCCGTCCACTCCTCGCCGGTGCTGACGTTGCGCACCACCCCGGCGACCACCTCGCCGTCGACCTCGGCGGCGAGCGACACCGCGCAGTGCGGGATCCCGTAGAGGTAGTTCACGGTGCCGTCGATCGGGTCCACGATCCAGCGGACGCCGCCGGGGGCGACCGGGCCGGTCTCCCCCGCCCCGTACTCCTCGCCGAGGACGGCGTCGCCCGGCCGCAGCCGGCGCAGCGCGTCGATCACCTGCCGCTCGACCGCCCGGTCGGCGGCGGTCACCACGTCGGTGACGGTGCTCTTGGTGGCCGCCACCGACACGCCCTCGACCCGCATCCGGTGCGCCGTGGCGGCCGCGTCCCGGGCCACCTCGACCGCGATCTCCAGCAGTTCCGCCGGCGCCGAGCGATCCATCGTTCGTCCCCTTCCCGCACGGCCGGGGTGTTCCGGGTCACGCGCGGTACCATCCTTACAAAGTCCACACATACGTCGAATCGGCGGTCCCCGCCGCCGGTCCGCCGTGCGGCGAGGGATGATCGCCGCAGACGGCGTTACAATTCACCCCTGCCCACGCTGCGACGGACCGCCACGACCGGCCGGCCCGGGACACGGGGGTCCCTCAACCACATCGCCCGGCAAGGTGCCCCGCTCTGCGTCGGACGACCCGGCCGTGCTCGCTCTTCGCCTCCGGAAGGTCATTCGTGACAGAACCCCGCCAGACCGGCGCCGACGTTCGCTCGCTCACCGACACTCTGATCGCCCACGCGCAGAGCGCCGGCGGCCAGCTCACGTCGGCTCAGCTCGCGCGCACCGTCGAGTCCGCCGAGGTGACTCCGGCCCAGGCCAAGAAGATCCTGCGGGCGCTCTCCGAGGCGGGAGTGACCGTGGTGGTCGACGGCTCGGCGAGCACCCGCCGCCGCGTCGCCGCCGCCCGATCGGCCACCCCCGCGTCCCGGGCCACCACCGCCAAGACCACCAAGAAGGCCGTCGCGCCCGCCCCGAAGCAGGCGCCCGCCGCGGACGAGGCCCCCGCGCCCGCCCCGCGCAAGGCCGCCCCGCGCAAGGCCACCGGCACCACCGCCGAGGTGGCCGCCAAGGCCGCCGCGCCCGCGAAGGCGACCAAGTCGACCCGGGCCACCAAGGCGACGGTCGCGGCGGCCGGCGCCAAGCCGGCCAAGGCCGGCGGCAAGGCCAAGGGCGAGGGTGCCGAGGGCGACATCGACCCGGAGGAGCTCGCCAAGGAGATCGAGGACGTGGTCGTCGAGGAGCCGGCGGAGCTGACCCGCGCCGCCGAGACCGACGCCGCCAACTCGGCCAGCGACAACGACTTCGAGTGGGACGACGAGGAGTCCGAGGCGCTCAAGCAGGCGCGTCGCGACGCCGAGCTGACCGCCTCCGCCGACTCGGTCCGGGCCTACCTCAAGCAGATCGGCAAGGTCCCGCTGCTCAACGCCGAGCAGGAGGTGGAGCTGGCCAAGCGGATCGAGGCCGGGCTCTACGCCGCGGAGCGGCTGCGCGCGGCCGAGGAGGGCGAGGAGAAGCTCACCCGCGAGATGCAGCGGGACCTGGGCTGGATCTCGCGGGACGGCGAGCGCGCCAAGAACCACCTGCTGGAGGCCAACCTCCGGCTGGTCGTCTCGCTGGCCAAGCGCTACACCGGCCGCGGCATGGCCTTCCTCGACCTGATCCAGGAGGGCAACCTCGGCCTGATCCGCGCGGTCGAGAAGTTCGACTACACCAAGGGCTACAAGTTCTCCACGTACGCCACCTGGTGGATCCGGCAGGCGATCACCCGGGCCATGGCCGACCAGGCCCGCACCATCCGCATCCCGGTGCACATGGTCGAGGTCATCAACAAGCTCGGCCGCATCCAGCGCGAGCTGCTCCAGGACCTGGGCCGCGAGCCCACCCCGGAGGAGCTCGCCAAGGAGATGGACATCACACCGGAGAAGGTGCTGGAGATCCAGCAGTACGCCCGGGAGCCCATCTCGCTGGACCAGACCATCGGCGACGAGGGCGACAGCCAGCTCGGTGACTTCATCGAGGACTCCGAGGCCGTGGTCGCGGTCGACGCGGTCTCGTTCTCGCTCCTGCAGGATCAGCTCCAGCAGGTGCTGCAGACGTTGTCCGAGCGTGAGGCGGGTGTGGTACGCCTGCGCTTCGGCCTGACCGACGGCCAGCCGCGCACGCTGGACGAGATCGGCCAGGTCTACGGGGTGACCCGGGAGCGCATCCGGCAGATCGAGTCCAAGACGATGTCCAAGTTGCGTCACCCGTCGCGTTCGCAGGTGCTCCGGGACTACCTGGACTGATCGCGATCGTCAACTGAACGTGTCGTTTTGACCACCCGGCGTGCAACGTCGGAAGGTGATCGTTCGGTTGCACGATTGTGATCGTTGACGTGGCACCCTTGGTGCACGGCACACTGTCCCTGCCATGTGTGACCTCGGTCCCCCGCGGGCACACAGGGAAGGCAGCGCCGGGACAGGGTGTTGCACGATAGGTGAGCAAAGACCGAAGAGAGTGTTCATCGGTGACGACCAGAGGAGGAAGGCGATGACCCCGACCCTCACGCCGCCGCCCGAGACGGTGGCTCCCCCAGCCGCCGATGAACGGTGCGACCGCTGCAATGCTGCCGGCAAGCTCCGGATCACTCTGGCGGGTGGGAGCGAGCTGGTGTTCTGTGGGCACCACGCGAACAAGTACGCGGAGGATCTCGTGAAGATCACCGTGCGGTTCGCGACGGACCCGGAGTTCAGCTGGCGTGGCGCCGATCTGATGGCGAACTGAGATCCGCAAACCCACGACATAGCCGGCCGGAGGCCCCCTGAGGGGGCCTCCGGCCGGCTTTCGGCGTCTCTGTGCCGTCGCCGCCCGATCCCGGGCACCGGCGACGGCGGGGGCCGTCAGAGGGTCTGCACGGTGGCGATGCGTTCCTCGAGCTGCTCGATGGTGGCCTGGGCGCTCGGCGGTCCGCCGCAGAGGCGACGCAGCTCCGCGTGGATCTTCCCGTGCGGCTGCCCCGTGCGGTGGTGCCGGGCGGCCACGAGGGCGTTCAGTTGGCGACGTAGGGCGACCCGGCGCTGGGCGGCACTCATCGGTGCCGGCGGCGCCGTGGGGGGCGCAGCGGCCGCCTCAGCCGGCCTGGCGGCCCGGCGGCGCTGGGCCGCGAGCTGCTCCTGCTGCCGCTTGGTCAGCAGCAGGGCCACCTGGTCGGCGGTGAGCAGGCCGGGCAGGCCCAGGTACTCCTCCTCCTCGGGGGTGCCGGCCTGGGCGGCGGTGCCGAACGAGGCGCCGTCGAAGATCACCTGGTCCAGCTCGGCCGTCGCGGAGAGCGCGGCGAACCGCTTCTCCAGCTCGCCGCTGGCCTGGTCGTCGCGCTGGGCGCGCTCCAGCAGGTCGTCGTCGAAGCCCTCGCGGTCCTTGGGCTTGCCGAGCACGTGGTCGCGCTCGACCTCCATCTCGCTGGCCAACCCGAGCAGGTGCGGCACGCTGGGCAGGAAGACCGAGGCGGTCTCGCCGGGGCGGCGGGCGCGGACGAACCGGCCGATCGCCTGCGCGAAGTAGAGCGGGGTGCTGGCGCTGGTCGCGTACACGCCGACCGCCAGCCGGGGGATGTCGACGCCCTCGGAGACCATCCGGACCGCCACCAGCCAGCGCTGCTCGGACGCCGCGAACGTCGCGATCCGCGCCGAGGCGCCCACGTCGTCGGAGAGCACCACCGCCGCGCGCTCGCCGGTCACCTGCTCGATGAGCTTCGCGTACGAGCGGGCGGTCTGCTGGTCGCTGGCGATGATCAGCCCGCCGGCGTCGGGCATCCCCGCGTTGCGCAGCACGGTCAGCCGGGCGTCGGCGGCACGCAGCACCTGCGGCATCCAGTCGCCCGCCGGGTCCAGCGCCGTACGCCACGCCTGCGCGACGAGGTCCTGGGTCATCGGCTCGCCGAGCCGCGCCGCCAACTCCTCCCCCGCGTTGGTGCGCCACCGGGTCTCTCCCGAGTACGCCAGGAAGAGCACCGGCCGCACGACGCCGTCGCGCAGCGCGTCGGCGTAGCCGTAGACCGAGTCGGCGCGGGAGCGCAGCAGCCCGTCGCCGCCCCGCTCGTACTCGACGAACGGGATCGGGTTGTCGTCGGAGCGGAACGGGGTCCCGGTGAGCATCAACCGGCGCTCGGCGCCCTCGAAGGCCGCCTTCACCCCGTCGCCCCACGAGCGGCTGTCCCCCGCGTGGTGGATCTCGTCGAGGACGACCAGGGTGCGCCGGGTGAGGGTGCGCCGCTTGTGCACGTGCGGGGCCATGCCCACCTGCGCGTACGTCACGACGGCGCCGTGGAAGTCGGCGGAGGAGTGCAGGTCGGCGTTGCGGAAGGCGGCGTCGAGCTGGATGCCGACCCGGGCCGCCGCCTGCGCCCACTGGGTCTTCAGGTGCTCGGTCGGCGCCACCACCGTCACCGCCTCGACGGTGCCGTCGGCCAGCAGCTCGGCGGCGATCCGCAGGGCGAAGGTGGTCTTTCCGGCGCCGGGGGTGGCGACCGCCGTGAAGTCGGGGTCCCGCCGACGCAGGTACTCCACGAGTGCCTTGCGCTGCCATGCGCGCAGTGCCGGAAACGTCTCGATCGCCGGCAACCGGGCCGCCACGGGAAGCTCCTCTCCGACCGCCTGACGGCGGACCCCGGGCGAGGGCCACGGGTACCGCCGCCCATGAAAACGCCTCCGCGCAGTTGGTGCCGCGAAGGCCGACTCAGCATAACCAGCGCGGGCCGTCCGACCCAGCCGACGCCACGCTGGTCACATCCGCCACGCGTGTCAGGGGTGCGTGCCGGGGGCTCCCGTACGTGGCGGACGGAGGGTGGCCACCGGGGCGGACCAGCGCCGCCGCAGCGCCACCAGGCGCAGCAGGAAGACCACCGCGGCCGCCGCGGTCAGCCAGGCGGCGTTGGCGTGCCCGAGGGCGTCCAGCAGTGCCACGAGGATCGAGCCGGCGAGCGCGGCGACGGCGTAGATCTCCCGCCGCAGCACCACCGGGATCTCGGCGGTGAGCAGGTCCCGCCCCAGGCCGCCGCCGATCGCGGTGAGCATGCCGATCACGCAGGCCCCCACCGCCGGCACCTGGGCGTCGAGGGCCTTGACCGTGCCGGTGACGGTGAACAGCGCCAGCCCGGCCGCGTCCAGCACCAGCACGGTGGTGCGCAGCCGGGCGAACTGCGGATGCAGCCAGAAGACGGCGGCGGCGGTGACGGCGGCCGTGGCGGCGTACCGCCAGTCGCCGAAGGCCAGCGGCGGCGCCTCGTCGATCGCCAGGTCCCGGAAGATCCCGCCACCGAGCGCGGCCACGAAGCCCACGAAGACGACGCCGAAGAGGTCGAGCCGTTTGGCCACCGCCGCGGAGGCCCCGGAGGCGGCGAAGACCGCCACCCCGGTGAGGTCGGCGAGGAGCAGGGCGGTGGAGGTGGTCACCGCCGAAGGTTACGTGCGCGACCGGGAGGGTCGCCCACGCTCACTCGCCCCAGGAGTCGTAGATCTCCTTGCACTTCGGGCAGACCGGCGAACCGGGCTTGGCGGCCTTGGTGACCGGGAAGGTCTCCCCGCACAGCGCGACGACGAAGGTGCCCATGACGGCACTCTCGGCGATCTTCTCCTTGCGCACGTAGTGGAACATCTCGGGACCGGTGTCGGCGTCCTTCAGCTCCGGACGCTCGAGAACCTCTGTGCTCACTTCTACACCTCCGACCGTCAAGTCTGGCAGGTCACCCCCGATCCGGTCCACTTCAGGTCGCCCGGCCGGGGGCCGTACGGTGGTGACGTGACTGACTTTCACATCCGCTACGGCAGCGAGGTTGCCGACGCCCTGCGCGACGGGCGTCCCGTCGTCGCCCTGGAGAGCACCATCGTCTCGCACGGCCTGCCCCGGCCGGACAACCTGCGGGTGGCCCGCGAGATCGAGCAGGCCGTCCGCGACGCGGGCGCGGTACCGGCGACCATCGGCATGGTCGGCGGCCGGCTCGTGGTGGGCCTCGACGACGCGGAGCTGACCCGGCTCGCCACCGTCGACGGGGTCGCCAAGCTCTCCGTACGCGATCTCGCCCCCGCCGCCGCGACCGGCGCGGACGGCGCCACGACCGTGGCCGCGACCAGCGCGGTGGCCGCCGCCGCCGGGATCGCCGTGTTCGCCACCGGCGGCCTCGGTGGGGTGCACCGGGAGGCGGCGCAGACCTTCGACGAGTCGGCCGACCTGGTCACCCTGGCCCGTACGCCGATCGCGGTGGTCTGCGCCGGGGTCAAGTCGATCCTCGACGTGGGCGCGACCCTGGAACGGCTGGAGACCCTCGGCGTCGGCGTGGTCGGCTTCCGGACCCGGCGCTTCCCCGGCTTCTTCATCACCGACGGCGGCTTCGACCTGGACTGGTCGCTGGACTCGGCCGAGCAGGTGGCGGACGTGCTGGTGGCCCGGGAGCAGCAGCGCGTGCACCACGGCGGCCTGATCGTGGCCAACCCGCTGCCGACCGACGAGCAGCTCGACCCGGAGCTGCACGACCAGACCCTCGTCGACGGGCTGGCCCTGCTGGAGCGCGACGGGGTGACCGGCAAGGCCGTGACGCCCTACCTGCTCGCGCACTTCCACTCGGCGACCGAGGGGGCGAGCCTGGCGGTGAACGTCCGGATCATCCTGCGCAACGCCGACCTCGCGGCCCGGATCGCCGTCGCCGCGGCCGCCCGCCGCGCCGGGGCATGAGCGCAGGCCGCGTCCTCGTCGTCGGTGACCTGATCACCGACGTGGTGGCGGTGCTGGCCGCGCCGATGGCCACCGGATCGGACACGCCGGCGGCGATCCGGTTCAGCGGTGGCGGGCAGGCCGCCAACACCGCGGCCTGGCTCGCCGCCCAGGGCGTACCGGTCACGCTGGTGGGTGCCGTCGGCGACGACGACGCCGGGCGGGACCGGGTGGCCGAGTTGGAGCGCGCGGGGGTCGACTGCGCGACGCGGGTGTGCCCCGACCGCGCCACCGGGACGGTGATCGTGCTGGCCACGGCCGGGGAGCGGTCGATGGTCACCGAGCGGGGCGCGAACCTGCGGCTGGCCCCGGCCGACGTCGACGCGGCGCTGGCGGCGACGCCGGACGCGCGGCACCTGCACCTGTCCGGGTACACCCTGCTGGACGACGAGTCCCGACCGGCGGGGCTGCGGGCGTTGGCCGCCGCCCGCGAGCGCGGGCTCACCACCAGCGTCGACGCGGCCTCCGCGGCCCCGCTGCGGCGGGTCGGCGCGGCGGCCTTCCTGTCCTGGGTACGCGGGGTCGACCTGCTCCTGGTCAACGCCGACGAGGCCACGGTGCTGGCCGGAGGGCTGGACCCGGCGGCGCAGGGGCGGGCGCTGTCGGCCTCCGCCCGGCGGATCGTCGTCAAGCAGGGCGCGGCCGGGGCGGTCTGGGTGGACCGGGACGCCTCGGTGGCCGTGGCGCCGGCCCGCCGGGTGGCGGTGGTCGACGTCACGGGGGCCGGGGACGCGTTCGCGGCCGGGCTGCTGGCCGCCTGGCTCGACGGCGCGCAGCCGGCGGTGGCGCTGGGCCGCGCCGGCGACCTCGGTGCCCTCGCGGTCTCCCAGATCGGCGCCCGTCCCACTTCCTGACGGGAGGCGTCGGGTCGGGTCAGGGCTCGGCGTCGATGATCTTGTGGGGGCGCTCCTCGGCGGTGAGGCTCATCGGCGGGGTCTCGTCCCGGTGGCGCGGCTGGAACCGGTTGGCCAGCCGGTGCTTCTCCTTGGGCGGGCGGTCGTTGGCCAGCAGCACCGCCAGCCACGGGATGAGCACCATGCCCAGGGCCACCAGCGGCAGCCAGAGCCAGAGCAGCGGGGCCTGCACGCCGACCAGGACGGCACCGACGATCACGCAGGCCACCCGGATGCCCATCATCAGCACGTAGCGCTTCTGGCGGCTGGTGAGCTGGTCGTCCTGGCTGCGCGAGGCGTCGGTGATCAGGATCGGCTGGTACGCCTGACGCTTCACCACGGACCTCCTCGAGGGGGTTACGCCCCATCCTGTCACCTGCAACGCGTGATCAGCGAAAATCGCTCGACCCGGCCTCGTGTTACGTGCGTGGTACGCTCGCGCCGTGGGCAGCAGGTTCAGCTTCACCGACGAGGCGTTGGCCAACCTGAGGGTCTACGACGTCACGCCCGGGGAAGTCTGGGAGGCGCTGCACAGCACCCGCCGGGTGATCCGGCACCTCGGCGACGACGTGATGGTCGTCTATGCCGCCGCCCGCCGGGGGCGCCGGTTGGCCGTGCTGCTCGCCGAGGCCGACGGCACCGACAACGACTGGGACATCCTCTCCGCCCGTGAGCTGAGCGACGTCGAGGCGAAGCGCTACGACGAGGCCGTGCGGAGATCTCGCCGATGAGGAGGCGGTGACGATGAACCGTAACGACGCGACCAAGCAGTTCCACAGCGGCGGTGACCGGCTCGCGGAGCTGATCGACGCAAGCCAGCCGGTGGAGCTGCCCACCCCCGACACCGACGACCCCATGGTCAGCCGCTCGGTGCGCCTGCCGCTGGAGACGTACGAACGGGTCCGCGCCGCCGCCGACGCGCGCGGCATCGGGGTCACCACGCTCATGCGGCAGTGGATCGAGGCCGGCCTGGCCGACCTCGACGACTCGGCCACGGTCTCCCTCGCCGACGTCCGGCGGGCGCTGGCCGCCCTCTCCCGGCCGACCGCCGCCTGACCCGCCCGGTCACGGCGCGGGGAACTCGCCCCCGCCGGTCCCGCCGTGCCCGAGCGGCGACGCGGCATTCTCGGGCGGACGCCCCCTGCTGCGCCAGGCGTCGGCGGACGCCACCCCCGCCAGCACCAGGGCGACCAGCGCCAGCGCCATCGTGGGCGACCCCAGCGTGAGCGCCGGCGACAACAGGAGCAGCACCAGCAGGCCCGCGACCCGCGACCGGGACACCCGGTCGAAGATCTCGTACTCGAAGCGGGCCCGGGCCGCCAGGAAGATCGCCGGACCGCCGACGACGAAGACCAGCCAGGTCGGGTCGGTCCGCCCGTGCGGGTGCGCGATCACCAGTTCGTAACCGACGGCGGTGCTCAGCACGCCGATCACGATGGCCAGGTGGGTGCTACCGGCGGAGGCGCCCAGCCGGCCGGGCGACCGGGCCATCCGCAACGCCTCGGCGAGCAGGTGACCCGCCCGGTGGAAGTAGATCCGCCAGAGCAGCGCCGTGGTGGCGAAGGCGGTCGCGAAGGCGCCGGCCCGGTCGGCGGTGAACTCCGCGCCGCTGTAGGTCAGCCCGATGACCAGGATCGTCTCCCCCAGCGAGATGAGGAAGATCTGCTGGTACCGGTCGGCCAGGTGCTCACCGGCGATCAGCCAGCCGGAGGTGCGCGCCGGCCCCAGCCGGGGCAGCGGCCAGCCGAGCAGCAGGCCCGCGTAGTCGACGACCACGGCGAACGCCCAGAGCGGCAGGCGCAGCTCCTCCGGCCCGAACGCCCCCGCCAGCCACGGCACGCCCCCCGCGGCGGCCCAGGCGAGAAGTCGCAGCGGGACCGTGCGGCGCGGGTGGCGGCGCAGGGCCGTGGCGATGACCAGTGGCCGGACGAGCATCACCGCCAGGTACGCCAGCACGAACGAGGGCGCCCGGTCCTCGAACGCCCGGGGCAGCGCCACGGCCATCACCATGGCGCCGAACATCGTCCCGACCACGACGAACTGGATCACCGGGTGCTCCGGCTCGTACCGGCTGGTGACCCAGGTGGTGATCGACCAGAGCAGCCACAGGGCCAGGAAGAGCACGCCCGTGCGCCCGACCTCGGCGAGCAGAGTCCCGACGGAGCCTCCGGTGCCCTCGACCAGACGCAGCGACACCCGGGTCAGCGCGAAGACGAAGACCAGGTCGAAGAAGAGTTCCAGGAAGGTGGCCCGGGGCGAGCTGTCCTCGGGCCGCAGTAACCGCCCGCCGCGTTCGTCCGTCATCGGCTGCCCGTCGTCGCCATCCTGGCTACAACGACCGCCACGACGTGCGGTTGCGTCAGCCCCCGGCGGCCTTCGCCTTCGCCGCCGCCTTCATCTGCTGCTTGTACTCGCGCACGAGGCGCAGCGATTCCGCGTCGGTGACGTCGGCCACCGACCGGTGGGCGTCCGGTTCGCCGTAGCCGCCGGCCGCCTCCCGCCAGCCCGCCGGCGTGACCCCGAACCGCTTGCCGAGCAGCGCGAGGAAGATCTGCGCCTTCTGCGCGCCGAAGCCGGGCAGCTCACCGATACGGCGCAGCAGCTCCCGGCCGTCGGCCGCGTCGGACCAGAGCCGGGCGGCGTCGCCGTCGTACCGGTCGACGAGGGCCCGGCACACCTCCTGCACCCGGGCCGCCATCGCCTTCGGGAACCGGTGCAGCGCCGGCGGCCGGGCGAACAGGGCGACCAGGTCCTCCGGGTCGTGGTCGGCCAGCTCCCGGGCGTCCAGGTCGCGCCCGAGCCGCTGCGCCAGCACGTACGGCGAGGAGAACGCCTTCTCCATCGGCACCTGCTGGTCGAGCACCATGCCGAGGAGCAGCGCCAGCGGGCTGCGCTCCAGCAGCCGGTTGGCCTCGGGGTCGATGGGCAGTGCGAGCGTCATGGCGACAATGCTGTCACCATCCGGACCGGCGGGTACCGGGACACGCGCATCGGTCCCGGTACGGCGACACCCGCGCCGGACGTTCGCCCGGGTGGCCGCATGACGGCGCCGGACACCAGGCAGGATGGCAACGTGGACGGACACGACATGTTGCTCTCCCCCGCCGGCGTCGAGGCGCTGCGGACCGCGCTGACCCGGGCCGGGTTCACCTCGAACGGCATCGCCACCCGGCTCGGCCCGCAGGCCACCGGCGGGGTGGCCCGCAACGACTTCCGGGCCGCGCTGCGGGCCACCGAGGACCGCGACCCGCTCGGCACCCTGATCCGGGTGTTCGTCTGCGAGCAGACCGAGCCGGAGGCCGCCGTGGCCGCCGCGCTGGCGCCGCTGTCGCTGGACGAGGCGCTCGCCGGGGGCCTGGTCGAGCGGCACGGCGACGGGCTGCGGATGGGCGTGGACCTGGAGCCGTACGGGGACGACTGGTGGGTGCTCGCCGACGTGCCCGCCAGCGCCCGCCCCGGCCGTCCGCTGCACTCCGAGCACGTGCTCGGCATCGGCGGGGCCACGCAGACGCTGATCGGCGCGACGGTCCGCCGGCCCGTCGAAACCGCGCTGGACCTGGGCACCGGATCCGGCGTGCAGGCCCTGCACCTGGCCGGCCACGCGCGGCGGGTCACCGCCACCGACCTCTCGGCGCGGGCGCTGCGCTTCGCCGCCACCACCGCCGCACTCAACGGCCAGGACTGGGAGCTGCTCCGCGGCGACATGGTGGCCCCCGTGGCCGGGCGGCGCTTCGACCTGGTGGTGAGCAACCCGCCGTTCGTGGTCGGCCCCGGCACCACCACGCACGTCTACCGCGACTCGGGGCGGGTGGGCGACGCGATCGGCGCGGAGCTGGCCGCCGCCGCGCCCGGCCTGCTCACCGAGGGCGGCACCATGCAGTACCTGGCCAACTGGGTGCACGTCGCCGGGGAGGACTGGGGCGAGCGGGTGACCGGCTGGTTCGCCGGCACGGGGCTGGACGCCTGGGTCATCCAGCGCGAGGTGGCCGACCCGATGGCGTACGTCAACCTGTGGCTCACCGACGTCGGCGAGGCGGCCGACCCGCGCCGGATGGCGGACTGGCTGGACTGGTTCGACGCGCACAAGGTGGAGGCGGTCGGCTTCGGCATCGTCTCGCTGCGCCGCTCCGGCCACGACGACCCGGTCGTGCGGGTGGAGGACCTGCGCCAGCGGGTGGAGGCCCCGCTCGGCGACCGGGTCGGCGCGTGGTTCGACCGCCAGGACTGGCTCCGCGCCCGCGACACCGACGGGCTGCTCGCCGCCCGCTTCCGGGCCGCCGACGGCCTCCAGCTGCGACAGGAGGCCACCATGGGCGACGAGGGCTGGGCGGTGGACCGGCAGGTGCTGGCCATGCCGCACGGCCTGCGCTGGACCGAGGAGATCGACCCGCTCGTCCTGGCCCTGGTCGGCGGGGCCGACGGGCGGCTGCCGCTGCGCGACCAGCTCGCCCTGCTCGCCGCCGCGCACGACGTGGCTCCCGGCGAGCTGGCCGAGGCGGCCGGGCCGATCGTCGCGCACCTCGTCGAGCGCGGCTTCATCGAACCGGTCGCCGACTGATGCGGGCCGTGGTGCAGACCGTCGGCCGGGCCGCCGTGACGGTCGAAGGCCAGGTGGTCGGCGCGATCGACGACGGGCTGCTGGTGCTGCTCGGGGTGACGCACACCGACACCGTCGAGACCGCCCGCACGATGGCGCGCAAGGTGCATGAGCTGCGGATCCTCGACGAGGAACGGTCCGCGGCGGACACCGGCGCGCCGGTCCTGGTGGTCAGCCAGTTCACCCTCTACGGCGACGCCCGCAAGGGTCGCCGTCCGAGTTGGACGGCGGCCGCCCCGGCCGAGGTCGCGGAGCCCCTGGTGACGGCGGTCGTGGAGGCGCTGCGCGCCCGGGGCGCGAAGGTGGAGACCGGCCGCTTCCGCGCCCACATGCTGGTCGAGAGCGTCAACGTCGGCCCCCGCACGGTGCTGCTCGAACTCTGACCCGTGCCGGTGGCGGAGTCGCGCCGTGGCGCAACCCCGCCGACGTCAACTGTTCCCGGGGGCGGAACGACGACGGTAGAACCATCGCATGCCAACCCCCTCACAGCCCTTCACCTGGGGTCGCGCGAGACGGCGGCTCACCGCCGCCGCGGCGGCGACCGGAATGGTCGCGGCCGGCCTCGCCGCGATCCAGGCGCCGGCGACGGCGGCCGCCCCGTCCCCCGCCGCCCAGGCCGCCACCCGGGACACCCACACCGTCACCCTGATCACGGGCGACGTGGTCACCGTGACCACCTTCGCCGACGGCAAGGCCACCGCCGAGGTCGACCGGCCCGACAACGCCACCGGCGGCGTGCGTGTCCGGCAGAGCGGCGACGACCTGTACGTCCTGCCCGACGAGGCCCTGCCGCTGCTGGACAGCGACAAGCTCGACCGGCGGCTGTTCAACGTCACCGACCTCATCGAGATGGGGTACGACGACGCGAAGACCAAGACGTTGCCGCTGATCGCGGCGTACACCCCGGCGAAGGCCCGCACGGCGAAGCCGGCGCCGCCGCGCGGCGCGAAGCTGGTCCGCGACCTGCCCAGCGTCGGGGGCGCGGCGCTGTCCACCGAGAAGAAGCAGGCCCGCGCCTTCTGGTCCACCGTCGCGCCGGCCTCGGCGGCGGCGCCGGCCAGGGCCCTCGGCGGCGGGGTGGCGAAGCTCTGGCTCGACGGCCGGGTGACGGCGGCGCTGAAGGAGAGCGTGCCCCAGGTCGGCGCGCCCGCGGCGTGGGCCGCCGGGTACGACGGCAGCGGGGTGACCGTCGCGGTGCTCGACACCGGGGTCGACCCCGGCCACCCCGACCTGGCCGACCAGATCGACGACAAGGTCAGCTTCGTGCCGGGCGAGGACACCTCGGACGTCAACGGGCACGGCACCCACGTCGCCTCGACGATCGCCGGCACCGGCGCGGCCTCCGGCGGCGACCACCGGGGCGTCGCCCCGGGCGCGGACCTGATCGTCGGCAAGGTGCTCGACAACGGCGGGTACGGCCTCAACTCCTGGATCATCGCCGGCATGCAGTGGGCGGTCGAGTCCGGGGCCGACGTGGTCAGCATGAGCCTCGGCGACGGTTCGCTGACCGACGGCACCGACCCGATGGCCGCCGCCGTGGACACGCTGTCCGCGCGGCACGGCACGCTCTTCGTCGTCGCCTCCGGCAACTCCGGCCCGCAGACCATCGGGTCGCCCGGCACCGCGCCGAGCGCGCTGACGGTCGGCGCGGTCGACAAGCAGGACGCGCTGGCGGGCTTCTCCAGCACCGGCCCGCTGGCCCGCACCGGCGCGCTCAAGCCGGACCTCGCCGCGCCCGGCGTCGGGATCGTGGCGGCCCGCTCGCAGCAGTCCGCCGGCGAGGGCGCGTACCAGAGCATGGACGGCACCTCGATGGCCACGCCGCACGTCGCCGGCGCCGCCGCGATCCTCGCGCAGCGGCACCCGGACTGGTCCGGGCAGCAGCTCAAGGACGCGCTGATGAGCAGCGCGAAGGGGCTGGCCGACGAGTACCGGCCGTACCAGGTGGGCACCGGCCGGCTGGACGTGGCGGCGGCGGTGCGCGCCGCCGTACGGGCCACCGGCTCGGCGTTCTTCGGCAACTTCGACTGGCCGCACGAGCCGGCCGACGCCCCGGTCACCAAGTCGGTGACCTTCACCAACGCCGGCACCACCCCCATGACCCTCGACCTCGCCCTGACCGGCGGGGGCCCGTTCGCGCTGGGCGCCTCCTCGGTGACGGTGCCGGCGGGCGGCAGCGCCGACGTCGCGGTGACGGGCGACCCGCGCGGCGCCGCCCACGGTGAGCTGACCGGCTACCTGGTCGGCACCGACGCCGCCACCGGGACGGCGGTCACCCGTACCGCGCTGGGCCTGCTCAAGGAGCCCGAGCGGCACGACCTGACGATCAAGCTGACCGACCGGGACGGCAAGCCCGCCAGCGCGGTGGTGGTGGTCAACCGGGCCGGCGACCGCAACCCCTCGCAGTACCCCGTCGCCGGCGAGCGGACGCTGCGGCTGCCGCCGGGGACCTACACGGTGGAGACGGTACTCGACGTGCCCGGCGAGCGGCCCGACCGCCTCGGGTTCGCCCTGCTGGTGGACCCGGAGACCGTGCTGGACCGCGACGCCGAGGTGGTGCTGGACGCGCGCCGGGCACGCCTGCTCGACACCACCGCCCCGGAGCGGACGGAGGACCGGCAGCGCCGGCTGGACTACACGGTCGGGTACGACGAGGGCAGCGACTTCCGGGCGGCGTACCAACTGCCGGTGCGCTACGACGACCTGTACGTCCTGCCCACGGAGCGGGTCAGCAACGTCTCGTTCACCATGGCGGCGCGGTGGCGCAAGGGCGAGCCGATGCTGAGCCTGCGCATCCCCGGCCAGCCCCCGATCGACGCCACGGTCCAGCCGGGCAGCACCGTCACCGCCGGCACGGAGACGCTGCGCCCGGTCCACGCCGGCACCGGCGCCCCGGGCGAGTACGCCGGCCTCGACGTCAAGGGCCGGGCCGTGGTGGTGACCCGCAGCGACGCGGTCGACCCGACCGCCCGCGCCGCCGCCGCGGCGGCGGCCGGCGCGAAGCTGCTGCTGGTCGTCAACGACGGCGCCGGCATCCTCAACGAGTACGTCGGCGAGTCCGCCATCCCCGTCGCCACCGTGCACCGTGACGCCGGGAGGCAGCTGATCGCGGCGACCCGGGGCGGGCCGCGGAAGCTGACCGTCACCCGGGTCCCGTACGCCGGTTACGTCTACGACCTGGCCCGGGTCTGGCCCGGGCAGGTGCCGGACCAGCCGCTCGCCTACCACCCTCGGCAGCGCGACCTGGGCCGCATCGACGCCCGCTACCACGCGGCCGTCGACTCCCCCGGCGCCGGCTACCGCTACGACATGGTCTTCAGTCCTTCGTTCGGCTTCCAGGAGGCCGAGTCGCACCCGGGCACCCGCACCGAGTGGGTCACGCCCGACGTCGTCTGGCACGAGGTGCACGACCAGGGCGGCTGGACCGACACGGCCTACCTCAACACGTACGCCAGGGGCAGCACGACCAGGCTGGACTGGTTCGCGCCGGCCGCCCGGCCGGCCTTCAGCCGGGCGTTCGGGGTGCGCAACAGCCGCTACCGGGACTACCTGACCCTCAACGTGCAGGCCTGGAGCCCGTCGGACGACGTGCTGGAGCACGGCGGCAACCTCGAATGGGGCTCGGTGCCGACCAACCTCAAGCTCTACCAGGGCGACAAGCTGGTGGGCGAGAACAAGTGGAACGCCGACCTCCAGTGGACGCCGGTGCCCGCCGGCACGCTGCCGTACCGCCTGGTGCTGGACGCCTCGCGGCCGGCCGAGCGGTGGCGGCTCTCCACCCGCACGCACACCGAGTGGGACTTCGTCTCCGGCTCGAACGACGCCGACACCTTCGTGCCGTTCGCGCTGCTCCAGCTCGACTACGCGCTGGAGACCGACCTGCGCGGCGACGTCAGGGCGGGCACCCGCCAGCGGATCAGCATCAAGGCCGGGCCGCAGCCGGGCGGCACCGGAACCGGGACGGTGACTTCGGTCACCCTGGATGTCTCCTACGACGACGGCGCCACCTGGCGGAAGGTGACCCTGAGTAAGGGGACGGGTGACCGCTGGGACGGCTCGCTCACGCTGCCGAAGCGGCCGGGCGGCTTCGTGTCGGTGCGCGCCAGCGCCACGACGGACGCCGGCTTCGGCATCCGGCAGGAACTCATCCGGGCCTACGGCCTGCGGTGAAGTGGTTGGCGGGGCCCCGGGACGGTACGCGTCCCGGGGCCCTTCCCGACGACCGGCCGGGCCTTTCGGGCTGTTCAGGACCGGCGGCGATGTCCCATACTCTCCGTGCCGTAGCGGGCAGAGGGAGGCAGCCACCGATGCTGGGCGCGTTGGGCCTGAGCCCCGAGGACGAGGCGGTCTACGGCCTGCTGGTCCGGCGGGCCCAGGCCGGGCCGGCCGAGCTGGGCGACGCCCTGCGGATGCCCGCGGCGACGGTCGAGGCGGCGCTGTCGCAGCTGACGGCGTACGGGCTGGTGAAGTGCGGCCCGGACGGGCAGTTCTCCGTGGCGCCGCCCGCGGTCGCGCTCGGGGCGCTGATCAGCGAGCAGCGGGGCGCGCTGCGCAGCGCGGAACTCGCGCTGGTCACGCTCGCCGAGGAGTACCGGTCGTCGATCGCGGGACGCACGATCGACGAGCTGATCGAGGTGGTCAGCGGCGTCGACGCCGTCCGGCACCGGTTCGCGCAGGTGCAGCACGCCGCCCGCACGGAGGTGCGCAGCTTCGTCACCACCCCGTTCATCGCCGTACCGCCGGGCACCAACGCGGTGGAGTCGGCGGTGGTCAACCAGGGGGTGCGCTTCCGGGTGGTGATCGACCGGCCGACGCTGGCCGAACCGGGGGTGGTCGCCGAGACGCTGGAGTCGCTGCGCGACGGCGTCCAGGTGCGGGTGGTCGACCACCTGCCGATCAAGCTGATCCTGGCCGACGCGGAACTGGCCCTGGTGCCGTTGACCGCCACGCCCGGTGGCGAGCCCGGCGCGGTGCTGCTGCACCGCACCGGGCTGCTGGCGGCGATGGACGCGCTGTTCGAGATCGTGTGGCGGCACGCCCACCCGCTCGATTCGACGGCCCTGACCGACCCCGCCGACGACGGGACCGCCGCGCAGGCGGCCGACGGCCCGACCGAGCTGGACCGGAGGATCCTGGCGCTGCTGCTGGCCGGGCTCACCGACCCGGTCGTCGCCGCCCAGCTCGACCTGTCGTTGCGGACCCTCCAGCGGCGCCTGCGGCACCTGATGGACCTCGCGGGCGTGGAGACCCGGATGCAGCTCGGCTGGCACGCCGCGCGCCACGGTTGGGCCTGACCGCCCGGCGCGCACCGCGTCAGGAGAAGAGGCCGCGGCGCTGGAGCGACTGGCGGATCCAGCCGTCGAGCTGGGGGGTGAAGTCGGTGCGCTCGGCGGTGGCGTGGTCGACGGCGAAGCGACCGAAGGCGTCCCGGCCCTCGGTGAACAGACCGCCGCGCTTGTCCAGCTCCAGCACCACCTGGACCTGCTGGGGGTCGGTGACGAGGGTGACCTCCAGCTGGTTGATCGCCCCGGCGTACTGCGGCGCCGGGTAGAACTCGATCTCCTGGTAGAACGGCAGGCTCTGCCGCACGCCGTAGATGTGGCCCCGCTCCACGTCGGCCCGGGCGAACCGGAAGCCCAGCCGCAGGAACGCCTCCAGGATCTTCTGCTGGGACGGCAGCGGGTGCACCGCCACCGCGTCCAGGTCGCCCTTGTCGACCGCGCGGGCCACCTCCAGCTCCGTACGCAGCCCCATCGTCATCCCGTGCAGGTGCTGCCCGTACAGCTCGGTGAGCGGCGTCTCCCACGGCACGGCGAAGCGGAACGGGACGTCGTGCCGCTGCCCCGGGTCGAGCCGGAACGCGCCGGTCGCGGCCTGCCGGTGGAACTCCTGCGTGGTCTCGTAGTCGTTGTCGCCGCTCTCGACCTCGACCCGGGTGACCAGGCCCAGGGCGACGTACGACACGTCGACGGGGTGGTCGCCGCCGGCCACGTGGATGACGCCCTCCAACTGGCCGCCGGGGCGGCAGTTCGGATTCGTCAGCACGGTTTCCACCGACGGGCCACCCACACCCATCGCCTGCATGAGCCGCTTGAAGACCACGACACCCTCCACAACCTGTTCGGTACGCCGACGTCGCCGGCGGGCCGGCCGTGCGGGCCGACCGCTGGCACGGTAACCGCCTGCGGCAACCAGCGCTCGGCAACGAGTCGGCCACGCTGAGCAGGACATCGACGGAATTCGTGTCGGGTCCCCGATCGCCTCACTCCCGTTTCACGCCCCGCCCGCCAAGCTGTGTGTCACACCGGCACCACTGGGCCGGATCCAACGGCACAGACGTGGACACGGGGAGAGACTGAGATGGCCCTGCAGATGACGGAGCACCGGACGCGCCCGGCCGGCACCACCGAGGCCGCGAGCGCCACCGACACCCTGACCGACCTCGACGCCACCGACGAGCGCGGCGTCTCCACGGACCTGGTCCGGGCATACCTGAACGGGATCGGCCGGACGAAGCTGCTGACCGCCGCCCAGGAGGTCGACCTCGCCAAGCGGATCGAGGCCGGCCTGTTCGCCGAGGAGAAACTGGCGACCTGCACCCCCGTCTCGACGGAGCTGCGGACCGACCTGGAGCTGATCGTCGCGCAGGGCCGCGCCGCGAAGGACCACCTGCTGGAGGCGAACCTGCGCCTGGTCGTGAGCATCGCCAAGCGATACACCGGTCGCGGCATGGCCTTCCTCGACCTGATCCAGGAGGGCAACCTCGGCCTGATCCGCGCGGTCGAGAAGTTCGACTACGCCAAGGGCTACAAGTTCTCCACGTACGCCACCTGGTGGATCCGGCAGGCGATCACCCGGGCCATGGCCGACCAGGCGCGCACCATCCGCATCCCGGTGCACATGGTCGAGCAGGTCAACCGCATGGTCCGGGCCCGCCGCGAGCTCTCCGTCTCGCTGGGCCGCGAGCCCACCGTCGCCGAGGTCGCCCGGGCCATGGACATCCCGGAGTTCCAGGTCATCGAGCTGATCTCGTACGACCGGGAGCCGGTGAGCCTCGACCAGGCGGTCGGTGAGGACGGCGAGAGCGCGCTCGGCGACTTCGTCGCCGCCGTCGACCCGAGCGCCGAGCCGGGCGACGCCGCCGCGCAGGGCGAGCTGCGCAACGAGGTGAGCATCGTGCTCTCCACCCTCTCCCAGCGGGAACAGGCCGTGATCCGGCTCCGCTTCGGCCTCGACGACGGCCGGCAGCGCACCCTCGACGAGGTCGGTCGGGAGTTCGGCCTGTCCCGGGAGCGGATCCGGCAGATCGAGAAGGTGACCCTGCTGAAGCTGCGTGACCCGGAGCGGGCGCAGCGCCTGGAGGCGTACGCCTGCTGACGTTTCCCGGACCACGCGGGGCCCCGGCGGTTCGCCGGGGCCCCGCGTCCGTCCGGGCCGTGGTCCTTGACCCGGGGCGCCCGACGGGCTACCAACGGGTGTGAACTGGACCCTGGAAGTGGTGATCGTGCCGGTCTCCGACGTGGACCGGGCCAAGTCGTTCTACGCCGACCAGCTCGGCTTCGTCGTCGACCACGACACGGTGATCAACGACGACGCACGGATCGTGCAGCTGACCCCGCCCGGCTCCGGCTGCTCGATCGTGATCGGCAAGGGGGTGGTGCCGGACATGCCGCCCGGCTCCCTCAAGGGCCTCCAACTGGTCGTGCCCGACCTGCGCCGGGCGCGGGCGGAGCTGGTCGGGCGCGGCGTCGACGTCAGCGAGATCCAGGTGATCGGCGAGAATCCCCGCCCGGTGCCGGACCCGCTGGACAACGTCGGCTTCGTCCACTTCGCCGACCCCGACGGCAACGCCTGGGCCGTGCAGCAGATCTCCGACCGGGCCTGACCGCCCCGCGGCCGGGAGGATGCCTCCGCCGGCGGTGCGGAAGGTGGCCTTCTCACAACCGGCGGGGGCCGGTGTCGGGGCGGGCCGCGGCGGAACCGACCCGGACCGTGGCGTGCAGCACCGAGATGCCGTCGGGGCGGGCGAGCACCGGGTTGAGGGTCAACGCGCGGACCCGGGGCTGCTCGTCGCCGAGCCGCCCGACCCGCAGCAGCAGGTCCGCCAGGGCCGCCCGGTCCACCGGCGCCGCGCCCCGGTGCCCGCGCAGCAGCGGCGCCGCCCGGGGCTCGTCGACCAGCTCGGCCGCGTCCAGGTCGGTCAGCGGCACCGCCCGCCAGGCCCGGTCGCCGAGCAGCTCGGTGGCGACGCCGCCGAGCCCGAAGCCGACCACCGGCCCGAACGCCGGGTCCTCCACCAGCTCGACCACGCAGGCCACCCCGGGCGGGACCATCGGCTGCACCAGGACGTCCGCGCCGAAGACCGCCGACATCTCCGCGTACGCGCGGTGGACCGTGGCCGCGTCGGGCAGGTCGAGCCGGACCGCGCCGAGGTCGAGCCGGTGCCGCAGGCCGGGGGCGGCGGCCTTGAGGGTCACCGGGAAACCCAGCCGGGTCGCCGCGTCGACGGCCTCGACGGCGGAGCGCGCCGGCACCGACTCGACCACGTCGATGCCGTACGCCGCGAGCAGTCCCGCCGGGTCGAGGGCCTCCGGGCGCAGGGCGGCGTGCGCCGCCTCCCGGTCCACCCGGGGCAGCTCCGGCGGCACCCCGGCGGGCCGGCGCAGCCAGTCGGCGTACGCGGTGACCCGGGCGAGGGCGCGGACGGCCTCCTCGACGGTCGGATAGGCGGGCACCCCGGCGGGTGTCCGGCCGGCCAGGAACGTCGCCACGGCCGGCTTGCCGGCGGCGAACGCGCTCGGCAGCGCGGCCGTGAAGTCCGCCTCCGTGTCGGCGAGCTGGCCGGGCAGCGGCGGGGCGAACACCACCACCACCGCGTCCACCTCGTCGTCGGCGCCCGTCCCGGCGAGCGCGGCGGCGAACTCGGCCACGCCGGCGCGCGGGCCGACGTCGCGCGGATAGCCGCGGGCGACGGTGAGCCCCTGCGCGGCGCAGGCGGTGGCCGCCAGCCCCGTCAGCGCCGAGGAGTTGCCGACCACGCCGACCCGCGGCCCGGCCGGCAGCGGCTGGTGGGCCAGCAGCACCCCGACGTCGAGCAGCTCGGCGACGGTGTCCACCCGGATCACGCCCGAGTGGGCGAACAGCGCGGCGACCGCCACCTCGTCCGGGCCGGCGGAGTCGCCCACCCCCGGCGGGCGGGCCGGCGAGGCGAGCGCCACGACGGGCTTGTCCCGGCCGATCCGGCGGGCCAGCCGGGCGAACTTGCGCGGGTTGCCGAAGGTCTCCAGGTACAACATGATCACGTCGGTGCCGGGGTCGTCCTGCCAGTACTGGAGCAGGTCGTTGCCGGAGACGTCGGCCCGGTTGCCGGCCGAGACGAAGCTGGACAGCCCGAGCCCGCGCCGGTCGGCCTCGGCCAGCAGCGCCACCCCGAACGCGCCGGACTGGCTGAAGATGCCCACCCGGCCGGGCACCGGCAGCCGTGGGGCGAGGGTGGCGTTGAGGCGTACCGCCGGGTCGGTGTTCGCCACCCCCAGGCAGTTCGGGCCGATAACGCGCATGCCCGCCGCGTGCGCCGCGCGGACCAGCGCCCGCTGCGCGGCCGCGCCCTCGCCGCCGGCCTCGGCGAAGCCCGCCGAGATGACCACCAGGCCGTGCGCGCCCGCGTCGGCCGCGTCGGCCACCACCTCCCCGGCCGCCGTGGGTGGGACCGCCACCACGGCCAGGTCGACCGGCACGCCGGCGACCACCGCCGAGGGGTACGCGGGCAGCCCCGCCACCGTCGCCGCGCTCGGGTGCACCGGGACCACCGCGCCCGGGTAGCCGCCGTCGCGCAGGTGCCCGAGCACCGCCGCGCCGACACCCTGCCCGGAGGCGCTGGCGCCGTAGACGGCGACGCCGCGCGGGGCGAGCAGCCGGGCGATGGAGCGGGCCTCGGTGCGGTGCTCCCGGCCGCGCTGCACCTCCAGCGTGGCGTCGGTGGGGGCGATCGGGAAGGTCAGGTGCACCACGCCGTCGGCGAACTGCCGCTGGACCTGGTAGCCGAAGTCGGAGAAGACCCGCAGCATCGTGCCGTTGGCCGGGAGCACCTCCGCCACGAAGTTGGCGATGTCGTTGCGGCGCGCCGCGTCGGCCAGGTGCTCCAGCAGCACCGAGCCGATGCCCCGGCCCTGGTAGGCGTCCTCGACGACGAACGCCACCTCGGCCTCGGGCGCCTGCGGGCCGAGCCGCTCGTAGCGGCCGACGGCGACGATCCGGTCGCCGACCAGCACCACGAACGCCTCCCGGTCGCGGTGGTCGACGTTGACGAAGCGTTGCAGGTCCCGCTCCGGGATGCGCGGGTACGGCGAGAAGTAGCGCAGGTAACGGGTGCGCTCGGAGAAGCGCGAGTGCATCGCCACGATGCCCGGCGCGTCCGACGGACGGATCGGGCGCAGTTGCACGGTGGTGCCGTCGCTGAGCAGCACGTCCACCGGTTGGTCCACCGTGGTCACCTGTGCGGCCCTCCCCGGCCTGATCAGTCCCGCGGGTCGTACGGGTCGAGCCCGAACAGCGGGAAGGCGGTCTTGCGGGCCGCCGCGATCGCCCGGTCCACGGCACTCGGCTCGCCGGTCGGCTGCCACGGCTCGTACGCCGGGTCGACGTCGTCGGTCATCCGCAGCGGGATCTGCCGGCCCGGCCGGCGCGCGGCGGCCAGCTCCCGCCACGCCGGCGGGGTCAGCGTCGCCGGGTCGATCGGCTCCCCGGCCGCCACCGCGAGCAGGTGCGTCCAGGCCCGGGGCACCACCTCCACCAGCGCGTACCCGCCGCCGCCGGTGGCCACCCAGCGGCCCTCGCAGAGCTCGTCGGCGAGCGCCCGCAGGGCCAGGTAGGTGGCGCGCTGCCCGTCGACGGAGAGGTTCAGGTCGGCGAGCGGGTCGAGCCGGTGCCCGTCGGCGCCGCACTGGGTGACCAGCACCTGCGGCCGGAACGCGCGCAGCACCGACGGCACGACCGCGTGGAAGGCGCGCTGCCAGCCGGCGTCGTCCACACCGGGCGGCAGCGGGACGTTGACGGCGCTGCCCACGGCACCCGGCCCGCCCGTCTCGTCGGGGAAGCCGGTGCCCGGGAAGAGCGCCAGCGGCGTCTCGTGCACGCTGACCGTCAGCACCCGGGGGTCGTTCCAGAAGACCTGCTGCACCCCGTCGCCGTGGTGCACGTCCACGTCCACGTACGCGACCCGCTCGGCGCCCAGGTCGAGCAGGCGGGCGATGGCCACCGCCGGGTCGTTGTAGACGCAGAACCCGGCGGCCCGGGCCGGCATGGCGTGGTGCAGGCCGCCGGCCACGTTGACCGCCCGCCGGGCCTCGCCCCGCCAGACCGCCTCCGCCGCCGCCACCGTCGCGCCGGTGACCAGCGCGCTCGACTCGTGCATCCCCTCGAAGACCGGGTTGTCCGAGGTGCCCAGCCCGAAGCCGGCGAAGAGCGGATCGCGGGGGGCGGCCCGCACCGCGGCCAGGTAGCGCGGGTCGTGCACCCGGCTCAGCAGCGCGTCGTCGGCCGGCTCCGGCTTCACCAGCCGCACCCCGGGGCGCGCCAGGACACCCAGCTCCCGGGCCAGGGCGAAGGTCAGCTCCACCCGTACCGGGTCGAGGGGATGGTCCCCCATGTCGTAGGCGAGCAGCGACTCGTCCCACACCACCACCGTGTCGTCGGACATGGCCCCATCGTCGCACGCGCACCCCGGCACGCCCGTGCACGCGTTGCTCAGCCGCCGGGTGTCGCCCGGTACCCGGTTCCCGCCCGGCCGCCGGGTGTCGTTCCTCGCTCAGCCGGCCGGGGTCGGCCCGGTGGCCACCGGGCGGGCCGGGTCGGCCACCCAGTTGCTCCACGAGCCGACGTAGAGGGCGGCGTCCGGGCGGCCGGCCAGGTGCAGGGCGAGCACGGCCTGCGCGGCGGTCACCCCCGACCCGCAGTACGCCCCGACCCGACGGTCGTCGCCCACCCCGGCGGCGGCGAAGCGCTCGCGCAGCGCCTCGGCGGCGGGGAACCGGCCCTCGGCGACGTACTCGCCGGCGGGCAGGTTCACCGCGCCGGGAACGTGGCCCGCGACCGGGTCGATCGGCTCGGTCTCGCCCCGGTAGCGGGGCGCGGCGCGCACGTCGAGCAGGACACCCTCGCCGGCCGCGGCCAGCCGGGCCGCCTGCCCCGCGTCGAGCACCGGCAGCGCGCCGGGGCGCACCTCGACGTCGCCCGGTCGGGGGTTCGGCGCCGTCGTGCTGGTGGGCAGCCCGGCCGCCAGCCACGCCGGGAAGCCGCCGTGCAGCAGCCGTACCGGCCGGTGGCCCGCCCAGCGCAGGGTCCACCAGGCGCGGGCGGCGGCCATGCCGTCGCCGCCGTCGTACACCACGACGGGATGACCGGCCCGCACGCCGGCGGCCCGCAGCGCGGCCCGGAGCGCGGCGGGGTCGGGCAGCGGGTGCCGCCCGGCGGGGCCGGGCGGCCCGCAGAGCGCGGTGTCCAGGTCGACGAAGACCGCGCCGGGCAGGTGGCCGGCGGCGTAGTCGTCCCGGCCGGGCGGGCCGGCGAGCCGCCAGCGGACGTCGAGCAGCGTCGGCGGGTCGGCCTGGCCGAGTTCGACCGCGAGCCGCTCGGCCTCCACCAACAGATCCTCGGTTGCGGACATGGCGTCCAGTCAACACCATCCCGGCACCGACCTGGCGGTTCGCCGTGGGTCGTTCGGTGAACGCCGAGGTAGCATCGTTGGCCGGAGGTCCGCTGACGTGAAGCATGATCTGGTCGACACGACCGAGATGTACCTCAAGACCATCCTCGAGCTGGAGGAGGAGGGGGTGCCGCCCCTGCGTGCCCGCATCGCCGAGCGGTTGGGGCAGAGCGGGCCGACCGTCAGCCAGACCGTCGCCCGGATGGAGCGCGACGGCCTGTTGACCGTCGAGGGTGACCGTCACCTGGCGCTCACCGCGCACGGCCGCAGCAACGCGGTCTCCGTGATGCGCAAGCACCGGCTCGCCGAGTTGCTGCTGGTCAACGTCATCGGGATGCCCTACGAGGAGGCCCACGAGGAGGCCTGCCGCTGGGAGCACGTGATGAGCGACGCCGTCGAGAAGCGGGTCTACGACCTGCTCAACCGGCCGACCCGCTCCCCCTACGGCAACCCGATCCCGGGGCTGGAGGAGCTGGGCAAGCCGGAGCAGACGGCCGCCGCCCCCATCGAGGGTGAGCGCAACCTGGCGTTCCCCGGGCTGTCGGGGCCGGTCGTGGTGCGACGCATCTGCGAGAGCGTGCAGACCGACTCGGACGTCCTGCGGCAGCTGCACGCCGCCGGCGTCGACCCGGGCGCGACCGTGCTGGTGGCGCAGGAGCGCGACGGGGTCTCGATCGACCGCTCGGGCGAGCGGATCAGGCTGCCCCGCGAGATCGCCTCCCGCGTCTTCGTCGCCGCCCACTGACCCGCCAACCCGCGCCCGCGTGCGGGCGGGGTCAGACGGCGCGGGTGTCGAGCTGTCGGGCCAGGGCGACCAGGGCGGTGGTGAGCTTCTCGGCCTCGGCCCTGTCGGCGTCGCGCGGGGTGGCGTAGCGCAGGGTGGCGAGGCGTCCCTCGGCGGCCAGCCAGCCCACCTCCGCGACCGGCCCGAGGGCGCCCTTGGCCGAGGTGGTCCGCCGGTACGCCCGCTGGCCGAGCCCGGAGACCTTGGCCGCCTTCTGCGGCACCACGTCGGCGGTGAAGGTCGCCGCGTCGATCGACGTCCGGGTGACGGTCAGCGTCAACTCCGGCAGGGCCTCGCGACCGGCGCGCACCACGCAGGTGTGGCTGTCGCCCGTCGCGCTGGCCGCCGCGACGTCGAAGCGGAAGCCCGCGTGCCGCTCGATCACGCCGAAGTCCAGCAGCCGGCACGCCCCGCCGGAGGATGCGGCGGCCACGTCGACCGCGACCGGCGCGGGAGGTGGTACGGCCACCGGTTCCGCCTCCCCGCCGCACCCCGTCACCAGCAGCAGGGTCACCCCGGCGCCCACCATCCGCCCGCGCACGATCACTCCTCCGCTGCCCACCCCGACGTGTCCGCCGGACACCGTACGATGTGGCCCGCCCGGGCGGTAGCCCTCCGTCGGCCGGTCGCTCAGTCGTCGACGTACGGGCAGTGCCGGCAGCCGCGCCCGCAGCAGGTGCCGCGCCGGGCCAGGAAGCCCGCGCTGAGCACGAAGAGACCGGTCGCCGGGTCGAGGTAGCCGGCCTCACCGGCGCTCAGGGCGGCGGCGTGCGCGGCCAGGATCCGCTCCCGGTCCGGGTGCTGCGGCGGCAGCCGGGACGGGTGCGGGTCGGTCAGCGGCCGGTCCGCCAGCGGTCGTCGCTCTCCGGTCACCGGCGCAGTCTAGAGAGGCGCTCGCCGCCCCCCTTCCGGAGCCGCGCCCGGACGCCGCCGGGTCCCGCACGCGCGTCGCCCACTCCCGGGATCGCGCCCGGACGCCCCCGGGATCGCGCACGCGCTCGCGGAGCCGCCGAACCGACGCGTCGGATAACCGGTGGCGCCGGTCCGGACGGGGCCGGCAGGCTGACCCGATGGACCACCGACGGGCCGGGCGCCCGCGTCGGGTGTCGGCCGCCGGGATCCCGGCGGCCTCCCCGCGACAGTCGTCGACCGGCCCCGGGGACCCGACGTGACGCAGCAGGCGATCACGCCCGTCGGAGGTGCCGCCCCGAAACGGCCCTCGTTGCTGCGCAGCCGCAACTTCGGGCTGCTCCTGGCCGGGCAGACGGTCAGCGAGCTGGGCACCCGGGTCTCCAACGTGGCGGTGCCGCTGCTCGCCGTCGGCACGCTCGACGCCAGCGTCTTCCAGGTCGCGCTGCTGACCGCGCTCGCCTGGGTGCCGTACCTGATCTTCTCGCTGCCGGCCGGGATCCTCGCCGACCGGCTCGACCAGCGGCGGCTGATGGTCGTCTGCGACCTGGGTCGGGCGGCGCTGCTGCTGTCGGTGCCGGTGGTCGCCCTGGCCGGTCGGCTCACCCTCGGCTTCCTGTACGCGGTGGTCGGGCTCTCCGGCGTGCTCACCGTCATGTTCACGGTGGCCCACAAGAGCATGCTGCCGAGGCTGGTGCCGTCGGACCGCCTCGTGGACGCCAACGCGAAGCTCACCGTCGGCCAGGACTCCGCCGAGCTCGTCGGCCCGACGATCGGCGGCGTGCTGGTCGGGCTGGTCGGCGCCGCGAGGACGTTCGTCGTCACCGCCGTCGCCTTCGCCGTGAGCGGGTTGACCCTGCTGCTGATCCGGGAGGCGCCGGCCGAGCCCGCGCCACGCCGCGAGCGGGTGCCGCTGCGGGTGGAGATGACCGAGGGGCTGGGCTTCATCCGCCGCCAGCCGATCCTGCGCAGCATCCTCGCCTGCACCACCACCTCGAACTTCTTCGTCATGGCGTCCGGCTCGATCGAGGTGGTCTTCCTCCTTCAGGTGCTGCACGCGCCGCCGGCCCTGGTCGGGCTGGTCTTCTCGGTCAGCGCCGTCGGCGGCCTCGTCGTCGGCGCGTTCGCCGGTCGGTTGACCGCGTGGCTCGGCTCGGCCCGGGTGATCTGGGTGGCGATGGCCGTCCCGGGCCCGCTCTACCTGCTGATGCCCCTGGCGCAGCCCGGTCGGGGGGTGCTGCTCTACGGCATCGGCATGGCCGCGTTCTCCGCCAACGCGGTGCTCTACAACGTGGCCGCCATGACGTATCGGCAGCGGATCACCCCGCCCGCCCTGCTCGGCCGGGTGAACGCGGCGTTCCTCTGGGTCTGCTTCGGCGTGATCCCGTTGGGCGCGCTCACCGGCGGCACGCTCGCCAGCCAGCTCGGGCTGCGACCGGCGCTGTGGATCTGCGTGCTCGGCACGTGGAGCGCCTCGCTCTTCGTCGTCCTCTCCCCGCTGCGGCGGATGCGGGACATGCCGGCGACCTGACCGGCCGACGTCGGAACTGGCCCCCGGGCGGGCCCCGCCGGCGACCGACCAGGCCGCACGTCCCGGCCTGGTGACCCCGGGCACCGGGCCGGCCCCGTGCGCACGGAAGCACGTTGGCTTTCCGCTCCGCCCGGCCTATGGTGGCTGCATGTGTTCGACCGGTCAGCAGAACAGCACCGCCGTCGTGGTGACGGCGGCGCCCGCTGCTGCCTGCCGGTGTGCCCTGCGGGTGAACGTGGCGACCCGGGTGGTGCGATCCGCGGTCGCGCCGTCGTGCGCCGGCTCGGTCGCCTCCCGCCTGCCGAGCCCCGCCGGACGTGGCCCTCCGTGAACCGGTTGCAACTCTTGCGAACGGCCACCAGGGCGAAGCTATCCGGCTTCGGCCCTTTTTCTTTTTCCCGAAGGAGCTACGCCATGACCACGCCCACCCAGTCCAGCGAGCAGAAGTGGCTCGACGACCTGCGTACGACACTGACCAACGACTTCGAGGCGCAGACCGTCCGGCTGACGCAGCTCACCGCCGACACCGGTGACCCGGGCGAAGCCCACACCCAGAGCGCGCTGATCGCCGCCACCCGGCAGAGCATCGAGCAGATCAGCGGGGCGCTGCGCCGCCTCGCCGAGGGCCGCTACGGCACCTGCGAGCGCTGCTCCGCCGCGATCCCCCGGGAGCGCCTGGAGGTGCTGCCGCACGCCCGCTTCTGCGTGCCCTGCCAGCAGAAGCAGCACTGACGTACGCACGGCTGCCGTGCCGTTCTCCGGCACGGCAGCCCGCCGGGTCAGCCGAACCAGGTCATCGCCTGCCCGTGCGAGCGGTTGGAGATCCGGTGGCCGGGCAGGCGGCGTACCACGTCGGCGAACGCCGCCCGGACGCCGAACGCGGCGTACGTCCCGGCGCTCGTCGTCTCACCATGATCGCGGCTCGACCCGCGTCCTCCGGGCCGAGCCGACGACGACCCGCATCGCTGTGCCAGAGAGGCCACGAGCCCCGGGCGTCGGAACACCCGGGGCTCGTCGCAGTCGTACGTCAGCTGCAACCGCTGGTGGAGCCGCAGCCCTCGCAGACGTAGCAGCTACCGGCCGGGCGCATCTTCGTACCGCAGGTGAAGCAGAGCGGTGCGTCGGCGGCCTTGCCGATCACGGCCTCCAGCAGTTCGGTGCTGGAACCCACGGACGGCGCCGGCTTGGCGGCGGCCACGTCGGCGGTCTCCTGCGCCGGCTGGGCGACCGGTCCGGTCTTCGGCTCGGCCGGCGCCTCGACCGGGGCGGAGGCGGCCATCGCGGTGAGGTCCGCACCGCTCGCCTCCGCCTCCGCCTCGGCCCGCAGCTGGGCGGCCCGCTCGCTGGCGGTGAAGATGCCCAGCTCCGCGCGGCGCTCGTACGGCAGGAAGTCCAGCGCCAGGCGACGGAAGATGTAGTCCATCACCGAGGCGGCCATCCGCACGTCCGGGTCGTCGGTCATCCCGGCCGGCTCGAAGCGCATGTTGGTGAACTTGCTGACGTACGTCTCCAGCGGGACGCCGTACTGGAGACCGATGGAGATGGCCACCGAGAAGGCGTCCATCACGCCGGCCAGGGTCGAGCCCTGCTTCGACATCTTGAGGAAGACCTCGCCGAGGCCGTCGTCCGGGTAGGACGAGGCGGTGAGGTAGCCCTCGGCGCCGCCGACGGAGAAGCTGACCGTCTGGGACGGGCGCTTCTTCGGCAGCCGCTTGCGCACCGGGCGGTACTCGACGACCTTCTCGACGACCTTCTCCACCTCGGCCGGGGCCTCCGTGGTCGCGACGGCCTTGTTCGGCTTGGCGACCGACAGGGGCTGGCCGACCTTGCAGTTGTCGCGGTAGATCGCCAGCGCCTTGAGGCCCAGCTTCCAGCCCTCGAAGTAGATCTTCTCGACGTCCTCGACGGTCGCCTGCTCCGGCATGTTGACCGTCTTGGAGATGGCGCCGGAGATGAACGGCTGGACGGCCGCCATCATCCGCACGTGGCCCATCGGGGCGATGGACCGCTCGCCCATCGCGCAGTCGAAGACCGGGTAGTGCTCCGGCTTCAGGCCCGGGGCGTCGACCACGTGGCCGTGGTCGGCGATGTGCTCCACGATCGCCTCGACCTGCTCCTCGGGGTAGCCGAGGCTGCGCAGGGCGCGCGGCACGGTCTGGTTGACGATCTGCATCGAGCCGCCGCCGACCAGCTTCTTGAACTTGACCAGCGCCAGGTCCGGCTCCACGCCGGTGGTGTCGCAGTCCATCATCAGGCCGATGGTGCCGGTCGGCGCGAGCACGCTGGCCTGCGAGTTGCGCCAGCCGAACTTGTCACCGATCTTGTTGCCCTGGGTCCACTGCTTCGTCGCCTCGCGGACGAGCGCGGTGGCCACGGTGCCCGAGGGCTTGATCTCGTCGTTGGCGGCGGCGTGCTTGCGCATGACCCGCTTGTGCGGCTCGGCGTTGCGGGCGTAGCCGTCGTACGCGCCGACGACGCCGGCCAGCTCGGCGGAGCGGCGGTACGCGGTGCCGGTCATCAGCGACGTGATCGCCGCGGCGACCGAGCGACCCTGCTCCGAGTCGTAGGGCAGGCCGGAGGCCATCAGCAGGGCGCCCAGGTTGGCGTAGCCGATGCCGAGCTGCCGGTAGGCGCGGGTGGTCTCGCCGATCTTCTCGGTCGGGAAGTCGGCGAAGCAGATCGAGATGTCCATCGCGGTGATGACGAACTCGACGGACCGGACGAACTTCTCCACCTCGAAGCCGCCGTCGGCGCGGAGGAACTTCATCAGGTTGAGCGAGGCCAGGTTGCACGAGGAGTTGTCCAGGTGCAGGTACTCCGAGCACGGGTTCGACGCGGTGATCCGCCCGGTCTCCGGGCAGGTGTGCCAGTCGTTGATGGTGTCGTCGTACTGCAGGCCGGGGTCGGCGCACTCCCAGGCGGCGTGGGAGATGGTGCGGAACAGGCTCTTGGCGTCGATGGTCTCGATCACCGCGCCGTCGAGCCGGCCGCGCAGGTCGAAGCCGCCGCCGTTCTCCACGGCGGTCATGAACTCGTCGGAGACCCGGACGGAGTTGTTGGCGTTCTGGTACTGCACGCTGACGATGTCGGCGCCGCCGAGGTCCATGTCGAACCCGGCGTCGCGCAGCGCGCGGATCTTGTCCTCCTCGCGCGCCTTGGTGACCACGAACTCCTGGATGTCCGGGTGGTCCACGTCGAGGATGACCATCTTCGCCGCGCGCCGGGTGGCGCCGCCGGACTTGATGGTGCCGGCGGAGGCGTCCGCGCCGCGCATGAAGCTGACCGGGCCGGAGGCGTTGCCGCCGGAGGAGAGCAGCTCGCGGGAGGAACGGATCCGGGACAGGTTCACGCCGGAGCCGGAGCCGCCCTTGAAGATCAGCCCCTCCTCCTTGTACCAGTCGAGGATGGAGTCCATCGAGTCGTCGACGGCCAGGATGAAGCAGGCGCTGACCTGCTGCGGCGAGGGCGTGCCGACGTTGAACCAGACGGGCGAGTTGAAGCTGAACACCTGGTGCAGCAGCATCCAGGTCAGCTCGTGGGCGAAGATCTCGGCGTCGGCCGGCCCGGCGAAGTAGCCGTACTCCTCACCCGCCGTGCGGTAGGTGGTGACCACCCGGTCGATCAGCTGCCGGAGCGACCACTCCCGCTCCGGGGTGCCCACGGCGCCCCGGAAGTACTTGGTGGTCACGATGTTCGCCGCGTTGACGCTCCACGACTCCGGGAACTCGACGCCGCGCTGCTCGAAGTTGACCGAGCCGTCCCGCCAGTTCGTCATGACGATGTCGCGGCGCTCCCACGCGACCTCGTCGTAGGGGTGCACCCCCTCGGTCGTCCAGACCCGCTCGATCTTGAGCCCCGCGCCGGCCTTGTTGCGTGCCCTGCTGGTTGTCACACCATCCCCCGACATCTCATCCGCCCCCTCGTCCGCACGGCCACCCGCCGCCCGATCCGACTGTCATCACCTGTAAGAGAAACTTCAACTGGTACGGCCGGCGGCCTCGGCCGCATCGGCCCCGGCGCCCTCCCGGGCGCGCGCGGCGGCCCGCAGCGTCTCGATCTCGCGCTCGAAGTCGGCGAGCGAGTCGAACGACCGGTAGACGCTGGCGAACCGCATGTAGGCGACCTCGTCCAGGTCCCGCAGCGGACCCAGGATGGCCAGCCCCACCTCGTGGCTGGGGATCTCGGCGGCCCCCTTGGCCCGGACGGTCTCCTCGACCTTCTGCGCGAGCAGCGCGATCGAGTCGTCGTCCACGGGCCGGCCCTGGCACGCCTTGCGCACCCCGCCGATGATCTTCGTACGGCTGAACGGCTCGGTCACCCCGCTGCGCTTGACGACCGCGAGGACCGCCTCCTCGACGGTGGTGAACCGCTTGCCGCACTCCGGGCAGGATCGCCGCCGGCGGATCAACTGGCCGTCGTCGGCCTCCCGCGAGTCGACCACCCGGGAGTCGGCGTGTCGGCAGTACGGACACCGCATCGCACCCGACCTCCTTCATCGATCGCGGGCCCGCCGACCGCTTCCCGGGCATGCGTCAGCGCGACGGAGCCATCTGCCGATGGGCTTCGCCGTGTCGACGGTGCCGGAGTGCGGTCGGTAGTCGAACCCAACCTGTAGGCGACTTACGCCCGTGTGACTACTACATCTAGGGGTCGACCGTATGCCGCTGCGGATCGGAGGTCAAGTTGGCCGGCGTGTCCGGCGCGTCACCCGACCCCCAAGGCGACCGGCACCGCCGCCCGCCGGAGGACCAACCGTCCGACACCCCCGCGGGTTACCGGTCCGGCCGTGGCGAAACGGCCGACGAACGGACGAAAGTCGAACACCCGTTCGACCCGGCGTACCATTTATCAGAACACGAGTACGAGCGGAGCGGTTTTTCACGCCGACACGCCGAGCAAGGTCGTACAGATGTTTGAAAATGACCGATCTCACCTATACGGTCTTGAACAACCGGGCGCGGAATCCTCCGTCCACCGGTCAGCTCGCACCACCGCACGCACCACGAGCCGCCAAGGCACCCAGCGCCGACCAGGGAGGACGGACGTGACCGAGGATCGGGCCAGCCGGCCGAAGAGCCCGCAGCAGATCACCGAGGCGGGACCGCCGGCCACCCGACGCCGGGGCGCCGCGCGCAGCCGGACCGGGCAGCCCACCGTGCGCCCGGTCACCCCGGTGGTCAGCGCCTTCCCCGACCCCGCGACGGTGGATCTCACCGCCCGGCAGCGCCGGATCCTGGAGTTCATCCGCACCTGGGTCGAGCGGCACGGCTACCCGCCGAGCGTGCGCGAGATCGGCGAGGCCGTCGGCCTGGTCTCGCCGTCCAGCGTCGCCTACCAGCTCAAGGAGTTGGAGAAGAAGGGCTTCCTGCGCCGCGACCCCAACCGGCCGCGCGCCGTGGACGTCCGCGCCCCCGCCGACGTCGACGAGGAACTGGCCCGCTCGCAGCGCCCCGCCCCGGCCTACGTGCCGATGCTGGGCCGGATCGCGGCCGGTGGCCCGATCCTGGCCGAGCAGGCCGTGGAGGACGTCTTCCCCCTCCCCCGCGAGCTGGTGGGTGAGGGCGAGGTCTTCATGCTCCAGGTCAAGGGCGACTCGATGCTGGACGCGGCGATCTGCGACGGCGACTGGGTGGTGGTCCGACAGCAGCCGACCGCCGAGGCCGGCGACATCGTCGCCGCCATGCTCGACGGCGAGGCGACCGTGAAGACCTACCGCCGCCGCGACGGGCACGTCTGGCTCATGCCGCAGAACCCGGCCTTCGACCCGATCCCCGGCGACGACGCCACCATCATGGGCCGGGTCGTCGCGGTGCTGCGCCGCATCTGATCCGCCACCGCGCCGGGTGGCCGCCCTCGACGGTCACCCGGGCACCGCTGCCGCCCAGCCGCAGGGCCTGAGCGTCCGCAGGGCCTCAGCGTCCTTCGCCGTGTCCGGCGGGCCCAGCGCCTCAGTAACGGTCGCCCCGGTAGCCCCGGCCGCCACCGGGCACGTGACCGTAGCCGCGACCGTCGTCGGGGCCGTCGTCACGCCGGCGGGCCCGCCGCTGGCCACGGGGGTCAGGATCGTCGCCCCGCCGTGGCGGCTCCGCCCGGCCACCGCCGTAGACGCCGCCGCCCGGCTGTCCCCCGCCACCGTAGACACCGGCACCGGGGCGACCGCCGCCCTGACGGCCGCCACCGCCCTGGCGGCCACCGCCGCCCTGACGTCCGCCGCCACCGGGCGGGGGCCCGCCCAGGCCGGGCGGTCCGTCCACGGGCGGGCGACCGCCGCCGTAGACCCCGCCGCCAGCAGCCGGACGGGCGCCACCGTAGACGCCACCGCCGGCCGGGCGGGCGCCGCCGCCGGCCGGCGCGGGACCGCCGCGCCCACCGGCCGGGCCGCCGTAGACGCCGGCCGCCGGCGCACCGCCGTAGACGCCGCCCCGACCCCGGTCGCCCGGCGGACGGAAGCCGTCGTCCGCCGGCCCGCGCCGGTCGTCGGCGAGGGCGTCGTCGCGCTCCGGTCCGTCGTCGCCGCGCAGCGTCGCCGGCTTGCGCCGGGACCGGAGGATGCCGAAGACACCCGCCGCCACCATCAGCGCGCCGATCACCCCCACGGCCGCGATCAGGTACGTGATGTCGCTCAGGCTCAGGCCGTCGACCCAGGACTGGCCGGCCTTCTTCGGGGCGTCGCCCCCGCCGGCCACCGGCTTCGCGCCCTCCGTGGAGGGCGTGTAACCGAGGATGTCGATCGGGGCGTCCTCATCGAGCTGGCCGCCGTCGGAGACGGTCAGGAAGGTCTTGCCGTCGGGGCTGTAGGTGATCGCCTCACCGAACGGGTCGGCGAGCGCCGTCACCCGGGGCTTGCCGCCGGTCAGGGCCGCCACGACGTTGCCGTCGGTCACGTCGTACTCGAAGGCGTCGGCGTAGGTGCGCACCACCACCCGGGTGCCGTCGGGGGACCGGGCCGCGCCGGTGATCGCCACGCGGCCGGGAGCGCCGAGCCGGTTGTCCGTGTCGGTCTCCGGCAGGCTGATCTCGCCGACCTTCTTCATCGGTACGGCCGGGGTGTCCCCGCTCTTCATCTTCTCGGCGGGGGTGAAGATCTGGGCCTTGCCGGACATCACCTTGGTGATGATCAAGGGGGTGCCGTCGTCGCCGATCAGCAGCGCCTCGGCGTCGTGCGGCTTGCCCTCCGGGTAGGAGAGACGGTGCAGCTGCGGGCGCTTGGAGCCGTTGACCGGCATGCTCCACAGCGCCACCCGCTCGCGACGCTCCCGGCTGGTGACGTTGTCACCGGTGTCGGCGATCCAGAGCGTCGTGCCGTCCGGGGAGAGCGCCAGGTCCTCGGTGTCGAACGGTCCCTGGCCCGAGTAGCGGACCGGCTCCTTCGAGATCCCGCACTTGGTGTCGAGGAAGAAGACCCGCTTGCGGCTCTCCACCTCGGTGCCGTCGTTGATCACGATGTAGCCGCTCTTGGTGGCCACCAGGCCCGACAGCTCCCGCAGCCGCTCGTCGGTGACCGTGCACCGCTTCTTGCCGGGTGCCGCCGCGAGCGGGGACGCGGCCGAGGCCGGTGCCGCAGCCAGGGCGACTCCGGTACACGCCACGGTCGCCCCCAGCAAGCCGAGGGCGACCGTGACCGAAGAAACAGCGCGGCGCATTGAATCAGTGTCGCATGCCGGGCGTTTCCGACGCGTGACGCCGGGAGGCCGTCACCGCGCGCCCGCGACCGCCTGGCCCTCGTCCGCCCGGAACGGCGCCAACTCGGCGGCGAGCGCCTCGCCGACCCGGACGTGCACCAGGGTGCCCTCGGCCAGGTGGGAGGTGCTCAGCACCTCGCCCTGACGGTGCACCCGGGCCACCAGGTCGCCCCGGTCGTACGGCAGCACCGCGCGGACCTCCACCGCCGGGCGGGGCAGCCGCGCCTCGACGGCCTCGCGCAGCCCGTCGATGCCGCGACCCGTGTGCGCGGAGACGAAGACCGCCTCCGGCCAGAGCCGCTTGAGCCGCAGCAGCGTCTCCTCGTCGGCCGCGTCGGTCTTGTTGACCACCAGCAGCTCGGGCAGCCGGTCGGCGCCCACCTCGGCGAGCACCTCGTGGACCGCCCGGACCTGCTCCTCCGGGTCCGGGTGGGTGCCGTCGACGACGTGCACCACCAGGTCGGCCTCGGCGACCTCCTCCAGGGTCGAGCGGAACGCCTCGACGATCTGGTGGGGCAGGTGCCGGACGAACCCGACCGTGTCGGAGAGCGTGTAGAGCCGTCCGTCGGCCGTGGTGGCCTTGCGGGTGGTCGGGTCGAGGGTGGCGAAGAGCGCGTTCTCCACCAGCACGCCCGCGCCGGTCAGCCGGTTGAGCAGGCTCGACTTGCCGGCGTTGGTGTAGCCGGCGATGGCCACTGCCGGCACGGCGTTGCGGGAACGCCGGGCGCGCTTGGTCTGGCGTACGGTCCGCATGCCCTTGATCTCCCGGCGCAGCCGGGCGATGCGGTGGCGGATCCGGCGCCGGTCGGTCTCCAGCTTCGTCTCACCGGGGCCGCGCAGACCCACGCCGCCGCCGGCGCCGCCGCCGCGACCGCTACCACCGGTCTGCCGCGAGAGGGTCTCACCCCAACCACGCAGGCGCGGCAGCAGGTATTCGAGCTGGGCCAGCTCGACCTGCGCCTTGCCCTCCTTGCTCTTGGCGTGCTGGGCGAAGATGTCGAGGATCAGCGCGGTGCGGTCGACCACCTTGACCTTGGTGCGCTGCTCCAGGTTGCGCAGCTGGGACGGCGACAGCTCACCGTCGCAGATCACCGTGTCAGCGCCCGTGGAGAGCACGACCGAGCCGAGGTCGTCGACCTTGCCCCGGCCGACGTAGGTGGCGGGGTCGGGGCGGGTGCGCCGCTGGATCAGCCCCTCGAGCACCTGCGAGCCGGCGGTCTCCGCCAGCGCGGCCAGCTCGGTGAGGGAGTTCTCGGCGTCGCTCTGCGAGCCCTCGGTCCAGACGCCGACGAGGACCACGCGCTCCAGGCGCAGTTGGCGGTATTCGACCTCGGTGATGTCCGCGAGCTCGGTGGAGAGGCCGGGGACCCGCCGCAGCGCCTGCCGCTCCGACAGCTCGAACTCACCGGTGGTGGCGTCGAGCTCGTCGTCCTCGTAGGGAAGAAGGGTCTCCTGGTTGTGCAAGCCGGTCTCCTGTCCGTTCTGTCACGTACCGAGCAATCCTGACATGTGCCAACGCGGAACGCACCCGCTATATGCCCGCTCGAACGGGCCACAAAAGTGGGGGCGGATGCCGGAGGGGCCGGCAGGGGCGAGTAGAAATGCGGGGCGAGCCGTTCAGCGTCGACGGAGGGATCCCGTGGCCATCACCCGACTTCCAAGTGCCGGATTCTCGATCACGATTCGGATCGCCGTGCCGGCGGACGCGTCCTCGATCGGCCGGCTGACCACCTCCGTGGGTGAGGCCGGGGCGATCGTCACCGCGCTCGACGTGGTGGACTCCGACCCGACCCACGTGCTCGTCGACCTGACCTGCGACACCGCCGACGCCAGCCACGCCGACCAGGTGGTCGACGCGTTGACGGCGCTGGACGGCGTGGACGTGCGCAAGGTCTCCGACCGGACCTTCCTCCTGCACCTCGGCGGCAAGATCGAGGTCAGCTCGAAGGTGGCACTGCGCAACCGCGACGAGCTGTCCCGGGCGTACACCCCGGGGGTGGCGCGGGTCTGCATGGCGATCGCGGAGAACCCGGCCGACGCCCGCCGGCTGACCATCAAGCGCAACACCGTGGCCGTGGTCAGCGACGGCTCCGCCGTGCTGGGCCTGGGCAACCTCGGGCCGGCGGCGTCGCTGCCGGTGATGGAGGGCAAGGCCGCGCTGTTCAAGCGCTTCGGCGGGGTGGACGCCTGGCCGGTGGTGCTCGACACCCAGGACACCGACGAGATCGTGCAGATCGTCAAGGCGATCGCCCCGGCGTACGGCGGGATCAACCTGGAGGACATCGCCGCGCCCCGCTGCTTCGAGATCGAGGCGCGGCTGCGCGAGGCGCTGGACATCCCGGTCTTCCACGACGACCAGCACGGCACCGCGATCTGCGTGCTGGCCGCGCTGACCAACGCGCTGCGCGTCGTGGGCAAGCAGCTCGCGGACGTCCGGGTCGTGGTCTCCGGCGCGGGCGCGGCCGGCACCGCGATCATGAAGCTGCTGCTGCGCCAGGGCGTCGGCGACATCATCGCGTACGACCGGCAGGGTGCCCTGCACCGCGGCCAGAGCGGGCTCAACCCGGCCTGGCAGTGGCTGGCCGAGAACACCAACAAGGAGAACTACTCCGGCGACCTGGCCGGGGCGGTACGCGGCGCGGACGTCTTCATCGGGGTGAGCGCGCCGAACCTGCTCACCGGCGACGACATCGCCACGATGGCCAAGGACTCGATCGTCTTCGCGCTGGCCAACCCCGACCCGGAGGTCGACCCGCGGGAGGCGCGCAAGCACGCCGCCGTGGTCGCCACCGGCCGCTCCGACCAGCCGAACCAGATCAACAACGTGCTCGCCTTCCCGGGCGTCTTCCGGGGCATGCTGGACGCGCACGCCGAGGAGTTCACCGAGGAGATGGCGATCGCGGCGGCCCGGGCCATCGCGGACGTGGTCGGCGAGGACAAGATCAACCCGACGGTGATCGTGCCCAGCGTCTTCGACTCCCGGGTCTCCCCGGCGGTCGCCGCGGCGGTCCGCGCCGCCGCCCAGAACCCGGCCCCGGCCCCCGCCGCCGACCCGGGCCCCGCCGACCTCCCCGAGATCGCCGCCGAAGCCAGCGCCACCCCCTGACCCCCCGCCTGACCCCTGCTCCGCCCGCTCCCCTCCACCCCCGGCCCAAGCGCCGTCGATCATGAGGTTATTGCCTCAGGGAAGCGCTCTCCCTGGCAGTAACCTCATGATCGACGGGGGCCAGGGGGCGACACCGGCCTGGCCGAGCGGGGCGGGGGTGGAGGCAGGGGGGTCAGGGGGTCGTCAGGGTGGTGGGGTCGAGGGTGCCGGTGGCCACCAGGGTGGCCGGGCCGGCCAGCCAGCAGGAATCCTCGGTCACCGTGACCGACAGGCGTCCGCCGGGGACGTCCACCGCCAGCACGCCGGTGTCCCGGCCCGCGTCGCGCAGGGCCACCGCGGCCACCGCGCAGGCGCCCGTGCCGCAGGAGAGCGTCTCGGCGGAGCCGCGCTCGTACACCCGCATCAGCACGTGGCCGTCGGTGCCGTCGACGGGCTCGCCCGGCGCCGTGAACTCCACGTTCACCCCGGACGGGAAGACCACCGGGTCGACGTCGGGGGCCCGGGTGAGGTCGAGCGCGGTCAGCTCCAGCCCGGCCGGCAGCGCGCAGACCAGGTGCGGGTTGCCCACGTCCACGGCCGTGCCGGGCAGGGTCAGCCCGCCGAGGGTGGCGGTCGCCGTGTCGTACAGCCGGGGGCGGCGCATCTCGACGGCGATGGCGTCGGCCGTGACCAGCGCGCGCACGACGCCGGCCCGGGTCGCCACCGGCAGCGCCCCCTCCGCCGGCTCGGCCAGCCCGGAGGCGACCAGGTAGCGGACGAAGACCCGGGCGCCGTTGCCGCACATCTCCGCGAACGACCCGTCGGCGTTCCAGTAGTCCATGAACCACTCGGCCTCGCCGGACGTCCCGGTGCCCTCCGGGTGGGCGGCCGCCCGGACCACCCGCAGCACGCCGTCGCCGCCGAGGCCGCGCCGCCGGTCGCAGAGGGCCGCGACCAGCCCGGGTGTCAGGTCGAGCCGGTTGTCCGGATCGGGCAGGATGACGAAGTCGTTGCCGGTGCCGTGGCCCTTGGTGAACTGCACGCCCCCATCATCGCGCAGCGGCGGGAAGCAGGCGCAGGGCGGCCGGGATCAGGTCCGGCGCGGACGCGTCCAGCCAGTGGATCCGCGGGTCGCGGCGGAACCAGGAGCGCTGCCGCCGGACGAAGCGCCGGGTGGCCCGGACGGTCTCGTCGTGCGCCTCGGCCTCGGTCAGCTCCCCGGCGAGGAAGCGCAGCACCTGCTGGTAGCCGAGCGCGCGGCTGGCCGTACGGCCCTCGGGCAGGCCGCGCGCGACCAGGTCCCGGGTCTCGGCGACCAGGCCGTCGGCCCACATCCGGTCCACCCGCAGGGCGATCCGCTCGTCCAGCAGGGCGGTGTCCAGGTCCACCCCGAGCTGCACGGACGGGTAGTACGGGGTGGGGTCGGGCAGCGCGGCGGTGAACGGCGCCCCGGTCAGCTCGATGACCTCCAGGGCGCGCACGATCCGCCGGCCGTTGCCGGGCAGGATCCCCGCCGCGGCGGCCGGGTCGGCCTCGCGCAGCCGGGCGTACAGGGGCGCGGGGCCGACCTCGGCCAGCTCCCGCTCCAGCCGCTCGCGCACCGCCGGGTCGGTGCCGGGGAACTCGAAGCGCTCCAGCACCGCCCGCACGTAGAGGCCGGAGCCGCCGACCAGCAGCGGCACCCGGCCCCGGGCCAGGACGTCGTCGACGGCGGCGCGGGCCAGCCGCTGGTACTCCGCGACGCTCGCCGGCTCGGTCACGTCCCAGATGTCCAGCAGGTGGTGCGGCACCCCCTCGCGCTCGGCCGGGGTGAGCTTGGCGGTGCCCACGTCCATGCCCCGGTAGAGCTGCATCGAGTCGGCGTTGACCACCTCGCCGTCGAGGGCGTGCGCGAGGGCGATGCTCAGCGCCGACTTGCCGGCCGCCGTCGGCCCGACCACGGCGACGACCGTCCCGGCCGGTGGACGGGTGGTCACGCCGGCGCCCAGGACGACACGAGGTAGGCGACGCCGTAGGGCGCCGAGTGGTGGCGCAGCTCGCCGCGCCAGTCGCCGCCCGTCGCGCGCACCGCCCCGGCCAGCACCTGCCACGGCGCGCGGCCGGCGGCCTTCAGCTCCGCCGACAGGGCCGGGTCCAGGTCGAGCAGGGCCTCCGCGTCCGCGTCGGCCAGGGCGCGGGCGACCCCGTCGTCGTACGCCTCGGCGCGCGGGTCGTCGTAGCCGGGCGACTTCGGGCCGCGGCAGGCCGACCCGTCGCCCATCACCAGCAGGGCGGTACGCGGCTCCGTCGCCGCGCCGAGCGCCGCCCCCAGCTCGGCGCACTCGGCCGGGGAGGCGTCGGACGCGACGGAGCGGGCCAGCCGGGGCAGCTCGGTGCGGGAGCGACCGAGCAGCCACGCGCCGACGGTCAGGCTCAGCGGCAGCCGCTCGCCGCCGGCGCAGTTCACCTTCCACAACCGCACGTGCCGGTCGAGGCCGTACTGGCGCAGCGAGCCGTGATCGGCCGCGTTGAAGTGGGTGGTCTCCGGCCCGCCGCCGACCAGGACGATCACCTCGGGGTCGGCGGCGAGCAGCCCGGCGACGGCGGCGTCGCAGGCGGCACGGAGCTCGTCCAGCTCGGGCGCGGCGGCGCCGGCCAGCTCGGGGACGATCAGCGGCGGGTGGGGGCAGACGGCAGCGGCGACCAGGGGCACCCGGCAACGGTATCGGCACGACGGCGCCGCGCGCCCCGCACCCGGACTCCCGGAGGAGGTTCGGTGTCGCGTCCGCCGGCTCGGGAAGAGCGCCGCTCCTGCCCGCTGGTCCGCTCCGGCGGGTCGCCGCGTGGTCGGGTCGCCCCGGTGGCCGCCCGGCTGCCGGGTCACCACGCCGCCGCCCGCCCGTGCCGACACGTCGTACGCCCGGATTCCGACACTCCTCCCAGGGAGCCTGTCCGCGGGCGCTAGGACACCGTATGGTCACGGTCGGCGATAGGCGCTCGACGGGAACGGGGTCGCACCTGTGACAATGCCGGGGGAAACTTTGCTGCGCCGTGGCGGCGATCGCGGGACTGCTCCCCGACGCCGGGAGAACGAGGATGGGCACATGAGCGACTGGACTGCCTTCGGACGGGTGGACGCGGACGGCACCGTGTACGTCAAGACCGCCGACGGCGAGCGGGTGGTCGGATCCTGGCAGGCGGGAGCGCCCGAGGAGGGGCTGGCCCACTTCGCCCGCCGCTTCGACGACCTGGTGACCGAGGTCAACCTGACGGAGGCCCGGCTCAACTCGGGCGCCGCCGACGCCGGCCATTCACTGACCACCATCCGGCGGATCCGCGCGTCGCTGGCCGAGGCGCACGTCGTCGGCGACATCGACGCGCTGGCCGCCCGGCTGGACCGGCTCGCCACGGTGGCCGAGGAGAAGGCCGGCGAGGCCAAGGCCGCCCGGGACGCCGCCCGCGGCGAGGCGCTCGCCCGCAAGCAGGCCCTCGTGGAGGAGGCGGAGAAGCTGGCAGCCGAGTCGACCGGCTGGAAGACCGCCGGCGACCGGCTCAAGGAGATCCTCGACGAGTGGAAGACCATCCGCGGGGTCGACAAGAAGGCCGACGGTGAGCTGTGGAAGCGGTTCGCCGCCGCGCGCGACGGTTTCACCCGTCGCCGGGGCGCCCACTTCGCCTCCCTCGACGCGCAGCGCAAGCAGGCGCAGACGGTCAAGGAGGAGCTGGTCGCCGAGGCCGAGAAGCTCAAGGACTCCACCGACTGGGCGGCCACCGCCAACCAGCTCAAGGAACTGATGAACCAGTGGAAGGCCGCTCCCCGGGCCTCCAAGGAGGCCGAGCAGAAGCTCTGGGAGCGGTTCCGGGGCGCGCAGGACGAGTTCTTCACCCGGCGCAGCGAGGTCTTCTCCGCCCGCGACAACGAGCAGCGGGGCAACCTCGAACGCAAGCAGGCGCTGCTCGCCGAGGCCGAGGCGCTGGACGTCGACGGCGACCCGAAGGGCGCGCAGGCCAAGCTGCGGGAGATCCAGGCCCAGTGGCACGAGGCCGGCCGGGTGCCCCGCGAGGCGGCGGCCGGGCTGGAGCGCCGGCTGCGCGCGATCGACGAGAAGGTCCGCGAGGTGATGGACTCCGCGTGGCGGCGCACCACCAAGGAGGACAACCCCCTGCTCGCCCAGATGCGCGCGCAGGTCGCCGAGGCCGAGGAGCGGCTGGCCCGGGCCCAGGCGGCCGGCGACGCCCGGCGGGTCAAGGAGGCCGAGCAGGCGCTGGCCTCCAAGCGGCAGTTCCTCCAGCTCGCCGAGCAGGCCGGCTGAGCCGGACCGACCCGCCACGACGGGCCCCGAACCACCTCGGGACGAGCCATCACGGAAGCCCCCGGTCCGCCACGGACCGGGGGCTTCCGCCTGTCCGCCCGTAGCCGCCCGGCCGACGGTTGACGCATCGAGGCGCGCTGATCAGAATGAGCGGCGGAGCCAGGTCCGGCACCGGCGCGAGGGCGCCGGCGGCGCACACCGCGTCGTCGGGGGACGCCGGTGGTACCGCGAGTGGCCGCATCCCACGTGGCACGTCCCGTCGCGCCCTGTCCGCGTACTCCCTGAGGGAGCGTGACGGCCGTCGCCCGGTTCCCGCCCGCGCCGCCTGAGGCGGCGGCGGGCAGTTCGAAGTGGAGCTCGCATGCACCGACGCAGCGCCCTCGGCGGCGCGATCACCGCGCTCGCCACCGCCGCGGCCGGCGTCCTCGTCGCCGCCGCCGTCAGCACCGCCCCGGCCGTCGCCGCCCCCGCCGGCACCGGCACCGGCTACCTGCACACCGACGGCAACAAGATCGTCGACAGCACCGGCACGACGGTACGCATCACCGGCATCAACTGGTTCGGCATGGAGACCGACAACAAGACCTTCCACGGCCTGTGGTCCACCAACCCGTGGCGGGGGCAGGTCGACAAGATGGCCAGCCTCGGCTACAACACGCTGCGCGTGCCGTACTCGAACGACGCGCTGAAGCCGGGCGCCACGGCCAGCGGCATCAACGACTTCGTCAACCCGGACCTGGTCGGGCTCTCCCCGTTGCAGATCCTCGACAAGGTCATCGAGTACGCCGGCGGCAAGGGGATGCGGGTCATCCTGGACCGGCACCGGCCGACCTCGGCCGGCCAGTCCGCGCTCTGGTACACCCCGACGGTCTCCGAGGCGACCTGGATCAACGACTGGAAGATGCTCGCCCAGCGGTACGCGGGCAACACCACCGTGATCGGGGCGGACCTGCACAACGAGCCGCACGCCGAGGGGACGAACCCGGCGGCCACCGGCGCGTGCTGGGGCTGCGGCGATCCGGCGCGGGACTGGCGGCTGGCCGCCGAGCGGGCCGGCAACGCGATCCTGTCGGTGCAGCCGAACTGGCTGATCTTCGTGGAGGGGGTGAGCTGCCCCAGCGGCGGCCTCTCGAACGTCTGGGACAACGACCCGAGCAACGACGAGGACTGCGGCTGGTGGGGCGGCAACCTGACGAAGGCCAAGGACTTCCCGGTCCGGCTCGACGTGCCGAACCGGCTGGTCTACTCGCCGCACGAGTACGCCACCTCGGTCTTCGAGCAGAACTGGTTCAAGTCCCCCGACTTCCCGACGAACCTGCCGGGCATCTGGGACAAGTACTGGGGTTACCTGCACAAGCAGAACATCGCGCCGATCATGATGGGCGAGTTCGGCAGCACCCTGGCCGACCCCCGCGACCGGGTGTGGCTGGAGAAGCTGATGGCCTACACCGGCACCGGGGTCGACGGGATGTCCTTCACCTACTGGTCGTGGAACCCGAACTCCGGTGACACCGGGGGCATCGCGCTCGACGACTGGACCAACATCAACACCACCAAGCAGGCCATCCTCCAGCCGTACCTGATCCCGCCGGTGGGCGGCGGGGGCGGCCCGACCGGCACGCCGACGGCGACGCCGACCTCGACGCCGCCGCCCAGCGGCGGCTGCACCGCCGCGTATCGGCAGGTCAACGCCTGGCAGGGCGGCTTCCAGGGGGAGCTGACGGTGACGAACACCGGCACCGCGACGGTCAACCCGTGGCAGGCCACCTGGACCTGGCCGGCCGGGGTGAGCCTGGCCAGCGGCTGGAACGCCACGGTGACCCAGTCCGGCGCCACGGTGACGGCGGCGGCCCCGACCTGGGCCGGGGCGCTGGCGCCGGGCGCCTCGGTGACCGTCGGCTTCACCGCCAACGGCGCGTCCGCCGCGCCGGGCGCGGTGAAGCTCAACGGCGTCGCCTGCTGATCACACCTCCGCATCGGCGGTCGTTCCCCTCGGGGACGGCCGCCGATCGGCGGATGGGCGGAGCCAGGCCTTTACATCGATGGGTGTCTGTGTTTACATCAGGAAAGCGCTTACCTGATTGCGTGAGTGCCAGCACGGGAGCCGCAACTTCGCGCAGCCAGTCCGTATCCGCGGGGCCGCCGACCGCCGTCCCCGCCGACCAGACGCCACCGGGCACGGCGTCGCAGGGTCGGCCCACGGTCCGCGAGCCCCGCCACCACCGAAGGGAAGCACCATGCGTACGTCCCGACGTCGCACCACCCTGCTCGCCGCCGCCGCCAGCGCCGCCCTGCTCGCCGCGGGGGCGCTGACCACCGGCACCGCGCCCGCCTCGGCCGCCCCCACCGGGCTGGTCGGCTGGGCCACCCAGAACGGCGGCACCACCGGCGGCAGTGGCAACCCCGTCACCGTGACCACAGCCTCCGCCCTGACCAGCGCGGTCGGCTCCAGCAGCGCGGCGGTGATCCGGGTCTCCGGCACCATCTCCTGCTCCGGCATGCTGCGGGTCCGGTCCAACAAGACCATCCTCGGCAACCCCGGCGCGACCATCGCCGGCTGCGGCTTCAACATCAGCGGCGACCGCAACGTCATCATCCGCAACCTGACCTTCCGGAACTGGAACGACGACGCGATCAACGTGCAGGAGTCGGCCACGAACGTCTGGATCGACCACAACAGCTTCACCAACGGCTACGACGGCGCGGTCGACATCAAGCGGGGCTCGGACTTCGTCACCGTGTCGTGGAACCGGGTCTACGACCACGACAAGGCGATGCTGCTCGGGCACAGCGACAGCAACGGCAGCCAGGACACCGGCCACCTGCGGGTGACCTACCACCACAACTGGTTCGACGAGAGCAGCCAGCGCCACCCCCGGGTCCGCTTCGGCAACCCGGTCCACGTGTTCAACAACTACTACGACAGCAACAGCGGCTACGGCGTGGCGTCCACGGAGAACGCCGGGGTGCTCGTCGAGGGCAACTACTTCGAGAACGTCGACGACCCGTACCACCTCGGCGAGGGCGACTCCGGCCCGGGCACGCTGGTCGCGCGGAACAACCACTTCGTCAACTCCGGCAGCGGCCAGGCCGGCGGCAGCGTCAAGAGCATCCCGTACTCGTACAGCCTGGACGCCGCGAGCAGCGTGAAGTCCATCGTGACCGCCGGCGCGGGCGCCGGTCGGATCCAGGTCTGACGGGCTGAGCGCACCGGCCGGGGCCCGCGCCTGCGGGCCCCGGCCGGTCGCGGGTCAGTGGGCGGCGCAGCCGGTCGTCGGCGCGGGCGTCGTGGCGGGCGCGCCGATCGTGGGTAGCCCGAGCAGCACCCCCGGCGTACGCGGGGCACGCCCCGCCTCGGCCGCGTCGCCGGCCCGGGTGCGCCGGTGCGACAGCGGCTCGCCGTCGGCGTTCAGGTGGTGCGGGGCGGCGTAGGTGACGGTGGTGTGCACGATGTCGCCGGGGCGGATCCGGCCGGCCGGGGAGCCCGCCTCGCCGTGCTGGCCGTTCGCGCCGGTGGCGAAGTGGACCAGGCGGCCGTCGCGGGCCCGGCCGGACATCCGGCCCGTGCGCTCGTCCTTGCGCCCCTCGCCGACGGCGACCAGCACCTCGACGGTCTCCCCCACGAGCTTCTTGTTCTCCGCCCAGGTGATCTCCTCCACGCAGGCGATCAGCCGCTCGTAGCGCTCCTGCACGACCTGCTTGGGCAGCTGCCCGTCCATAGTGGCGGCCGGCGTGCCGGGGCGCTTCGAATACTGGAAGGTGAACGCGGAGGAGAACCGGGCCTCGCGGACCACGTCGAGGGTGCGCTCGAAGTCGGCGTCGGTCTCGCCGGGGAAGCCGACGATGATGTCGGTGGTGATCGCCGCGTCCGGCATCGCCGCCCGGACCTTCTCGATGATGCCCAGGTAGCGGTCGGCCCGGTACGAGCGGCGCATGGCCCGCAGCACGTCGTCGGAGCCGGACTGGAGCGGCATGTGCAGCGAGTGGCAGACGTTGGGCGTCTCGGCCATCGCGGCGATCACGTCGTCGGTGAAGTCCTTCGGGTGCGGGCTGGTGAACCGCACCCGCTCCAGCCCCTCGATGTCGCCGCAGGCGCGCAGCAGCTTGCCGAAGGCGTGCCGGTCGCCGAACTCGACGCCGTAGGAGTTGACGTTCTGCCCGAGCAGGGTCACCTCCAGCACGCCCTCGTCGACCAGGGCGCGGACCTCGGAGAGGATGTCGCCGGGGCGGCGGTCCTTCTCCTTGCCCCGCAGAGAGGGCACGATGCAGAACGTGCAGGTGTTGTTGCAGCCGACGGAGATCGACACCCAGCCGGCGTACGTGGACTCGCGCCGGGTGGGCAGCGTCGAGGGGAAGACGTCGAGGGACTCGAGGATCTCCACCTCGGCCGCCGCGTTGTGCCGGGCGCGGTCCAGCAGCACCGGCAGCGACCCGATGTTGTGCGTGCCGAACACCACGTCGACCCAGGGCGCCTTGCGGACGATCTCGCCCCGGTCCTTCTGGGCGAGGCAGCCGCCCACGGCGATCTGCATCCCCGGGTGCCTGGCCTTGACGGGGCGCAGGTGACCGAGGTTGCCGTAGAGCCGGTTGTCGGCGTTCTCCCGGACGGCGCAGGTGTTGAACACCACCACGTCCGGGTTGTCGTCGGCTTCGGCGGCGCGCACGTAGCCCGCCTGCTCCAGCAGGCCGGAGATGCGCTCGGAGTCGTGCACGTTCATCTGGCAGCCGTAGGTGCGCACCTGATAGGTGCGCGGGCTGCTCGCCGCTGCGGTAGTCATGACCCGGACAGCGTATCCGGGCCCACCGACCGGATTAAACGAGGAGGAGCCGTGTGCCGGAGCATCAAGACCCTGCGTGAGCCGTACGTCGCCGAGGTGACCCCGGCCGACGTCGACGCCGCGGCGTTGCAGTACGTCCGCAAGATCTCGGGTTTCCGCAAGCCCGCCGCCCACAACGCCGCGGCCTTCGACGCGGCGGTCGCCGCCGTCGCCGCGGCCACCGCGACCCTGCTCGCCGAGCTGGAGGTACGCGGCGGCCGCTCCGCCAGCCCGGCGGGCTGACCCCGCCGCCGGGTCGACGATGACCTCGTCGGCCCGCCGGAAACCCCGGGGCCGGACGCCCCGGCAGGGCCGGCGGGTCGGCGGGCGGGGTCAGGCGGCGGCGAGCGCCGGAAGCACCGAGTCCGGCGCCCAGCGCGAGCGGTGGCACTGCGACCAGCCGCGACAGCGTGGATCGGCGTCGGTGCACAGCCGCTGGTCGGCGAGCACCTCGCCGTCGTCGGTCTCCCGGACGTCGAAGTGCACCGGCCGGATCGTGCCGTCGGGCGCGACGAGCAGGTGCCGCCCGGCGTCGAGCGTGTCGTCGCGCAGCAGGCAGTTGCGGTCCAGCAGCCGCGCCAGCGCGGCGATGCTGCCGTGTTCGGGCAGCCCTTCGGGCACCCCGTAGCAGTCCACGATCGTGGCGAACTCCCCCGGCGCCTGCCATACGTCGCAGATCACCGCGTACGTCGGCAGGCGGGTGGGGTCCGCCGCCGCCAGGGGCATCACCACCCGGCCGAGCGCCTCGGCCAGTGCCGGGTAGACCTCCACCGGCCGCACCTGCTCGATTCTCCAGTTCCACAGCTCGGTCATGCCGCCTCCTCGCTGTGCTCGTCCCACCGGCCTCCGGATCGGGCCTTACTGACGATGGTGGGGTGCATATGACCTCAGCCGGGGGCAAGTTACCGGTCTGTGACCATTCCGGGCAAAATTTCCTCGAGCGCCGTTGCTCCGAGTAGCGGAAAGGTGACAGTTTATCGGGTACGGTGGCCGGCCCGGCGCGCCGCCACGCCGGTCGGGTCGCCCCTCAGCGCACGACCACGCGGTGCTCCCCGGGCGGCAGCAGCTCGCCGACCACGGTGGCGCCCGGCAGCTCGCCGGCGACCAGCAGGCCGCCCGAGGTCTGCGCGTCGGCCAGCAGCAGCCGCTCCTCCTCGCGCACACCGCCGAAGTCGGTCCACGGGGTGACCCACTCCAGGTTGCGCCGGCTGCCGCCGCTGACGTGCCCGTCGCGCACCGCCTCCCGGGCGCCGGCCAGGTAGGGCACCCGGGCCGCGTCGATCGCCACCGTCAGGCGGCTCGCCCGGGCCAGCTTGGACGCGTGCCCGAGCAGGCCGAAGCCGGTCACGTCGGTGCCGCAACGGACGCCGGCCGCCACCGCGGCCCGCGCCGCGTCCCGGTTGAGGGTGGTCATCGCGGCGACCGCCTCGGGGAAGCTCTCGCCGGTGGCCTTGTGCCGGGTGTTGAGCACCCCGACGCCGAGCGGCTTGGTCAGCGACAGCGGCAGTCCCGCCCGGCCCGCGTCCAGGGTGATCAGCTCCTCCGGCCGGACCACCCCGGTGACGGCCAGCCCGTACTTGGGGCCCTCGTCGTCGACGCTGTGCCCGCCGGCGAGGTGGCAGCCGGCGTCGCGGGCCACGTCCTGCCCGCCGCGCAGCACCTCCCGGGCCAGCTCCAGCGGGAGCACGTCGCGCGGCCAGCAGAGCAGGTTGAGCGCGACGAGGGGGGTGCCGCCCATGGCATACACGTCGGAGAGGGCGTTCGTCGCGGCGATGCGCCCCCAGTCGTACGCGTCGTCGACCACCGGGGTGAAGAAGTCGGCCGTGGTGACCAGGCCGGTGCGCTCGTCGAGCCGGACCACCGCGGCGTCGTCGCCGTGGTCGAGCCCGACGAGCAGCTCGGCGGTGCCGGTGGCCGGGCCGAGCCCGGCGACCATGGTCTCCAGCTCCCCCGGGGGGATCTTGCACGCGCAGCCGCCACCCCGGGCGTACCGGGTGAGCCGTACCGGTTCCGTCATCCCCACATGATCTCCCCGGCCGCCCCGTCCCCGCTACGCGGGCGGGCCGGAGCGCGGTCAGAATCGGACTGTCGACCCCGTTCCGAACTGGTGTTATCGCTCCGTGACCAACTGAGTTGCATCCCGCCACATCCCCCCGCCTACAGTTGCCCAACCGGGGGTCACCCGACCCCGCGCGACGACAGGGACGGTGAACGACGTGACGACGGGCGAACCGCTCATCGTGCTGGACTCGGTCAACAAGTGGTTCGGGCCGCTGCACGTGCTGGACGACGTCTCACTGTCGGTCGGGCGCGGCGAGGTGGTCGTGGTGATCGGCCCGTCGGGCTCCGGCAAGTCGACGCTGTGCCGCACCATCAACCGCCTCGAACCGATCAGCTCCGGCACGATCACCTTCGACGGGCAGCCGCTGCCGGCCGAGGGCAAGGCGCTGGCGAAGCTGCGCAGCGAGGTCGGCATGGTGTTCCAGTCGTTCAACCTCTTCGCGCACAAGACGATCCTCGAGAACGTCACCCTCGGGCCGGTCAAGGTCCGCAAGGAGAAGCCGGCGGCGGCGCGCGAGCGCGGCCTGGCCCTGCTGGACCGGGTGGGCATCGCCAACCAGGCCGACAAGTTCCCGGCCCAGCTCTCCGGCGGTCAGCAGCAGCGGGTGGCGATCGCCCGGGCGCTGGCCATGCAGCCCAAGGCGATGCTCTTCGACGAGCCGACCAGCGCGCTGGACCCGGAGATGGTCGGCGAGGTGCTGGACGTGATGACGTCGCTGGCCCGCGAGGGCATGACCATGGTCGTGGTGACCCACGAGATGGGCTTCGCCCGGCACGCGGCGAACCGCGTCATCTTCATGGCCGACGGGCAGTTGGTCGAGGACGCGCCGCCGGCCGAGTTCTTCGCCAACCCGCGCAGCGAGCGCGCCAAGGACTTCCTCTCCAAGATCCTCACGCACTAGGCGTCCGTACCTGGAGCGCGCCGTCCCCCGGCGGGTTCCGTCGAAGAAGGAGAAGTGTATGCGTATCACGCGCGTAGCGGCGCTCGCGGCGGCCGCCACCCTGGCACTCGGCATGACCGCCTGCGGTGGCGACGACGCCGACGAGGGCACCGGCGCCGGCAGCAAGTCCTTCGCCGCCGGCAGCACGATGGAGCGCCTCAACAAGGCCCAGGCCATCAAGATCGGCACGAAGTTCGACCAGCCCGGCTTCGGCCAGAAGGGCCTGTCCGGCAAGCCGGAGGGCTTCGACGTCGAGGTCGCGAAGATCATCGTCAAGGAGCTGGGCATCCCCGAGGACAAGATCGAGTGGGTCGAGGCCCCCTCGAAGGTCCGCGAGGACGTGATCGTGAACGGCACGGTCGACCTGGTCGCCGCCACCTACACGATCAACCCCAAGCGCAAGGAGCGCATCGCGTTCGCCGGGCCGTACTACGAGGCCGGCCAGAACATCATGGTGAAGAAGGACGAGGCCGCCATCACCGGGCCGGACTCGTTCAAGGACGGCACCAAGAAGGTCTGCTCGGTCACCGGCTCCACGCCGGCCGAGGAGATCAAGAAGTACGTCAAGGACGTCGGCACCCAGCTGGTGCTCTTCGACACCTACGACAAGTGCCGCGACGCCCTCAAGGGCGGCCAGGTCGACGCCGTCACCACGGACAACGTGATCCTGCTCGGCTACATCGCCAAGGACGAGGCGTCGTTCAAGCTGGCCGGCGAGAACTTCACCAAGGAGCCGTACGGCCTCGGGGTGAAGAAGGAGGACACCGACTTCCGCAACTTCGTCAACGACACGCTGGAGAAGGCGTTCGCCGACGGCAGCTGGAAGAAGGCCTGGGACGACACCGCCGGCAAGTTCGGCGCCGAGCTCGGCGCCGCGCCGACCGTCGACCGCTACTGAGCTGATCCGTTGATCTGGAGGGTGGGGAGGAAGACCGGCCCGTGAGTGTGCTCATCGACAAGTTCGACGTCTTCGCGGGTGGTTTCTGGCTCACCCTCCAGATCTGCGTACTCGCCGCCGTCGGCGCCCTGATACTGGGCGCCGTCCTGGCGGTGCTGCGGATCTCCCCGGTGCCGCCGCTGCGGGCGGTCGGCACCGGCTACGTCAACGTCTTCCGCAACATGCCGCTGACCGTGGTGATGTTCTTCGCCGCGTTCGGCCTGCCGGCGCTCGGCTCCAACGCCGACTTCCTGCGCGTCCCCGGCCTCGACGCGGTGTTCAGCCGGCTCGACACCGATCTGCCGTACTTCCGCTTCGCGCTGATCGCGCTGGTGCTCTACACCGCGGCGTTCGTCTGCGAGGCGCTGCGCTCCGGCGTGAACGCCGTGCCCGCCGGCCAGGCGGAGGCCGCCCGGTCGCTGGGCCTCACCTTCGGCCAGAACCTGCGGTACGTGGTGCTGCCGCAGTCCTGGAAGGCGTCGGTGGTGCCGCTCGGGTCGGTGATCATCGCGATGATCAAGAACTCGGCGCTGGTCGGCTTCTTCGGCGTGGTCGGCGACCTCTCGCAGACCGCCGACCAGCTCACCTCGGCCGAGGGCTACGCCTTCGTCCCCGTCGCCATCGGCATCTCGATCGGATATCTGATCATGACCGTCCCCCTCGGCGCGCTCCTCGACCGGATCGAGAAGCGGCAGGCGGTGGCCCGATGAGCCAGCAGAGCGTCCTCTACGACGTCCCCGGCCCCCGGCAGCGCCGGCTCACGCTGATCGGCAGCGTGGTGGCGACGGTGCTGCTGCTCGCCGCCGTGTACTTCCTGGTCTACCGCCCGCTGGACGACAAGGGCCAGTTCTCGATGGAGCTCTGGGGGCCGCTGATCGACCCCTCCAACGAGAACTTCTCGCAGGTGTGGAAGCGGATCGGCACCGGCTTCCAGAACACGCTGACCGCCGCCGCCCTGGCGATCGTCTCCTCGCTGGTGGTCGGCACCCTGCTCGCGGTGCTGCGGATCCAGCTCAAGAGCCTGACCCGGCGCCGCTTCACCGGGCTCGCCACGCCGCTGGCGTACCTGCTGCGCGGGCTGAACATGCTGCTGTCGGCGGTCACCCGGGTCTGCGTCGAGGTGTTCCGGGGCCTGCCCGTGGTCATCACGATCTTCTTCGTGGCCCGCGGCTTCCCCGAGTTCGGCGTCTCGTTCGACACGCTGTGGTACCTGGTCATCGGCCTGACCATCTACAACTCCGTGGTGATCGCCGAGATCCTCCGCTCCGGCATGGAGGGCCTGCCCGGCGGGCAGGCCGAGGCGGCTGCCGCGATCGGGCTCTCCCCGGCGCAGACCACCCGGATGATCCTGCTGCCGCAGGCGTTCCGGATCATGCTGCCGGCGCTGATCAGCCAGCTCGTCGTGGTACTCAAGGACACCTCGCTCGGCTTCATCATCAGCTACGAGGAGACCCTGAACATCGGCAAGCAGATCATCGGCGCGCTGGACAATCCGATCCAGGTCTACGTCGTGATCGCGGTGATGTTCATCCTGGTGAACTACTCGTTGTCGAAGCTGGCCCAGTACGTCCAGCGCCGGCTCTCGCGCGGTCGCAAGACCGCCGGCACCCCGGCCCAGAACCCGCCCCCGTCGGCGCTCACCGCGCAGGTCGAGGGCACCGGCGGCGCCTGATCCCCACCCCACGACGAAGGGCCGGCCCGATCATCGGGCCGGCCCTTCGCGTTGCGCCGTCAGCGGGCGGCCCCGGCGGTGGAGGTCGGTCGCGCCGTCAGCGGGCGATCTCGGTGACCCGGGACTCGCGGACCACGGTCACCCGGATCTGACCCGGGTAGGTCAGCTCCTCCTCGATCTGCTTGGCCACGTCCCGGGCCAGCACGGCCGCGCCGATGTCGTCCACGTCGTCCGGCTTGACCATCACCCGGATCTCCCGGCCGGCCTGCATGGCGAAGACCTTCTCCACGCCGAGCTTGCCGGCCGCGATCTCCTCGATCCGCTCCAGCCGCTTGACGTACGCCTCCAGGCTCTCCCGCCGGGCCCCCGGCCGACCGCCCGAGCAGGCGTCGGACGCCTGGGTGAGGACGGCCTCGATGGTCTGCGGCGGCACCTCGTTGTGGTGCGCCTCGATCGCGTGGACGACGTCCTCGCTCTCGCCGTACTTGCGGGCCAGGTCGGCGCCGATGATGGCGTGGCTGCCCTCCACCTCGTGGGTGAGCGCCTTGCCGATGTCGTGCAGGAACGCCGAGCGCTTGATGATCGGCACGTCCAGCCGCAGCTCGGCGGCCATGATCCCGGCGATGTGCGCGGTCTCCACCAGGTGCTTGAGCACGTTCTGCCCGTACGACGTCCGGTAGCGCAGCCGGCCGAGCAGGGTGACCAGCTCCGGGTGGATCTCGGTGATGCCGACCTCGACCAGGGCGTCCTCGGCGGCCCGCTGGCAGAGCTCCTCCACCTCGTGCCGGGCCAGGTCGTAGACCTCCTCGATGCGGTGCGGGTGGATCCGCCCGTCCAGGACCAGCTTCTCCAGCGTCAGCCGGCCGACCTCCCGGCGCACCGGGTCGAAGCAGGAGAGCAGCACCGCCTCGGGGGTGTCGTCGATGATCAGGTTGACGCCGGTGACCGACTCGAAGGCGCGGATGTTGCGGCCCTCCCGGCCGATGATCCGCCCCTTCATCTCGTCGCCGGGCAGGTGCAGGACGCTGACCACGCTCTCCGCCGTCTGCTCGCTGGCGACCCGCTGGATGGCGTCCACGACGATGTGCCGGGCGCGCTGCTCGGCGGTGCCGCGGGCGTCGGACTCGATGTCGCGGACCAGCAGGGCGGCCTCCCGCTTGGCCTGGCCCTCGATTGCCTCGATGAGCTCCGCCCGGGCCGCGTCGGCGGTGAGGCCGGCGACCCGCTCCAGCTCGCGACGCCGGTGCTCCTCCGCCTCGGCCAGCTCGGCCTCCCGCTGGGCGAGGGCGGCCTCGCGGGCCGACAGGGCCGCGCTGGCGGCGGTGAGCTGCCGCTCCCGCTCGGCGAGCCGCTCCACCTCCTCGGTGTGCAGCCGCTCGCGCTCGTCCATCCGGGCCGCCCGCCGCTCCACTTCGGCGGCCTGCTCGCGGGTGGTGGCGGCGAGCACCGCGACCTCCCGCTCGCCGCTGCGCCGGGCGGTGGCCCGCAGCTGCTCCGCGTCGGCCTCGGCCTGCTTGTGGGCCCGTTCCAGGACGGTGTCGGCCTCCGCCCGGGCGTCGTCGAGCACCCGGCGGGCCTCCGCCCGGGCCGCCTTCGCCTCGGCCTTCGCGGCCGCCGCCTCGGCGCGGGCCGCCGCGGCGGCGGACTTCGCCACGTCGATCGTGCTGTTGGCCTCGTCGGCGGCGGTGCGCAGGGCCGCGAGGGACTGCTCCTGCCGGTCCTTCTCGGCGATGAAGGCGGGATCCTCGGGCGCCGGCGCCGCACCGAAGCGGCGCAGCGCCCGCACGCCGAGCAGCACCGCCCCGAGCACGACCACGGTCAGGACCAGCACCACGGCGAGGATCACGATGTCGAACCCGCTCATGCCGACGCCCCGTCCCGGACGGTGGCCACGGGGCCCGGCCCGACCGGCCCGCTCATGTCGGGACCCCGGTGGAACTGCGCCGCCTCGCCATGGCCGCCTCCCCTGAACGTCGGGACCGCAGCGACCGTGCCGATGGGCACGCACCCTGCGGCTGTGGACGCCCGACCGGAGCGACTGGCCGTGGGGTAGCTTCCGTCGGCGGTGCCCACGCGGGAGCATCGCCGACGGCCGGGTGCAGTTGTCACGCCAGCGTCGGACCGGCCAGTCCGACGCTGCCGTCAATGACCGATCGGATCGGCCAAAGTGATGCTGTTCCGTTACGCGATCTATGTTGTGCGCTTAGCCTGCGCTTGGTCGGGCAATGTGAGCCTGTATGGCGAGGCTAGGTCTCCCGGGGGGCTCCGGTCAAGAACTCATGATCAAACCCCCCGAACGGAGAGAAGTTGTCACGTCACGCAAAGTTGATGCACGCCCGGACACCGGCGGACAAAACGGCAGCCGGTCGGGCCGCCCGCCGCGTCGGCCCTGCTCAGCGGGGCCCGAGCGCCCGCCCGCCGAGGCACCACCCGACGGCCGCGCGCGCGTACCCGCCGTCGCGCCACCGGCCGGCTGTGACGCAACCGTCTGCGCCGCCACGCTCGCCGGAACCCACGGGTAGCCGCACGACCGCACCACTCCCCTGATCGTCTGTCACCGAGCCGGCCGTTCCCGGGGCCCGCCGCCGGCCCTCGTCAACCGATCGTGAGCGCGCGACGGGGCCGGCGAGCCGCGGTGGCGCGGCGGCGGGGCCGTGGGGCCGTGGGGCTGGCGCCGGGGTCGGGCGGGTCAGCGGTGCCTCCTGCCCCACCCACGACACACCGGTCAACGGGCGCCCGCCGCCAGCGCCGCCGTCACCAGCGCGGCGTTGTCGGGCGCGGGCGAGCCGTCGGGCAGCGACAGCGTGTCCTCCAGCCCGACGCGGCTGTGCAGGCCCCGGCGTACCGCCTCGGTCAGCACCGACCAGGTCGCCGGCCCCTCGGCGTGCAGCAGGACCGGCGGGCTTCCGGCCGCGGGGGACGGCAGCGCCGCCAGCATCGCGGCGGCGTCCGCGAGCGCCACCGCAGGGTCCTCGGCCATGCACTCGATCAGGATCCGCCCGGCGGGCACCCGCCACCGCGCGTACGCACCGACCGCGTCGACCGTCCAGAGCCCCGCCTCGACCATGACGCCCCGCGCGTGCAGGGCCGCCGCCACCGCCTCCGCGCCCGGCTCGTGAGCATTGACCGAGGCGAAGTCGGGCAGCACGGTCCAGGCCCGGACCGCGGCCACCCGGGCGGCCGGCTGCGGCTCGATCCAGGCCCCGGTGCTCACCCCGACCGGCAGCCCCGGCCGGGCGGCCCGGATCGCGTCCAGCGCGGCGGCGACCACCGGCGGGTGCAGGGACTCCCGGCCGGCGGCGTCCCGCGGATGCACGTGCACCGCGCCGACCCCGAGCGCCGCGCAGCGGGCCGCGTCGGCCGCCAGCTCGGTCGGGGTGACCGGCAGCGCCGGATGCTCGTCCCGCCCACGGGCCCCGTTGAGGCACGCCTTCAGCATCGAAGTCTCCCTCCGCCCACCGCCGGGCCCCGCGGCTTCGTCACCCACACGCCTCCGACGCCAAGTCCCACCGAGAGGTTCGCCGCCCTGTCGCGACACGCCCTCTCCGGCCAACCCGACCGACCCGACCGGGCCACCTCCGGTCCGGCTGCCGGGCTCAGGGGCCCGTCGCGACGCGCCTTTGAGCAGCGGGCCCGTCCCGGCCCGGCGCTCCCGTTCACCCGAGGGGGCGGTTGTCCCGGTCCAGCTCGCCCTCGGCCTCGGCGAGCGCGTCGGCGTCGATCTGCTCGGCGAACTCGGCCGCCTCGGCACTCTGCGCGGCGAGCGCGTCCTTCACCGCCCGGATCGCCACGCCCGGCGGGTAGCCCTTGCGGGCCAGCATGGCCACCAGCCGCCGGAAGACCGCGTCCGGCTCGCCCCGGGCGGTGCGCAGCTTCCGCTCCACCAGGGCGCGGGCGGTCTCGGCCTCGGTCTCCTCGTCAAGCTCGCCGAGCGCCTCGCTCGCGACCTCGCCGTCCACCCCGCGCTGGCGCAGCTCGTTGGCCAGCGCCCGGCGGGCCAGGCCCCGGCCGGAGTGCCGGCTGGCCACCCAGGCCCGGGCGAAGGCGGCGTCGTCGATGATGCCGACCTCGTCGTAGCGGTCGAGCACCTCCGCCGAGATCTCGTCGGAGACGCCCCGCTTCGCCAGCGCCCCGGCCAGCTCGGCGCGGGTGCGGGGCCGGACGGCAAGCTGACGCAGGCAGATCTCCCGCGCCAGCTCGGCCTCGTCGCGCGGCGGGGCCGGGGGCGCCTCGGGGTCGGTGTCGTCGGTACGGCCGCGCCGGGCCCGGCGGGGCCGCGGCGCGCTGTCGTCGCCCGTGCGGGCGGGGCTGGCATCCCAGCCCCGCCCGGTGCGGGCGCGTCGTCCTGCCACGGGTCAGGGGCCGGTCAGAAGTCGACCGGCGGCAGCTCCGGGCCACCGGCGGCGTCGCCCGCGCCGATCCCGACGCCGAGCTTCTCCAGGATCTTCTTCTCGATCTCCGCGGCGACGTCCGGGTTCTCCCGGAGGAACTCGCGGGCCTTCTCCTTGCCCTGGCCCAGCTGGTCGCCGTCGTAGGTGTACCAGGCGCCGGACTTGCGGATGATCGCCTGCTCGACGCCGACGTCGATCAGCGAGCCCTCGCGGGAGATGCCCTTGCCGTACATGATGTCGAACTCGGCCTGCTTGAACGGCGCGGCGACCTTGTTCTTCACGACCTTGACCCGGGTGCGGTTGCCGACCACGTCGGTGCCGTCCTTGAGGCTCTCGATGCGGCGCACGTCTAGCCGGACCGAGGCGTAGAACTTCAGGGCCCGGCCACCCGTGGTGGTCTCGGGGCTGCCGAACATCACGCCGATCTTCTCGCGGAGCTGGTTGATGAAGATCGCCGTGGTGCCGGTGTTGTTGAGCACACCGGTGATCTTCCGCAGCGCCTGGCTCATCAGCCGCGCCTGGAGACCCACGTGGCTGTCACCCATCTCGCCCTCGATCTCGGCGCGCGGCACCAGCGCGGCCACCGAGTCGATGACGATGATGTCGATCGCGCCGGAGCGGACGAGCATGTCCGTGATCTCCAGCGCCTGCTCGCCGGTGTCCGGCTGGGAGACCAGCAGGGCGTCGGTGTCGACACCGAGGGCCTTGGCGTACTCCGGGTCGAGCGCGTGCTCGGCGTCGACGAAGGCGGCGATGCCGCCGGCCCGCTGGGCGTTGGCCACCGCGTGCAGGGCCACCGTGGTCTTACCGCTGGACTCCGGACCGTAGATCTCGACGACCCGGCCCCGGGGCAGACCGCCCACGCCGAGCGCCACGTCGAGCGCGATCGAACCCGTCGGAATCACCGAGGTCTGGACGACCGGCCGCTCTCCCAGCCGCATCACCGAACCCTTGCCGAACTGCTTGTCGATCTGAGCGAGAGCAAGGTCGAGTGCCTTCTCCCGATCGGGCCCTGCGGCCATGTTTGCCACCCCTGCCTTCGCCGGCGTCTTTCCTGAGCTTCGCGTCACGCGGACACGCTAGGCGCTGGGTCCGACAGAAAACCAGCCGACCGGCCGTGAGCTGTGGACGAGCACCCCGCTGTGGACAATAGCCGAACAGGTGTACGAGTCGGCAAGCGACACGCGGAAGCCGCGAAACGGCTGCTCAGCGTAGTCGGGCGGGCACCCGGTCGGGATAGGCGGCGCAGACCGCCCGCCACACCACGTGGGCCTGCTCGCCCGACGCCAGGGCCTGCTCGATGGTCCGCCCACCGAGCTGCGAGAGGACCTGGTCGCGGGCGATGCTGCCCGCGTAGCCGGGCCCGAAGGCCTCCTCCAGCCGGGACCAGAAGTCGGTCAGCCGCACGTGATCAGTCCTCCTCGTCCGGTGCCCCCACCGGCACCGGCCGCAACGCTAGCGTCACCAGGGGCACCACCGCGACCGCCGCGAGCCCGGTGAGCACCGGGTAACCGGCCGCCTCCACGACAAACCCGCTGACCGCCCCGGCGGCGGCGCCGGCCAGGCCCATGGTCAGGTCGGAAAGCCCCTGCACGCTCGGCCGGATCCCCACCGGCACCGACTCCGACAGCAGCGTCGAGCCCGCGACCATGGTCCCCGACCAGCCCAGGCCGAGCAGGAACAACCCGACCGAGAGCCAGGCCGTGTGGTGCCCGGCCGTGCCGGCGACCGCGCACGCCGCGAGCAGCAGCCCGACGCCGCCGAGGATCACCGCCCGGCGGCCGGCCCGGTCGGTGAGCCAGCCCGCCACCGGGGCCAGCGCGTACATGCCGGCGATGTGCAGGCTCAGCACGAGACCGACCACGCGCAGCACGTCGGCGTCGTCGTGCCACTCGTGCAGGCGCACCGGGGTCATCACCATCACCGCGACCATGACCAGGTGGCCGACCGCCACCGCGACGATGCCGAGCCGGGCGGCCGGCCGCGCGCGTACCACCGCCCAGGCGGCCCGCATGCCCGCACCGCGCCGGGCGGTCGGCGCCGGCACGACGACGGGGGCCGCCGGGGTGGCGGTCGCCGCCAGCCGGCGCGCCGTGAGCAGCGGGTCCGGCCGCAGCAGCGCCAGGATCGCCCCGGCGGCCAGCACGAGCGCGACGGCGCTGAACGCGAACGGACCGGCCAGCGTCGGCAGCCCCCAGCCGCTGGTGGTGCGGTCGGCGAGCGAGGCGAAGTTCGGCGCGGCGACCGCGCCGAGGGTGGTGGCCCAGACGATCAACGAGAGTTGGCGGCCCCGGCGCGCCGGCTCGGCCAGGTCCACCGCCGTGTAGCGGGCCTGGAGGTTGGCCGCGCTGCCGCCGCCGAACAGGAGCATGCCGAGGAAGAGCAGCGGGACCCAGCGGGTCACCGCGGCGAGGACCACCAGAGCGCCGCCGGCCGCGCCGGTCAGGTACGCCACGACCAGGCCGGGCCGCCGGCCACGGACGGTCATGATCCGGGTGACCGGCACGGCGAGCAACGCCCCGCCCACCACGGCGGCGCTGCTGACCAGGCCCGCCACGGCGGTGCCGGCGATGTCGGAGGCGAGCAGCGCCCCGACGGCGACGCCGATGGTCACCCCGATCCCGCCGATGATCTGGGTGACGAAGAGCAGCCGCAGGGTACGCCGCTGGATGGTCGCGACGTCGGGCGCGGCGAGCGGCGCGGCGAGGTCGGTGGCCATGGCGGCTCCTTCGGAGTAAGGGGCGAGATGCCATCTCATCCTTGCGCACCAGCCCCGCCGCCCGGCAGCCGGTTGACGCTACAGCCCGAGGCCCCGGCCGATGATCTCCTTCATGATCTCGGTGGTGCCGCCGTAGATCGTCTGCACGCGCCCGTCCAGCCACGCCTTCGCCACCGGGTACTCCAGCATGTAGCCGTAGCCGCCGTGCAGCTGCACGCAGCGGTCGGCGACCCTGTTCTGCAGCTCGGTGGTCCACCACTTCGCCTTCGCCGCGTCGGTGACCGAGAGCCGGCCGGCGTTGTGCTCCGCGACGCAGTGGTTGACGAAGGTGCGGGCGATGGTGACCTCGGTGTCCAGCTCGGCCAGCAGGAAGCGGTTGTGCTGGAACGCGCCGATCGGCCGGCCGAACGCCTGCCGGGAGCGGGCGTAGTCGAGGGTGACGGCGAGCAGCCGCTCGGCGGCGGCCACCGCGGCGACCGCGATGCTGAGCCGCTCCCGGGGCAGGTTGGCCATCAGGTGGTAGAAGCCGTGGTTCTCGGTGCCGATCAGGTTCTCCGCCGGCACCCGGCAGTCGTCGAAGAACAGCTCGGCGGTGTCGTTGGCCTTGAGCCCGACCTTGGCCAGCCGCCGGCCCCGGGAGAAGCCGGGGGTGCCGCTCTCCACCGCGATCAGGCTCACCCCGTGCGCGCCCTGGTCGGGCGCGGTACGCACGACCACGACCACCAGGTCGGCCATCTCCCCGTTGGTGATGAAGGTCTTCTGGCCGTTGAGTACCCAGCTGTCGCCGTCGCGGACCGCGCTCGTGCGGATCCCGGCCAGGTCGGAGCCGGCCCCCGGCTCGCTCATCGCGATCGCGGTGACCAGGTCGCCGGAGCAGAACCCGGGCAGCCAGCGCTTGCGCTGCTCGTCGGTGGTCAGCTCGGTCAGGTACGGCGCCACCACGTCGTTGTGCAGGCCGAAGCCGAGCCCGGTGCAGCCGGCGGCGACGATCTCCTCGTCCAGCACGGCGTTGAACCGGAAGTCCCGCTGCCCGCCGCCGCCGTACTCCGCGTCGACGTCCATGCCCAGCAGGCCGGCCGCTCCGGCCCGGTGCCACACCTCACGGTCGACGATGCCGTCGGCCTCCCAGCGCTCGTGGTGGGGCACCGCCTCGCGGGTCAGGAACTCGCGGCACAGCTCGCGGAACTCCTCGTGGTCGCGCTCGTAGAGATGCTGCTCCATGGCGGCAAGTGTGGCACCGCTCACCCGCCCTGCCCAGGGCCGCCGAGCGGGCGTTCCAGTCGGCGCACCCTGGTCAGGGTCAGTGCGGCGACGCCGAGCACGACGGCGAGGACGGTGCCGAGCAGTCCGGCGGTCAACGGCCGGTCGAGCGCCGCCGCGAGCGCGGCCAGTCCGCCGAAGAGCGCGACGCCGCCCGCCAGGCCGAGCACCGCCCCTCGCCGGGCCACGGGCAGGTGGTCGACCGTGGCCGCCCGGGCCCGCTCGTCGGCGGGAAGCCGGCCCCGACGCAGCGCCCGGCGGGCCGCCTCCCACGCCGGATCGCGGTCGGCCCGCACGACCCAGCCGAGGGCCACCGGGAACAGCCCCCAGGGCACGCCGCCCACCCCCGCGCCGAGCAGGGCCTCCGCCGGAGAACGACCGGAGCCGTCGAGCAGCCGCGCCACGAACCAGGCGGCGGTGGCGAACGCGGCGGCCAGCACGTACGGGCCGGGCGCGCCCAGCCGGATCAGTGGCGGACGGCGGGTGCGGCGGGGGGACATGCCCGGAAGCGGTACCCGGTGACCCCGGCGGGCACTCCTCCGTACTCCCCCGGACCGCGCACCAGTGCCTGCCGACGTGGCCAAGCGGCCAGCCGCTGGGCCCGGGGCGCGGGCTTCGGCGGGCGAAGACGCGATCGGGGCGGGCCGGGCGCTTCCTCTGGAGCTGATGTCACGAACGCATCAGGTGCCACCGAACGCCCTGATGTCGCAAACGACTCAGCTCGAAAGGGCCAGCGCGGCAACCCTGCCCGGGCCGGTGCCTCCGCATCGCCCGAGGCCCACGCCGCCCCAAAGCCTGCTGCCCGCGCTGCTCACGCCGGGCCGCAGCGGGGTCCGGGCCGCAGCGTGGTCCGGGCCCCGCTACCGGCCGGCGAGGGCGCGGGCGGCGACGGTGAGGTCGGCGACCAGCCCCTCGTACGCCTTGTCCTGGTCGTCCGCGCGCAGCACGGCGGACGGGTGGATGGTGGCCAGCAGCCGCGTCGGCGGGGCGTCGGCGACGGCGCCCCCGGCGTCCACGGGCACCCGCCGGAAGTCCTCCGGGTGCTGGGCCGAATCCGGCCAGGGCAGCAGCTCGCCGCGCTGGCGGGTCACCCCGAACGTCGGGCCGAGCAGGGCCTTGGCGGCGGTGGCGCCGAGCACCACCACGATCTCCGGGCGCAGCCGGGCGAACTCGGCCACCAGCCAGGGCCGGCAGGCGGTGATGTGCACCCGGTCGGGGGTCTGGTGGATGCGCCGCTTGCCGCGCTGCTCGAAGCGGAAGTGCTTCACGGCGTTGGTGAGGTAGATGTGGCCCGGGTCGAGTCGCGCGTCGTCGACCGCCCTGCGCAGCAGCCGGCCGGCCGGGCCGACGAACGGCAGGCCCTTCTGGTCCTCCATGTCGCCGGGCTGCTCGCCGACGAAGACCACCCGCGCACCGGCGTCGCCGCGACCGAAGACCGTCTGCGACGCGTCCCGGTAGAGCTCGCAGCCCCGGCAGCCGGCGGCGGCGGCGCGCAGGTCGTCGAGGGTGTCGGCCCGCGGCGGGATGAACTTCTGCGCGCCCGGCGCGGTCTCGGTCTGCTCGGCCATGGCGACTGTTCTACCCGGTGCGGGAGGAAACAGGCGCGGGGACCCGCCGGGCGGGACACGCCGGTGTGAACAAAGTGGACGGTGTGAGCGGAGTGACGACGCGGTTCGCCCGCACCGGGCCGTCCGGGTCACGTCGGGCTCCCGCTCACGCCGTGAAGCCGGCGACCGGGGCGGGCCGGACCGCCCGGGCCACCGCCTCGGCCAGGTCCGGGATCTCCGCCTCGTCGAGCGAGCTGACGGTGATCCGCAGCGCCGGCGGACCGGCGATCCGGTGCAGCGCGCCGGGCGCGACCGCCCAGCCGGCGTCGCGCAGCGCCGTCAGCACGCTGGTCTCGTCGTCGACCGGCAGCCAGACGTTGATGCCGCTGCGGCCGTGGGCGGCCAGGCCGTGCTCGGCGAGCGCGTCGATCAGCGCCGCGCGCCGCCGCTCGTAGCTGCCGGCGGCCCGCTCCACCAGCCCGACCACGGCGGGGTCCCGCCAGAGCGCCAGGACCAGCCGTTGCAGCACCGTGGAGACCCAGCCGGCGCCGACCCGGGCCCGACCGGCCACCCGGGCCACCGTGGTCTCGTCGCCGACCAGCACGGCCAGCCGCAGGTCGGGGCCGAACGGCTTGCTCACCGAGCGGACGAAGGCCCACGTCGGGGTCGCCCCGGCGAGCGGGTGCAGCGGTACGCGGGCCAGCTCGGCGGCGTGGTCGTCCTCGATCAGCAGCAGGTCGGACCGCCCGGCGAGCAGGGCGCGCAGCTCGCCGGCCCGTTCGGCGGAGACCGCCGCGCCGGTGGGGTTCTGGGCCCGGCTCGTCACGATCAGCGCCCGGGCGCCGGCGGCGAGCGCGGCGGCGACCCCGCCGACGAGCGGCCCGTCGTCGTCGACCGGCACGCCGATCGGCCGCAGCCCGAGCGCGGCGACCAGGTCGAGCAGGTTGGCCCAGCCCGGGTCCTCGACCGCGACCGCGTCCCCGGGGCGCAGGTGCGCGCCGAGCAGTCGCTCGATGCCGTCCAGCGCGCCGCCGGTGACGGTCAGCTCCGCCGCCGGCACGCCGTCGGCGGCCAGCCGCTCGCGGGCCGCCTCGGCCAGCTCGGGCAGCACGCCGGCCGCCGGGTAGCCGACCGGCTCCCCCGCGGTGGCGGCCAGGCCGGCGAGGTGCGCCCCGAGGGGTGGCAGCAGCCGCACGTCCGGCTCGCCCCGGGAGAGGTCGCGCAGGCCGGGGGCGGTCGGCGGGCGCAGCGCGGAGCGCCGGGAGGCCACCGGCGGTCGGGGCCGGACCCGGGTGCCGTGCCGGCCGGCGGTGACCACCAGGCCCCGCTGGCGCAGCTCCTGGTAGGCGCGGGCGGCGGTGGCCGGGCTCACCGCGAGCCGGGCGGCGAGCTCCCGCACCGGGGGCAGCGCGTCGCCCGGGGCGAGGGCGGCGGAGCGGATGCCCGATTCGATGCTGGCCGAAATCTCGGCGGCCGTCGCGCCGACGACCTGATAGCGTGCTGACACAAATCAGAGATTGTACTAGAACAAAGGTCGAGCCATGTACGCACCCACCGACCGGACCACCGCCAGCCGCTCCCGGGAGCGGATGAGCTACGACGAGGCCGCCGCGCACGCCGTCCTCGACGAGGCGTACGACTGCGCGCTCGGGTTCACCGTCGACGGCGAACCCCGGGTGCTGCCCACCCTGCACGTGCGCGTCGGCGACACCCTCTACCTGCACGGCTCCACCGGCAGCCGGCCGCTGCTCGCCGCCCGGGGCGAAGGGCTGCCGGTCTGCGTGGCGGTCACCCTGCTCGACGGCCTCGTCTACGGCCGCTCGCAGTTCCACCACAGCGCCAACTACCGCTCGGTGGTCGCGCACGGCACCGCCCGCCTGGTCACCGACGAGCGGGAGAAGCTGCGGATGCTGACCGCCCTGGTGGAGAAGGCCGCCCCGGGGCGCAGCGCCGACAGCCGACCCCCGTCGCGCCGGGAGCTGGCCGAGACGGCCGTGCTGGCCCTGCCGCTGCGGGAGGTGTCGGTGCGCGCCCGCGCCGGCGGCGTACGCGACGAGGAGACCGACCTCGCCCTACCGCACTGGGCCGGCGTGGTGCCGCTGCGGCTGACCGTCGGGCTGCCCGAACCCGACGCCGGGGTGACCGCGCCGGTGCCGGCGTACCTGCGGCCGGAGACGTCGCCGTGGCTCGACCCGGCGGTGCTGCGCGGGGAGCACGTGCTGCTGGAACCGCTCGACCTCGCGCACGCCGACGAGCTGCACGCCGCCACCGCCGACCCCGAGGTCTGGCGGCACCTCGGCAGCCCGCAGCCGGCCGACCCCGCCGGCACCGCCGACGAAATCGCCGTCGCCCTGGCCGCCCACCGGCGGGGCGAGCGGGTGCCGTGGGTGCAGCGCTGCGCGGTGACGGGCACGGTGGTCGGCACCACCTCCTTCTACGAGGTGGACCCGGAGCGCCGGGCGGTGGCGATCGGCTACACCTACCTGGGCCGCCCCTGGTGGCGCACCGGGATCAACACGGAGGCGAAGCTGCTGCTGCTCACCCGCGCCTTCGATGAGCTGGGCGCGGTACGGGTGGTCTGGCACACCGACATCCGCAACGGGCGCTCGCAGCGGGCGATCGAGCGCCTCGGCGCGTCCCGCGAGGGGGTGCTGCGCCGGCACCGGATCCGTCCGGACGGCACCTGGCGGGACACCGTGCAGTATTCGATGACCGTCGACGAGTGGCCGAACGCACAGGTCACGCTCCGGGAAAGGCTTCGCCGGGAGGCACCCGTGGCCCCATGATGGCGGGCGTGCTGGGCATCACCGACATCTGGACGTACGTGCTGGGCACCGTGGCGATCGTTCTGCTGCCCGGTCCCAACTCCCTCTTCGTGCTCTCCACCGCCGCGCAGCGGGGCGTGGCGGCCGGCTACCGGGCGGCCGGCGGGGTCTTCGTCGGCGACGGGGTGCTGATGTTCCTCTCCGCCGCCGGCGTGGCGTCGCTGGTCCAGGCGTACCCGTCGCTCTTCCTCGTGATCAAGTACGCCGGCGCCGCGTACCTCGGCTATGTGGGGTTGACGATGCTGCGCGGCGCGTGGCGACGCTGGCGGACCCGCAACGACCCGGCCGCCCCGCGCCTCATCGACGCCGCGGAGCCGGCGGCGATGCGCAGCCCGTTCCGCAAGGCGATGGTGATCAGCCTGCTCAACCCGAAGGCGATCCTCTTCTTCGTCTCGTTCTTCATCCAGTTCGTGGACCCGGGCTACGCCTGGCCGGCGCTGTCGTTCCTGCTGCTCGGGCTCATCGCCCAGGTCACCAGCGTGCTCTACCTGACCGCGCTGATCTTCACGGGCACGTTCCTGGCGGCGCAGTTCCGTCGGCGCCACCGCCTGGCCGCCGGCGCCACCACGGGCGTCGCCGCGCTCTTCCTCGGCTTCAGCCTCAAGCTGGCCACCGCGACCGCCTGACCCCGGTCGGGTCACGTGCCGTCGCCGCCGCCGGAGCCGCCGCCGATGCCGCCCCCGCCGGCGGTGCCGCCCAGCCCGAAGCCGGGGTGGATCGGCTCGTCCGGCGGGCGGCTGACGTGCGCCGACCCCGTGAGGGTCGCGGACCAGTCGGCGTGCGCGGCGGCCGCGGCGTGCCGGTTGATCGCCGTACGCAGCCAGGCGTCCACGGTCGCGATCCAGTCCCGCTTGTCGGCGCCGGCGTGCCAGACCCGGAACCGGCTGATGCTCTGGTGGGTGATCCCGGCCAGGGCCAGCCGCCGGTCCAGCCAGAGGATCACCTCCAGCCCGGCCGGCTCGGCGATGAAGATCAGCTCCAGCTCGGTGATCGGCCCGGCGTAGAGCGGCGCCACCCAGTAGCCGAGCCGCTGGTGCAGCGGCAGGGTCTGGGCCACCCCCGGCAGCCGCGCGTCGACCAGGCCGGCCTGGCGCATGCTGAAGCCGAGCGTGTCGAGGGCCGCCAGGACGTGCGCCTGGGTGGGCAGCGGATGCACGAAGACCGGCACCATCGCGCCCTGGTCGAGGCGGGGCTCGACCGCCACCTCCGTACGCAGCCCCATCCGCAGGCTGAGCAGGGGCGCCCCGCCGAACACGGTCACCGGGGTCTCCCACGGCAGCGGGAACTCGAACGGGATCGACCGGCCCCGCCCGGCCCGCAGCACGAAACCGCCGGCCACCGTCGCCTGGTGGAACTGCACCAGGCGACGGGGAGCCTCCGGGTCGTCCGGCTCGGCCGTGGTGACCAGGCCGAGCCGGACGTGCAGGACGGGTACGTCGGTGGAGCCGGCGACGACGGTGACCCGCCCCGGCAGCCGCAGCCCGGGACGGGTGCTCGCGTTGGCCAGGGCCGTGCGCACCGACAGGCCGGTCCAGCCGGACTCGGGCGACACCCCCGTCAACCGCACGGCACTCCCCCGTCCGCCACCGGGCCAGCTCGGCCACTTCCATGGTCGCGGACCCGGCGGGTGGCCGCCCCGCCTTCGGCGAAGAGCGGCCACCCGTCCGGTTTCACCTCATGCGTCGACCGCGCGGCACCGGGTCGGTCTCGTCGTCGAACTCGCCGATGACCTCCTCCAGCAGGTCCTCCAGCGCGACGAACCCGATCGGGCGGGTCGGCCCGCCGCCGTTGCGCACCAGCGCGAGCTGGGACTGCCGGGCCCGCATCTCCGCCACCGCCTCGGTCACCGACGCCGAGGCCGGCAGGGTGAAGGCGTTGGTCATCAGGTCGCCGGCGGTGACCGTACGGCCCGTGGTGGTGGCCCGCACCGCCTCCCGGACGTGGACCAGGCCGCAGACGTCACCGCTGGCGTCCAGCACGGCCAGCCGCGACCGGCCGCTGTCGCGGCTGACCTGCTCGATGCGGTCGGCCCCCTCGTCGCGGCGCACCGTCACCATCTGGTGGAACGGCTCCATCACCTGGGCCACCGTGGTGCCCTGCAACTCCAGCATGCTGGTCAGCATCTGGTGCTGCTCCGCGCCGAGCAGCCCGTGCTCGCGGGACTGCTCCAGCAGCATGCGCAGCTCGTCCGGGCCGTGCACCTGGGCGAGCTGGTCCTGCGGGTTGACCTTGACCAGCCGCAACATCGCGTTGGCCAGCGCGTTCATCACCGACAGCACCGGCCGGGCGACCCGCGCGAAGGCGCGGAACGGCAGCGCCAGCAGCACCGCCGAGCGTTCCGCGTCGGTGATCGCCCAGGACTTCGGCGCCATCTCCCCGACCACCAGGTGCAGGAAGGTGACGACGCTGAGTGCGAAGATCAGCGCGACCACGTGGCTCGCGGCGTCCGGCAGCCCGACCGCGTGCAGCAGCGGGCTCAGCAGGTGCTCGATCGCCGGTTCGGCGAGCGCGCCGAGACCCAGGGTGCACAGCGTGATGCCGAGCTGTGCGCCGGCGAGCATCAGCGACAGCTCGCGTACGCCGTCCAGCGCGGCCCGGGCGGCCCGGCCGCCACCGGCCGCCGCGTGCTCCAGCCGGTAGCGCTTGCTGGCCACCAGGGCGAACTCGGCAGCCACGAAGAAGCCGTTCAGCGCCAGCAGGATCACCGACGTGAAGAGCGCGATGCCGGGGCTCATGCGGACACCTCCCCCGGCTCGGCCATCCGCAGCCGGACGGAGTCGGCCACGTGCCGGTCGACGGCCAGCACCTCGACCAGGGCGCGCGGCCCGTCCCCGCCGTCCTCGCCGTCGGCCGGCAGGCTGATCTCCAGCCGGTCACCGACCTCGGGGACCCGCCCCAGCTCCCGCATGACCAGGCCGGAGAGCGTGTCGTACTCCGGGGCCTCGGGCAGCGCGATGCCGGTGCTGTCGGCGACCTCGTCGATGCGCCAGCGGGCCGGCACCACCCAGGAGCCGTCCTCCTGCCGGGCCGGGGCCCGCTCCGGCGGGTCGTCCTCGTCGCGGATCGGGCCGACGAGTTCCTCGGCGATGTCCTCCAGCGTGATCACGCCGGCGAAGCCGCCGTACTCGTCGACCACGCAGGCCAGCTGCCGGTGGCCGGAGCGCAGCCGGTCCAGCACCGTCGGCAGCGGCAGCGTCTCCGGCACCAGCAGCGGGGGGCCGGCGACCGCGCTGACCGGGGTGCTCGCGCGCCGCTCCGGGGGTACGCCGAGCACGTCGGCGATGCCGACCACGCCGACGAGGTCGTCGACGCCCTCGGTGCCGCGTACGGGGAAACGGGACTTGCCGGTGTCCAGCAGCTCCACGACCCGGCTGAGCGGCTCGTGCGCGCGTACGGTGTGCACGTCGACGCGCGGCACCATGGCCTCGCCGGCGGTCAGCTCGCGGAAGTCGAGCCCCCGGTCGAGCAGCGTGGACATCTCGGCGGTCAGGTGCCCCTCCTGCCGGGACTCGGCGATGATCTGCTCCAGGTCCTCCGGGGTGGCCCCGCTGGGCAGTTCCTCGATCGGCTCGATGCCGACGCGGCGGAGCAGCCGGACCGCGGCCCGGTCGAAGAGCTTGATCAGCGGACCGGCGACCTTGAGGTAGATCAGGGTGGAGCGGCTCAGGGCCTTCGCGAGGGACTCGGCCCGCGCGAGGGCGAGGTTCTTCGGTGCCAGCTCGCCGAGGACCATCTGCACCACGGTGGCGATGACCAGGGCGAGGGCGACCGAGAGCGGCAGGCTGACGGCCGTGGAGACGCCGGCCACCCCGAGCAGCTCGGCCAGCCCGGCGCCGAGGAACGGCTCGGCGACGTAACCGACCAGCAGGGCGGTGACGGTGATGCCGAGCTGCGCGCCGGAGAGCATGAACGACAGCCGTCCGGTCACCTCCAGCGCCCGGACGGCGGCCTTGTCGCCGTCGTCGGCGAGCTGCTTGAGCCGGTTCCGGTCCACGGCGACGTAGCCGAACTCCTGGGCCACGAAGTAGCCCGTGGCGACGGTGAGAACGATGATGAGAAGAAGACCAACGACGATCAACACGGGTCGCTCAGGGCTCCCGGGGACGTCGGGGTCGGGATACGCCGGGCACGACCCGGCTGGCTACTGCTGCCCTCCTGGGCAGAAGAGTCGATCATGCGGCCCATTTTATCGGGATCGGCTGGATATCCGCTGAAGGTGTGCCGAAGGCCCTCCGACGTCCGCGCCGCCGCGGCCGGCGAGGGGCCTGCCCGGCGCAAGATTCGTCGCAGTCCTCGAATGGGGACGCCTCGGATGCGACCCCATGGAGGCCACGGGTCAGGACGGGTCGCCCCCGCCACCCGCACGACGGTCGGCGGACGCGAGCTCGTCGGCGTCGAGCAGGGCCGGCTCGACCCGGCCGGCGCGGTACGCGGCCCGGCCGATCATCTGCGCCGCCACGGGAGCGGTGGCCAGCTGGAAGATCCCGACCAGCGCCACCATGCCGAGGTCGGCCGGGGTCCGCAGGCGCAGCCCCAGGCCCAGCAGCAGGAGCAGCACCCCGAGCACCTGCGGCTTGGTCGCGGCGTGCATCCGGTCCAGCGTGGCCGGGAAGCGCAGCACCCCGATCCCGGCGGCGAGGCTCAGCAGGGCGCCGGCCACCAGGCAGCCGCCGCCCAACCAGTCGGCGAGGTCGCCCCACATCAGGCCTCACCGTCCTCGCGGACGGCGAAGCGGACCAGGGACACCGATCCCACGAAGCCGAGCATGGACAGCGCCACCAGCACCGGCAGGGTGGTGGCGTGGCGGTTCACCGCGGCCTCCGCGCCGACCGCGCCCACCATGGTGGCGAGCAGCATGTCGGCCGCGACCACCCGGTCGATCAGCGACGGCCCCCGGTAGAGCCGGATCAGGGCCAGCAGGGCGGTCAGCGAGAACAGGGTGGTGAGGGTGACGGCGAGGAACGTGGTCACGGGTCAGGGTCCCCTCTCGACGGGATCGGCGCCCACCTCGCGGACCTCGGCGTCGGAGCCCACCGCGCGGACGAGCCGGCGCTCGACGGCGAGGATCCGCCGCCGGCTGCCGCGCAGGTCCTGCGGGCCGTGGGTGTCGAACACGTGCACGTAGAGGACTCCGACGTCCCGGTCCACCTCGACGATCAGCGTGCCCGGCACCAGCGAGATCGCCTCGGCGGTGAGCGCCAGGTTCAGGTCGGTACGCACCCGCAGGCGGACCGCGATGATCGCCCCCCGGGGCCGATAGCCGGGCTGCACCGCGACCCGGGCGACGTGCGCGCTGGCGCTGACCAGCTCGCCGACGAAGCGCACCGCGAAGACGAACATCGGCCCAGGGCGCAGCCGGCCGCCGAAGCTCACGGGCGGCAGCGGGAAGAACAGCAGGACGGCACCGGCCACCAGCGCCCCGCCCGCGAGGTTGCCCCACGAGAAGTCCCCCCAGAGCAGGCTCCAGACCAGCACCAGCCAGCCGAAGGCGATCATCCGGTCGCGGCGCCGCCCCCGCCCGCGCGGCGACGCCGAGGCCCGGGTCACGGGGCACCGACCGGCAGCACGGAACGGATGTAGGGGGTGCGCTCGCGCAGGTCGGCCGCCGCGTCGGCGGTGACGTCGAACAGCGGCCCGGCGACGACGGTCAACGCCAGCCCCAGCCCGACCAGCGCGATCGTCGCGCCGACCATCAGCGCGGGGAGGCGGACGACCGGCTCGGTGGTGGCGAGTTGGGGGGCGCGCCAGAAGGCGATGTTCCACACCCGCGAGGCCACGTAGAGGGTGAGCAGGCTCGTCACCGTCCCCGCCGCGACCAGCACGCCGGGCAGCGGCTCGCCGGCCGCGACGCCGGCCTGGAGCAGGCCGAGCTTGCCGAGGAACCCGGAGAAGGGCGGCACTCCGGCGAGGTTCATGGCGGGGACGAAGAAGAGGACGCCGAGCAGCGGGGCCGCCCGGGCCAGCCCGCCGATGCGGCGCAGGTCGGTGCTGCCGGCCCGCTCCTCGACCAGCCCGGCGACCAGGAACAGCGTGGTCTGGATGGTGATGTGGTGCACCACGTAGAAGATCGCGCCGGAGAGCCCGGCCACGGTGCTCAGCCCCACTCCGAAGATCATGTAGCCGATGTGGCTGACCAGGGTGAACGAGAAGAGCCGCTTCATGTCGGCCTGGGCCACCGCGCCGAGGATGCCGACCACCATGGTCAGCCCGGCCACCACCATCAGCGGTCCGGCGAGCCGCCCGCCCGGGAAGAGCAGCGTCTCGGTGCGGATGATCGCGTACACGCCGACCTTGGTGAGCAGGCCGGCGAAGACCGCCGTGACGGGGGCCGGCGCCGTCGGGTAGCTGTCCGGCAACCAGGCCGAGAGCGGGAAGACCGCCGCCTTGATCCCGAAGGCGAGCAGCAGCATCAGCTGCAGGGTCAGCCGTACGCCGTCGGGCAGCGCGTCCAGCCGGTGCGCCAGCTGGGCCATGTTCAGGGTGCCGGTGGCCGCGTACACCAGGCCCACCGAGGCGAGGAAGATCATCGAGGAGAGGATGCTGACCACGACGTACGTCGAGCCGGTGCGGATCCGGGTCTCGGTGCCGCCGAGGGTGATCAGCACGAAGCTCGCGGCCAGCAGGATCTCGAAGCCGACGAAGAGGTTGAACAGGTCGCCGGCGAGGAACGCGTTGGTCACGCCGGCGGTCAGCACCAGGTAGGTGGGGTGGTAGATGGTCACCGGGGCGGTCTCGCCCACGTCCCCCTGCCCCTGGCCGACGGAATAGAGCAGCACGCACAGGGTCACCGCCGAGGAGACCACCAGCATCAGCGCGGCGAGCTGGTCCGCGACCAGCACGATGCCCACCGGCGCAGGCCACCCGCCGACCTGGACCACCACCGGCCCGTGCCGGTACGCCTGCACGAGCAGCACCGCCGCCACCGCCAGCGTGGCGGTCAGGCAGCTCACGCTGACGATCCGTTGCAGCCCGGGCCACCGGGCCAGCAGCAGGGTCAGCGCCGCGCCCAGCAGCGGCACCACCACGGGCAGCGGCACGAGCCGGCTCATCGGGCGCCCCGCCGCCCGTACCAGCTCATCCCGGGCCGTCCCCACGCCGGAGCCGGCGCGGCGGCTCCGGGTCGACCTGCTCGGGGTCGGCGTCCGGGCCCTCTCCCCCGAAGTCGGCGGCGGCCGGCTCGTTGCGCTCGGCCGCCTGCCTGACCTGCCGGTCCTCGATGTCGTCGGGCACCTCGTCGTCGCCGGTCAGATACCAGCTGCGGTAGCTCACCGCCAGCAGGAACGCGGTCAGCCCGAAGGTGATCACGATGGCGGTGAGGATCATGGCCTGCGGCAGCGCGTCGCTCAACGTGCCGGCGGGCGCCGTGCCGACCAGCGGGGCGGCCCCCGCGCGACCGCCCAGCAGGATGAGCGCGTTGACCCCGTTGCCGAGCAGGATGACACCCAGCAGGATCCGGGTCAGGCTGCGTTCCAGCAGCAGGGTGACCCCGCAGCCGACCAGCACCCCGGCGGCGACGACCAGCACCAGGGAGGGTCCCGCGGCGCCCGTCCTCACGGCCGTTCCCCCTGCCGGTCGACCCGCAGCCCGCCCCCGGACTCGCCGGCCGCCTCGATGTGCCGGTCCACCTCGGCGCCGAGGCTGCGCAGGATGTCCAGCACCAGCCCGACCACGACCAGGTAGACGCCGACGTCGAAGAAGAGGGACGTGACCAGGTAGAAGTCCCCGATCAGCGGCAGCCACAGGTCGATCCGGGCGCTCTCGAGCACCGAACCACCCGTGAACAGGGCGACGGCCCCGGTGCCGATCGAGACGAAGAGGCCGGCGCCGAGCACCGTGCCCGCGGCGACCGGGGCGGCCTCGGCCAGCTCGTAGCGGCCGCCGGCCAGGTACCGCACGGCCAGGGCCAGGCCCGCCACGAGGCCGCCGGCGAAGCCGCCGCCCGGCGCGTTGTGGCCGGCGAAGAGCAGGAACAGGGAGAAGACCACCACCGTGTGGAAGACCAGCCGGGTCACCACCTCCAGCACGATCGAGCGCTGCCGCTCGTGCAGGGTCGCCCCGCCGCGCAGCCAGACCCGGTGCCCCGGCCGCTGCACCCGGCGCGGCGGCTCCGGGCGGCGGGGGCGGGGACCGGTCCGGGACCGCTGGAAGACCAGGCTGGCCACGCCGGTCGCGGCCACCACCAGCACCGACAGCTCGCCCATGGTGTCCCAGGCGCGGATGTCGACCAGGGTCACGTTGACCACGTTGCGGCCGTACCCGTGGGTGACGGCGAGGTCGGGGAACGCGTCGGAGATGGTGGGCGCCCGCCGGGCCGAGGCGGCGGTGAGGGCCAGCCCGCCGACCACCACGCCGACGGCCAGCCCGATCGCCCGGCGCACCCACCGCCGACGTTTCGGGCGGGCCGAGAACCGCTCCGGCAGCCGGCGCAGCACCAGCACGAACACCGCGATGGTGGCGGTCTCGACGAGGAACTGGGTCAGCGCCAGGTCCGGCGCGCCGTAGACCACGAAGAGCATCGCGGTGCCGTAGCCCGTCATGCCCACCAGCAGCATCGCCGTCAGCCGCCGGCGGGCGCCGACCGCGAGCACCGCCGCGACGGTGACGATCACCACCACCAGAACCTGCAACGGGCTGTCCCAGAGTGCGATCCGGTCCTGCCACGGACGGGTGGCCAGCATCGCCCCGCCGGGCACCACGGTGAGCACGAGCAGGATGACGCCGAGGTACTGCGGCAGCGAGCCGCGCTGGGTGGCGCCGGTTACCTCGATGGCCAGCCGGTCGAAGCGGCGGGTGAACCACTCGTACCCCTGGTTGCCGCTGACCGGGACGTGCAGCCGGGCCAGCACCGGGGCGAGCGGGCCGCGCAGCGCGAACAGCGCCGCGCCGCCGGCCACGGCCAGCGCGGAGAGGCCGAGCGCGGGGCTGAGGCCGTGCCAGAGCGCCAGGTCCTTGCCGACGGCGCCGAACGACTCGGCGTACGGGCGGAGCAGGCCGTCGAGGATCCCGGCGGCCGGGCCGGCGGCCAGCCCGACGGCGGCCAGCAGGGCCGGCGGGGCGAGCATCGACGCGGGGACCCGCCCGAGCACGGCCGGCTCCACGCCCGGCCGGGTGGCGAACGCGCCCCACACGAACCGGGCGCTGTAGGCGACGGTGAGCGCGGTGCCGACCACCAGCACGGCGACGACGGCGGGCCGGTCGGTGAAGGCGGCAAGCACGGCCTCCTTGGCGACGAAGCCGACCAGCGGCGGCAGCCCGGCCATCGACGCGGCGGCGAGCACCGTCACGGTGACGAGCAGCGGCGCGCGGCGGCCCAGCCCGGACAGCTCCCGAAGGTCGCGGGTGCCGGCGCCGTGGTCGATGATGCCGACGACGAGGAAGAGCGGCGCCTTGAACAGGGCGTGGGCCAGCAGCATCGCCGCCCCGGCCAGCGCGGTGTCCGGGGTGCCCGCCCCGACGGCCACCGCGAGCAGGCCGAGCTGGCTGACGGTGCCGTACGCCAGCAGCAGCTTCAGGTCGGTCTGCCGCAGCGCCGCCCAGCCGCCGGTCAGCATGGTGGCCAGGCCCGCGACCACGACCACCGGCCGCCACGGCCCGACGCCCGCCAGCACCGGGGCGAGCAGCCCGATCAGGTAGACGCCCGCCTTCACCATCGCGGCGGCGTGCAGGTACGCGCTCACCGGCGTGGGCGCCGCCATCGCCACCGGCAGCCACGAGCTGAACGGCAGCAGCGCCGACTTGGACAGTGCCCCGGCGAGGATCAGCACGACCGCCGCGACGAGGTACGCCCCGTCCGGCAGCGGGGCGGCGGCGATCTCCGACCAGCGGTAGGTGCCGGCGTGCCCGCCGAGCATGATGAACCCCACCAGCATCGCCAGCCCGCCGAGCGTGGTCACGGTCAGCGCCTGCGCCGCCGCCCAGCGGCTGGAGCGCCGCTCGGTGCTGTGCCCGATCAGCAGGTACGAGAAGATCGTGGTGAGCTCCCAGCAGACGTAGAGCAGCAGCAGGTCGTCGGCGAGGACCAGGCCGAGCATCGCCCCCGCGAAGGCCACCAGCACGGCCGCGAACCGGGCCACGCCGGCGGACTCCCGGCCGAAGTAGTGGGCGCTGTAGACCAGGACCAGCGCGCCGACGCCACCGACGAGCAGGGTCATCAGCCAGGACAGGGTGGTCAGCCGCAGCGCCAGGTCGACGCCGAGCTGGCCGATCCACGGGTACGTCTCGACCACCGCGCCGCCGTCGTGGACGGCGGGCGTGCGGGCCAGCGCCCAGCCGAACGCCGCCGCCGGCGCCAGCGCCAGCGGGTAGCAGGCGCGGGGACCCCACCACCGGACGAGCAGCGGCGCGACGAGGGCCGCCACGAAGTGGAGGATCAGCAGTACGAGCACCCGCGCTCCCGGTCGAGGTGGCTGCGGCGCGCGCCGGAGGTGGGACGGCACCTAGCTGCGATCACACGCCAGTTCGTCGCTCGGCGGGCGGTTTTGCGCGAATTCGTCCCGTTGTCGCCCGCGGCCGTTCGGCGGCGCGGGCGGGAGGCGGCCGTCAGCCGACGGCGACGTCGGCGATGGGGGCGACGGGCTCCCGGGCGGGGTGCTCGCCACGGGGTTCCACCAGCAGTTCGGGGCGGCCGAGCTGGACCACGACCTTGTTGACCACCCGCTGGGCGGCGGCGAGGGAGCGCACCGGCAGCAACCGGCCCCGGCTCTCCCGGCGCAGCACGAAGTAGTGCACGGCGGCGCGGACCTGCCCCCGGTCGGCCGCGCTGGCCTGGGCGGTGGAGACGACCAGCTCCCGCAGCGCGGCGGCGAGCCGCTCGGCCAGCTCCAGCTCCGGGCCGGACAGCCCGGTGCGGACGGCGGCGAGGTGACTGTCGACCTTGCGGATGAGCACGTCGGTGCCGGGCTCGAAGCTCCGCTGCTCGACGGTCAATCCGATCTCCTCCACCCGGGGCCGACGCTCCGGGTGAAGTTACTTTATGTTGTGGGATACAAGCAAGCAGTTAAGTAAGACTTAACGGATTGAACGCGCAAACATCGCGTATGAGCCGGAGCGGGGCAATGGCCCCCCGCCGAGGGCCCGGATGTCACACCGCCGGGGCAGGATGGATGGCGTGACGGATGCGATGGCGGGGTTCGGCGCGGCCACCCGGGAGTGGTTCGGCGCCGCCTTCGCCGCGCCCACCGCCGCCCAGACCGGCGCCTGGAACTCCGTCTCCGCCGGGCGCAGCGCGCTGGTGGTGGCCCCCACCGGCTCGGGCAAGACGCTGGCCGCGTTCCTCTGGTCGCTCGACCGGCTCGCCCGCGAGCCCGCACCGGCCGATCCCCGGCAGCGGTGCCGCGTGCTCTACGTCAGCCCGCTCAAGGCGCTCGCGGTCGACGTCGAGCGCAACCTGCGCACCCCCCTCACGGGCATCCGCCAGGCCGCCACCCGGCTCGGCGTCGCCCCGCCGGAGATCACCGTGGGGATGCGCACCGGCGACACCCCCGCCGACGAGCGGCGGGCCTTCGCCCGCACCCCGCCGGACATCCTCATCACCACACCCGAGTCGCTGTTCCTGCTGCTCACCTCCGCCGCCCGCGACTCCCTGCGCGGTGTCGAGACGGTGATCGTCGACGAGGTGCACGCCGTCGCCGGCACCAAACGCGGCGCCCACCTCGCGCTCTCCCTGGAACGCCTCGACGAGTTGCTGCCGGCCCCGGCACAGCGGATCGGCCTCTCCGCCACCGTCCGGCCCGTCGACGCGTGCGCCCGTTTCCTCGGCGGCGCCCGCCCCGTCGACGTGGTCGCGCCCCCCACCGCCAAGACGATCGAGGTCAGCGTCCAGGTGCCGGTGGAGGACATGACCCGCCTCGACGAGCAGGAGCCGCCGGAGGACGACCTCGGCGGCCTCGGCGCACGCCGGGCGTCCATCTGGCCGGCGGTGGAGGAACGCGTCTTCTCCCTGGTCAGGGCGCACCGCTCGACCATCGTCTTCACCAACTCCCGGCGTTCCGCCGAGCGCCTCTGCGCCCGGCTCAACGAGCTGGCCGGCGAGGAACTGGCCGGCGGGTCCACGCCGGCGGCGCGCGGCGCGGAGGAGTGGGGCGGCCCCGAAGGGCCGGTGCGCGTCGGCCGTACGCCGGCCGAGCTGATGGCGCAGGCCGGCGCGGCGACCGGCGCGCCGGCGGTGATCGCCCGCGCCCACCACGGCAGCGTCTCCCGGGAGGAGCGCAAGCACATCGAGGAGGCGCTCAAGTCCGGCCAGCTGCCCGCCGTGGTGGCGACCTCCAGCCTGGAGCTGGGCATCGACATGGGCGCCGTCGACCTGGTGGTGCAGATCGAGGCGCCGCCCAGCGTGGCCGCCGGCCTGCAACGGGTGGGTCGGGCCGGGCACCAGGTCGGCGCGGTCTCCCGCGGGGTGGTCTTCCCCAAGCACCGGGGTGACCTGCTGTCGTGCACCGTGGTGGCCGAGCGGATGGCAGACGGCGCCATCGAGGAGCTGCACCACCCGCGCAACCCGCTCGACGTGCTGGCCCAGCAGATCGTCGCCATGGTGGCGCTGGAGCCGTGGCGCGTCGGTGACCTGGCCGTGCTGGTACGCCGGGCGGCGCCCTTCGCCGAGCTGCCCGACTCGGCCCTGCACGCCGTGCTCGACATGCTCTCCGGCCGCTACCCGTCCACCGCGTTCGCCGAGCTGCGGCCCCGGCTGGTCTGGGACCGCGCCACCGACACGCTCACCGGCCGGCCCGGCGCGCAGCGGCTCGCGGTGACCAGCGGCGGCACGATCCCCGACCGGGGCCTGTTCGGGGTCTTCCTGGCCGGGGCAGAGCGGGCCGCCCGGGTCGGCGAGCTGGACGAGGAGATGGTCTACGAGTCCCGGATCGGCGACGTCTTCCTGCTCGGCTCGTCGTCCTGGCGGATCGAGGAGATCACGCCCGACCGGGTGCTGGTCTCCCCGGCCCCGGGGCAGGCGGCGAAGATGCCGTTCTGGAAGGGCGACCAGCTCGGCCGGCCCGTCGAGCTGGGCCGGGCCATCGGCGCCCGGGTGCGGGCCCTGCTGCGGCAGGACGACGAGACGGCGGTCGCCGCGCTGCGGGCCGGCGGCCTGGACGACTGGGCCGCCGGCAACCTGATGGCCTACCTGCGCGAGCAGCGCGCCGCCACCCGGTCCCTGCCCGACGACCGCACCGTCGTGGTCGAACGGTTCCGCGACGAGTTGGGCGACTGGCGGCTGGCCGTGCACAGCGTGCTCGGCGCCCGCGTCAACGGGCCGTGGGCGTTGGCCATCGGCCGCCGGCTCGCCGAGCGCTACGGCGTGGACGCCCAGGTGATGCCGTCCGACGACGGCATCGTGGTCCGCCTGCCGGACACGGCGGAGGAGCCGCCCGGCGCCGACGTGGTGGTCTTCGAGCCGGAGGAGATCGCCCAGCTCGTCGAGGAGTCGGTGGGCACGTCCGCGCTCTTCGCGTCCCGGTTCCGCGAGTGCGCCGCCCGGTCGCTGCTGCTGCCCCGGCGCGACCCACGCCGCCGCCAGCCGCTGTGGCAGCAGCGGCAACGCGCCGCCCAGCTGCTCGACGTGGCCCGCGAGTACGCCGACTTCCCGGTCACCCTGGAGGCCGCCCGGGAGTGCCTCCAGGACGTCTTCGACCAGCCCGCGCTGGCCCAGCTGATGCGCGACCTGGCCGCCCGCAAGGTGCGCCTGGTCGAGGTGGAGACCGCCCAGCCGTCGCCGTTCGCCCGGTCGCTGCTCTTCGGCTACGTCGGTGCCTTCCTCTACGAGGGCGACGCGCCGCTGGCCGAGCGCCGGGCGGCCGCGCTGGCCCTGGACTCCACCCTGCTCGGCGAGCTGCTCGGCCGGGTCGACCTGCGGGAGCTGCTCGACCCGACGGTGCTGGCCGAGACCGAGCGGCAGCTGCGCTGGCTGACCGAGCAGCGCCGCCCGCGCGACGCGGAGGACGTGGTCGAGCTGCTCCGCGTGCTCGGCGACCTCTCCGAGGCGGAGCTGGCCGAGCGGGGCGCCTCCCCCGGCTGGCTGACCGAGCTGGCGGCGGCCCGCCGGGTGCTGCGGGTGCGCGTGGCCGGCGAGGAGCGCTGGGTGGGCGTCGAGGACGCGGCCCGGCTGCGCGACGCCCTCGGCGTGGCCCTGCCGGTCGGGGTGGCCGAGGCGTACCTCGCCCCGGTGGCCGATCCGCTCGGCGACCTGGTCGCCCGCTACGCGCGTACGCACGGGCCGTTCGCCGCCGCCACCTGCGCGGCCCGCTTCGGGCTCGGCGTCTTCGTGGTCGAGCAGACCCTGCGCCGGCTCGCCGCCACCGGTCGGGTGGTCGCCGGCGAGTTCACCCCCGACACGGTCGGCAGCCAGTGGTGCGACGCGGAGGTGCTGCGGCTGCTGCGCCGCCGGTCCCTGGCCGCGCTGCGCCGGGAGATCGAGCCGGTGCCGCCCCGCGCGCTGGCCGCGTTCCTGCCCCGCTGGCAGCAGGTCGGCTCGTCCGCGCGGGGGATGGAGGCGCTGGCCGCCGCCGTGGAGCAGTTGCAGGGGGCGGCGGTGCCGGCGTCGGCGCTGGAACGGCTGGTGCTGCCCGGCCGGGTCGCCGACTACTCCCCCGCCCAGCTCGACGAGCTCTGCACCAGCGGCGAGGTGCTCTGGGCCGGCTCCGGGGCCATCTCCGGCGGGGACGGCTGGGTCACCCTCGCCTACGCGGACGTCGCGCCGCTGCTGCTCGCCCCGCCCGACGAGGCGCTCACCCGCACCCCGCTGCACGACGCGGTCCTCGACGCGCTCGGCGACGGGCAGGCGCTGTTCTTCCGGTCGCTGTCCGACCGGGTCGGCTCGACCGACGACGCCGCGCTGAGCGCCGTCGTCTGGGACCTGGTGTGGGCCGGCCACCTCACCAACGACACCCTGGCGCCGTTGCGCGCGGCGCTCGGGGGCGGCGGGGCGCACCGGTCCCGTGCCACCGCGCCTCGCACCCGCTACCGGCGCCCCGGGCGGGTGGCCATGCCGACGCGCGGCGGCCCGCCGACCGTCGCCGGCCGCTGGTCCCGCCTGCCGGAACGCGACACCGACCCGACCCGCCGCGCCGCGGCCCTGGCCGACGTGCTGCTCGAACGGCACGGCGTGGTGACCCGGGGCGCGGTGCTGGCCGAGCAGGTGGCCGGCGGCTTCGCCGCGGTCTATCCGGTGCTCTCCGCGCTGGAGGAGCGCGGCGCGGCCCGGCGGGGCTACTTCGTCGAAGGGCTGGGCGCGGCGCAGTTCGCGGTGCCGGGGGCGGTGGACCGGATCCGGGCGCTGGCCGAGCCGACCGACGGCGGGCGGGGGCGTGGCGGGCCCACCCTGGTGCTGGCCGCGACGGATCCGGCCAACCCGTACGGTGCGGCGCTGCCCTGGCCGGAGCGGGTGGTCGACTCGGGCGACGGGGCGGCCCCGGCGACCGGGCACCGGGCGGGGCGCAAGGCCGGCGCCGTGGTGGTGCTGGTCGCCGGCGAGCTGGTGCTCTACGTCGAACGCGGCGGGCGGACGATCCTCTCCTTCGCCGACGACGCCGACATGCTGACGGCGGCCGGGAAGGCGCTCGCCGACGCGGTCCACTCCGGCGCGTTGGGCGCGATGTCGGTGGAGCGGGCCGACGGCGAGGCGGTGCGCTCCTCGCCGCTGCGCGACGCCCTCACCGCCGCCGGTTTCCGGGCCACCCCGCGCGGCCTGCGGCTGCGCGGCTGACCCGCGCGTCAACGCAGGCTCGTGAGGACCTTCTCGTACCTGGCGCGGTCGGCGGCGGGGGTCTTCGCCTCCAGGTAGTTGAGCACCACCGTGCCGCGCCGGAACGACTGTCCGCCCCACGTCTCGGCGATGTCGCCGGCGCTGGTCTCGTCGGGGAAGACGTACACGGTGACGGCGTCGGTCGCGACCAGCTCGGAGCAGCCCAGGCCGAGCCCGTCCGGGCCGCAGTCGACCGACCGGTCCCGGGGGTTCGACACCTTCAGCCCGGCGGCCTTGAACGCGTCGACGACCTGCCGCGCGCCGGGCGTCCCGGTCGGCCGGGCCGGCAGCTTCACCGGCGGCGGGCTGGCGGGACGGCGCTGGGTCGGCCCGCCGGCGCTCGGACCCGCCGGTCCCGGACCCGTCGACTTCGCGGTCGGCGGGGCGGCCGGCGGCGCCGAGGCTTCCGCCGCGCCGGTCGGGCCCGAGGAAGACACGTCGGCCGGGGTCGACGCCGTGGCGGCCGGGGGCGCGGCGCGCCGGTCCTCCGCGTCGTCGCCGCAGGCGGCGGTGAGGGCGGCGGCGATCACGAGCACCGCGACGGCGGGCAGGCTCCGGTTGGTCACCCCTGGCAGTCTGCCCAACCGGCTCCCGTCCCGGCAGTGGCCGGTCGGTCAGTGCCGCTGTCCCATTTCTGCCAGCCCGCCCCGGTCGACCGGGGCGGGCGGCCGACGCCGGTACGATCCCGACCGGTCGACGAGGGGAGCCGAGGATGACCGGGACGAACGGGGCCAACGGGATGACCGTCCGGCCGGCGCGGGCCGGGGACCGTCCGGCCGTCGACGCGCTGCACGAGCGCGAGTGGGGTGGGCCGTACGTCGTCGCCCACGACACCCGGTACGACCTGCGTACGCTGCCCACGCTGGTCGCGACCGACGGGGCCGGGGCGGTCGTCGGGGCGCTCGCCCACCACGACGACGCCGACGGGCTGGAGGTGGTCAGCGTGGTGGCCGCGACGCCCGGCGGGGGCGTCGGCACGGCGCTGCTGGCGGCGGCCGGGGAGGTGGCTCGGGCCGGGGGCAGGGCCCGGCTCTGGCTCGTCACCACGAACGACAACCTGCGGGCGCTGCGGTTCTACCAGCGGCGCGGGCTGCGGCTGGTGCGCGTGGACCGGGGCGCGGTGGACCGGGCCCGTCGGCTCAAGCCGAGCATCCCGGTGGTCGGCGAGGACGGCATCCCGCTGCACGACGAACTGGTCCTGGAGCTGCCGCTCACCGACGACGCGGCGGCCCTGGCGCGGCCCCGCACCGCGGACGGACGGGTCCCCGCCGGCCGCCCGGTCGACGGTCGACAGGTCGTCGCCGGCGCGGCCCGCACCCCGTGGATCTCGCTGACCACCGACTACGGACTCGCCGACGGGTTCGTCGCCGCCTGCCACGGGGTGATCGCGCGGCTGGCGCCGGAGGCCCGGGTCGTCGACGTGACGCACCTCGTCCCGCCGGCCGACGTACGCCGGGGCGCGGCGGTGCTCGCGCAGGCCGTGCCGCACCTGCCGCAGGGGGTGCACGTGGCCGTCGTCGACCCGGGCGTGGGCACGACCCGGCGGGGCGTCGCGCTGGCCACGCCCCGCGGGCTGCTGGTGGGGCCGGACAACGGCCTGCTGGTGGAGGCCGCCGAGGCGCTGGGCGGGGTGACCGCGGCCGTCGAGCTGACCGATCCGGACTGGCTCGCGCCCGAGGTGTCCCGCACGTTCCACGGCCGGGACGTCTTCGCGCCGGTCGCCGCGCGGCTGGCGCTCGGCGCACCGCTGGCCGGGGTCGGTCCGGCGGTCGACCCGGAGTCCCTGGTCCGGCTGCCGGCGCCGGTGCTCCGGCGGGAGGCGGACGGGTTCACGGCCGAGGTGCTGACCGTCGACCACTTCGGCAACGTCCAGTTGGCCGCGCCGGCCGACCTGCTGGCGCCGCTGCCGGCCCGGGTCCGGGTGCGGCCGGGCACGGGTGGCGAGCCCGGCCGGGAGGCCGTGCACGGGCGCACCTTCGGCGACGCCCGGCCGGGCGGGCTGGTGGTGCACGCCGACTCCGCCGGCCGGGTCGCCGTGGCGGTCAACGGCGGCCGGGCGGTGGACCTGCTGGCGGTGGCGCCGGGCGACCTGCTGCGCGTCGCGGCCGACTGAGCGACGGGCCGGCGGGGCAACGGGCCGCCGCCGGGCCGGGCCGGATCCCGCCCGGCCCGGCGGGCGTACGCGGGTGGTGGTCAGCAGAGCGGCACCGTGCCGCCGTAGACCGCCGAGACGTACGCGTGGCTGACGTACTGGCCGCCGGCGAGGCGGTTCCACCGGTTGGTGGTCCGGTACGGGCCGGCGACGGTCTGCCCGGTCACGTAGCACTCGATCGGCACGTTGGCGTACCTCGCGGCCAGGCCGCGCACCGCGTACCCCGTGCCGGCGCCGGCACGGATGTTGAGCGGGCCGTCGCCGACCACGCCGCGCGGGCCGCTGCCGGTCCACAGGTACGCCACGTCCACCCAGGCGTTGGTGGTGAGCTGCAACCCGTCCCAGAAGGTGCCGTCGGCGAGGTCGACGCCGGCCGGGTTCAACACCACCCGCCCGAACTGGTCCCGCCCGCCGTTGTAGCCGTACTGGTAGGCCGCCTGCGCCTGCGGCCGGCCCTGCGGAAGGTCCTTCCAGTTCTCCCGGACGGCGCTGAGGTTCCAGTAGTCGTCCCGGGTGTTCCACGGGCCGACGTCCCAGACCGGGGCGTACTCGCAGCGGCTGCCCGTGGTGGTGCAGACCCGGACGGTGTAGTCGCCGGTGTTCGCCGGGGCCAGGCCGCGCCGGGAGGGCAGCGCGACGAAGTGGTCCCCGGCCACGATCGTGTGCCCGTTGGCGGTCACCTCGCCGACCAGCCCGATCCGGGTCGCGTACACCCGGTAGGTGAGGCCGGGCGTGGCGGCGGCGACGGCGGCGACGGTGTCGGCGGTGAGGCGCACGGCACGCACCTCCGCGGTGGCGCCCGCTCGGCTCGCGGTGAGCACCACCCGGGTCTGCACGCGGGTGACCGGCCGGTCGAAGACCGCCCCGCCGGTGGCCTCGCGCCACTCGGTCCAGCCCGCCGCCCGCCAGCCCCGCACCTGGGCCTCGGCGGTGCCGCCAGCGGCGGTGCGGGCGTCGACGGTGGCGCGGACCCGGGTGGCGGGCCGGGCCAGGGTGCGCGGCGGCGCGAGGAGGATCCCCTCGGCGACCGCGCTGCGGGGCGCGCGGGCCGGCGTGGGGCGGGGGTCGGCCAGGCGGAGCCCGGCGCGGGTGTGCCGGACGTTGACGTCGTCGGCGTCGACCCGGGAGAGGTCGGTGCTCCACCGTTCGCCGGCAGCGGCGAGCGCGGGGCCCGGCAAGGGTACGAGGGCGAGGGCGAGGATGACGGTCAGGGCGGCGGTACGGGCGCGACGGTGGGGCAGAATCATGGGCATTCTCCTCAGAACTCCCTGATCGTGCCCTTGTCGGTAGATCGACAGGAACCTCCATACAAATAGCGACACATGCGAATTCGGCTCGGACGAGGGAGGATGGACGGGTGCCCGAAGGCGACACCGTCTGGAACACCGCCCGCGTGCTGCACCGTGCCCTGTCCGGCGCCCGCCTGACCGGCAGCGACTTCCGGGTGCCGCAGCTCGCCGCGACCGATCTCGCCGGCTGGACGGTGCGGGAGTCGGCCAGCCGGGGCAAGCACCTGCTGCTGCGCCTCACCGCCCCACCGCACGTCGCGCCCCCGCCCGACGCCCCGACCGCACCGGAGGGCGGCGCGGCCCCGACGCCCGGCGGTGCAGTCTCGGCACGGGGCGGCGGGGCCGCCGGCGACGCGGCACCGGGCGACGACGGCGAAGCGCGCTGGACGCTGCACTCGCACCTGCGGATGGACGGCGCCTGGCGGGCGTACGCGCCGGGGGAACGGTGGACGGCCCGGCCGACGCACCTGATCCGGGTCGTGCTGCGCAGCGCGCGGGCGGTCGCCGTCGGCTACCACCTGCACGAGCTGGCGCTGGTGCCGACCGCCGAGGAGGGGTCGCTCGTCGGGCACCTCGGCCCCGACCTGCTCGGCGCGGACTGGGACCCGGCGGAGGCGGTGCGCCGGTTGGCCGCCCACCCGGACGTCACCATCTCCGAGGCGCTGCTGGACCAGCGCAACCTGGCCGGCGTCGGCAACCTCTACAAGTGCGAGGTGCTCTTCCTGCGCGGCGTCTCGCCGTGGACCCCGGTGCGCGCGGTGCCGGACCTCGCCGGCACCGTCGCCCTGGCGCAGAGGCTGCTCGCGGCGAACCGGGGCCGCTGGACGCAGAGCACCACCGGATCGCTGCACCGGGGGCAGACCAGCTACGTCTACGGCCGGCGCGCCCAGCCCTGCCGTCGGTGCGGCACCGCGATCCGCAAGGAGGAACTGGGCGAGCGGGTCACCTACTGGTGCCCGGTCTGCCAGCCGGAGCCTCCCACCGACTGACGCGGTGGGGCCGGCACGCGGCCACCGGCCGGCGTGTCGGGCCTGACACTCCGTCGGCGCGGCCGCGAGTCGCATCCTTGCCACAGATACGGACGATTGGGTACTTCCTAACGGCGCCGTCGAGGTCGCATGCTGCGGTTGACTCCTCACGCATCGTCAGCGACGCGCGACCGCGTCCACCACGCCGCCGTGGTGGCCGCCGCGCCCGGACACCGGGGAGAGCCATGGAGCTGTTCCGCAGACTCCGGATCCCGTGGGCGGAGCGGGCGCCGGCCCGCGCCGACGGCGACGGCGACGGGACCGGGGCGGGTCCCGTCCCGGCGGCCCGACGCGCCGCGGAGCCGGCCGTCGCGCCGGCCAGCCTCGACCCGGCCGCCGTCCCGCGCTACTTCGGTCCGGTGCCCAACCACGCCCGCAGCCCGCTGCCGGTCGTCGACGCCGACGGTTGCGTGGTGCCCGGCACCGGCATCCGCAAGTTCGTCGACGCGCTGCCCCGCCCCGGCGCGTCCGGCCGCACCGAGCTGGGCGCCCACCTGCCGGTGGCAGTGCCGGACACCATCAGCTACCCGGGCTGCGACTACTACGAGATCGGCCTGGAGCAGTACGCGCAGCGGCTGCACCGGGACCTGCCGGCGACCCGGCTGCGCGGCTACCGGCAGCTCAACCTCGGCACGGACGCCCACGGGCACAACACGGTCGTGCCCGCGGGGCGCCCCTGGCACCTCGGCCCGCTCATCCTGGCCCGGCGCGGCCGGCCGGTCCGGGTCAAGTTCATCAACCAGCTCCCCACCGGCCGCTCCGGCGAGCTCTTCCTGCCGGTCGACCCGACCGTCGACGGCGCCGGGGCCGGCCCGCTCGACGGCCCGGCGCCCTACCCGCAGAACCGGGCGGTGCTGCGGCTGGCGGGCGCGCACACCGCCTGGACCAGCGCCGGCAACCCATGGCAGTGGGTCACACCGGCCGGCGAGATCACCCCCTACCCGACGGGGCCCGGCCTGACCCACGTGCCCGACATGCCGCCGCCAGGCGCGGGCGCCACCACGCTCTACTACCCGAACGAGCAGAGCGGGCGGCTGTGCTGGTTCCACGACAACACCGTCGGCCTGGCCCGGCTCACCGTCTACTCCGGGCAGCTCGCGCTCTACCTGCTCACCGACCCGGCCGAGGAGCGGCTCGTCGCCGACGAGGTGCTCCCCGCCGACCAGCTGCCCCTGGTGATCGAGGACAAGACCTTCGTGCCGGAGGACACCCAGCTCGCCGGGGAGGACCCGACGTGGGACCGGGACCGCTGGGGCTCCCGGGGCAGCCTCTGGCACCCGCACGTCTACCAGCCCCGGCAGAACCCGCACCGGGACGACGGGACGAACCCGACCGGCCGGTGGGACTACGGCCCGTGGTCGCGTACGGGCGACGACGCCGGTCAGCGGGAGCACGGCGGTACGCCGCGCCGGGCGGAGCCCGTGCCCAACCCGCACCACGACCCCGTCGCCGAACCCGACGAGCCGCCGCTCGCGCCCGGCGTCCCGCACCCCTCGGCGGTGCCGGACGCGTTCGGCGACACCGTGCTGGTCAACGGGACCGCGTACCCATACCTGGAGGTCGAACCGAGGACGTACCGGTTCCGGATCCTCAACGCCTGCCTGGACCGCGGCCTGAACCTCCAGCTCTACCGGGCCCGTTCCGACGGCCCGATGTGGGACCCGGACGGCGGGCTGGCCGACGCCGACGCCGGTGAGGTGCCGATGGTGGAGGCGGTACGCGCACCGCACCGGCCGGCCGGCTGGCCGGCGGACGGGCGTGACGGCGGGGTCCCGGACCCGCGCGCCGCCGGCCCGGAGTTCATCCAGGTCGGCAACGAGTGCGGCCTGCTGCCCGCGCCGGTGGTGGTGCCGAACCACCCGGTCGGCTACCGGTACGACCGGCGCGACCCGACCGTGCTCAACGTCGACGCGCACGCGCTGCTGCTCGCCCCCGGGGAGGCCGCCGACGTGCTGGTGGACTTCTCCACCGTCCCGCCCGGCGGCACGCTGATCCTCTACAACGACTGCCCGGCACCGCTGCCCGGCTTCGACCCGCGCGCCGACCACCACACCGGCGCCCCGGACCGCGACGCCGAGGGCGGGGCGCCACCGACCCGCCCCGGGTACGGGCCGAACACCCGCACCCTGCTCCAGTTCCGGGTCGCCGGCACCCCGTCGCCGCCGTACGACCTGGCACGGCTGCGTGAGCGGCTGCCCGACGCGTACGCGGCCAGCCAGCGCCCGCCGATCGTGCCGCAGCCGGCGTACGACGCGGCGTTCGGTACCCGGACCGCGCGCGACACGGTGGTCCCGGTGCACGCCGCGACGGTCAGCTTCGTCCCGGCCGGCGCCGCCACCCCGGTGGTCCTGCCGCTGGAGGTCAAGGCGGTGCAGCAGGTCTTCGAGCCGGACCACGGCCGGCTCGTCGGCCGCCTCGGCGTCGGGCACCCGCACGCCGGGCCGCTCTCCCCCACCGTCCTGCCGCTCGGGCCGACCGACCCGGCCACCGAGGTGCTGCACGTCAGCGACCCGGCCGTCACGGTGGGCGGGCCCGCCGACGGCACCCAGCTCTGGCGCATCCGCGGCAACAGCCGGCAGACCCAGCCGGTGCGATTCACGGGCTGCGACGTGCAGCTGGTCGGCCGGGTCGGCTGGGACGGCGCCACCCGGCCGCCGCATCCGGCGGAGCGGGGCTGGAAGCAGGTCGTCCGGGTCAACCCGCGCGAGGACGTGATCGTCGCGCTCCGGCCGGTCGCGCCGCCCCTGCCGTTCAAGATCGGCGACAGCGTACGGCTGCTCGACCCGGTCCGGCCGGCGGGCACCCGGACCGGCTCGACCCCGGTCAGCCCGGTGGACGGCCGGCCCGCGGTGGTGGTGAACCAGCTCGTCAACCTCGGTTGGGAGTACCACTGGCACAGCCAGCTCGGCGGCCACCGGGACCAGGGCATGACGCGGCCGCTGGTGCTGCGGGTGTCGCCCCGGGCACCGACCGGGCTGACCGCGACCCCCGCCCCCGGCTCGGCCACCGCGCTGCCCGCGATCGCGCTGACCTGGACGGGCAACGGCAGTCGCCCGCCGGCCACCAGCCACCTGCTCCAGCGGGCCACCGACGCCGCCTTCACGGAGGGGCTCACGGCGATCACCGTGGCGGCCACGGCGACCCGCCACACCGACGCCACGGTCACCCCCGGGGTCGCCTACCACTACCGGATCCGGGCGGAGAACGCGGTGAGCTGCTCCACGTGGTCCAACAGCGTGCCGGCCGCGGTGCACCTCGCCGCGCCGGCCGGGCTGACCGCGACGATCCCGCCGGCCGCTCCGCTGCGGATCGCGCTGCGCTGGGCCAACCGCTCCTTCGCCACCGGGATCGACGTGCAGCGGGCCACCAACCCGACGTTCAGCAGCGGGCCGGGCACCACCGCGATCGGGGTCGGCGACAACCATCTCGACGCCGCCGTCGCGCCGGACACCACGTACTACTACCGGGTGCGGACCACCTATCTCGGCGCCGCGTCGGCCTGGTCGACGGTGGCCCGGGCGACCACCCCGCCGGCGCCGGGCCCGCCCACCGGGGTGACCGCCACCGTGACGGCACCCGGGCCGGACACGGCGACGGTGATCCTCGCCTGGGCGGCGAGCACCCCGGCCGCACCGGGAGCGGGGTTCATCGTGCAACGGGCGCTGGACCCGGCGTTCGGCCGGGAGGTGGCGACCTTCACCGTCACCGGCCGGGGCTTCACCAACACCGGCCTGACGCGCGGCGTCACCTACCACTACCGGATCCGGTCGTTCAACGTCGTCGGCAGCTCCCCGTTCACCGGCCCGATCCCGATAACCACGCCCCCGTGACCGAGCCGCGCCACGGCCCGCCGATCATGCGGTTGTGGTGGGGTGCAGAACGCCCGAACGGGTGCCGGGCCGGCACCACAACCGCATAATCGGCGCGGCGGCGTCAGGGGGTGCGCAGGGGCGCGCCGACGCCGCGCAGCTCCGTCAGGGCCGTGGCGACACCGTGCAGCAGATCGGTCGCCTCGGTGAGCCGCGAGGCGGCCGGGTGCGCGGCGTCGGGGTGGGCGTCCCCGGCCACGTAGCCGGCGGCGGCCACGACGAGCCGCTCGTACGCGGTGACGCCCTGCTCCAGCTGCTCGGTGAGGGCCCGGTGCGCCTCGGCCAGCGGCGGCCGGGCCTCGGCGGGGGCGAGCCGCAGCGTGCGCTCGACGCTGGCCACCCGGTCGGCGAGGTCCCGCAGCGACCGGTCGGCCTCGGCGGCCTCCAGCACGGCCGGCGAGGCGAGCCCCGTGAGCCGGTTGGTCATCCCGGCGAGGGTCAGGGCGGCCCGGTCCAGTCGGGCCCACGGCTCGGCGGCGCTGGTGCCGCGCAGCGCCACCCGGGAGCGCACCCGGCGGACCTCGGCCAGCACGCCGGGGCCGACGGGGAGCCGCTCCACGGCGGCGACCAGCTTGGCGCGGGACCGCGCGGCGGCCTCGGCCGGGTCGAGCGCCGGCGGTGCCGGCCGGGCGGCCAGCGCCCGCAGGTCGATCCAGCGCCAGGCGGCGAGCACCACCGCGCCGCCCGCCCCGGCCGCCCAGGCCGCGTCGGGCAGCCCCAGCCCGGCGTACGGGGTCAGCACGGCGGCGGCGCCGCCCAGGCCGCCGGCCGTGACGCTCCACCGGCGCGCGGACCGCCGCAACCGGCTCAGGCGCCGGAAGTACCGCGTGCGCTCGTCTGCCACCTCTGCCTCCTCGCCCCGGCCGCTCAGCCGGCGGCGGTGGTGTCTCCGGTGCCGCGTTCCCGGCCCATGCTGGCCCGGAGCTCGTTCAGCCGGGCGGCGGCCGCCGGGTCGGCGGCCGGCGCGGCGGGCTGGGCCTGCTCCGCACCCTGTCGTTCCTGCTTGCCGCCGAGCTGCTCGCCGGCCATGCTCGACCGGATCTGCTCCAGGCGGGAGGAGCCGGCCGAGTCGAGGGTCGACTTCTGGATCTCCAGCATGCGGCCCTCGACGGAGTTCCCGGCCAGCTCGGCGCGGCCCATCGCCGTGGCGTACCGCTGCTCGATGCGGTCGCGCACCTCGTCGAGCGAGGGGGTGTTGGCGGGGGCGGTCAGAGAGGACATCGACTCCAGCGACCGGGCCACGCTCTCCTGCATCTTGGCCTGCTCCAGCTGGCTGAGCAGCTTGGTGCGCTCGGCGAGCTTCTGCTGGAGGATCATCGAGTTGTTCTCGACCGCCCGACGGGCCTGGGCGGCGGCGGCGAGCGCCTGGTCGTGCAGGGTCTTCAGGTCTTCCGTGGCCTGCTCGGCCGAGACCAGCTGGGTCGCCAGGACCTGTGCGGACTGCTCGTAGCGGCCGGCCTCGGCCTCGTCGCCCCGGGCGCGGGCCTGGTCGGCGAGGACCAGTGCCTGGCGGGCGTTGGCCTGCAACCGCTCGACCTCGGACATCTGACGGGACAGCTTCATCTCCAGCTGCCGCTGGTTGCCGATCACGGCGGCAGCCTGCTGGACCAGCGCCTGGTGCTGGCGCTGGGCCTCCTCGATGGCCTGCTGGATCTGCACCTTCGGATCGGCGTGCTCGTCGATCCTGGCGCCGAAGAGCGCCATCAGGTACTTCCACCCCTTGACGAACGGGTTCGCCATCTTTGCGTTGTCCCCTCAGTAGCGTCGCTCCGCCTCGACCGCGCCGGGTGCTCCCGGCCGGCTCCGGCGCGGCAGTGGCTCCATCGTCCCAGCCGGACGCCACCGGGGCATCCGTACCGGCGAGCGAAGCGAGCGCCGACGCCGTCCGCGATCAAGGGTACGCGGCGGCGTCGAGGCCGACCACGTGGCGCGAGAGGGGGTGGATCAGGCGACGCGAGAGGGGGTGGATCAGGCGGCGCAGACCACGTCGCGCTCGCTGCCCCGGACCCGGGAGCTGCGCAGGGTGGCCTTGAGCGGGGAGTCCTGGCGGACCTGGACGGCGACCGTGCCGTCCGAGCTGACCTGGTGGACGCCCCGACCCGTGCTCCTGCGTACGGCGACGGGCGCGGCCGGCTCGTCCTGCACCGGCACCAGCACGCCGGGCATCTGCTCGGCGAGGGCGACGGTGTCGCTGACCTCACGCAGCAGCTCGGACAGGCGAGCACCGAGGGCGTCGCAGATCGCGGCCAGCAGCTCGCTGGAGGGCTCCTTCTGGCCGCGCTCGATCTCGGACAGGTAGCCGAGGCTGACGTTGGCGGCGGAGGAGACCTCGCGCAGGGTGCGGTGCTGCCCCTGCCGGCGCGCCCGCAGTGCGTCACCGATCACACGGCGTAGTAGGACCATTCGCACCTCCCCCTGAGGGACACCACTCGTCCACGCGGCCCGTCCGGCACGTCGAGCCGGACCGGTCGTCGAAGCCTTCCCGCAACCGTACCCGTTGCCGGCCCCCACGACATCCCACCCCGCCCCTCGGATCGCGGTGAGAGCGTCAACGGCGCCCCGCGCCAGCCGCGTCGGCCCGCCCGTCGTCGGTCCCGGCCGCCGGGGTGCCGGCCTCCTCCGCCCCGGAAGCGTCTTTCTCGTGGATCCGCGCGGCGAGCAGCCGCAGCGCCTCGACGACCGCGGCGGAGCGGATGTGGTCGCGACCGCCGTCCAGGTCGAGCTGCCGGACGTGGGTGCCGGACGGCCCGGCCACGGCGACGTAGACCAGCCCGACGGGCTTGCCGTCCTGCGGTTCCGGGCCGGCCACCCCGGTGGTGGCGAGGCCCCAGTCGGCCCCGCAGCGGCGCCGCCCACCCTCCGCGAGGGCCACCGCCACGTCCGGGTCGACCGGCCCCCGGTCGGCAAGCAGATCCTCCGGCACGCCGGCGAGCTGCGACTTGAGCTCGGTGGCGTAGACCACCAGGCCGCCCCGGTAGATCCCGCTGACCCCGGCGATCTCCACGATCGAGGCGGCCAGCAGGCCGCCCGTCAGCGACTCGACGGTGGCGAGGGTCTCGTGCCGTTCCGAGAGGCTGTGCACCACGCCGGCCGCCGGACTCCCGACCGGCCGCGCTCCGTCAACGTCACTGTCCATGTCCCGGATCCTTTCCCCGCCCCGCCGGCCCTACTCATCCTCTCCGACCGGCCCGACGGACGGGCGCCGGGTCAGCTGACGGGGCGGCGGTCAGGCGGCGGGGCGGCGGAGCCGGAGGGCCTGGGCGACGTAGTCGAAGCCGGTGATCACCGTGACGCCGACCGCGGCGGCCATGATCCACGGACCGACGGCGGCGAGCGCGTCCGGCATCGGCCACAGGTACCAGGTGATGGCCAGGATCTGGAGCGCAGTCTTGATCTTGCCGCCCCGGCTGGCCGCGATCACGCCGTGCCGGATCACCCAGAAGCGCAGCGCGGTGATGCCCAGCTCGCGGACGAGGATCACGGCGGTCACCCACCACGGCAGCTGGTCGTACCAGGAGAGCAGCAGCAGCGCCGCCCCGGTGAGGGCCTTGTCCGCGATCGGGTCGGCGACCTTGCCCACCGAGGTGACCATGGCGAACCGACGGGCGATCCAGCCGTCGACCAGGTCGGTCGCGGAGGCGACGGCGAAGATCAGACAGGCGACCATCCGCCAGCCGGCGTGGCTCATCGCCGAGGCGACCACGGACGCCGCGAAGACCGGCACCAGGGCCAGCCGCAGCGCGGTGAGCGCGTTGGCCGCGTTCAGCACGGGCACGCCGGCCACCACCGGCGCGGGAGTCGAGTCCGTCGCCCCGGTCACCGCCGCACCCCGCCGCGGCCTCCGTGGCGCACCTGACACCCCACCACGTGGCTCCCCCGCTCCGTCCGGGCCCGCCGTCACCGTGTTGCGCCGGGCGCAGCCGAGATCATCTCATCCGGGACCGCGACCAGGTCCACCCCTTCGGTGCCCGTGACCGTCGCCCGCACCAGGTCGCCGGGGCGCAGCGCGGCCAGGTCCACCCCGCCGCCGGACGGGGCGACGAGGGTGGTCGAGCCGTCGACCTCGGGGGCCTGGTGGGCCGCCCGGCCCTCGACCACGCCGTCGTCGACCGAGTCGACGAGCACCTCGACCGTGGAGCCCAGGCGTTCCTCGGCGCGCTGCGAGCAGAGCTCGTCGGCGAGCGCGCTGAGCTTGTCGTAGCGACGCTTGACCGTGGCGGCGGAGAGCTTGCCGGGCAGGCCGGCGGCCTCGGTGCCGTCCTCGTCGCTGTAGTCGAACACGCCGATCGCGTCGAGCCGGGCCTCGGTCAGGAACCGGACCAGCTCCTGGTAGTCGCCGCGGGTCTCGCCGGGGAAGCCGACGATGAAGTTGCTCCGCGCGCCCGCCTCGGGGGCCAGCGCGCGGGCGCTCGCCAGCAGCTCCAGGAAGCGGTCGGTGGAGCCGAAGCGGCGCATCCGGCGCAGCACCGGCTCGCTGGAGTGCTGGAACGACAGGTCGAAGTAGGGCGCCACGCCGGGCGTGGTGGCGATCGCCTCGACCAGGCCGGGCCGGGTCTCGGCCGGCTGGAGGTAGCTCGCCCGCACCCGGACGATGCCGTCGATCGCGGCGAGCTGGGGCAGCAGCTTCTCCAGCGCCCGGGGGTCGCCCAGGTCCTTGCCGTAGGAGGTGGAGTTCTCGCTGACCAGCACCAGCTCGCGTACGCCGGTCTTGGCCAGCCACTCCGCCTCGGCGAGCAGCTCGTCCGGCGTACGGGAGACGAAGGCGCCGCGGAAGGCGGGGATGGCGCAGAACGCGCAGCGCCGGTCGCAGCCGCTGGCCAGCTTGAGCGAGGCGACCGGGCCGGTGTCGAGCCGGTGACGCAGCACCTGGCGCAGGTGGGCCGGGGTGTGCTCGTCGGTCTCGGTGACGCCCCGCACCGGGGTGCCGTGGCCGGGCAGCGACACCCCGCTGTCGCGCCGGGAGACGGGGGTGAGGGGCAGCAGCTCGCGCCGGTCGCGCGGGGTGTGCGCGCCGATCCGCTCGCCGGCCACCACCGCGTCCAGCCGGGCGGCGATGTCCGGGTAGTCGTCGAAGCTCAGCACCGCCTGCGCCTCGGGGAGGCTGTCGGCCAACTCGCGGCCGTACCGCTCGGCCATGCAGCCGGCGGCGACCACCTTGGCGCCGGTGTCGGCGGCGGCCAGCAGGGTCTGGATGGAGTCCTGCTTCGCCTTCTCCACGAAGCCGCACGTGTTGACGACCACCACGTCGGCGCCCTCGCCGTCGGTGGTGACCTGCCAGCCGTCGGCGTGCAGCCGGGCGGCCAGCTCCTCCGAGTCGACCTCGTTGCGGGCACAGCCCAGGGTCAGCAGGGCGACACGGCGGCCGTCGGTCGGGGAAGGGGAGGTGGCAGACACCATCCGAGGGTACCGGGCGGGTGGACGGCGGCCGTCAACGGCGGGCCGCCCGCACCGGCGGCCGCACACTCCCCGCCGCCCGACCGGCTCAGACCGCCGCCGCGCCGACCCCGACCAGCCGGTCGAGCAGGAAGACCTCCGTGCCGGCCAGGCCGGTCGAGCAGAAGACCGAGACCTGGTCCGCGCCGGTCCGGCCGGCGACGGCGCCGGCCAGCACCGCGCCCAGGTCGCGCAACCGTCCGGCGTACGCGGGCAGCGTCGCCAGCATCGGCGGGTCGTACGCGGCCGCCTGCGCCGGCGAGTCGGTGACCAGCAGGTCGGCGGCGTCCAGCAGGTCGGTGCCGAACTCGTGCCGGTCGACCTGCTTGAAGCCGACCGTGTTGACGTGGGTGCCGGGGGCCAGGTCGGCGGCGTCGAGCACGGGGCCGACGGCGGTGGTGGCGAGCACCACGACGTCGCGGTCGCGGACGGCGGCCCGCGTCGAGTCCACCGCCCGCGCCGGCACTTTCAGCTCGGCGCGGACACGGGCGGCGAACGCCTCCCGCCGGGCGGCGGAGCGGCTGTGCACGGTGACCTCACGCAGCGGGCGGACGGCGGCGGCGGCCCAGACCTGGGTCCACGCCTGCCCGCCGGAGCCGACCACGCCCAGGGTGGCGGCGTCCGGCCGGGCCAGGGCGTCCACGGCGACCCCGCCGAGCCCGCCGGTACGCCGGGAGCCCAGCTCCTCCCCGACCGCCACCGCCCGGACCGCCCCGGTACGCCCGTCGTGCAGGACGACCACCTGCTCGCTCTCCGGGTGCCCGAACGTGTCGTACGAGCGGTAGCCGTACCACTCGCCGGTGAGGTGGCCGGCGGTGAGCACCATCCGTCCCCCGCCCAGCGGCGCGGCGGCCCGGGGCGGGGCCACCAGGCGGCCGGCGTACGCGGCGAGCAGGGCGTCCCGCATCGCAGCCACCGTGGTGGGGGCGTCCAGCGCGGCGGCGACCTCGGGATCGGAGAAGAGCAGCGGCATACCCCCGATACTGCAAGTTGAAGCGAGGTTCACGTCAACCCCGTGGTGGCCCGGCTCACCCCGGGCACCGCCCGTCCGGTGCTACCGTCGGTCGTGGCGGCCCGAGGGTCGCCCCGGACGAGTGGTGGGCGTACCCGGTCAGGCCAAGACGCCCCGCGTGTGTGTACCGAGCCCACTCTTCCCGGCCCGATGGTCCGGGCGCCTACGCAGAGGTAATCTTCCATGGCCTGGATCGTTCTGGTGATCTCCGGACTTCTCGAGACCGCGTGGGCGATCGCCCTCGACCGCAGCGCCGGCTTCACCCGGCTCGTCCCGTCGTTGGTCTTCGTGGTGACCCTGGTGCTCAGCATGGCCGGCCTGGCGTACGCGCTGCGCGAGATCCCGGTCGGCACCGGCTACGTCGTCTGGGTCGGCATCGGGGCGGTCGGCACCGCCCTGGTCGGGATGCTCGCGCTGAACGAGCCGGCCAGCCTGCCCCGGATCGCCTGCCTGCTGCTGGTGGTGGCCGGCGTCGTCGGCCTGAAGGTCTTCCACTGACCGACGTCTTCCGGGGCGAGGCGTGACGGAAGACCACAGTGGGTAGAGCTGTGCCTGGCACCGGAAAGGCTCTCACCCACGGAGGCAGACAATGGCCAACATGCACTCGACCGCCCGCCCGCGCACCAACGCCGCCCGCATCTGCACGATCCTGGGCTTCGTGTTCGCGGTCCTCGCGCTCCTGCTCAACCCGCTCGTCTTCGGCGTGATCGGGCTGGTCCTGGGCATCGTCGGCGCCGTGCTCGGCGACAAGCCGCTCGGCTGGTACGCCGCCGCCGCCAACGTGGCCGCCATCGTCATCAGCCTGCTGATCATCAACGCGCTCGTCAACAACTGACCCCCGCTCCCCCGGGCGAAGACCGGGCCCGCCGGCGTGCCGGCGGGCCCGTCGCCTGTGCGCCCTGTCGGCGGTTGCCCGGCTCAGCCCCCCGCCGGTGACGACCGGGAACGCCCCCGCGCCACCAGCGGCCGGCCGGTCCTAGTCCTCGCCGCCGCGCAGGCCGACCAGGACCTCCTCCAGCTCGTCCGGCTTGACCAGCACGTCACGGGCCTTGGACCCCTCCGACGGGCCGACCACGCCCCGGGTCTCCATGAGGTCCATCAGCCGCCCCGCCTTGGCGAAGCCGACCCGCAGCTTGCGCTGGAGCATCGAGGTCGAGCCGAACTGCGAGGTGACCACCAGCTCGACCGCCTGCACCAGCAGGTCGAGGTCGTCGCCGATCTCCTCGTCGATCTTCTTCTTGCCGGTGTCCGGCGCGGCGAGCACGTCCGGGCGGAACTCCGGCTCGCGCTGGTCCTTGCAGAACTTCACCACGTCGGCGATCTCGCGCTCGGTCACCCAGGCGCCCTGGATCCGGATCGGCTTGGAGGCGCCCATCGGCAGGAACAGGCCGTCGCCGCGACCCAGCAGCTTCTCCGCGCCCGGCTGGTCGAGGATGACCCGCGAGTCGGCCAGCGAGGAGGTGGCGAACGCCAGGCGCGACGGCACGTTGGCCTTGATCAGGCCGGTGACCACGTCGACCGACGGGCGCTGGGTGGCCAGCACCAGGTGGATGCCGGCCGCGCGGGCGAGCTGGGTGATCCGGACGACCGAGTCCTCCACGTCGCGCGGGGCGACCATCATCAGGTCGGCCAGCTCGTCCACGATCACCAGCAGGTACGGGTACGGGCGCATCTCCCGCTCGCTGCCCGGCGGCGCCTTGATCTCGCCGTTGCGCACCTTGCGGTTGAAGTCGTCGATGTGCCGGACCCCGTTGGCGGCGAGGTCGTCGTAGCGCATGTCCATCTCGCGGACGACCCACTCCAGCGAGTCGGCCGCCTTCTTGGCGTTGGTCACGATCGGGGTGACCAGGTGCGGGATGCCCTCGTAGCCCGTCATCTCGACCCGCTTGGGGTCGATCAGCAGCAGCCGCACCTCGTCCGGGGTGGCCCGGGTGAGGATGGACACCAGCAGCGAGTTCAGGCAGGACGACTTGCCCGCGCCGGTCGCGCCGGCGATCAGGATGTGCGGCATCTTGGCGAGGTTGGCCACCACGTAGCCGCCCTCGATGTCCTTGCCGAGCGCCACCACCATCGGATGGTGGTCGCTGGAGGCGGCCCGCGACCGCAGCACGTCGCCGAGCGCCACGTTCTCCGGGTCGGTGTTCGGGATCTCCACCCCGACCGCGCTCTTGCCCGGGATCGGGCTGAGGATCCGCACGTCCGGCGACTTCACGGCGTACGCGATGTTGCGGGACAGCTGGGTGATGCGCTCGACCTTGACGCCCGGGCCCAGCTCGACCTCGTAGCGGGTGACGGTCGGGCCGCGGGTGAACCCGGTGACGGCGGCGTCCACGCCGAACTGCTCGAAGACGCCGGTGAGCGCGACGATCACCTCGTCGTTGGCCTTGCTCCGGGACTTCGGGGCCGCGCCGCTGCCGAGGATGTTCGCCGGCGGCAGCGTGTAGTCGCCCGCCAGCCCGGTCAGCGCGAGCTGCTCGGCGCGCGTCGGGGCGGGCGAGTGCTCCGGCGGCTCCGCCGGCTTGCGGCTGGCCGGCACCCTGCCCGGGGGCTTACGGGGCAGCACCAGGGTCTCCTGGAGGTCCACCCCGTCGAGGTCGTCGTCGAACTCCCCCGGGTCGGGCGGCGGCGGGGCCGCCCGCTTCGCGGGGCGCTTGCGGGGCGCCGGCCTGGCGGGCGCCTCGTCCGCCTCCTCCACGACCGGCGGGGCGATCCGGGTGCCGAACAGCAGGCCGAGCCGCTCCGGAACCTTGTTGACCGGGGTCGCGGTGACCACCAGCAGGCCGAAGACCAACAGCAGGATCAGCAGCGGCACGGCCACCCAGGCGGTGACCGCCCGCTCCATCAGGCTGCCGACGCCGGCGCCGACCAGGCCGCCGGCGAAGTCGCGCTGGCCCGCGTCGGCCGGGTCCTGTCCGATGTGCAGCATCGCGGCGGTGGCGACCAGCATCGAGGTCCAGCCGACCAGCCCCCGGCCGCGGTGTTCGGGATCGACGGGCTCGCGCATCAGCCGCCAGGCGCCGATCATCAGCAGCACCGGCACCACGACCGAGATCGCCCCGAGGAAGAGCCGGAAGGTGTCGGCCAGCCGGGCGCCGACCGGGCCGGCGCCGGAGAACCAGAGGGCCACCGCGCTGAGCAGGGCGAGGCCGAAGACCAGCAGGCCCGCGCCGTCACGGCGCTGCTCCGGGTCGAGCCCCCGGGCGGAGCCGGCCTGCCGGAACGCCCAGCCGACGCCGTGCGCCATCCCCATCCACAGTGCGCGGACCGCCTGCCCGACGATCGGGCCCCGGCCCGGCCGGGCCGCCGGCCGCCGCCGGGGCGCCGCCCGGCCGGCCTTCTTCGCCGGCTGACGGGCGCGACTGTTCGTGGTGCCACGCGGCGACGCGCCGCGTCGCCGGCTCGCCTGAGAGGTACGGCCCGCCATAGCATCAACCTAATGGCGTGACCCGGCAGATCGCCGCCTTTCCGGGTCGTGTCCGCGTGTCGCAGCGCGGGCCCGCCGCGTCACGTGATATCTGCCTCAGAAGGGTTGCCCCCATGGCGTCGCCGGGAACCGAGGACGGTCGGGACGGCCCGCTGGCCGGGCACCCGGGGGCGCTGGAGCCGCTGACCGGCGAGCTGATCGCCGTCGTGCTGACCAGCCGGGGATACCACGTCCAGGCCGACGCCGACGGCGACCTGGTCGGCCGCTGGGACGACAGCCTCATCTGGTTCCTGCGCCCCGGCGCCAACGGCGAGCTGCTCCAGGTGCGCACCCTGACCGCGCCGGCGTTCCCCATCGAGTACGTGCCGGCGCTGCACGCCTTCTGCAACGCGTGGAACCACGACCGGCTCTGGCCGAAGGCGTTCGTGCACGTCGAGGACGACGGGCGGGCCCGGATCTGCGGCGAGGTCATCACCGACCTGGAACGCGGCGTCACCGCGCACCAGCTCGACCAGCTGCTCGACTGCGGCATCGCCACCGGCTGCCAGCTCGCCACCGAGGTGGCCCGGCTGCCCGGCGGGGTGGTGGCGTGACGGGCCGCAGCGGGGACCTGGCCGGTCGCGGCCTCGACCCGTTCGGGCTGCCCGGCTGGTGGAGCGGGCTGCGGCGCGGGGGCCGGCAGCCCGACCCCGCGCTGGCCGGAGCGCTCGCCGACGCCCGCGACACCCCCGACGGCGAGGCCCGCAGCACCGAGCTGGAACGGATCGCCGCGCACGCCGACGCCACGGGCGACGACCGGACGGCGCTGGCGGCCCGCTTCGCGCTGATCGAGGCGTACCTCCTGCACGGGCAGCGGTGGCGGCTGGTCGAGCCGGTGCGCCGCTGCCTCGCCACCGCCCAGCGCCGTCCCGACCTGCTGGCCGGGGACCAGGCCGAGCTGCTGCGGCGCTACCGGCGGTACGCCGTCGAGGCCCTGCTCGGCTCGCCCCGGGTCGGGCTGGACCAGGCCCGTTCCATGCTGGACGACCTCGCCGCGCGCGCCGCCGACGATCCGGCGGTGGTCGCCGAGCTGCGCTGCCGCATCGCCGACCACCTCGGCGACGAGCCCACCGCCCGGCGGTGGTACGACCGCTGGGCGACGGCCGATCCGGGACCGGTCGGTGGCTGCCCGGACTGCGCGTCGGCCCGACGGGCGGAACTGCTCGCCGGCTGGGGCGACCACCGGGCCGCGCTGGCCGCTCTGGAGGACTCCCCGCCCGGCGGCGTCGACTGCACCGAGCAGCCGGAACGGACGCTTGTCGCCGGGCTGCTGTCCTGGCTGCGGGCCGGGGAGCCGGAGCGGGCGGCCGAGGCGCACGTCCGGGCGTACCGGCGGCACCGGCGGGAGCAGGCCGCCTTCGGGTTCCTCGCGGCGCACCTGCGGTGGTGTGCGCTGGCCGGGCACCCCGCCCGGGGCCTCGACGTCCTCGCCGAGCAGCTGCCCCGGCTGGACCGGCCGCACGACGACCTCTCCGCGATGGAGTTCGCCGCCGCCGGGGCGCTGGTCTGCGCCCTCGCCGTGGAGGCGGGACTCGGCGGGCGGACGGTGCGCCGCCCGGCGTACGGGGTGCGTCCGGCCGCCGAGCTCGACGTGGCCACGCTCGGCGCCACCCTGCTCGGGGTGGCCACCGCGCTGGCCGGCAGCTTCGACGCCCGCAACGGCACCGGCCACCAGTCCGGCCGGATCGCGTCCTGGTTGGCCGAACGGCCGGCCGCCGCGCCGGTGCCCCTGCCGCCCGACGAAGACCCGGACGACGGCGCCGACGACCCGCCCCACGAGGACCCGCCGGACGGGGAACCGCGCCCGCTGAGCCTGGCGATGATCACCGCAGAGCTGGACCGGCGCGGGGACCGGTACGCCGTCGACGACCGTGGCGCCGTGACGGGCCGGTGGGGCGAGGCGCTGATCCAGTTCCGGCGCGCCGGCGAGCGCGGCGAGATCCTCCAGGCCCGGTCCGTGGCAAACCGCCGGCTGCCGGCCGACCGGCTCGCGGAGGCGTACGCCTTCTGCAACGCCTGGAACCACGACCGGCTGCTGCCGAAGGCGTACGTGCACGAGCGGGAGGGCGAGTTGCTGCTGGCCGGGCACGTCGCCACCGACCTGGCGCACGGGGTGGCCCCGGCCCAGCTCACGGTGCTGCTCGACGCGGCCGTGCAGACCGGCGTCGCGTACGCCGAGGCGGTGGCCGCCCTGCCCTGACCGGCCGGGCGGCGACCCGCCGGTGAGGTCCGAAACCCGCCGGACGATCTCCCCGCGCCCTGGTGGACTGGCGTCCATGACGACGACGCACCACCACCACGCCGCCCTGCTCCTGCACTCCCTGCACCGCCCCGGCTCCCCACTCGTCCTGCCCAACGCCTGGGACGTGGCGAGCGCCCGGATCGTGGCCGACTGCGGCGCGGCGGCGGTCGCCACCACCAGCGCCGGCGTCTCGTGGAGCCTGGGCGCCCCGGACGGCGACGAACTGGACCGGGAGCGCGCACTGGCGGTGGTCGCCCGCGTGGCCGCCGCCGTCTCCGTCCCGGTCACCGCCGACATCGAGAGCGGGTACGGCGCCGACCCGGCCGGGGTCGCCCGCACCGTGAGCGGCGTGCTGGCCGCCGGCGCGGTCGGCGTGAACATCGAGGACGCCGCGCCGGCCGGGACGTCCCCGCTGCGCCCGGTCGACGAGCAGTGCACCCGGATCCGGGCCGCCCGGGAGGCCGCCGACGCGACGGGGGTACGGCTCTTCGTCAACGCCCGCACCGACGTGTTCCTGCGGGCGGTGGGCGACCCGGCGGACCGGCTGGCGGAGACGCTGCGCCGCGCCGGCGCGTACCGGGCGGCGGGCGCGGACGGGATCTTCGTGCCGGGCGTGGCCGACGCCGGGACCATCGGCGCGCTGGTCGCCGGGATCGACGGGCCGGTCAACGTGCTCACCGGGCCGGGTGGGCTCCCCGTCGCCACGCTGGCGGGGCTGGGGGTGGCCCGGGTCAGCCTCGGCTCGGCGCTCGCCGAGGCCGCGTACGGGCTGGTCCGCCGGGCCGCCACGGAGGCGCTGCGCTCCGGGTCGTACGACTCGCTGGCCGGCGCGATGGGCTACGGCGAGTTGAACGCGCTGCTGGCCTGAAGCGGGCCGGCCGGCGCGCGGGCCCGCCCGGACGCGGCGACGCCCGCCGGCACACGGGGTGCGGGCGGGCGTCGCGGCGGCGCGGGGTCAGACCTCGACGACGGTGGGAACGATCATGGGCCGACGCCGGTACGCGTCGTTCACCCACCGTCCCACCGTGCGCCGGACGATCTGCTGGAGCTGGTGCGGGTCGGTGATGCCGTCGGAGGCCGCCCGGTTCAGGGCCTCGGTGACCAGCGGGATCACCGGGCTGAACGCCTCCGGGTCCTCCGAGAAGCCCTTCGCCGACAGGGTCGGGCCGCCCACCACCTTGCCGGTCACCGAGTCGACCACCACGGTGGTGGCGATGAACCCGCCGTCGCCGAGGATCCGGCGCTCGGTGAGCAGCGACTCGCTGACGTCGCCGACGGCGAGGCCGTCGACGTAGACGTAGCGGCTCTTCACGTGCCCGACCAGGCTGGCCCGGCCCTCGACGAGGTCGACGACGTCGCCGTCCTCGCAGAGCACCACCCGGTCGGGGGCGACGCCGGACTCGATGCCGAGCCGGGCGTGCGCGCGCAGGTGCCGCCACTCGCCGTGCACCGGCATCAGGTTGCTGGGCCGGACCACGTTGAGCAGGTAGAGCAGCTCGCCGGCGGGCGCGTGACCGGAGACGTGCACCTTGGCCACGTCCTTGTGCACCACCACGGCGCCGGCCCGGGCCAGCCGGTTGATCACCCGGTAGACCGAGGTCTCGTTGCCGGGCACCAGCGACGAGGCGAGCACCACGGTGTCGCCGGGGGCGATGGTGATGTGCCGGTGGTCGCCGCTGGCCATCCGGCCCAGGGCGCTCATCGGTTCGCCCTGCGAGCCGGTGGACATCAGCACGATCTGCTCGGGCGGCATGTTCGTCGCCTCTTCCAGCCCGACGACCAGCCCGGACGGGATGTTGAGCAGCCCCAGGTCGCGGGCGATGCCCATGTTGCGGACCATGGACCGGCCGATGAGGGCGACCTTGCGGCCGTGCTCGGCGGCGGAGTCGAACACCTGCTGCACCCGGTGCACGTGCGAGGCGAACGACGCGACGATGATCCGCCCCTTGGCCTTCGCGAAGATCGAGTCGAGCACCGGCCCGATCTCCCGCTCGGGGGTGACGAAGCCGGGGATCTCCGCGTTGGTGGAGTCCGAGAGCAGCAGGTCCACGCCCTCGGCGCCGAGCCGGGCGAACCCGGCCAGGTCGGTGATCCGGCCGTCCAGCGGAAGCTGGTCCATCTTGAAGTCGCCGGTGTGCAGCACCAGGCCGGCCGGCGTGCGGATGGCCACCGCGAGCGCGTCGGGGATCGAGTGGTTGACCGCGAAGAACTCGCACTCGAACGGGCCGAGCCGCTCCCGGCCGCCCTCCCGCACGGTCAGCGTGTAGGGCTGGATCCGCCGCTCGGCGAGCTTCGCCTCGACCAGGGCGAGGGTGAACTGGGAGCCGACCAGCGGGATGTCGGGCTTGTGCGCGAGCAGGTACGGCACCGCGCCGATGTGGTCCTCGTGGCCGTGGGTCAGCACGATCGCCTGGACGTCGTCGAGCCGGTCCAGGATCGGACCGAAGTCGGGCAGGATCAGGTCGACCCCGGGCTGCTCCACGTCGGGGAAGAGGACCCCGCAGTCGACCACCAGCAGCTTGCCGTCGTACTCGAAGACGGTCATGTTGCGACCGATGGCGCCGAGCCCGCCGAGCGGAATGATCCGCAGCCCACCCTCCGGCAGTGGCGGGGGCAGTTCCGTCTCGAAGTGCGCCTCGGTCACGCGTCCACCTCATTCTGCGACGCCGGCACTCGGCGTCCGTCGTGTCGTTCGGTCATTCGGAAAGTTCCACGCCCGCCGCCGCGCTGTCGGCGCGGAGCTGGGCGATCTCGTCGTCGGTCGCGTCGACCAGCGGCGAACGCACCGGCCCGGCGGGCAGCCCGGCAACCGCCAGTCCCGCCTTCACCAGGATCACGCCCTGGGTACGGAAGATGCCGGTGAACAGCGGCAGCAGCCGCCGGTGCAGGCTCAGCGCGGTGGCGGTGTCCCCCGCGTCGTACGCCTCGATCATCTGCCTGGTGAGCGCGCCGGTGAAGTGGGTCGAGGTGCCGACCACGCCCACGCCACCCACGGCCAGCGAGGGCAGGGTGAGCGAGTCCTCGCCGCTGTAGAAGGCGAGGTTCGTCCGGCTGGTGACCCAGCTCGTGGCGGTCAGGTCGCCCTTGGCGTCCTTCACCGCGACGATCCGGGCGTGTTCGGCCAGCCGCACCATCGTCTCGGTGTCGATCGGCACGCCCGCCCGGTGCGGGATGTCGTAGAGCATCACCGGCAGCCCGGTGGCGTCCGCGACGGCGGTGAAGTGCCGCAGCAGGCCGCTCTGCGGCGGCTTGTTGTAGTAGGGGGTGACCACGAGCAGGCCGTGCGCGCCCGCCTTCTCGGCGGCCGTGGAGAGCTCGATGGTGTGCCGGGTGTCGTTGGTGCCGACCCCGGCCACGACCTTGGCGCGGTCACCGACGGCCTCCACCACGGCCCGGATCAGCCGTTCCTTCTCGGCCTCGGTGGTGGTCGGCGACTCGCCGGTGGTGCCGTTGACCACCAGCGCGTCGTTGCCCTGCTCGTCGACCAGGTAGCTGGCGAGCCGCGCGGCGCCGTCGAGGTCGAGCGAGCCGTCGGCGGTGAACGGGGTCACCATGGCCGTGAGCACTCGCCCGAAGGGGCGGGACACCGCCCGGGCGGGCGTGTCAGGGTGGTCGTGCGTCATGCCACCAACCTAGCGGACGACCACCGGCGCCCCGCCGGGGAAGCCCTCAGGACAGCTCGGCGTGCGGGCTCGCCGCGACCTCGGTGCCGTCGGGCAGGGCCGAGATGACGAAGTCGGCGAAGACGTTCGGGGCGACACCCTGGAGCTGCCGCAGGCACTCCACCGCCAGCTCGCGGATCTCCACGTCGGCGTGCTCCGTCGCGCGCATGGCGATGAAGTGCCGCCAGGCCCGGTAGTTGCCGGTGACCACGATGCGCGTCTCGGTGGCGTTGGGCAGCACCGCACGGGCCGCCTGGCGGGCCTGCTTGCGCCGCAGCGTGGCGTTCTCCACCTCGGCGAAGCGCCGTTCCAACCCCTCCAGCAGCTCGTTGTACGCCCGCACGCTCGCCTCGGCGGCCTCCACGAACCTCTTGTGCAGCTCCGGGTCGTCGGCGATCACCGAGGGCTCGACCATGGCGGCGTCGCGCTCCGGCACGTACCGCTGGGAGAGCTGGGAGTACGAGAAGTGCCGGTGCCGGATCAGCTCGTGGGTGAAGGAGCGGGACACCCCGCTGAAGTAGAAGCTGACCGAGCCGTGCTCCAGCACGCTCAGGTGGCCGACCTCCAGGATGTGCGCGAGGTAGCCGGCGTTGGTGGCGGTGGCCGGGTTCGGCTTCTTCCAGCTCTGGTAGCAGGCCCGGCCGGCGAACTCCGCGAGGGCCTGGCCGCCCTCGGCGTCGGTCGACCACGGCACATCGTCGGGCGCCTCGAAGTGGGTCCACGCGACGAGCTTGACCTGGGGCTGCACCATCTCCGGCATTCCTGGGACTGTAGTGGCGCCGCCCCTGCCCGCCCAAGCCAGGCTCGCCGGGTGCAATGTCGGTCACCGGCGGACGGACGGCACCGGCGGCCGGATCGCGCCGCCCGGCGGCGTGAGCCGGGTGAACGGGGTGCCGGCAGGTACGTAGGCGCGACCGGCTGGCGGAGGCCCGGACGTCGGACCAGGCGCCACCGCCGGCGGCAGGCACAGACGTCGGGCCCGGCGCGGGGCGAGGGTCAGACGTAGAGGGAGGTGAACGGTGCCCAGGGGAGGTTGCGCAGGATCGTGAAGGCCAGCCAGGAGGCCAGGAAGACGCCGATCACCCGGGAGCTGATCCGCAGCTCGGGCAGGCGCCAGCCGAACGCCTGCCGGCCCGCCCAGGCGACGAAGAGGTACGCCAGGAAGGGCAGCGCGAAGACGAAGAGGAAGTGGTGCCGGGCGGCGGCCGGCAGGTCGGCGTGCAGCACGTACCAGAGCGCGCGGGTGCCGCCGCAGCCCGGGCAGTCCAGCCCCGTGGTGAGCTTCAGCAGGCAGGTGGGCGCGGCGTCGGGCGCCGAGCGGGTGGGGTCGCTGATCAGCGCGTAGCCGATGCCGGCGGCGACGCAGCCGAGCGCGGCCAGGGGCACCGCCCAGCGCGGGGAACGCTCGTAGAGGCGGACGACGAAGCGGGTGAGCCGGTCCGGCTCCGCGACGGGGTAGGCCGCCGCCCCCGGATAGGGCGAACCGGGGTGGGCCGCCCCGGGGTAGGGCGACCCCGGGTGGGGCGACGCCTGGTCCGTGGGCCATCCGCCGGCCGGCGCCGCCGGACCCGCCTGCGGCGGGGCGTCGAGCCCACCCGTCTGCGGATGCGACGGGGAGGCCGGTCCGTCAACGCTCGTCACGTCGCTCACCGTACACCGGCCACGCCCGCCAGCGCGGCGGTCAGCGGGACCGCCAGGTCGCCGGCGGCCGGCGGGGCCACCGCGTCCAGGCCCAGCCAACCGGCGAGGCGGTGCAGCTCGGCGGCGAGCGCCAGCGCGGTCTCGCCCCGGTCGACGCCCGGCTCGCCCCAGGCGGCCGGCACCAGCAGCACGCGGGCCTTCCGGTCGGCCTTCAGGTCGACCCGGGCGGTGAAGCGCTCCCCCTGCAGGAACGGCAGCACGTAGTAGCCGTGCACCCGCTGCGGCGCCGGCACGTAGATCTCGATGCGGTAGCTGAAGTCGAAGAGCCGCTCGGCGCGGGCCCGCTCCCAGACCACCGGGTCGAACGGGCTGACCAGGGTGTTGCCGCGCACCCAGCGGGGCAGCCGCGCCCCGGCGTGCAGCCAGGCGGGCCGCCGCCAGCCCTGCACGTCGACCGGCAGCAGCTCGCCCGCCTCGACCAGTTCGGCGATGGCCTGCCGGGCCCCGGCCACCGGCAGCCGGAAGTAGTCGCGCAGCTCCGGCTCGGCGGCCACCCCGAGCGACCGCGCGGCGATGCCCACCAGCGTGCGGTGGGCATCGGCGTCGGTCGGCGTCGGCGCGTCGAGCACGGCGGCCGGCAGCACCCGCTCCGGCAGGTCGTAGCGGCGGGCGAACGACGTCGTGCGGTCGGCGGCCGTCACCTCCCCCGCCCAGAACAGGAACTCCAGCGCCCGCTTGACCGCCGACCAGTTCCACCCCCAGTTGCCCGTCTCCCGGGGCGCGTCGTGTTCGATCTCGGCGGCCGTGAGCGGCCCCCGGGCGGCCACCTCGTCGCGGACCCAGGCCACCAGGCCAGGCTGCTCCTGGGCGATGCGGCGCATCCCGCCCCAGGACTCCGAGCGGGCCCGGGCCATCCGCCAGCGCAACACCGGGTGCAGCCCGACGGGCACCAGCGACGCCTCGTGCCCCCAGTATTCGAACAGCTCGCGGGGGCGGCGGTAGGCGGCGGCGTCGAGCAGCGAGGTCGGGTAGGGCCCGAGGCGGCTGTAGAGCGGCAGGTAGTGCGCCCGTTGCAGCACGTTGACCGAGTCCATCTGGATCAGCCCGACCCGGTCGAGCACCCGGCGCAGGTGCCGGCGGGTGGGCGCGCCGGTGGGCGCGGGGTCGGCGAAGCCCTGGGCGGCGAGCGCCACCCGGCGTGCCTGGGCGAGCGAGAGCGATTCCGGTGCGGCCATCGTCGGGCACCCTAATCCACCCGTACGACACCGGTGCGGACGCTGGACCGATCACCCGCCGGGGCATAGAACGGACGCATGCTCACGATCCGCCGCGAGGAGCCCGACGACGCCGAGGCGGTCGCCCGGGTGCACATCCACGGCTGGCAGGCCGGCTACGCCGGGATCATGCCCGAGGAGGTGCTGCGGCGGCTCAACGTCACGGCCTGGGCGCAGCGCCGCCGGGACCTCGGCACCGCCGACCCGGAGCACCCGTTCACCACCCTGCTCGCCGAGGTCGACGGGGTGCTGGCCGGGTTCACCACGTTCGGCCCGTACCGCAACAACCAGGACCGTGGCGACCTCGACGCCGCGCACGGCGAGGTCGTGGCGATGTACGTCGAGCCGACCCGCTGGGGCGACGGCACGGCGCGGGCGCTGCTGGCCGCGGCGCGGGAGGGGCTGGTCGCCCGGGGCTGGTCGGACTACCGGCTCTGGGTCCTGGAGGCCAACCACCGGGCCCGCCGGTTCTACGAGCGGGCCGGGCTGTCACCGGACGGTGAGCGGTCGACCTATCCGGTGCCGCTGGCCGGCGGGCGCCCGCCGGTCGGGCTGGTCGAGCTGCGGTACGCCGGGCGCCTCGGCGGCTGACCCGGCCGGCGTCGCCCGACGGCGGTTGCTCCGGCCCGGGTCGCCCCAGCTGCGGATGGGCAGGAACGCCAGCAGCGCCAGGCTGATCCAGACGTAGGTGTTGCTGCCGAGGAAGCCGTCGAGCCCGGTGAAGTCCTTCTCCCAGGCCCAGACGATGCGGCTGATCAGGAAGCCGTAGCCGACGATCGCGGCGCCCAGCAGGAGGCGGCGCCGGCGGCTGCCGGCGGGCGCGGCCATCCCGTTGTCCACCAGCAGGATCAGCGCGGGCAGCAGCCAGACCAGGTGGTGCACCCAGGTGACCGGGCTGACCAGGCACATCACCGCGCCCGTCAGCGCCAGGCCGGTCGCCTCGTCGCCGGCGGCCACGGCGGCGCGGGAGCGCCAGGCCCACAGCGCCAGCGTGGCGAGCACCAGCGCCAGCCAGGCCAGGGTGCTCGGGTGTTCCGGGTTCAGCCGGGCGACCACGCCGCGCAGCGACTGGTTGGAGACGAACGCCAGTTCACCCACCCGGCCGGTGTTCCACAGCGCCTCCGTCCAGAACTCCCGCGAGGCGTCGGGGAAGAGCGCGGCGGCCAGCAGCGTCGCGCCGGCCGCGGCGGCCATCGAGGTGACCGCGGCCCGCCAGCGGCGGGTCACCAGCAGGTAGACGATGAAGATGCCCGGGGTCAGCTTGATCGCGGTGGCCAGGCCGATGCCCACGCCGGCCCACCGGCTGCCGGCCGGCAGCAGCCGGAGCAGGTCGACCGCGACCAGGAAGAGCAGCAGCATGTTGACCTGGCCGAAGTTGACCGTCTCGCGCATCGGCTCGTACGCGGCGGCCAGGCAGAGCGCCACGGCGAGGGCGAACCAGCGGGTCCAGCCGGAGCGGCGGGAGACCGGGTCGATCAGCCACCAGAACAGCACGGCGGTGACCACCACGCTGGCGGCCACGCTGACCGCGATCGCCGCCCACCACGGCAGGTACGCCATCGGCAGCATGACCAGGGCGGCGAAGGGCGGGTACGTGAAGCCGTACTGGGTGCCGGGCTTGAGGAAGTCGTAGATCTCCCCGCCGTCGTGCACCCACCAGGTCAGCGCGCCGTAGTAGACCTTGAGGTCGAAGAAGCCGTGCCGGACGGCCGCGACGGACAGGAAGGCGGTCACCGCGACGGCGAGCGCGACGACGCCGACGACCTGCTGGATCGTCCGTCGGGGACCCTGCGCCACCATCGCCTCCCTCGCCCTGCGTAGGCTTCCGTCCCATGGCTCTCGGGTACGTCCGCCCGGCGCGTCCGGAAGACGCCGGCGAGATCGCACGCATCCAACTCGCGACCTGGCGGGTCGCCTATCGCCGGATCCTGCCCCGGCACGTGCTCGACAACCTGGACGAGGCGTGGCTCGCCAGGCGGTGGAGCGCGGCCGTGCAGGAGCCGCCCTCCGGCGCCCACCGGGTGCTGGTCGCCGTCGAACAGGCCGAGCAATCCTATCTGGTGGGGTTCGCCGCCTCCGGTCCGGCCGACGCCGAGGCGCTCGCCCCGGGTGAGCCGGCGGAGGCCCTCGGGCCGGACGTCGCCGCGGTGACGGACCTGCTGGTGGAGCCGCGCTGGGGCCGGCGGGGGCACGGCAGCCGGCTGCTCGCCGCGACCGTCGACCTGTGGCGTGCCGACGGGTTCACCCGCGCCCTGGCCTGGGCCTTCGACGGCGACGCGGCGACCCGGAAGTTCCTCACCAGCACCGGCTGGGAACCCGACGGCGCGGCCCGCGCGCTGGACGTGGAGGACATGCTCGTCCCGCAGGTGCGCCTGCACGTGGCGGTGCCCGCGGACGCGGACCCGGCGGACGCGACGCCCGCCGAGGCGACGCTGCCGGACCTGACGCCGGGTGCGTCGTCGCCGGCGCCCGCGACGCCCGGGGACTGACCGTCCCCGGCGGCGCTCCCTCGCCCGGAGCGCGACCGGGCCGGTCGCTCCCCCGGCAATGCCGACGTCCGCGACGACCCGCACCCGGTGCTGGCGGGGGCGCGGGTGCCGCGCCCGGAGCGCACCGGCACCGACCCCTCGGTCCCCGGCCCGCCGGTGGCGGCGTTCCGCCGGACACTGTCGGGGGCGTCGCCTACGGTGACCTCATGGTCGCGGTGGCGGCGTCCACGAGAGGGAGGCACCGGGCATGTTCACGGACACGACGGCGTGGAGCAGTTTCTCGGTGGACGACCCCGGCCGGGCCGAGCGGTTCTACGCCGACACGCTCGGCCTGCGGGTGTCGCGGGACGACGCCATGGGCGGCCTGCTGACGCTGCACCTCGCCGGGGGCCGGGACGTGATGGTCTACCCGAAGGCGGACCACACCCCCGCGGCCTACACGGTGCTCAACTTCCCCGTCGACGACGTCGACCGGGCCGTCGACGAGCTGACCGCGCGCGGGGTGCGGTTCGCGCGCTATCCCGGGATGCCCCAGGACGACAAGGGCGTCATGCGCGGCAACGGGCCGACGATCGCGTGGTTCACCGACCCGGCCGGCAACATCCTGTCGGTGATCGAGGAGGGCTGACCCCGTCAGGGCCGGGGCGCGACCTGGGCGGGCGGAAGGAGTTCGACGACCAGTTCGTCGTCCTCCATCGCCCCGGTGGGCACGAAGCCGAGGCTCGTGTAGAGGCGGGCGGCCTGGACGTTGTCGGGGTGGTAGGAGAGCCGGACGGGATGACCGCCGTCCTGGCCGCCCAACCACGCGGCCAGGGTGCGCACGGCCGCCCGCCCGACGCCCCGGTCCTGTTCGGCCGCGTCGATTACCATGCCGCCGATCCAGCGGGACCCGTCGTCGTCGACGCCCCACATGACGTGCCCGGCGACGGTCTCGTCCGCGTACACCGCCAGTGAGGTCCACACGTCGGAGCGCATGGTCAGCAGCAGGTAGCGGGCGGCCAGCGCCGCCACCCACCCGCGCTGGTCGTCGCGCGGGGCGACGTCGGCCACCGCCCGCCAGTTGTCGTCGTCCACCGGGCGCAGGGTGACCCGGCGTCCGGCCCGGTCGGAGAGTCCAGAATCGATCACCCGGGCAGCCTAGGGGCCGCCCGGGTGCCGCCGCGACGGGTTTGCCCGTCAGTCCAGCAGGGCGTCCAGACCGACGGTCAGCCCGGGCCGGGTGCGGACCGCGCGGACGGCCAGCAGCACGCCGGGCATGAACGAGACCCGGTCGTACGAGTCGTGCCGGATGGTCAGCGTCTCCCCCACGGTGCCGAAGAGCACCTCCTGGTGGGCGACGAGGCCGGTGGCGCGCACGGCGTGCACGCGTACCCCGTCGATGTCGGCGCCCCGGGCGCCCGCGACCTCGTCCTTCGTGGCGTCCGGCGCCGGGCCGAGCCCCGCCTCGGCGCGGGCGGCCGCGACCAGCCGCGCGGTGTGCGTGGCGGTGCCGCTGGGGGCGTCCAGCTTGCGGGGATGGTGCTGCTCGACGATCTCGACCGACTCGAAGTGCCGGGCGGCGCGGGCGGCGAACTGCATCATCAGGACCGCGCCGATGCCGAAGTTGGGGGCGATCACCACGCCCACCCCGGGCTTGTGGGCCAGCCAGCCGCGCACCCGCTCCAGCCGCTGCTCGGTGAAGCCGGTGGTGCCGACGACCGCGTTGATGCCCTGGTCGATGCACCAGTGCAGATGGTCCATGACGACGTCCGGGGTGGTGAAGTCGACGACCACCTCGGCCCCGGCGTCGGACGCGGCGAACAGGCCGTCGCCCTGGTCGACCATGGCCACCAGCTCCATGTCGGCGGCGGCGTCCACGGCCCGGCACACCTCGATGCCCATGCGTCCCCGGGCGCCCAGCACGCCGACCCGGATCAGCTCGTCGGGGCTCTTCTCCTGCTCGTCAGTCACGGGCACAACCTATCCCAATCGGGACGCGCGCATCGGGGCGGACCGGCACCGGCGGGGAGGTGCGGGACAGTCCGCAGCGCCGGCGGCGACGTGACGGGCCGGGCCGGGCGAGGCCGGGCGGCCGGGGGCGGGTCAGCGGGCGGAGAAGTCGCCCGCGCCGAACGGGCCGACCACGGCCAGCGACATCGGCCGGCTCAGCAGCTCGGCGGCCAGGGTGTTGACATCGGCCACCGTGACCGCGTCGACCCGGCCGAGCAGCTCGTCGACCGGCATCAGGTGGCCGTAGAGCAGCTCCCCCTTGGCCAGCCGGCTCATCCGCGAGCCGGTGTCCTCCAGCCCCAGCACGAACGAGCCCTTGCTCATCCCCTTGCCGCGGGCCACCTCGGCCTCGGTCAGGCCGTCGGCGGCCACCCGGGCGAGTTCGGCCCGGGTCAGCTCCAGCACCTCGTCGACCTTGCCCGGGGCGCAGCCGGCGTAGACGGCGAAGAGGCCGCTGTCGGCGTACTGGCTGGCGTAGGAGTAGACCGAGTAGGCGAGGCCGCGCCGCTCGCGGATCTCCTGGAACAGCCGGCTCGACATGCCGCCGCCGAGGATGTTGTTGAGCACGCCCAGGGCGAAGCGCCGCTCGTCGAGCCGGTCGATGCCGGGGCAGCCGAGGATGACGTGCGCCTGCTCGGTCTCCTTCGGCTCCACCAGGGTGGTGGCGGGCTTCGTGCGTACGGCCGGGGTGGCCGACCGGTGCGACGCGGGCGTCGCCGGGTCGGTGTCCAGCGGGGTGCCGCGCAGCGCCTGGCGGACCAGCTTGACCACCGTGGCGTGGTCCAGGTTGCCGGCGGCGGCGACGACGATCTGCGGCGCGGTGTAGCGACGGCGGTAGAAGCCCTGGATCTGCCGCCGGGTCATCGGGGTGACGGTCTCCTCGGTGCCGGAGATCAGCCGGCCCAGCGGATGGTCGCCGTAGACGGCCCGGGCGAAGAGGTCGTGCACCTCGTCGCCGGGCTCGTCGTCGTGCATGGCGATCTCCTCGAGGATCACGCCCCGCTCGGTCTCCACGTCGGCCGGTTCCAGCACCGAGTCGGCGACCAGGTCGCACATCACGTCGATGGCCAGCGGCAGGTCCTCGTCCAGCACGCGGGCGTAGTAGCAGGTGTATTCCTTGGTGGTGAAGGCGTTGGTCTCGCCGCCCACCGCCTCGATCTCCGAGGAGATGTCCAACGCGCTGCGCTTGTTGGTGCCCTTGAAGAGCAGGTGCTCCAGGAAGTGCGCCGCGCCGGCCTGCGGGCCGGTCTCGTCCCGCGAGCCGACCGCGACCCAGACGCCGAACGAGACGCTGCGCATCGCCGGGATCGCCTCGGTGAGCACGCGCAGCCCGCTGGGCAGCACGGTACGACGTACCGTGCCGCCCAGCGGGTCGTCGCTGATCGTGCGGGTCACCGCCCGGGCGGCGCCGCCGGAGCGGGCCGCCGCGGTGCTCCGGTGGGAGGCCCCTGCGGGGCCCGGAACGGACGCCACCCCCCGTCGACCCGGCGGAAACGGCGCGCTGACGGCCCGACTCACGTGTTGCTCCAGATCGACGAGGGGTGGGTGATGCGATGGTGCGGTGCGTCAGCTGCGCCGGGTGCGGCGGCGCGGACGCTCGCCGCCCTCGCCACCCTCGCCGCCGCCCTCGCCGCGCTCGCCGCCGCCCGGGCCACGACCGCCCCGGTCGCCGCCGCGCTCACGGTCGCCCCGGTCACGCGGAGCCCGGTCGTCCCGGTCCCGGCCGGCCGGACGCTCGCCACCGGCGGCCTCGCCGGCGGCCGGCGCCTCGGCGCCCTCCGGGCGGACCTTGTCCAGGTAGATCTTGCCGCGGGCGTCGATGTCCGCGATCTCGACCTCGACCCGGTCGCCGACGTTGAGGAAGTCCTCGACCCGCTCGACCCGCTTGCCGTCGCCCACCTTGGAGATGTGCAGCAGGCCGTCCCGGCCCGGCAGCAGCGAGATGAACGCGCCGAACGCGGCGGTCTTGACCACCGTGCCGAGGAACCGCTCCCCGGCCTTCGGCAGCGTCGGGTTGGCGATCCCGTTGATCCGGTCCACCGCCGCCTGGGCCGACGGGCCGTTGGTGGCGCCGACGTAGATCGTGCCGTCGTCCTCGATGGAGATCTCGGCGCCGGTCTCGTCCTGGATCGCGTTGATGGTCTGCCCCTTCGGGCCGATCACCATGCCGATCTTGTCGACCGGGATCTTGACGGTGGTGACCCGCGGGGCGTGCTCCGACATCTCGGCCGGGCCCTCGATCGCCGCCTGCATCACGCCGAGGATGGTCTGCCGGGCCTCGTACGCCTGCTGCAGCGCGGCGGCCAGCACGTCCGACGGGATGCCGTTGAGCTTGGTGTCGAGCTGGAGCGCGGTCACGAACTCCGGCGTGCCGGCGACCTTGAAGTCCATGTCACCGAACGCGTCCTCGGCGCCGAGGATGTCGGTCAGCGTCACGTACTGGGTCTTGCCGTCCACCTCGTCCGAGATGAGCCCCATGGCGATGCCGGCCACCGGCGCCTTCAGCGGCACACCGGCGGAGAGCAGGCCCAGCGTCGAGGCGCAGACCGAACCCATCGAGGTGGAGCCGTTGGAGCCGAGCGCCTCGGAGACCTGCCGGATGGCGTACGGGAACTCCTCGCGCGACGGCAGCACCGGGATCAGCGCCCGCTCGGCGAGCGCGCCGTGGCCGATCTCGCGCCGCTTCGGCGAGCCGACCCGGCCGGTCTCACCGGTCGAGTACGGCGGGAAGTTGTAGTTGTGCATGTAGCGCTTGCGGTTCTCCGGGGACAGCGTGTCCACCATCTGCTCCATGCGCAGCATGTTCAGCGTGGTGACGCCCAGGATCTGGGTCTCGCCACGCTCGAACAGCGCCGAGCCGTGCACCCGGGGCAGCACGCCGACCTCGGCGGTCAGCGGGCGGATGTCGCGCGGGCCGCGGCCGTCGATGCGGACCTGCTCGCGCAGCACCCGGTTGCGCACCTCGGACTTGGTGAGCGACCGGAAGGCGGCGCTGAGCTCCTTCTCCCGGCCCTCGAAGCGACCGCCGAGCTCCTCGGCGACCTTGGCCTTGATCCGGTCGAGGGCCTCCTCGCGGTCGGCCTTGCCGGCGATCTGGAGGGCCTCGGCGACCTCGGCGCGGGCCAGGTCGGCCACCGCCTCGTAGACGTCGTCCTGGTAGTCGAGGAACACCGGGAACTCGGCGACGGGCTTGGCGGCCACCTCGGCCAGCTCGGCCTGCGCGCGGCACAGCTCGCGGATCGCCGGCTTCGCGGCCTCCAGGCCGCTGGCCACGATCTCCTCGGTCGGGGCGGTCGCGCCGCCCGCGATCAGGGTCACGGCGTTCGGCGTCGCCTCGGCCTCGACCATCATGATCGCGACGTCGCCGTCCGGCAGCGAGCGGCCGGCCACGACCATGTCGAAGGTGGCCCGGGCCAGCTCCTCCAGGGTCGGGAAGGCGACCCACTGGCCGTCGATGTGCGCGACCCGGGTCGCCCCGATCGGGCCGGAGAACGGCAGGCCGGAGAGCTTGGTCGACATCGAGGCGGCGTTGATCGCCACGACGTCGTAGGGGTGCTGCGGGTCGAGCGCGAGGATGGTCTCGACGACCTGGACCTCGTTGCGCAGGCCCTTGACGAACGACGGGCGCAGCGGCCGGTCGATCAGCCGGCAGGTGAGGATCGCGTCCTCGCTGGGGCGGCCCTCGCGGCGGAAGAACGAGCCGGGGATGCGGCCCGCGGCGTACATCCGCTCCTCGACGTCGACGGTCAGCGGGAAGAAGTCGAACTGCTCCTTCGGCTGCTTGCCGGCGGTGGTGGCGGAGAGGACGACCGTCTCGCCGAGCTGGGCGACGACGGAGCCGGCGGCCTGACGGGCCAGGCGGCCGGTGGAGAAGGTGATCTCACGGGTGCCGAAGGACCCGTTGTCGATCACGGCGGTGCGGGATTCGGTGCCGAGGTTGGTCTCGGTCATGGTGCTGTCGTGCTCCTTCGCATCGGGGGCCCACGACGCGGGGAGCTGCTCAGACGGCCGGTCTTCGATCGAAGCGCCCGGGTGGCCGGCGCAATGCCGGGGTGCCCGGGGGCCACTACCGGAGACCGGTACGCTGACCGGCTCCCGTTTTCGGGTGGTCGCGCGGCCCGGTTTTCGTGTGGTGGCGAAGCGGGGGAGCGGCCCGGTCGGGCCGCTCCCCCGTCACGTCACCGGCGCAGACCGAGCCGCTCGATGAGCGACCGGTAGCGGTTGATGTCCTTCTTCTGGACGTAGTTGAGCAGCCGACGGCGGCGGCCGACCAGCAGCAGCAGCCCACGGCGGCTGTGGTGGTCGTGCTTGTGCACCTTCAGGTGCTCCGTCAGCTCGGCGATCCGCTTGGTGAGGACCGCGACCTGCACCTCCGGCGAACCGGTGTCGCCGTCGGCGGTCGCGTACTCCGCGCGGATCTTGGCCTTGGCTTCCTGGTCGAGCGCCATGTTCTCCCTGTTTCGTGGGTTGTTCGATGATGTCCGTCGGATCGGTCAGTGGACCGGAAACGGACCGGTACCTCGCACCCGCGGCGTCGTGCAGGCACGCGAGGCCCCACGTCGGTCAGCCGACGTCCCCGCCAGACTACCAGCCCTGCCGGACGGCGGCCTGTCAAGGGCCGCGACGCGGTCAGCCGAGCACGCGCCGGGTCCGCTCGACGTCCTGGTTCATCTGGGCGATCAACGGCTCGATCGCGTCGTAGCGGATCTGCCCGCGCAGGTGCGCCACGAAGTCCAGCGCCAGCCGCTCGCCGTAGAGGTCGCCGGTGAAGTCGAGCACGTACGCCTCCACCCGCCGCTCCCGGCCGGAAAAGGTCGGGTTGGTGCCGACCGACACCGCCGCCGCCAGGGGCTCGGCGTGGCCCCGGCGCACCAGCCGGGCGGCGTAGACGCCGTCGGCGGGCACCGCCGCGTACCGGTGGCAGAGCAGGTTGGCGGTGGGGAAGCCCAGCTCGCGGCCGCGCTGGTCGCCGCGGACCACCACGCCCTCCACGCGGTGCGGGCGGCCGAGCGCGGCGGCCGCCGCCGTCACGTCCCCCGCGTCGACGCAGGAGCGGATGTACGTGGAGGAGTAGACCGTGCCCGCCTCCGCGACCAGCGGGGCGCCCTCGACGGCGAAGCCGAAGGTGCGGCCGAGCCGCTCCAGCAGCGCCACGTCACCGGCGGCCCGGTGCCCGAAGCGGAAGTTGTCCCCCACCACGACCAGCGCGGCGTGCAGGTGCTCGACCAGGATGTCGTGCACGAACGCCTCGGCGGGCAGCCGGGAGAACTCCGGGGTGAACGGCACCACGCAGAGCACGTCCACGCCGAGCGCCTCGATCAGCTCGGCCTTGCGGGCGGTCTCGGTGAGCACCGCCGGGTGCGAGCCGGGGCGCACCACCTCGGCCGGGTGCGGGTCGAAGGTCACCACCACCGACCGCACGCCCAGCTCGCGAGCCCGGGACACGGCGTGCCCGATGGTCGCCTGGTGTCCCTTGTGCACGCCGTCGAAGACGCCGATGGTGACGACCGACCGCCCCCAGCCACCGGGCGCCGCGTCGTACCCCCGCCACCGCTGCATGCCGCTCCTCCCCTGCCTCTCCGGCGGCCCGCACCGGCCGCCGTCCTTCGCCCCCCGTCAGGCGGGGGCGAGCACGATCTCCGCGCGGGCCCGGCCGTCCCGCTCGCTGACGATAGCGATCAGGCCGCCGTCCGGGCCGAAGACCGCATAGGGGCCGGCGATTCCCACCGGGTCGAGCGGCCCGCCGTGGGAGAGGACCTTCGCCTCGTCGGCCCCGGCGTCGCGGCGCGGGAAGAACCGGTCGGCCGCCGCCGCCAGCGGCAGGTTCACCACCTCGGGGGCGCGCTCCTCCAGCTGGTCGAGGGTGGCGGCCTCCGCGAGGGGGAAGTTCCCGACGGCGGTACGACGCAGCGCGGTCAGGTGCCCGCCCACCCCGAGCGCCAGGCCCGCGTCCCGGGCGATGGCCCGGATGTACGTCCCCGAGGAGCAGGTCACGTCGATGTCCACGTCGACGACGTCGGGCGCGTCGCGGCGCACCGCCAGCAGCTCCAGCCGGGACACGGTGACCCGACGGGCGGGCAGCTCGACGCTCTCCCCCTCGCGCACCCGCTTGTACGCCCGCTGCCCGTCGACCTTGATGGCGCTGACCGCGCTCGGCACCTGGTCGATCTCGCCGGTCAGCGCGCCCAGGGCCGCCCGGATCGCCTCGTCGGTGACCTGGCCGGCCGGGGTGGTGGCGATCACGTCGCCCTCGGCGTCGTCGGTGACGGTGGCCTGGCCGAGCCGGACGGTGGCCGTGTAGCTCTTGTGCGCGCCGATCACGTACGTGAGCAGTCGGGTGGCCCGCCCGACCCCGATCACCAGGACGCCGGTGGCCATCGGGTCGAGGGTGCCGCCGTGCCCCACCCGACGGGTCCGCGCCAACCGGCGGATCCGCGCCACCACGTCGTGCGACGTCATGCCGCCGGGCTTGTCGACCACGATCAGACCGTCTGTGCTCACGACACCCAAGCCTGCCAGACCGGGTCGGACGCCCCGCCGCCGCCGTACCCGGTCGGGTGGACGGCCGGCGCCGCGTCCACCTCGCCGCCCCGCACAGCGACATCGTCGGCTTCCTGCCGCTGCGCAGGGGCCCCGCCCCACGGTCACGCCGAGCGACGACGTCCACGGCCCGAGCTGGCGGCCCGTTGACGGCGAGAGCTGCTGAGCGGTGGCGGCAGCGGTACCGAGGCTCAGCGCACCGCGCCGGTCACGACCCAGTCCCCGGAGCGCAGCCGCAGCAGCAGGGCGACCAGCCGGACCACCACGAACAGCGTCAGCCCCGCCCAGATGCCGCCGAGGCCGAGGTCGAGCCCGTAGGTCAGCCAGATCGCGGGCAGGAAGCCGCCGAGCGCGGCCACGATGGTGAGGTTGCGCAGGTAGCGGACGTCGCCCGCGCCGATCAGCACGCCGTCGAGGGCGAACACCACACCGGCCAGCGGCAGCATCGCCACGAACCACGGCCAGGCGAGCATGGCCTGCTCGCGTACCTGCGGATCGGAGCTGAACCAGCCGGGGACCACGCCGGCGCCGGCGGCGACGAGCACGGCGAACGCCACGCCGCAGACGCCGCCGAGCAGCCCGATCCGGCGGGCCAGGTCCCGGGCGGCGGCGTCCTCGCCGGCCCCGAGCGCGGCACCGATCAGGGACTGGGCGGCGATGGCGAGCGCGTCGAGCACCAGGGCGGTGAAGAACCACAGTTGCAGGGCGATCTGGTGCGCGCCCACGGCGGCGGCCCCGAAGCGGGCGGCGACGGCGGTGGCGGAGAGGAAGCTGGCCTGGAACGCGACCCCCCGGATCAGCAGGTCCCGGCTGAGCGCCAACTGCTGCCCGATCAGCCGGGGCTGGGGCCGCAGCGGGACCCGTTCGGCGATCAGCGCCCCGGCGAAGAGCGCCCCACAGACGGTCTGGGCGATGACGTTGGCCACGGCGGAGCCGACCAGGCCCAGCCCGACCGGATAGACCAGCAGCGGGCAGAGCACGGCGGAGAGCACGTTCGGGCCGAGCACGAACACCAGCGGGCGGCGCATGTCCTGCACGCCGCGCAGCCAGCCGTTGCCGGCGGCGGCGAGCAGCAGGCCGGGCGCGCCGAGCGCCGCGACCCGCAGCCACTGCGCGGCGGCGTCGGTCACCTCGCCGGGGCCTCCGACGAGGATACGCGCCAACGCCCCGCCACCGACCTGCATGCCGAGCGCGACCAGCACCCCCACCCCGAGGGCCAGCCAGGACGACTGGACGCCCTCGGCGACGGCGGACGCCCGGTCGCCCGCCCCGAACCGCCGGGCCGACCGCCCCGTGGTGCCGTACGCGACCACCGTGCCGATCCAGGCGATGAGCGTCAGCACGGTGCCGCCGACGGCCAGGGCGGCCAGCGGCACCCGGCCGAGGTGCCCCACCACCGCCGTGTCCACGAGCACGTAGATCGGTTCGGCGGCCAGCACCACCAGCGCCGGCAGGGCCAGCGCGGCGATCCGGCGGGGCGCGACCGCTCGGGGCCCGAAGGCGACGGATTGGCTCATCGCCGCCGATCCTGGCACGGACGAGTAAGGATCGCAAGCGACCCGATCACTTACCGGGAGCCAGCTGGACGACGCTCACGGCACCGAGCAGGAGCACTCCCCCGACGACCACCGGCACGGAGAGCGACTCGCCGACGAGCCAGCCCGCCAGCAGCACGGCGGTGAGCGGCTCCGCCAGGGTGGCCAGCGCGGCGGCGCTGCCGGTGACGGCGCGCAGCCCGGCATAGAACAGGGCGTACGCCACCGCCGTGGTGACCACCCCGAGGTGGACGAGCAGGCCGATCGGCGCGAGCCGGGCCGGGACGCCGATCCCCTCGGCCAGCGCGACCGGGGCCAGCGTCAACGCGCCGACCACCGCGGACACGGTGGTGAGCGTCATCGTCGCGACGCGTCGCGCGGCGTGCCGGCTCAGCACGGTGCTGGCGGCGTAGCCCACCCCCGAGCCGAACGCCGCGAGCAGACCGAGCAGCGGACGCGGCGCGGTCGCGCCCGGCTCCCCGACCGACACCGTGATCAGCACGAGGCCGGCGACGCCGGTCACCAGGGCGCCCAGCATGGTCCGCCCGGGCAGCCGCCGCGCGCGCAGCGACTCCCACCCGAAGATGAGGACGGGGGCGAGCCCCAGGCTGACCACGGTGGCCACCCCGACACCGCCCGCCGCGACCGCGAGGAAGTACAGCGCCTGGTAGCCCCCGAGCCCTACCCCGACCCCGACGAGGGCCACCGGTTGCGACCGCAACGCCGCGAGCACCGGGCCCAGCCGGTGCGCCACCAGGGCGACCAGCACCAGCGCGCCGATGGCGAGGCGGTAGAAGCCGATGCCCGTCGGGGTGAGCGTGGTGGACTCGCGGACGAGTTGCACCGCGACACCGGTGGTGCCCCAGAGCACGGCGGCGCCGGTGACGTAGAGCAGCCCCCGGCGGGCGCCGACGCTCGGCGCGGGACGGGGGCGGCGCGGGGTGGACGTGGAGGTGGACGACGGCAGAGAAGACGGTCGGGTCATGGGTGCGCTCCAGGCAGGATCGGGCCGCTGACAGGGTTGGCGTCAGTCGGAGCGCACACACGACGGACAGGCGGTGGGCGTTTCCACCCGGGTCCTGCGGGGGCCGCCGTTCAGGCGGGCCGCCCGGTGAGTGGACCGGCGGCCATCCCGCAGGGGGAGGCGGGCCGGTGGCGTGGCGCTCCGGTCAGGAGCGCGGCGGGGGCAGAACGCCCAGGAACGACCTCATGCCCGCACCCTAGCGGAGAGCCGCGCCGGCACGCCTCGGCGGGGATGGACGCCCCGAACGCTGGCAGCAGTGGGCCACGACACGCTGCGCGCGCAACTCTGCGACTGACGCCGGCCGGGCGCGGACACGTGAACGCCCAGGCCGGGAAGACGCGGACGCTCAGGCCGGGGGCGGGGAGGCGAGCCAGCGGCGCACCTCGGCGCGGCTGCGGAGCCGGACCACCGGGAGCGCCGGCGAGTGCGTGGCGACCGCGGTGAGCAGCCGGGGACGGGACCGGCGGGGATAGCGCCACACGTACCGGAGGAACTCGACGTCGATCGTCTCCGGGCAGCCGGGCGGGAGGTCGGGACGGCCCGTGGCGCGGTGCGCCCAGCGGCGGCGCAGCACCCGGCCGAGACAGAGCAGCCGGCCGAGGTCGCAGAAGACCAGCAGGTCGGCGCGGGGCAGGCGGAGGTCGAGCGTGCCGCCGTAGTTGCCGTCCATCACCCAGGCCGGCCGGTCGGCGAGTTCGGCGACCGTGGCCCGCCAACGGGCGTCGCCCAGGGCCACCCAGCCGGGCTGCCAGTAGTGCCTGTCGAGGTGGATCAGCGGAAGGTCGAGCCGGCGGGCGACCTCGCGCGAGAGGGTGCTCTTACCGGCGCCCGCGCTGCCGACGACGAGGATCCGGCGCATGCGGGAACCGTAACGTCCACCGGCCCGGACGATAAGTCGTTTTCCTGGCCGGGGGCGACGGACGCCCGCGACCGGAGCCCGGGGCCGGGCGGGCGGTGACGCTGTCGGCGCGGGACGCCGGCGGCGTCACCGCCGGTCGGCGTCGGTCACTGACGGGTGTCCATGGACGTCTGCAGCGCGCGGCGCATCTGCTCGCGGGCCTCGTCGGTGGTCTGCGGCTTGGGCTTGCTCGGCATGGTGGTCCCCTTCCAGGGCGTGGGCCGCCGAAGGACGGCAGCCCGCACGGGCGGTCGTGCTGAGCGCCCGTCAGCGGCCCGGGGTCACCGGAGCGGCTGTGGGCAGCGGAAGCCCGGGTCGGTCCGACCCTGGAGGGAGGCGCCACCGGGTGTGGCGGCACCGCCCACGGCCAGCGCCGCCACACGACGCCGGCCGATTCCCAAGCTATCGTTCAGGTCCACATACTGCCCATGGTTCCCGCGATTTGGACTCGCGTTCGCGGCCGGAGCCGCGGCACAGGGCCCCGGAGAATGCGGGCACGCGGTCAGCGGGCCAGGAAGTGCCAGCCCAGCCACCACCAGAAGCCGAACAGGCCGATCCGGCCGACCGGCACCGGGCCCACCTCGTAGCGCATCACGTAGGCGCAGACCTCGCCGAGCGTGGGGATCCGCGAGCCCTCGCGGCGGGCCGCCCACTCGACGGCCGCGAAGAGCACCAGGGAGGCCAGGAAGCCCCCGATGGCCAGCATCCGCATCATCGCCGCACCAGCCCCCAGAACGCCGACAGCCATCCCAGCCAGACCGCCGAGCGGACCAGGTGGTCCTCCAGCAGCGGATCGGCCAGCCGCGAGAAGGTGGGAAAGTCGTCCCCCGCCGCCAGCACGAACGTGGTCCCCTCGAAGACCCCGAAGACCACCACCGGCAGGGCCCACCAGGCCGCCGGGGCGCCCAGCCGGCGTGGCGCGGGCCGCCGGGGCACCCGGTTGCTCAGGCCCAGCCAGATCAGCACCCCGCCGGTGCCGAGGGTCCAGAGATTCGCCTCGGTCGAGAAGGACGGGAACCGGCCGCCGACCAGCGAGAGGCAGACGAGCACCGGCACGGTGACGGCGGGACGGTCCCAGGCGCGGGGCGCCTCGACGGTGAGGTCGTGGGGCTGTTCCATCCCGCGATTCTCCCCGTACTCGCCCGAACCGGGAAGACGGACACTCCCCCAGCTCACCCTGATCTTCCTGCGCCGGGCCCTTTCCGGATCAGTGCCGGCCGGGGCCGGTCAGCGCGCCGTCGAGTTCCGCGCGGATGCGGTCGACGACCTCGTCGACAGTCCCCGAACCCGTGAAGCCGGCGGCGAAGCGGTGCCCGCCGCCGCCCAGCGCGACCGCCACCCGGCTGACGTCGACCGCGCCCTTGCTGCGCATCGACACCGCCCAGTCGCCGGTCGGCGTCTGCTTGACCACGCAGCTCACGTCGGCCTCGGCGGTGCACCGGACCGAGTCGATCAGCGCCTCCAGCACGTACGGGCGCTGGTCGTGCCGGGCCAGGTCGTCCTGGGTCGCGTACGTCCACACCAGACCGTGCCCGGCGGCCCGGGCGGGTTCCAGGCGGGCCCGGCCGAGCACCTCGCCGAAGAGGCGGACGGCGCCGAACGGCCGGGTGTCGAAGATCCGGCGGGAGATGTCACCGGGCCGGATGCCGGTCGCCAGCAGGCGGGCCGCCAGCTGGTGCACCGCCGGGGTGGTCGCCTCGAACCGGAACGAGCCGGTGTCGGTGCTCAGGGCGACGTAGAGGCACTCCGCGATCCCGGCGTCCAGCGGGACGCCGAGCCGGGCGAGCAGCCCCTCGGCGACCACCGAGGTGGCCGCCGCGTGCGGGTCCACCAGGTTGATCCGGCCGAAGCTGGTGTTCGACGCGTGGTGGTCGAGCACCAGCGCCTCGCCGGCGGTCTCCAGCCGGTCGACCAGGTCGCCGAGGCGCGACTCGCTGGCCGCGTCGAAGCAGATCACCAGGTCCGGCTCCGGGTACGCCTCGGTCGCCGGCACCAGCAGGTCGAGACCGGGCAGCCCACGGAACGGCTCCGGCACCTCCGGCGGGCCGGGGAAGGTCGCCTGCATCCGCCGCACACCCAGCCGACGCAGCCCGAGCCCGAAGCCGAGCATGCTGCCCAGCGCGTCCCCGTCCGGGTTGACGTGGCAGATCAGCAGCACCCGCCCGTCCGGCGGCAGGTCCCGCACAGCCGCGACGCCGGCGGCCCAGTCCGCCTCGGTCGGGCCGGAGTCGACCGGTGGCGGCGCCTCGGCGAGGGCGCCACCGGTCGTGCCGCCGGAGGGCTCGGTCACCGGGGGTCCCCGCCCCGGGGCGGGGTCTCGTCCTTGTCCTCGTCCTCGTCGGCGTCGCGTGCCTCGTCGGCGTCCTCCTCGGCGTCCAGCCGGTACGGCTGGGGCTCGCCCGCGTACTCGGCCCGGGCGGCGATGCGCTGCACCTCGGCATCGGCGTTGCGGGCCTGGGCGAGCAGGTCGTCGATGTGCTTGACCTGGTCCTGCACGTCGTCCAGGACGAAGGTCAGCGTCGGCGAGTGCCGCAGCCCGAGCGCCTTGCCGACGGTGCTGCGCAGCATGCCCTTGGCGCTCTCCAGCGCCGCCGCCGTGCCCGCCTGGGCCGCCGCGTCGCCGAGCACCGTGTAGAAGACGGTCGCGTCGCGCAGGTCGGCGGTGATCCGGGCGTCGGTGATGGTGATCATGCCGAGCCGGGGGTCCTTGATCTGGCTGCGCACCACCGACGCGACCAGTTCACGCACCCGCTCCGCGTGCCGGCGTACCTTGGCCGGATCCGACATCTTCGCCACCTCCACGGCGTCCCGCTCTCGGCCGTCGTCCGGCGACGCGGAGCGCCCCGGAGCCGACGGCCCAACAACCCGAACACTACCCGCGCGGCCACCCGCGCCGCGCGGCGCCGGCTCCGTCCCGGCTCCCGACGGACAGGCGCCGCCGGGTCAGTCCTCTTCGCCGTACAGCCGCCGGCGCACCGAGAGCAACTCGGTCTCCGGCCGGCCGGCCACCAGGCGCTCGCAGGAGTCCAGCACCTCGCGGACGTGCGACGCCTCGGCGGCCACCACGGCCACGGCTATCTCGGCCCGACCGTGCAGGTCGAGCGCTCCCACTTCGGCGGCCGAGACCTCGAAGCGGCGCAGCGCCGCCACGATCGGCCGTACGTATGATCTCTTGGCCTTGAGCGACCGGGAGTCGCCCGGCAGCAGCAGGTCGAAGACCGCGGTTCCGGTGAACATCGCCCCGGACGATACCCGCAGAGCCCCCCACATGATCAAGGGGTTTACGCCTTTCGGCGCAAACCCCTTGATCAGTGGTTCACCGGATCAGGCGCGAACCTTCTCGCGCATCTCGAAGGTCTCGATGATGTCGCCGACCTGGACGTTGTTGTAACCGCCCAGGGTCAGACCACACTCGAAGCCCTCGCGCACCTCCGTGGCGTCGTCCTTGAACCGCTTGAGCGAGCTGACGGTGAGGTTGTCCGCCACCACCGACCCGTCCCGCAGCAGGCGCGCCTTGGCGTTGCGCCGGATGATGCCCGACCGGACGATGCAACCGGAGATGTTGCCGATCTTGGACGAGCGGAAGACGTCGCGGATCTCCGCGGTGCCCAGCTCGACCTCCTCGTACTCCGGCTTGAGCAGGCCCTTGAGCGCTGCCTCGATCTCCTCGATGGCCTGGTAGATCACGGTGTAGTACCGGATCTCCACAGCCTCGCGGTCGGCGATCTCGCGGACCTTGTTGGCGGCCCGCACGTTGAACCCGATGATCGTGACCGGCTCGGACGACGCGCTCGCGAGCATGACGTCGCTCTCGGTGATCGCGCCCACGCCCCGGTGGATGATCCTGAGCTGGACCTCCTCCGGGATGTCGAGGTTGAACAGCGCGTCCTCGAGGGCCTCCACGGAACCGGAGACGTCGCCCTTGAGCACCAGGTTGAGCGAGGTCTTCTCGCCCTCCTTGAGCTGCTCCATGAGCGTCTCGAGGGTGGCCCGGCCGCGGGAGTTGGCGAAGGACGCCGCCCGCCGCCGTGCCTGCCGCTGCTCGGCGATCTGGCGCACCGTGCGGTCGTCCTCGGCCGCCAGGAACGTGTCGCCGGCACCGGGCACCGCGGTCAGACCGAGCACCAGGACCGGACGGGCCGGACCGGCCTCGGCGACCTGGTTGCCGTTCTCGTCGAGCATCGCCCGGACCCGGCCGTGCGCCCCACCGGCGACGATGGAGTCGCCCGCCCGCAGGGTGCCCTTCTGCACCAGCACCGTCGCCACCGCACCGCGGCCCTTGTCCAGGTGCGCCTCGATGGCCACACCCTGCGCCGGCCCGTCGATCGGAGCGGTCAGCTCCAGCGACGCGTCGGCGGTCAGCAGGACCGCCTCGAGCAGCTCGTCGATGCCGATGCCCGGCTTCGCCGCCACGTTGACGAACATGGTGTCGCCGCCGTACTCCTCGGCGACCAAGCCGTACTCGGTCAGCTGCTGGCGGACCTTGTCCGGGTTCGCCTCCGGCTTGTCGACCTTGTTGACCGCCACCACGATCGGCACGTCGGCCGCCTTGGCGTGGTTCAACGCCTCGATCGTCTGCGGCATGACACCGTCGTCGGCCGCGACGACGAGCACCACGATGTCGGTGACCTGGGCACCACGGGCACGCATGGCGGTGAACGCCTCGTGACCCGGGGTGTCGATGAAGGTCACCGCGCGGTCCTCGCCCTCGTGCGGCACGTGGACCTGGTAGGCACCGATGTGCTGGGTGATGCCACCCGCCTCGCCGGCCACGACGTTCGCCTTGCGGATCGCGTCGAGCAGCTTGGTCTTACCGTGGTCGACGTGACCCATGACGGTCACCACCGGCGCACGGTCGACCAGGCGATCCTCCGCGACCTCGGCGTCGAGGTCGATGTTGAACTGCGCGAGCAGCTCGCGGTCCTCGTCCTCCGGGCTGACGATCTGCACGTTGAAGCCGAGGTGCTCACCCAGCAGGAGCAGGGTGTCGTCGGAGCACGACTGGGTCGCCGTGACCATCTCGCCCAGGTTGAACATCTCCTGGACCAGCGAACCCGGGTTGGCGTTGATCTTGTCGGCGAAGTCCGACAGCGAGGCGCCACGGGAGAGCCGGACGACCTGACCCTGACCCCGGGGGGCACCCGAGCTCATGGTCGGAGCCGACAGGTTGTCGAACTCCTGTCTGCGCTGCTTCTTGGACTTGCGACCGCGCGTCGGCCGGCCACCCGGACGCCCGAAGGCACCCGCGGCGCCGCCGCCACGGCCACGACCGCCACCACCCGGACGGCCGCCGCCACCGGCCGGAGCACCCGGACGGAAACCGCCGCCCGGCGCACCGCCGCCGCCACCACCGGGACCGCCACGGTAGCCACCGCCACCGCCGCCACCACCGGGACCGCCGCGGAAGCCACCGCCACCGCCGCCACCACCGGGACCGCCGCGGAAGCCACCGCCACCGCCGCCACCACCGGGACGACCCGCGCCGCCACCGGGGCCGCGACCGGCACCACCGGGGCCGGGGCGACCGGTGGCGGGACGCTGGCTCGGCATGGAGGCCGGGCTCGGACGGGGCGGCATGGAGGCCGGGCTGGGGCGCGGAGGCATACCGGCCGGGCTGGGCCGGGGACCACCCGCACCGGCGGCCGGGGGCCGCTGCTGCTGCTGGCTGCCCTGGATGCCGAACGGGTTGTTACCGGCGCCGCGCGCCGGCGGACGCCCGCCCGGACGACCACCCGGGCCCGGCGCCGGCGCGCCGGGACGACCGGCGGCCGGGGAACCCGGGCGGGGCGGCATGGCACCCGGACCCGGTCGGGGACCGGGACGGTTGCCACCGTCCGCCGGGGGCTCCCGGCGGACGTTCTCACGCTGCTGCTGCCGGGCGGCCTGGGCGGCCTTGACCGCCGCCTCCTGCTCGGCCTTCAGCGCGGCGGCACGCGCCTCGGCGGCCGCCACCTCGATGTCGTGGGCACTCGCCGGCTTGGCGACCGGGGCCGCGGGCTGCGGCGGACCGGGCACCGGGCCCTTGGGCTTGGGACCGGGCGTCGGCGCGGCCGGCCGCCGGGGCGGCATCGGCTTGGCCGAGACCCGGGGCCCACCGGGGGCCGGGGAGGGCGTCGGGGTCGGGGTCGGCGCCGGGGCGGCCGCCGGTGGGGCGGCCGGTGCCGGAGATCCGGCGGAGGCGACGAATGCGCTACGCAGCCGTCGGGCGACGGGCGCCTCGACGGTGCTGGACGCGGACTTCACGAACTCGCCCATCTCCTTGAGCTTGGCGAGAACGGTCTTGCTTTCGACCCCGAGCTCTTTTGCAAGCTCGTGTACGCGGGCCTTACCTGCCACTGCACTCCTCACTCCGAGGTCGTGCGGGCAGCACCCGCAGCGACCTCACTCGTGCACTTGAAGCCTGGTCATTTCAGGGACTTCATCGTGTGCTCATGTCGGTCGTCCTACCTTGCTAGCGACCCTCGCCCGGTCGGGCTGACCGGACGTAGTGGTTGGCGCATCGACGTGCTCCGCAAGCTCACCGTGGTCGGGGACCCCGGTGATGCGCAGCGCACGCCCGAAAGCGCGTCGCCGCACCGCTTGCGCGAAGCAGGCCGGATCCGGGTGCATGTTCGCTCCCCGACCCGGCAGCCTGCGGGCCGGATCGGGCCGAAGGCTGTGACCAGCCTCGTCGCCGACCGCGACGATCCGCAGCAATTCGCTGGCCGGCGCGCGTCGTCGGCAACCCACACAGGTGCGTTCCGGCAGCGCGCGTCGTACCACTGGAGAAAGTCTACCCCTAGGCGCCCGAGATCGCGCCGCCCGGCTCCGGGACGTGATCAGCTCCGCCCCGGCCGGGGGCACCGGACTGCTCGGCGTCGGACCGGATGTCGATCCGCCAACCGGTCAACCGGGCAGCAAGTCGGGCGTTCTGCCCCTCCCGGCCGATGGCGAGGGAGAGCTGGAAGTCCGGCACGGTCACCCGGGCGGTGCGGGTGGCCAGGTCGACCACCTCGACCCGCAGGGCCTTGGCCGGCGACAGGGCGTTGCCGACGAACGTCGCCGGGTCGTCCGACCAGTCGATGATGTCGATCTTCTCGCCGTGCAGCTCGCTCATCACGGCACGCACCCGCTGCCCCATCGGGCCGATGCAGGCGCCCTTGGCGTTGACGCCCTGGGTGGTGGAGCGGACCGCGATCTTCGTGCGGTGACCCGCCTCACGTGCGATCGCGCCGATCTCGACCGTGCCGTCGGCGATCTCCGGCACCTCGAGCGCGAAGAGCTTCTTGACCAGCGCCGGGTGCGACCGGGAGAGGGTGATCTGCGGCCCGCGCATCCCCTTGGCCACGTGCACCACCACGCAGCGGATCCGCTCGCCGTGCGCGTAGCGCTCGCCGGGCACCTGCTCGGACTGGGGCAGGACGCCCTCCAGCTTGCCGAGGTCGACGCTGACGATGCCCTTCTCGCTGCGCGCCTCGTGCGCCTGCACCACGCCGGTGACCAGGTCACCGTCGCGGCCCACGTACTCGCCGAAGTGCACCTCGTCGGTGGCCTCCCGCAGCCGCTGGAGGATCACCTGCTTGGCGGTCATGGCGGCGATCCGGCCGAAGTCGTGCGGGGTGTCGTCCCACTCCCGTACGACGGTGCCGTCGTCGTCCAGCTCCTGCGCGTAGACCAGGGCCGCGCCGGACTTGCGGTCGATCTCCACCCGGGCGTGCGACTCCGCCCCCTCGGTGTGCCGGTAGGCGGTCAGCAGCGCGGTCTCGATCGCCGCGAGGATCGTGTCGAACGGGATCTCCCGCTCGCGCTCGAGTGCGCGCAGCGCCGCGAGGTCGATGTTCACCTCTCCTCGTCCTCCACATCATCTTCGTCGTCGAAGTCGTCGGTGTCGTCCATGTCGTCGGGTTCGTCCGTCTCCTCGATCTCGTCGAGGCGGTGGAACTCGACCTGCACCCGGCCGGGGCCGAGCTCTGCGTACGTCCATGCGGCGCGGCCGGCGTCGGTCTCCAGCACCACGCGCTCGTCGTCGGCCTCGACCACCCGGCCGGTGACCTGCCGGTCGCCGGCGGGCTGCTCGGCCCGCTGGCCGGGCGGAGCGCCCGCGCCGCGGGCGGTCACCTTCACCAGCCGGCCGACGTTGCGCCGCCAGTGCCGGGGCAGGGTGAGCGGACGGTCCACGCCGGGCGAGCTGACCTCCAGCTGGTACTCCCCGGCGACGATGTCGCCCCCGGCCTCCTCGGCCGCGTCGAGGGCCGCGGAGACGGCCCGGGAGACCACGGCGACGGCATCCAGGTTGATCCCGCCGTCGGCGTCCACGATCACCCGCACCACGTGCCGCCGGCCGGCGCGGGACACGGAGAGGTCCTCCAGGTCGTAACCGGCGCCGGCGACCACCGGTTCGATCACCTCACGCAGCCGGGCCCGCCGGGCGGCGAGGTCGCCGCGCGGGCCGCCGGCACGCTCCCCGCCCCGTGGGGCGTCGGCGCGTCGGGGTCTCCCCGCCGGACCCGTCGACCTCGTGGCACGGCCACGCTGCGTCATCTCCGCACCCTCCTGCTGATCGACGGCACCCGGTCGGCCGCCATGCCGGCACGCCACCGGAGCTGACGCGCCGGTGGCTGCGCAGAGCGTAACGCGCCCGCCGCGTGCCGGGCCGGGCGGCGCACCGACGCCGGTCGCCCACGTACGGCCGGTGATGGTGTTGACTTGTCCGGTGGCGACGGGCAGAACGACACGACGCGGCGGGACGACCGGGCATTCCCGGCGCGAGGTGCTGCGCGCCGGGGCCCTCCTGGCGCTCGGCGGGGCGGCGGCGCCGCTGACCGGCTGCGGTCTCCTCGACCGCGACGACGAGCCCACCCCGGGGCCGGATCCGCTCACCCCGCTGCTCGACGAGTCGCTCCGGCTCGCCGCCGGGCACCGGGACGCCGCCGCCGCCCACCCCGCGCTCGCCGGCCTGCTCACGCCGATCGCCGAGGCGCACCGCGCGCACGCGGCCGAACTGGCCCGGGTCATCGGCGTACCGCTGCCCTCGGCGTCCGCCGCGGCCACGCCCGCCACGCCGGGCGACCCGGCGGCGGCGCGGGCCGCGCTGCGCGAGGACGAACGCGCCGCCCGGGAGGCGGCGACCAGGGCCTGCGCGGCGGCGCCGGCCGAGCGGGCCGCGCTGCTCGCCTCGATCGCCGCCGCCCGGGCCACGCACGTGGAGGCGTTGCGGTGACCACGCCGACACCGTCGGGGCCGGCCGGGGCGCTGGGCGCGGCGCTCTCCGCCGAATACGCCGCGATCTGGGCGTACGGGCCCATCGGGGTACGCCTCACCGGCGCCGCCCGCAACGCCGCGAAGGAGGCGGAGGCCGCGCACCGGCGCCGCCGCGACGACCTGATCGTGCAGTTGAGCGCCGGCGGCGGGACCGTCCCGCCGGACCGGGCCGGCTACACGCTGCCGTTCCCGGTCACCGACCGGGCGAGCGCGCTGCGGCTGGCCGTCGAGGTGGAGGAGCGCACGGCCGCGTTCTGGCGGGCGGCGGTGCCGGCCACCAGCGGCGCGGACCGGGACAGGGCCCTGGCCGCCCTGGTCGAGTACGCCCTGCGGGCCACCCGCTGGCGGCGGACGGCCGGGATCACCCCGCTGACGGTGCCGTTCCCGGGCCGACCCGCCTGACCGACCGGCCCTCTCGGCGCCCGCTCCGGTTGCGGGTCGCATACCAGGTATGCATACTCCGTTGCCATGTCCATCCGTCACGGGCTGCTCGCCCTGCTCGAACGCGGCCAGATGTACGGCTACCAGCTCCGCGCCGCGTTCGAGGAGTCGACCGGTTCGACCTGGCCGCTGAACATCGGGCAGGTCTACACCACCCTGTCCCGTCTGGAACGGGACGGGCTGGTCCGGTCGCTGCCCGAGAGCGAGACGGGGCAGCGCCCGTACGAGATCACCGACACCGGACGGACGGACCTGGCCCTGTGGTTCGCCACTCCGATCAGCCGCACCGACCGGCCCCGCGACGAGCTGGCGATCAAGCTCGCCCTCGCGCTGACCACCCCCGGGGTGGACGTCCGGTCGGTGGTGCAGACCCAGCGCAGCGCGACCATGCGGACGTTGCAGGAGTTGACCCGGTTGAAGTACGCCAGCGACCGCCCCGAGGACCTGCCGTGGCGGCTGGTGCTGGACGCCATGGTCTTCCAGGCCGAGGCCGAGGTGCGCTGGCTGGACCACTGCGAGACCAGCCTCGTGCGCTACCGTCCGGCGGAGCCCGGCCGCGTCCCGACGACGCCTGACGAGGCGGTGGACCGGGCGGACGAGGAGGCGCGACGGTGAGCACGGGGAACCGGCCGGCGGACGGCAGCCCGCGCACGCCCGTGCTGGACGTGCGTGACGTGCACCGCACCCACGGCGCCGGCACGGCGGCGGTGCACGCGCTGCGCGGGGTGAGCCTCACCGTGCACGCGGGGGAACTCGTCGCCGTGATGGGACCGTCCGGCTCGGGGAAGTCGACCCTGCTGGCCCTGGCCGGCGGGCTGGACGGCCCGACCGCGGGCGAGGTGTACGTGGAGGGCGAGCCGCTCGGCGCCCTGGACCGGCGGCGGCTGGCCCAGGTGCGGCGCCGCCGGATCGGCTACGTCTTCCAGGATCTCAACCTGCTCGGCAGCCTCAGCGCCGTGGAGAACGTCGCCCTGCCCCTCGAACTCGACGGCACGGGCGTGCGGCGGGCCCGCCGCCTGGCGCTGGACGCGCTGGCCGAGGTGGGCCTGACCGAGCTGGGCGACCGGTTCCCCGACCAGCTCTCCGGCGGGCAGCAGCAGCGGGTGGCCATCGCCCGCGCGCTCGTCGGGGAGCGCCGGCTGGTGCTCGCCGACGAACCGACCGGCGCGCTGGACTCGCAGACCGGTGAGGCGGTGCTGCACCTGCTGCGCCGGCGGGTGGACGCCGGGGCCGCCGCCGTGCTGGTCACCCACGAGGCGCGGCACGCCGCCTGGGCCGACCGGGTGGTCTTCCTCCGCGACGGGGTCCTGGTCGACACGACGGCCCCGCTGGGCAGCGTGGAGCAGCTGTTGAGCGGCAGCGGTCGGTGAGCCCGGGCCGGGGCGGCCGACTCGCCCGGGCGGCCGGCTCCTGGTGGGCCGCGCTGCGCATCGCCCGGCGGGAGGCCCGACGGGCCCGGGGGCGTACGGCGCTGGTGCTGGCGATGATCACGCTTCCGGTGCTGGTGCTGACCTTCACCGCGGTGAGCTGGCGGATGTCCGAGCTGACGCCCGCCGAGCGGACCGACCGCCAGCTCGGCGCGGCCGACGCGGAGCTGAGGTGGATGGTGCGGCAGCCGATCGCGCAGAGCGCCTGGGGCGACGCCTGGCAGGCCGACCGGGAGGACGCGCCCCCCACCGGGGCCGTCACCGCAGAGCAGGTCACCGCCCTGCTGCCGGCCGGGAGCCGGGTGGTCCCGCTGCGCCGCTGGGTATCGTTCGACGCCCGGGTCGGCGAGCGGATCGACGACACGATCGTGGGACGCGCCGTCGACCTCACCGATCCGCTCGGGCGGGGGCTGGTCCGGTTCCGCTCGGGGCGGGCGCCGACCGGGCCGGACGAGATCGTGGTCAGCCCGGCGGCGCTGCGCCGCCTCGACGCCCGCCTCGGCGGCGCCGTCACCTCCGGCGACGGCGCCCGCTCCTGGCGGGTGGTCGGGGTGGCCGAGTACCCCGACGACCTGGGCGCGGTGGTGACGCTGCACCCGTCGGAAGGGCGGATGGAGACCGAGCCGGACACGAGCTGGCTGGTCGACCTGCCCGGGCCCCCCGACGAGGGACTGTTCCGCCGGCTCAACGGGCACGGCATCCTGGTCCACGCCCGCACCCCCGCCCCCGCGTCGGACGTCGTCGCGTTCGGACCGGACGCCCGACTTCCGATGGACGTGGAGGGGATGAGCGTCTCGGTGCTCGTCGGCGGGCTGGGGCTGCTGGAGGTGGTGCTGCTCGTCGGGCCGGCCTTCGCGGTCGGCGTACGGCGGCGACGGCGGGACCTCGCGCTGGTGGCGGTGGCCGGCGGGGACGACGCCCACCTGCGCCGGATCGTGCTGGCCGACGGCGTGGTGCTGGGCGCCCTCGGCGCCGCCGTCGGGGTCGCGCTGGGCGTCGCCGCCGCGTTCGCCGGGCGCCCGCTGGTGGAGCAGCACCTCTATGGCGCGCGCTTCGGCGCGTACCGCTGCTGGCCGGAGGCCCTCGCGGCGATCGCGGCCGTCGCGGTGCTGGCCGGGGTGCTGGCCGCGCTGGCCCCGGCCTGGACGGCCGCCCGGCAGGACGTGGTGGCGGGGCTTGCCGGCCGGCGCACCCCACCCGCGCACCGGCGACGCTGGCTGACCGCCGGGGTGGCCCTGGCCGTCGGCGGGGCCGCGGTGGCCGCGTTCGGGGCGGCCCGGACCGCGCCGGCGGTGATCCTCGCCGGCCTGGTCCTCGGCGAACTGGGGCTGGTCTTCGCCACCCCGACCCTGGTCGGGCTGCTCGCCCGCCTCGGGCGGTCGCTGCCGCTGGCGCCCCGGATCGCACTGCGCGACGCCAGCCGCAACCGGTCGTCCACCGCCCCGGCGATCTCCGCCGTGATGGCGGCCGTCGCCGGGAGCGTCGCCATCGGCGTGTACCTGGCCAGCGACGACGCCCGGTCGGCCACGATGTACCGGCCCGCCCTGCCGGCCGGCACCGTGCTGGTGACCAGCCACGGCCCGAACGAGCCGCCCGCCCTGCCCCGGGTCGCCGAGGCGGCCCGCGCCCACCTGGGGGTGCGGGCCGTGGCGCCGCTCGCGGAACCCGGGTGCGGCGGCCCCGACACCGACCCGTGCGTGGTTTCGCCGGTGCTGCCGGCCGAGCGCGCCTGCCCGTGGGCGCCCGGGGACCGGCTGAGCCCGGCGCAGCAGCGCCGGGCCCGCGCGGACGCCCGCTGCACGGTTCCGGAGGAGCACCTCGGCGGGTACTTCCACGTGGTGGTGGACGACGGCACGGCGCTGCCGGTGCTCACCGGCGCCGCCCCCGCCGAGGTCGCCGCCGCCACCGCCGTGCTGCGGGCCGGCGGCGCGGTGGTGACCGATCCGCGCTACGTGCGCGACGGGCGGGTCGACGTCAGGGTGACCCACCCCGGGCAGGTCCGGCCCGACAACCCGACCAGCACCACCGTCGCCGGGTACCCGCTGCCCACCGGGCTGGGCGCGCACCGGCTGCTGCTCTCCCGGCCCGCCGCCGAGCGGCTCGGGCTGACCGTCCGCCCGCTCGGCTGGGCGATCACCGCCGACGGCGTGCCCGACGAGGACCGGCAGAACCGGTTCCTCGCCGCCGTGCGCCCGCTCGGCGCGCAGGTGGAGATCGAGCGGGGTGCCCTGGCGGACACGGGACGGCCGCTGCTGCTCCTGCTGGCCGCCGCGGCCGGGGTGGTCACCGTGGGCGCCGCCGGCATCGCCACCGGGCTGGCCGCGGCCGAGGGACGGGCGGACCTGTCCACCCTCGCGGCGGTCGGCGCCGGCCCGGGGCTGCGCCGGCTGCTGTCGCTCTGCCAGTCCGGGGTCATCGCCGTGCTGGGCTCCGCGCTCGGCATCGTCGCCGGCCTCGGCTCCGCGTCGATCATCCTGACCGCCCTCAACCGCCGGTACGCCGGCCTGTGGCCGGTCGCGGAGCCGTACCCGGTGGTCGTTCCCTGGACCACGCTCGGCGTCCTGGTGGTGGTGCCGCTGGTCGCGATGCTCGGCGCGGGCCTCTTCACCCGCTCCCGGCTGCCGGTCGAGCGACGTCTCGACTGACGGGCCGGGAGCGGGCACACTGGTCGCCGTGCCCGTACTGGGAGCCCTGACCCGCCGTGTCGGTCACCACCGCTGGTTCGGCGCCGCCGTCCGCCTGCTCGTCCCCGCCGACCGGATGGTGGGGCGGCTCACCCGGGGGCGGGTGGTCGCGCTCGGGCTCATCCCGTCGCTGGTCATCACGACCACCGGCCGCCGCTCCGGCAAGCCGCGCAGCAATCCGCTGCTCTACGTGCCCGACGGCGACGCGTACGTGGTGGTCGGCTCCAACTTCGGCCAGACCCACCAGCCCGGCTGGGCGATGAACCTGCGCGCCGATCCCGCCGCCGAGGTGGCCGTCAAGGGCCGCCGCGTGCCGGTGCGCGCCCAGGTCGCCACCGGCGCCGAACGGGACCGCCTCTGGGCGCTGCTGGTCACCGAGTGGCCCGCCTACCGGGCGTACGCCCAGCGGGCCGGCGGCCGGGAGATCCTCGTCTTCCGGCTGGTCCCCACCGGGCGCGGCGTGCCGGGCGGGCCGACCGGGCGCGAATAGGCTGGTGCGGTGACCGGCGCCGACGGCGAACCCCACTCCGACGATCCACGGTGGGCGGTGGCCGAGCGGGTCGCCGACGCCGTGCGCCGACGGTTCCCGGCCGACGTGCTGGCGGTCGCGGTGCACGGGCCGCTAGCCCACGGCGACGACGACGGCGGCGGGGACGGCGAGGTCGGGCTGCTGGTGGTGACGTACCGGCCCGGCGGCGGACCGTCCCCGGCGACCCGGCGGGTCGACGGCGTGCTGGTCGACCTGACCGTGGCCGGCGCGGACGACTACCTGCGCCAGGCCCGGGTGATCTCCCCGCTCTGGCCGTTGACCGCCGACCGCTACGTCAGCACCCGGGCGCTGTACGACCCCACCGGCTGGCTGCGCACGCTGCGCGACGAGCACCTGGGCCGGCTGGCCCGGTCCCGGCCGGCCGAGTTCAGCACGGCGGCCCGCCGGGCCTGGTACCGGGGCGGCGCGGCGCACGCCCGGGCCGCCCGGCTGGCCGAGTGGTACGAGACCGACCAGGCGCTGCTGATGCTCGGCGAGGCGCGGCTGGCGGCGGCCACGGTCGCCGGCCTGCTCAGCCGCACCTACTTCCGCGACCCGGGCGACGCGGTGCGCCGGACGGGACTCGCGGGCGCGGACATGACCGAGGTGGGCGTCGTCCTGGCCCGCCAGGCGGACGAGCTGGCGGCCCGGGGCCGCCCCGTCGACGGCACGGTCGACGACCTGCTCGACGGCTGAGCGGGCCCCGCGCTCAGCCGAGCCCGCCCTGCACGCCGATGAGGGTGCCCACGAGGTACGTGGCACCGGCCGCCGCCGCGCCGAGCAGGAGCTGACGCAGGCCGCCGGACCACCAGGACCGGGCGGTGAACCGGGCCACCACCGCCCCGGCCACGAAGAGCCCGAGCCCGCCGACCGCGAGCGCCAGCCACAGGCTCGTCGCGCCGAACAGGTACGTCAGCAGCGGCACCAGCGCCCCGACCGAGAAGAACAGGAACGACGAGATCGCGGCCGCCCAGGGGCTGGGCTGCTCGTCGGGGTCGACGCCGAGCTCCTCCCGTACGTGCACCCGCAGCGCCTCCTGCGGGTTGCGCCGGACGGCCTGGGCGACCTCCATGGCCAGGTCGCGCGGCAGTCCCCGGGCGACCCACGCCTCGGCCAGCTCGCGCGCCTCGGCCTCGGGGTGCCGCTCCAGCTCGCGACGCTCCTTGGCGACCTCGGCGGCGACCTGTTCGTTCGCCGAACGGACGCTGGTGTACTCCCCCAATCCCATCGAGATGGCGCCGGCCACCAGGCCGGCCACGCCGGTGAGCACGACGCTGCGGGGCGAGACCCCGCCGCCCGCCACCCCGGCGATCAGGGCGATGTTGGTGACCAGCCCGTCCATCGCACCGAAGACGGCGGGGCGCAGCCAGCCGCCGGAGACGTCCGCGTGGTGCGCCTCACGCAGCGCCGCCGGGGTGTCCGTCACGGCAGCGTGAGGATCTCGTGCCCGTCCTCGGTCACCACGATGGTGTGCTCGAACTGGGCCGTCCACCTGCGGTCCTTCGTCACCACGGTCCAGCCGTCGTCCCACATGTCGTACTCGTGGGTGCCGAGGGTGATCATCGGCTCGATGGTGAAGGTCATCCCCGGCTCCATCACGTCCGTGGGGCGGGGGCTGTCGTAGTGCGGCACGTAGAGTCCGCTGTGGAACGCCTCGCCGATCCCGTGGCCGGTGAAGTCGCGGACGACGCCGTAGCCGAAGCGTTTCGCGTACGACTCGATGACCCGACCGATCACGTTGATCTGGCGGCCCGGGGCGACGGCGCGGATGCCGCGCATCATCGCCTCGTGGGTCCGCTCCACCAGCAGCCGGGCCTCCTCGCTGACCTCGCCCACGCAGAAGGTGGCGTCCGTGTCGCCGTGCACCCCGTCGAGGTACGCGGTCACGTCGACGTTGATGATGTCGCCGTCGGCGAGCACGGTGGAGTCGGGGATGCCGTGGCAGATCACCTCGTTGAGGCTGGTGCAGCACGACTTCGGGAAGCCCCGGTAGCCCAGCGTCGACGGGTACGCGCCGTGGTCGCAGAGGAACTCGTGCACGACCCGGTCGATCTCGTCGGTGGTCACGCCGGGCTTGCAGTGCTCGCCGGCGAGCTGGGTGGCCTGCGCCGCGAGCCGACCGGCGACCCGCATCTTCTCAATGGTCTCCGGCGTCTGCACGTGCGAACCGCGCCACTCCTGGGGACGCTTCTTGCCCACGTACTCCGGGCGGACGATGTGGGCGGGCACGGGCCGCAACGGGGTGAGCGTGCCGGGGGTCAGCGGCGCACGGACGGTCATGACGCGAGTTTATCGCCGCGCGGAGTGGTGACCCCCGCCACCGCCCGCCCGGAGCGGTTGTTGCCGTGCCCGGTCCGCTGTGCAATTGTGGCTCCGTGGATCAAGGGGGTGACACGTCTCCCGTCTTCTCCGCCCAGGCGGAGGTCGACGGCGACCACCTCCGCGTCCTGGTCACGGGCGAGGTCGACATGGCCACCGCCGACGTCATGTTCCAGACCGCGCTGCGGGAGTCGGCCGAGCGGGTGACGCTCGATCTCCGGGCGGTCACCTTCTTCGACTCGGCGGCGATCCACGCCGTGGTCCGGCTGGCCCAGCACCTTCCCGGCGCGCTCACCGTGCTCCCGTCGCGGCAGGTCCACCGGGTGCTGGACATCTCCGGCCTGGGCGACCAGGCCTGGCTCCGCCCGGCCTGAGCCCTCCCGCCCCGGGCCCGCCGCCGCACCGCGGGTGGCGCCGCCGGAGCACCGCCCGGCCGCGCGCTCAGTCCGCCAGTCGCCGGCGCAGCGTCACCTCGGTCCCCTCGGCGGTACGGTTCACCGCCAGCTCCCCGAGCGCCTCGATCAGCGCCAGCCCCCGCCCCCGGAAGCCCGACCCGGTCGACTCCCGCCACCGGCCGCTGTCGCGCACCGTGGCGACCACCGTGCGGTCGGAGATGGTCACCTCGACGCTGATCGTCGGCTCGACCGGCTCGACCGGGTGCTCGATGGCGTTGGCGGCGGCCTCGGAGACGGCGACCGTCAGGTCGAACAGGTCCGTCTCGCTGACCTCGTGCGCGACGAGGAAGTCCTCCAGCCGCTTGCGCAGCACGCTGAGCCGGGTGGGATCGGCCGGCAGCCGCAGCGCGAACCGGTTGAGTTCCGCCGCCTCCAGGGCGAGCACCGCGACGTCGTCGCGCAACGGCCGCCCGGCGACCCGCTCCACCACGGCGTCGATCAGGTCGGTCACGTGCTCGCCGGGGGTGGCCGCGTCCTGCCGCAGCGTGGCCAGCGCGGCGTCGATGCCGAGCTGCCGGTCCTCGATCAGCCCGTCGGTGTAGAGCAGCAGCCGGCTCCCGGCGGCCAGCTCCCCCTCGACCGTCCGGTAGGCGGTGTCGGGCATCGCCCCGATCGGCGGTCCGAGCGCCCGGTCGTGCAGGAACGCCACGTCGTCTCCTCGGATCAGCAGGGGGGACGGGTGACCGGCGCTGGCGTACCGCGTCCGGCCGGTACGGGGGCTGAACCACAGGCAGAACACCGTCGCGAAGGAGCGCCCCTCGTTGGTGCCGACGAGCCGGTTGAGCCGGGTCAGCGACTCGCCGGGATCGAAGCCCTCCAGGACGTACGCCCGCAGCGCGTTGCGGAGCTGGCCCATCGCGGCGGCCGCCCGCACACCCTTGCCGACGACATCGCCGATCGCCAGCACCAGCTCGTCGTCGCCGAGCGCGACGACGTCGTACCAGTCCCCGCCGACCTCCACGTCGGCGCTGCCCGGCAGGTAGCGGCTGGCCACCAGGGCGCCCGGCAGCTGCGGCAGCGACCGGGGCAGCAGGCTGTGCTGGAGCGTGGTGGCGATGCGGTGCTCGGCCTCGTAGAGCTGGGCGTTCTCCAACCGCACGCCGACCAGCCGGGCGAGCTGGGTGAGCGCGGCCTCGTCGGTGTGGGTCCCGTCACCGTCCGGGCGCCAGACCCGCAGCTCGCCGAGCCGTTCGCCGGTGGTGCCGGTCAGCGGCAGCACGAAGGACGGCTCGATCGAGGCCAGCCCGCCGCCGTCGGCCTCGAAGCGCATCCCGGTGGCCGAGACCACCACCCGGGCGGCCTCGGCGAGGCTCAGGGCGTGCCGCGCGGCGACCTGGAGCACCTCGGCCGTGGAGCGGGCGGTGTTGACCGCGACCGCCGCGTCGGCCAGGGCCCGCAGCCCACGGATGATCTGCCCGCGGAGCTGGCCCAGCTCGACGTTGGCCCGTACCCGGGCGGTCAGCTCCTGGCCGGAGAAGGGCTTCGTGAGGTAGTCGTCGGCGCCGACCGCGAGCCCGGCGACCTCCTCGGCGGAGCCGGCCCGGGCGGAGAGCAGCACGATCGGCACGTGCCGGGTACGCGGATCCGCGCGCAACGCGGCGACCAGCCCGAACCCGTCGAGCCGGGGCATCATCACGTCGGTCAGCACCAGGTCGAACGAGCCGTCGACGGCGTGCCGCAGCGCCTCCACGCCATCGGTGACCGCGACCACCTCCCAGGACGGGGCGAGCAGCCGGGTGACGTGCTCGCGCAGGTCGGCGTTGTCGTCGGCGACCAGGATCCGGCCGGCGGCGCCGCTCCCCCGCGTCGAGCCGGCACCGTCGGCCGGCCCGGCGGCGCCGGTCCAGAGCGCCGCCTCCGCGACGTAGAGGTCGGCCTGCGCCAGCTCGACCTGCGCCGGGGGGCCGGCGTCGACGACCCGCTCGGCCGGCAGGTGCCCGGCGCCGAACGGGACGGTCACCGTGAACGTGCTGCCCTCGTCGACGCGGCTGCGCACGGCCACCTCGCCGCCGTGCATCTCGACCAGCTCGCGGACCAGCGCCAGGCCGATCCCGGTCCCCTCGTGGCTGCGCGAACGCGCCCCGGGGACCCGGTGGAAGCGCTCGAAGATCTGCGGCAGCTCCTCCGGCACGATGCCGACGCCGGTGTCGGTGACCTCCAGCCGGGCGACCCCGTCGACCGCCCGGATCCGCACCCGGATCTCGCCGTCGAAGGTGAACTTCACCGCGTTCGAGACCAGGTTGAGGACGACCTTCTCCCACATGTCCCGGTCCACGAAGACCGGCGCCGGCAGCGGCGGGCAGTCCACGACCAGGCGCAGCCCGGTCCGCTGGGTGGCCGACCGGAACGTGCTGGCCAGTCGGGCGGTGTAGTCGGCGAGGTCGGTGGGCTGGTAGCGGGCGGCCAGCCGTCCGGACTCCAGCCGGGAGAAGTCGAGCACCGTGTTGACCAGCTTGAGCAGCCGCAGCGCGTTGCGGTGCATGGTGACGAGCCGGTCGGTGTACGCCTCGGGCAGCGCCGGGTCGGCCAGCAGGTCCTCCAGCGGGCCGAGCACCAGGGTCAGCGGGGTGCGGAACTCGTGGCTGACGTTGGCGAAGAAGTTGGTCTTGGCCCGGTCCAGGGCGGCCAGCTCGGCGGCGCGGGTGCGTTCCTGCTCGTACGCCTGCTGCCGCCCGACGGCCCGGGAGATCTGCGCGGCGACCAGGTCGAAGAAGTCGCGGTACTCGTCGGTGAGCGGCAGCCGGCGGGCGACGCCGACGGCCAGCGTGCCCACGGTCTCGTTCCCGGCGGTGACCGGCAGCACCAGCGCCTCGCCGGTCGCGTCGGCCGGCGCCTCGGTGAGCAGGTCCGTCACGGCGACGGTGGCGGCGGTGCCGGCGGCCGTGACCTCGGCGAGCCGCGCCGACGGAGGCGTGGGGACCGCCCGGGGGCCGACGCCGCCGCACCCGGTCAGGGCCAGGTCACCGGCCTCGTCGCGCAGGTACACCAGCGAGAACGGCACGTCCGACCGGTGCCGGTCGAGCACCGCCGCGGCGGTCCGACCCAGCTCGGACCTGCTGTCCACCTCGGCCAGCTCGGTGCCCAGCTCGGCCAGCAGCCGCAGCCGGCGCTCCCCGACCACCCGGCCGGTGGTCTCGTTGACGATGCAGAAGACACCGTCGACGGCGCCGTCGGCGCCCAGGATCGGGTCGTAGGAGACGTCGAAGTACGTCTCCTCCAGGAAACCGCGCCTGTCGAGCGGGAAGGGGTGGTCCTGCGCGTGGTACGACCGGCTGTCCCGCCGGACGCCCTCCAGCAGCGGCCCGAGCACGCTCCAGGTCTCCGCCCAGTGCTCGCGGGCCGGTCGGCCCAGCACGTCCGGGTGCTTGTCACCGATCGTGGGGCGGTAGGCGTCGTTGTAGAAGGCGAGTTCGTCCTCGCCCCAGAACATGACAATCTGCGAGCTGGAGGCGAGCATCAGGCCGATCGCCGAGCAGAGCGTCGCCGGCCAGCGGTCGGGGGTGCCGAGCGGATGGGCGGACCAGTCGAGGCGGCCCATCAGCTCGCCCATCTCGCCGCCGCCGGCGAAGGCGGCAGCCAGCATCGGGGGGAACTCGACGCTCTGCCCTCCCTCGGACGGGCAACCCTCGTCCATGCCCCCCTGGGCCGAGCTCATAGTTCCTCCCGCTCCGGCCATCACCGCCTCGGCCCGGTGATCCGACCGGCCGTGCCCCGCTTGGTACCCCGACGGACGAGCAACGTAACGCATACCGCCCGCCGTGCGCTGTTCATGTCCGCCACACCCGGCCGCCGCTCCCCGGCAGTGGCGTCGCGAGGCGGGATCCACACGGGACGGCCGGTCACCCGAATCCGGACCAGCGCGGCATTTCAGTCCCGTGCACGGGACGACGCGGCGCCCGGTCAGGCGCCACCCGCCGGGCGACTGTGATCTGCGACACCTCCCCGCCCGCCGGAGCGGGGCAGGGGAGGGGTGTCACCGACGCGCCGGGGCGGCCCGGCCTTCCCGGGCCGCCCGGACCAGTGCGGCGACCGGTCGCGGGTCGGGCTCGTTCTCCGGGTGCCACTGCACGCCGAGCAGGAAGGGCCGGTGCGGATCCTCGACCGCCTCGACCACCCCGTCGTCGGACCAGCCCGTCGCCGTCAGCCGGCCCGGGTCGGCCACCGCCTGGTGGTGGTAGGAGTTGACCCGCCCCACCCCGGCCATCACCGTCGCGGCCAGGCTGCCCGGGGCGAACCGCACGCCGTGCCCGCCGTACACGCCGGGGGCGGGGCGGTGCAGGTCGTGCCCCACCAGGTCCGGCAGGTGCTGGTGCAGCGACCCGCCGGCCGCCACGGCGAGCAGCTGCATCCCCCGGCAGACCCCGAGCACCGGCAGGTCCGTGTCGAGGGCGGCGGTGAGCAGGGCCAACTCGCCCGCGTCGCGCTCCGGACGACTCTCGGTGCGGGGCGCCGGAGGCTGTCCGTACCGGGCCGGGTCGACGTCCGCGCCGCCGGCCAGGACCAGCCCGTCGAGCACCCCCAGCACGTCCGCGTCACGGTCGTCGGGGGGCAGCACCACCGCCCGACCCCCGGCAGCGGTGACCGCCCGGACGTACGCCTCGGGCACCAGCACCGCCGGCACGTCCCGCCACACCCCCCAGCCGACCGGCTCGACGTACGCGGTGACCCCGATCAGTGGCCGGCTCACAGCGGGGTGACGTACGCGCCGGTGATGCCGCCGTCCACGACGAACTGCGCGGCGGTCATGAAGGACGAGTCGTCGCTGGCCAGGAATGCCACCGCCGCGGCGATCTCCTCCGGCTTGCCGAACCGCCCCATCGGCACGTGCACCAGCCGGCGGGCGGCCCGCTCCGGGTCGGCGGCGAAGAGTTCCAGCAGCAACGGGGTGGCGACCGGGCCGGGGCAGAGCGCGTTGACCCGGATGCCCTCCCGGGCGAACTGCACGCCCAGCTCCCGGGTCATCGCCAGCACCCCGCCCTTGCTCGCCGTGTACGCGATCTGCGAGGTGGCCGCCCCCATCAGGGCCACGAACGACGCGGTGTTGATGATCGAACCCCGGCCCTGCCGGCGCATGTGCGGGATGACGTGCTTGCAGCAGAGGTAGACGCTCGTGGTGTTGACCCGCAGCACGCGCTCCCAGGCGTCCAGCCCGGTGGTCAGGATGGAGTCGTCCTCCGGCGGGGAGATGCCGGCGTTGTTGAACGCCACGTCGATGCGCCCGTGCCGCTCGGCCACCCCGTCGAAGAGGTCCCGTACGGCCGCCTCGTCGGCGACGTCCGTGGCGACGAACTCGCCGCCGACCTCCTCGGCGGCCCGCCCGCCCGCCTCCTGGTCGACGTCCACGCAGACCACCCGGGCCCCCTCGGCGGCGAACCGCCGCACGGTGGCCAGCCCGATCCCGCTGCCCGCTCCGGTGACCACGGCCACCCGGCCCTCAAGACGACCCCGCACCTGATCACTCCTCCGTCGCGATGAACACGTTCTTGACGTCCGTGAAGGCGTGCAGCGCGTCCGGGCCCAGCTCGCGGCCCAGCCCGGAGCGCTTCATCCCGCCGAACGGCGTCCAGTACCGCACCGAGGAGTGCGAGTTGACGCTGAGGTTGCCCGCCTCCACCGCCCGCGCCACCCGCACCGCCCGGCCCACGTCCCGCGTCCAGACCGAGCCGGACAGGCCGTACTCGGTGTCGTTGGCCAGCCGGATCGCGTCGGCCTCGTCGTCGAACGGCAGCACCGAGACGACCGGGCCGAAGATCTCCTCGCGCCAGTGCCGGTCCGCGGGCGAGTCGGCGAGCAGCACCGTCGGGGCGTACCAGAAGCCGGGGCCGTCGGGGCGGGAGCCGGTGAAGGCCACGTTCGACCCGTCGACGTACCCGGCCACCCGGTCCCGCTGGGCGGCGGAGATCAGCGGGCCCATCTCGGCGGTCTCCCGGGCCGGGTCCTCCACCCGCAGCGCGCGCACCGCCGGTTCGAGCAGCTCCAGGAACCGGTCGTACGCCGGCCGCTGCACCAGGATCCGCGACCGGGCGCAGCAGTCCTGGCCGGCGTTGTCGAAGACGGCGTACGGGGCGGTGGCCGCCGCCCGCTCCAGGTCGGCGTCGGCGAAGACGAGGTTGGCGCTCTTGCCGCCCAGCTCCAGGGTCAGCCGCTTCACCTGCGCGGCGCAGCCGGCCATGATCCGGGTGCCCACCTCCGTGGAGCCGGTGAAGCAGACCTTGCGGACGGCGGGGTGGGTGACGAAGCGCTCCCCCACCACGGACCCGGCGCCCGGCAGCACGGTGAACACGTCGTCGGGCACACCCGCCTCGCGCGCCAGCTCGGCCAGGCGCAGCGCGGTCAGCGGGGTCAGCTCGGCGGGCTTGAGCACCACGGTGTTGCCGGCGGCGAGCGCCGGCGCGAACCCCCAGGCGGCGATGGGCATCGGGAAGTTCCACGGCACGATCACCCCGACCACACCGAGCGGCTCGTGGAACGTCACGTCGAGGCCGCCCGGCACCGGGATCTGCCGCCCGGTCAGCCGCTCCGGTGCGCCCGCGTAGTAGTCGAGGACGTCGCGGACGTTGCCCGCCTCCCACCGCGCGTTGCCGATGGTGTGCCCGGAGTTGCGCACCTCCAGCCGCGCCAGCTCCTCCAGGTGTGCGTCGACCACCGCCGCGAACCGCCGCAGCACCCGCGCCCGCTCCCCCGGCGCCACCCCCCGCCAGCGCCGGAAGGCCGCGTCCGCCCGCGCTATCGCCGCATCGACCTCCCCGGTCGACGTGGCGGGCACGAACCCCACGACCTCCCCGGTAGCCGGATCCACCACCTCACTCAAGCCCACCCCTCCCCTCTCCCTGCCGCCCCGCGGCGCCCGCGGCGTCGATCATGCAGTCGTGGTGTCTCACGAAAGCCACGGATCGCCGCCGAACGCCCACCACAACTCCATGATCGACGGGGGGTCAGAGGCGTTCGAAGCCACGGATCAGTTCCCAGTCCGTCACGGCGGCGTCGAAGGCCGTCAGCTCGATCCGTGCCTGGTTGGCGTAGTGGGCCGTCACCTCGTCGCCGAACGCCTCTGCGGCCACCGTCGAGCCCTCCCAGAGGGCCAGGGCGTCGCGGAGCGTGCCGGGGACCCGTTCGGCGGCCGGATCGTCGTACGCGTTGCCCGTGCACTCCTCGCCCAGTTCCAGCTCCCGCTCGATGCCGTGCACCGCGCCCGCGACGAGTGCCGCGATCGCCAGGTACGGATTCACGTCCGCCCCCGGCACCCGGTTCTCCACCCGCATGCCCTGCCCGTGCCCGACCAGCCGCAGCGCGCAGGTGCGGTTGTCCGTGCCCCAGCGCAGCGCGGTGGGTGCGAACGACCCGGGCTGGTAGCGCTTGTACGAGTTGATGTTCGGGGCGAACAGGAGGCTGAACTCGCGCATCGTGGCCAGCAGGCCGGCCAGCACCCGCTGCCCGGTCGTCGACAGGTGTGCCGGCCCGTCGCCGAGCATCGCCGAGCGGCCGTCGGCGTCGCGCAGCGAGAAGTGGATGTGGCAGGAGTTGCCCTCCCGCGCGTTCGGCTTGGCCATGAACGTGATCGACACGCCCTCCTGGGCGGCGATCTCCTTCGCCCCGTTCTTGTAGATCACGTGGTGGTCGGCGCAGGCCACCGCCTCGTCGTAGCGGAAGGCGATCTCGTGCTGACCGAGGTTGCACTCCCCCTTCGCGCTCTCCGGGGTGAGCCCCGCGCCGGCCATCTCCCGCCGGATGCGGCGCAGCAGCGGCTCCACCCGGGCGGTGCCGAGCAGGGAGTAGTCCACGTTGTACTGGTTGGCCGGGGTCAGGTCCCGGTAACCGCGCCGCCAGGCGTCCTCGTACGAGTCGCGGAACAGCACGAACTCCAGTTCGGTGCCGGCGTACGCGGTCAGCCCGTGCGCGGCCAGCCGGTCGAGCTGCCGGCGCAGGATCTGCCGGGGCGAGGCCACCACCGGGGCCCCGTCCAGCCAGGCCAGGTCGGCCAGGAGCAGCGCGCTGCCCGGCTGCCAGGGCACCCGGCGCAGCGTGTCGAGGTCCGGCACCATGGCGAAGTCGCCGTAGCCGCGTTCCCAGCTCGACATCGCGTACCCGTCGACCGTGTTCATGTCGACGTCGACGGCCAGCAGGTAGTTGCAGCCCTCGCTGCCGTGCGCGACCACCTCGTCGAGGAAGTAGGGCGCGTGGAACCGCTTGCCCTGCAACCGGCCCTGCATGTCGACCAGGGCCAGCACCACGGTGTCGATCTCGCCCTCGGCGACGGCGACCCGCAACTGTTCCAACGTGAGCGGAGCTTTCCTCATCGGCGGGCCTCCATCACCAAGGTCTACTGGCTAACCGGTTGACCGTCAATGCCCTGCCCGGCATCCCGGCAACCGCCCCCGGGCGCCGGGTGTCGCGGACAGGCCCTGTCGAGCTGCCCCGTCCGTGAGACCGGCGCCCACCCGTGCGAGCCGGACCGGACCGAGGCGGGAACCGCACACCGGGCCGATCCGGACCGAGCAGGCACGGCGGGGAGCGCGCACGGGGCCGAGCCGAGCGCCCCACCCGACGGGGCAGCTCGACAGACGGTCGGCGGGTGCCACAGCCCCGCGACCGGCCCGCCCGGCGACCCGGCGGGCGGGCGAGCAGGCGGGCGAGCGGGCGGGCGAGCGGGCGGGCGAGCGGGCGGGCGAGCGGGCGAGCGAGCGGGCGAGCGGGCGAGCGGGCAAATTGCGTTGCCGTGCCTGCGCGTGCGCCGCATGCTTGAGCCCGTGACCAGGCCCGATCGCGACGGGCCACCGCCGGGCGCTCGGACCGCCCGGCACGCGGCGGCGCGGGGCACGTCACCTCTCTCTCACCTGTACGGCGCTGCCGTACCCGACGCACGCCCTGCGCCGCCGCTCCCACCGCACCGACCGGCACCACCGCGCCCCGCACCGCCCCGACGCCACGCCGCCCCGGCCCGCGCCGCCCCGGCCCGCGCTGCCCCGAGCGCACCGCCCCAGCCCGGCAGCGCCGTCTCAGGTGAGCAGCAGGCCGGCGACCCAGAGCGCGGCGACGAGCAGACCGGCGAGGAACTCGACCAGCATGGACAGGCCGGCCGCCGCGACCGCCTGCTTCGTCGCCGGCCAGGCCAGCCGGGAGTCGCCCAGCCGCAGCCGTTCGGCCGCCCACACCCCGCCGACGAAGCCGAGCAGCAGCCCGATCACCGGGATCACGAAGAAGCCGACCAGCCCCAGCAGGCCACCGGCGAGCAGCGACGAGGTGGGCACCCCGGTGCGTTTCAGGTTCCGCCCCGGCCAGGCGTACTTGACGACGGTGCCGCCGGCGGCGACCACGGTCGCGGCGGCGAGCACCGCCCAGCGGCCGGGCCCGGCGCCGCCGAAGATCGCCCAGACCAGCACCCCGCCCCAGCACAGCGGCAGCGCCGGCAGGCCGGGCACCACCACCCCGGCGAGCCCGGCGAGGATCGCCAACCCGGCGAGTACGGCGACCGCCGCCTCGCTGTCCGTCAGGCTCATGCCGTCGCTCCCCGCTCGTCGCCGCGCAGCCGGGCGGTGATCTCCGCCGCCGGGGCGGGCGGCCCGAAGAACCGTCCCTGCCCGGTGTCGCAGCGCAGCGCGCGCAGCCGCTCGGCCTGCACCCCGGTCTCCACCGCCTCGGCGGTGACCCACAACTCCAGCGCGTGCGCCAGCCGGACCAGCGCGTCCACGATCCGTTCGTCCCGGTGGTCGGGCACCGCCTCGGCATCCTCACCCCGGATGCCCTCGACGAACGGCCCGGCCAGCTTCAGGCAGTGGATCGGCAACCGGCGCAGGTACGCCAGATTGGAGTAGCCGGTGCCGAAGTCGTCGATCGCCATCCGTACGCCGAGGGCGGCCAGCCGGTGCAGCGACCGCAGCGGCTCCCCGGCGGTGCCCATCACCGCGCTCTCGGTCAGCTCCAGTTGCAGCAGATCCGCCGGCAGCCCGGTGGACGCCAGCGCGTCGGCGACCGTGTCCACGATCCCCGGGTCGTCGGCCTGCCGGGCGGCCAGGTTGACGCTGACCACCAGCTGGGCCCGGGGGAACTCGCGTCGCCACGCCTCGGCGTCCCGGCATGCCTGGCGCAGCACCCACTCACCGAGCCGGACGATCAGGCCGGTCTCCTCGGCGAGCCCGATGAACCGGTCCGGCCCGATCAGCCCCAGCTCCGGGTGCTGCCACCGGACCAGCGCCTCCACCGCCAGCATCGAGCCCTCCAGCAGGGACACGATCGGCTGGTAGTGCACGACGAACTCGCCCCGGTCCAGCGCCGCCGGCAGCCCGGCGGCCAGGGCGGAACGGGCGATGTCCCGGGCGCCGCGCTCCGGGTCGTACACCGCCCACCGGCCCCGACCCTCCGCCTTCGCCCAGTAGAGCGTGGTGTCCGCGGCCTTCATCAGTTCCGAGGCGCTCGTCCCGCCGACCGGGCACTCGACGATTCCGACGCTCGCCGACACCGCGAGCTGCTGCTCGCCGATGCGGACCGGGGCGGAGACCGCCGCCAGGGCCACCTCGGCGACGCGTACCGCGTCGTCGATGCCGGCGCCGTCGTCGACCAGGATGACGAACTCGTCCCCACCCATCCGGGCGACGAGGTGGCCGCGGCCCGCGACGCAGTCGGCCAGCCGCTCGGCGATCACCACGAGCAGCCGGTCGCCGAGGTCGTGGCCGAGGCTGTCGTTGATCGCCTTGAAGCCGTCCAGGTCGAGGAAGCAGACCCCGACCCGTCGGGCCGCGTCGGCGACGTCGAAGACCCGGCCCAGCGTCTCGAAGAACAGGGTCCGGTTGGGCAGGCCGGTGAGCGGGTCGTGCAGCGCCTGGAAGCGCAGCCGCTGCTGGAGTTCGTGCCGCTCGGTGATGTCCTCGATCATCGCGACGGTGAACCGTGGCCGGCCGTCGTCGTGGCGGATCAGCGAGACGGACAGGTCCGTCCAGACCACGCTGCCGTCCTTGCGGTAGTAGCGCTTCTCCACCCGGGCCCTGTCCTGCTTGCCCTCGATCAACTCCTGGTAGAGCTCCCACATCCCGGCCGCGTCGTCGGGGTGGAACAGCGCCGCCACGTTGGTCTGCCGCAGCTCCTCGATGGAGTAGCCGAGCATGTCCGCGAACGCCTGGTTGACGTCGATGATCTGGCCGTCGACGCCGGCGATGCCGATGCCCGTGGCCGCTCCCACGAAGACCGCCCGGAACCGGGCCTCGCTGTCCCGCAGGGCCTGCTCCACGTCGTCGCGGGCCTGCCAGGCCGAGCGGGCGATCCGCTCCTGCTGGGCGAAGGTACGGTCGCGCAGGGCGCGGGCGAAGCCGGCGGCGAGCCCGCCCTGCAACGCCGCGACCCGTTGCGTCGTGTCGTCCCGGTGGGCCCGGCCCGGCACCACCCGGGCGGGGAACCGGTCGCCGAGGGCCCGCACCGACCAGTCGAGCACCCGGGGCTCGGTCAGGTGCTCCTCGACCAGCGCGCGCCCCACCTCCTCGGCCGGCAGGGGCGAGAAGGGCTCGGCGAGCAGTGCCTGGGCCAGCCGGACAGTGTGCAGGTGCAGCAGACGCTCGGTCTCGGCCGCGCTGAGCGGCACGAAACCGAGCCGGCGCACCGCCCGGGCCCACTCGGCCGCGTACCGCTGGGCGCCCGACCGGCTGAGGTCGTCGCCGCCGGGCTCCGGTACGGCGGCCATCGGCTCAGGCGGTGGGCTGGTCGTACCGGGCGACGCCGCCGAAGGCGCCGAACCGCTCCGGGTGCTCGTCGACGTCGGAGGGCGAGTCGGGGCGCCACAGCGGCATGTGCACCACGCCCGGCTCCAGGAGCGTCCAGTCGCCGAAGAAGCTCGTCACCTCGGCCCGGGAGCGCAGCGTGATCTCGGTGTCCGTACGCGCGGAGAGGCGCTGCGCGTCGAGCATCTCCTGCGGCTGGTCCTCGAACGTGGAGTGCGAGATGACCAGGTGGCTGCCCGGGGCCGCGGCGGCCCGGAGGGTGGCCAGGACGTCGCCGGGGCGGTCGGCGTCTCCGACGAAGTGCACCACCCCCGCGAGCAGGATGCCCAGCGGCCGGTTGAAGTCGAGCAGCCCGAGGTCACGGGCCCCGGCCAGGATCCGCTCCGGCTCGCGCAGGTCGCCGTGGATCACCCCGGTCAGGTCGTCCCCGGCGAGCAGCTCCCGGCTGTGCGCCACCGCGACCGGGTCGATGTCGACGTAGACCACCCGGGCCTTCGGGTTGGCGGCCTGGGCGACCTCGTGCACGTTGCCCACGGTGGGGATGCCGGAGCCGATGTCGAGGAACTGGTCGATGCCGGCGTCGAGCAGCGTGCGTACGGCGCGACGCAGGAACTCCCGGCCGGCGCGCATGGTCGCCGCCAGGTTCGGGGTCATGCCGGCGATCTGCTCGGCCAACTGCCGGTCGATCTCGAAGTTGTGCGCCCCGCCGAGGAAGTAGTCGTACACCCGGGCCGCGCTCGGCCGGGTGAGGTCGATCTCGGCGGGAAGTCCGTCCGGCATCTGCACTGCTGCACCTCGTGGTCGTCGCCGCGGTGCGGGAGGGGGCCGGTGCCGGGGTGCGTGGGGCACGCGAGGCACCGGCCGACCCGCGGGTCGTGTGGTGCTCACCACTCTAGGCCGGGAACTCCCGGGTCCGGGAGGTCCCATGACCCACTTCGTCGGCCCGTCGGATGTCCGTCACGGTCCGGTCACCGCACCGGGACCGGCCTGTCACGGTCCGGCCACGCAGGGGGACCGGGCGGGCCGGCGAACGGACCTCCCGCGCGCGCCGGTCCCGCTGGTCGGGCTACACGCCTGGGCCCCGCGTCCTACCGCGTCGCGGACAAGGCCGGCTACGGCCGGAGCGGGACCGACCGGCTCCGCCGTGGAGCCGCGGTCACGGGTCAGGCGGACTCCAGCAGCAGCGAGATGCCCTGCCCCACGCCGACGCACATGGTGGCCAGCGCCCGGCGTCCGCCCCGGCGGCGCAGCTCCAGCGCGGCAGTCAGCGCCAGCCGGGCGCCGCTGGCGCCGAGCGGGTGCCCGAGCGCGATCGCCCCGCCGTTCGGGTTGACGTGCTCGGCGTCGGTCGGCAGGCCCAGCTCGCGCAGCACCGCGACGGACTGCGCGGCGAACGCCTCGTTCAGCTCGATGACGTCGACCGCGTCGAGGCCGAGGCCGAGGCGGTCGAGCAGCTTCCGGGTGGCCGGCACCGGCCCGACGCCCATCACCCGCGGGGGTACGCCGGCCGCGGCGGCGCCGGCGACCCGGGCCAGCGGGGCGAGGTCGTAGCGGGCCACGGCCGCCTCCGAGGCAACCAGCAGCGCCACCGCGCCGTCGTTGACGCCCGACGAGTTGCCGGCGGTCACCGTGCCGCCCTCGCGGAACGGGGTGGGCAGCGCGGCGAGCTTCTCCAGCGAGGTCTCCCGGGGGTGCTCGTCGACCTCGACGAGCTTGGTCTCGCGCCGCCCCGCCGGCACGGTCACCGGCACGATCTCCTCGGCGAACCGGCCGTCGGCCTGCGCCTTCGCGGCCCGCTGCTGCGACCGGTACGCGAACTCGTCCTGCTCGGCGCGGCCGACGCCGTACTCGACGGCGACGTTCTCCGCCGTCTCCGGCATGGAGTCGATGCCCCACTGCTTCTTCATCAGCGGGTTGACCAGCCGCCAGCCGATGGTGGTGTCGTAGACCTCGGCGGTGCGGGAGAACGGGGTGGTCGCCTTCGGCATCACGAACGGGGCGCGGCTCATGCTCTCCACCCCGCCGGCCACCACGAGGTCGGCCTCGCCGGCGACGACGGAGCGGGCCGCGGTGGCGAGGGCGTCCAGGCCGGAGCCGCAGAGCCGGTTGACCGTGCTGCCGGGCACCTCCTCGGGCAGCCCGCCGAGCAGCGCCGCCATCCGGGCCACGTTGCGGTTGTCCTCGCCGGCCTGGTTGGCGCAGCCCAGGATCACGTCGTCCACCCGCGCCCAGTCCACCGACGGGTGTCGGGCGACCAACTCGCGGATCACGTGCGCGGCCAGGTCGTCGGGGCGGACGCCGGCGAGGGCGCCGGCGTACCGGCCGATCGGGGTGCGGACTCCGGCCACCAGGTATGCCACGGTCATCAGCGCGATCCTTCGGGGGGTGGGAAGGGGCGGGGTCGGGCGGTTCCGGGTCGCGGGGACGCCCGGCCGCCAGGATATCCGCGCGCGCAGCGGATAGGTTGGCGGCATGGCCCGGGCCCAGTTCAGCGCAGAGACCAGTGGCGGCGGCGAGTTCGTCCGCCAGCCCAACCGGTTCACCGGTCGGGTCACCCCGGACTCCGACTCGCCGCCCGGTGGCGGGCCGGACGCGCAGGGCCGGTGGCCGCTGGAGCCGGGCCGCTACCGGCTGATCTGGTGCCGGGCCTGCCCGTGGGCGCACCGGGCCCGGATCGTGCGCGGCCTGCTCGGCCTGGAGGATGCGATCTCCCTCGGCACGGTCGACCCGATCCGCGACGAACGCGGCTGGCGGTTCGCCCTGGATCCCGACGGCTTCGACCCGGTGCTCGGCATCGGCTTCCTCTCCGAGGCGTACCTGGCCACCGATCCCGACTACACCGGGCGGGTCACCGTGCCGGCGCTGGTCGACACGCGCACCGGCCGGGTGGTCACGAACGACTATCCACAGCTCACGCTCGACTTCTCGACGCAGTGGCGGGCGCTGCACCGGCCCGGGGCGCCGGACCTCTACCCGGAGGCGCTGCGGCCGGAGCTGGACGCCCTGATGGCGGAGATCCACCGGGACGTCAACAACGGGGTCTACCGGTGCGGCTTCGCCACCTCGCAGGCCGCGTACGACGAGGCGTACACGGCGCTGTTCGCGCGGCTCGACGCGCTGTCGGAGCGGCTGGCGGGTCGGCGCTACCTGATGGGCGACGCGATCACCGAGGCCGACGTGCGGCTGTTCACCACCCTGGTCCGCTTCGACGTGGCGTACCACGGTCACTTCAAGTGCAACCGGCAGAAGCTCACCGAGCTGCCGGTGCTGTGGGCGTACGCGCGGGACCTGTTCCAGACCCCGGGCTTCGGCGAGACGGTCGACTTCGACCACATCAAGCGGCACTACTACGGCACCCACGCGGCGATCAACCCGACGGGGATCGTCCCGCTGGGCCCCGACACCTCCGGCTGGACCACGCCGCACGGGCGTGGCTGAGCCGCGCCGGGCCGGCCCGCGTACCGCACCGCACCGGGCCGCCGCCGCGTCGGCCTCCGCCGCCTGCGTCGTCGGGGGCGCGCTCGCGGTGACCGTCGCCGTGGTCGCCGGTCCCGGGCCCGGCCTGACGGGGTACGTCAGCGAGGCGGGCGTCACCGACAGCGCGTACGCCCCGGCGTACCGGATCGGGGTCTTCGCCCTGGCGGTCGGGTTGCTGCTGCTCGCGACGGCGCTGCCCCCGGTGCTGCGGGCCGCGGCCGGGCTGCTCGCGGCAGGGAGCGTCTTCGCGCTGGTCTCCGGGGCGGTGACGTGCAGCGCCGGCTGCCCGCTGCCGCCGTTCGAGCGGGCGACCGGGGCGGACCTGGTGCACGGCGCGGCGAGCATCCTCGCGGTGGCGGCGGTGGTCCTCGCGATGCTGGCGGTCACGCTCACCCGGGCGGCGCCGTCGGCGCTGCGCCGGCTGGCCGCGGCGGCCGTGGCGGTGTCCCTGCCGCTGGCGGGCGCGACGGCCGTGGCCCTGGTCTTCGTGGGGCGCGGCGGCCTGATCGCGGTCCTGGAGCGGCTGCTGCTGCTGGTGGCCGTACTGTGGGGTACGGCCTCCGCGACCGCCGTCGCCCTCCGCCGGTGAGCGGGGGCACGTGTGCCGCCCTGGATGGGCAAACGGTCCCTTCGTGCACCTGCTGTAAGGAGCGTCACCGCGGGGACTCCTTCCGCAGCATCGACGGCCGGCGTTATCCTCGGCGGCGATGACCAACGTCTGGCACCTGACCGTGCGCCTGTATGTCGACCTCCGACTGCAGGCCAGCGGCGTCTGTCCGGCGCAGCCGCTCTCCTGACGCTGCCCGTACCGACCTCCAGACCCTGGGACACACCCTGATGGCTTCCGCCCTGCGCAAGATTCCCTTCTCCGTGCAGATCTTGCTCGGCCTCGTCCTCGGCGTGGCGCTCGGCTTCCTCGCCCGCGCCAACGACCTCAGCTGGCTCACCAGCACCCTCGACACCGTCGGCGGCCTCTTCGTCCAGCTGCTCAAGCTGGCCGTCCCGCCGCTGGTCTTCACCGCCATCGTGGTCAGCGTGGTCAGCCTGCGCGGGGTGGCCAACGCCGCCCGGCTGGCCCTGAAGACCCTGCTCTGGTTCGGCGTCACCGCGCTGATCGCGGTGGGCGTCGGCATCGGGCTCGGTGTGCTGACCGACCCGGGCCGCGGCGTCAACCTCGACACCGCCGGCGCCACCGCGCCCACGAGGACCGGCTCGTGGACCGACTTCCTCACCGGCATCGTGCCGACCAACCCGGTCGGCGCCTTCGTCGACGGCAACGTGCTCCAGATCGTCTTCCTGGCCCTCGTCGTCGGCGCGGCGGCGCTGCTGGTCGGCGAGCCCGCGGAGCCGTTCGTGGCGATCAACCGCGCGCTGCTGGAGATCGTCCAGAAGGCGCTGTGGTGGGTCATCCGGCTCGCCCCGATCGGCACCCTCGGCCTGATCGGCAACGCCGTCGCCTCGTACGGCTGGGACCTGGTGGCCCCGCTCGCCAAGTTCACCACCGCCGTCTACGTCGGCTGCGCGATCGTGCTGTTCGTGGTCTACCCGCTGCTGCTGGTGGGCGCCGGCCGGCTCAACCCGCTGCGCTTCTTCGCCGGCGCCTGGCCCGCCATCGAGCTGGCCTTCGTCTCCCGCTCCTCGGTGGGCACGATGCCGGTGACCCAGCGCTCGGTCGAGCGCCTCGGCGTCCCCCGCGAGTACGCCTCCTTCGCGGTGCCGTTCGGCGCCACCACGAAGATGGACGGCTGCGCGGCGGTCTACCCGGCGCTGGCCGCGATCTTCGTCGCCCAGGTCTTCGGGATGGACCTCGGGATCACCGACTACCTGCTGATCGCCTTCGTCTCGGTGGTCGGTTCGGCGGCCACCGCCGGCCTGACCGGCGCGATCGTGATGCTCACCCTGACGCTGAGCACGCTGGGCCTGCCGCTGGCCGGCGCCGGTCTGCTGCTGGCGATCGACCCGATCCTGGACATGATCCGCACCGCCACCAACGTCGCCGGCCAGGCGCTGGTGCCGACCATCGTCGCCGCCCGCGAGGGCACCCTGGACCGGGCCGCGTACGACTCGGCGGGCCGGCGCTCGCCGCTCGCCCCGGCGGACGCCGACGCCGACGGCCCGCGTCGCCCGGAGGAGCTGAGCCCCGTACCGGCCTGAGCCGCCCGGAACGCTCGCGGGCGCCCGGGGCGGGCCTGGACCGCTCCGGGCGCCCGCGACGAGCCCTGCCCGGCCCGGGCGCCCGAGGCGAGCCTGGCCCCACCCGAAGCGCTCACGGCGGGCCGGGCCGGCGCTGCGGCGGGCCTGCCGTGCCGCGACGCTGCGGCGGGCCTGCGCCGCCCGCCCGCAGCCGAGCCGCCGCCTCGCGGCCGAGCCGCCCGTCGCGCCCGTGTCCGGCGCGACCCCGACGAGTCGGGAGGGCCCCGCCCCGGGGTCCTCCCGCGTCCGAGAGGATGACCGCATGAGTGTCCTGTTCACCCCGCTCACCCTGCGCAGCGTGACCCTGCCCAACCGGATCGCCCTGGCGCCGATGTGCCAGTACACCGCCGGCCCGGACGGCCTGCCCACCGACTGGCACCTGGTGCACCTGGGCGCCCGGGCGGTCGGCGGCTCGGGCCTGGTGATGACCGAGGCCACCGCCGTACTGCCCGAGGGGCGGATCAGCCCGCAGGACACCGGGCTCTGGTCCGGGGCGCACGTCGACGCCTGGCGGCCGGTGACCGCGTTCGTCGCCGCGCACGGCGCGGTGCCGGTCGTGCAGCTCGCGCACGCCGGGTTCAAGGCGTCAACGTACCGGCCGTGGGCGCCGCGGCGGGGCGGGGTGCCCGACGCCGAGGGCGGCTGGACGCCGGTCGGCCCGGGGTCCGCGCCGTTCGTGCCCGACTACCGGGTGCCGACCGCGCTGGACGAGGCGGGCATCGCCGGTGTCGTCGAGGCGTTCGCGGCGGCGGCCGGCCGGGCGGTCGACGCCGGGTTCGCGGCCGTGGAGATCCACGCCGCGCACGGCTACCTGCTGCACGAGTTCCTCTCGCCGCTGACCAACCACCGCGACGACGGCTGGGGCGGCGACCGCTCCGGCCGGATGCGGCTCACCCTGGAGGTGGCGCGGGCGGTGCGCGCGGCGGTCGGCGAGGACGTGCCCGTGCTGACCCGCATCTCGGCCACCGACTGGGAGCCGGCGGGCTGGACGGCCGAGGACAGCGTGGTGCTCGCCGGCGAGCTGGCCGCCGCCGGGGTGGACCTGGTCGACTGCTCCTCGGGCGGCGCGTCGGCCAGCGCGACCATCCCGGTCGGCCCGGGCTACCAGGTGCCGCTGGCCGCCCGGGTGCGCCGGGAGTCGGGGGTGGCCACCGGCGCCGTCGGCCTGATCGTCGAGCCGGAGCAGGCCGAGGAGATCGTCGCGTCCGGCGACGCCGACCTGGTCCTGCTCGGGCGGGAACTCCTGCGGGACCCGTACTGGCCGCACCGGGCCGCCGCCAAGCTCGGCGCCACCCCCACCTGGCCCGACCAGTACGCCCGCGCCACCTGACCCCCACCACTTCGCCAGGTCGATCATGAGGTTGGCGGCGATGTCGATCTCTATCCGTGCCGCCAACCTCATGATCGACGTGGCCGGGGCGGGGTGGGGCGGGGGCGGGCGGGGCCGGGCGGGGTGGGGGTGGGTGGGTGGTGGGTCAGCCGGCCAGGTGGGACCAGTGGGGTTCCAGGTCGCGCCAGGGGCCCTGGGCGGCGACCGTGCCCGAGCGGAGGACCACGACGTGGTCGGCCCGGACCAGGGCGGCGCGCTTCGAGGTCGAGCCCACCACGGTCACGCCGTGCTCGCGTAGCGCCTGCCACAACGCCAGCTCGGTGGTGACGTCCAGCGCCGAGGACACGTCGTCGGCCACCAGCAGCTCGGTACGCGGGGCGAGCGCCCGGGCCAGCGCGAGGCGCTGCAACTGCCCGCCCGAGAGCCGGGTGCCCTTGTGCCCGATCAGCAGCCCGAGCCCACCCCCGGCCGCGGCCAGGTCGTGGTCGAGCTGGGCGGTCGACACCGCCGCCGCGGCGTCCACCCGGTGGCCGAGGGTGATGTTGTCCGCGACCGTGCCGGAGAGCACCCGGGGCAGCTGGCCGACGTAGCCCACCTGGTGGGGTCGCAGGAACAGTTCCGGCTCGGTGACCCGGTCGCCGTTCCAGGTCAGCCGGCCGGTGTGCGGCGCGATGCCGGCCAGCGCCCGCAGCAGCGACGACTTGCCCGAGCCGACCGGGCCGACGACCAGCACCAACTGGCCGCGTTCCACCGTCAGGTCGACGTCGCGTACGGCCACCGTCCCGTCGGTGTGCCGGACGCCGAAGCCGGTCAGCTCCAGCCGACGCAGCGGGTGCCGGGGCGGCACGACGGGCGCCGGGGCGGTCCCCGCGCCCAGGTCCACCTCCGGCACCGCCGCCGAGTACGCCTCCACGCCGGTCATCGCCACCGTCCGCCGGGTCCACACCCGCGCCGACGGGATCTGCGAGATCAGCGACGCCGTCGTCCAGGCGAACCAGCGGGCGGCGGCCAGGGTGGCAACCGCCACCAGCGTGGCGCCGGCCGACAGCTGCCCGGCCAGGAACAGCGCCCACGCGCCGATCGGCAACAGGCCGCTGACCAGCGACGGGGTCGACCGGGACCAGACCTGCACCGAGATCTCCCGGCGTTGCCGGTCGCTGCGGACCACGTCGAGGTCGGCCAGGTGGGCCAGCACCGGGCGGGTGGCTCCGGCGAGTTTGACCGTACGGGCGGCCGACAGCGAGGAGACCAGCGCGGTGGCGAACGCGGCCCGGGCCGCGACGGTGGCCCGGGCGGAACGTTCCAGCTTGGGGCCGAACAGCGTCGCGGCCAGCCCGGAGACCAGCATCGTGCCCGCGAAGAAGAGCCCCGGCACCACGCTCCCGGTGACGGCGGTCATGGTGACCAGGAGCAGGAGCGAGATCCCCTGGTCCATCAGGTTGTCGGCGAGCTGCACCACCCGCTCGGTGTCACCGCCCTGCGCCACCACCTCGGCCGGGGTGTGCCCGCTGACCCGGCGGGGCCCGGTCTGGCCGTGCACCAGGCGCAGGCTGATCCGCAGCATCTGCCGGACCCACCACTGCGGGAACCGCAGGCCGGTGAGGTACGGCACCGGCAGGGTGACCAGCAGGCCGAGGACGATCCCCAGCGCCGGCTTCCACGGGTCGCCGGTGCCGTCGACCAGGTCGGCCCAGAGCCAGGGCAGCACCGGCCCTTCCAGCCCGATGAGCACGAGCAGCAGGAACAGCGAGAGCGAGGCGAGTCCGTACCGCGCGTCGTTGACGCACAGCCGCAGGATCTCCCGCAGCCCCCGTAGCCCACGCAGGGCCGGCTCGCCGGCCTCCTCGGACGTGCCCGTACCAGCGCCGGCCGAACCGATCGGCGGTGCGGCCGACGGCTCCGTCGGCGTCGCGGCGGACGACCCGTCCGGGGACGCGCCGGCCAGGAGCCCGACCGGCGGGACGAGCGGCGGCACGGCCGGGGGCGCGGCCGGCGGACGGACCTCGTCCGGGTCGGCGGGCGGCCACGGGTCCGACGGGCCGGTCAGCAGGTCCACCCCGCCGGAGCGACCCGGCGCCGCGTGGGCGTACGCGGTGGCGTGGCTGGTGGCGAGCAGCTCGGCGAAGCGTTCCGAGGAGTGCAGCGGCCCGGCCTCGACGACCGCGCCGTCGGCCATCACCACCACCTCGTCGCAGCGGCGCACGGAGGAGAGGCGGTGCGCGATGACGATGCCGATCCGGTCGCGCAGCAACCGCTCGGTGGCCTGCTGCACCCGCGCCTCGGTCACCGGGTCGAGGCGGGCGGTGGCCTCGTCGAGGATCACCACGTGCGGGTCGCGCACCAGGATCCGGGCGAAGGCGACCAGCTGCTCCTGGCCCGCCGAGAGCACGTGCCCGCCGTCGCCCAGCCGGGTGTCCAGGCCGGCGGGCAGCTCGGCGATCCAGCCGTCCAGCCCCAGCTCGCGCAGTGCCCGGGCGGCGGCGTCGAGCAGGTTCGGATCGAACAGCGCGACGTTCTCGGCGAGGGTGCCGGCGAGGATCTCGGTGCGCTGGGGCACCACGGCGATCCACCGGCGCAGCGCCTCGACGTCGAGGCCGCACACGTCGTCGCCAGCCAGGAAGACCGTCCCGGGCGGCACGTCGACGGCCCGGGTGAGCACCTTGGCCAGTGTCGACTTGCCGGAGCCGGTCCGGCCGACCAGGGCGTACGAGCGGCCCCGCGTGAAGGTCAGGTCGACGTCGCGCAGCGCGGGCCCGCGCCCGTCGTCGGCCCCCGCGTAGCGGAAGGTGAGGCCCCGCACCACCAGGTCCCCCTCGGCCGGGGCGGCCCCGCCCTCGGGTTCCTGGGGGGAGTTCGCCAGCAGCTGCACCCGTCCCCACGCGCCGAGGGCGTACTGGAGTTCGGGCACCATCCGGCTGACGTGCTCGACGGTCATGCCGAATCCGACGACGAGCAGCCAGATCGCGGTGAGGCGGGCGCCGTCGATGCGGCCGGTGACCAGCGCCCACGCGCCGCCGAGCACCACGGCCGCGATCCCGGCCCGGATGACGCCCGCGGCCACGGTGGTGACCTGGGCCGACATCCGCCACACCCGCACGCCCCGGGCGAGCACCTCGGCGGCCCGGCGGGCGTAGAGGCGCAGCACGTACGGCCGGGCCAGGCTGGTGCGCACGTCGTCCTGGCCGTGGATGGCCTCCTCCATCACCGCGGCGAGGTCCGACCAGGCCTCCTCCTCGGCCATCCGGGCCGGACCGATCCGCGCCGTGGGCTTGCGCAGGCCGGCCGCCAGCAGCACGGTCAGCACCAGCATCCCGACGCCGGCCGGCCACCAGACCGCGAGGGCGACGGCGGTCGACAGCACGCCCGCGGCGAGGCCCTGCGCGATCCGTACGCCCTGGTTGCGCACCGCTGCGGCGACCTGGTAGACGTCGCCGTCGATGCGGTCGAGCAGCTCGCCGACCGGGGTGGTCTCCAGGGTGGGCAGGTCCTGCCCGAGCGCGACCCGACACAGCCGGCGCCGCACGTCGGCGGACCAGTCGGCGGTCAGCCCGGCCATCAGCAGGCTCACCGCGAGGTCGGTCAGGACTGCGGCGACCAACGCCACCGCGAGCAGCGCGAAGAACCCGGCGGCGCGGTGCACCAGCACGGGGCCGGCCAGCGCGGCGGCGGCGGCCTGACCGCCGGCACCGAGCACGATCAGGCAGATCACGATCGTCATTCGGCGGGGCGAGGTGGCCCACATGTCCCGGAGCAGACGCATGACGGAGTCCCTTCGGGCAGAACGGGGCGGAGCATCCAGCCTGGTCGGTGGAGCCGGCCGGCTCAACGCATTTACCCGCCGTTCACCTGGCCGGAGGCCGGTGTCGTGGGCCGCGCCGGCCGAGGGTCGTCCCGCGCGGACGCCGCGAGGGGTGGCTCAGAAGAGCACGGTGGCGAGCGTGCCGACCGGGCGGAACCCGCAGCGCTCGTAGACCCGGCGGGCCGGCAGGTTGAAGTCGTTGACGTAGAGGCTGACGGTCGGGGCGACCCGCAGCAGCGCGTCACGCACCACCGCCGCCATCGCCGCCGACGCGATGCCCCGGCCCCGCCAGTCGGGGGCCACCCAGACGCCCTGCACCTGGGCGGTCCGGCGGGTCACCACCGCCAGCTCGGCCTTGAACACCACCTGGCCGTCCACGAACCGGGCGTACGCCCGCCCGGTCCGGACCAGGTCGGTGACCCGCCGCCGGTAGCCGCGCCCGCCGTCGTCGGCGAGCGGCGAGACGCCCACCTCCTCGGTGTACATCGCCACCGCCGCCGGGAAGAGCCGGTCGACCTCGCTGGCGCGCACCCGCCGCACCTCCGGGTCCGCCCGCAGCGCCGGCAGCGCGTCGGTCGCCAGCAACGGCTGGTTCGGGCGTACGTCCCGGGCCGGCCCCCAGACGGCGGAGAGGCGGTCCCAGAGCCCGAGCACCGCGTCGGCCCGGCCCACGATCGACGAGCAGAGCCGCTCCTCGCCGGCGAGCAGGTCGGCGTAGGCGGCGACGGCCGGTTCGGTGGCGAGCACGGGGGTGAGGTTGCCGCCGAGCCAGCAGATCGACTCCAGGTTGCGGCGGCTGCCGTAGCCCAGCACCCGCCCCTCGGCACGCCACCAGGCCAGGCCGCGCGCCGTGATCCGCTCGGCGACCTGCGCGCCCGCGAACGGGTCGAGGTCGAGCAGCCGCTCGACCGCGCGGCGCTCCGACTCCCCCAGTTGCCGTACCGGCACCGTCAGCACGGATACCAGCCTGCCAGATCCGCCCCGTGCCGCGCGGGCCGAGTGACGAGTGGGACCACGACACCGTGACCGCCCGGCCGGCGGCGCGACGGGTCAGTGCACGGTGACGGTGGCACCGGGAAGCAGGCTGCGCAGCTCCTCGGGCAGCTCGGCGCCCATCTCGTCGGCGATGCGCAGCGCCTCCTCGATCAGGGTCTCCACGATCTGCGCCTCGGGCACGGTCTTGACGACCTTGCCCTTGACGAAGATCTGGCCCTTGCCGTTGCCGGAGGCGACCCCGAGGTCGGCCTCGCGGGCCTCGCCCGGACCGTTCACGACGCAGCCCATCACCGCGACCCGCAGCGGCACCGGCAGCCCCTCCAGGCCGGCGGTCACCTCCTCGGCCAGCTTGTAGACGTCGACCTGGGCGCGACCGCAGGACGGGCAGGAGACGATCTCCAGGCCCCGCTCGCGCAGCCCGAGCGACTCCAGGATCTGGTTGCCGACCTTGATCTCCTCCACCGGCGGCGCCGACAGCGAGACCCGGATCGTGTCGCCGATCCCCTCGGCCAGCAGCGCGCCGAAGGCGACCGCCGACTTGATGGTGCCCTGGAACGCCGGGCCGGCCTCGGTGACGCCCAGGTGCAGCGGGTAGTCGCACTTCTCGGCGAGCTGGCGGTACGCCCGGATCATCACCACCGGGTCGTTGTGCTTGACCGAGATCTTGATGTCGCGGAAGCCGTGCTCCTCGAACAGCGAGCACTCCCACAGCGCCGACTCGACCAGCGCCTCGGCGGTGGCCTTGCCGTACTTGGCGAGCAGCCGCTTGTCCAGCGAGCCGGCGTTGACGCCGATCCGGATCGGCACGCCCGCGTCGCCGGCCGCCTTGGCGATCTCCTTGACCTTGTCGTCGAACTGGCGGATGTTGCCCGGGTTGACCCGGACCGCCGCGCAGCCGGCGTCGATCGCGGCGAAGACGTACTTCGGCTGGAAGTGGATGTCGGCGATCACCGGGATCTGCGACTTCCTCGCGATCGCCGGCAGCGCCTCCACGTCGTCCTGGCTGGGCACGGCCACCCGGACGATCTGGCAGCCGGACGCGGTCAGCTCGGCGATCTGCTGGAGCGTGGCGTTGACGTCGGAGGTGAGGGTGGTGGTCATCGACTGCACCGACACCGGCGCGCCGCCGCCGACCGGCACCGGACCGACCATGATCTGGCGGCTGACCCGACGCGGGGCGAGCGGCGGGGGCGGCACGGAGGGGATACCGAGACTGACAGCGGTCACTTCAGGCACTCACCTTGAGAAGAGCGTGATCGGGTTGACGACGTCCGCGGTGATGGTCAGCAGCGTGAACACGCCACCGATCAGGATCACCGCGTACGTGACGGGCATGAGCTTGAGGTAGTCGACGCGCCCGGGGTCGGCGCGGCCGATGCGGGCGTAGAGCCAGGAGCGGGCCCGCTCGAACCAGGCGATGGCGATGTGCCCGCCGTCGAGCGGCAGCAGCGGCAGCAGGTTGAACACGCCGATGAAGAAGTTCAGCGAGACGAAGAGCATGAAGAACAGCAGCCAGGCGTTGTTCTCCACCGCCTCGCCGCCGAGCCGGCTGGCGCCGACCACGCTGATCGGGGTGTCGATGTCCCGCTCGCCGCCGGTGATCGCCGTCCACAGCGCCGGGACCTTCTGCGGGATGCGCTTCATCGCCTCGAAGGTGTTGACGGCCATGTCGCCGGTGAAGTCGGCGGTCGCGCCGAACGCGCCGACCGGCCCGTACGTCACCCGGGTCGGGGTGCTGGGCACCAGGCCGACGCCGAGCGCGGCGACTGCGGTGACCTGGCCCTTCGGGTCGTCGAGCGGGGGCCGCTGGGTCTGCGCGAGCACGGTGCTGGCGGTGGCCGGCTGGCCGTCGCGGACGTACGCGATCTGCGCCGTGTCACCCGGCTTGAGGCTGCGCAGGGTGGTGAGCAGCTGCCCGTAGTCGTTGATCGGCGTGCCGTTGATGGCGGTGATCCGGTCGCCGTCGCGCAGCTGCGCCTGGGCGGCGGGGCTGGCCGGGTCGGCGGCGGTGCACTCGCGCAGCGTGTTCTCCGGGACCACGCACTTCGACAGCGCGATGACCGCCGGCTCCTTGCGGATCTCGGCCTCGGTGCTCGGGAACTCCGGGTTGGGCAGGCCGGCGGAGACCGCGATGATCCAGAGGGCGATCAGGGCGAGGGCGAAGTGGGTGATCGAGCCGGCGGACATCACGATCGTCCGCTTCCACACCGGGAACCGCCACATCGCGCGCGGCTCGTCGGCCGGGTCGACGTCGTCGTCCTGGGGGGTCATCCCGACGATCTTGCAGAAGCCGCCGAGCGGGATGCCCTTGATGCCGTACTCCGTCTCGCCCCGCTTGAAGGACCAGAGCGTGGGGCCGAAGCCCACGAAGTAGCGGGTGACCTTCATGCCGAAGGCCTTGGCGGTGAGCATGTGCCCCGCCTCGTGCAGACTCACCGAGACGAGGATCGCGAGGGCGAAGAGCACCACCCCGAGCAGGTACGCCATCAAGCTCCTTCCACCGAACCCGCGATGATGATCTCCTGCGCGTGCGCGCGCGCCCACGACTCCGCCGCGAGCACGTCCTCGACGGTACCCGGTTCGTCGAAATCCGGAGCGTCCTCCACCACCCGCCGGAGGGTGTCGACGATGCCGAGGAAGGGCAGCCGCCCGGCCACGAAGGCGGCCACGCACTCCTCGTTCGCCGCGTTGTAGATCGCCGGCCGGCAGCGGCCGGCCTCGCCGGCGGCCTTCGCCAGCGCGACCGCCGGGAACGCCTCGTCGTCCAGCGGCGCGAACTCCCAGGTGTGGGCCTTCGTCCAGTCGACCGCGGCGGCGGCGTCGGCGACCCGGTCGGGCCAGCCGAGGCCGAGCGCGATCGGCAGCCGCATGTCCGGCGGGCTGGCCTGGGCGAGGGTGGACCCGTCGGTGAACTCGACCATCGAGTGGATCACCGACTGCGGGTGCACCATCACGGCGATGTCGGCGTACGGCACGTCGAAGAGCTCGTGCGCCTCGATCACCTCCAGCGCCTTGTTGACCATCGTGGCGGAGTTGATCGTGACGACCGGCCCCATGTTCCAGGTCGGGTGCGCCAGCGCCTGCTCGGGCGTGACCTGCGTCAACTCGTCGCGCCGCTTGCCCCGGAACGGCCCGCCGCTGGCGGTGACGACCAGCCGCCGCACCTCGCCCCGGGTGCCGCCGCGCAGGCACTGGGCCAGCGCCGAGTGCTCCGAGTCGACGGGGACGATCTGCTCCGGCCGCGTCACGGCGGCCTTCACCAGCGAGCCGCCGGCGACGAGGGACTCCTTGTTGGCCAGCGCGAGCGTACGCCCGGCGCGCAGCGCGGCCAGCGTCGGCGCGAGCCCGAGCGAGCCGACCACGCCGTTGAGCACGACGTCGCAGGGCCACTGCGCCAGCTCGGTCATCGCGTCCGGGCCGGCCACGATCTTGGGAAGCTTGAAGTCCCCGCTGCTCCATCCGCGCCGGCTCGCCTCGGCGTAGAACGCGAGCTGGAGGTCCTGCGCGGCGGACGCCTTCGCCACGCCGACCGCGTCGACGCGCAGTTCGAGGGCCTGGGCGGCGAGCAGCTCGACGTTGCCGCCACCGGCGCCGAGCGCGACCACCCGGAACCGGTCCGGGTTACGCCGCACGATGTCGATGGCCTGTGTGCCGACCGAACCGGTGGAGCCGAGCAGGACGAGTTCCCGGAGCGAAGTCACCGGGCCATTCTTCCCCACCACCGCTGTGCCCCCGCTGGGAGCCTCAGCCTTCCGCGTCGGCCTGCTCTTCCGATGCCTCCGCGCTCTGCTCCGGCGTCTCCTCGTCGAGGAGGTGCCGGGTTGCGCGTCGCCGTCGCGGTAGGCGGTGACGACGCGCTTCTGGACCACGGCACATCGCCTTCTGCCCGGAGGATGCGCCGCGAAACACACGCCACTCTCTCCCCCTCCCCCCGCCGGCCGAGTTCAACACCACGTCGGAGGCCTGGTGATCAGGACGCCATGGTCGTTACCGAGGCGCTTTGAGGTACACGGCGTCCTGATCACCACTGACCGGTCCGGTGTTCGCGATTCGCGTCAGTGATCAGTGGAGAGTTCGGCCGGGTGTCGCGCAGGGGCGTCCGACACCCCCAGTCCGCATCCCATGATCGGGCGCGCCTCAGAGTCGGCCCCCGCGAAGGAAACTTTCCACGCATCGATGACTGTGGTTGACTTTCGTCATGCGGAGAGCTCTCGTCTGGCTGGCGGCCGTGCTGGTCGCCGCCCCACTGCTCGTCAGCCCGGGGGTGGCCCAGGCTGCCACCACGACACCGTCGCTGGTCATCGCCAGCGACTTCCCGGACCCCGACGTCGTCAAGTTCGGCAGCACCTACTACGCGTACTCGACGAACAACGGCCACGGCAACGTCCCGGTCGCCACGGCCACCTCGCTGACCGGAGCGTGGACCAGGCGGCCCGACGCGATGCCGACCCTCGGCGCCTGGGCCAACGGGGGCCTGACCTGGGCGCCCGACGTGTCCCAGCGGGCCGACGGGCGTTACCTGCTCTACTACACCGCCCGCAGCCGGGCCACCGGCCGGCAGTGCCTGGGCGCCGCGCTGGCCACGTCGCCGCTCGGCCCGTTCACCTCCGTCGGCACCCAGCCGCTGGTCTGCAACGCCGGCGAGGGCGGCGACATCGACGCGGCGAGCTTCACCGACAGCACCGGCCTGCGTTACCTGCTCTACAAGGACGACGGCAACGCCATCGGCCAACCGACGAGCCTCTGGCTGCAACAGGTCGCGGCCGACGGGGTGACCCTCCAGGGCGCCCGGGTCGAGCTGCTGCGCAGCGGTCGCGCCGAGGAGGGCGGCATCATCGAGGCGCCGGTGCTGACCAAGGTCGGCGCCCAGTACGTGCTCTTCTACTCCCTCGGCGGCTACGGCGGCGACGGCTACCAGACCAGCTACGCCACGTCGGCCTCGCTGACCGGCCCCTACACCAAGGCGTACCGCTCGCTGATGACCACGGCGTCGCTCGACTCGGCCGTGCGGGGGCCCGGCGGCGCGGACGTGGTGCGCGAGGCGGGCGGCGACCACATCGTGTTCCACGGCTGGATCAACAACTACTCCGCCCGGGGCATGTACGTGGCGGCGCTGGGCTGGGCCGGCGGGAACCCCGTGGTGCGGGGCAGTCGCGTGCGGTACGAGGCCGAGCGCGGCACGCTCAACCGCTGCGCGGCACGCACCGCCGCGAACACGTCACAGGGACAGGTCGTGGCGTACATCGACCACGCGGACAGCTGGGTCGAGGTGACCGTCTTCGCGCCCCGGGCCGGCGGCTACCGCGCCCACGTCGCCTACGCCGCCGGCTACGGCGACGCCCAGCACACGCTGACGGTCAACGGAGCGAACCCGAAGGTCGTCACCTACCCCAACACGGGCTGGGACGTCTGGCGCCAGGTGGGCGTCGACGTCACGCTCAACGCCGGCTTCAACACCCTCCGGTTCACCCACCTGAGCCGCTGGGCGGAACTCGACTTCGTCGAGGTGGCGTAGCCGCCCCGTCCGGCCCCAGCCGGAGGCGCGTGGAGATCTTGGTGGGAAAGTGTCCTCCCGGGGCCGGTTCCTACCAAGATCTCCACGCGGAGCGGACAGCCGGGGCCGGACGGGTCGTCGGGCGGGTCAGGAGAGAGCGCGCAGCACGAAGGTCTCCAGGGACTCGCCGCCGTACCAGTCCGAGCGGCGGCCCACATGGGTCATGCCGGCGGGCCACCGCCATCGACGCCTCGTTGCCGGGCGCCACGACGGCGTACACCTCCCGCGTGCCGGCGGCCAGTTCCCGCGCCGCCGCCGCCCCGCCCGCCTCGGTGGCGTACCCGTGGCCCCACGAGTCGGGGTGCAGGTGCCAGCCCACCTCGATGTCCTCGGTCAGCGTGCCCTCGTCCCGGCCGGGCAGCGGCTGGAGCAGCACCGAGCCGACCACCACGCCGGTGTCGCGGACCTCGATCGCCCAGATGCCGTACCGGCCGCCGTGCCCCGCGTGCCGCTCCCGCCAGATCGCGAGCCGGTCGACGGCCTGCGCCGGGTCCGTCAGGGGCAGGCCGGGCGCGCCCAGCCAGCGGGCGACCTCGGGCCGGGAGTAGATGTCGAAGAGCCGGGCCAGGTCGGCCGGGTCCTCGGTCCACTCCCGCAGTACCAGACGCTGGGTGGTGAGAACGGTCATGGCCCGTGATCATAATGACTGACGCGGGACGGTACGGGGAAAGAAGCCGCGATGGGCGGCGGATGGCAACGGGCGAAGCGGATCACCAGTGCGGCGTTCCGCCCGCTACGGGGGCGGGACCTGTCCCTGCACGCCGCCGCCATCACCTTCTACGGGGCGATCGCCGTGGTGCCGGTGGCCCTGCTGGCGATCTGGCTGACCTCGCTGCTGGCGGGAGCCGAACGGGTGCGCCGGCTCACCTCGTACGCCGTGGACACGCTGCCGGACGCGATCGGCGCGCCCCACGCGGTGCAGGCGCTGGTCGGGGCCGGGGTGGGGCTGACCCCGCTGCTGGCCCTGGCGTCGCTGCTGCCGGCGTCGCTCTACGGCGAGGGGCTGCGCCGCGCCTTCGTCTCGGTCGCCGTGCCGCGCAGCGAGGAGTCGCTGGTCGGCTGGCGGGGCCGGTTGCTGCTGCTGCCGCTGCTGGCGCCGGCCCCGGCCCTGCTGCTGTCGATCCTGCTCGCGCTGCCCACGACGACCGGGCTGGTCCGGCAGGGCGGCTGGACCGGCGCGCTGGGGGTGGTGCTGTCGTTCCTGGCGGTCTGGCTGGTGCTCACCCCGGTGCTGCTCTGGGTGTTCCGGGTGGTCGGCCCGGCGTCGCCGGACTGGCTCTCCGCGCTGGGCGTCGGGTCGTTCACCGCCGCCAACCTCTCCGGCTTCCTGCACGGCTTCGTGCTCTTCGCCTCGCTCCCGATCGACCTGGGGGTGCCGTTCGGGGGCTTCGACGAGATCGGCGCGGGGGTGGCGGTCCTGCTCTGGCTCTACCTCTTCCACGTGATCGTGCTGGCCGGCTACTCCGCCACCCTCGCGCTGTCCCGGTGGCGCGGCGCCCGCTCCGGGGCCGCCGGCCCGGGCTCGTCGGACTCCTTGATGCCGAAGCGGCGGTAGACCCGGGCCAGCGGGCCGGGGGCCCACCAGTTCCAGCGGCCGAGCAGCCGCATCGTGGCCGGCACCAGCAGCGCCCGGACCAGCGTCGCGTCCACCACGATCGCCACGATCATGCCGATGCCGATGAGCTTGATGTACGCCATCTCGCCGGTCGCGAAGCCGGCCACCACGATGATCAGCAGCAGCGCGGCGGCGGTGATGATCCGCCCGGTGCGCTGGAGCGCGACGGCCACCGACGCGGTGTTGTCGCCCGTGCGGTCCCACTCCTCGCGCACCCGGGAGAGCAGGAACACCTCGTAGTCGGTCGCCAGCCCGAAGAGCACGGCGAGCATGAGGATCGGGTTGCTCGGCTCGATGAACCCGGTCGGCGTGAAGCCGAGCAGGTCGGCGAAGTGCCCGTCCTGGAAGATCCAGACCACGACGCCGAACGACGCGCCGATCGACACCAGGTTCATCAGCACCGCCTTGACCGGCAGCACCACCGAACCGAAGGCGAGGAAGAGCAGGACCAGGATCGCGGCGGCCATCAGCAGGGCCATCCAGGGCAGCCGCTCGGCGAGACCGTCGATCAGGTCGAGGTCGACGCCGGGCCGGCCGCCGACGAGCACCTCGGCGTCGGCCGGCGGCGGCAGGTCGCGCAGCGCCCGGACCACGTCGTGCGCCGCGTCGCCCGTCGGCTCGCCCGGATAGGTGACCGTCAGCAGCGTGGACGCGCCCCGGTTGGCCGCCACCTGCACCCCGGTCACGCCCGGCACGGCGGCCACCCGGTCGGCGAAGGGCTGCACCTGCTCGGGGGACGCCCCGGAGACCAGCACGTCGATCGGCGCGATCGTGCCGCCGGGGAACTCGGCGGCGATCCGCTCGGAGACCACCCGGGGCTCGGCCGTGGCGGGCAGCACCCGGTCGTCGAACCCGCCGAACTCCATCCGCAGGATCGGCGTGGCCAGCAGCAGGAGCAGCACGGTCACCCCGACCAGGTAGCGCACCGGGCGGCGCATCACGCTGTGCGCGATCCGGGCCCAGGCGCCGCCCGTCGCACCGTTCGCCGGCCGCGCACCGCGCGACCCACGCCGCCACGGCAGCGGTACGCGCAGCGCGTCGATCCGGTGGCCGAGCACCGCGAGCAGGGCCGGCAGCACGGTCAACGCCGCCAGCATGGCGACCAGCACGGCGGCCATCCCGCCGAGCGCCATCGAGCGCAGGAACGCCTGCGGGAAGATCAGCAGGCTGGCCATGGCGGTCGCGATGGTGAGCCCGGAGACGAGCACCGTCCGCCCGGCCGTGGCCATGGTCCGCCGGATCGCGGCCGGGGTGTCGTGGCCGGCGGCCAACTCCTCGCGGAACCGGCTGACCACGAAGAGGGCGTAGTCGACCGCCATGCCCAGGCCGATCAGGGTGATGACGTTGATCGCGAAGACCGACACGTCGGTGACCATGTTGACCAGCCGGACGGCGACGAACGCGCCGAGGATGGCGAGCCCACCGATCAGCAGGGGCGTGGAGGCGGCCACCAGCCCACCGAAGATCAGCACGAGCAGCACCAGGAGCACCGGCATGGAGAGCAGCTCCGCGCGGGTGATGTCCTTGGTGGTCTGGGTGTTCGACTCCTGAAGGGCCGCCGTGGCGCCGCCGACCTCGGTCCGTACGCCGGGCGCGTCGAGCGCCGGCCGCAGCTCCTCGTACGCGGCGGCCTTGTCGTCCTTGTCGGCGGCCCGGAGCTGGACCAGGGCGTAGGTGGCCCGGCGGTCGGTGGAGAGCAGCACGGGGGCCTGGGTGTCGTACCAGGTGGTGACGCTGGTGATCTCCGGACGCTCGCGCAGCCGGGCGACGGTGGCCGCGACCGGGTCACGGAAGGCGGGCTGGTCGACGGTCGAGGCGTCGCTGGACCAGAGCACGACGAGGTCGGCCCCCTGCGGCCCCAGCTCCCGGGTGATCCGCTCGGCGGCCCGGCTGGACTCGCTGGCCGGGTCGTCGAAGCCGCCGCCGGTCAGCTGCCCGAAGACCCCGACCCCCCAGGTGGAACCGACCGCGACCAGCACCAGGGCGGCGGCCAGCACCGACCAGCGCAGCCGCACGACCATGTGTCCCCACCAGGCGAACATTCGCCTCCCCCTCCGACGACGGCTACGCTGTGACCATCGCTTATTTGAGTGAACGCCGTTAACTATCGCAACGGCGGTCGTTTCGGTCAAGGGAGTCAGCCGGATGGGCGCACCGAGCCGACGGGAACGCCTGCGCTCGGCGACGGTCGCCGAGATCAAGGACGGGGCTCGGCGGCTGCTGGTGACGGGCGGGGTCGACGCCGTGTCGCTGCGGGCCATCGCCCGCGACATGGGCATGACCGCGCCGGCCATCTACCGGTACTTCCCCAGCCTGGAGGCGCTCGTCGCGGCGCTGGCCGGCGACCTCTACGACGAGCTGCGGCTGCGGCTGGAGGCGGCCCGGGACGACGCCGGAGCCGAGCCGGTCGACCAACTGCTGGCCATGTCCCGGACCTTCCGCGGCTGGTCCGTGGCGCACCCCGCCGAGTTCGGGCTGATCTTCGGCGCCCCGACCCCCGGGCGCAACGCGCCCGTCGACGACGGCGCCGGCCCGGACCATCCCGGCGCCCGCCTCGGCGCGGTCTTCGTCCGACCGATCCTCGACCTCTGGCGCCGTTCCCCCTTCCGCACCCCGCCGCCCGAGTTGCTCCGGCGGCACCTGGGCGGGCGGCGGCTGGAGCCGCTGCGGCTCAGCCACGGCGAGGTGCCCGTCGAGGTCGCGTACCTCTTCCTCTCCGGCTGGACCCGGCTCTACGGGCTGGTGGCCATGGAGGTCTTCCACCAGTTCGACTGGGCGGTCACCGACGCCGAGGCGCTCTTCGAGCTGGAGCTGGAGACGTTCACCGCCCAGCTGCTGGCCGACCCGCCCACGGGCGACGACGCGCCCTCCTGAGCCAGCGGGACGGGATACCGCCCTCTGCCCGGGTCCGCTCCCGGCGCCCCCGGGGCACCGGGCCCGCCGGCAACGGGCTCCCGACGACGGGAGGCCGACAGGCGACGAAGGGCTGACCGGCGGCGGCTGCGGGCAGTAGGCTCCCCCGGCATGGGTGACGAGCTGCCGCCCCGGGCCGACGTGGTGATCGTCGGCGCCGGGCACAACGGTCTGGTGTCCGCGATCCTGCTCGCCCGCGCCGGGCTGGACGTGCTGGTGCTGGAGGCGGCGGACGTGATCGGCGGGGCCACCCGCACCGAGGCGCCGTTCCGCAAGGTGCCGGGGCTGCGCCACTCCACCGGGTCGTACCTGCTCGGGCTGATGCCACCGGAGCTGCTCGCCACGCTGGACGTACGCATCCCCGTGCTGCGCCGCGACCCGCACTACTTCCTGCCCACCCCCGGCGGCCCGGGCTCGCCGTACCTGCTCTTCGGCAGCGACACGGCGGCCACCCGGGCGCAGCTCGCGGAGTTTTTCTCCCCCGCCGACGTGGCCGCCGACGACGCCCTCCAGGCCGAGCTGGCCGCCCTGCGCGACGACCTCGCCCCCGCCTGGCTGGCCGAGCCGCTGCCCGTCGAGGAGACCGCCGAGCGGCACGTCCGGCCGGCGCTGCGGCAGGTCTTCGTCGACCTGGTCCGCGGCTCGGTCGCCGACCACCTGGCCCGCTTCGACTTCCGCTCCGAGCTGCTGGTCAGCATGTACGCGGTCACCGACGGCCTCTCCGGGCTGAACGCCGGCCCCGACGACCCCGGCACCGGGCACAACTTCCTCGTCCACAACATGTGCCGGCTGCCCGGCTCCGACGGCACGTGGATGATCACCGAGGGCGGGATGGGCACCGTGTCGGGCGTCTTCGCCGACGCCGCCCGGGCCGCCGGCGCGACGATTCTGACCGGCACGCCGGTCAGCGCGATCACCCTGGACGGCGGCGCGGCCGGCGGGGTGGTCCTCGCCGACGGGCGGGAGGTCGCGGCCCGGGTGGTGCTCGGCGCCTGCGACCCGTACCGGCTGATGGACCTGCTGCCCGACGGCGCGCTCCCGGCGCCGCTGACCGACCGGATGGCAGCGGTCCGCCGCCCCGGCACCACGCTCAAGCTCAACCTGGCGCTGACCGGCCTGCCCCGCTTCTCGTGCCTGCCCGGCGACGCGCCGAGCCCGTTCGGCTCGACGATCCACCTGCTGCCCGGCTCGGACTCGCTGACCGGCTCCGGCGGCGAGCCGCCGATGGCGGCGCTGCGCGCCATGTGGGCGGACGTGCAGGCGGGGCGGCTGCCCGACGAGCCGACCATCGAGTGGTACCTGCACACCACCGTGGACCCGTCGCTGTCGGACGGGCGGGGGCACCACTCGTCCGCGCTCTTCGTGCAGTCGGTGCCGTACGAGCTGGCCGGCACCACCTGGGACGAGGCGCTGCCCGGCTACGTGGACCGCCTGATCGGGATCTGCGAGCGGTACGCCCCCGGCACCGGCGACCTGATCGCCGACGCGGTGCCCCTGCCGCCGCCCGGCATCGAGGCACACTTCGGGATCACCGGCGGGCACATCCACCACGTCGACAACACGGTCTCGTTCACCGACCGGATGCCGTACGCCACGGGGGTCGACGGCGTCTACGCCGGCAGTGCCGGCTGCCACCCGGCGGGCAGCGTCATCGGCGCCGCCGGCCACAACGCCGCCCGCCGCATCCTCACCGACCTCGGCCGCTGACCGCCACATGTTGTGGTGGCCGATCCAGATCTGGCCGGCGATGCCGAAGGTGATCACATACGCCAGGTAGGACGGCCAGGCGTGGGCGAGAGCGTCGGGAAGCTCCCTCCCACCGGCCCTGGCCGGGCCGTTCTGGAGCAGTTCGACGGCCATCACCGTCAGCACGACCGCGAAGACGCCGTCGCTGAACGTCTCCACCCGGGAGGCGTCCCGGGCCATCTCCCGGCCACGTCGGTACCGGTATCCGCTCTTGCCCACTCCCTCGGCCACGCCGCCCCCTCTTCGACCTGATGGTCACCCGGCGGGGGCGGCGGGCGCGGGGAAATCGCCGTTAGCTGGCCGCCTCGCCCACCGGGGCGGGGGTCTGCTGCTCGCCGGCCCGGTGCGCCCGGACCTTGTGGCCGACGCTGGTCAGGCAGCGGCCGCTGGGCAGGTCGAACTTCCAGCCGTGCAGCTGGCAGGTGAGCTGGTCGCCGTCGACGATGCCAAACCGGGTCAGGTCGGCCTTCAGGTGCGGGCAGCGCCGCTGCACCACCCAGTCGCCGAGGGTGATGTCCTCGGCGTCGCTGGTCCGCTCGTGCTCGTCGTACCAGCCCTCGGCGTACTGGAGGCGCTCCGTGGAGAGGCACTTGAAGAAGGCGTAGACGAACTCGTTGTACTGGCCGATCCGGGCCGCCGAGAAGCGGCAGGAGAGGAAGAGGGAGTTGACCCAGTCAACCTCGCCGATGTGCAGCAGGTGCTCGATCAGCGCCCGCTCGGTACGGAACCGGTAGCGGACCTTCTCGTCGGCGTACGGCCGGACCTGCTTGCCGGGGAAGTCCACCACGATCGACTCAATCGTCTCGCCGCCCGAGTCGTCGGTGCCCACCAGGTCGAAGCGGACCGGGCCGCCGACCCCCTTGGCCAGGTAGATCGACTCCTCCAGCAGGGGCTCGACGCGGCGCTGCATCTCCTTGAGCACGTCCACCTCGGGGTGCCGCCAGGACGCCTTCTCGGCCTCGATGACGGGCCGCTTGCGCTCGCGCATCTCCTCCAGGTGGGCGACCTTGTTGGCGAAGAACTCCTCCACCGGCACCGGGTGGCTGGTCTCGCAGCTCTCCGTGGTGACCTCGGCGACGCTGCCCGGGAGCAGCACGACGCCGTTGGTGCCGCCGACCTTGGCGTACTCGCTCAGGAAGACCGACTGGTCGGGGAAGATGTTGCCCTCGTCGCCGTGGATGTCGTTGAACTGCCACAGCTCGTCGTCGAGGAAGCAGGGCGGCCCGGCGATCGGGAAGACGTGGTCGGCCTTCAGGTCGTCGATGTAGCGCCAGGTGCGGTCGAACTGCCGGTCCCGCTTCTGCTTGCCGAACGCCGTCTTCGCCGCCTGCGGCAGCTCGTAGACCATCGGGTACCAGATCGCGCCGGAGAACTGGAGCATGTGCGCGTGCACGTGGCCCAGCTCGGCGAAGACGCTCAGGTCGGTCGGGCGGGCGTCGTTCTGGTTGAGCAGCCGGACCCCGTCGTACTCCACCCACAGCGAGGAGTCGCCGATCGGGCCGTCGGTCGGGCTGGTCAGCGCCTGGATCATGATCTTCAGGCCGCCGTCCAGCTCCACGACCTGCTCGTTCGGCGCCTTCAGGAACTTGGTGAAGCCCAGCTCCCGCAGCTCGTCCTCCATCTCGGAGGTGGGGAACGCGGGCAGCAGCACGGTGGCCGACTTCGACACGAAGCGCTTCAGGTGCGCCGCGTCGAAGTGGTCCCGGTGCAGGTGGGAGACGTAGAGGTAGTCGACGTCGCCGAGCGCCTCCCAGTCGAGCAGGGAGTTGTCCGGAAAGGGGAACCACGAGGCGAAATAGGCCGGATTGACCCACGGGTCGCACAGGATGCTGCCCGCGGCCGTGTCGATCCGCATGCTGGCGTGCCCCGTACCGGTCACTCGCACCGCAGTTCCCCCTCAAAACGACAAACAAGGTGTACGCCAGAAACGCTACCGGAGGGAGTCTGGCGACCTACCCGCGACGCCGGTAGTGCCGATGCGCCCGGGTGGAGCCGGGCCCATGGTCCCGACCTGCCAGCCCTCGTACGTCCTCCGGGCCGATGCCCGCCTCGCCCGGTCGGATCGTGCGGTCCGCCCCATCGGTCGGACCCAGCGCCGGGCCCGGCACGGGGCGTGCCAGACTAACCGGAGATCCGATCGCGAGGGAAGGACCGACAGTGGCAGGAAGCGAGCCGGTAACGTCGCCAGACCAGCACAAGCCCGGGCACCGCAAGTCCGGGCGGATCGGCGCGGTGGTCTCCGCGCTGGCCCTGCTGGCGATGCTCTGCGGCAACCACGAGGGCAGGGTCGAGAACATCTGGCTGATCGGCCTGGCCGTGCTGCTGCTGCTCATCGTCATCGGCGACACCGTGCTGCGGCGCAACGGGCTGCGGTCCTGACCGCACCCGCGTCAGCCGGCGTCGCACCGGTCCGCGCGCCGGAGGCCACACGCACGAGGGCCCGCCCCCGACCGGGGAGCGGGCCCTCGCCGTACGCGGATCAGTGGCCGAACAGGATGTCCTGCACGTCCTTGAGCGCGGCGTCGACCTCGGCCTCGAAGTAGCCGCCGGGCACCAGCCCGAAGCGCAGCGTGTCCAGTTCCTTCGGGTTCACCGGCATCGGGTTGCGCCCCTGCATGCCGCCCAGCAGCGTGTCGAAGAACCGGTCGACCTGGTCGGGGTCGTACCCGCTGCCGAACCGGCGCACCTGGAAGCTGCGCCGGATCTGGTCGACGCGGTAGAGGTCGCTGCCGGGCGGGCCGGCCATCGGCGGGCCCGCCACCGGCGGCGGGCCACCGACGGGTGGGCCACCAACGGGTGGGCCACCGACCGGTGGGCCGGCGTGCGGTGGGCCGGCGTGCGGCGGGCCAGCGTGCGGTGGGCCGCCGAAGCCCGGCTGCGGAGGGGGCCCGGCCGGGCCCCGGCCCCGCAGTTCACGCAGGTCCCGCTCGGGCATCCGGATCTCGGCGGTCATGTCGGCGCGAGCACGCCGGCCGGCCTCGAACCCGTCGAAACGCGGCTCGTCGCCGTAGCCACCGGGGCCGTCGCCGTAGCCGCCGCCCGGACCGTCGCCGTAGTTACCCGGGCCGTCGCCGTAGCCGCCGCCCGGACCGTCGGCGTACTTGCCCGGGCCGTCGCCGTAGCCGCCGCCCGGACCGTCGGCGTACTTGCCCGGGCCGTCGCCGTAGCCACCGCCCGGACCGTCGGCGTACTTGCCCGGACCGTCGGCGTAGCCGCCGGGGCGGTCGCCGTAGTTGCCGGGGCCGTCACCGTAGTTGCCGGGGCCGTCGCCGTAGCCGCTGGGGCCGGCGGGTAGGCCGCGCGGCGGCGGGGCGCCGTGGCCCATCGGGGCGCCCGGTCCCATCGGGCCGGGGCCGCCGGGACCGCCGGGACCGCGCGGCGGCTCGTAGCCGCCCCGGGGGGCGTCGTAACCACCGGCGAAGGCGCCGGTGGGCTCGTCGTAACGGCCGTAGCGGTCGCCGGGCGGACCGGCCTGCGCCGGCATCGGCCGGGGCGGCATCGGCTGCGGGACCGGCGACATGCCGCGGTCGTCGCGCACCGGCGGGCCCATCCGGTCCGGGGGACCCATGCGGTCGGGCGGACCCATGCGGTCGGGCGGGCCGAGGCGGTCCGGCGGGCCCAGGCGATCGGCGTCACGGGGGTCGCCGCCGCGGCCGCCGGCGCCACCGCGCTCCTCCAGCTCGGCCAGCTGCCGCTCGACCCGGTCGAGGTGCAGGTCGACCTGCCACTCGTCGTAGCCGTTGAAGCGGACCCGGAAGACGACGTCGTGGACCTCCTGGGAGGCGACGGGGGCACCCACCGGCCGGCCGTCGAGCGTCGCCTCGACCCGGTCCAGGAAGGCGTCGACCTCATCGACCTTGTATCCCCGGCGGAGCGCCTTACGCCGGAAACGCTGACCCTGACTCGCCACTATGTCTCCTGGTCTCGTTCGCTACGCCCGGTCACGCCTTCTCCCCGGCCCGGTCGGTGTCGGTGTCCATGTCCTCGGCGGCGGCGAGCTGCCCGCACGCTCCGTCAATCTCGCGACCCCGGGTGTCCCGCACGGTCGTCGACACCCCGGCCTCGCGCAACCGCCGGACGAACTCCCGCTCGACCGGCTTGGGGCTGGCGTCCCAACGGCTGCCCGGAGTCGGGTTGAGGGGGATGAGGTTCACGTGGGTCAGCTTCCCGGCCAACAGCCGCCCGAGCAGATCGGCTCTCCACGGCTGGTCGTTCACGTCTCTGATCATCGCGTACTCGATCGACACCCGACGCCCCGTGCGGGCCGCGTAGTCCCACGCCGCGTCCAGCACCTCGGACACCTTCCAGCGCTGGTTGACCGGCACGAGTTCGTCGCGCAGCTCATCATCGGGGGCGTGCAGCGACAACGCAAGGGTCACCGAGAGGTCTTCGCTGGCCAGTCGACGGATGGCCGGGACCAGGCCGACCGTGGAGACCGTGATGTGACGCTGCGACAGCCCGAGCCCCTCGGGCGCCGGGGCGACCAGCCGACGGATCGCCGTGACCACCCGGGAGTAGTTGGCCAGCGGCTCGCCCATGCCCATGAAGACCACGTGCGACAGGCGCGGCGGAGAACCCGCCACCGCGCCGGAGGCGGCCACCCCGGCCAGGTAGACCGCCTGGTCGACGATCTCGGCGGTGGAGAGGTTGCGGGTCAGTCCCGCCTGGCCCGTGGCGCAGAACGGGCAGGCCATGCCGCAGCCGGCCTGGCTGGAGATGCAGACGGTGACGCGGTCCGGGTAACCCATCAGCACGCTCTCCACCAGCGAGCCGTCGTGCAGCCGCCAGAGCGCCTTGCGGGTCGCGCCGTCGTCGCAGGCCAGCTCGCGGACCGGGGTGAGCAGCCGGGGCAGGAGCTGGTCGGCGAGCTTCTCCCGGGTGGCCGCCGGCAGGTCGGTCATCTGCCCCGGATCACGCACCAGCCGACCGAAGTAGTGGGTGGAGACCTGCTTGGCGCGGAACGCCGGCTCCCCCAGCTCGGTGACCAGGGCCCGGCGGCCGGCGAGGTCGAGATCGGCGAGGTGACGGGGAGGCATCGCGGGCCGCCGCCCGGGGGCGTCGGGGTCTGCGGGGATCAGGGGCAAGCTCGTCATGGCGCGTCCAGTCTGTCACGCCGGACGGCCGACACACCCGTCCGGAGGTGCCGAATCGCCCCCCGCCGCCCGGGCGGGACCACTGACGACAGGTGATTCACGCCTCACTCCAGCACCGGGACGAAGACCGCCAGGAGCAGGTACGCGGTCGGCAGCGCGAAGAGGATCGAGTCCAACCGGTCCATCAGGCCGCCGTGCCCCGGGAGCAGGTTGCTCATGTCCTTCACCCCGAGGTCCCGCTTGATCATGGACTCGGCGAGGTCACCGAGGACGGCGGCGCCGGAGACCGCCAGCCCGAAGAGCGCGCCCCACCACGGGGCCACGTCGAGGAGCAACCAGAGCAGCAGGGCGCTGCCCAGCGCCGCGGCGGTGACCGAGCCGGCGAAGCCCTCCCAGGACTTCTTCGGGCTCACCGAGGGGGCCATCGGATGCTTGCCGAAGCTGACGCCGGCGGCGTACCCGCCGGTGTCGGAGAGGACCACCGCGGCCAGCGTCACCAGCACCCGCAGGTCGCCGTCCTCGGGCACCGCCGCCAGCAGCGCGGCGAAGCCGCCGAGGAACGGCACGTACACCGCGATGAGGGTGGCGGCGGTCAGGTCACGCTGGAAGCCGCCCGGCCCGTCGCCGAGCCGCCAGACCATGGTGCCCAGCACCGTCACCAGGAGGCCGAGGCTGAGCGCGTCGGGACCGGAGAACCAGGCCAGCCCGACGGTGAGCACCCCGCCGGCGATCAGCGGCACCAGCGGCGGATGCGCGCCGCTGCGGCGTACCGCCCGGGCCATCTCCCACATGCCGACGGCGACCGCCGCGGCCACCACCACCAGGAAGGCGGTCCGGTAGAAGAACAGCGGCACCACGATCAGGGCGCCGAGGCCCACGCCGACGGCGATGGCCGCCGGCAGGTTGCGCCCGGCCCGGCTCGGGACGGGCTGCTGGGTCGGGGGCCGGTCGGCACCGGCCCGGCGCCGACCGCGCTGCCGGCGGCCCGGGGGCCGCGCGGGCTCCGGCTCCGGCTCGACGTCCCGGACCGGTTCGAGCTGGGTGGTCGGGTACTCGGAGTCGTCGGGATGGTCGCGGTGGCCGTTCATCGCCGCCGGGTCACCGGCCGCCGCCACGTCGGCCTGCGGGCGGGAGCGGGCCGGCGCCTCGGCGTACGCGTCAGGAAGCACGGCGGGCCGGCGGTGCCACTGGCCCGGATCGATCTCGGGCTCCGGCCAGGGGAGGGCGGGTGCCGGTGCGGGGGCTTCGGGGCGGTCCCAGCCGCGGGGCTCGGCGCTGCCGTGGGGATCGAGGTGGGACATCACGCACCGAGCGGGACCGGTACGAGATCCACCAGATGACGCACAACCACAACCATTCCCCTACCCGCGCGACTGTTCCGTCCGGTCGACCCGCCCGACGGCCGGCCGATCCCCAGCGTTCACCGCAGGGTGGCCGGGAATCCTGCCGAGCCTACTGCACCCACCGATGCCTCACGTCGGACCGGCCCCGTGCCGGCCCTCCTACGACGGTGGCACCGGGCCCGCCGCCCCGGATCGGACGGTGGAGCGCCGGTGCCACGATGCCGTCGTCGCCGGTGGGTGCCGGCGTACGGCTCACACCTCGAGAAGCTCGTTCTCCTTGTGCTTGACCAGGTCGTCGACGGCGGCGACGAAGCGCTGGGTCAGGTCGTCGAGTTCCTTCTCGGCGCGGCGGCCGTCGTCCTCGCCGACCTCGCCGTCCTTGACGAGCCGGTCCAGCTCTTCCTTGCCCTTGCGGCGGATGTTGCGGATGGCCACCTTGGCCTCCTCACCCTTGTGCCGGGCGACCTTGATCATCTCTCGGCGGCGCTCCTCGGTCATCTGCGGGAGCAGGATGCGGAGCTGGTTGCCCTCGTTGTTCGGGTTGGCGCCGAGGTCGGAGTCGCGGATCGCCTTCTCCATGGCGTTGATCTGCGAGTTGTCGTACGGCTTGATGATGACCATGCGCGGCTCGGGAACCCCGATGGACGCCATCTGGGGCAGCGGCGTGGGGCTGCCGTAGTAGTCAATGATGATCTTGGAGAACATGGCGGCGTTGGCGCGACCGGTGCGGATCGCGCCGAACTCCTCCTTGGCGTGCTCGATCGCACGCTCCATCTTCTCCTCGGCCTCGAGGAGGGTGTCGTCGATCACCGGTCTCCTCGCCTCCTTCTGTGCTCGTCGTGGGCTTGTCGTGTCGGAGGGACCGCTGAGGTCGGGGTCAGACCGCTCAGGCGGTGATCAGGGTGCCGATCTTGTCGCCACCCACGGCCCGGATGATGGTGTCGTCGCCCTGCGCGCCGAAGACCAGCATCGGCAGGCCGTTCTCCATGCACAGGCTGAACGCGGCGGCGTCGGCGACCCGCAGGTTACGCCGCAGCACCTCGGAGAAGGTGATCGAGTCGAACTTGCTGGCGGTCGGGTCGACCCGCGGGTCGGCGGTGTAGACGCCGTCCACGCCGTTCTTGCTCATCAGCACCACGTCGGCGCGGATCTCCAGGGCCCGCTGGGCGGCCACGGTGTCGGTGGAGAAGTAGGGCATCCCGGCGCCCGCGCCGAAGATCACCACGCGGCCCTTCTCCAGGTGCCGGATGGCGCGCAGCGGGATGTAGGGCTCGGCGACCTGGGCCATCGTGATCGCGCTCTGCACGCGCGTCTCGATGCCCTCCTTCTCCAGGAAGTCCTGCAACGCGAGGCAGTTCATCACGGTGCCGAGCATGCCCATGTAGTCGGCCCGGGCCCGGTCCATGCCGCGCTTCTGCAACTCCGCGCCCCGGAAGAAGTTGCCGCCGCCGACCACCACCGAGACCTGCACGCCGCGGCGGACCACGGTGGCGATCTGCCGGGCGATGGCCTGCACGACGTCCGGGTCCACCCCGATCGCGCCCCCGCCGAACACCTCACCGGAGAGCTTCAGCACCACCCGGCGGGCCCGACCGGGGGGTGGCGCCGTCGGATCGTCCGCCGCCAGACTCCGGTCACTCACAACCTGCGTCATCCGCCCCGCCCTTCCCCATGCGCACGTCCCGTACGCCCCGTACCGCGAAACTGCCGTAGCCGACCCTATGTGACGAGGAGGCCGCGGTGCCTGTCACGTACACCGGCGGCCTCCTCGTCGACGTTTCCCTGCCCGCGGCGCGCGGCGCGCCCGGGGCGGCTCAGGCCTGGCCGACCTCGAACCGCACGAAGCGGGTGACCTCGATGCCGGCCTCGGCCAGCAGCTGCTTCACCGACTTCTTGTTGTCGGCGACCGACGCCTGCTCCAGCAGGACGTAGTCCTTGAAGAACGCGTTCACCCGGCCCTCGACGATCTTCGGCAGGGCCGCCTCGGGCTTGTTCTCCTCGCGGGCGGTCTGCTCGGCGATGCGCCGCTCGGACTCGACGACGTCGGCCGGCACCTCGTCCCGGGTGAGGTACTTCGGCCGCATGGCGGCGATCTGCATCGCCACGCCCCGGGCGTCCGAGTCGGACGCCTCGTCGCCGGCCGTGCTGGTGTACTGCACCAGCACGCCGACCGCCGGGGGCAGGTCCTGGCTCTTGCGGTGCAGGTAGACGGCGGTGGTGCCGTCGAGCTTGGCGAAGCGGTTGAGGACGAGCTTCTCGCCGATCTTGGCGGACTGCTCCTGCACCAGGTCGGCGACGGTCTTGCCGTCCAGCTCGGTGGCGAGCAGCTCCTCGGCGGTGCCGACGCCGCTGCGCTCGCCGTGCTCCACCAGCTGCTGGGCCAGCTCGATGAAGGCGTCGGTCTTGGCGACGAAGTCGGTCTCGCAGTTGAGTTCGAGCAGCGCCTTGCCGGAGTGGGCGATCAGACCGTTGGCGGCCGTGCGGCCGGCCCGCTTGCCGACGTCCTTGGCGCCCTTGACGCGCAGGATCTCGACGGCCTTGTCGAAGTCGCCCTCGGCCTCGGTCAGCGCCTTCTTGCAGTCCATCATGCCGGCGCCGGTGAGGTCGCGGAGCTTCTTGACGTCCGCGGCGGTGAAGTTGGACATGGCTCTCTCTTCGGTGTTGAGACTGCGGGTGGGTTGGTCCTGGTGCCGGTTACCCGGATCCGGGCGCGACGTGCCCGGCGTACCTGCCGCTCCCCGCCGCCCGGGAGAACGGGCGGCGGGAAAGCGGCGGTGCGGTCACTCCGCGGCGGCGGTCGCCGGCTGCTCGACCGGCTGGGCCTGCTCGGCCTGCGGGGCCTGCTCAGCCTGCGGGGCCTGCTCGTCGGCCTTCTTCGGCTCCTCGAGCAGCTCGCGCTCCCACTCGGCCAGCGGCTCGTCGGAGGCGACGCCCGGCTCCGGCTTCTCGTCGCTGCCACGACGACGGCCGGAACGGGCGATCAGGCCGTCGGCAACGGCGGCGGCCACGACCTTGGTCAGCAGCTCGGCCGAGCGGATCGCGTCGTCGTTGCCCGGGATCGGGAAGTCGACCTCGTCCGGGTCGCAGTTGGTGTCCAGCACCGCGATCACCGGGATGCCCAGCTTGCGGGCCTCGTCGACGGCGATGTGCTCCTTCTTGGTGTCGACCACCCAGATCGCGGCCGGGAGCTTCTGCATGTCCCGCAGACCGCCGAGCGTGCGGGTCAGCTTGATCTTCTCGCGGGAGAGCTGCAGGGTCTCCTTCTTGGTGTAGCCGGCGGCGGTGCCGCTCAGGTCACCCAGAGCCTCCAGCTCCTTCATCCGCTGGAGCCGCTTGTAGACCGTCTGGAAGTTGGTCAGCATGCCGCCGAGCCAGCGGTGGTTGACGTAGGGCTGACCGACCCGGGTCGCCTGCTCGGCGATGGCCTCCTGGGCCTGCTTCTTGGTGCCGACGAAGAGGATGCTGCCACCCTCGGCGACGGTCCCGCGCACGAACGAGTAGGCCTTCTCGATGTAGTCGAGGGTCTGGCGCAGGTCGATGATGTAGATACCGTTGCGCTCGGTGAAGATGAAACGCTTCATCTTCGGGTTCCAGCGCCGGGTCTGGTGCCCGAAGTGGACACCGCTCTCCAGCAGCTGACGCATGGTCACGACGGCCATGGTGGGGTACTCCTCGTGGTCCCTGGTTGTCCCGCCCGGCCAGGCGGCCGGGCGTCCTGGCGCCCGGTCGGCGGCCATGGCGGGCCCGACCAAGATCGGGACCAGGGAGGCCGTCGCCCCACGACGGCTCGTGGAGAGGGCGCGCGAGGTCGACCGCGCGAGGCGGTCGCCAGTCGACCAGTGTACGCCCCTTCCCCGCCCCCGATGCCTCGGGTGCGGGGAAGGGGTCGGAACGCCCATTTCCGGCACTCGGCCCGCCTGCCCGGGCCGGTGCCCAGGTCCGGACGGCGTATGCCCCGGGGGCGTCAGGTCCCGGCGGTCGAGGATCAGCCGACCGCGAGGGCGGCGGCGACGAAGAGCACCAGGCCCACGGTCAGGTACGCCGTCGGCGGGCGCAGCCAGCCCCGGCTCCCCTCCGCCAGCGACAGCCCGCCGGTGCGCAGCCCGTACAGGCCGATCGCGAAGATCGGCAGGCCGCAGACCAGGAAGATCCCCACCACGACGTCGGCGGCCGAGACCGGGTCGCCGGTCACGCCGCTGATCAGCACCCGCATCGCGGGCACCTCGAACACCAGGACCAGCAGCGTGAAGAGCGCGGCCAGCGCCGGCCGCCGGGTCCGGTAGACCCCGTCGCCCGCCGGCGCTCCCGGGTGCGGGGCGACCACCGGCGGGTACGCCGGCAGTTCCCCCGGCGCGAGGTCGCCGCGGGGCGCGACCGGCGGCATCGGCCCGGTCGGCATCTCCAACGGGTTCGGGGGCGCGACCGGCCGGACCGGCTCGTCGACCGGCGTCTCCGTCGGGCTCGCGGCCTCGGCCACCCGACCTGGCGCGACGATCGGATAGCCGCCCAGCGGGGCCGGGCGGGTCGGCTCCACGGGTCCCGCCCCGGCCAGGGCGTCGGCGCCCGACGTCGACAGCGCGTCGCGGGTCTCCCTCGATTCCCGGGCGGCGCGCCGGCCCGGGCGGTCGGCGGGCAGTTCCCCGGAGACGTCCGGGTCCGCCTCGGCCCGACGCGAGCGGCTCGCCCGGTATCCCTCGGTCTCCGACCGGGCGTCCCCGAGCGGCGGCACCGCCGCGAAGCGCCCCGGATCGCCCTCGCCGTACCTTCCGGGCTCCGATCCCGTGACGGCGAACCGGCCGGAGTCCTCGGGACCGGTGACGGCGAACCGGCCCGGGTCTTCCCGTCCCGTGGCCGCGAACCGGCCGGAGTCCTCCGGTCCGCCGAAGCGGCCCCGGTCGGTGTCGACGGCCCCGAAACGCCCCGAGTCGGGCTCGACGGCCGCGAAGCGCCCGGAGTCGGGCTCGACGGCCGCGAAGCGCCCGGAGTCGGGCTCGACGGCCGCGAAGCGCCCGGAGTCGGGCTCGACGGCCGCGAAGCGCCCCGAGTCGGGCTCCGCCGACGCGCCGAAGCGTCCTGGTTCACCGCGCCGGGTCCCCCTGGAGTCGCCGTAGCGGTCGTCCTCCACGGCCCGGCGCTGCTCGGGGGCGTTCAGGTCGTCGTCCCGGTATCGGCTCTCGGCCGGACCGCGCCAGTCCGCCTCCCCGTAGCCGCTCTCACGGTCACGGTCGCGGTCACGGTCGGCCGGATACCAGCGCGACTCCTGATCTTCGACAAAGTTCCGTCCACGTCCGTCCACGTCCGGCACCGTATGCGACCGGCTCCACGGGCGCCATTCGCCCCCGGGACACCCGCGCTCCCGCGAGCGTCGGTCACCGCGCGGCGCTGGTCGCAGAGCCGGAAGACCGCCCGGTCCGCCTCCCGGGGCGTGACGGCGACGGGCGGGGCGGGCAGGGACGGGGACGGGCGACGGCGGGCAGGCAGGCCCAGCTCAGCGGTGCACCGCGTGGCTCCTGGCGGCGGTCCAGCGGGGTGGGCCGCGTAGCACGACGAGGGCATGATCGTCCGTCCGTCCACAGCGCCCCCGTCGTCCACATTTTCGGGGGCGCGGGGCGGCGGCTGCCCGCCCGCCGGGTGCACGGTGCCGGACATGACGAAGCGGAACCAGGCGGTCGGCGCGTACGGGGAGCGGTGCGCCGTCCGGCACCTGATCGGGGCGGGACTGCGCCCGGTGGCCCGGAACTGGCGCTGCCCGGCCGGGGAGATCGACATCATCGCCTGGGACGGGCCGGTGCTCGCCTTCTGCGAGGTGAAGACCCGCCGCACCGACGAGTTCGGGCCGCCGGCGGAGGCGGTCGTACCCGCCAAGGCGCGGCGGCTGCGCGGGCTCGCCGCCCGGTGGCTCGCCGACACCGGCACCACCGCCGACGAGGTGCGCTTCGACGTCGTCTCGGTACGCCTCACCGGCGCCGGCGCCGCCCGGGTCGAGCACCTCAAGGGGGCGTTCTGATGGCCGGGCCCGGGTCCGGCGTCGAGCGACGGCGGGCGGCGTTGTGAGCTACGCGAAGGTGCTCTGCGTGGGCCTGGTGGGCGTCACCGGGCACCTCGTGGAGGTCGAGGCCGACCTGGCGGCCGGCCTGCCGGCGGTGGTCATCTCGGGGCTGCCGGACACCGCCCTGCACGAGGCCCGGGACCGGGTCCGCGCGGCCGTGGTCAACTCCGGTCAGCGGTGGCCCAACCGCCGGATCACCCTCAACCTGCTGCCGGCCGACCTGCCGAAGTTCGGCTCCGCGTTCGACCTGGCGATCGCGGCGGCCCTGCTGGGCGGTTCCGGCGAGCTGCCGCTGCTGCCCCTGGAACACGTGGTGGTCCTGGGCGAGCTGGGCCTCGACGGCACGGTCCGGCCGGTGCGCGGTGTGCTGCCGATGGTCGCCGCGGCCGCCCGGGCCGGCGTCGGGAAGGTGATCGTCCCGGCCGGCAACGCCGCCGAGGCGGCGGTCGTCCCCGGGGTCCGGGTCCGGGCGGTCGACACGCTGCACCGGCTGGTCAGCTTCGTCCGCGAGGGCTCGCCCCTGATCGAGCCGGAGTCCGACGGCCCGCCGCCGGCCGGCGGCGGGCCCGACCTGGCCGAGGTCGCCGGGCAGGGGCTAGGCCGCAGGGCGCTGGAGGTGGCCGCGGCGGGTGGGCACCACCTGGCACTGGTCGGGCCGCCGGGAGCCGGCAAGACCATGCTCGCCGAGCGCCTCCCGTCGATCCTGCCCGAGCTGGACGACGAGGCCGCGCTGGAGGTCTCCGCGCTGCACTCCATCGCCGGGCTGCTGCCGCCGGGCGGCCGGTTGCTGCGCCGCCCGCCCTTCCAGGCACCGCACCACACGGCGACGGTGCCGTCGCTGGTCGGCGGCGGTTCCGGGCTGGCCCGCCCCGGCGCGATCTCGCTCGCCCACCGGGGCGTGCTCTTCCTCGACGAGGCGCCCGAGTTCAGCCGGGGCGCGCTGGAGGCGCTGCGTCAGCCGCTGGAGAACGGCCGGGTCCGGCTGGCCCGCAGCCGAGGCGGCGCCGAGTACCCGGCCCGCACGCAGCTGGTGCTGGCGGCCAACCCGTGCCCGTGCGCCAAGCCGGCCGGGGACGCGTACTGCGAGTGCCCACCGCAGGCCCGACGGCGCTACCTCAGCCGGCTCTCCGGGCCGCTGCTGGACCGGATCGACGTGCAGGTGAAGCTGCCCCCCGTCCGGGCGGCCGAGTTGATGGAGGCCACCGTCGACAGCGAGGCGTCCGTCACCGTCGCCGCGCGGGTGGCGGCGGCCCGGCGGGCTGCGGCCGCGCGCTGGGCGGTGCTCGGCCACCGGCTCAACGCCGAGATACCCGGCCCCTACCTGCGCCGCCCGCCCTGGCGGTTGCCCGGGCCGGACACGGCCGAGCTGCGGGCCCGGCTGGACGCCGGGTCGCTGTCGGCCCGGGGCTTCGACCGGATCATCCGCCTGGCCTGGACGATCGCGGATCTGGACGGTCGGGACCGTCCCGACCGGGAGGACGTCCGGGAGGCCATCCAACTGCGAACGGGGGACGCGACGTGAGCGCCGACGAGGAGACCCTGGCCAGGGTGGCGCTCACCTGGCTCGCCGAGCCGGGCACCTGGTCGGTGCACCGGCTGGTCGACCGGCTCGGCCCGACGACGGCGCTCGATCTGCTGCTCGACGGGGGCGCACCGGAGGAGACGCTGCGCAACACCGTGGCGGCCCGTTGCGCGGCCGGCGACGCCCGGTCCGTCGCGGCCGAGGCGCTGGCCCGCACGGACCGGCTCGGCGCCCGGATCGTCGTCCCCGGCGACGACGAGTGGCCCGTCCGGGTCGACGACCTGCGCCGGCTCCGGCTGCCCGGCGCCTACCGGCGGGTGGACGTCGAGACCGCCCCGCCGCTCTGCTTCTGGGTACGCGGCTCGTGGCCCCTCGCGGAGGCGTTCGACCGCTCCGTCGCGGTCGTCGGAGCCCGCGCCGCCACCGGGTACGGCGCGCACGTCGCCACGGAACTCGGCTACGGGCTGGCCGACCGTCACTGGACCGTCGTCTCGGGCGGAGCCTTCGGCATCGACGCCGCGGCCCACCGGGGCGCGCTCAACGCCGGTGGCCTCACCGTGGCGGTGCTCGCCTGCGGGGTGGACCGCCCCTACCCGATGGGCAACGCGGCGCTGTTCGACCGGATCGCCGACACCGGGCTGCTGGTCAGCGAGTGGATGCCGGGAGCCGATCCGCTCCGGCCCCGGTTCCTCATCCGCAACCGGGTGATCGCGGCGGGCACCCTCGGCACGGTGCTGGTGGAGGCGGCCGCCCGCAGCGGCGCGACCCAGACCACCCACCGGGCGCTCGCCCTGGACAAACCCAGCATGGTGGTGCCCGGCCCGGTCACGTCGGCGATGTCCGTCGGCGCGCACGAGACGCTGCGGGACTACCCGAAGGCCCGGCTGGTGACCGGCGTCGCGCAGGTGCTGGAGGAGGTCGGGCGGATCGGCGACCTGGCGCCCGTACCGCGCGGCCCGCAGCAGCCGGCCGACCTGCTCGACGACGACGCACGGGCCGTCGTCGAGGCGTTGCCCCGCCGGGGCGCGGTCGGCGTGGACGTCCTCGCCGCGCGGGCCGGGGTGCCCGTCCGTACCACGCTGCGGAAGCTGTCGATGCTCGAGGAACTGGCCCTGGTGCTCCGCCGCGACGGCGGGTACGCCCTCGCGCCCCCGCCGGCCCGGAACGCGACCGCCGGGCGACCGGCGACGCCGGACGGACCGTGAACCCGCCGGACGGGCCGCGGTCCGTCGTCAGTCACCCTCGAAGCGGATCTCCATCGCGCGGTCCTGCCGGCAGCGCCGCGCCAACCGGTCCAGCCGGCGCACGTGCGTCAGCTCGGGCGTCGACCGGGCCACCTCGGCGAGGCAGCGCACCTCGGCGAGGAGCTGCGGCGTCTGGCCGGCGGGGACCACCAGCTCGCCGACCGGATCCACCCGGTCGAGCAGCGGGGTACGCCCGGCGCCACGCACCCGCCGGACGAGGCTCAGCAGTACGTCGTCGGGATCGGGCAGCACCTCGGCCGGCACGAGGCGACGCCGGTCGGAGCCCACCCCGACCACCCGGTAGAGGACGACGTCCACCCCCATGTCCGGTCCCCCTTCGTCGAGCCTGATCCCGTCGCGCGGCGACCACGACCAGGGCCCTCACCCGTTGGTACGACAAGTCTGCGCGCACCGGCCCGCCCAATCCACCACCCGGGCCGCGCGTCCGTGCCGGAGGCACCCACGAGCGGGCTCGGCCGGCCGCCTCCCGTTCGCCCCGGTCACTCGGCCCGGCACCCTGCCGGTGGCGCCGGCCGGCCGTAGGCTGGTCCCGTGCCGCCCGAGGATCCGCCGCCCACCGCCGCCACGGCCTCGGTCCGCGCCACGGGATACCGAGGGGTACGGCTTCCCGTGCGGCCCGGCCAGGCGCCCTTGGCCCGGTCTGTCGGCGCGGCAAGGCCCACGCGACGCGTGCCGGGCGCCCGGCGGGCGGCTGCGAGGGGAGCGCGGTGAGCCGGGAGGCGAACGGCACCCGGGCGACCCACCAGGCTCTCCCACCGGCGATGCGGGAGGCGGTGGACGACTTCGCCGGGCACCTCGCCGCGGTGCGCAACCGGTCCGCCCACACCGTCCGGGCGTACGTCGGCGACGTGGTGTCGCTGTTGGACCACGCCCACCGGATGGGCTGCGCCGGACTGCCGGAGCTGGACCTCGCCGTGCTGCGCAGTTGGCTGGCGAAGCAGCGGACGATGGGGGCCGCACGGACGTCGCTCGCCCGCCGGGCGGCCTCGGCGCGGACGTTCAGCGCGTGGGCGCATCGCGCCGGGCTGCTCCCCGCCGACGTGGCCGGCGCCCTGTCCAGCCCGCGCGCCCACCGGGACCTGCCGACCGTGCTGCGCGCCGACCAGGCGGCAGCCCTGGTCGAAGCGCCGGGCCGGTTCGCCCCGGCCGTGCCGCCGTCCCCACCAGCCGAGGACGGCTCCCGACCCCCGTCACCCGCCGGGGAGCACTCCCAGCCGTCGACGCCCGACGGAAAGGGCCCCCACCCCTCGGCGCCGGACGGAAAGGGCCCCCAGCCGTCGACGCCCGACGGCAAGGGCTCCCGACCGGCGTCGCCCACCGACGACGGGTCCGGGTCGGCGTCGCCAGGGTCGTCGGGTCCTCCCCCTGCGGCTGACGGTGGCGCCGAGGCGGTACTGCTGCGGGACCGGGCGCTGCTGGAGCTGCTCTACGGCACGGGGGTGCGGATCAGCGAGGCGTGCGGCCTCGACGTCGCCGACGTCGACCACGCGCGACGGGTCGTGCGGGTGTTCGGCAAGGGTGGCCGGGAACGCGCCGTGCCGTACGGGGTGCCGGCGCAGCGGGCGCTCGACGAGTGGCTGCGCCACGGCCGGCCGGCGTTGGCCGCCCCGCACTCCCGCGACGCGCTGCTGCTCGGCGCCCGCGGCGGACGGCTCAACCCGACGACGGCACGCCGGATCGTCGGCGGGTACGCGGCGGCGACCGGCCTGCCCCCGATCAGCCCGCACGGGCTGCGGCACTCGGCGGCGACCCACCTGCTGGAGGGCGGCGCCGACCTGCGGGCCGTGCAGGAGCTGTTGGGGCACTCGTCCCTGGCGAGCACCCAGATCTACACGCACGTGTCCGTGGAGCGGCTCCGCGCCGCCTACCGCCAGGCCCACCCCCGCGCCTGAGTCCGCCGTCGCGGACCACCCCGCGCCCGCGTGGCACGGTCGGGGGCCGGACGCCCGTGGGGTGGACACGGCCGAGTTCCGCAACCGGCAGACGACGACCTGTCAGGCAGGAAGGCCGGATCCTCAGACCCGGCGCGGCGACGAACCCGGCCCGTCGGGGGCCGAGCCCCGGAGCACGACGTGCGGCTCGCGCCCGAGGTCCAGGCACATCCGCACGTCGTCGTAGCGTTCGTCGCCCACCTCGATGACGTTCGGCAGGCGCCCCCACTCGCGGAAGCCGAGGCGCTCGTACAGCTCGATGGCACCGTGGTTGTTGCCGCGCACGCCCAGCGCGAGGGTCTCGATGCCGGCCTTGCGGGCGTCGTCGATCAGCGCGCCGGTGACGAGCCGACCGATGCCGCGGCCACGGGCGGCGGGGTGTGCGGTGACCTTCTCCAGGTCGGCGTAGTGGGTGAAGATCGGCTTCGGACCGCGCCGCCACGTCCCGGTGCCCACCACCCGGTCGTCGAGCACGGCGAGGACCAGCGCGGCGTCGCCGGCCGCGACGAGACCGAGCACCCCGTCCAGCCATGCGTCGGTCTCGGCGCGGCCGGGCGGGACCGCGTACCCGATCGCGCCACCCCGCTCGGCCACCGCGTGCAGCACCCGGTGCACCTCGGCGCGGAGCTGCCGGTCGGCGGCGGTCGGCCAGCGCAGTTCGACGTCCATGACCAGCGATTCTCCGGGATCGAGGACGGTCTACCGGCATCGGCTCGATGGAACCGTGTCCCGGACGGGCGTCCCGACCGCCGTGCCCCACGGACCGTACCCGGCGGAACGGCGGCGGGAGATAGACCGGTCGCTACGATCACCGGGTGAGCCTCCCGCAGCCGCCCGAGCCGATCGCGGCAGCCCGCCTGCTCTTCTCACTCGACTCGGCGGTCAGCCACCTGAACCACGGTTCCTTCGGCGCGGTACCGGTCGCCGTGCAGCGGGCCCAGCAGCGGCTGCGCGACGAGATGGAGGCCAACCCGCTGCGCTTCTTCACGCAGGGCCTGGTCGACCGGATCATCCACACCCGCCGGCACCTGGCCGGCTTCCTGGGCGCCGACCCGGACGGCACCGCCCTGGTCCCGAACGCCACCACCGGCGTCGCGGTGGTGCTCCAGTCGCTCGGCCTACGCCCCGGCGACGAGGTGCTCGCCACCGACCACGGCTACGGCGCGGTCGGCCTCTCCATCGCCCGGGAGTGCCGGCGTACGGGGGCCGTCGCCCGGGTGCTGCCCGTCGGGTTGACCGCCTCGAACGAGGAGATCGTCCAGATCGTCCGCGCCGGGCTGCGCCCCGGCCGGACCCGGTTGCTCGTCGTGGACCAGCTCGCCTCGGCCACCGCCCGGCTCTTCCCCGTCGCCGCGATCGTCGGCGTCGCCCGGGAGCACGGGATTCCGGTCCTCGTCGACGCCGCGCACGCCCCGGGCATGCTGCCGACGCCGGTCAGCGACGTCGGCGCCGACTTCTGGGTGGGCAACCTGCACAAGTGGGCGTACGCGCCGCGCGGCACCGCCGTGCTGGCGGTCGCCCCGTCGTGGCGGGATCGGATCGAGCCGCTGGTCGTCTCGTGGGAGCAGGAGTCGGGGTTCCCCCGCCGGGTCGAGTGGGCGGCGACGCAGGACTACACGGGCTGGCTGGCCGCGCCGGTGGGCCTGTTCACGCTGCGCAGCCTCGGCCTCGACCGGGTACGCGGCCACAACGCCGCGCTGGCGGCGTACGGCCAGCGGGTCCTGGGGGACGCGCTCGGGGTGGCGCCCGCCGACCTGCCGGACCCCGGCGGGCCGGGGGTCGCCATGCGGATCGTGCCGCTGCCGGCGGGCCTGGGCACCACGTTCGAGGCGGCGCGGGCGCTGCGGGAACGGATCGCCGAGCGGCTCGCCACCGAGGTAGCCGTCATGGCCTGGAACGGACGGGGCTGGCTGCGGCTCTGCGCCCAGGTCTACAACACCGCCGACGAGTACGAGCGGCTCTCGGTGCGACTCCCCCCACTGCTCGCCCAGCGCTGAGGGCGGGGTCGGCGCCGTCGAGCGGCAGCAGCCGCACGGGTCCCAGGCCGAGCAGGGCCAGCGGATCCAGGTAGTCGGCGCCGCGCCGCAGCCCCCAGTGCAGGCAGGCGGGCACGGGGCAGCCCGGGTGACCGGCGAGGAGGGCGCCCAGCGGTGCCCCGGCGGTCAGGCGGTCGCCGGGGCGGACCGCCGGCGACACCGGCTCGTGGGTGGTCCGCAGACCGTCGGCGTGCCCGACCGTGACGACGGGGCGGCCGGCGACCAGGCCGGCGAAGAGCACCGTGCCGGCACCGGCGGCCCGCACGGTGGTGCCCGGCGCGGCGGCCAGGTCGACGCCGCGGTGGCCGGGCAGCCACGGCCGGGGCGGCGGGTCGAACCGGCGCACCGGGCGCGGGACGCCGTCGAGCGGCCACCGGAACCGCGCCGCGCGGGACGGCGCGGCCCCGGAGGGCGCCGCCGCGGCGTTTGCGGAAGCGGGCGGCCGGACCGCCGCCGACACCGGCGGGGAGGCGGGCGCGGCTGCCGGCCCGAGGGGCAGCAGGGCGGCGCCGAGCACGGCGGCGCCGGTACGCGTGGCTGGTCGCATGGGACGCAGCCTGCCCGGCGAGGGGCCGCCCCGCCACCCGCGACGCCCGCGCCTTTGGACGACGGGTGTCCTGTGGACGGACCACCGGAGGGCGGTCCGATCTGCTACGGGCCGGCGGCCGGCCGACCACGAAACGGCGCGACCACCGGCGGACGCCGGGCCCGTCGGGCGGGCCCGGGAGCGGCGGCGGGCACCGCCGAGGCCCTAGGCTGGGACGGGCGACACGGCGGAGCCGCCGCCGTCCCACCGGGGAGGCCCCCATGACCACTGTGGACGACGTCAGCCGGCCCTCCCGCGTGGCGGAGCCGGGCGAGGGGATCACCGGCGAGGAGTTGCAGCTCGCCGCCCGCAACCACGGCATCCCGCTGGAGGCGCTGCGCTACGACGTGACCCCGGCCGGCCTGCACTATTTGCTCATCCACTACGACATCCCGGATGTCGACCCGGCCACGCACGCGCTGACCGTCGCCGGCGCGGTGGACCGGCCGCTGACCCTCGACCTCGCCGCGCTGCGCGAGCGGCCCCGGGTCACCCGCCGGGTCACGCTGGAGTGCGCCGGCAACGGGCGCGCCCTGCTGCACCCCCGGCCGGTGAGCCAGCCGTGGCTGGTCGAGGCGGTCGGCAACGCGGAGTGGACCGGCACCCCGCTGGCGCCGCTGCTGCGCGAGGCGGGAATCGCCGCCGACGCCGTGGACGTGGTCTTCACGGGCGCCGACCACGGCGTGGAACGCGGCGTCGAGCAGGACTACCAGCGGGCGCTGCCGGCCGCCGACGCGCTGCGCGAGGAGGTGCTGCTGGCGTACGAGATGAACGGCGCTCCGCTGCTGCCGCAGCACGGTGCCCCGCTGCGGCTGATCGTGCCCGGCTGGTACGGCATGGCGCACGTCAAGTGGCTGCGCGCGATCGACGTACGCACCGAGGCGTTCGACGGCTACCAGAACGCGGTCGCCTACCGGCTGCGCCGGGACGCGGCCGACCCCGGGGTGCCGGTGACCCGGATCGAGCCGCGGGCGCTGGTCCGGCCGCCCGGCTTCCCCGACTTCATGTCCCGCACCCGCGTGCTGCGGCCCGGTCCGTGCACGCTGGACGGTCGCGCCTGGTCCGGCCACGCCCCCGTCGTCTCGGTGGAGGTGACCACCGACGGCGGGGTCAGTTGGCGACCGGCCATCCTGGACGAGCAGGTCGGCGGGGAGTTCGCCTGGCGCAGGTGGCGGTACGAGTGGACGGCGCCGCCGGGCAGGCACGTCCTCGGGGCCCGCGCCACCGACGCCTCCGGCCGCAGCCAGCCGGTCGAGCAGCCGTGGAACCGGGGCGGCTTCGCCAACAACCTCGTGCAGCGCGTCGAGGTCGTGGTGCTGTCGGAGTGAACGCGGCCGGGGAGCAGAGGGGTGACGGCCGCGCGGGGGTGGGGGCGCCGACGGGGCCGTGCGTCCGGCGGTGGGGCCACCGGGCGGGAGACCGGCGATCAGCCGCCGAAGCCGGAGTCGGCGGGCAGCGAGATGTCGGGCTTCTCCAGCTCCTCGACGTTGACGTCCTTGAAGGTCATCACCCGGACGTTCTTGACGAACCGGGCAGGACGGTACATGTCCCACACCCAGGCGTCGTGCATCTCCACCTCGAAGTAGACCTCGCCGTCGGAGTTGCGCACGTGCAGGTCGACCTGGTTGGCCAGGTAGAACCGGCGCTCCGTCTCCACCACGTAGGAGAACTGGCGGACGATGTCGCGGTACTCCCGGTAGAGCTGCAGCTCCATCTCGGTCTCGTACTTCTCGAGGTCTTCCGCGCTCATCGCACTCCGCCTTCCATGACCACATCTTCCCCCACCGACGCCGGAGGCCGAGGCTGCTCGCCCAACGCCACGCCGACGGTACCCCCTGGCGGGCACGAGCGCTCCATCGGCTCGTCCCGCCTCGCGTCCGCCGGCCGACGCGCCCGAGGTGGGGCGCCGTCGCGACCGGACACCGTCGCCACGTTGACGTACGAGAACCGGTGCTCCCGGCACGGCCCCCGGTCCCGCAGCGCCGCGGTGTGTTCCGCGGTGATGTAACCCTTGTGCTCGGCGAACCCGTAGCCCGGGAACGCCCCGTCCAACTCGACCATCATCCGGTCCCGGGTGACCTTGGCCAGTACGCTCGCCGCCGCGACGCAGGCCGCCACCCGGTCGCCCTTCCACACCGCCAGCCCCGGCACGTCGAGGCCGTCCACACCGAAGCCGTCGGTCAGCACGTAGTCGGGGCGGGTCGTCAGCGACGCCAGCGCCCGGCGCATGGCGGCCAGGTTGCTCACGTGCAGCCCCCGCTCGTCGACCTCCTCGGCCGGGATCACCACCACGGCGTACGCCAGTGCGCGGGCCACCACCTCGTCGTGGATCCGCTCCCGGCTGGCGGGGGTGAGCAGCTTGGAGTCGGCCAGCCCGTCGATCTCGCCGCGGCGGCCCTCGGGCAGGATCGCGGCGGCGGCGACCAGCGGCCCGGCGCAGGCGCCGCGACCCGCCTCGTCGGCCCCGGCGACGTGTCGGAAGCCGCGCCGCTGCAACGCGCGCTCCAGCGCGTAGAGCCCACCCTCGCGGCGCACCACCGTGCGCGGCGGCGTCAGCACGGCGCGTCCTGCCCGGCCGTGGGCGCGGCCGTGGCGGCCAGCGCCCGGGCCAGCACCGCCGGCAGGTCCGGCGGGTAGTAGCGCTCACCGCTGGCGGCCAGCTCGTCCGGCGGCCACCACCGGTGGGCGGCGACGCTGGCCCGCTCGATCTCGCTGAAGCCCGCCGTGTCGACCTCGTGACCCGTCACCCGCACCAGGAAGAACTCCTGTTCCTGCCGGTACCACACGCCGTCGAAGGGGAACTCCGTCACGTCGCGGTGCACGGGCGCGCCGAAGGCCGACTCCGGCAGCCGCAACCCGGTCTCCTCGGCCAGCTCACGCGCGGCGCACCCGGGGTAGGTCTCCCCCGGATCCAGGCCGCCGCCGGGGGTGAACCACCAGCGGCCGTGCTCGGGGCGGGCCGGGTCGGAGCCGCTGAAGAGCAGCACCCGGCCCGCCGCGTCGACGAGCAGGACGCGCGCCGCACGCCGGGGGGTGTAGACGGTCACCGCACCAGCCTGCCAGACGCCGCCGACAACGCACACGCCCGGCGGCCCCTACGGTTCGGGGATGGCCTCGTACGACTTCGGGACGCTCAGCCAGGTGGCCCGGCCGACGGGCCAAAAGACGGTGAAGGCCCGCCCCACGACCTCGCCCTCGGGGATCGTGGCGACGGTGATGTCCTGACCGGACTGCTGCCAGTGCTCCAACGAGTCGCCCGACGCCTCGCGGTGGTCGCCCATCACCCAGAGCCGGCCCTTCGGGACGGTGATGTCGAACTCCTCGGCGGTCTTGTCCCCGGGGAAGATGTAGGGCTCGTCCAGGGACTTGCCGTTGATCACCAACCGGTCCTGCGCGTCGCAGCAGACCACGTGGTCGCCGCCCACGCCGATGACGCGCTTGATGAAGTCCTCGCCGTCGGGGTTGGCGCTCCACTCCAGGGGGGCCTTGAAGACGATGACCTCGCCCCGGTGCGGGGACCGGAAGTCGTAGACCAGCTTGTTGACCAGCACCCGATCGTCGATCTGGAGGGTGTTCTCCATCGACGGGGAGGGGATGAAGAAGGTCTGCAGCACGAAGGCGCGCACCAGCACCGCGACCAGGATCGCCACACCCAGGAGGATGGGCAACTCCTTCCAGAAGGAGCTGCGCGGCTTGTCGGTCTGCTCGTCAATCACGGCAAGAGCCTACGTTGCCCGGCCGGACGCCACCGTCCGGAACGCGCGAGAACGGCGAGCGCGGCAGCGACCGGGACGAGCAGCACCACACCACCGGCCGGCGTGGGACGGACCGGGGGCGGTGCGCCGGTGGAGGCGGCCGGCGGGTCGGCGACGTCGTCGAAGGTCGGGGGCACCGACAGGGCGCTCCAGCGCGACGACGGCCAGACCACGGTGAACGCCCGGCCCACCACGTTCTCGATCGGCACCGGGCCCTGGCAGCGGGCGTCCTGGGAGACCATGCGGTGGTCGCCCATGACGAAGATCTGCCCGGGCGGGACCACGACCTCCTCGAAGCGCCGGGACCGGCACTCGCGGGGGTTGGGCGGGATGTCGAGCGGCGAGTCCCGCAGGACGTACGCCGACTCGTCGAGCGGCGTGCCGTTGACCAGCACCCGCCCCTCGGCGTCGCAGCACTTCACCCGGTCGCCGGGCAGGCCGATGACCCGCTTGATGAAGTCCTTCTCGCCGGGGCGGCTGAGGCCGACCAGGTCGCCGACGGTCCGGCTGAGCTTCCCCGCGAACCCGGGCTCCGGTTCCTCGTCGACCTGCGGCGCCCACCGGTCGGTGCCCCGGAAGACGACCACCTCGCCCCGCACCGGGTCGCGTACGTCGTAGACGACCTTGTTGACCAGGACCCGGTCGCCGACGAGGAGGGTGTCCTCCATCGAGCCGGAGGGGATGAAGAACGCCTGCAGCAGGAAGGTGCGGATCAGCACCGCGAGGCAGAACGCGACGACGAGCAGCAGCGGCAGCTCCTGCCAGAGGGGCATCTGACGGCGGGGCCGGCGGGCCCGACGGCGCCACGGGTCGACGGCGCCGTCCTCGTCAAGCGTCTGCACCACGCCACTCTCCGGTCAGCAGAAATGACACTACCGCCCGGGAACCCTGTCGGGGCTCCCCGGGCGGTAGTGGTCGTCGCTCCGCCGTCGCGGCGGGACGTCGCCCGGCTGCGCCCGTAGCGACCAGGGTAGTGCGCTCCGGTCGGTACGACATACGCGCAGCTCGGGCGGCGTGGCGAGCGCGAGGTCAGCTGGGCTGCTTCTCGCGCTTCTCCTTGATCTTGGCCTTCTTGCCCCGCAGCTCGCGCAGGTAGTAGAGCTTGGCGCGGCGGACGTCACCGCGGGTCACGACCTCGATCCGGTCGATCGCCGGGCTGTTGATCGGGTAGGTGCGCTCGACACCGACACCGAAGCTGATCTTGCGGACCGAGAAGGTCTCGCGCAGACCGTCACCCTGGCGGCGGATGACGACGCCCTGGAAGATCTGGACACGGGACCGGTTGCCCTCGACGACCCGGGCGTGCACCTTGACGGTGTCACCGGCACGGAAGTCGGGGAGGTCGGTGCGCTTCGACTGGGCGTCAAGGGCGTCCAGGATGTTCATCGCTGCGTCCTCGTGAGGCTCACGGCGCACCGTCAATCGGTGCGCGGGTGGGTGATTCTGATCCCCGGGTGGCGGTCGGTGACCCGACCCCGGTCGAGGATCCTCGCAGCCGTCCGCGGCGCGGCCGGTTGCGGCAACCCCCCTACTTTGCCACATCCCCTGGCGGCACCTGAAATCCGGCCCGGTCCAGCGCGGCGACGTCCCGTTTGTCCAGGCGGTGCGGGTCCAGCGCGGCGAGCATGTCGGGACGACGCGTCGCGGTGCGGGTCAGCGCCTCGTCCCGCCGCCAGCGGGCGATCCTGCCGTGGTCGCCGGAGCGGAGCACCTCCGGCACCTCCAGCCCCCGCCAGGTCGCCGGCTTCGTGTACATGGGGGCCTCCAGCAGCCCGTGGGCGTGCGACTCCTCGGCCAGCGAGCCCGCGTTGCCGAGCACGCCGGGCAGCAGCCGGGTGACCGCCTCCAGGATCACCAGCACGGCCACCTCCCCGCCGAAGAGGACGTAGTCGCCGAGGGAGACCTCGGTCACCGGCATCCGGGTCGCGGCGTGGTCGAGCACCCGCTGGTCGATGCCCTCGTACCGGCCGCAGGCGAAGAGCAGGTGCGGCTCGGCGGCCAGCTCGTGCGCCATCGCCTGGGTGAAGGGGGCGCCGGTCGGGGCCGGCACCACCAGCCGGGGCGGGGTCACCTCCGCCGGGGCGAGGGCGTCGAGCGCCTCGCCCCACGGCTCCGGCCGCATCACCATGCCGGGCCCGCCGCCGTAGGGCGTGTCGTCGACCGTGCGGTGCACGTCGTGGGTCCAGATCCGCAGGTCGTGTACGGCCAGCCGCAGGGTGCCGTTCGCCCGCGCCCGGCCGATCAACGACAGGTCCAGCGGGGCGAAGTACTCCGGGAAGATCGACACGATGTCGACGCGCATGCGGGGGTGCTCCAGCCGTTCTACAGATCGAGCAGACCGGCGGGCGGGTCGACGACGACGCGACCGCCGGCGAGGTCAACCTCGGGGACGATCGCCTTGACGAACGGGATGAGCGCGGTGCCGCCCCCGGCACGGCGCAGCACCAGCAGGTCGGACGCGGGGGCGTGGTCGATCCGGGCCACCTCGCCCAGCCGGTCGCCGGCAGGGGTGACCACGGCCAGCCCGACGAGCTGGTGGTCGTGGAACTCCTCCGGGTCCTCCGGCGGCGCGACGTCGGCGCTGTCGACCCCGATCAGCGTGCCGCGCAGCGCCTCGGCGACATCCCGGTCGAGAATGCCCTCGAACGCGACCAGCATCCGCCCCTGGTGCCAGCGGGCGGACTCCACGACCAGCTCGGCGGGCACCCGGAAGGCCACCCCCTGCTCGGGCGCGGCGGGCGGCGGGGCCGCCCCGGGCTCGGTGCGCAGCACCTTCCCCGGGGCGAACCGCGCTTCGGGCTCGTCGGTCCGCACCTCCACGGTGACCTCACCGCGGATGCCGTGCGGCTTGCCGATCCTGCCGACGATGAGCAGCATCAGTACGAGTCGACGATGTCGACGCGCACGCCGCGCCCGCCGATGGAGCCGATCACCTGGCGCAGCGCCTTGGCGGTCCGGCCGGACCGCCCGATCACCGTGCCGAGGTCCTCCGGGTGCACGCGGACTTCCAGCCGCTTGCCCCGACGGGAGTCGACCATCCGGACGCGTACGTCATCGGGGTGATCGACGATGCCCTTGACCAGGTGCTCCAACGCCGGACGCAGAGGCATGTCAGGCCTGCTCACCGGCGTCGGCAGCGGCAGCCGGGGCCTCGGCCGGAGCCTCGGTCTTCGGCGCCTCGGCCGGAGCCTCGGCCTTGGCGGCCTTCTTGGCCGGCTTCGCCGGCGCCTCGGCCAGCCCGGCGGCGGCCTTCGCCTCGGCCTCGTACGCCGCGGTGCGGTCGACCCGCTCCGGGGCGACCTTCAGCGGCGGCGGGGCCGGCAGGCCCTTGAACTTCTGCCAGTCACCGGTCAGCTCCAGCAGCCGCTGCACCGCCTCGCTCGGCTGGGCGCCGACGGACAGCCAGTACTGGACCCGCTCCGACTTGACCTCGATCACCGAAGGGTCTTCCTTCGGCTGGTAGACCCCGACGAACTCGATCGCCCGGCCGTCGCGCTTGGTGCGCGAGTCGGCGATGACGATGCGGTACTGCGGGTTGCGGATCTTGCCCATCCGCAGGAGCCGGATCTTTACGGCCACAGTTGTTTCGCTCCTGTTGCGATCTCACCTGCCCGAACGGGCGGTGCACGGGTGAGTGTCGACCGGCACAGTGGGGTTGGGCCGGAGACTGCTCGGTGGACTGGCGACGTGCCCGGGTTAGAGGGCGCCGGACACGCGCCGGATACCAGCCAGCCATTCTGCCAGATCGGGAGCGGATCGCTCACACCGGACCGCCCCGGGTCACCCGCCGGGCGGCAGAAGTGACGGAAAGCACACCGGCGGCGGCCGGTCCGCGTGCGCGCGGCGGGTCAGCGCACCGGGGGGCGGTCCCAGCCGGGCGGCAGCTCGTCGGGGACGGTCCAGTCGGGCGGCGGGGTGAAGTCGCACCAGGTGCCGTCGAACGGGAACTCCCCCGCCTCGGCCAGCGCGATCACCCGCTTCCCCTCGGCCCGGACCGCGTCCGGGTCCGGCACCCAGTAGTGGTCGGGGAAGGCCAGCCGCTCGACGAACTCCCCCTCGTCCTTCCACTCCCAGCCCCGGTCGGGGCGGACGACCACGTCGAGGTCCTGGTCCACCATGTCGACGCCGGCGAGCGTGCCGTCGTCCCAGCGCACCCCGGGCTCCTCCAGGTTGACGTACCAGGTGGCGAAGCGGTCGTGCGCGTCGCGGAACCACCACACGGAGTGGGCCGCCCCGGCGGGCAGGAACTTGAGCACGGAGGGGCCGTTCCAGCGGCCGGTGGCCAGGCGGTACGACGAGGAGATCCACTCGGTGAACGGCACGGCCCGCATGCCCAGCCCGGCCTCGGTGACCTCGCTCGCGACCGGGGAGTCGCGGGCCACCCAGAGCAGCAGGCCCCGGTCGTCGTCGCTGACCACCCGCGCGGTGCGTACCCAGCCGATCCGCCCCCGGCGCACGTTGCGGTGCACGATCAGCCGCCCAGCTTCGAATCTCACGCACCGACCCTACCGGCGCCCGGCGGGCTCCTGCCCCGCCGACCCGCCGGGCCGGGACGCGGACGGCCGGCCCCGCGAGGCGGGACCGGCCGTGCGGCGTACGGGTCGGTCAGTAGGCGCGGGCCAGGATGGCGACCAGGTCGGGCTCGTCCTCGGAGTCGGGCACCGAGCCGTCGGCGCGCAGCAGGCAGCGCACGGTGACGCCCTGGCCGTTCGCCTCCGCCTCGCCCTGCACGCCGACCGCCGACCACGGCACCATGGCCCAGCCGGTGGCCGCCGCCTCGATCGCCTCGGCGAGGGTCGACACCTCGACGGTGCGGGACTGCCGGTGGGCCAGCGCCTGGTCGTGCAGGGCCCGCTGGTCGGCGTCGAGGGCGGCCAGCACGGCGGTCACCACGTCGGCCACCGGCGTCGGGGACTTCGAGCCGTCCGTGCGCCGGACCACGACCGCGTTGCCGGCGGCCAGGTCGCGGGGGCCGACCTCGACGCGTACCGGATAGCCGCGCAGCTCGGCGTCGACGGCCCGGCGGCCGAACGGGGTGTCGACGCGGTCGTCGAGCGCGACCCGGACGCCGGCGTCGCGCAGCGCGTCGCGCAGCTTGGCCGCCGCCTCGCCGACGCCCTCGCCGTCCTTGACCACCATGACGTACGCCTGCACGGGCGCCAGCTTCGGCGGCACCCGCAGGCCGTTGTCGTCGCCGTGGCACATGATCAGGCCGCCGAGCATGCGGGTGGAGGTGCCCCAAGAGGTCGTCCAGGCGTGCTCCCGGCCGCCCTCGGCCGACGAGTAGCTGATGTCGAAGGCCTTGGCGAAGTTCTGCCCCAGCTCGTGGCTGGTGCCGAGCTGGAGGGCCTTCCCGTCGCCCATCATGCCTTCGCAGGTGTAGGTGGCGGTGGCCCCGGCGAAGCGCTCGCGGGCCGTCTTCAGGCCGACGACCACCGGAATGCCGAGCACGTTGACCATCAGGTCCTCGTACGCCTCGTGCAGGATCCGGCGGGCGTAGGCGCGGGCGTCGTCGCGGGTCGCGTGCGCGGTGTGCCCCTCCTGCCAGAGGAACTCGCTGGTGCGCAGGAAGATCCGGGGGCGCAGCTCCCAGCGGACCACGTTGGCCCACTGGTTGAGCAGCAGCGGCAGGTCCCGGTAGGAGTCGATCCACTTGGCCATGAACTCGCCGATGACGGTCTCGCTGGTGGGGCGCACCACCACCGGCTCGGCGAGCTGCTTGCCGCCGCCGTGGGTGACCACCGCGAGTTCCGGCGAGAAGCCCTCGACGTGCTCGGCCTCGCGCTTGAGGTAGCTCTCCGGGATGAAGAGCGGGAAGTACGCGTTCTCCGCGCCGGCCGCCTTGATCCGGGCGTCCATCTCGGCCTGCATCCGCTCCCAGATGGCGTAGCCGGCCGGGCGGATGACCATGGTCCCCCGGACCGGGCCGTTGTCGGCCAGCTTCGCCTTGGCGATCAGGTCCTGGTACCAGCGGGGAAAGTCCTCCGCACGGGGAGTGAGCACGCGTGCCATGACCGCACATCCTATGCGTCGGCCGAAGGGACGACGCCATCGGGCGCGATGTCGCCGGTCTCCGCCGTGCCGGCCGGTGCGGTCGGGCTAGGATTCGACCACCATGGGTGAGGTGAGGGACGGCACCCGTTCCCGGGAGGCGATCGTCGAGGCCGCCCGGGCGTTGACCATCGCGACCGGCTGGGACGGCGTCCGGATGGGCGCCGTCGCGCGCGCGGCGGGGGTCAGCCGGCAGACGGTCTACAACGAGTTCGGCACCAAGGCGGGGCTGGCGGAGGCGCTCGCCCGGCGGGAGGTCGACCGGTTCGTCGGCGACGTACGTACCCTGCTGCGCGCACACGGCGACGACGTGCGCGCCGCCGCGCACGCCACCATCTCGCACACCCTCACGCAGGCGGTCGACGACCCGCTGATCAAGGCCGTGCTGACCAGTTCCCGGGGCGGCTCGGACGATCTGCTGCCCTACCTCACCACGCGGTCGGAGCTGGTCCTGACCGAGGCCACCGAGGTGCTGCTGGAGTGGGCCGACGAGGTGCTGCCGGGCGCCGACCGGAACGCCGTCGCGTTCGCCACGGACTCGGTCGTCCGGTTGGTGATCAGCCACATCGTCCTGCCCGGCGCCCCCGTCGCGCAGACCGCCGCCGCCCTCGCCGACCTAGCGGTGTACCTGCTCCTGCACGCGGTCACCCAGGGCGCCCACTCCGGCTGACCGGGCGCCGCCCCGGGCCGCAGCGCCGGCCGGGAGCGCCGCAACGCCGGCCGGGAGCGCCGCAACGCCGGCCGGGAGCGCCGCAACGCCGGCCGGGAGCGCCGCAACGCCGGCCGGGAGCGCCGCAACGCCGGCCGGGT
>NZ_JBEYRY010000001.1:0-172507 GCF_040704175.1 Micromonospora sp. NPDC047812 | reverse complement strand
GGAGCGTCTCCCCCCGGCGGCCCGGGCGCGGCAGGTCAGCGGACGACGCGACCGCGCAACACGATGCGGGCGGGGCTGCGCACGGCGCGCAGGTCGGCGCGCGGGTCCTCCGCATAGACGACGAGGTCCGCCAGGCCGCCCTCGACCAGCCCGGGGAAGCCGAGCCACTCGCGGGCCCGCCAGGACGCGGCGGCGAGCACGTCGGTGGTGGACATGCCGGCCTGCTCGTGCAGCAGCAGCATCTCCTCCGCGGCGAGGCCGTGGTCGATGCCGCCGCCCGCGTCGGTGCCGACGTAGATCGGGACCCCGGCCTCGTACGCCGAGCGCACCACCTCGGGGAAGCGGTCGCGCAGGGCGAGCATGTGGTCGGCGTAGCCGGGGAACTTGGCCCGCGCCTGCTCGGCGATCCCGCCGAAGGTCCGAATGTTGATCATCGTGGGGATGAGGGCGGTGCCCCGCCGGGCCATCTCGTCGATCAGGTCCAGGCTCAGCCCCGTGCCGTGCTCCACCGAGTCCACCCCGGCGCGCACCATGATCTCGACGGCCGACTCGGAGAAGGTGTGCACGGCGGCGCGCACCCCGGCGGCGTGCGCGGCCCGCACGGCGGCGGTCATGGTGTCGGCGTCCCACGCCGGGGCGAGGTCGCCGACACCCCGGTCGATCCAGTCGCCGACCAGCTTCACCCAGCCGTTGCCGGCGCGCGCCTGCGCCGCCACCGTCGCCGCCACCTCCGCCGCGCCGACCTCGACGCCGATGTCGCGCAGGTAGCGCTTCGGCGGTGCGACGTGCCGGCCCGCCCGGGCCAGTCGCGGCAGGTCGGGCTCGTCGTCGAGTTCCGGGTACGGGTACGGCGACCCGGCGTCGCGGATCGCGAGGACCCCGGCGTCCCGGTCGGTACGGGCCAGCTCGCGGGCCTGGTCGAGCGAGGTGATCGGCGCCCCGCCCCGGGCGATGCCGATGTGGCAGTGCGCGTCGATCAGGCCGGGCAGCACGAAGCCGCCGTCGGCGATGGTCTCCGCGCCGGGGACCGGGGTGAAGGTCACCCGGTCGCCGACCAGCCACAGGTCACGGACCTCGTCGTCGGGCAGCACCACGCCGCGTACGTGCCAGGCCATGCGTCCTCCGTCTGCGCGAAAGGGGGCGGTCCGCGGCCATTCTTCCCGCCCCGCGCGGGCCGGGGGCGCCCGGGTGCAGCGGACGCGCCGCTCCGCCGGCCGCGCCCGGCCCCCGCGCGGCGCGGCCGACCTCGACTCCACTGCGTAGCTCCGCCATCACCGGGCGGCACGAACAGTCGATTGACAGATTTCTTTATTTACGCATGTCTTGATGAAGAGATCCTTCGTCACCAGGATGCTCCCAGGCGCCCGGACACCGGGCGTCCACAGTGTCGCCTCACCCCAAAAGGAGCGTCGGGACAGTGTCACCACGACGATGGCGAATGGCCGCGGTCGGCCTGGCGGTCGGCCTCACCCTGCCGATCGGCGCCGCGGCGCCGGCCGCCGCCGCACCGGACTCCGCCGACACGAAGGGCCGGGCGGTGGCCGCGAAGGTCGACAGGAAGGTCGCCACCCGGCTCGCCCGCGAGGGCAGGGCCAGCTACTGGGTCTTCCTGGACAGCAAGGCCGACCTGTCCGGCGCGGCCAGCCTGCGCGGCAAGACGGAGAAGGCCGCCCACGTGCACCGCGCCAAGACCGCCCACGCCGAGCGCAGCCAGGCCGGCCTGCGCGCCATGCTCACTCGCGAGGGCGCGGAGTTCACCCCGTTCTGGCTGGTCAACGCGATCAGGGTGACCGGCGACGCCGAGTTGCTCGGTGACCTCGCCGTGCGCACCGACGTCGCCGAGATCCTCGCCGACGACCCGGTCGAGATCCCGAAGCCGCTGCCCGGCGAGACCGTCCCCACCACCAACGCCACCGAGTGGAACATCGACCGGATCAACGCGCCGCGGGTCTGGAACGAGCTGGACGTACGCGGCGAGGGCATCGTGGTCGCCAACATCGACAGCGGCGTCGACGTCACCCACCCCGCCGTGGCGGCCAGCTACCGGGGACGCAACGGTGACGGCACCCTCGACCACAACTACAACTGGTTCGACCCGGCCGACGTCTGCCCCACCGACGCCCCGTGCGACAACAACAACCACGGCACGCACACCATGGGCACGATGGTCGGCTCCGACGGCGCCAACGTGATCGGCGTGGCCCCGGGCGCCCGGTGGATCGCCGCCAAGGGCTGCGAGACCAGTAGCTGCTCGCGGGCGTCGCTGCTCGCCTCCGGCCAGTGGATCGTCGCCCCCACCGACCTCGACGGCGCCAACCCGCGCCCCGACCTCGCCCCGGACGTCGTGAACAACTCCTGGGGCTCCAGCGCGTACGACCCGTGGTACACCGAGATCGTCTCGTCGTGGGTGGCCGCCGGCATCTTCCCGGCCTTCTCCAACGGCAACAGCGGCCCGAGCTGCAACACCTCGGGCAGCCCCGGGTCGTACACGATCAGCTACAGCTCCGGCGCGTTCGACGTGAACAACGCGATCGCCAGCTTCTCCAGCCGGGGCACCGGCGAGAACGGCGACATCAAGCCGAACATCGCCGCGCCGGGCGCCAACGTCCGCTCCTCGGTGCCGGGCGGCTACTCGGCGCTCAGCGGCACGTCGATGGCCTCCCCGCACACCGCGGCGACCGTGGCCCTGATGTGGTCGGCCTCGCCGGCCCTGCAGGGTGACGTCGCCGAGACCAAGCGCATCCTCGACGACACCGCCGTCGACGTCGACGCGCTCACCTGCGGCGGCACCGTCGACGACAACAACGTCTTCGGCGAGGGCCGGCTCGACGCGTACGCGGCGGTCGACGCCACCCCCCGGGGCGCCCTCGGCGCGCTGGGCGGTCAGGTCAGCTCCGGCGGCACCCCGCTGGCCGGGGCGGACGTGACGGTCACCGGCCCGATGACCCGCGTCACCAGCACCGGCGCCGACGGCTCGTACGCGCTCGACCGGCTGATGGTGGGCGGCTACACGGTCTCGGTGAGCAAGTTCGGCTACACCACGGCGACGGCCTCGGTGACGATCACCGAGAACCAGACGGCCGACGCGGACGTCGCCCTCGACGCGGCCCCCTCGGCCACGCTCAGCGGCACGGTGCGCACCTCGAACGGCACGGCCGGCGGCGCCACCGTCGCCGTCCTCGGCACCCCGCTCACCGCCACCGCCGACGCCGACGGCCGCTACCGGGTGACGGTGCCGCACGGCACGTACGACGTCCGCTTCGCGCACACGTACCGCTGCTCGGACGAGGTGACCAGGCCGGCGCAGGTCGGCGCGGACACCGTCCTGGACGTCACCCTGCCCGACCGGGTCGACTCCTTCGGGTACGCCTGCGGCCCGGCCGGCGGCTCGTTCGTCGCCGGCACCCAGCTGCTGGAGACGCTGACCGGTGACAACAAGTCCGTCCCCGTCACGCTGCCCTTCCGGGTCCCGCTCTACGGCAACTCCTACCGGCAGGCGTGGGTGAGCACCAACGGCGTCCTCGGCTTCGGCACCTCGTCGACCAGCCGTCTCAACACCGCCCTGCCGAACACCACAAACCCCGACCTCGCGCTCTTCCCGTTCTGGGACGACCTCTACGTGGAGGAGGACTCGGGGGTCTACACGGCCGTCACGGGCGCCGCGCCGCGCCGTACGTTCGTGGTGGAGTGGCGCAACGTGTCGATCTTCGCCGACCGGTCGATGCGGCTGACCTTCAGCGCCGCCATCGGTGAGGACGGCTCGATCACCTACCGGTACGCCGACATCGACGGCGACGGCGCGGAGACCGGCACCGGCGCGTCGATCGGGCTGGAGAACGTCGACGGCACCGTCGGCTTCGAGTACTCGTACAACGCCCCGGCGGTCGCCGACGGCACGGCGATCACGTTCCGCACCACCCGCAGCGGGGTGCTTTCCGGCGTGGTCACCGACGCCAACGACGGGCGCCCGGTCGCCGGAGCCACCGTGACCGCCCGGGTGGGCGACGCGACGGCCACCCAGACCACGGAGGCCGACGGCACGTACCTGATCCAGGCCCCCGCCGGCACGGTCGGGTTCACCATCGACAAGCAGCACTACGAGGCGGCGTCGGGCTCGGTGGTGGTGCAGGCCGGCGCGGCCGAGGCCCGTCCGGCGGCGCTGCGTACCGCACGCGTCGGCACCCCGACGAGCGAGCTGACCGTCGTCTCGGGGGCCGAGCAGACCCGGAGCCGGCAGATCACCCTGAGCAACACGGGGGTGCTCGGCACCGACGTCACGGTCACCGAGCTGAACTCCGACGGCATGCCGCAGGACGTCAGCTGGCTCGGCCTGTCGGGTGCCACCGTCACCCTGGGCAGCGGCGGCCGGCACACCGTCGGCGTGGCGACCAGCACCGCCGGCCTGGCCCCCGGCAGCTTCCACCAGGCCAAGCTGCGGATCTCCTCGGCCAGCGGGCGCCAGCCCGTCCTGGACGTCCCGGTCACCCTGGTGGTGCCGCGCAGCACCCTGGCGATCGACGCCGGCGCGACGTCGGCCCGGGCCGACGTCGAGGGCCAGACCTGGTCGCCGGACCGGGCCTGGACCGCCGGCGGCGCCGGCTACCTCGGCACCTCCAGCCGCCGGACGACCAGCACCCCGATCACCGGCACCAACGACCCGGCCCGCTTCGCCAGCCAGCGGGAGGGGATGTACGAGTACCGCGTCGACGGCCTCGCGGACGGCCACTACACGGTGGAGCTGGACTTCGCCGAGGTGAAGCGGCAGGACCCGGACCGGCGGGTCTTCGACGTGCTGATCGAGGGCCAGGAGGTGCTGCCGTCTCTGGACGTCGCCGGTGAGGTGGGCAGCTACGCCGCGCTGAGCCGGACGTACCCGGTGCGGGTGGTCGACGGCCAGCTCAACGTGCGGTTCGTGACGCACAAGGGCTACGGCGCGCCGATCGTGAACGCGCTGCGTGTCACCGACCGGCCGGACCTGCTGTCCTGACGGTCGCACGAGAAGCGGGGCCCGGCCGTCACCGGCCGGGCCCCGCACGTGTGGATCGCGGGGCGCTCAGCCCCCGGCGCGGTCGCGCCGCCCGGCCCGCCGCGCCGTCAGCGCGGGCAGGTCGACGGAGACCAGGGGCGACATCACCCTGGGCGAGGTCATGTCACCCCGCCACCGACTCGCCTCAGCGGGGCCGGCCGTCGCCGCCCTTGCCGAGCTTGTTGAAGTCGATCTTCGGCAGCTTGAAGCCCGGCGGGAGGCCCTGGCCGGCGGCCAGGTCGTTCGGGTCCATGCCCGGCGGGAGCTGCGGCATGCCGCCCGGGAAACCGCCCGGCATCCCGGCGCCCGCCCCGGCGCGCGGCCGGTTGCCGCCCTTGGTGCCCTTGCGCTTGTTCTTCGGCGACTTGGTCGCCTTGCGCCGGCCGCCGCCCGGCAGGCCCATCATGCCGCCCATCTGCTTCATCATCTTCTGCGCGTCGGCGAAGCGGTTGAGCAGCTGGTTGACGTCCATCACCGTGACGCCGGAGCCGTTGGCGATGCGGGCCCGGCGCGAGCCGTTGATGATCTTCGGGTTGGTGCGCTCGGCGGGGGTCATCGACCGGATGATCGCGGTGACCCGGTCGAAGTGCTTGTCGTCGACCTCGGCGAGCTGGTCCTTCATCTGCCCCATGCCCGGCATCATGGCCAGCACGTTGGCGATGGGACCCATCCGCCGGACCGCGATGAGCTGGTCGAGGAAGTCCTCCAGGGTGAACTGCTCGCCGCCCATCAGCTTGGCGGTCATCTTCTCCTTCTGATCGGTGTCGAAGGCCTGCTCGGCCTGCTCGATCAGAGTGAGGACGTCGCCCATGCCGAGGATCCGGCTGGCCATCCGGTCGGGGTGGAAGACGTCGAAGTCCTCCAGCTTCTCGCCGGTGGAGGCGAAGAGGATCGGCTGCCCGGTGACCTCCCGCACCGACAGCGCGGCGCCACCGCGGGCGTCGCCGTCGAGCTTGGAGAGGACCACGCCGGTGATGCCCACGCCGTCGCGGAACGCCTCGGCGGTGCGTACCGCGTCCTGGCCGACCATGGCGTCGATGACGAAGATGACCTCGTCCGGGTCGACCGCGTCGCGGATGTCGGCGGCCTGCTGCATCATCTCGGCGTCGATGCCGAGCCGGCCGGCGGTGTCGACGATGACGATGTCCCGGGCGGCCCGCTTCGCGTGCTCGATCGAGGCGCGGGCCACCTGCACCGGGTCGCCGGTGCCGTTGCCGGGCTCGGGGGCGTACACCTCGACGCCGGCGCGGCCACCGAGCACCTGGAGCTGCCCGACGGCGTTGGGGCGCTGGAGGTCGGCGGCGACCAGCAGCGGCTGGTGGCCCTGGGCCTTGAGCCAGCGGGCCAGCTTGCCGGCGAGGGTGGTCTTACCGGAACCCTGGAGGCCGGCGAGCATGATCACCGTCGGCGGCTGCTTGGCGAACTGGAGCCGCCGCCCCTCGCCGCCGAGGACGTTGATCAGCTCCTCGTTGACGATCTTGATGATCTGCTGCGCCGGGTTGAGCGCCTGGGAGACCTCGGCGCCGCGCGCCCGCTCCTTGACGTTGGCGATGAAGCCCTTGACCACCGGCAGCGCGACGTCCGCCTCCAGCAGCGCGAGGCGGATCTCGCGCGCGGTGGCGTCGATGTCGGCGTCGGTGAGCCGACCCTTGCCGCGGAGCTTGGTGAAGATCCCGGACAGGCGGTCACTCAAGGTGTCAAACACGCGAACATCCCGTTTGTCAGTGTTCCGGCGGGCACATCGGCGACCGGGCGAGGTGTCCGGCCACCGCTAGGGTAGCCGGCCGGGCCGCGGGGCCGCTCCGGGCCGGGCACAGCCGGGGCGCGGAACGGCGCCGGCTGTGCCCGCGCACGCCGAGGTCGGCGGACCGGCAGGAGGCACCTCCTCACACCGCGGCCAGCACCGCCGCCTCCAGGCGGGCCCGGGTGGCGTCGTCCGGCCAGCCGCCGACGAGGTAGAAGGCGTCGACCACGTCCCCGCCCAGCGTCGAGATGCGGGCCGCCCGCACCTGGGCGCCGGCCTCGTCGAGGGCACAGGCGACCCGGTAGAGCAGGCCCGCCGCGTCGGCGGCGCGCAACTCCAGCAGCACGGCGTCGGTGGCCGCCTCGCGGTGCCAGACCACCCGTGGCGCGGCCCCGCCGGACCGCGCCGCGAGCGCCCGGCCGCGCAGCCGCTGGGTGACCGAGACGTCGCCGTTCACCGCGCGGCGCAGGTCGGCGCCGAGGGCGATCGGGTCGGGCGCGAGCCCGTACCGGGGCTGCACCCGGCACTCGACCAGGGCCCGGCCGTCGACGGTGGAGGCGTCGGCGGAGAGCACCTCCAGCCGGTGCAGCGCCAGGCAGCCGGCCACCGTCGCGAGCAGGCCGCGCCGGTCCGCCGCGGCCACGGCCACCCGCTCCCCCGTCAGGTGTACGACCGGCAGCGGCCCCGCCAGCAGGGCCGGATCGGGGGCGGGTGGGTCGGGCAGCACGCCCGTGTCCAGCGCGGTCCGTACCCGGGTGACCAGCTCGGCGACCAGCCGGCCCTTCCAGTCCGACCAGGCGGCCGGCCCGGTGGCGGCGGCGTCGGCCCGCACCAGGGCGTGCAGCAGGTCCAGCGTGGTCGGGTCGCCGACCCGCTCGGCCACCCCGGCGATGGTGACCGGGTCGGCGAGGTCCCGCCGGGTGGCCACGTCGGGCAGGAGCAGGTGCAGCCGGACCAGCGTGCCGATCAGCGCCACCTCCGGCGCGGGCAGGCCGATCCGGGCGGCCACCGCCTCGGCCAGCGGCGCCCCGACGGTGCTGTGGTCGCCGGGGAGCCCCTTGCCGACGTCGTGCAGGAGGGCGCCGAGCAGCAGCAGGTCGGGGCGGTCCACGTCGCGGGTGTGCCGGCCGGCCTCGTAGGCGGTCTGCACGAGGTGCCGGTCGAGGGTGAACCGGTGCACGGGGTTGTGCTGCGGGAGGCTGCGCAGCCGGGTCCACTCGGGCAGCCAGCCCTCGATCAGCCCGTACCGGTCGCAGGTCTCCCAGGCCGGCACCAGGCCGGGACCGGCGCCGAGCAGGGTGATCAGCGCGGCCCGCGCCTCGGCCGGCCACGGCGCCGACAGCGGCGGGCAGTACGCGGCCAGCCACTCGCAGGTGGCCCGGGCGATCGGCAGCCGGGTGACGGCCGCGGCGGCGGCGACCCGCAGCGACAGGCTCGGGTCGGGGCGCGCCCCGATCGCGGTGCGGGCCAGCACCAGCTCGCCGTCGTGCTCGACGACGTCCCGGGCGACCGGTCGGCGTAGCGGACGCCCGTCGGCGCCCCGGCGGCGGCCCGAGCGGAGCCGGTCGGCGGCGCGGAAGGCGTCGTCGAGGGCGTGGCTGACGGTCCGGGCGTCCCCGGCGACCCGGCGCAGCAGCGCGTCGCCGTCGCCGACGGTCCCGGGGGTGGCGGCCCGCCGCGAGCCGTCGGCCGCGGCCGGCGGTGGCTGAGGGACGTCTCCCGCACCGGCTGGGTGCTGTGCGACGTCGGCCGCGCCCGGCGGGAGGTGCCGAAGCCCGAGCAGCGCGGCGACCCCGTCGCGCTCCTGGGCGACCAGCCGGTCGACCCGGCGGCCGACCTGCCGGTGCAGCGCGTCGCGGGTGTCCAGCAGCCGCAGGTGCGCGGCGCGGACGGCGGGGCGCAGCGCGTCGGTGATGCCGGCGGTGGCGATCGCCCGCAGGATGCCGACGTCGCGCAGCCCGCCGGCCGCCTCCTTGAGGTCGCCCTCCAGCAGGAAGGCCAGCTCGCCGTGGGCGGCCCAGCGGGCGGCGGTGATCTCGCGGAGCGCCGGGAGCTGCCGCACGGCGGTACGCCGCCAGTGGTCGGCGGCGGTGCGGACGAGCGTGTCCGCGAGCGCGGCGTCCCCGGCGACCAGCCGCGCGTCGAGCAGCCCGAGGGCCACCTTCACGTCGTCCTGGGCGACGGAGAGCGCCTCGGCGACGGTCCGTACGGAGTGGTCCAGCCGCAGTCCGGCGTCCCACACCGGGTACCAGACCGAGGCGGCGAGTTCGTCCACGCCGGGCACCCCGGCGTGCAGCAGGACGAGGTCGAGGTCGCCGTGCGGCGCGCACTGCCGGCGGCCCAGCCCGCCGACGGCGATCAGCGCCACCCCGGGCCGCCTCGGCAGCAGCCCGCGCAGCCACCGGTCGTACGCGTCGGCCCGCGCGGCCCGTGCCGGTTCCCCGACGCCGCCGTTGCCGCCGACGACCTCGTCGACCAGGAACACGGCGGCACCGTCGCCGGCGCGTCCCGACGTGTTCTTCCTGGTCGACGAGGTCATGTCGGTGGGTGGCCGGTCAGAGCGCGTCGAGGCCGCGCTCGCCGGTGCGGACCCGGACGACCTCCTCGACGGCGGTCACCCAGACCTTCCCGTCGCCGATCTTGCCGGTCCGGGCGGCGCCGACGACGGCGTCCACGATCTTGTCGACGTCCATCTCGTCGGTGAGCACCTCCACCCGGATCTTGGGCAGGAACTCGACCGTGTACTCGGCACCCCGGTAGACCTCGGTGTGCCCCTTCTGCCGCCCGTAGCCCTGGACCTCGCTGACGGTCAGGCCGGCCACGCCGAGGGCGTGCAGGGCCTCCTTCACCGCGTCCAGCTGGTACGGCTTGATGACCGCGGTCACCAGCTTCATGTCCAACCCCTCCATCCCAGGAACGTTAACCGGCGACCTTCTCGGCGGCGGACTCGGCGGCCGGCCCGGCGGGCGCGGCCGGCTCGGCGGGAGCGGTGGGCGCGGCCGCCGGCTCCGTCGCCGGCCTGGCGCCGGTCAGCCCGGCCATGGCGAACGCGCTGCCCCCGCCGCTGCCGGCGGCCGGCGACAGGTCGTAGCCGCTCTCGGCGTGCTCGGCGATGTCGATGCCGCCGACCTCGTCCTCCGCCCGCAGGCGGAAGCCGATCGTCTTCTCGATGGCGAAGGCGAGCACCCAGGCCACCGCGAAGGACCAGGCGGTGACGATCAGGCCGGCCAGGGCCTGCCGGCCGAGCTGGGTCACCCCGCCGCCGTAGAAGAGCCCGTCGGAGGCCCCGATCACGTCGGTGATCGCGCCGTTGACCGAGTTGGTGGCGAAGAGGCCGAGCCAGAGCGAGCCGATCCAGCCGCCGACGAAGTGCACGCCGACCACGTCGAGCGAGTCGTCGTAGCCGAGCTTGTACTTGAGGCTGATCGCCAGCGCGCAGACCGCCCCGGCGACGAGACCCAGCAGCACCGCTGCCCAGGGGGCCACGAAGCCGCAGGCCGGGGTGATGGCGACCAGGCCGGCGACGGCGCCGGACGAGGCGCCGACCAGCGTCGGCTTCTTGTCTTTGATCCACTCGACGACGATCCAGCCGAGCACCGCGGCGGCCGTGGCGAGCTGGGTGTTGATGAAGGCCAGGCCGGCGACCGAGTCGACGGTGAGCTCGGAACCGGCGTTGAAGCCGAACCAGCCGAACCAGAGCAGCCCGGCGCCGAGCGCGACGAGCGGGATGTTGTGCGGCTTCATGCCCTCCCGGGGCCAGCCGAGCCGCTTGCCCAGCACCAGGGCCAGCGCCAGGGCCGCCGCGCCGGCGTTGATGTGCACGGCGGTGCCGCCGGCGAAGTCGAGCGCGTGCAGGTCGCCGCCGATGATGCCGCCGCCCCACACCCAGTGCGCGACGGGGAAGTAGACCAGCGTCGCCCAGCCGAACGCGAACAGCAGCCAGCCGGCGAACTTCGCCCGGTCGGAGACCGCGCCGCTGATCAGCGCGACGGTGATCACGGCGAAGACCATCTGGAAGGCCATGAACACGTAGAGCGGAACGCCGATGCCGCTCGGGTTCTCCGCCGTCGCGCCCCAGAGGTCGGTCTCGGCGAGGAACGTCTTGGTGCCGAGATAGGCGCCCGGGTCGCCCCAGAGGCCGTTGACATCGCTGCCGAAGGCGATGCTGAAACCGTAGAACCACCACAAGACAGAGATGAGCCCGATCGCGGAGAAGCTCATCATCATCATGTTCAGTACACCCTTGGACCGGTTGAGGCCGCCGTAGAACAGCGCCAGTCCGGGCGTCATGAGCAGCACGAGCGCCGTCGACACCAGCAACCACACGGTGTTGCCGGAATCGATCGTGGGTGCCTCAGGCACGCTGGCCTCCTAAAGGTGAAGTTCCCTCCTTCACGGCTTCCGGGGCAGCGTCGCCCGTACGCCGGATGGGCGGAAGCCTGCTCGCCTCCTGTTTCCCCCAGCGTCACCCGTCGATTTCCGGATGGTGACGGGTTGTTTCGGACGTGTGAAGAGAACCTCACCGTCGGCCGGCGCGGCCGACGGCACGACCGCTCAGCGCAGCGCGTACTCCAGGGCGTTGCGCTCGTAGTCGAGCAGCCGCAGGTCGCGCATCGGCCGGCGCAGGTGCCCCTTGTGCACAATCCGGACGAAGGCCGGCTCACCGGCGGCGGCCATCCGGCGGATGCCCTCCACGTGGTCCACGATCCGCTTGCGGATGGTCCGGATGAGCCGGTGCCGGTCCCGGGGGATCAGCCCGTACGCGTCGGCGAAGAGGCGCAGCCGGCGCGGCCGGTCGGGGTGCTTCCAGCCGAGCGTGATCGAGTCCCGGTCGGAGAAGATCGGCACCCAGGTCCAGGCCGCGTACGCCACGTCGTAGATCCGGGCGCCGGGCGAGGCGAGGTCGAAGTCGATCAGCCCGAGGGTGCCGTCGGGCCGCCAGATGACGTTGTGCGGGGCGGCGTCGTGGTGGCAGATCACCTCGGTGTCCGGCGGCGGCGGGCCGAACGAGCGCCACACCGCCCCGGGCGGCGGAACGAAGCCGTACTGGGCGTCGTGGAACATGCGGAGCATGGTGGCGACGGTCACCAGCGCCTCGTCGGTGACCCAGTGCGGGGCCAGCGGGTATTCCCCGCACTCCCCCTCCAGGTACGACAGGACCTCCCGGTTGCGCTCGTCCATGCCGAGCGCGCGGGGGGCGCCGGTGAAGCCCACGTATTCCAGGTGGCGCAGCAGGGCGTGCACGGAGGGCGTCCACGGCCCGGCGTTGCGCCGGACCGTGTCGCCCACCCGGACGACGGTGCTGACGTTCCCGCCGTGCAGCGGGATCTCCTGCGAAGTCACGTACGGTCTCCCGAGGCGCGGCGACGGGTGGCTGGGGTCGCGCCACCCGGCGTAGGCGCGATCGTCGGTCGTCACTGCGAGGTTACGCGTCCCGGGCGAGCGGCTCGGTACCGAGCAGCGCGTCGACGAACTGGGCGGGGTCGAACGGGGCCAGGTCGTCCTTGCCCTCGCCGAGCCCGACCAGCTTGACCGGGATGCCCAGCTTGCGCTGCACGGCGATCACGATGCCGCCCTTGGCGGTGCCGTCGAGCTTGCTGAGCACGACGCCGGTCACGTTGACCACCTCGGTGAAGACCCGGGCCTGCTCCAGCCCGTTCTGTCCGGTGGTGGCGTCGAGGATCAGCAGCGTCTCGTCGATCGGGCCGTGCTTCTCCACGACCCGCTTGACCTTGCCCAGCTCGTCCATCAGGCCGATCTTGTTCTGGAGCCGGCCGGCGGTGTCGATCAGCACGGTGTCGACGCCGGTGTCGATGCCCCGCTTGACGGCGTCGAAGGCCACGCTGGCCGGGTCGGCCGCCTCCGGCCCGCGCACGGTCTCCGCGCCGACCCGCCCGCCCCAGGTCTCCAGCTGGTCGGCGGCGGCGGCCCGGAAGGTGTCGGCGGCGCCGAGCAGCACGCTGCGGCCGTCCGCGACGAGCACCCGGGCGATCTTGCCGCAGGTGGTGGTCTTGCCCGCGCCGTTGACTCCGACGACCAGCAGCACCGCCGGCACGCCGTCCTTCGGCGCGGTCCGCAGCGACCGGTCCAGGGTCGGGTCGAGCGCGTTGACCAGCTCGGCGGCGAGCAGGGCACGCAGCTCGCCCGCGGAGCGGGTGCCGAGGACGCGGGTCCGCTCGCGCAGCCGGTCGACGATCTCCCGGGTGGCGTCGATGCCGACGTCGGCGGTGATCAGGCTGTCCTCGATCTCCTCCCAGGCGTCCTCGTCGAGGTGGTCGCGGCTGAGCAGGCCGAGCAGACCCTTGCCGAAGGCGTTCTGCGAGCGGGACAGCCGTGAGCGCAGCCGGACCAGCCGCCCGGCCGTCGGCTCGGGGACCTCCAGCACCGGGGCCGGGGCCTCCACGACCGGCGGTTCCACCAGGATCCCGGTGGACAGTTCGGCCTCCGGCGCCTCCACCGGCGGGCCGGCCAGGTCCTCCTCGGCCCGGGTCTCGACCTCCGTCTCGGGCAGCGGCGGCTCCGGTCGCCGGCGCAGCCGCGGCACGACCAGCCCGATGCCGCCAAGGATCAGCACGCCGAGCAGGGCGAGCGCGATGAGGAGGTATTCGGTCATGCCGGAATCCTGTCAGATGCCGGCGGAGCTGTCCCAGCCACCGCTCCGGACCGGGCCCGCGGAAGCCGGCGGTAGGCTCGGTCACAGCCAGCAGTGATGCGACCGCCGGCCGGGTAGTAAAGATGAAGTCCGCTCATCTGGAGGTCGACCATGCCCGCGGCACACCTGCTCATCGGCCCGTTGCTCCGCAGGGTGGTCGGCACGAGGGCCACCATCTGGGTCGAGACCAGCGCGCCCGCGGTGGTCACCGTCCGCACCGCCGACGGCGCCGGTGGCACCGCCCCCACCTTCTCGGCGTACGACCACCACTACGCGCTCGTCGTCGTGGAGGGGCTCACCCCCGACAGCGCCACGACCTACGAGGTGCTGATCGACGACGAGGTCGCCTGGCCGGTGCCGAAGAGCACGTTCCCGCCCAGCGTGATCCGCACCCGGGCGGCCGACGACCTCGACCAGCCGGTCCGGTTGGTCTTCGGCTCCTGCCGCGAGACCACCCAGCACGCCACCACCCGGCGGCTGCCCCCGGACGCCCTCGACGCGTACGCCCGACGGCTGATGGCCGACCCGGACCCGGCCGGCGTGCCCGACCTGCTGGTGCTCCTCGGCGACCAGGTCTACGCGGACGTGACCTCCCCCACGGTCCGGCGGCTGCTGAAGCGGCGCCGCCGGCGGCCCAAGGGCGCGCCGGACGACCAGGTGGTCAGCTTCGACGAGTACACGAAGCTCTACCTGGAGTCCTGGCGGGACCCGGAGATCCGCTGGCTGTTCTCCACCGTGCCGAGCGTGATGATCTTCGACGACCACGAGATCATCGACGACTGGAACACCTCGGCCCCCTGGCGGGCCGACATGCGCGACCAGCCCTGGTGGGCGGAGCGGATCGCCAGCGGCCTCGCCTCGTACTGGGTCTACCAGCACCTGGGCAACCTCTCCCCCGACGAGATCGCCGCCGACCCGGTCTACGCCAAGGTCGTCACGGCGGAGGACGCCACCGGGGTGCTGCGCGAGTTCGGGCAGCGGGTCGACACCGAGGCCGACCTCGCCCACGACACCGAGCGGTGGCGGGCCGTGCAGTACCAGTGGAGCTACGCGCTGGACCTGGGCCGCACCCGGCTGGTCATGCTGGACAACCGGTGCAGCCGGGTGCTGGAGCCGGGCCAGCGGGCGATGCTGCCCCCGGGCGAGTGGTCCTGGTTCCTCGACCGCGCCCACGGCGTCTACGACCACCTCGTGGTCGGCGCCTCCCTGCCCTGGCTGCTGCCGCCGGGCATCCACCACGTGGAGGCCTGGAACGAGAAGCTGGCCGACTCCCGGCGGCGCTGGGTCGCCCGGCTGTCGGAGAAGCTGCGCCGGGGGCTGGACCTGGAGCACTGGGCCGCGTTCCGCCGCTCGTTCGACGCGCTCGGCGCGCTCTTCGCCCGCATCGGCAGCGGCACCCCCGGCGAGCCCGGCGAACGGGTCGGGGCCGGCCCGGCGTACGCGCCACCGGCGTCGATCAGCGTGCTCTCCGGTGACGTGCACCACTCGTACGTGGCGCGGGCGCGGTTCGACGACCGGAGCGTGGTCACCCCGGTGCACCAGCTCACCTGCTCGCCCATCCACAACCAGGTGCCCGCCGGGATGCGCCCGCTGATGAAGCTCGGCTGGTCGTCGGGGCCGGCCGGGGCCACCCGGGCGCTGGCCCGCACCGCCGGGGTGCGCCGCCCGCCGCTGCGGTGGAAGCGGCTCGCCGGGCCGTACTTCGGCAACGCGGTCGCCACGCTGGTGCACGCCGGCCGGACGGCCGAGGTGACCATCGAGGGCACCACCAGCGACGGGCACCTGCGCGAGGTCATGCGGCAGCGCCTCACCCCCGGCGGCTGAACCTCTCGCCGGGTCCCGGCCGGACCGCCCGCGACGGGCGGGCCAGCGCCGACGCCGCCGGTGGTCGCGGCGCCCCGATAACCGCTCGCCGGATGTCGGGGGTGCCGGCCAGGATGACCGGCATGACCTGGCGAGCACCGGAGATCACCCGGACCCCCGAGCCCTATGTCGGCGACGAGCGCACCATGCTGGAGGGCTGGCTGGACTTCCACCGGCAGACCCTGCTGCTCAAGTGCGCCGGGCTGACCGCCGAACAGCTGAAGACGCCGAGCGTCGAGCCCTCGGGGCTCACCCTGCTCGGCCTGGTCCGGCACCTGGCCGAGGTGGAGGCCTGGTGGTTCCGGGAGAACTTCGCCGGTGAGCGGGTCGACTATCCCTACTTCACGCCCGACAATCCGGACGCCGACCACGACGTCAGCGCCGCCGACGCCGAGGCCGACTTCGCCACCTTCCACCGGGAGGTCGCGCTGGCCCGCGCCGCCGCCGCGGGCCGGTCGCTGGACGAGACCTTCACCGAGGTCGGCGGAAAGCGCCGGACGTTCAACCTGCGCTGGGTCTACGTGCACATGATCGAGGAGTACGCCCGGCACAACGGCCACGCCGACCTGATCCGCGAACGCATCGACGGCGTCACGGGCGAGTAGCCCACGGGCGGGACGGGACCGGGTCAGTACGCCAGGGCGGCCCGCGCGTACCGCAGGTCGGCCGGGCCGCTCCAGCGCAGCGCCGACAGGCCGGCGACGCGGGCGCCCCGGATCGCCCAGTCCTCGTCGTCGACGAAGAGCACCCGGGCCGCCGGGGTCTCCAGGGCCTCGCAGGCCGCCTGGAAGTACTCCTTCGCCGGCTTGTTGACCCCGATCCTGGACGAGTTGACCACCGCGTCGAACTCGTCCGTCAGTTCGAGCGCGGCGAGGTCGGCGTCGAGCAGGTCGGTGGCGTTCGTGCCGAGGCCGACCCGGATGCCGCCGGCCCGCGCCTCGCGGACGAAGGCGAGCACCTCGGGGTCCACCTCGCCCCGGTAGCGCTGCCACTGCTCCACGGCGGCCCGGGCCCGCTCGGGGCCGCCCACGGAGTCGGCCAGCGCGTCGGCCACGCTGGTCATCCAGTCTGCGTGGCTGACCCGGCCGGTCAGCACCGGCTGGAGCCGCCCCCACTGCATGGCGATCTCGGTCAGTACGCCCTCGGACAGGCCGTACTCCCGCTCCACCCCGGCGGCCACCGCCGGGTCCCACCGCCGCAGGACGCCGTCGAAGTCCACCAGGAGCGCCGTCGCCCGTTCCCGACCCACTACTCGTTCTCCTCGCCGCGGCCACGCCGCTCGTCTCCGTCGGCCCGGTTGAGCCGCTGGCTGATCACCTGGGTCACCCCGTTGCGCATGGTCACGCCGTACAGGGCGTCGGCGACCTCCATCGTCCGCTTCTGGTGCGTGATGACGATGAGCTGGCTCTTCTCCCGCAACTGGGCCAGCAGCGTGATCAGCCGCCCCAGGTTGACGTCGTCGAGCGCCGCCTCCACCTCGTCCATGATGTAGAACGGGCTGGGCCGGGCCCGGAAGATGGCCACCAGCATCGCCACCGCGGTCAGCGAACGCTCGCCGCCGGAGAGCAGCGACAGCCGCTTGATCTTCTTGCCCGGCGGGCGGGCCTCGACCTCGACGCCGGTGGTGAGCAGGTCGTCGGGGTCGGTGAGCACCAACCGCCCCTCGCCGCCGGGAAAGAGCACGGTGAAGACCTGCTGGAACTCCCGGGCGGTGTCCTCGAAGGCGCTGGCGAAGACCTCCAGGATCCGGTCGTCGACGTCCTTGACCACGGTGAGCAGGTCGCGGCGGGTGGCCTTGAGGTCCTCCAGCTGCTCGGAGAGGAACTTGTAGCGCTCCTCCAGCGCCGCGAACTCCTCCAGGGCCAGCGGGTTCACCTTGCCGAGCAGGGCCAGTTCCCGTTCCGCCTTGGCCGCCCGCTTCTCCTGCACCGGCCGCTCGTAGCGGACCGGCTCGGGCACCGGCAGGCCGTCGCGTTCCGCCGCCGCCACGTCGGCCTGGGTCGGCGGGACGGGCTGGGTCGGGCCGTACTCGGCGACGAGGGTCTCCACGTCCAGGCCGAAGTCCTCGGCGGCCTTCGCCTCCAGTTGCTCGATGCGCAGCCGCTGCTCGGCGCGGGCCACCTCGTCGCGGTGCACCTGGCTGGTCAGCCGCTCCAGCTCCGCGCCGAGCCGCTTGGCCGCGCCGCGTACCTCCTGGAGCTCGGCCTCGCGGGCGGCGCGCTCGCGCGCCACGGCGTCGCGGTGCTCCTCGGCCGCGGCGATGGAGGTGGCCAGCCGGGTGAGGGCCTCCCGGGCCCCGCCCGCCACGGCCCGGGCGATCCCCGCGCCCCGGGTGCGCGCCGCGCGCCGCGCCGCCGCGCGCTCCCGCGCGGCCCGCTCGGCGGTGGCCTGCCGGCGCAGCGAGTCCGCGCGGCCGGCGATCGAGGAGACCCGCTCCTCGGCGGTACGCACCGCGAGCCGGACCTCCATCTCGTTCTGCCGCGCCTGCGGCACCATTGCGGCGAGCTGGTCGCGTTCCTCCGTGGAGGGTTCCGCGTCGACGGGGGTCTCCTCGGCCAGCCGCAGCCGCTCCTCCAGCTCGGCGAGGGTGAGCAGGTCCCGCTCCCGGGCCGCCTCCGCGCGGGCCCGGGACTCGCCGAGCCGGTCGGTCTCCGCCTTCGCGGAGCGGGCCGCCGCGCCCAGCTCGGCCAGGCGGCGGGCGGCGGCGTTGCGGTGGCTCTCCGCCTCCCGCTTGGCGGCGGCGGCGTGCTGCACCGTCTCCTTGGCGACGGCCACCTCGGCGCGGGCGTCGACGAGCTGTTCGCGCAGCTCCGCGCCGGTGCGTTCGGCGGCGAGGCGGTTCGACCGGGCCTCCTCGACGGCGGCCTGCACCTCGATGAAGCTGGGCGCCTTGGCCGACCCGCCGGCCGCCGCGTACGCCCCGACCACGTCCCCGTCCGGGGTGACCGCGCGCAGCTCCGGGTTGCCGGCGACCACCTCGGCCGCCGCCGCGAGGTCGTCGACCAGCACCACGTCGCGCAGCGCCCGGTGCACCGCCGGGCGGATCTGCGGGGAGCACTCCACCAGGTCGGGCGCCCAGCGGGCGCCGTCGGGCAGCTTCGGCCGCAGCGCGTCGGCGGGGCCGTCCATGCCCGGCCCGGCGGGGCTGCCGACCAGCAGGCCGGCCCGGCCGGCGTCGGAGATCTTCAGCAGCCGCATGGCCTCGACCGCCTCGTCGACGCCGCTGACGGCGACCGCGTCGGCGAGCCCGCCGAGCGCGGCGGCGAGCGCGGCCTCCTGCCCGGGTGCGACGGTGAGCAGCCCGGCGAGGCTGCCCAGCAGGCCCGGGACCTCGTCGGCGCGGGCCAGCAGCGCGCCCGCGCCGTCCTTGCGGCGCAGGCCGAGGGCGAGCGCCTCCTCCCGGGCCTTCCAGGTGGCGGCGTCCTTCTCCGCCGCCCGCTCCGCGTCGGTCAGCGACCGCACCGTGGCCTGCGCCCGCTCCTGGGCGGCGACCGCCTCGGCGTGCCGGGCGTCGAGGTCGGCGTTGTCCCGGTCCGCCTCGGTGGACTGCTCGGCGACCGCGTCGAGTTCGGCCTGGGCCTGGTCGGCCCGGGCCAGCGCGTCGGCGTGCGCGGTGGCGAGCCGCTCGATCTCCTCGCCGGCGCTGGTGGTCCGGGCGCGGGCGGAGTTGACCTGACCGGTCAGCCGGGCCAGGCCCTCGCGCCGGTCGGCGATCGCCTTGGCCGCGGCGACCAGCTCGCGTTCGGCGGCGGCGAGCTGCCGTTCCAGCTCCTGGCGGTGCTCGACGGCCTCGGCCAGCCGGATCTGGTCGTCGGTGAGCGCGCCGCGCAGCTCCTCCTCCTGCTCGCGGATCCGCTCGGCCTCGGCCTCCAACTGCGCGGGGTCGCGGCCGGGGCGCTCGTCGTCGGGGGTGGCGCTGAGGTGCCGCAGCCGTTCCCGGGCGAGCTGCTCGATGGAACGGAACCGCTCGGAGAGGGCGGAGAGCTTGTACCAGGTGTCCTGGGCGGCGGCCAGCAGCGGAGCGTCCTCGGCGAGGGCCGCCTCGAGCTCGGCCAGCCGCGCCTGCACCTCCGTGTGCTCGGCCTCGACCTGCTCGCGCCGCTCGCGCACCGCGGTCTCGTCGGCGATCTCCCGGTCCAGCGTGGCCCGCAGGGTGGCCAGGTCGTCGGCGAGCAGCCGCAGCCGGGCGTCGCGCAGGTTGGCCTGGATGGCGGCGGCGCGGCGGGCCACCTCCGCCTGCCGGCCCAGCGGCTTGAGCTGGCGGCGCAGCTCGGCGGTGAGGTCGGTGAGCCGGTTGAGGTTCGTCTGCATCGCGTCGAGCTTCCGCAGCGCCTTCTCCTTGCGCTTGCGGTGCTTGAGGACGCCGGCCGCCTCCTCGATGAACGACCGTCGGTCCTCCGGCTTGGCGTGCAGCATCCCGTCGAGTCGCCCCTGGCCGACGATGATGTGCATCTCCCGGCCGATGCCGGAGTCCGACAGCAGTTCCTGGATGTCGAGCAGCCGGCAGGAGTCGCCGTTGATCTCGTACTCGCTCTCGCCGGAGCGGAACATCCGGCGGGTGATCGACACCTCGGTGTACTCGATCGGCAGCGCGCCGTCGGTGTTGTCGATCGTGAGGGTCACCTCGGCCCGGCCCAGCGGGGCGCGGCCGGCGGTGCCGGCGAAGATGACGTCCTCCATCTTGCCGCCGCGCAGCGCCTTGGCGCCCTGCTCGCCGAGCACCCAGGCGATGGCGTCGACGACGTTGGACTTGCCGGAGCCGTTCGGGCCGACCACGCAGGTGATCCCCGGCTCCAGCTTCAGCGTCGTCGCGGAGGCGAAGGACTTGAAGCCCTTCACCGTCAGGCTCTTGAGATGCACCTTCTCGATCCTCGTCCGGTGGCCGCCGTACCGTCGCCGGCTGCGCGGACCTGGGTGAACCCGCAGACTAACCCGGGACCGGGAACCGCCGGGCACGCGACCCGCCTGGCGACCGCCGGGCGCTCGTCGGAGGTGGCGCGGGCCGGTCCACCGGCCGGGGTGCTCCCGTGCGCCTTTCCGTCGGCCGGGAGCCGCGCGGGAATCGTCGCGGCGGCCGCACAAGATCAGGAATTGGTGCGGCGAAAAGAGGTGCGGACAGAGCTGCGCGCCGGCACAGAAGTGTCGGCGCGCTCTTTTGCGTGATGCGATTCAGTTTTGCGATCCGGAGATCAGGTCAGCGCGGGCTCGGCCAGACGGAGCAGATCGTCCGCCTCCGCCGCAGCCGCCGCGAGCCGATCGTTCTCGGCACGCAGCCGCGTGATCTCGAACTCCAGAGCCCGAACCGTGGCACGCAGTCGGGTGACCTCGTCGAGCAGACGCCGATCGGGCGCCGCACCTACGTGGCCGTACAGGGCCTTAGCCATGTTGACTCCTTGATATGCGCTGCCGGAAGGGCCGGCCAACGCGCGCCCAAATGTGTACGCGGCTGTCACCCCAGACGATTCTGGGCATGACCGGGCGCGACTGGCGACACCTACATATTGAGCCGACACCCCCTCTTTCGTCAAGTTCTCGCAGGCCGTAGATCATTTCCACGTCGACCTGTCCACTTGCCGGGGGGCTGCCACAAGGCGCGGACACACTCTGTCCGGACACCTTGACTCTACGCCTCGGATCCCGGGAAGTCCCCACCCTGCCGTCCGGCTTCCCCTTAACTCTTCCTTAGCCACGTTGCCGCTGTTCACGCCCGCCACGTAGCGTCACCCCGGCCCGCAACCGACCCCTTGGAGGCAGAGGCGTGTACGGCTGGACCGACCCGAACGACCCGGACGGCGCCGCCCGGCGCCGCGAGCAGCCGCTGGGCGAGGAGCCGCCGGCCTGGCTCACCGACCGTCCGGAGCCGAGGTCGGCCTACCTGTTCGGGGACGACCCGGAGCGGCCCGACGACGAGTGGCACCGCGACCAGCCGACTGCCCGCTGGCAGCCCGAGCCCGCCGAGCCGACCGGGACCTGGCAGCCGCGGTCCACCGAGCCGACCGCGACCTGGCAGGCCGGGTCGGGCGACCGCCGGCAGGCCGGGTCGGACGACCGCTGGGCCGCCGAATCCGGCCACCCGGTGGACGGGCCGTACCGTGCGGAGCGTCACCTCCCCGCCGACCGGACCGCCGGTGCCTGGCCGGTCGACGACCCGACCGCCCCCGTAGACCTCTCCGCGCTCCGGGCCGCCCCGGCCACGGCGACACCGGCCACCGCCGAGGGCCGCCACCGTCCCCGCCGCCGGTTCCCCCGCCCGCTGGTGATCGGCGGTGCCGCCGCGGCCGCCACGCTGGTGGTGAGCCTCGGTGTCGGCGCGGTCGCGCTGACCGGCGACGGCCCGGCGACCGACCCCACCTCCGTCGACGACACGGTCGCCGCCGCCCCGGTGCTGCCGGACGGCGGGTCGGCACCCGGCGACGCCCTGGCCCCACCCACCCCGAGCGCCACCCCCAGCACCGCGCCGACCACCGCCAGGCCGACCCCGTCGGCCACGAAGACCACCAGGCCGACGCCGGCGCCGTCGCGTACGACCGCAGCCTCGCGGCGCACCGCCGAGCGGAGCACGGCGCCGGCCGGCGGCGGCACGAAGGCCCCCGTCAGCAGCGGGGCCAGCAGCCAGGCCCGCGAGGTGGTCGACCTGGTCAACGCGGAGCGCGCCAAGGCCGGCTGTGGCGCGGTGAGTGTCGACGACAAGCTGACGACCGCCGCCCAGCGGCACAGCCAGGACCAGGCCGACCACCGGAACATGTCGCACACGGGCAGCGACGGCAGCAACGTCGGGACCCGGCTGGACCGGGTCGGCTACTCCTGGCGCACCTACGGCGAGAACGTCGCCTGGAACCAGAAGACGCCGGCCGCCGTCATGGACGCCTGGATGAACAGCCCCGGCCACCGGGCCAACATCCTGAACTGCGCCTTCACCGAGATCGGCGTCGGCGTCGCCAGCAGCAACGGGCCGTACTGGACGCAGGTCTTCGCCGCGCCGCGCTGAACGCGAGTCGTAGGCGGGTCCGCGCTCGTTTGACCGGGTGAGGTACGCCGACGCGGCGTACCCGCTCCGGGCGGTGTGCCGCCGCCCGCGACCTGCGGAGCTGCCGATGCGGATCCGGCCGCGTACGCGCGCCGTCGGGCGGAGCCTGCGCCGGACCCTGCCGGCCTGCGTCGCGCTCGCGCTGCTGAGCGTGCTCGCCGCCTGCCGGCCGGACCTCACCGCGCCCGGCGCCCCGACCAGTTGGCCGGCGGCGTCGGCGGGCCGGTGGCAGTGGCAGTGGCAGCTCAGCGGCGTGCTGGACCCCACCGTCGACGCCGACGTCTTCCTGCTCGACCCGGTCGCCACCACCGCCGCGCAGACCGCCGAGCTGCGCTCCCGGGACCGCCGCCTGGTCTGCCAGGTGCACGTCGGTTCCGTCCTGCCGACCGACCCGGACGCGGACCGCTTCCCGGCCGCCGTACGGGGTGCCGTGTCCCGCCGGCCGCAGGGCCGCTGGCTCGACGTACGGCAGTGGGACGCGCTGCGTCCGGTGCTGGCCGACCGGTTCCGGCTCTGCCGGGGCAAGGGCTTCGGGGCGGTCGCGCTGGCCGACGCCGACGGGTACGCGCACCGCTCCGGCTTCCCGCTCGGCTTCGACGACCAACTGCGGTTTAACCGCCGGCTGGCCGCGCTGGCCCGCTCGCTGAGCCTCTCCCCCGGCCTGGTCAACGACCTGGGGCAGGTGGCCGCCCTGGCCCCGGACTTCGACTTCGCCGTCAACGAGGAGTGCGTACGGCTGGACCAGTGCGCCCGGCTGCTGCCGTTCGTCGAGGCGGGCAAGCCGGTGTTCCACGTGGAGTACGCCGGCTCGACGACGGACTTCTGCGTCACCACGGTGGGCTACGGCTTCTCCTCGATCCGCAAGGAACGCCGGCTCGACGCGTGGCGGCTCCCCTGCCCGTCGTACTGACCACCGGCGCCTTCCCGCGTGGTCCCCGCCGACGGCGACGCCGCCCGGTCAGCCCCGGAGGGACACCCGGGGCCGGGGCTGGCAGCGCGGGCAGCTGTACGACGAACGGTTCATGAACGCCTCACGACGGACGGGCGCGCCGCACCGGTGGCACGGCAGCCCCTCCCGGCCGTAGACGTTCAGCGCCCGGTCGAAGTAGCCGCTCTCCCCGTTCACGTTGACGTAGAGGGCGTCGAAGCTGGTGCCGCCGGACTTGATCGCCTCGCCGAGGACGTCCCGGACGTGCCCCAGCAGCCGCAGCGCGGCCGGGCCGGTCAGCGCGTCGGTGGGGCGGGCGCCGTGCAGCCGCGCCCGCCACAGCGCCTCGTCGGCGTAGATGTTGCCCACGCCCGAGATCAGCGTCTGGTCCAGCAGCGCCCGCTTGACCTCGGTACGCCGCCGGCGCAGCGCGGCGACGAACGCCGCGTCGGAGAACTGCGGGTCCATCGGGTCCCGCGCGATGTGTGCGATCTCCGCCGGCAGCTCGGCGCCCCCCGCGGAGACCGACAGGCCGCCGAACGTGCGCTGGTCGACGAAGCGCAGCTCGGGACCGTCGTCGGAGAAGCGGAACCGGACCCGCAGGTGCGTCTCGTCGGGGGCGTCGGCCGGCTGCACCAGCAGCTGGCCCGACATGCCCAGGTGCCCGATCACGGCGTCGCCGCTGTCCAGCGGCAGCCACAGGTACTTGCCGCGCCGGCGCACGTCCAGCACCGTCCGGTCGGCCAGCACGTCGGCGAAGTGCCCGCCGCCGGGCGTGTGCCGGCGTACCGCGCGGGGGTGGCGCACCTCGACGGAGGAGATCCGCCGGCCGGTGACCCAGCGGGCCAGCCCCTGCCGGACCGTCTCGACCTCCGGCAGCTCAGGCACGGCCCAGGCCCGCCTCGGCGGCCTGCGCCGTCGGGTTCCCGGTCGCCGGGCCCTCCGGCCCGACCGGCTCCCGCTCCGCCTGCTCGGTGAGCGTCCGCCAGGCCGCCTCGGCCGCCCGCTGCTCGGCCTCCTTCTTGCTCCGCCCGTCGGCCCCGCCGTAGCGGTTGCCGGCGACGACCACCCAGGCGGTGAACGTCTTGAGGTGGTCCGGCCCGGTGCCCTCGATGCGGTACTCGGGGACGCCGAGCCCGAGCGCCGCGGTCAGCTCCTGGAGGCTGGTCTTCCAGTCCAGGGCCGCGCCCCGGCCGGCCGACTCGGCCATCAGCGGGTCGAACAGCCGGTGGATGACGATGGCGGCGGTGTCCAGCCCGTACTGGAGGTAGATCGCGCCGAGCAGCGCCTCCAGGGTGTCGGCGAGGATGCTCGCCTTGTCCCGCCCGCCGGTGGTCTCCTCCCCCTTGCCGAGCAGCAGGTAGGCGCCGAGCCCGTCCGGGCCGAGGCCCCGGGCGACGTCGGCGAGGGCGCGCATGTTGACCACGCTGGCCCGCAGCTTGGCGAGCTGCCCCTCGGGCAGGTCGGGGTGGTTGTGGAAGAGCGCGGTGGTGATCACCACGCCGAGCACCGAGTCGCCCAGGAACTCCAGCCGCTCGTTGGTGGGCAGGCCGCCGTTCTCGTACGCGTACGAGCGGTGGGTCAGCGCGCGCTCCAGCAGCTCCGGATCCAGGCTGACGCCGAACGCGGCTTCCAGGTGACCGACGGACGCCCGCCGCCGCTTGTCGTTGCTCATGATGTGGGTACCTCGGTGTCGGTGGAGCGGTCCGTGCGTTCCTCGCGGTCGCCTGTTTCGGCGCCGTCGAGCAGCGCGCGGACCCGGTCGGTGGCGCGCCGTCGCCAGAGATGGGCGGCCAGCGCGATGCCCGCGGCGACGTCCTCGGCGCGGGCGGCGCCGTGGCAGACGACCACCGTCCCGGCGACCCCGAGCAGGGCCGCCGCGCGCGGGGCGCCGCCGCCGGACGGGGGCCCGCCGGCCATCGCGTACGCGCCCTCGATCGCCTTGAGCAGCACGTTACCGGTGAACCCGTCGGTGACCACCACATCGGCGCGCGCGCCGAGCGAGACGTCGTACCCCTCGACGAGGCCGACGTAGCGGCCGTCGCAGGGCAGCGACGCGGCGGCGAGGGCGGGATCGGCGACGCGGCGGGCGCGGTCGCCCTTGCCCGCCTCGGTGCCCACCGACAGCAGCCCCACCCGGGGGGCGGCGACGGCGTGCGCCACCGCCGCGTAGGCGGCGCCGAGCACGGCGTGGCGGACCAGGGTGGCCGGGCGCGGCTCCAGCGAGCCGCCGACGTCCAGCAGCACCACCGGGCCGGCGACGGCCGGCAGGGTGGCGACCAGCGCGGGACGGCGCACGTCCGGCCAGCGGCCGAGGCCGAGCGCGACGGCGGTGACGGTGGCGCCGGTGGACCCGGCGGAGACGAACGCGTCGGCGACGCCGTCGCGGACGGCGTGCACCGCCGCGCGGACGGTGCTGTCGGCGCGGGCGGCCACGGGATGGTCGGCCATGCCGACGACGGCGCGGACGGGCCGCACGGTGACCCGGGCGCGCTGCGCCGGATCGAGGGCACGGATCACCTCGCCGGCGGCCTCGGCCGGGCCGACGAGCAGCAGATGCAGGTCCGGGTCGGCGCGCACGGCCCGCAGAGCGCCGTCAACCACGACGGCGGGAGCGTCGTCCCCGCCGAGGAGGTCAACGGCGATCCGCGCGGTGCCCGGCTCCATCGGAACGCCGGCCGGAACGGACCGGCCGGCGTCGGAAGGAGCCGGGGCACCGGGCGATTGCCAGGGTGCGCGCGCCGCCCGACCAGGGGTCGGGGGCGTCACTCGGCGTCCAGGTCAGACCTCGAGAACCTGGCGGCCGTTGTAGGTGCCGCAGACGGAGCAGGCGGCGTGGGGCAGCTTCGCCGACTTGCACTGGGGGCAGGCCACGGTCGCGACCACGGTCGCCTTCCAGTTCGCCCGGCGGGCGCGGGTGTTGCTGCGCGACATCTTGCGCTTGGGGACGGCCACGGTTCCTACTCCTCTTTACGGTTCAGTTGCGACAGGCCCGCCCAACGCGGGTCGATCTGCTCGTGACTGTGGTCGGCCGGCAGATCGTCCAAGTGCACCCCGCATTCGGGGCACAGGCCTGGGCAGTCCTCCCGGCAGAGCGGGTTGGTCGGCAGCGTGAGCACCACCGCGTCCCGCAGCGCCGGCTCCAGGTCGATCAGATCGCCCTGCATCCGGCCCACCTCGTCCTCGTCGGTCGTGGTGTCCGTGGTGCTGTTCTCGTACGCGTACAGCTCCTGGATCCGCACGGCCAGCGAGTCGTCGATCTCGCGTAGGCAGCGACCGCACTCGCCCCGGACGGGACCGGCGACGGTCCCCGAGACGAGCACGCCCTCGGACACCGACTCCAACCTCAGGTCGAGGTCGAGGTCCGCGCCCTCCGGCACGGCGATCATCTCGCCGCCGAGGTCCGCCGGTGCCGGCACCACCCGCTTGACCGTACGCAAGGCACCAGGCCGGCGCGGCAGCTCCCTCGTGTCGAGGACCAGCGGCGACCTGGGGTCGAGTGTCGATGGCGTGTGTTTGGGCATAGTCAGACTCCGGCCGGTGAGAGGCCGACAAAAGAGGTTACCTGGGCGACCGCCGGACCGTCGAACCGGGGGCGGCGCCCGCCCCGTCTGCCGGCTGGTGAGGTGCCGCTCAGAAGGGTAGCGGGCGTTCCGCCTCCTCCCCACCGAAGGTGCCGATCTCACGCAGCGCGTGCATCTTGTCCCGGCCGCGCTCTATCGAGGCCAGCGCCCGGGTGAGGAACTGCTCGAAGTTGGCCAGCGCGGTGTCGACGTAGTCGTCGACCTCCTCGCGCAGGCGCTGCGCCTCGGCGCGGGCCTCCGCGATGATCCGCGCGCCCTCGTGCTCGGCGGAGACCGTGATCTCGTTCACCGAGACCAGCCGGGCGTGTTCCGCCTCACCCTCGCTGATGATCCGGTCGGCCTCGCGCTTGCCGGCCTCCATGATCTTGTCCCGCTCCTCCAGCAGCGCGGCGGCCCGGCGCAGGTCGGCGGGGAGTTCGGCGCGCAGCTCGTCGAGGGCCGCGATGAACTCGCCCCGGTCGATCATGCAGTTGTTGCGCGACATCGGGACGGAGCGGGCCTGCTCCACCATGGCGATCAGTTCGTCGATGCGATCGAGCGGGTCCACCGGTACCTCACTCCTGTCGTTCGTCGGGCCGACCTACATGATGCGGGCTACGGCCGGTTTCCCGCTCCACACATCATGTCGCGCCCCGACCACACCGCGCCGCTCACCCCGGCCCGGCGCGTCGCGCTGCGCGACGACGCGATCCCCGCCGGACACGCTCCGGCGGGGTGGGGGATGGGTGCGGGAGGTCAGTCGCGCGGCGGCGGGGAAAGGCGGGCCCGCAGTTCCGCGCTGACCCGGTCGGGCACGTGGGCGGAGATGTCGCCGCCCCACTTCGCCACGTCCTTGACCAGGCTGGAGGAGAGGAACGAGTAGAGCGGGTTGGTCGGCATGAACAGGGTCTCCACGCCGGCCAGGCCGATGTTCATCTGCGCCATCTGCAGCTCGTAGTCGAAGTCGCTGACCGCCCGCAGGCCCTTGATCAGCACACTCGCCTGCTGCGCCCGGCAGAAGTCGACCAGCAGGCCGCGGAACGACTCCACCCGGACGTTGTCGTAGGAGGCGGTCACCTCGCGGAGCATGTCGATCCGCTCCTCGACGGTGAACAGGCCGCTCTTCGACTGGTTGACCAGCACGCCCACGATCACCTCGTCGAACAGCCGGCTCGCCCGGCCGACGATGTCGAGGTGCCCGTTGGTGACCGGATCGAACGAGCCGGGACACACCGCACGTCTCATGATCGGCGACCGTACCAAAGGGTCGTCTCGCCGTACCGGCGGCTGCGCTCGCCGGTGACGCCCTCCACCCACCCGACCGGGCCGGTGCGGCTGGACCGCTCCACCACCACCAGTGCCTCCGGGGCCAGCCAGCCGCCCTCGACCAGCGCGGCGAGCATCGCGGTGATCTCCGCGTCCGGCACCGCGTAGGGCGGGTCGGCGAAGACCACGTCGTACGGGTCGCCGTCCGGGCCGGCCGCCAGCACCGTGGCGACCCTCCCGGTGACCAGCCGGGCGGCCGGGGCGGCACGCAGCGTCGCCACGTTCTCCCGGATCACCCGGGCCGCCCGGGGGTCGGACTCCACCAGCAGCACGTGCGCGGCGCCCCGGGAGAGGGCCTCCAGACCGACCGCGCCGGACCCGGCGTAGAGGTCGGCGAAGCGGGCGCCGGCCAGGTCGACCTCGGCCTGCACGGCGCTGAACAGCGCCTCGCGGACCCGGTCCGACGTGGGCCGGGTGCCCGCGCCGGGCGGCGCGGCGAGCCGGCGCCCGCCGAGGGTCCCGGCCACGATCCGGGTCACCGTCTCCTCCTGCTCATGCGCACGACGCTACGCGACGCGGAGGCGGCCGGCGTCGACACGGTGCGTGCCTCCGACCGACCCTGGCGACCACCCTGCGTATATCGATGATCTCGCATTCATAACAACATCCTCGGTCTTCGCTAAGCGTTGTGCCGCGCGCGGCGACCTCGCTAGGGTCTGCCGGTGCCGGCGGGTGGCCCGCCGGCCCCACGGCGCGAGGGGGCGTCCGCGTCGTCGCGCGCGCTCGGTCGAGCCGCCCGACCGCTCCCTTCCGCGCCGCTCCTCCGACGCTTCCTCACACCCCGGGAGTACGCGTGATCCGTCCCCCGCTGTCGCCGCGGCGACCGCTCGCCGTGGCAGCCGCCGCCCTGGCCGGTCTCGTCACGGCGCTCGCGGTCTCGTCGCCGGCGATCGCCACCAACCCGTCGCCCTCGGCCTCGGCGAGCGCGACCGCCTCCACCCCCCTGCCGACCCGGTCGTCCACTCCCCAGGAGCCGACCTGCGTCAGCGCCGCCGACGCGCGCTACACGCACACGTTCGACGGGGCCAAGGGCGAGGCGTCGATCACGCTGACCAACGGCCCGCTCTGCGAGGGCGAGAAGCAGGACTTCGCGCTGGTGTCCTACGTGGCGCCGTCGGCGAGGTTCGCCGTGCCGCAGTACCTGTTCGACAAGTCCGTCAAGGCGTTCGCCCCGGTGCCGGACGGCGAGATCGGCACCGTCGCCAAGCTGGAGTTCAAGGTCGCCGTACCGACCTGCTTCACCCAGGTCGACTTCGTCTTCGGCAGCGAGGTCATCGACCCGCTGGTCGAGGGCGGCAAGCGCTACGACAACCGCAAGGTCGGCAGCCCCGCCGGCATCGGCGCCCGCTCCGAGGGCCCGGCCGCCTGGTACAACGGCGGCGAGGGCACCTGCGTGGCCGAGCCCGCCGTCGAGGCCACGTACGACTGCACCGGCAGCGCGACGCTCACCCTGGTCAACCGGGGCAACGTGGCGGCGGTCTTCGCGGTCACGGGCAGCGGCGAGCTCGCCGAGAAGGTGACCGTGGCGGCGGGCAAGTTCGAGAAGCTCGAGCTGACCGAGGCGCAGGCCAAGGAGATCACCGTCGCGGCCGAGGGCATGCAGACCTGGCAGGGCGGCTGGGAGCAGCCCGAGGACTGCCAGCAGCCCGAGGTCGGCAAGCCGACGATCTCCCACGCCACCACCTGCGAGGAGCTGATCCTCAAGGTGGCCAACCCGGAAGACGGCATCAGCCTCACCTCGACCTTCACCCCGAGCACCGGCGAGCCGAAGACCGTGACCTTCGCGCCGGGCACCACGAAGACCGTGACGTTCCCGGCCGCCGAGGGGCTCAGCGTCGTCTTCACCGGTGACCTGGAGTCGGCGAAGCCGATCGCGTGGACCGCCCCCAAGGGCGGCTGCGACGAGGGCGGCGAGGGCGGCGGCCTCCCGGTCACCGGCGCGGCGGCCGGCGGCATCGCCGCCGGCGCGGTCGCCCTGCTCGCCCTGGGCGCGGTGCTGTTCGTCGTCGCCCGCCGGCGTCGGGTGCGCTTCACCGCCTGAGCCGGACCGAGCTGACCCGTGAGGGCGCGCCGACCGCACGGTCGGCGCGCCCTCACCCGTTGCGGTGCCGCCGTCGATCGCTGACGTCCGCCGTCCATCGCTGGCAGCCGGCGTGGACCGGTGGCGGCCGGCGCGGCCGGTGACGGCCAGCGCGGACCGGTGGCAGCCAGCGCGGACCGCTGGCGACCAGCGAGGCCGGTGGCGCCGGTGGCGGTCGGGCCACGGTGGTGGTCGGCCCGGCGTCAGCCCTTCTCCAGGTATTCCGCGCGTTCCTCGTCGACCAGGGCGGCCACCGACGCGGCCAGCGCCGGATGCCGGGCCAGCTCCGGGTCCTCCTCGACCAGGGCGATCGCCTCGGCCCGGGCGTCGCGGATCAGGTCGGCGTCGCGCAGCAGCGAGAGCAGCCGCAGGTGCGAACGACGCCCCGACTGGGCCGCGCCCAGCACGTCGCCCTCCCGGCGCTGCTCGAGATCCAGCTCGGCGAGCTTGAACCCGTCGGTCGTGGAGGCCACCGCGTCGAGCCGCTCCCGCGCGGGCGTGCCCTCCAGCGCCTCGGTGACCAGCAGGCAGAGGCCCGGGGCGGAACCCCGCCCGACCCGGCCGCGCAGTTGGTGCAGCTGGGAGACGCCGAACCGGTCGGCGTCGAGCACGATCATCACGGTCGCGTTCGGCACGTTGACGCCCACCTCGACCACGGTCGTGGCGACCAGCACGTCGAGGTCGCCGGCGGCGAAGGAGCGCATCACCGCGTCCTTCTCGTCGGCCGGCAGCCGGCCGTGCAGCACGCCGATGCGCAGGCCGTGCAACGGCCCCTCGGCAAGCAGCGGCGCCACCTCGGTGACCGCCATCGGCGGCCGCCGCCCGTTGTCGTCCTCCGGCGGCGGCTCCTCCTCGCTCGCCGGGCCGTCGCCGATACGCGGGCAGACGACGTACGCCTGGTGCCCGGCCGCCACCTCCTCGCGCACCCGGCGCCAGGCCCGGTCCAGGAAGGCCGGCTTCTCGGCGGCCGGCACCACGTGCGAGGCGATCGGCGAGCGGCCCTGCGGCAGCTGGGAGAGGGTGGAGGTCTCCAGGTCGCCGTAGACGGTCATCGCCACCGTGCGCGGGATCGGGGTGGCCGTCATCACCAGCACGTGCGGCGGCTGCTCGGCCTTGGCGCGCAGCGCGTCGCGCTGCTCGACGCCGAAGCGGTGCTGCTCGTCGACCACCACCAGGCCGAGGTCGGCGAAGTCGACGCCCTCGTAGAGCAGGGCGTGGGTGCCGAGCACGATGCCGGCGGCGCCGCTGGCGACCTCGGCCAGCGCGCGCCGGCGGGCCGCCGCGCCCAGCGAGCCGGTGACCAGCTCGACCCTGGTGGCGTCGTCGGCCGCGCCCAGCTCGCCGGCCCGCCCGAGCGGCCCGAGCAGGTCGAGGATGCCCCGGTGGTGCTGCGCGGCGAGCACCTCGGTCGGGGCCAGCAGCGCGGCCTGCCCGCCCGCGTCGACCACCTGGAGCATCGCGCGCAGCGCGACCACCGTCTTGCCGGAGCCGACCTCGCCCTGGAGCAGCCGGTGCATCGGGTGGGCCGTCGCCAGGTCCGCCGCGATCTCCACGCCCACGTCGCGCTGGCCGGGCGTCAGCTCGTAGGGCAGCCGGGCGTCGAAGGCGTCGAGCAGGCCGCCGGGCTTCGCCGGGCGGGGCCGGGCGGGCGAGGCGGCGGCCCGGTGCTTGCGCTGCACCAGGGTGAGCTGCACGGCGAACGCCTCGTCCCACTTGAGCCGGTGCCGCGCCCGGTAGAGCGCCTCCTTGCTGGACGGCCGGTGGATCTCGCGCAGCGCCGTGCCGATGCCGCCCAGCTTGCGGCTCGCCCGCAGGGCGGTGGGCAGCGGGTCCTCCGGCGCGGTGAAGGTGTCCAGCACCACCCGGACGCAGCGGGCGATGACCCAGGTGGGCACCGCCGCGGCGGCCGGGTAGACCGGGATCAGCGCGCCGGCGAACTCCTCGATCTCCTCGTTGACCGCCGCCTCGCCGTCGCCGCCCTCGCCGAGCAGGACGTACTCCGGGCCGTTGAGCTGCCGCTTGCCCCGGAACTCGGTGACCTTGCCGGCGAACAGGCCCCACCGGCCCGGGCGCAGCTCCCGCTCCCGCCAGGCCTGGTTGCCGAAGAAGGTCAGGGTCAGGGTGCCGCCCGAGCCGTCGCCGACGGTCACCTCCAGCAGGTTGCCCCGGCGCTGGCGCATCGGGCGTACGGCGGTGCGCTGCACCTGGGCCAGCACGGTGACCTGCTCGCCGACGTCGAGCGCGCGGATGTCGGTGTGCTCGCCGCGCTCGTCGTAGCGGCGCGGGAAGTGGTAGACCAGGTCGCCGGCGGTGTGCAGGTCGAGGTGACCGGCGAGGGCCTTCGCGGTCTTCTCGCCGACCAGCTTCTTCAGCGGCGTGTCCATCGTGGCCGGCTCGGACGTCATTCGACCCCCACCAGGAGCGGATAGTGCGGCTGCCCGCCCGGGTACGCCTGCACCTCGACGAACGGCCAGCGCCGCCCGACGTGCTCGCGGACCGCGTCGGTCAGCCCGTCGGGGGCGTCCGCCCCCGAGAGCAGCGTCACCAGCTCGCCGCCGCCGCCGAGCATCCGGTCGACCACGGCGGCGCAGGTGTCGGTCAGATCGGACCCGATCAGGTGCACCTCCCCCTCGACCAGCGCCAGCACGTCGCCGGGACGGCAGGGGCCGGCGACGGTCAGCGCCTCGCGGCGGGCGTAGCAGACCTCGGCGTAGCGGCAGGCACCGGCCGCCTCGGCCATCGCGATCACGTCGTCCTCGAAGCGCCGCCCCGGGTCGCGCACCGCGAGGGCGGCCAGCGCCTGCACGGGCGAGCGGGTCGGCACCACGCTGACCTTGAGGCCGAGCCCGTGCGCCTCCCGGGCGGCGGCGCTCGCCACCGCCTGCGTGTCGGGGTCGTTGGGCAGCACTACCACGCGGGCCGCCCCGGTGACGCGGATCGCGTCCAGCAGCTCGCCGATCGACGGGTTGCCGGGCACCACCGTCGCGCCCTCGCCGGCGAACAGCTCGGCGATGCCCGCGCCGGCGGCCACCACCACGGCGGCCCGCCCGCCCGCCGCCACGGGAGGCGACACCGGTGCGGCCTGGTCGGCGAAGCGGGTCACCGAGATGCGGTGCGGCCGGCCGGCCACCACGCCCGCCTCGATCGCCGCGCCCACGTCGTTGACGTGCACGTGCACGTTCCAGGTGCCCGCGCCGGCGCTCCCGTCGCCGACGACCACCAGCGAGTCGCCCAGGGCCGCCAGCTCGGTGCGCAGCCGGGCCACCGCCTCCGGCCCGGCGTCGAGCAGGAACTGCACCTCGTACGCGTACTCCTCGGAACCGGTCTCGCGCACGGCGGTGGCCGGCGGACGGGCCGGGCGCGACGCGGGCGCGGGCCGATCGGGGCTCTCGCCGGTCACGACCTCGGCCAGGGCGTCGAGCAGCAGGCACAGGCCCCGGCCGCCGGCGTCCACCACGCCGGCCCGGGCCAGCGCCGGAAGCTGCTCGGGGGTGCGCGCCAACGCGTGCGCCGCCCCGCCCGCCGCCGCCCGGGCGACCGCCCGCAGGTCGTCGCTGTCGGCCCGCTCGGCGGCGTGCGCCGCCGCGGCGACGACGCTGAGCAGCGTGCCCTCGACCGGGCGGGCGACCGCGGCGTAGGCGGCGGCGGTGCCGTCGCGCAGGGCGGTGGCCAGCTCGCGCCCCCGCACGGCGGGTGCGGCGGCGACGGCGTCGGCGAAGCCGCGCAGGATCTGCGACAGGATCACCCCCGAGTTGCCCCGCGCGCCCAGCAGCGCGCCCCGGGCCATCAGCCGCAACGCGTGCCCGTGCGCGGTGGACCCGTCCTCCGGGAGGGTGCCGAGGTCCATCGCGAGCGCCTGCTGGGCGGAGGTGAGGGTGAGCACCATGTTGGTGCCGGTGTCGCCGTCGGGCACCGGGTAGACGTTCAGGTCGTCGATCTCGCCCTGGTGACGCTTGAGCGCGACCAGACCGCCCGCGCACCAACGGCGGACCGCGGCGGCGTCGAGGGTGTCCAGCACGGCGAGAAGCCTACTGGCGGGCACCGACACGCGCCGGGGTCGCCGCGACCGCCACGGCGTGTCCGGCGGCCACGCGCACCCACTATCCTCGTGGCGTGTCCCCACGTGCGGCGATGACGCGGGGACGGGTGCGGACCGGGCGACCGGGACGCGTCGCGCGGCGACGGCCCCCACCTCGGGCCGGCGTCCGGGGCCGGTTGGTCGGGCCCCGGGTCATCGGGTAACCTGGCCAGGTTGCCCGGGCTGCGCCTGGCGGCGACCCCATGAACGTTTCAATCCCAGGAGTATCCCGTGGCTAGCGTGTGCGACGTCTGTGGCAAGGGACCGGGCTTCGGCCACAACGTGTCCCACTCGCACCGGCGGACCAACCGCCGCTGGAACCCGAACATCCAGTCGGTGCGTACCCCGGCCGGTGGCGGCAACACCAAGAAGATGCAGGTCTGCACCTCCTGCATCAAGGCTGGCAAGGTCACCCGCGCCTGACGCGGTAGGCCCCACCCTTCACACTCGTCATTGCCGGCGGGCCGTTGCGGCCCGCCGGCTCTGTCGTGTCCGGGCGACGCGGTCCGCGGCTCGTTGCCGGGCCCGGCGACCGGCCCGGGCACCGGGGTGAGCGTCCGTCGTCCCGGCGGCCACGGCCGACAACGCCAGCACGACGACACTCCGGCGGTGGGCCGCCCGACGCCCCTCCGCGCGCGGCGCGGCCCGGTCGAAGTGGGCCGCGCCGGGAGCCCGGACGGGCCCCGGCGCGGGACGGATCAGAGCGTGCGGGCGAAGGAGATGCAGCCCGGGGCGTCCCGGTAGTAGCCGAAGTTCGGGATGCGCTCGTAGCCGGCCGCCGTGTACATGGCGACGGCCTCGGGCTGCTTGTCGCCGCACTCCAGGACGATCCGCTTGCGCCCGTGCTCCCGGGCCGACCGCTCCACGGCCGCCAGCACCGCCCGGGCCACGCCCCGGCCCCGGGCCGCCGGCGCGGTGTACATCCGCTTCAGCTCGGCGGTGTCGCCCTCGTCACCGTGGCTGCGCCAGCCGCCGCAGCCGACCGGCTCGCCGCCGAGGTGGGCGACGAGGAAGGCCCCGGCGGGCGGCTCGAACTCGCCCGGGTCGACCGGGGTCTCGTCGCCGCTGCCGCCGTACCGGGCGCCGAGGTCGGCCAGCGCGGCGCGGATCAGCCGCTGCGCCACCGGCGAGTCGAAGCGCTCGACCCGAATCTCGATCTCACTCACGGAGTAAAGGGTACGACGCTGATCAGCCCTTACCGGAAGTGGTCCCAGCCGGCGGGTCCGTCGTACGGCCGCCCGTCGACCGTGACGCCCGAGCCCGCCGTCACCCGCCCGATCGGGCGCCAGTCGGCAGGCAGCGCCACCGCCGACGGGAAGGTCGCGGCCAACGCGTGGTCGTCGCCCCCGGCGAGGAGCCAGGAGTACGGGTCGACGCCGAGCGCCTGGGCGGCGTCGCGCATCTGCCGGGGCACCTCGAAGGCGTCCCGGCGCACGTCCACGGCGACCCCGCTGGCCTTCGCCACGTGCCCGAGGTCGGCGAGCAGCCCGTCCGACACGTCGATCATGGCGGTGGCGCCGAGCCGGGCGGCGTGCGGTCCCGCCGGGTAGGGCACCTCGGGCCGCCGGTACGCCTCGACCAGCAGCCGGGGCGTGCGGAAGCCCCGGGAGAGCACGGTCAGCCCGGCCGCCGCGTACCCGGTGCGGCCGGCCAGGGCCAGCACGTCCCCGGGCCGCGCGCCGGAACGCGTCACCGGCGGCCGGCCGCCGAGGTCGCCGAGGGCGGTGACCGCGATCGTCAACGTCGGGCTGGCCGACATGTCCCCGCCCACCACGCTCGCGCCGACCTTCGCCGCCTCGGCGGCGAGCCCGTCGGCCAGTTCCTCGGCCCACCCGGGCGCCAGCTCGGGCGGCATGCAGAGCGCGACCAGCAGCGCGGTCGGCTGCGCCCCCATCGCGGCGATGTCGGCCAGGTTGGCCGCCGCCGCCCGGTGGCCGACGTCACGCGCGCCGGACCAGTCCCGCCGGAAGTGCCGCCCCTCCACCAGCACGTCGGTCGAGGCCACGACCCGGGCGTCCGGGGCGGCCACCACCGCCGCGTCGTCCCCGGGACCGAGCAGAACGGTCGATCCGTACGACAACCGGGCGGTCACCCGGTCGATCAGGCCGAACTCGCCGACCCCCGCGACACTCATGCCGGCCCTCCGCCGTCCTGCTCGCTCACCGCTTCTCCTTGACCACCGATAGGGATCAGACCTGGTCCGTAAGGTACTTTCTCCCTTCGGGCCGCTCCAGAGCGGCGACGGACGGAGGTCGAGTCGTGGTACAGGCGTACATCCTCATCCAGACCGAGGTCGGCCGGGCGCGTGACGTGGCCGGTCTCATCTCGGACCTTGCCGGCGTGGTGCGCGTCGACGCCGTCACCGGGCCGTACGACGTGGTCGTGCTCACCGAGGCGAACACCGTCGACGAGCTCGGCAAACTCATCGTCAGCAACGTGCAGATGGTGCCCGGCATCACCCGCACCCTCACGTGTTCGGTGGTGCGCCTGTAAGTGGACAAGATCACTGACTCTCCCGTGACCGATTCCGCCCAGCCGGACGAGGTGGCCCCCGACCGGCCGGTCCGCGACCGCACGACCCGCGGCGCCGCGCTGATCGCGACACTGGTCGCGCTGCCGGTCACCGTGCTGGTGGGCGGGCTCGCGTTCGCCCAACTCTCCCCCGACGAGCGGGCCGAGCCGGCCGCCACGCCGAGCGCGACCGCCACCAGCGCCGGCCCGCGCTCCACCGCCCCGGTCGAGATGGCCGCGCCGGCGCTGGCCGAACGGCCCGCCACGGTCTGCCGGGCCCTGCTCTCGCAGTTGCCGCCCACGGTCAACGACCTCCCCCAGCGCCCGGTCACGGCCGGCCCGGAACAGAACGCCGCGTACGGCGACCCGGCGGTCACCGTCGCCTGCGGCGGGGCCAAGCCGGCCGTCGGCGACACCGACCACGTCTGGACGGTCAACCGGGTCTGCTGGTACGCCAGCGAGGAACGCGACGCCACCGTGCTCACCACCATGGACCGGGAGACCGCCGTCACGGTCCGCGTGCCGCACTTCTACGGGCAGGGGTTGCAGTGGGTGGCCCCCGTCTCGGACACGATCGTGGCCTCGGTGCCCTCCGTCGCCGACACCCCGAGCGGCTGCCGCGCCTGACACCTTGCCCGCCCCTGCCCGCGTACGCGGGCAGGGGCCGGGAGGGGCGTCCTCCCGTTGCACCGGGCCGCCGGGAAGGCGCCCAGCGCACCGGGCCGGCGCCGATCGGGGTGCCCCTTCCCGCGCGAGCGGCTCAGTGCAGGCCGACGCCGCGGTGCAGCGCGGTGCGGATGAGGCGGTTGACCAGCTTCGGGTACTCCAGCCCGGACGCCGCCCACATCCGCGGGAACATCGACGTCGGGGTGAAGCCGGGCATGGTGTTGATCTCGTTGAGGTAGACGTCCAGCTCCGGGGTGACGAAGAAGTCGACCCGGGCCAGCCCGGCGCAGTCGAGCGCGGTGAAGGCGCGGACCGCGTACTCCTGGATCTGCCGGGTCACCCGCTCCGGCAGGCCGGCGGGGATGTCGTACTCGCAGGCGGACTCGGAGTCGATGTACTTCGCCTCGAAGTCGTAGAAGTCGTAGTCGCCGACCACCCGCACCTCGGCGAGCACGGACGCCTCCGGCGCGCCGCCGGCCTCGCCCTCCAGCACGCCGCACTCGATCTCGCGGCCCACGATCGCGCCCTCGATCAGCACCTTCGGGTCGATGCCGCGGGCGGTGGCGACCGCCGCGTCCAGGTCCGCCCAGTCGTCGACCTTGCTGATGCCGAACGACGAACCGGCCCGGGACGGCTTCACGAAGACCGGCAGGCCGAGTCGCTCCTTGTCCGCCTCGCTCAGCGTCATCCCGTTGCGCAGCACCGCGTACGGGCCCACCGGGATGCCCTCGGCGGCGCAGAGCTTCTTGGTGAACTCCTTGTCCATGGCCGCGGCGGAGGCGAAGACGTTCGCCCCGACGTAGGGGATGCCGGCCATCTCCAGCATGCCCTGGATGGTGCCGTCCTCGCCGTAGGCGCCGTGCAGCACCGGAAAGACCACGTCGACGTCGGCGAGAGCCCGGGGACCCTCGGTGGGGTCGAGCACCATGAGCCCGTTGCCGGTCGGGTCGGCGCGCAGCACGATGTCGGTGCCGGACTCGGCCGTGATCTCCGGCAGCCGGCGCGCGTTGATCGCCAACTGGCCGGGGTCGCCGCTGGTCAGCACCCACTGGCCGGCCCGGGTGATGCCCACCGGCACCACCTCGAACTCGTCCGGGTCGAGGGCGCCGAGGACGCTGCCGGCGCTGACGCAGGAGATGCCGTGCTCCGGGCTGCGGCCGCCGAACACGATCGCCACGCGGGTCCTGCCTGGGGTGGTCACTGCGTCACCTCTTCGTACGCGACTGCTCCGGTCGTGGCGCTCACCCGGTTGACCTTACTGTGCGTGGCGGGCGCCGGTTGCCGATACCCGGGGACAGCCGAAGCGCCGGGGCATTCGGTCAACAAAGGATATACGTTCCGTAATCGCCCGTACGGGGCGGTGACGGCACCGGGCGCCCACTACGCTGCACGTCCTATGAGCGCTGATCCCCTCATCGAGTCCCTGACGGCGGCCCTGGACGCCCGCCCCGACGACCTGCCGCTGCGCCTGCACCTGGCCGCGCTGCTGCTGGACGCCGGCCGGGCCGGGGAGGCGATCGCGCAGGTCGGGCAGGCCCTCGCCCGGGATCCGGGCAACGGCCAGGCGCAGGTGCTGATGCAGCGGGCGCTGGGCGGCTCCGTACCCCCGCCGCCGACGCCGCCCCCAGCGGACCCGCGACCGCCGGCGCAGCGCCCGGCGCCGGCCGGGCCCGGCGGTTCCGCCGCGACCGCCGACCACGATCCCCTCGCCGCCTACGAGCAGGAACTGGCCGACGTCGTGCCGCCACGGTTCGCCCGCGCCGGCGACGAGCCAGAGCCGGTCGCCGGCGATTCCGACCGGGTGTACGACGTGGAGGCCTCCGGCATCCGGCTGGCCGACGTGGGCGGCATGTCGGCGGTCAAGGAGCGGCTGGAGCTGGCCTTCCTCGGCCCGCTGCGCAACCCGGAACTGCGCAGGATGTACGGCAAGAGCCTCCGTGGCGGCCTGATGCTCTACGGCCCGCCCGGCTGCGGCAAGACGTTCCTGGCCCGCGCGGTCGCCGGGGAGATGGGCGCGAAGTTCATCTCGCTCTCCATCGTCGACGTGCTGGACATGTGGATGGGCAACTCGGAGCGCAACCTGCACGAGCTGTTCCAGGCGGCCCGCCGCAACGCGCCGTGCGTGCTCTTCCTGGACGAGGTCGACGCGCTGGGGCACAAGCGCTCGCAGGTCGGCTCCAGTTCGATGCGGACGCTGGGCAACCAGCTGCTGGCGGAGCTGGACGGGATGGAGGGCAGCAACGAGGGGGTCTTCGTGCTGGCCGCCACCAACACCCCGTGGGACGTCGACCCGGCGCTGCGCCGGCCCGGGCGGCTCGACCGGGTGGTGCTGGTGCTGCCGCCGGACGCGGAGGCGCGCCGCTCCATCCTGGAGTACCACCTGCGGGAGCGGCCGATCGCGGGGATCGACCTGCGGAAGATCGTCGCGGCCACCGAGGACTACTCGGGCGCCGACCTGGCCCACCTCTGCGAGACGGCCGCCGAGTTCGCGATGGCCGACTCGGTACGCACCGGCGAGGTGCGGATGATCGAGCACCGGGACCTGGAGCGGGCGGTCAAGGAGGTCCGGCCGTCGACGAAGCCGTGGATGGCCACCGCCCGCAACGTGGCGATGTTCGCCAACGAGGGGGGCGTCTACGACGACCTGGTCGCCTACCTGAAGCGGCGCAAGATGCTCTGACGCGGGCCGCCCGCGCTGCTCGACGCGTTCGACGCCGGACGGCCCGGCGGGGCGCCGGGCCGCGCCTCCCGCCGGGCCGGGCCTCCTGCCGGGCGGCCCTTCCACCCGGCGGGGCCGCCTCCGGCGACCGCACCGCCCCCGGCGGCGTCAGCCGCGCGCGTGCCGCCGGCCGATGGCGATCACCTTCACCCGTTGCCGGCCGGCCCGCACCATGCCCAGCGCCATGAACGCGCCCGCGATCCGGTCCGCCGCCTCCCGGCTGCTCGCCCCGACCACCTGACGGCGGCGCTCGGGACAGTTGCGTTCGTCGCGGCCGGCGCCCTCGGCCGGTCGCACGTCGGTGAGGACCACCAGGAACCGCGTCATCGGTGCCCGCCGGGGCGGTCGGTGCGGGCCTGTCGGGCAGTACGCACGTCGAGTCCCTTCCGGCTGGCGGGCCACGGGGGATGGCACGCGGCGATCGGGTACGGGGGAGAAACCCGATCGCCGCGCGCCCCATCCCCTCCGGTCACTCACCACCACCGTCGCCACGACAACCGGCGGTGAGGACGCGATGACAGATTGACATGTCCACAGCCATGAATGCAACTCTCATCGACGTTCTCTCATCTACACCTTCCCGGGAAGATGTGCGACGATCGATGCATGGCTCCGAAGACCGCCCGTGCCCGGCGACTGGGCATCGCGCTGCGCACCCACCGGGAAGCCGCCGGCCTCACGCTGGAGGCGGCGGCGGACGAGATCAGCAGCACCCGCAGCACCCTGTCCCGCTACGAGAACGCGCAGACGCTGGTCAGTCCCGCCACCGTGCGCGCCCTGCTCACCCTCTACGGGGTCGGCGCGGACGAGGTCGCCGCCGCCGTGCAGCTCGCCAAGGACGCCCGCAAGCCCGGCTGGTGGGTGTCGTACTCGCACCTGCTGGACCGGCGCACCATCGACTTCATCGCGCTGGAGGCCGAGGCCACCGGCATCGCCAACTTCGAGCCCTCCGTCGTGCCGGGACTGTTGCAGACCGCCGACTACGTCCGGGGCGTGATGCGCGGCGGCCCGCACACCCTCCGCGACGACGAGGTGGAGCAGCGGGTCCAGTTCCGGCTCGACCGGCAGCAGCGGCTCATCAGTGACCAGCCGCCGATCCTGGACGCCATCATCGACGAGGGCGCGCTGCTGCGGCCCGTCGGCGACCGGTCGGTGATGGAGTCGCAACTGCACCATCTGGTCAAGATGGGCGAGCTGCCCAACATCACGGTCCAGGTGATCCCGCTCGCCGCCGGCTACCACCGGGGCACCCGGGGCTCGCTGCACATCCTGGAGTTCGCAGACCCGGAGGATCCGATCATCGCCTCGGTGGAGACGGTGGCCGGACAGATGGTCCTCGACCGACCGGGCGACCTGCGTACCTGCACCAAGATCATGGAGCATCTGCGGACCGTCGCGCTCAGCCCGGCGGACAGCCGCGACCAGCTCCTCCAACTCCTGAAGGGACGGTAGGACCATGACACCGACGATCAGCGCGGCGCTGGCCGTGGCGCGGTGGCGCAAGAGCAGCCGCAGCGGCGACGAGGGGGCGTGCGTGGAGATGGCGGTGGTCCCGGGCACGGTCGCCGTCCGCGACTCCAAGGACCCGTCCGGCCCCGCGCTGCTCTTCCCGCCGGCCGCCTGGGCCGCCTTCGTCGGGGCGCCGCCCGGGCACTGACCTCCCCCTCCGGAGGCGCCGGCGCGCCCGCTGACCCTGTCGCGCCGGTGCCTCGCCGGCGGCGGTCCCACCGTTGGGAGCCGGTGGGGCCGCCGCCCGGCGGGGGTCGGTGCCGCCGCCCGGCAGTCGCGCCGGCCGCGGGTCCACCGTCGTGCCGGCCGCGGGTGCGTGCTTGCGGTCCTGGGTGGCGGCCGAGGCGGGCTTGCGGCCCTTCGTCTGCCCGGGCAGGGGCGGTGGACGGTCTGCGCGGCGGAGAGCGACGGGTCAGCCCGCGACCACCGGGCGCGGCGCGGGGCCGGCGCGCAACGCCTCCAGCGCCGCGATGGCCACCCCCCGGGCACCGGCCATGTCCCGCTCGGGCACCAGGGCGAAGGTGGCCGACGCGGCCTGCTCCTCGCGCAGCACGGTGTGCTCGCGCACGGTCGCGAGGAACCAGTCCCGGAACTGCGGGGCTGCCTCCACCACCCCGCCCCCGACGAAGTACGCGTGCGGATCGGTGAAGTTGGCCGCCACGGTGAAGAGTCGACCCAGCGCCATCGCCTGCTGGGTGAACACCTTCCGGGCCAACGCGTCGCCGCGCTCCCCGTAGCCCCGGACCAGCTTCGCCGCCCGCTCCGGCGGCTCGACGGCCAGCGGGTGGTCGGGAAACCGACCCAGCCAGTACGGCAGCAGGTTCCGCCCGATGGCGGTCAGCGAGGCGACGCTCTCCGCGTCCCCGGCGAAGCCGCAGGCGCACGTGGGCACCGGCTGGTCTTGCGCGAGCAGCCCGGTCAGCGGGATGTGCACGTGACCCAGTTCGCCGGCCATCCCGGCCGCCCCGGCGACCACCCGGCCCGCCTCGACCACACCGCCGCCCAGCCCCGTGCCGACGATGGCCGACACCGACGAGCGGCGCATCGCCTCCGCGCCGAAGTGCGCGTGGTGGGCGTAGAGCGCGGCGGCGTTCCCGTCGTTGTGGTAGACCACCGGCAGCCCGAGCCGCCGTTCCAGCGCGGTACGCACGTCGTAGCCGCGCCAGGCCGGCTGGGAGAAGTTGGTCGACCCGCGGGAGGAGATCACGCCGGTGGCGCTCGCCGGGCCCGGCGTGTCCAGCCCGACCGCGCGCACCGCCGCGCGGGGCACCCCGGTCAGCGCCAGCACCCCGTCGAACGCGCGGGCCAGCGCCTCGATCGCCGCCGCCGGGCCGGCGCGCACCTCGCTCGGGTTCTCCACCAGACCGTCCACGAGGAACCGGCCGTCCACGGTGAGCACCGTGGCGTTGTTGCTGGTGCCCCCGTTGTCCAGCCCGACGACCACCGGCACGTCCGCACCACCCACGACAACCCGCCTTCCGCCGCCACGCCTGCCGTGAGGCTAGTTCCCCTTCCCCGCCCCGGCCAGGCCGCGCAGCCGACGCCGGGGCGACGGTGGCGGCCGGGTCGCGGTGGGGGTCGGGTGACGGGCGGCGCGGGATGGCGGCCGGGCGCGGGGCGGCGTTGCGGGTCAGCCCGGGCGGCGGGCCGTGACGGCGGTGGCGTCCCGGTCCTCGTCCCGGGTCACCCACGGGTGCAGTCCCACGGCCGTCAGCGCCGCCAGCAGGGCGTCCACCTGCGTCTCCCCCGCCTCCACCACCAGGTGCCCGCCCGGGGCCAGCCAGCGCGTCGCACCCTCGGCGACCCGCCGCAGCACCGCCAGCCCGTCCGACCCGCCGTCGAGGGCCACCGGCGCCTCGTGCAGCCGGGCCTCCGGCGGCATCAGCGCCACCGCCGCCGTCGGCACGTACGGGGCGTTGGCCAGCACCAGGTCCAGCCGGCCCCGCCAGCGCGCCGGCAGCGGGTCGTACAGGTCGCCCTGGAAGACCGGCACGGCCAGCGGGTCGAGGTTGCGCCGCGCGCAGGCCACGGCGGCGGGGTCCAGGTCGGCGGCGGCCAGCCAGCGCGGCGCGAGCCGGCGGGCCAGCGCCACCGTGGTGGCGCCGGAGCCGCAGCACAGGTCCACCACGGCCGCCGCCGGGTCGGTCACCGCGACGGCGGCGTCGACCAACAGGGCGGTACGCGCACGCGGCACGAACACACCCGGGTCGACGGCGATCCGCTCGCCGCAGAACTCGGCCCAGCCGAGCACGTGCTCCAACGGCAGCCCGGCGACCCGGCGGTCCACCAGGCCGGCCAGCGCCTCGGCCGAGTCGGCGGCGGCGATCAGCAGTTCGGCCTCGTCCTCGGCGTAGACGCAGCCGGCGGCGCGCAGCCGGTGCACGAGGGCGGGCCGGTCGGGGCGGAACGGAACGACCGTCACGCGCCGCGGCTCGCGTCCAGCGCGGCGGCCACGTCGGCGACCAGGTCGACGGCGTCCTCGACCCCGCAGGAGAGCCGGACGAAGCCGGGCGGGGTGTCGTCGCCCCACTGGGCCCGCCGGTCGGCGGTGGTGTGCAGGCCGCCGAAGGAGGTGGCCGCGGCCACCAGCCGGGCCGCGTCGAGGAACCGCGCCACCCGCCCGGCGTCGCCGAGGTCGAAGCAGAGCACCCCGGGGACCCGTCGCATCTGGACCGACGCCACCGCGTGGGCCGGGTCGCCGGGCAGCCCGGGCCAGCGCAGCCCGGTCACGTCGTCGCGCCCCGCGAGCAGCTCGGCGAGGGCCTGCGCGTTCGCGGTCTGCCGGGCCAGCCGCAGGTCCAGGGTGGCCAGCGACCGGTGCGCGAGCCAGGCGTCGAACGCGCCCGGCACCGCCCCGGTGAGGTTCCGCCAGGCGGTGACCGCGTCCCGCAGCTCGGCCGAGCGGGTCGCGACGTAGCCGAGCAGCAGGTCGGAGTGCCCGGTGAGGGCCTTCGTGCCGGAGGCCACCACGACGTCGGCGCCCAGGTCGAGCGGGCGCTGCCCGAGCGGCGTCGCCGTGGTGTTGTCGACCGCGACCAGGGCGCCGGCGGCGTGCGCCCGGGCGGCCAACGCCGCCACGTCGGCGACGTCCAGGCCCGGGTTGGCCGGGGTCTCCAGCAGCACCAGGCGTACGCCGTCGAAGGCCGGGTGCGGGCCGGCGGTCGGGGCGAGGAGCACCCGTACGCCGATGCCCTCCAGCGTGTCGGCGGCGAAAGCCCGGACGGCGAAGTACCCGTCCGACGGGAGCACCACGGTGTCCCCCGGCCTCAGCACCGTCAGCAGCAGCCCGGTGATCGCGGCCTGCCCGCTGGCGAAGACCCGGCAGTCGCCCCCCTCCAGCTCCCCGACCGCCGCCTCCAGCAGCCGCCGGGTGGGGTTGTCCGGCCGGCCGTAGCCGTCGGGCGCCGCCGCCGGCCCCGCCCACGGGTCCAGGTGGTACGGCGCGGCGAACACCGGCCCGGGCAGGAACGGCTGGCCGGGAGCCGGCTCGGGCAGGCCGGCGCGGACGCAGCGGGTGCCGTCCTGGTGCTCGGGCATGTCGCTCACTCCGGCTTGGTGGTGCGGCTCATCAGCGCCTCGACGGCGAGGCGCGGGTCCATGCCCTCGTGGCAGACCAGCTCGACCTGCTCGGTGATCGGCATCTCCACCGCGTGCGCCCGGGCCAGGTCGCGCAGGGCCAGCGCGCTCTTGACGCCCTCGGCGGTCTGCCGGGTGGCGACGCGGGCCTCCTCCAGGGTCGCGCCCCGGCCCAGGTGCTCGCCGAAGGTGCGGTTACGGGCCAGCGGTGACGAGCAGGACGCGACGAGGTCGCCCATCCCCGCCAGGCCGGCGAAGGTGAGCGGGTCGGCGCCCAGGGCCACCCCGAGCCGGGCCGTCTCGGCCAGTCCCCGGGTGACGAGCATGGCCCGGGTGTTGTCGCCGAAGCCCATCGCCACGGCGATGCCGTACGCCAGGGCGATCACGTTCTTCACCGCGCCACCCAGCTCGCAGCCGATGACGTCGTCGTTGGTGTACGGGCGGAAGTAGGGCGTGGTGATCGAGCGCTGCACCAGCGTCGCCCGGTCGGCGTCGGTGCAGGCGACCACGGTCGCGGCGGGCTGCTCGGCGGCGATCTCCGGGGCCAGGTTGGGGCCGGAGACCACCACCACCCGGTCCGCCGCCACCCCGGCGGTCTCCACGATCACCTCGCTCATCCGCCTGGTGGTGCCGAGCTCGATGCCCTTCATCAGCGACACGAGGGTGGCGTCCGGGTGCAGGTGCGCGGTCCACTCGGCCAGGTTGCCGCGCAGCGTCTGCGACGGCACGGCCAGCACCACCACCTCCGCCCCGGTGATCGCCTCGGCCGCGTCCCCGGTCGCCGTGACCCGGGACGGCAGCAGCACGTCCGGCAGGTACTCCGGGTTGCGCCGCTCGGCGCGGATCGTGTCGGCGACCGCCTGCCGGCGGGCCCAGACGGTGACGTCCCGACCGGCGTCGGCGAGGATCTTGGCGAACGCGGTGCCCCACGAGCCGGCACCCAGGACCGCGACGTGCCCGCTCACGCCGCCGCCCCCGGCCGCCGCCGCTCGCCGGCAGGGCGGGCCGTCCGTTCCCACAGTGGTGGCGGGGTGCCGCCCCGGATCTCGGTGAGCATGTCACGAAGGCGCAGCATGATGGTGTCGGTCATCTCCTCGAGGACGGCCTTCGTCGGGGTCGCCCCGGCCCACCGGCCCAGGTCGACGGGCGGCCCGGCGACCACGGTCACCGGGATCCGGGGGCGCGGGTTCAGTCGGGACCGGCGCGGGTCGAAGATCCGCTCGGGGCCCCACATGACGACCGGGACGACCGGCGCCCCGGTGGCGAGCGCGAGCCGGGCGGCGCCGGTCTTGCCCTTCATCGGCCACAGCTCCGGGTCGCGGGTGATGGTGCCCTCCGGGTAGATCACCACGGCGCCGCCCTGGTCGAGCGCGGCGACGAGGTGCTCCAGCGACCGCACCGCGTCCACCGTGTTCCGCTCGACCGGGATCTGCCGGCACCGGTGCAGGATCCAACCGATCACCGGGACCCGGAACACGCTGGCCTTGCCGAGGAACTGCGGCCAGCGGCCGGAGTCGTAGACGAAGTGCGCCGCGACGAGCGGGTCGGCGTGCGAGATGTGGTTCGGCACGATGATCACGCCGCCGTCGCGACGCAGGTGCTCCATGCCGCGCCAGGTGCGCCGGGTCCAGACGGTCATCACCGGCTTGACCAGCACCACGGCGAACCATTGCCAGAACCCCAGCCTCCGCCGTGTCACCCGCGCCTCCTCGTGCCGCCCCGCCCCGCACCGGATCCGCACCCGGTGACGCCCGCAGCGGAAATCATGCCTGCTCGACCCGGGTCCGGCCAGAGAGGGTACCGCCGTACGGCTGGCAGGATGGCGGTGTGAGTCAGCCGAGGTGGACCGTGGTGGTGCCCGTGAAGCGCCTCGCCGCCGCGAAGAGCCGGCTGCGGGGGGCGCTGCCGGGCGTACCGCACGAGGAACTTGCGCTGGCCCTGGCCGCCGACACGGTCGCCGCCGTGCGGGCCTGCCCGGCGGTGGCCGGGGTGCTGGTCGTCACCGACGACGCCCGGGTGGCCGAGGCCGCCCGCCGCGCGGGCGCCCGGACGCTGCCCGACGCCCCCGGCGCCGGGCTGAACGCCGCCTTCCGGCACGGCGCGTCGGCCGCGGGCGGCGGCTGGGTGGCCGGGCTCACCGCCGACCTACCCGCGCTGCGCCCGGTCGAGCTGGCGGCGGCGCTGCGGGCGGCGCAGGCCGCGCCCCCGGGCGTACGCCGGTACGTGGCCGACGCCCCCGGCCAGGGCACCGTGCTGCTGGCCGCGCCGCCGGGCGTGGCCCTGGATCCCCGCTTCGGGGCCGGCTCGGCCGACGCGCACGCCGCGAGCGGGGCGCTCGCCCTCACCGGGGACTGGCCGAGCCTGCGTCGGGACGTCGACACCGCCGACGACCTGGCGGCGGCGGCCCGGCTCGGGCTGGGGCCCCGCACGGCCGCGTTGGCCGCCGCCGGCTGCCCGGCCTGAGGGGCGTGTAGCGTGCGGGGCATGCAGGGCACGGTGGCCACCTACGACGCGGCGACCCGCAGCGGGACGCTGCTCCTCGACGACGGCACCGAGCTGGCCTTCCCGGCCCGGGCGTTCGACGCCTCCGGCCTGCGGCTGCTCCGCCTCGGCCAGCGGCTGCGCGTCGAGACCGACGCCACCGGCGCGGTGGTCCGGGTGACATTGCCGACGATGGCCTGAGCGGCTGGTCGAAGTTCATTTTGCGTTAACCGCATCCGGGTGATTATGGGCGGGTGAGCACCCCTCGCAAGCACCCCGCCAACCGACCGTCCACCGACCCGGCCACACCCCGCAACGGCACCCGGTCCCGGGGCGCCGACGGCCGGTTCCACGCCGACGCAGCCGCCGGAGGCTCCGCGCCGGACGCCGCCGGGACCGACGCGGCGAGCGCCTCCGCCGGCCTGGAGGAGGTGCTGGACCCGACGCCCGGCCCGCCCGCCGAAGCGGCGGCGACGCCGCCCGCGCCCGACCTCGGGGACGAGCCCCCCGCGGCGGAGCCGCTGCCGGAGGACCGTTTCCTCAACCGGGAGCTCTCCTGGCTCGACTTCAACGCCCGGGTGCTGGCGCTCGCGGAGGACCCGCGCACGCCGCTGCTGGAGCGGGCCAAGTTCCTGGCCATCTTCGCCAGCAACCTCGACGAGTTCTACATGGTGCGCGTCGCCGGGCTGAAGCGCCGCCTCCAGGCCGGCCTGCCGGTACGCGGCGGGGACCGGATGCCGCTGCGCACCCAGCTGGAGCTGGTCGCCGGGAAGGCCGCGACGCTGGTGGCCCGGCACTCGGCCTGCTTCACCGACGAGGTGCTGCCGAAGCTGGCCGCCGAGGACATCCGGATCCTGCGCTGGGCCGAACTGGACGACCCCGAACGGGAGCGGCTGCGCGCGTACTTCCGGGAGCAGATCTTCCCGGTGCTGACCCCGCTGGCGGTGGACCCGGCGCACCCCTTCCCGTACATCTCGGGGCGGTCGCTCAACCTGGCGGTGGCGGTGCGCGACCCGGACGGCGGCTCGGAGTTCTTCGCCCGGGTGAAGGTGCCGAACAACGTGCCCCGCTTCGTCCGGGTGCACCGCGGCCTGCCGGGCGTACGGGTGCTGCCGGTGGAGGACCTGATCTCGGTGCACCTGGGACAGCTCTTCTCCGGCATGCAGGTGGTCGAGTGCCACCTGTTCCGGGTCACCCGCAACGCCGAGGTGGAGGTCGACGAGGACCGCGACGAGGACCTGCTCCAGGCCCTGGAACGGGAGCTGGCCCGGCGCCGGTTCGGCCCGCCCGTCCGGCTGGAGGTGGCCGCCTCGATCTCCGACCACGTGCTGGAGCTGCTCGTGCGCGAGTTGGACATGCACGACCAGGAGGTGCTGCGGGTGCCCGGCCTGCTCGACCTCTCCGCGCTCTGGCAGCTCTACGACGAGGCCGACCGGCCGGACCTGAAGGATCCGCCGTTCGTGCCGGCCACCCATCCCCGCCTCACCGAGGGCGAGGTGCCGCGCAGCGTCTTCGCGACCCTGCGCGACGGCGACATCCTGGTGCACCACCCGTACCACTCGTTCGCCACCAGCGTGCAGCGCTTCATCGAGCAGGCCGCCGCGGACCCGGACGTGCTGGCCATCAAGCAGACCCTCTACCGCACCAGCGGCGACTCCCCGATCGTAGACGCGCTCGTCGACGCGGCGGCCGCCGGCAAGCAGGTGGTGGTGCTGGTCGAGCTGAAGGCGCGCTTCGACGAGGTGGCCAACATCGGCTGGGCGCGCAAGCTGGAACGCGCCGGCTGCCACGTCGTCTACGGCCTGGTCGGGCTCAAGACGCACTGCAAGACCGCCCTGGTGGTACGCCAGGAGGGCAACCAGATCCGCCGCTACTGCCACATCGGCACCGGCAACTACCACCCGAAGACCGCCCGGCTCTACGAGGACTTCGGCATGCTCACCGCCGACCCGGAGATCGGGGCCGACCTGACCGACCTGTTCAACGTCCTCACCGGCTACAGCCGGCAGACCGCGTACCGCCGGCTGCTGGTGGCGCCGCAGGGCATCCGCCGCGGCCTGATCGAACGGATCGAGCGGGAGATCGCACACGTGCGGCTGGGCATGCCCGGGCTCGTGCAGATCAAGGTGAACTCGCTGGTCGACGAGGAGATCACGGACGCGCTCTACCGGGCCTCCCGGGCCGGCGTCCACGTGGACCTGGTGATCCGGGGCATGTGCACGCTGCGGCCGGGGGTGCCCGGCCTGTCGGAGAACATCCGGGTCCGCTCGATCCTGGGCCGGTTCCTGGAGCACTCCCGGATCTTCCGGTTCGGCAACAACGGCGACGCCGAGTTCTGGATGGGCTCGGCGGACCTCATGCACCGCAACCTGGACCGCCGGGTCGAGGCGCTGGTGCGGGTGAGCGACCCCGTCGCCCGGGCCGAGCTGGACCACGTGCTGACCGCCGCGATGAGCCCCGACGTGGACGCGTTCGAGCTGGCGGCGGACGGCACCTGGAGCCGGCGTACCGGCACGGCGGAGGAACCTCGGGTCCATCTCCAGGAGTTGCTGCTGCGTCGCGTCGGTGGCACGGCGGGCTGACCGGTACCCGCATAGGCTGACCTGATGCTGGATGAGCGGGACGCGGCCGGCCCCGGCCGGGGCCGGTCGGTCGGGTTCCCCGACGCCACGCCCCCGATCCGGGCGGCGGGCGGTGTGGTGTGGCGCCCCGCCGACGACCCCGGGCCGGTCGAGGGGCCGGCCACGGGGAACACGGACGCCGTGCCGGGCGGCGAGTTGCTGGTCTGCCTCGTGCACCGGCCCCGCTACGGCGACTGGTCGCTGCCCAAGGGCAAGCTGGAGCCGGGCGAGCATCCGCTGCGCGCCGCCGTGCGGGAGGTGGCCGAGGAGACCGACGTCCGGGCGGTGCCGCAGGTGCGGCTGCCCACCGTGCGCTACCGCAGCGAGGGCCGCCCGAAGGTGGTCGACTACTGGTCGATGCGGGCGGCGGCCACCGGCGGCTTCCAGCCGGCCACCGAGGTCGACGACGTGCGCTGGCTCGGCGTGGACGAGGCGATCCGGCTGGTCAGCTACCCGCACGACGCCGAGGTGCTGGCCGCGTTCGCGGCCCTGCCGACGGTCACCGCGACGGTGGCGCTGGTCCGGCACGCCCACGCCGGCAAGCGGGCCACCTGGTCGGGCCCGGACACCGGCCGGCCGCTCGACGCCCGGGGCTGGGCACAGGCCCACGCGCTCGCCCCGCTGGTGGCGCTGGTCCGCCCGGTACGCCTGCTGTCGGCCTCGGCCCGCCGCTGCGTACAGACCCTCGACCCGGCGGCGGCGCTGCTCGACCTGCCGATCGAGGTCGACGGCGACCTGGACGAGCCGCGCCCGGGCCAGCAGCCCGACGAGTGCGCGCTGGCCGCCGCCGCCCGCCTGGCCGCGCTGGCGGCCACCGGCGAGCCGGTGGGGGTGTGCAGCCAGGGCAAGGTGATCCCGGGCGCCCTGGCCCGGCTCAGCGGGCGGCCGGGCGACTTCACCACCCCGAAGGGCGGCGGCTGGCTGCTCTCCTTCGCCGGTGACCGCCTGCTCGCCGGCGACCGCCTCTGACCGCGCGACCGCAGGGCCGGGGCGTCCCTGTCGGCCACGGGGGCGCGGGACCGGGCCATCGAACGGCTGCGGCACATGCCCGGCCGTCCCGGTGGCGACGGGTCAGGCCGGCGGCAGGGTCAGCGTCACCGCGACCGGCAGGTGGTCGCTGGCCGTCCCGCGCGGGGCCGCCGCGTCGCCGGCGGCCAGGTCGGGCGTGACGAAGACGTGGTCGATCTGCTGGCGCGGGGCGTCCGCCGGGCTGGTCGGCAGCGGGCGGGCGGCGGCCAGCGCGTCGACCAGACCGGCCCGGGCGAACTCGGCGAACGCCGCGTCGCCCGGTTCGGTGTTCAGGTCGCCGGCGACCACCAGGGGCCGGCCGGCCGCGTACCGCACGGCGAAGTCGGCGACCGCGCGGGCCTGGACCACCGGGTCCTCGCCGGGCGGCGGTTGCAGGTGGGTCGCGACCACCGCGAGACGGACGCCCGCGCCGAGATCGACCGTGACGCCGAGGGCCTGCGCCCCGGTGGGCGCGCCGACCGCCGGCAGCGGCCGGGTCCGCGCCGCGTCCAGCGGCCACCGGCTCAGCACGGCGTCGCCCCAGAGCGGGTCGGCGGCCGGCGCGAAGACGTACGGCATGTCCAACCGCTCCGCCAGCAGGTCGAGCGTGTCGTGGCCGCCGTTGAGCAGCCAGCCCCGGTCCACCTCGCTGAGGGCCACGACGTCGGCCCCGGCGACGGCCCGCGCCAGCGCGTCCGGGTCGAAGCGGCCGTCCATCCCGAAGCCCATCCGGACGTTGTACGCCGCCACCCGCACCGTCTCCGGCGGCCCGTCCCGGTTGCTCGCGGACAGCAGTTCGTCGCTCGCGACCGCGGCCAGCAGCGTCAGTACGGCGGCCGAGGCGGCCGTCCACACCGGCGGCAGCGGCGACCGGACCGGCCCCGGGGTGGGCCGGGTCGCCAGCGCGACGGCGGCGACCAGCACCGCCACCGCCACCGGCACCCCGGCGTTGGGGTGGCCGAGGTCGTAGGCGGAGTAGTAGACCACCGCCGCGACGGCGAAGACGAGCATCCCGGCGACGGCGGCGTACCCGCGTCGCCCGGCCGCCCGGGCCGGGCCCGGCCCGCCGTCGTCCGCCCGGGCCGTGTCCTGGCCGCCACCGGCCGCCCGGGCCGGGTCCTGTCCACCGTCGTCCGCCCGGGTCGCGTCCTGCCCGCCGCTGGCCGCCCGGGCCGGGTCCTGCCCGGCGCCGTCGGAGACCTGGGTCCGGGCTCCGTCGGCGTTGCCCCGTCCGTCGGCCGCGCCGGCCGACGCCAGGCACGCGCCGAGACCGACGGCGGTGAGCAGGACGGCCGGCAGCAGCAGTTCCCCGCGGCCGAGGGCGACGAGGACGGCCCCACCGACCAGGGCCGCCGGCCCGAGCCACCGCCAGGCGCCCCGGCGGGGCGGGGCCAGCGCGGCGAGCAGGAACCCGCCGACCGCCACGGCGAGCGGGGCGGGGCCGAACAACGGCACCGTGGCCACGCCCACCTCGTCGGCGGGATCCGAGCGCAGCAGACCGAACTGGTACGACGCCGCCGTCCGGGCGACCGCCGGGGAGAGCGCCACCATGCCGGCGAGCAGCAGCGCCGGCCCGGCCAGCAGCCAGCTCCGTACGCCGCCCGCGCCGGCCGGCGGCGCGGGCCGTGCCTGCCCCGCGAGGAAGAGGCCCGCGACCCCGACGGCCGCCAGCCACGCCGGCCAGTCCCCGAAGAACGCCGAGCGGTACGTGTCCAGCACCGTGTGCAGGACGGCCCCGACCGCCAGCCCGAGCGCCAGCCCGGGTACGGGGCGGTCGGTTCCGGCGGCGACACCGGCGAGCCAGACCAGCCCGGCGAGCAGCCCGGCCGTGGCGAGCCAGAGCTGGAGCCGCCCGCCCGGCTGGCCGTTGACGGCGAGCCGCGCCACGACCAGCAGCACCGCGGCGACGAGCGTGACGGGGCGGGCGCCCACCCGACGGATCAGCGCGGGCGCGGCCAGGGCGAGCAGGAACCAGCCGAACGCGAACGCCCCCAGCAGTTCGGCGGGGGTCGAGGCGGCCTGACCGAAGATCGTGATGACCGCCGGCAGGAAGACGCGCAGCACGTCGACCAGGAGCACGACGCCCAGGGCGAGGGTGACGGTGGTGAGGTGGCGGTAGCGCACCGGGCTGCCTTTCGCCGACCGGAAGGGGTGCGGCGATTCTGCGGGCGGTGCACGGTCGGGGTCAACGGGTGGGGGTGGACACGGCGAAGGGCGCCCACCATCGGTGGACGCCCTTGCCGTACCGCTGGGTTCAGCGCTTGGTCGCGGCCTTCTTGGCCGGCGCCTTCTTCGCCGGCGCCTTCTTCGCCGCCGCGCTCTTGCTCGCCGTCGCGGCGGTCTTCTTCGCCGCCGTGGCCTTGGTCGCCGCGGTGGTCTTCTTCGCCGGGGCGGCCTTGGTGGTCGCGGCCTTCTTCGCCGCGGTGGTCTTGGTCGCCTTCGCCGCGGGGGCCTTCTTGGCCGCCGCGGTCGCCTTGGCCCCGGTCGCCTTCGCGCCCGCCGCCTTGGCCCCGGTGGCCTTCGCGCCCGCCGCCTTGGCCCCGGTGGCCTTGGCCCCGGTGGCCTTCGCCCCGGTGGCCTTGGCACCCGTCGTCTTGGCCGCCGCGGTGGTCTTGGCGGCGGACGTGGTCTTGGCGGCGGCCGCCGTGGTCTTCTTCGCCGCCGCCGTGGCCTTCGGCACCTTGCCGCTGGCCACCATCTCCTTGAATCCGGCGCCGGGCCGGAAGGTCGGGACGGATGTCTTCTTGACCTTCACCGCCTCGCCGGTCCGCGGGTTGCGCGCTGTTCGGGCGCCCCGGACGCGCTTTTCGAAAGCTCCGAATCCGGTGATCGCCACCTTCTCGCCCTTGGTGACCGCCGCCTGGACCTCAGCGAGGACCGCGTCGAGCGCGGCCGTCGCCGTCTTCCGGTCCCCCAGGCGAACGGCGAGCGCCTCGATGAGCTCGGCCTTGTTCACGACTTCCTCCCGATTGTGCAACTGACTCGACGCGAGCCATTCTGCGCGCACGGTATGCCCTGTGCTGCCGGGACACAAACATTCGGTCGAAAAAAGCCCTTGTGTCGCAACGGATTCGCCCCCACCGGTGAGGCCGGCGGGGACGGAAACCGCTGTGGGATCGGGCGTACGGCTATGCGACCGAGGGCAGGAACGGCGGCCGGGTGGCCTCGAAGGCGCTGATCTCCGACTCGTGGCGGAGGGTGAGTCCAATGTCGTCCAAGCCCTCCAGCAGCCGCCAACGGCTGAAGTCGTCCATCGGGAACGACCAGGTGGCCTCGCCGACCCGCACCTCGCGGGCGGTCAGGTCCACGGTGACCGGGGTGGTCGGGTCGACCTCCACCACGTCCCAGATCTGCTCGATCGCCTTCAATTCCAGCTCGACCGGGAGCAGACCCTCCTTGAGGGCGTTGCCCCGGAAGATGTCGCCGAAGCGGGGTGCGATCACGGCACGGAAGCCCCAGTCGCGCAGCGCCCAGACGGCGTGCTCGCGGGAGGAGCCGGTGCCGAACTCCGGACCGGTCACAAGAATCGACGCACCGGAATGGACGGGATCGTTGAGCACGAATTCCGGGTCCTCACGCCAGGCGCTGAACAAGCCGTCCGCGAAACCGGTCCGGGTCACCCGCTTGAGGTACACGGCGGGGATGATCTGATCGGTGTCCACATTGGAGCGCCGCAGCGGCACGGCGGTGCCCGTGTGGGTGGTGAACCTCTCCATCTGGGTGCCCTTCTACAGGTCGGCGGGAGCGGCCAGCCGGCCCGCCACGGCGGTGGCGGCGGCGACCGGCGGGGAGACCAGGTGGGTGCGTCCGCCCCGGCCCTGGCGGCCCTCGAAGTTGCGGTTGGAGGTGGAGGCGGAGCGCTGGCCCGGCGAGAGCGTGTCCGGGTTCATCCCCAGACACATGGAGCAGCCGGCGAAGCGCCACTCGGCGCCGGCGTCGCTGAAGACCTTGTCCAGCCCTTCCGCCTCGGCCGCCTCGCGGACGGCGGCGGAACCCGGCACGACCAGCATCCGCACCCCCTCGGCGACCCGGTGCCCGCGCAGCACGTCGGCGGCGGCCCGGAGGTCCTCCAGCCGGCCGTTGGTGCAGGAGCCGACGAAGACCACGTCGACCGCGAGGTCCCGCAGCGGGGTGCCGGGACGCAGGTCCATGTACTCCAGCGCGCGCCGGGCGGCGGTCCGCTCGGCCTCGGTGACGAACTCCTCGGGCGTGGGCACCACCGCGCCCAGCGGCGCGCCCTGGCCCGGGTTGGTGCCCCAGGTCACGAACGGGGTGACCGCGCCGGCGTCCAGGGTCACGTCGGCGTCGAAGGTCGCGCCCTCGTCCGTGGGCAGGGTCCGCCACCAGGCGACCGCCGCGTCCCAGTCGGCGCCCTTGGGGGCGTTCGGCCGCCCCTTCAGGTACGCGAAGGTGGTCTCGTCCGGCGCGATCATGCCGGCCTTGGCGCCCCACTCGATGGACATGTTGGCGATCGTCATCCGCCCCTCCATGGACAGCGACCGGATCGCCTCGCCGCGGTACTCGACGATGTGCCCACGGCCGCCGCCCGTACCCACCTGGGCGATCAGCGCGAGCACCAGGTCCTTGGCGGTGACCCCGGGGGCGAGCCGCCCCGTCACGTTCACCGCCATCGTCTTCGGCCGGCTCTGCGGCAGCGTCTGGGTGGCCAGCACGTGTTCGACCTCACTCGTGCCGATGCCGAACGCGAGCGCGCCGAACGCGCCGTGGGTGGCGGTGTGCGAATCCCCGCAGACGATGGTCATGCCGGGCTGGGTGACGCCGAGCTGCGGGCCGATGACGTGCACGATGCCCTGGTTCTCGTCGCCCAGCGGGTGCAGCCGCACACCGAACTCGGCGCAGTTGCGGCGCAGCGTCTCGATCTGCGTACGCGAGGTGGGGTCGGCGATGGTGAGCAGGTCGCCGCGCCGCTGCTGGAACGACGGGTCGGCGTACCCCGTCGGGGTGTTGTGGTCCTCCGTCGCGAGCGTGAGGTCGGTGCGGCGCACCCGGCGCCCGGCGAGGCGCAGCCCGTCGAAGGCCTGCGGGCTCGTCACCTCGTGCAGCAGGTGCAGGTCGATGAAGAGCAGATCGGGCTCGCCCTCGGCGGACCGCACGACGTGCGCGTCCCAGACCTTCTCGGCCAGGGTCCTCGGCTCGGTAGTAGTGACTCCCACCATCTGGACATCCTAAATTCTGGGAGGTAAGTTTCGGCTTGTGGGACACAGTATGAGCGGTGTCGGCGTTCTCGACAAGGCGGTGGTCATCCTGGCCGCCTGCGTCGACGGCGCCAGCCTGGCCGAACTCGTTGAACGCACCAAGCTGCCCCGGGCCACCGCGCACCGGCTGGCGCAGGCGCTGGAGATCCACCGGATGCTGGTCCGGGACACCCAGGGGCGCTGGCGTCCCGGCCCGCGCCTGGGCGAGCTCGCCAACGCCGCGCCGGACGTGCTCCTGACGGCGGCGGAGCCGCTGCTGGCGGCGCTACGGGACGCGACGGGCGAAAGCGCCCAGCTCTACCTGCGCCGCGCCGACGAGCGCATCTGCGTGGCCGCCGCCGAGCGGGCCAGCGGCCTGCGGGACACCGTGCCGGTCGGCTCGGTGCTGCCGATGACGGCGGGCTCCGCGGCGCAGATCCTGCTCGCCTGGGAGCCGCCGGAGGCGGTGATGCCGCTGCTGCCCCGATCGAAGTTCACCGGCCGCACCCTGGCCGAGGTACGCCGCCGGGGCTGGGCGCAGAGCGTCGCCGAGCGCGAGGCCGGTGTGGCGAGCGTCTCGGCGCCGATCCGCGACCGCACCGGTCGGGTCATCGCCGCGATCAGCATCTCCGGCCCCATCGAGCGCCTCGGACGCCGCCCCGGCGAACGCCACGCGATGGCCGTGGTCCGAGCCGGCCAACGCCTCTCCGGCCTCTGACCCCACTGCCTACGCCATCCCGGCCCGACCCGGCCCCGGCCCGACCCGTTCCTGCCGGGCCCCGGCGACCCGCCCGGATGCACCGGCACCTGGCTGTCCAGGCCGGCGCGGAACTGTCGAATGATCAAGAAGTTTGCGTCTGGTCCGGTGCCGAATCTGGACGCAAACTTCTTGATCGCCCGATTCAAAGCGCCACGGCGCCAGGGGCGACCGCCGGCCTGGGCAGCCCGGACAGCCGGCCTCGGCCCGGACACCCGGCCCGCCCCCGTCAGCCCGGCCCGGACGACTCGCGTCGGTGATCATGAGGTTGGCGGCAGGGTTAGAGATCATCTTCGCCGCCAACCTCATGATCACCGCTCGAAGGTGGGGTGGGGGGAGGGCGGGATGCGAAACGGCCCGTCCCACCGGGGTGGGACGGGCCGTTCGAGATGTAGCCCCGACCGGATTCGAACCGGCGCTACCGCCTTGAGAGGGCGGCGTCCTGGGCCGCTAGACGACGGGGCCAAGACTTCACTGCTTCCACCGCCCTTCCGAGCGGTGCGGCTGTAGTCTAGCGGCGTCCCCTCCGGGGACGGAAATCGGGGCGACCGACGCCGGCAGTCGGGTCGCAGCCGGCCAGCGGCAACCAGGTCTCGCCCGCCAGCGGCCAACCAGTCGAGCGAGCCATCCGGTGGCGGCATCAGGAGCCGCCAGCGGCCAGCACCGCAGGGCCACCCAGTGACGGCACCACGGAACCACCCGGCCAGCACCGCAGAACCACCCAGTGGTCGCTACCACTGAGCGGCCAGCGGACGGCAGGGCGGCGCGACCGTGGCCGCGTGCCAGTCGGGTGCCCGCTGGGCCGACGGCGCGATGCGGGACATGCGAAACGGCCCGCCCCACCGGAGTGGAACGGGCCGTTCGAGATGTAGCCCCGACCGGATTCGAACCGGCGCTACCGCCTTGAGAGGGCGGCGTCCTGGGCCGCTAGACGACGGGGCCAGAACTACTTGCGGCACCGCTCCGCGAGCGGTGCCGCTGGACTCTATCAGAGAGAACCCCGATCCCCTGCCGGGAACCGGAGTCGTCTCCTACGAGATCCAGCGCCCGAAGCTCTTCCGAACCTCGGCTGCGCTGGGGTACCAGGACTCGAACCTAGACTAACTGAACCAGAATCAGTCGGGCTGCCAATTACCCCATACCCCATTGGCCCCTTGCGGTGCCGGGATCAAACTTTACCCTCCCGGTGCCAGCAGGCCAAATCGAGTCCCCCAAACCGCCCCTGAACTGCGGAAACGGGGCCTCGACGCGGATCAGGCGACGGGTACCACCGGGTTGGTCAGGTCTCCGATCCCCTCGATCCGCACGGTGACCGTATCCCCGTCCAGGAGCGGGCTAACCCCGGCCGGCGTGCCGGTGAGCACCACGTCGCCGGGGAGCAGCGTCATCACGTGCGAGACGTACGACACCAGGGCCGGCACGTCGAAGACCATGTCGCGGGTCCGGCCGAGCTGGCGGACCTCCATCTCCTCGGGATTGCGACCCACCTCACAGCGGATCTCCAGGTCGCGGACGTCGAGCCCGGTGGTAATCCACGGCCCGATCGGGCAGAACGAGTCGAAGCCCTTGGCGCGGGTCCACTGGCCGTCGGACCGCTGGAGGTCCCGGGCGGTGACGTCGTTGGCGCAGGTGTAGCCGAAGATGGCCCGCTCCGCGGCGGCGCGGTCGGCCCGGCGGGCGCCCGGCGCGCCGATCACCACGGCCAGCTCGGCCTCGTGCTCGACCTGCTTGGAGAAGATCGGCAGCCGGATCGCGTCCCGGGGCCCGATCACGGAGGTGGACGGTTTGAGGAAGAGCAGCGGCTCCTTCGGCACCTCGGTGCCGTGCTCGGCGGCGTGCTCGGCGTAGTTGCGGCCGACGCAGACGACCTTGCTGGGCAGGATCGGCGAGAGCAGGCGGACGTCGGACAGCGCCCAACGGGCACCGCTGAAGGTGATCTGCCCGAACGGGTGGCCCTCGATCTCGGCGACGGTCAGGCCCTGCGGGCCCGCCTCCGACTCGCCCTCGACGACCCCGAACGACATTCCCTTGGCATGAGCAAAACGAGCGATACGCACCAGGCCAATCTAGCCCCGGCGACCCGCGCCCCGGCCGAGGCCGCAGGGGAGGCGCACCGGCACGGCCGGCGGCGGCACCCGCAGACCTGTGAGGGCGCACCCTACGCCACCGCCCGCTCGCGGGGGCGGAGTTCGCGACTTCGTACCCGCCCGGCGTCGTCGCGCCCCTAGCGTCGGCTCCGGAGGTTCGTTCGTATGCCTGCATCGACACGACACCACAGGGCCCTCGCAGTGTTCGTACACTGCCTCGGCATTCTCGCCGCCGTGCCGGCACTGCCCACGGCGGCCCCACCCGCGGCGGCCGCGCCGCCACCACCGGTGCTCGCGCCGACCCCGGAGCCGGCGATGCCGTCGGCGCCGCCTGCGGTGCCCAGCCCGACCCGGGCCGCCCCGCCGGTGGCGAAGCCGCCGGTCACGGTCGCGGTGCTGCCGGAGCGCTCGCCGGCGCCGCGCTACCGGATCCAGGTCCGCAACAGCGGCGGTACGCCGGTCGACACCACGGTCCGGCAGGAGCTGCCGCCCGGGGCCTCGGCGACCGCCATCACCGACGGGGGCCGGGCCACCCGGGGCGCCGGGCAGTCGGCCACCGAGGTGACCTGGCAGTTGAAGCTGCCCGCCCGCAGCACCACCACCCTGGGCACGGCGCTCAGCACCGCCGCCCCGGCCCGGCCGATGACCGCGCCGGCCTGCGCCTTCGCCCGTGACGGCAGCCGGCCGTACGACTGCGCGACCGCGACCTGGAGCGCGGGCGTGCCGGCCGCCGCGTCCGAGCGTTCCGAGGCGCCGCCGTGGCGCCGGACGCCGGTGCTGCTGGCCGGGCTCGCCACGGTGGCGGTGCTCGCGGTGGGCGGGGCCTGGACCTGGCGCCGGCGCCGCCGGCCGGTCGCCGCGGCCCTCGCCGGCGAGGGGCCGGGGACCGTCTACCCGCGCCCGGCCGCGCCGCGACCGGAACAGGTCCGCCGCAAGCCGTCCGTCTGGTTGATCGTCCCCGTGGCCGCCGCCGTCCTCGCCGGCACGGTGGGGACGGCGGCCTGGACGGCCACCCGGCAGGTCGCCGCCGTCGACACCGGCAGCCAGCCGACCAGCGGCGCGTGGGTGGGTCAGGGGGTCAACGGGGCCGTCGGCGAGCCGCTGCGCGAGTCGGCGTTCGAGTTCACCGTGTACCGCGTCGCGTGCGAGCCCGGCGCGGCGGCCCGGCAGTGCGAGGCCACGGTCGGGGTGCGCAACCTCACCCCGGAGCAGCAGAGCTGGCACGGCCGGCTGCAACGGGCGTACCTGCCCGACGGCAACTTCGTCAGCACCGACGAGCAGGCGACGCGGACGGCCAACCAGGGCCGGGACGTCTTCGCCCAGCCGATGGCGGCCGGCAGCCGGACGGTGCTGCCGCTGGTCTTCACCGTCGACGGGCAGGCGCCGCCGGAGCAGTTGGAGCTGCGCAGCGGGGTGTTCTCCGCCGGGGTCCGGGTGGACGTGCCCTGACGGGGCGCCGGGCGGCGGTCGTACCCTGGGGTCCGTGACCACCGCCCTCGCCCCGACCGCCGTGCTCGACGCGGCGCGCTGGCAGGCCCGGCGCCGGGCGCACGAGGAGCGGGTCGACGCCTGGCTCACCCCGCACCTGGCGCGCCGCCGACGGGGCGGGAAGCACCCGGTGGAGGACTTCCTCTTCACCTACTATTCGCACCGCCCGGCCCAGCTGCGCCGCTGGCACCCCGGCGCCGGGGTGGTGCTGGGCGACGCGGACCCGGCCGCGTTCGGCCGGGACTACCGCGCCACCGCCGCCGGGGTCACCCTCGACACCGAGGCGGTACGCGCGCGGCGCGCCGAGTCGATCGGGTGGATCCGGGCGCTGCTCGCGGCGACCGCCGACCGGCCCGCGCACCTCGGCTGCTTCGGGATGCACGAGTGGGCCATGGTCTACCGGCAGACCCAGGAGGAGGTACGCCACAACGCCTGGCCGCTGCGGCTCAGCCCGGAGCGGACCGCCGCCCTGGTGGAGGAGCGCGGCGTGCGGTGCAGCCACTTCGACGCGTACCGGTTCTTCACCGCGCCGGCCCGGCCGTTGAACCTGCTCACCCCGACGCGCGAGACGCAGCACGCGCACGAGCAGCCGGGCTGTCTGCACGCCAACATGGACCTCTACAAGTGGGCCTACAAGCTGTCCCCGCTGGTGCCGAGCGAGCTGGTCGCGGACGCGTTCGAGCTGGCGCGGGAGATCCGCACGCTGGACATGCGCGCCTCGCCGTACGACCTGGGCGCCCTCGGCTACGCACCCGTGCGGGTGGAGACCGCCGAGGGCCGGCACGAGTACGTGCGGGCGCAGCGGTCGTTCGCCCAGCGGGCCGCACCTCTGCGGGCGCGCCTGGTCGCCGAGTGCGACCGGCTGCTGTCGACCGTCGACGGGTGAGCGGCCGCCCCGCCCCGGGTCAGTCGCCGTCGACGCGGCGGTCGCGCTTGCGCTGTGACCGGCGCTTCTTCTCGGCCAGGCGGCGTTCCTTCGCGCCGCGCGACGGGCGGGTGGGGCGGCGGGGCGGGGGCGGCGGGGCGGCGGCCTCGCGCAGCAGCGCGGCCAGCCGTTCCCGGGCGGCCTCCCGGTTGGCCAGTTGCGCCCGGTGCTCGCTGGCGGTGACGGTGAGCACGCCGTCGACCAGCCGGCCGGCGAGCCGCTCCAGCGCCCGCGCCCGCAGCGGCTCGGGTACGCCGGGCGAGGCGGCCAGGTCGTAGCTCAGCTCGACCCGCGAGTCGGTGGTGTTGACGCCCTGCCCACCGGGCCCGGACGACCGGGAGAAGCGTTCCCGCAGCTCGGCGGCGGGCACGGTCCACCGGTCGTTCACCCGCAGTCCGTCGTCCACCCCCCGAGGCTAGCGCCCCGGCCGGACGCTCGGGGTCGCGGCCGGGCTCGGGGTCTGCGCGGGCGGGGCGGGGCTGCCGTCGGAGTCGGCGGCGGCGTACGCGACCGCCCCCACCAGCAGCAGGGCGATCACCCCGATCTTCGTGGTGGCCACCTTGATCAGCAGCCACGCGGCGCGCCGGGCGCCGGGCACGGTCTTCCTGACGGTCTGGTAGTCGGCCCACCCGCGTCGTGCCCGGGCGTACGCCGACCCCACACCGGTACCGATCAGCAGGCCCACCAGCAGGAGGACCACGATTTCAGGACGCTCCACCCACGCCAGTATCCATACTCAGCGTGATATTTCCATTGGCCGATCATTTCGCGCCGGGTATCCGACAGTTTTCACATTCCCGAGCATTCCGACGGGGCAAGATCGCAGCTCAGCCGCCCTTTCCGATGATCGTGTCGGCGGTCTGCTGCACCTGTTCGATGGGGATGGCGAAGCCGATGCCGATCGAACCGTTGCCGTCGATCGTGGCGATGGCCGTGTTCACCCCGACCACCTCGCCGCGCGCGTTCACCAGCGGGCCGCCCGAGTTGCCCGGGTTGATCGAGGCGTCGGTCTGCACGGCGGTGTGCCGGTTGTCGCCGAGGCGTACCTGCCGGTCCAGGGCGCTGACGATGCCGGCGGTGACGGTGCCGGGCAGCCCGAGCGGCGAGCCGACCGCCAGCACCGGCTCCCCCACCCGGGTGGATCCCGGCTTGGCCAGCGGCAACGCCGCCAGGCCGGCCGACGGCGGCACCCGGAGCACGGCGAGGTCGCTGCGCGGCTCCCGCCCGACCACCTCGGCGGCGAACCGCCGCCCGTCGGGCAGTTCCACCGTCACCGAGCCGCCGCGCCCCTTGGCCAGGATGTGGTCGTTGGTGATGATGTGCTGCTGGTCGTCGACGGCGAAGCCGGAGCCGGTGGCCGAGGCGCCGCCGGCCCCGCCCACCAGCACCGAGACGACCCCCGGCACGGTCTTGCCGGCGGCGGTCACCAGCTCCGCCGGGACCGGGGCCGCCGAGGCCGCCGCCGGGCCCGGAGCGTCGTCGCGGCCGGCCACGATGCCGCCGGCCACCGCGCCGGAGGCGGTCGACAGGGCCACCACCGCCAGCGCCGCCAGCACCCGCCCGCGCGGGTGCCACCGGCCCGGGCCACCGTCCGGTCCGGGCCCGTCCCACCGGGCCCGCCCGTCCGGATCCAGCTCGGGGGAGATGAACCAGGGGCCGCGCGGTTCGCCGAGCCCGGTCTGCACTGCCATGCGTACGCTCCTCACGTGTCCTTCTCGACGGTGGCCGGACAGGTTCAGGGCAGCCGGGCGAACCAGCGCATCGAGCCGGCCGCGGCGCCCATGGCGAACATCAGCCCGAGCCCGATGAAGCGGGCCGAGACGTCCTGCCGTTCGGTGCGGTAGCCGACCGAGGTGCCGATGTCCTCGTAGACGGCGCGCAGCTCGTCGCTCGTGCTGGCCTCGTGGAACCCGCCCCCGGTCTCCTCGGCGACCGCGCGCAGGGTCTGCCCGTCGACGGGCACCTGGATCGGCCGGCCGCCCCGGTCCACGGTGCCGCCCGGGGTACCGAAGGAGATGGTGTGCACCGGCACCTTCATCTCGACCGCCTCGGACGCCGCCTCCATCGGGTCGATGCCGGAGGTGTTCGCCCCGTCGGAGAGCAGGATGATCCGGGCCGGCGGCGGATCCTCCGCCGCCTGGCTGTCGAAGCCCTTCACCGCGCCGAGCGAGGTGCTGATGGCCTCGCCGATGGCGGTGCCCTGCACGCCGGTGGCCCCCTCGACCAGCCGCTCGATGCCCTCGTGCAGCGCCTCCCGGTCGGTGCTCGGCGGCACCAGCACCGCCGCGCTGCCGGCGAAGGCGACCAGCCCGACGTTGAACTCGTCCGGCAGGCCGTCGACGAAGCGCCGGGCGGACTCCTTGGCGGCGCTGAGCCGGTCCGGTTCCACGTCGCCGGCGAGCATCGAGGTGGAGACGTCGACGGCGACCATCACCGTGGCCCGCTCGCGGGGCACCCGGACCTCCGCCGTGGGCCGGGCGAAGCCCACCACCAGCAGCGCCAGCATGGCCAGGAAGAGCCCGGCCGGCACGTGCCGGCGCCAGGCCGGGCGGTGCGGCGCGACCCGGTCGAGCAGCCGCAGGTTGGTGAAGCGGACGGCGTACCGGGTGCGTCGGCGCTGCATCAGCAGGTAGCCGACGGCCAGGGCGAGCACCCCGAGCAGGAGCCAGAGCCGGACGGGCGACTGCCAGATCACGCCGCACCTCCCCGGGCCGCCCGCGCCGGGGCGGCGGCGAGGCGCCGCTGGGCGTGCACGTGCCGCACGATGTCGGCGCCCCAGTCCCGGTCGGTGCGCAGCGGCAGGTGCGCGACCCCGCTGCGGCGCAGCGCCTGGCGTACCTGCTCGCGCTGGGCGGTCGCGGCGGCGGCGTAGCGCTCGCGCAGCGCGCGGTCGCCGGTCCAGACCTCGCGCCGCCGCCCGGTCTCCGGGTCGACGAGGGTGACCAGGCCGACGTCGGGCAGCTCCAGCTCCCGGGGGTCGGTGACCTCCACGGCGAGCACCTGGTGCCGCGCGGCGAGGCGGCGCAGGGGCGCCTCCCAGGACGGCGCCTGCCGTGGGTCGTCGGGCAGCCCGTCGAGGAGGTCCGAGACCACCACGACGAGGCCGCGGCGCAGCGCCACCCGGTGCACGGCGGCCAGCCCGTCGGCCAGGTCGGGGCCCGTGGGCGCCGGTTCGTCCCCGTCGTGGCCGCCGACGCGCGGGGCGGCCAGCAGGGCCCGGAGCAGCCCGAACAGGTGGGTACGCCCGCTGCGGGGCGGGAAGCGGCGCAGCCCGTCCGGGCCGAGCACCTGCGCGCCGAGGCGGTTGCCGACGCCGCCGGTGAGGAAGCCGACCGCCGCGACGGCCGCCACGGCCAGCTCCCGCTTGTCCAGCTCGGCGGTGCCGTACTCCATGCTGGGGCTCGCGTCGACCAGCAGCCAGGTGGTCAGCTCCCGGTCGGCGTCGACCTCGCGTACGTGCGGGACCGTGGTGCGGGCGGTCACCGCCCAGTCCATCCGGCGTACCTCGTCCTCACCGGGCCGGTACTCCCGGCTGCCGGCGGTCTCGCTGCCGGGCCCGGGCAGCAGGCCGCGGTACCGGCCGTGCAGCAGCCCGTCGAGGCGGCGCGTGACGGTCAGCTCCAGCCGGCGCAGGCGACCGTCCGCGGTGAGGTCGGCCAGTCCCGGGTCGGCCGGCACGGGGGCCGGCGCGGTGGCCCCGCGCCACCTCATGCCGCCGCCAGGTCGGCCGCGTGTTCCGGGTGGGCGGTGGCGACGCGGGGCGGCGGCACGGCCTCCACCAGCCGCCGGACCACCGCTTCGGCGGCCACCCCGTCGGCGACCGCGTCGAAGGAGAGCACCAGCCGGTGGGCGAGCACGTCGACGGCGAGTTCGCGGACGTCCTCGGGCAGCACGTACCCGCGACCGCGCAGCAACGCCTGGGCCCGCGCGGCGCGCACCAGGCCGAGGGTGGCCCGGGGGCTGGCCCCGTACGCGAGCAGCGGGGCGATCTCGGGCAGGCCGAACCGGCCGGGGTCGCGGGTGGCGAAGATCAGCCGCACCACGTACTCGGCGATCGCGTGGTGCACGAAGACGTGGGCGGCGCGGGCCTGGAGGTCCCGCAGTCGCTGCGGGTCGAGGACCCGCCGGGCGACGGGCCGGTCGGCGCTCATCCGGTAGAGGATGGCGAGTTCGTCGGCGTCGCTCGGGTAGTCGACGACGATCTTCATCATGAACCGGTCGCGCTGCGCCTCCGGCAGCTGGTAGACCCCCTCCGACTCGATGGGGTTCTGGGTGGCCAGCACCAGGAACGGCTCGGGCACGGGATAGCTGTGCCCGCCGATGGAGACCTGCCGCTCGGCCATCGCCTCCAGCAGGGCGGACTGCACCTTCGCCGGTGCCCGGTTGATCTCGTCGGCGAGCACCAGGTTCGCCATGATCGGGCCCAGCTCGATGTCGAAGTCCTCGCGCGACGCACGGTAGATCCTGGTGCCGACGATGTCGGAGGGGACCAGGTCCGGGGTGAACTGGATCCGGGAGAAGGTGCCGCCCACCACGGTGGCCAGGGTCTGCGCGGCGAGCGTCTTGGCCACCCCGGGCACGCCCTCCAGGAGGCAGTGCCCGTCCGCGATGAGGGCGGTGAGCAGGCGCTCGACGAGCCGATCCTGCCCGACGATCACGCGTTTGACCTCGAAGAGCGTCTGTTCCAGGTCGGCCGGGGTCGCATCGGGATCGGCCGGGCTGGGCACGCTGGCCAGGGTGTCCGAGATGTCCGTCACGGTGCTTGCTTCCCGTGCCGACGGTCGGACAAACGTCGGATTATCGGCGCCGGGGCGGCCCTAAGGGGCCCGAACCGGGACGAGCTTCCCGGTCCGGCAGGGACGGCGCGGCGGCGCCGGCCCCCACACGAGATGGGGGCCGGCGTCGTCAGTGGGTGCTCAGTTGGCGACGACCAGGTGGAACGGCCGGTCGGCCACGCTCCCGGACGAGCTGCGGGTCTGGATGAAGACCGCGTTCGGCGTCTGGAGCCGCGGCGCGACGGAGATCTCGCCGCCCGGGGGCACGTTGTACGGGTCGGTGGTGCCGATGGTGGCCACGAACGTCTTCAGCGAGACGTTGTAGTTGAACAGCACCTGGTACTCCCCGGGGCCGTACCGGGTGGCGGAGACCACCTCGGGCGAGCCGCGGAGCACGGTGCCGCCGTTGGTGACGACGGCGGAGGCGACGGTGCCCGGCGCCGTCGCCTGCGCGGACGGGCCCTGCGCCAGCGCGGCCTTGGCCTTGCGGGCCTCGGCGGGGGTCACCGCCGGCTGGCTGCCGGAGCCGGGCTGGCGGGCGGCCGGCTGGGCGACCTCGGCGGGCGCCTGCGCCGCCGGCTGGGCGACGGCGATCCCGCCCCCGGCCAGGGTGAGCGCCAGCGCGGCGAACGCCACCGCCACCGCCTTGCGTCGGAAGAGTGTGGTCATGACAGGTCTCCCTTTTGTTGACCGTGCGGATTCGACCGGTCCCGCCGATCGCGGGACGGTTGATTTCCATTTTTCGGGCCGGGGAAATAGCGACAACCGCCTGGAGCCCACACCTTCAGGCCGCACCTAGATGTTGCCGCTTCAACAATTTCTCACCGGCTCTGAGCAGCTATTACTACTCAGAGTTTCGACGTCTCAACCCACTGGAAGGTAGCACCGCAAAATGCCGGGCGTCAATAGTTGATCACATCCCGTTAATTGCTCCATCTGATGCCGCCGAATTGTGAGAAGCGAGCGCTCGGCCATTCACGAATGCGCGGCGCGACAGCGTCCGGGCCGCCGCGTGGCGCACGTCCGGGACCGCCGGACGGGCGCGGGGACGCTACCCTCCAGCCGTGATCATCGAGGCCGCGCGGCCGGCGGCGCGGCTACGCACCGCGCTCTGCTGGGCCGCCGTCGCACCCGGGGTCGCCTGGGCGGCGGTACGACTGGGCGGACTCGACCGGGGACCGCTGGTGCAACTGCTCGCCTTCACCCCGTACGCCGCCGCCGGGAGCCTGCTGCCACTGGTGCTCGCGCTCGCCCTGCGGCGCCGCGCGCCCGCGGTGGTCGCGGCGCTGGTCACGGCGCTCCTGGTGGCCGTGGTGGCGCCCCGGGCGCTGCCGTCCGGCCAGCCCTCCGTCACCGGGCCCACGGTGCGGCTGCTGACCGCCAACCTGCTCGCCGGGGCCGGCGACGCGCGGGCGCTGGTCGACCTGGTCCGGCGAAACCGGGTCGACGTGCTCGCCGTGCAGGAGTTCACCCCGGACGCCGAGGCGGAGCTGGACCGGCTCGGCCTGCCCGGGCTGCTCCCCCACCGGCAGCTCCACCCGCGGATCGGCACCGTCGGCTCCGGCCTCTACGCGCGGTTCCCGATCAGCGACGGCGGCGTCCGGCACAACCGGGGCGGCTGGGGCTTCGACCAGGCCTACGGCACGGTGGCGGTCCCCGGGGCGCCGGCGGTTCTGGTCGAGTCGGCGCACCCGTCGGCCCCGTACGCGGTGGACCAGGTCGGCCACTGGCGCACCGACCTGGCGGCGCAGCCGCCCGCCACCCCGGACGGGCCGCTGCGGATCCTCGCCGGCGACTTCAACGCCACCCTCGACCACGCCCCGCTGCGCGCCCTGCTGGACACCGGCTACGTCGACGCGGCCGACCAGGCGGGCGCGGGCCTGGTCGGCACCTGGGGCCCGTACGACGGGGACCCCATCCCGCCGGTGACCATCGACCACGTGCTGGTCGACCGGCGGATCGCGGTGCGGGCGGTCAGCGTGCACCGCGTGCGGGGCAGCGACCACCGCGCCGTCCTGACCGAGCTGCGCCTCCCGGCGCGGTGACGCCCGGGCCGTCCCCGCAGCCGCCGGTGGCGTGGGTGGCCGGGGCGGCTCAGACCCGGGCGCGGTCGAGGCCGTAGGTGAGCGCGTCGACGAGGGCGTGCCAGGACGCCTCGACGACGTTGGGGTGCACGCCGACCGTGGTCCAGTCGCGGTTGCTGCCGTCGACCGTCTCCAGCAGCACCCGGGTCACCGCGCCGGTGCCGTGGGTGCCCTCCAGGATCCGCACCTTGTAGTCGGCCAGCTCGAAGTCGCGCAGCTCCGGGTAGTGCCGGGCCAGCCCGACCCGCAGCGCCTCGTCCAGGGCGTTGACCGGACCGTTGCCCTCGGCGGTGGCGATGACCCGCTCCCCCCGTACGCGGATCTTGACGGTCGCCTCGGAGACGACCGCGCCGTCCTCCCGGTGCTCGACCAGCACCCGGTACGACTCCAGCGCGAACGGCCTGGCGGGGGCGGTGTCCAGCTCCGAGCGGACCAGCAGCTCGAATGACGCGTCGGCGGCCTCGAACGACCAGCCGCCGGCCTCCAGCTCCTTGACCCGCCGGGTGACCCGCGACAGCGCCTCCGGATGGCCGGCCAGGTCCAGGCCGAGTTCACGGCTCTTGAGCTCGACGCTGGCCCGGCCGGCCATCTCGGTGACGAGGATCCGCATGTCGTTGCCCACCACCTGTGGGTCCACGTGGTTGTAGAGCAGCGGATCCACCTTGATCGCGCTCGCGTGCAGCCCCGCCTTGTGGGCGAAGGCCGCGGCCCCGACGTACGCCTGGTGGGTGTCGGGGGCGATGTTGGCGATCTCGGCGATGGCGTGGGCGACCCGCACCATCTGCCCCAGGCAGCCGTCCGGTAGGACGGGCAGCCCGAGCTTGAGCTGGAGGTTGGCGACCACGGCGAAGATGTCGGCGTTGCCGGGGCGCTCGCCGTAGCCGTTGGCGGTGCCCTGGAAGTGGCGCACCCCCGCCTCCACGGCGGCGACGGTGTTGGCCACCGCGCAGGCCGTGTCGTTCTGGCAGTGGATGCCGAGCAGCTCCGGGCCGACCCCGAGCCGCGCGGTCAGGTCGGCGATGGCGGCGGTCACCTGCGACGGCAGCATCCCGCCGTTGGTGTCGCAGAGCACCACCCGCTCGGCGCCGGCCGCGAGGGCGGTCTCCACGACGGCGGCCGTGTACGCCGGGTCGGACCGGTAGCCGTCGAAGAAGTGCTCCCCGTCGACGAAGACGCGGCGCCCCTCGGCCACCAGGTGCGCCACCGTGTCGCGGACCATCGCCAGGTTCTCGGCCGCGGTGGTGCGCAGCGCCCGCTCGACGTGCCGCAGGTCCGCCTTGGCGACCAGGGCGATCGCCGGCGTCTGCGCGTCGAGCAGGCCACGGACCTGCGGGTCCTCGCCGACGGCCACCCCGGCCCGCCGGGTGGCGCCGAACGCGACCAGCAGCGCGTGCTTCAGGTCGAGCTCGGTGCGCGCCCGCCGGAAGAACTCGGTGTCCTTCGGCACGGCGCCGGGCCAGCCCCCCTCGATGAAGCCGACCCCGAACTCGTCGAGCAGGCGGGCCACCGCGAGCTTGTCGACCACCGAGTAGCTGAGCCCCTCGCGCTGGGCGCCGTCGCGCAGCGTGGTGTCGTACACCTGGAACGTCATCAGGGAGTCCTTTCGGGGAGCAACAAAAAGACCCCCCGCGGATGCGGGAGGTCTGCGCGCTCGGCGGAGGGGAGGCCGGCGCGCTAGCTGCGAATAATCAGGTCGGTACTGGTCACGATCGCCACTCTGCCACCCGGAACCCGGTTTTGGGAGACGTAATCCACATGGCGGGACGGTGACGGAGGGTCCCGGTACCGCACGGATGGCCGGCGCGCCGGCACAACCCGCCGCTCGTGATCGACTTCACAAGTCACCCGGCCGCCACGCGGCGGAAACGGGGCTGCGGAAGTATCTGGAACCGATCCAGTTACCGGCCTCGTGCCGCTGTCAAGGAGGACCTGTGCTCACTGTCGGTGACCGCTTCCCCGAGTACGAACTCACCGCCTGCGTGTCGCTGGACGCCGACAAGGCGTTCGAGTCGATCAACCACAAGTCCCACCAGGGGAAGTGGCGCGTCGTCTTCTTCTGGCCGAAGGACTTCACCTTCGTCTGCCCGACCGAGATCGCGGAGTTCGGCCGGCTGAACGAGGAGTTCGCCGACCGGGACGCCCAAGTCCTCGGCGTGTCGGTGGACAACGAGTTCGTCCACTACGCGTGGCGCAAGGACCACCCGGACCTGCGCGAGCTGCCGTTCCCGATGCTCAGTGACGTCAAGCGTGAGCTGACCGCCGCCTGCGGCGTGCTCGGCGAGGACGGCGTGGCCCAGCGGGCGACCTTCATCGTCGACCCGGACAACGAGATCCAGTTCGTCATGGTGACCGCCGGCTCGGTCGGCCGGAACGTCTCCGAGGTGCTGCGGGTGCTCGACGCCCTCCAGACCGACGAGCTCTGCCCGTGCAACTGGAACAAGGGCGGCGAGACCCTGGACGCCACCAAGCTCCTCGCCGGCGCCGGGGCCTGACCATGGGTCTGGACGCGGTCAAGGCGGCCCTGCCGGAGTACGCCAAGGACATCAAGCTCAACCTCGGCTCCACCATCGGCACCAGCACGCTGAAGCCGGAGCAGGCGTGGGGCACCGCCCTGGCCTGCGCCGTCGCGGCGCGCAACCCGGTGGTGCTGCGTGAGATCGCCGCCGAGGCGGCCACCCACCTCGGGCCGGAGGCGGTCGAGGCGGCCAAGGGCGCCGCGGCGATCATGGCGATGAACAACGTCTACTACCGGGCCAAGCACCTGATCGGCGACGAGCAGTACCAGTCGATCCCGGCGCGGCTGCGGATGCAGATCATCGCCAAGCCGGGCGTGGACAAGGCCGACTTCGAGCTCTGGTGCCTGGCGGTCTCGGCGATCACCGGCTGCGGGGTGTGCCTGGAGTCGCACGAGAAGACCCTGCGCAACGCGGGCTTCAGCCGTGAGCAGGTGCACGAGGGGCTGCGCATCGCCGCCGTCGTGCACGCCGCCGCGGTGACCCTGGACGCCCAGGCCGCGCTCGCCTGACGGGTACGCACGGGGGGCCGGTGCCGCGGTGCGGCGCCGGCCCCCCGTCGTCTCCGGCACCGGCTCCCGCCGTTTCCGGTGGCGACGGCCCGGGTAGCTCCTCGGGAGGAGACGAGAGAGACCCGGACCGGCGAGACGACTGGCGACAGTCGGGGCAGGAGTTGTCAGATGGACAGGCTCGACCCGCACAGCACCCACGGCAGCCCGGACCCGCTGCACGGTGGCGGCCAGGGCGAGTTCGCCGGTGGCGCCCCGGCCGGCACGTTCGACCCGTGGCGTTACCGCGACACCGCGAGGGTCGCCGACGCCGACCTGGTCGGCTACAAGGTCGAGGCCACCGACGGCGGCATCGGCAGGATCGACAGCGCCAGCCACGAGGTCAACGACAGCTACCTCGTGGTGGACACCGGACCGTGGATCTTCGGCCGGAAGGTCATGGTCCCGGCCGGGACCGTCAACCACGTCGACCACGACGAGCGCAAGGTGTACGTCGACCGGAGCAAGGACCAGATCAAGGCCGCCCCGGAGTACGACGAGACCGCCGACACCGACCCCACCTACCGCGACCGCCTCGGCGGCTACTACGGCGAGACGTACTCGGCCATCCCGCCCGGCACCGCCCGCTAGCCGACACCGGCACGCGACGGCCTCCCGTGGATCGCGGGAGGCCGTTACCGTGTCAGCGTGGACTCCATCGAGGTCGGTCGCAGGATCCCCTTCTCCGCGATGTTCAACTTCCGCGACGTGGGCGGCCACGTCGGCCACGACGGCCGCACGGTGCGCCCGGGGCGGCTCTACCGCTCCGACTCGCTGCACCGCCTCGACGACACCGACCGGGAGGCGTTCGCCGCTCTCGGCGTCCGCACGGTCATCGACCTGCGCCGCCCGTACGAGGTGGAGCGCGACGGCCGGGTCCCCCACTTCGACGGCCTGACCTGGCACAACATCCACCCGGAGCACGCGGAGTGGGGCGAGCGCCCCTACCGTCCCGGCACCGACCTGGCGCGCTACCTGGCCGACCGGTACGCCGACCTCGCCGGGACCGGCGGCGCCGGGCTCGCCGAGGCGGTCGGGCTGATCGCCGACTCCGCCAACGCCCCCGTGGTCGTGCACTGCGTCGCCGGCAAGGACCGCACGGGCATCGTCTGCGGGCTCACCCTCGCGGTGCTCGGCGTCGCCGACGACGACATCGCCGCCGACTACGCCCTGAGCACCGAGGCCGGCGAGCGCTACCGCGCCTGGTTCGAGGCCACCGGCCGGCAGGCCGGGCACACCCTGCCGGTGCTGACCTGCCCCGCCGAGGCGATGACGCTCTTCCTGGCCGAGCTGCGCGAGGCCCACGGCTCGGTCGAGGGCTACCTGCGCCACGCCGGCGTCACCGACGCCCAACTCGCCGCGCTGCGCGACCACCTGCTGACCTGACCCCGCCCTCCCGTGCCGGCGCCGCCCCCGCACCGGACGGCGCGGGGGCGGGGCGGGGCCACAGGGGGGCGGCGGGTCAGAGGATGCGGCGAACCCAGCCGTGCGGGTCGTCGAGCTTGCCGCGCTGGAGGTCGACGAGCTGCTGGCGCAGGGCCGTCGTGACCCGGCCGGGCTCGCCGCCACCCACCAGGAACTCGCCGTCGGGGAAGCGCACCCGCCCGATCGGGGTGACGACGGCGGCGGTGCCGCAGGCGAACACCTCGCGGAGCCGGCCGCTCGCGGCGTCCGCCTGCCAGTCGGCGAAGCTCACCGGCCGCTCCTCGATCCGGTGCCCGGCGTCGGCGGCCAGGGTGAGCACCGACTCCCGGGTGATGCCGGGCAGGATCGTGCCGGTCAGCGGCGGGGTGACCACGGTGTCGTCGTCGTAGACGAAGAACACGTTCATGCCGCCCAGCTCGTCGACGAAGCGACGCTCCACCGCGTCCAGGAAGACCACCTGGTCGCAGCCGTGCTCGATCGCCTCGGCCTGCGCCACCAGCGAGGCGGCGTAGTTGCCGCCGCACTTCGCCGCGCCGGTGCCGCCCGGGGCGGCCCGGGTGTAGTCCGGGGAGACCCAGACCGTGACCGGCTTCACCCCGCCGGAGAAGTACGCGCCGACCGGCGAGGCGATCACCACGTAGAGGTACTCGTTGGCGGGCCGGACGCCGAGGAACACCTCGCTGGCGAACATGAACGGCCGCAGGTAGAGGCTGCCGTCCTCACCCTCGGGGATCCAGCCCTGGTCGGTGGCCACGAGCTGACGCAGCGAGTCGACGAACGCCTCCTCGGGCAGCGGCGGCATCGCCATGCGCCGGGCGGAGGCGGCGAACCGGGCGGCGTTGGCCTCCGGGCGGAACATGGTGACCCCGCCGTCGGCCGTCCGGTAGGCCTTCAGCCCCTCGAAGATCTCCTGCGCGTAGTGCAGCACCGCGGCGGCCGGGTCCATCGGGATCGGCGCCCGCGCCTCGACCCGGGCGTCGTACCAGCCCTTGCCGTCGGCGTAGCGGATGGTGACCATGTGGTCGGTGAAGACCCGGCCGAACCCCGGGTTGGCCAGCAGGGCGGCCCGGTCGGCGACGGATACCGGCGCGGGATTCGGACGGATCTCGAAGTCGAGCTTGTCACCACCGCTCATCGCGCTGACCTCCCTGCGGGACTACGGCACACGGGTCCGCATGCCGAGAAATCTGGTGCGAGAAACTTACCCCGAACGGTCGTTCAGCGGGTAGCGCCGCCCGGGCGTACCGGCAGCACCGGACGGGTGTGCACCGCCGGGCCGTGGTGCGGCCGGGCGGCGTGGTCGGAACTTCGGGACGGAGTGGCCGGCGGCCTCAGGAGGTGGCGTACCCGGCCAGCCGGTCGCCGACCTCCTCGGTACGCAGTGCCGCGCCCGGGGCCCGCCCGGCCAGCTCCACGCCCACCGCCGCGGTGACCCGGGCGGCGGCGTCGGCGTGCCCGAGCTGGTCGAGCAGCAGGGCCGCCGAGAGTACGGCCGCCACCGGGTCGGCCACGCCGCGCCCGGCGATGTCCGGCGCCGAGCCGTGTACCGGCTCGAACATCGAGGGGTACGCCCCCTCGGGGTTGATGCTGCCGCTGGCGGCCAGCCCGATCCCGCCGGTGACGGCGGCGGCGATGTCGGTGAGGATGTCGCCGAACAGGTTGTCGGTGACCACCACGTCGTAGCGCTGCGGCTGGGTGACCAGGAACATCGCGGCGGCGTCGACGTGCTGGTACTCCGTGGCCACGTCGGGGTGCTCGGCCGCCACGGCCTCGAACGCGCGCGCCCACAACGAACCGGCGTGGGTGAGCACGTTGGTCTTGTGCACGAGGGTGACCTTGCGCCGCTCCCGGCGCGCGGCGCGGGCGAAGGCGTCGCGGATCACGCGCTCCACGCCGTGCCGCGTGTTCAGGCTCTCCTCGGTGGCGACCTCCGCCGGGGTGTCCCGGTGCAGCGCGCCACCGGCGCCGGCGTAGAGGCCCTCGGTGCCCTCGCGGACGACCACCAGGTCGACCTCGCCGGGCTTGACGCTCGCCAGCGGCCCGGCCACGCCGGGCCAGAGCCGCGACGGGCGCAGGTTGACGTACTGGTCGAAGGCGAAGCGCAGCTTCAGCAGCAGGCCCCGCTCCAGCACGCCCGGCGGCACGGTCGGGTCGCCGACGGCGCCGAGCAGGATCGCGTCGTGCCCGGCCAGCTCGGTCAGCACCGAGTCGGGCAGCACCTCGCCGGTGCGGTGCCAGCGGGCGGCGCCGAGGTCGTACTCGGTGGCGTCCACCCCCGGCAGCACGGCGTCGATGACCTTGCGGGCCTGCGCGACCACCTCGGGTCCGATCCCGTCCCCGGCCACCACCGCGATCCGTGCCACGTCCCTGTGCCCCCTCGCCTCGCCGTTTCGTCCGACCGTACGCCGCCGTCCCGCCCCCCGGTACGATCCTTCCAGAATGCGGGAAAGGAGGATGCACAGGATCCTCCCAGGTGGCATTCATGGTGGGGTCATCTCCGCTGCCTAGCGTGATGACGAGCGGGTCAACGGGGGCCCGTGACGGAGGCCGCGAGGACGCGGCCGGCGTCAGCGAGGGAGCAGCGTCATGCGGATCGACCAGCAGCCACGGACCCGATGGGTGGACCAGTCGGCCTTCCAGCCGCGCCGGCCGGACCTGCGGCTGGGCGCCCGCAGTCACCGCGTGGACCGGCCCGGCACGGTCGGCGGGGACCGGATCGCCGTCCAGCACACCGTGCGGACCAGCACGGCGGAATACTCGCTGCTGCTCAACGCCCCCGAGTGGCTGGGCCGTCGCGGTGTCGGGGAGGCGCTGCGGGACGCGGTGGCGGAGCTGCGGGCGATCGACCTCACCTACGGCCCGACCCGGCCGGAGAGCCTGGTCTCCCGGCTGCGCCGGGGCGAGATCAGCCCCGACTCGTACCCGCCGCTGGCCGACCTGGTGGACCGCTGCGCGGCGATGCGGGCGGCCACCGACGGCTGGTTCGACGCCTGGGCGGTGCCCGGCGGCTTCGACCCCGGCGGCCTGCTCGGCGGGTGGGCGGTGGAGCGCGCCGCCGCCCGGCTGCGCGCCGCCGGCGTCCACGACTACGCCGTGCTCACCGGCGCCGACCTGGTCGTCCGCGGGCACGCGGCGCACGGCGGCCCGTGGCGGGTGGCGGTGCACCACCCGACGGACCAGCACCGGGCGCCGCTCGTGCTGGAGATGACCGCGGGCGCGGTCGGCACCTCGGGGGTGAGCGGCCGGCAGGGGCACGTGGTGGACCCGCACACCGGGGAGCCCGCCGACCAGCTGGTCGCCGCGACTGTGGTCGGGCCGGACCTCGCCGTCGCCGACGCCTACGCCACCGCGCTCTACGCGGCCGGGCCGGCCGGGCTGGACTGGTTCCGCGACGGGTCGGACTACCGCGCGCTCTTCGCCCACCGCCGCTGAGCCGGCCCCGCGTCGCCTCAGGGAGCGGGCCGGACGCGCGATCGGCCCCCACGGTCTCGGCAACGACCATGAGGGCCGGTCAGCGACGAGTGCGCGTGGCTCGCGCAATCGAGGGGTGCGGGCCGGTCGGCCGGACGTCGACCTCGCCACCCGAAGACGGGCCCACGCCGCGAGCTCGGCCAGTGACCGCACCGATACGCTAGCGAATCGACGCAACTCAACGCAAGGGTCTCCACAGCGGACCGTCGCGACAGGAGCGTGCCGATCCGGCGGCGGGCCGATTTCGACGCGGTGAACGGCGGATGGCACGCTGTCCGCCGTGAGTTTCGATCTGAGCGTGTGGGCCCTGGCGGACGGGGCGACACCCGAGGACGTGCGGGCGGCGGTGCTGCGGTGCCGGCAGGGGCAGCACGTCGACCGGTACCCGGACCCGCGGGTGGTGGCGTTCTACCGCGCCATCACCGGCAGCTACCCGGACCGGCCGGCCGGCCCCGGCACCCCGTGGGCGGTGGCGCCGCTGCACGCGGCCAGCGACCACGTCGAACTGAACCTGCACCCGACCTGCGAGGACCAGGTGCTGCTCGACATCGAACGGCTGGCCGGCGCGTACGACCTGATGCTCTTCGACGCGCAGGACGGCTCGGTCTACCCGCCGCCGGCCCGGCTGCCCGGCTGACGTTCCCCGAGCACGACGAGGGGCCCGGCGGATCCGCCGGGCCCCCGCTGTCGCGCGTTCAGGTCACTCGTCGCGCAGGTCCGCCGCGCTGGCCGCGACCGCGCCGATCGAGTCCGCCGCCGAGGTGAGCAGGTCGGCGCCGAGCGCCTGGTCGACCGTGAGGGTCATCAGGGTCTCGCCGCCGGCCTCGCGGCGGGCCACCTGCATCGCCGCGATGTTGACGCCGGCCTCGCCGAGCAGCGTGCCGACCGTGCCGACCACGCCCGGGCGGTCGACGTAGCGCAGGAAGACCAGGATGCCCTCCGCGCCGATCTCCACGTCGAAGCCGTCGACCTCGGTGAGCTTGATGACGTCGCGACCGCCGGCGGTGGTCACCGTGCCGGAGACGCTGACCGTACGGCCGTCGGGCAGCGCGCCGCGGACGGTGACCAGGCTGGGGTGGTCGACCGCGTCGGTCTGGGCGACCAGCGTGACCTCGACGCCGCGCTCGGCGGCCAGGTGCGGCGCGTTGACGTAGGTGACCTGCTCCTCGACCACCGAGCTGAACAGCCCCTTGGTGGCGGCGAGCTTCAGCACCGAGACGTCGTGGTTGACGATCTCGCCGCGCACCTCGACGGTGACGCTGGCGGCGACCCCGCCCGCGACGGCGGTGAAGGCCCGGCCGAGCTTCTCGGCCAGCGGCAGCAGCGGCCGCACGTCCTCGGCGACCACGCCGCCGGCCTGCACGTTCACGGCGTCCGGCACGAACTCGCCCTGCAACGCCAGCTTCACGCTCTTGGCCACGGCCAGGCCGGCCTTGTCCTGCGCCTCGCCCGTGGAGGCGCCCAGGTGCGGGGTGGCGACCACGTTGTCGAAGGCGAACAGCGGCGAGGAGGTGCAGGGCTCCTTGGCGTAGACGTCCACGCCCGCGCCGGCGACCCGGCCCTCGGCGATCGCGTCGGCCAGGGCCTGCTCGTCGACGAGCCCGCCCCGGGCGGCGTTGACGATCCGGACGCCGGGCTTGACGACGGCCAGCTCCTTCTCGCCGATCAGGCCGACGGTCTCCGGGGTCTTCGGCAGGTGGATCGAGATGAAGTCGCTCTCCCGCAGCAGCTCCTCCAGCCCCACCAGGCGCACGCCGAGCTGGGCCGCGCGGGCCGGCTGGATGTAGGGGTCGTACGCGATCAGCCGGGTGCCGAAGGCGGCGATCCGCTGGGCGAAGAGCACGCCGATGCGGCCGAGGCCGACCACTCCGACGGTCTTGCCCTGGATCTCGACGCCGGTGTACTTCGACCGCTTCCACTCCCCCGCCTTCAGCGCGGCGCTGGCGCTGGCGGTGTTGCGGGCCACGGCGAGCAGCAGCGCGAGGGCCTGCTCGGCGGCGGAGACGATGTTCGAGGTGGGGGCGTTGACGACCATGACGCCCCGCGCGGTGGCGGCCGGCACCTCGACGTTGTCCAGACCCACGCCCGCCCGGGCGACGACCTTCAGCCGGGGCGCGGCGGAGATCGCCTCGGCATCGATCTGGGTGGCGCTGCGCACGATGACGGCATCGGCCTCGGAGAGCGCCGAGAGCAGGGCCGGACGGTCGGTGCCGTCGACGTGCCGGACGTCGAAGTCGTGGGCGAGCACCTCGATGGCGGCGGGGGCGAGTTCTTCGGCGATCAGTACGACAGGAGTCATTGGTCCTCGTAGTTGTCGTCAGAGCGGTGGGCCGGGCTGCGGGACGCCGCGCTGCGCCCTGCGCTGATCCGGGCCATGGCCGTCAGGTGCCGGCTACGCACCTACCCCGCGATCGTAGGGGCCAGGCCGGCCGGCATGTCCCGGACTACGGGGTGAGTGCCCTCACAACGGGTGACGGCCCGCCGGTGAACGGCGCGTGACGGGCGCGTGGGGTCGCCCCGGCGTGGCGGGTGCGCCGGTCGGCCCCGGCCGGTTCGGCCGGGCCCGTCGCGCGGCGAGCCGGGGCGGACACGGCCTGCGCGAGCGGCGTGGTGGTGCGGACAGGGAGCGGCCCGGTCCGGGCGCCGGGGAGAGCGCCCGGGCCGGGCCGCCGGGGGTGTGTCTCAGGCGGTCTCGGTGATCGGGCGGTCGACCCAGCTCATCATGCCGCGCAGCTTGCTGCCGGTCTCCTCGATCGGGTGCGCCGCGCCCTCGGCCTGCCACTTGCTGAAGTTGGGCCGGCCGGCCTCGTCCTCGGCCACCCACTCCCGGGCGAACTCGCCGGACTGGACCTCGCTGAGGATCTTGCGCATCTCCTCCTTGACCCGGGCGTCGATGACGCGCGGGCCGCGGGAGAGGTCGCCGTACTCGGCCGTGTCGGAGATGCTGTAGCGCATCTTCGCGATGCCGCCCTCGTACATGAGGTCGACGATCAGCTTCAGCTCGTGCAGGCACTCGAAGTAGGCCACCTCGGGGGCGTAGCCCGCCTCGGTGAGCACCTCGAAGCCGGTCTGCACGAGCGCCGCCGCGCCGCCGCAGAGCACCGCCTGCTCGCCGAAGAGGTCGGTCTCGGTCTCCTCGGTGAAGGTGGTCCGGATGACGCCGGCACGGGTGCCGCCGATGCCCTTGGCGTACGACAGGGCCAGCGCGAGGGCGCTGCCGCTGGCGTCCTGCTCGACGGCGACCAGGCAGGGTACGCCCTTGCCGTCGGCGTACTGGCGGCGCACCAGGTGACCCGGGCCCTTCGGCGCGACCATCGCCACGTCCACGTCGGCCGGGGGCTTGATCAGGCCGTAGCGGATGTTGAAGCCGTGGCCGAAGAAGAGCGCCTTGCCCGGGGCCAGGTTCGGCGCGATCGACTCGGCGTAGATGCTGCGCTGGGCGGTGTCCGGCGCGAGGATCATGATGACGTCGGCCTCGGCCGCCGCCTCGGCCGGCGTGAGCACGCGCAGGCCCTGCTCCTCGGCCTTGGCCCGGCTCTTGGAGGCCTCCGGCAGACCGATCACCACGTCGACTCCGGAGTCGCGCAGCGACAGCGCGTGGGCGTGGCCCTGGCTGCCGTACCCGATCACCGCGACCTTCCGGCCCTGGATCAGGCCCAGGTCGGCATCGTCGTCGTAGTACACCTCAACGCTCATGATTTCCCTTTCGTACGGCGGCCCGGGCGGCCCGTCGTGGATCTGTGCGGTGTCAGGCGGCGCGACGCGCCGGCACTGGTCGGGCGGTCCCGACCGGCGCGGGGCGCCGGCCGGGTCGGGGTCAGGCGGCCCGGAGCGAGGGCCCGGCGGTGATGGAGCGCGAGCCGCGCCCGATCGCCACCAGCCCGGACTGGACCATCTCCTTGATCCCGAACGGTTCGAGGTCGCGCAGCAGCGCGTCGAGCTTGTCCGGGGTGCCGGTGGCCTCGATGGTCAGCGTGTCCGGCGCCACGTCGACCACCCGGGCCCGGAACAGACCGACCGTCTCCAGCACCTGGGCCCGGGCCGCGCGGTCGGCGCGCACCTTGACCAGGAGCAGTTCCCGGGCGACCGAGACCTGCGGGTCCAGCTCGACGATCTTGAGCACGTTGACCAGCTTGTTGAGCTGCTTGGTGACCTGCTCCAGCGGGGACGACTCGGCGTTGACCACGATGGTGATCCGCGAGACGTCCGGGTTCTCCGTCTCCCCGACGGCGAGACTGTCGATGTTGAAGCCGCGCCGGGAGAACAGCCCGGAGACCCGGGCCAGGACGCCCGGCTTGTTCTCCACCAGGACGCTCAGCGTGTGCATGGTCATCAGATGTCATCCTCGTCGAAGGCCGGGCGGACGCCCCGGGCGAACATGATCTCGTCGTTGCTGGTGCCGGCGGCGACCATCGGCCACACCATGGCGTCCTTGCCGACGACGAAGTCGATGACCACCGGCGCGTCGTCGATGGCCATCGCGGCGGCGATGGTCCGGTCGACGTCCTCGGCGTTCTCGCAGCGCAGGCCCACGCAGCCGAGCGCCTCCGCGAGCTTGAGGAAGTCGGGGATGCGGTGCTTGTGGGTGCCGAGGTCGGTGTTGGAGTAGCGCTCCCCGTAGAACAGGGTCTGCCACTGCCGCACCATGCCGAGGTTGCCGTTGTTGATCACGGCGATCTTGACCGGGATGCCCTCCAGCGCGCAGGTGGCCAGCTCCTGGTTGGTCATCTGGAAGCAGCCGTCGCCGTCGATCGCCCACACCACCGTGTCCGGCTTGCCGGCCTTGGCGCCCATCGCCGCCGGCACCGCGTAGCCCATCGTGCCGAGGCCGCCGGAGTTCAACCAGGTGTACGGCTTCTCGTAGGAGATGAACTGCGAGGCCCACATCTGGTGCTGGCCGACTCCCGCCACGTAGATCGCGTCCGGGCCGACGAGCTCGCCGAGCCGCTTGATCACGTACTGCGGGGAGAGGGTGCCGTCGGCCGGCTCCTCGTAGCCCAGCGGGTAGCGGTTGCGCAGGTCGTCGAGCTGGGTCCACCAGTCGGCGAGGTCGACGCGCCGGCCGGCCGCCTGCTCGTTGGTTACCGCCGCGATCAGCTCGTCGATGACGTGCCGGGCGTCGCCGACGATCGGGACGTCGGCGTGCCGGTTCTTGCCGATCTCGGCCGGGTCGATGTCGGCGTGCACCACCGCCGCGTCCGGGGCGAACGAGTCCAGCTTGCCGGTGACCCGGTCGTCGAAGCGGGCGCCCAGGGCCACGATCAGGTCGGCCTTCTGCAGACCGTAGACCGCCGAGACCGTGCCGTGCATGCCGGGCATTCCCAGGTGCTGCGGGTGCGAGTCGGGGAACGCGCCGAGCGCCATCAGCGTGGTGACCACCGGGATCCCGGTCAGCTCGGCCAACCGGCGCAGCCCCTCCGTGGCGCCGGCCTTCAGCACGCCGCCGCCGACGTAGAGCACCGGGCGCCGGGCGGTGGCCATCAGCCGGGCCGCCTCGCGGATCTGCTTGCCGTGCGGGTGCAGGGTCGGGCGGTAGCCCGGCAGGTCCAGCGTCGGCGGCCAGGTGAAGGTGGTGGGCGCCTGGAGGACGTCCTTGGGGATGTCGACCAGGACCGGCCCGGGTCGGCCGGTGGCGGCCAGGTGGAACGCCTCGGCCAGCACCCGGGGGATCTCCTCGGCCTCCTGCACCAGGAAGTTGTGCTTGGTGATCGGCAGGGTGATGCCCTGGATGTCCGCCTCCTGGAAGGCGTCCGTGCCGATCGAGGGCCGCGCGACCTGCCCGGTGATCGCCACGATCGGCACCGAGTCCATGTACGCGTCGGCGATCGGGGTGACCAGGTTCGTGGCGCCGGGCCCGGAGGTGGCCATGCAGACCCCCACCCGGCCGGTCGCCTGGGCGTAGCCCGTCGCCGCGTGCCCGGCGCCCTGCTCGTGGCGGACCAGGATGTGCCGGACGGTGGAGTCGTAGAGCGGGTCGTACGCCGGCAGGATGGCGCCGCCCGGGATGCCGAAGACGATGTCGACGCCGAGCGCCTCGAGGGACCGCACGAGCGATCCGGCACCGCTGACCTGGGCCGGGGCGGGTGTGCGTACCCCCGGGACGGCCGGGGTGGCCGCGGCGCGGGCGGCGCCGGCGTGCTCGGCGTCGCTCGCGGGCTCGGCGACCGTGCGGGCCCGCCGGGCGGAGTGGGCGAGTGTCTCTGGCGTGGGTCTCGTCATGGCGGTTCAGGCCTTCGGCTGGAGTGGGTGCGGCTGTTCGAGCGGGTGACGCGGGGCGACGCCCGGCGTCGATGGGTCCGACGGCAACAAAAAAGCCCTCGTGCAGGATGCACGGGGCCAGCGCACTCTCGACATGGAGAGTGCGCTCAGGTAAGTACTCGCAGCGACCGGTACGACGACATGCGGCAAGCCTGACGCATCTCACGCGATGAGTCAACTGATCCCACATGTTGGTTAACGGAGCGTCGGATTTCACCCGTCCGGGGCGCTAGGAACCCCGCTCCACCTGCGCGGACCCCTGCCCGGAGGGGCGCGGGGCGGGCAGCGTCGGCAGCCGCCGGGGCGGCGGCGACGCGGGCGGGCCGACCGACGCCGGGGCCGGGGCCGGGCGGGCCCCCGGGGACGTGGCCGCCTCCAGCATGGCTTCCAGGTGCTCGGCCGGCACGCCCCAGCCGAAGAGCGCTCCCTGGCCGAACCGGCAGCCGGCGGCGACCACGGCGGCCAGCTCCGTCGGCGTGGTCACCCCCTCGGCGATGACCTCCAGGCCGAGCTGGTGACCGAGCCGCATGACGATGTCGACCATCGGCGCGAACGCGGGGCCGTCCCTGCCCACCGGCCGCACCGGCTCGTGCTCCGCGACCAGGCCGTGGTCGATCTTGAGGATGTCGATCGGCAGGCGGCGCAGCTGACCGAGCGACGAGTATCCGGCGCCGAAGTCGTCCAACGCGATCCGGACCCCGGTCAGCCGCAGCGCCGTCAGCCGCCGGATCAGCTCGTCCAGGTCCGTCGCGACGGCGTGCTCGGTGACCTCCAGCACCAGCCGCTGCGGCGGCACGCGGTGGGCGCGCAGCGCCTCGGCGACCTGGACCACGTACTCCGGGGCGTGCAGCTCCCGGGGGGACACGTTGACCGAGACCCAGACGTCGTGGCCGTCGGCCAGCCAGCGGGAGAGCTGGTGGCACGCCTGGTGCAGCACCCAGGCGCCCAGCTTGGCGATCATCCCGCACTCCTCGGCCAGCGGGATGAACTCGTCCGGGCCGACGTTGCCCAGCACCGGGTGGCGCCAGCGCAGCAGCGCCTCCGCGCCGACCGGGCGCACCGAGGGCAGCGACGCCACCGGCTGGAACGCCAGGCGCAGCTCGTCGCGCTCGATCGCGCCGCGCAGCTCGTGCTCCAGCGTGGTACGCCGGCGCAGCAGCTGGTCGTACGCGGCGTCGTAGCGCTCGATCCGGTTCTTGCCGCGCTGCTTGGCGTAGCGCAGCGCCAGGTCGGCGTGGCGCAGCAGCAGCTCCACGTCGGGCTCGCCCGTCCAGCCGGCCACCCCGATGCTCACCGACAGGAAGACCGGCCCCTCCGGCTGGTCGTAGGCACGCCCGAGCACGCCGAGCAGGCGCTCGGCGAACCGGTCCGCGTCGGCGGGCTGGCCGTGCATCAGCACCGCGAACTCGTCGCCGCCGAGCCGGGCCGCCACGTCGCCGGGTCGCAGGTTGGCGCGCAGCCGCTCGCCGACCTCGGCCAGCACCGCGTCGCCCACGTCGTGGCCGCGCATGTCGTTGACGTGCTTGAAGCCGTCGAGGTCGAGCCCGAGCAGCACGCAGGGGGCGCCGGCCTCGGCGCACCGGTGCAGCGCCTGCAACAGCCCTCGCCGGTTGGCCAGCGCGGTCAGTTGGTCGGTGTGCGCCAGCTCGCGGAAGTGCGCCTCCCGCTCGGCCAGCCGCCGGGCGTAGCCGCGCACGTCGTGCAGCGTCAGGTACTGCCGGGTCACCAGGGCGAAGCCCTCCACGCTGCCGGCGACGATGCCCAGCGCGTCGAACCGGCCGTCCTGGAGCAGGTGGTACATCGCCGAGGCGGCCATGGCGAACATCGGGACGAACGCGTACGCGCCGTCGCGGCGGATCAGGTCGGTGGCCGGCCGGTCCGCCGCGTCCGGCCGGCGGGCCGCCGACGCGGCGGCGACCAGGCCGGCGGCGAGCACGCCCGCCCCGACCAGCGCCATGCCCGGCCCGGCCTGGCAGAGACCGGTGGCGATGCCGAGCCCGCCGCAGGTGACGGCGGTGGCCCCGGCGCCGACCCGGGCGGCGCGACCGCGCGGCGGCGGGGCACGGAAGGCCACGATCAGGGCGAGCCCGGCGGTCAGGGCCGCGCTGACCGTGGCGAGCAGGATCGGCACGCAGGCCGCCGGGGTGGCGTCGCCGAGCAGCCGGGTGGGCTCGGAGAAGATCACCCAACCGACGAACCAGAACGCCGTCGCCATCACCAGGCCGTCGAGCGCCAGCCGGGCGGTGGCCGCCGCCGTGGCGGCCACGCCGGGCAGCCGGAGCAGCCCGGCGGAGAAGATCAGCCCGCTGACCGCCGTGCCGATCGACACGACGCCGGCCCAGCCCATGCGCCGGTCCGGGGCGTGCCCCGCGTGCCCGGCGACGGAGAGCGCCACGGCCACCCCGACCAGCAGGGTGACCAGCGCCACCCCGGACGCGGCGGCGAGCAGCGCGTACGCCTGCCGGTGCGGCCCGGCGCGGCGCAGGACGCCGGCGGCCGACAGCGCGGTGGCCGCCGCGGCGACCAGCCCGCACAGCACCGCGACCGCGACCATGCCCGGGGGGAACTGCACGTTCCAACTGTGCCGGATACGCGCGGAACGTGGGGGCCCGGGTGTGCATCCTTTGGGACACGGCGCGCACGGCGGCCGGCCGGCCCGGCGGCGGTGTCACACTGGTGGGCATGCCTGAGCTGCGGTCGAAGACCTCCACGCACGGTCGGACGATGGCCGGCGCCCGGGCCCTGTGGCGGGCCACCGGGATGACCGACGACGACTTCGGCAAGCCGATCGTCGCCATCGCCAACAGCTTCACCCAGTTCGTACCCGGTCACGTGCACCTCAAGGACATGGGCGGCCTGGTCGCCGAGGCGGTGGCCGAGGCCGGCGGGGTGGGCCGCGAGTTCAACACCATCGCCGTGGACGACGGGATCGCCATGGGCCACGGCGGGATGCTCTACTCCCTGCCCAGCCGGGAGCTGATCGCCGACGCGGTGGAGTACATGGTCAACGCGCACTGCGCCGACGCCCTGGTCTGCATCTCCAACTGCGACAAGATCACTCCGGGCATGCTGCTGGCCGCCCTGCGGCTGAACATCCCGACCGTCTTCGTCTCCGGCGGGCCGATGGAGGCCGGCAAGACCGTGGCGATCGAGGGCGTCGTGCACTCCAAGATCGACCTGATCGACGCGATGATCGCCTCATCCAACGAGGCCGTCACCGACGACCAGCTCGGCGAGATCGAGCGGTCGGCCTGCCCGACCTGCGGTTCCTGCTCCGGCATGTTCACCGCCAACTCGATGAACTGCCTCACCGAGGCGATCGGCCTGGCGCTGCCGGGCAACGGCTCGACGCTGGCGACCCACGCCGCGCGCCGGTCGCTCTTCGTCGAGGCCGGCCGCACCGTCGTGGAGATCGCCAAGCGGTGGTACGACGGCGACGACGCCTCCGTGCTGCCCCGCGCGATCGCCAGCCGGGCCGCGTTCGAGAACGCGGTCGCCCTGGACGTGGCGATGGGCGGCTCGACCAACACGATCCTGCACCTGCTCGCCGCCGCCCGCGAGGCCGAGCTGGACTTCGACGTCGCGGACATCGACGCCGTCTCCCGCCGGGTGCCCTGCCTGGCCAAGGTCGCCCCGAACTCCCCGCAGTACCACATGGAGGACGTGCACCGGGCCGGCGGAATCCCGGCCATCCTCGGCGAACTGGACCGGGCCGGCCTGCTCCACCGGGACGTGCACACGGTGCACTCCCCCAGCCTGGAGCGCTGGCTCGCCGACTGGGACGTCCGGGGCGGGTCGGCGACGGCGGAGGCGGTCGAGCTGTTCCACGCCGCCCCGGGCGGGGTGCGCACCACCGAGCCGTTCTCCACCACCAACCGCTGGTCGTCGCTGGACACCGACGCCGCCGAGGGCTGCGTACGGGACCTCGCGCACGCCTACAGCGCGGACGGCGGGCTGGCCATCCTGCACGGCAACCTGGCCCCGGAGGGCTGCGTGGTGAAGACCGCCGGGGTGCCCGAGGAGTGCCTGACCTTCCGGGGCCCGGCCAAGGTCTACGAGTCGCAGGACGACGCCGTCGAGGCGATCCTCAACAAGCGGATCGTCGCCGGCGACGTGGTGGTGATCCGCTACGAGGGGCCGAAGGGCGGCCCCGGCATGCAGGAGATGCTCTACCCGACCTCGTTCCTGAAGGGCCGGGGGCTGGGCCGCTCCTGCGCGCTGCTCACCGACGGGCGCTTCTCCGGCGGCACCTCCGGGCTCTCCATCGGGCACGTCTCCCCGGAGGCGGCCTCCGGCGGGCTGATCGCCCTCGTCGAGTCCGGCGACGAGATCGTGATCGACATCCCGGGCCGGTCGATCGAGCTGAACGTGGCCCCCGACGTGCTGGAGGCCCGGCGGATCGCGCAGGAGAAGCGCGACAGGCCGTACACCCCGGTCGACCGGCAGCGACCGGTGTCCGCGGCGCTGCGCGCGTACGCCTCGATGGCGACCTCGGCCAGCGACGGCGCCTACCGCCGCGTCCCGGAGTAGCCGCTGCGGCACGACGGAGATCTTGGTGCGGGAGTGCCCCTCCAGGGGCCGTTCCCTGCCAAGATCTCCGTCGTCGACCGTCAGCCGGTGACGGTGTCGCTGACGTGGCGCAGGACGGGCCGGGTGGTCAGGGCCGCCGGGGCCAGTGGGGCGTTCGTGCGCACCGTGAAGGTCGCCGTTTCCCCCGGCAGCAGGGTGACCAGCGCCTCGTCGACCTCGGCCGCCGGGTCGAGGCGGTCCGGGAAGAGCGTCAGGTCGCGCAGGACCGTGCGGGCGGTGACGCGGACCCGGTGCCCGCCGTCGACCGGCTCGACCGCCGCGTCGTACCCGGCCGGCGGCCAGTCGGCGTCGCGGTCCTCGGCGAAGAACCAGAGCGCCCGCTCGGCCGTCCCGCCCGCGTCGGCCACCAGCAGCTCGCGGCGGGCCTGCTCCGGCCGCGCCAGCTCCGCCGGCAGCGCCAGCTCGATCCTGGCGTACGCGGGGACGTCCAGCTCCAGCGTCGTCTTGGCCCGTGGCTCGCCGGTCAGGGTCAGCCGGGTCACCGAGGCGGTCGCCCGCCACGGGTTCGCCCCGTCGTTGACCGCGACCACGGCCAGGCCGCCCGCGCGGGGCTGGACGGTCAGCAGCCGGTCCGCGTACGCCCGGCGCAGCGCGTACCACAGCGGCTTGCGGCGACCGTCGCCGTCGACAGCCGACCACGAGGTCACCGGCCAGCAGTCGTTGAGCTGCCACACGATCGTGCCCGCGCAGACGTCCCGGTGGGAGCGGAAGTGCTCGACGGCGAGCTGGATCGCCCGCGCCTGGTTGAGCTGGGTCAGCCAGTGCCAGTCGTCGAAGTCCGCCGGTGGCGGCAGGTGGGCGTCGAGCCCTCGCCGGAGCTTGGCGTCGCCGTCGATCGCCTTCTGGTGGTGCGCCATGCCGGGCGAGTCGGGCGCCAGGGGCTCGTCCGACAGCGCCCGGCGCAGCGTCGCGTACGCGGGCGGGGCCTGGTAGCCGAACTCGGCGACGAAACGCGGCACGTACTCGCGGTACTTCGTGTAGTCGTCGGTGTTCCAGACGTCCCAGATGTGCGTGGTGCCGTGCGCCGGGTCGTTGGGGTGGATCTCCTCGCTGCCCGACCACGGGCTGCCCGGCCAGTACGGGCGCGTCGGGTCCAGCTCGGCCACGATCCGGGGCAGCAGCTCCAGGTAGTAGCCGCGCCCCCAGGTGCGCCCCGCGAGGGGCTCCTGCCAGTCCCAGTCGTGCCAGCCCCAGATGTTCTCGTTGTTGCCGGTCCAGAGCACCAGCGACGGGTGCGGTGCCAGCCGGACCACCTGCTCGGCGGCCTCGGCGGCCACCTCGGCGCGCAACGGCTCCTCCTCCGGGTAGGCGGCGCAGGCGAAGAGGAAGTCCTGCTGCACGAGCTGCCCCAGCTCGTCGGCGAGGTCGTAGAAGTCGTCCGACTCGTACCGCCCGCCGCCCCAGACGCGCAGCAGGTTGACGTTCGCGTCGGCGGCCTGCCGGAACCGGTGCGCCAGCCGGTCCCGGGTGATCCGGGTCAGGAACGCGTCGTCGGGGATCCAGTTGACCCCCCGGACGAAGACCGGGGTGTCGTTGACGTGCAGGGCGAACGGGGTGCCGTGCGCGTCGGGGGCGGTGTCGAGGCGTACGGAGCGGAACCCGATCCGGCGGGACCACGTGTCGAGCGGGCGGGCTTCGGCGTCGTACAGCGTCACCTCCAGCGGGTGCAGCGGCTGCTCGCCGTACCCCCGGGGCCACCACAGCGCCGGATCGCGGACGGTGAGGGTCAGCGCGGCCGTGCGCCGCCCGGCCGGGATCGTCGCCTCGGCGCGCACCCCCGCCACGGTCGCCCGCACGGCGAGCGGCGCGTCCCCGGCCCGCTCGACCTCGACGTGCAGCTCCACCCGGCCGTCGCCGGCCTCGACGGTCACCAGGGGACGCACGACGGCCAGCCGCGCCGCGGACCAGGCGTGCAGCCCGATCTCCTGCCAGATGCCGGCGGTGACCAGCGTCGGCCCCCAGTCCCAGCCGAAGTTGCAGGCCATCTTGCGGATGAACGGGAACGGCTCCGGATAGGCGTTCGGCCGGTCCCCGAGCCGGTCCCGCTGCGCCTCGGCGTAGCGGTAGGCGGAGTCGAAGCGTACGGCCAGGGTGTTGGACCCCGCGACCAGCAGCGACCGGACGTCGAAGCGGTGGCCGCGGTGCATGTTCTCGGCGCGGCCGACCTCGGCGCCGTTGAGCATGAGCGTGGCGACGGTGTCCAGGCCGGCGCAGACCAGGTCGACCCGCTCGTCGTCGCCCGGCTCGTGGCGGAAGGTGGTCTCGTAGACCCAGTCGGTACGCCCGATCCAGGCCAGCGCCTTCTCGTTGTCGTCCAGGTACGGGTCGGGAATCAGGCCGGCGGCGAGCAGGTCGGTGTGTACGCAGCCGGGGACGGTGGCCGGCACCGCGCGGCCCGCGATCGCGGGCGGCACCTGCGGTCCCGGTACCGCCCGCAGGGTCCAGTCCTCGTGCAACGCTTGCCGGGTCACGACTTCACCGCACCTTCCATGATTCCGCGGACGATCTGACGGCCGCCGACGAACAGCATCACCAGCAGCGGGAGGGTGGCGACCAGAGCGCCGGCCAGCACCCGCCGGTACAGCACGTAGTTGCCGCTGGCGAGGTCGGAGAGGGCGACCATCGAGGTCGGGTAGTCGGTGCCGCCGAGGGTGATCAGCGGCCACTGGAACTCGTTCCAGGTGGCGACGAAGGTCAGCAGGCCGAGCACCGCCATGGCGGGCCGGACCGCCGGCACCACCACGCTCCAGAAGATCCGCATGGTGCTCGCACCGTCCATCCGCGCGGCCTCGACCAGCTCGTCGGGGACCGCGTCGAGGATGAACTGCCGCATGTAGAAGACGCCGAACGCGGTGACCAGGCCGGGCACGATCACCGCGAGGAGGGTGCCGTTCCAGCCGCCCTCGCCGGGCATCCGGCCCATCAGGATGTAGAGCGCGACGACGCCGAGCTGGTTCGGCACCGTCATGGTCAGGACGACCATGACCATCAGCGCGTTGCGTCCCTTGAACCGCAGCTTGGCGAAGGCGAAGCCGGCCAGCGAGCAGAAGAAGAGCACCGACGCCGTCACCACCGACGACACGATCACGCTGTTGCCGAGCGACTGGAGGAAGAACACGTCCTGCATGGAGAAGACCTCCCGCAGGTTGGTGACCAGCTGACCACCGGGCAGCACCTGGGGCGGGATCTTCGCCAGCGCCTCGTCGGTGTTCGTGGCGATGACGAACATCCAGTAGAGCGGGAACGCCGAGAACGCGATCACGACGCTCAGGAACAGGTAGGTCCAGACGGTGCCGGGCATGTGCTGCGGCGCCCGGCCCGTCAGCGCCGCCCGCCGGGAGTTCGAAACCTTCACCTGCGCCTCCCTTCGTTCGCGACTGCGGGGCTCGCAAGCTCACTCCTCGCGCTCACCGGTGCCTGCCTTCGTTCGCGACTGCGGGGCTCGCAAGCTCACTCCTCGCGCTCACCGCTTACCACCTCCCAGGCGGTTGGTGATCAGGGCGTTGACCGCCGCGACGAGCAGGATGACCAGGAAGAGGGCCCAGGACATGGCGGCGGCGTAGCCGAGGTTGAGGTCCCGCCAGCCGACCTTGTAGATGAGCTGCGCGACGGTCTGCCACTGCCCGTCGTCGCCGCCGAGGCCCAGTGCCGGGTTGGCGTCGAAGAGCATCGGCTCGGTGAACAGTTGCAGGCCGCCGATGGTGGAGAGCACCACGGTGAAGATGACCACCGGCCGGATCATCGGCACGGTGATCCGCCAGAGCTGGCGCCACGGCCCTGCGCCGTCGACGGCGGCGGCCTCGTAGACGTCGCGCGGGATGGACTGCATGGCGGCCAGGTAGAGCAGCGCGTTGTAGCCGATCCACTTCCAGTTGACCATGGTGGCGATGGCGATCCACGAGGACCACTTGGCGGACCGCCAGTCGATCGGCGCGGTCTCGCCGGTGCCGAGCAGCGACAGCGCCCAGTTGGCGATGCCGGTGTCCCGGGCGAAGACCACGGAGAAGATCAGCGTGGAGGCCGTCACCGGGGTGATGTACGGCAGCAGCACCCCGACCCGGAACCAGGTCTGGGCCCGCAGCTTCCGGTTCAGCAGCGACGCGACGACCAGCGCCAGCAGCAGCTGCGGCACGGTGGAGAGCAGGAAGATGCCGAAGGTGTTGGAGAGCGCGTTGAAGAAGTCGTCGTCGGTGAACAGGCGGCGGAAGTTCTCCAGCCCGGCCCAGCCGGTCAGCGTCGGGTCGTCGAGCCGCCAGTGGCGCAGGGCGACGACGCCGTTGAAGACGATCGGGAAGAGCCCGAAGACGGCGAACAGCAGGAAGAACGGGGCGATCAGCAAATACGGCACGTAGCGCATGTCGAAGCGGTGCAGCCGGGTGCGCCAGGGGCCGGGCTCGTAGGGGCGGTTCCGGTGGCTGGCCGTCGCGCCGGAGTCCCGGCCGGGCCGGGGCGTCGCGGGGGCGGCGCGGGTGGTGGACATGGGGGGACCTCCAGGGGACCGGATGGGGCGGCCGGTCGGGACGGGGCGACCCGCCCCGACCGGCGTACGGTCAGGACTTGGCGGCCTTCTCGGCTTCCTTGACCGCCTCGGTCCACGCCTGGTCGGGCTTGCCCTTCAGGTTTCCGGTGGCCAGCCGGTTCAGGACGTTCTCCACCGCCACCCGGGTCGGGCCGTTCCGGCGGCCGAGGTACTGCGGGGTCAGGTTCTCCGCCGTCCTGGAGAAGATCTGGCCGACCGGGGCGTCGCTGAAGAAGGGGTTGGTGAAGTCCCTGATCGCCGGGTCCTGGTAGAGCGCCGGCTGGGAGGGCAGGTTGCCGACCTTCTTGAAGATCTCGATCTGCTGCTCGGGCTGGATCAGCCACTCGACGAACTTGTACGCCTCGTCGACGTTCCTGCCCTGCTTGGGGATGGTCAGGAACGAGCCGCCCCAGTTGCCGCCCCCGCCGGGGATGGCGGCCACGTCCCACTTGCCGCTGGTGCCGGGCGCGGTGTTCTTGATGTGCCCCTGCATCCAGGCCGGGCAGGCGAGCACGGCGAAGTTGCCCTTGACGAAGCCGCTGTTCCACTCGGGGGAGAACGCGGTGAGGTTGGCCGAGAGGTCGGCGGCGATGGTCCGGGCCGCCACGTCGAAGGCGACCTTCGGGCCGCCGTCCATCTTCAGCGCCTCGCTCTCGTCGTAGAAGCCGACCGGCTGCTGCCCGAGGACGGGGTTGAAGATGTTGGTGCCGGCGTCGATGAACTTCTTGCCGCTCCTGGCCGTGTACTGCTGGCCGACCTCGATGAACCTGTCCCAGGTGGGCCAGAGCGCGGAGACCTGGTCGCGTGCGGTGGGCAGACCGGCTGCGGCGAACAGGTCGGTGCGGTAGCACATGGCCAGGCCGCCGACGTCGGTGCCGAGGCCGATCTGGGCCTTGCCGTCGGGCGTCAGGGTCTGCTTCCACTTCCACGGCAGGTACTTCTGCTCGTACGCGCCGGCGCCCTTGTCGAGCAGGTTGACGAACTTGTCGGCCTGGCCGCGGAACTGGACGACGAAGCCCTCGTCGACGGCGGCGATGTCCGGCGCGCCGGAGCCGGCGACGAGCTTCTTCTGCAGGTCCTCGTGCTGGGCGTTGTACTCGCCGGTGTTCAGGCTGATCTTGACGTTCGGGTTCGCGTCCTCGTACTTCGTCTTGAGCTCGTCGAGCCCGAAGTCGCCCCAGAAGTTGATTTTGAGGGTGACCGGGCCGCCCGCCCGGGACTCGCCGCCACCCCCGCTGTTGCCGCTGCACGCCGCGACCATGACCAGGCTGACCGCGCCGACGGCGGCCGCCCTGGCCCAGTGCGTCAAGGACCGTCTCATGTCATCCTCCGCGCCAGATGGGATCGCTCCCGACATCGAGAGCCGTTGACTGAACCGGATAAGTTCCGCCACCGTACGGTCCGGTTTCGGCAGTGTCAACGGGCAGTCACCGCAGGCATCTCGCGGTAATCTGCATCGGCGTGGGAGCGCGATCATGGGAGGTGGAACCATTTTGGTGAGAGAACGGAACGCGCGCCAGCGGCACGGTCCGAGTCGCCCCACGATCACTTAACCGAGAAAGTCGGCGACCGGCCCGGCGGCGCGCCCCGGTCGCGCCGGCCCGATCCGGGGGCGGTGCAGTAGCGTGGACCGCCGCCGGTCGCCCCGGCCTCGTGGTGACACCCGCCCGGGCGGGAGAGTGGAGGAGTACGCCGGTGAAGCGGCCCACGATCGCCGACGTCGCCCGCCGTGCCGGGGTGTCGAAGGGGGCGGTCTCCTACGCGCTGAACGGCCAGCCCGGGGTCTCCGAGGCCACCCGGCAGCGGATCCTCGCCATCGCCGCCGAGATCGGCTTCAACCCGAGCCGCGCCGCCCGCTCCCTCTCCGGGGCCACCGCCGACGCGGTCGGCCTGACCCTGTGCCGCCCGGCCCGCACGCTCGGCATCGAGCCGTTCTTCATGGAGCTGATCAGCGGCGTCGAGGCCGAACTCTCCGCCCGGTCGTACGCCCTCACCCTCCAGGTGGTGGCCGACCAGGACGCGGAGGTCGCGGTCTACCGCCGGTGGTGGGGCGAGCGCCGCGTCGACGGCGTCCTCGTCTGCGACCTGCGCGCCGACGACCGCCGGGTGCCGGTGCTGGAGGAGCTGGGCCTGCCCGCGGTGGTGATCGGCGGCCCGGGCGGCACCGGCGGGCTGGCCAGCGTCTGGTCCGACGACGCGGCGGCGCTGGTGGAGACCGTGGAGTACCTGGTCGCCCTCGGCCACCGCCGCATCGCCCGCGTCGGCGGGCTGCCCGCCCTGCTGCACACCGAGATCCGCACCGAGGCGTTCACCCAGGTGTGCCGCCGGCTCGGCCTGGCCGACGCGGTCACCGTGCCGTCGGACTACACCGGCGAGGAGGGCGCCCGCGCCACCCGGCGGCTGCTCAGCTCGGCCGGCCGCCCCACCGCCGTGATCTACGACAACGACGTGATGGCGATAGCGGGGCTGTCGGTGGCCCAGGAGATGGGTCTCGCCGTGCCGGGCGACCTGTCCATCGTGGCGTGGGACGACTCGCCCCTCTGCCAGCTGGTACACCCGCCGCTGACCGCGCTCGGCCGGGACATCCCGGCGTACGGCGCGCACGCCGCCCGGCAACTGCTCGCGGTGATCGGCGGCGCGCCGGCCGACCGCGTCCAGGACGAGACGGCCCACCTGACCCCCCGGGGCAGCACGGCGCCGCCGCGCGCGAGCTGAGGCGGACCGCGCCGACCCGGGCGCCCGTCCATCGACCTCCCGACCCGGGGCCGCAGGCGCTCACCCGCGCCCCTGCGCGCCGACCTGATCGGTTCACCGCACACCCGGGCCGCGCGGCGGCGCCCGGGCCACCCGCCCGCCCGGCTCCGCGCTCCCGAGGCCGGCGGGCCTGCCTCCGATCAACGTGAACGTCTGGTGTCGGGACGTTGATGGTGGTAACTTTCTCGCCACTTGCAAGACCTTGCAGAAACATCCGTCATCTCATGACGTGACCCGTCACATCACTGTCCGGTCCGGACATCCCCCAGCACCGACGGCTGTCACGCAAGGCGCCCCCTTCCCCCTCGGCCCTCGCCGACAACCACCCCCGAGGAGCTCCGATGCATTCCCGCACCGGACGACGACGGCTGATCGCGGCGGCGCTGGCCGCCGGGCTCACCGTCGGGCTGGCCCCGCTCAGCACGGCCTCCGCCGCGAACTCCGTGACCGTCTACTACCGACCCGCCGCCACCTGGACCGGCCAGGTCAACATCCACTACGCCCCGGACGGCGGCGCGTGGACGCCCGTGCCCGGGGTGGCGATGGAGGCGGCGTGCGCCGGCTGGCGCAAGCGCACCGTCGACGTCGGCACCGCCACCGGCCTCCAGGTCGTGTTCAACCACAACGGCACGACCTGGGACAACAACCGGGGCGCGAACTACCGCACCGGCACCGGGACGGTGACCGTCGCGGACGGCGTGGTCGGCACGGCCGATCCCTGCGCCGGCTCCCCGACGCCCACCCCGTCGAACCCGCCGACCGGCCGGACGGCCGACGTCTGGTACCACCTCGGGACGCGGGGCTGGGCCACCGCGAACATCCACCACCAGGTCGCCGGCGGCGCCTGGACCACCGTTCCCGGCGTACCGATGGAGGCTGGCTGCGCCGGGTGGGCCCGGCGGGTCGTCGACCTCGGCACCGCCGGCACGCTGCGGGCGGCGTTCAACGACGGCGCCGGCGCCTGGGACAACAACAACGGCGCGGACTACACGCTGGGCGCCGGGGTGAGCACCGTCCAGGCGGGGGTGGTGACCGCCGGCACGGCCGCACCGTGCGCCCCCGGCACGCCGGACACCACGGCGCCGTCCGTACCCACCGGCCTGGGCGCGACCGCGAATGGGCTGCGGGTCGCGGTGTCCTGGGCGGCGTCCACCGACGACCGGGGGGTGACCGGCTACCGGCTCACCCGCACCGGCGGGCCGCAGGGCACCGTCACGGTGAGCACCGCCGCCACCGGCCACATCGACGCCGCCCTGAGCCCGCACACCCGCTACGAGTACACCGTCCGGGCGTACGACGCGGCCGGCAACACCTCCCCGGCCAGCGCCCCCGTGGCGGTCACCACCGGGGCCACCGCGCCCCCGCCGGCAGCCGGCACCCCGCTCGGCGGCGACCCCCGCGAGGACAGCATCTACTTCGTGATGACCGCCCGGTTCGCCGACGGCGACGCCGCCAACAACCGGGGCGGCAGCCAGCACGTGAAGTCCGGCAACGCGGCCAACGACGACCCGATGTTCCGCGGCGACTTCAAGGGCCTGATCGACAAGCTCGACTACGTCAAGGGGCTCGGCTTCTCCGCCCTCTGGATCACCCCGGTCGTGCTGAACCGCTCCGACTACGACTTCCACGGCTACCACGGCTGGGACTTCCAGCGGGTCGACCCCCGGTTGGAGAGCCCCGGCGCGAGCTACCAGGACCTGATCAACGCCGCGCACGCCAAGGGCATCAAGATCTTCCAGGACGTGGTCTACAACCACAGCTCGCGGTGGGGCGCCAAGGGGCTGTTCACCCCGACGGTGTACGGCGTCCGCGACGAGCAGTGGAAGTGGATGTACAGCAGGCAGGAGGCGGGGCGCGAGTACGACCCCACGGTCGAGCACCCCGGCACCGACCCGGAGCTGACCCCGGCGCAGAACGCCCTCGCCAAGGGCCGCCCCTACAACGGGGACGTCTGGTCGGGCACCGCGCCGGCCGGCAACCAGTGCCCGCGCTGGGGCGCCCCGGCCGGCACCAGCCCCGAGGGCTTCCGCCTCTACGAGTGCCAGTGGCCCACCCCGACCAGCAAGCTCTTCCCGGCCGACCTCTACCACCAGTGCTGGATCGGCAACTGGGAGGGCGAGGACTCGCGTAGCTGCTGGCTGCACGAGGACCTGGCCGACCTCAACACCGAGAACGCCGCCGTGCAGAAGTACCTGATCGACGCGTACAACAGGTTCATCGACATGGGGGTGGACGGCTTCCGCGTCGACACGGCCGTGCACATCCCCCGCGTCACCTGGAACCGGCGGTTCCTGCCCGCCATCCAGCAGCACGCGCTCGCCACGCACGGCGAGTCCGGGCGCGACTTCTACGTCTTCGGCGAGGTCGCCGCGTTCGTCAACGACAAGTGGAACCGGGGCTCGGTCAACCACTCGGCGCAGTTCTTCACCTGGAAGGAGCGCAAGGAGTACAGCCCCGACGACGTGCGGGCCGCCATCGAGCAGTACGACCACGAGCAGCTGATCGGCCCGAGCGGCCAGCCCACCAGCGACAACGCGTTCCTGCGCGGCAACACCTACCACGCGCCGGACCACTCGAAGTTCTCCGGCATGAACGTCATCGACATGCGCATGCACATGAACTTCGGGGACGCGAACAACGCCTTCGGCAACGGCAGGGACTCCGACGACAGCTACAACGACGCGACCTACAACGTCGTGTACGTCGACAGCCACGACTACGGCCCGAACAAGTCGAACACCCGGTACACCGGCGGCACCGACGCCTGGGCGGAGAACATGAGCCTGATGTGGACGTTCCGGGGGATCCCGACGCTCTACTACGGTTCCGAGATCGAGTTCCAGAAGGGCGCGAAGATCGACTGCGGCCCGACCTGCCCGCTGGCCACCACCGGCCGCGCCTACTACGGCGACCACCTGGCGGGCACGGTCACCGCGACGGACTTCGGCCGGGTCGGCACGGCCACCGGACCGGTGGCCGCCACCCTGGACAAGCCGCTGGTGAAGCACGTGCAGCGCCTCAACCAGATCCGCCGGGCGGTGCCCGCCCTGCAGAAGGGGCAGTACTCGACCGAGGGGATCAGCGGCGCCATGGCGTACAAGCGGCGCTTCACCGCCGGCGGCGTGGACAGCTTCGCACTGGTCACGGTCTCCGGGAGCGCGACGTTCACCGGAGTGCCCAACGGCCGGTACGTCGACGCGGTCACCGGCGACGTCCGGACCGTCAGCAACGGAACGCTGGCGGCGACCGTCAGCGGCAAGGGCAACCTGCGCGTGTACGTGCTGGACCTGCCGGGCAACCCGGCACCGGGCAAGGTCGGCGAGACCGGCCCCTACCTGCGGTGACATCGGTGTCGGGGCGGTCGGCACGGTCGCCCCGACACCGGCTGCGCAGCGCCTCGCGCGCCCTGCTCCTCCAGGCTGCGGCCCGACCCGCACTCGGGTCGGGCCGCCGCTCACGCCGGCACCACCGGCAACTGGAGTTCGGTGACGCCCTTCGCCGGGTCCTCCGCGCAGTAGTCCAGGTACAGCTCGCGGACGTAGCCGTCGGCCCGCCAGCCGTTCGCCTCGATCCAGGCGGCGAGCGCCTGCACGCTGCCCTCCACCTCGTCCATCGGCCCGTGATGGATGATCGTCGCGGCGGCGGGCACCGGGGGCAGGTCGACGACCGCGAAGTCCCGGGCCGCCGCGGGGTCTTCGGCCACCGTCACCCCGGCGTGCACCACCACGGCCTCGCCCTCCCCCGCCGCTTCGTACCAGGCCAGGCTCGGGCCGCTGGGGGCGACGCCCGCCTCGCCGAGGCGCCGGAACAGCTCCGGGTAGAGCGGCTGGATCACGGTGGAGATGTCCGGGGTCTCGTAGCTGCGGGCCACCGCGGTCAGCTCCGCCACGCGGACCGCGGGCAGTTCCTTGAGTACGACGTCCTGGCTGGTCATCCGACCCTCCGTCTCGATCATGCGGAGCCTCGCCTCGACCCCGGCCAGCCGGGCGGTGTCGGCCGCCAGCTGGGCCTCCAGCTGGGACCGGCGCAGCCGCAGCATGCCGCGCAGCTCGGCGACCTCGACGGTGTCGTCGAGGATCGCCCGCACCTGCCCGAGGGTGAGCCCGAGTTCCTTGAGGGCGATCACCCGGTTGAGCCGGTGCAGCTGCTCGGCCCGGTAGGACCGGTACCCGGTGTGCGGGTCGACGGCGGCCGGGCGGAGCAGCCCGATGCCGTCGTAGTGGCGCAGCATGCGGACCGACACGCGGCCGAGCCTGGCGAAGTCTCCGATGGTGAACATGGCCCCTCACACGTTCGGCCCTGACACGGTGTCAGAGTCAACCAGGCGGGGCGGGGCCCCGCGGGCCGCCCGGTCAGCGCGAGGCCGAGGGGAACTCCTCGAAGTACGCCTCGACCCGCTCCGCGGTGGCCGGGCGGGCCAGCGCGAAGCCCTGCCCGTACCGGCAGCCGGCCCGCCGCGCGCCGTCGACCAGGCCGGCCGACTCCAGTTCCTCGGCCACGATGTCCAGACCCAGGCGGTCCCCCACGTTCACCACCACGTCGATCAGCGGGCGCTGCGGGTCCGCCGGGTCCACCAGCTGCGGGCCGACCTTGAGCAGGTCGATCGGCAACCGGCGCAGCTGCGCCAGCGAGGCGTGCTCGGCCCGGAAGTCGTCCAGCGCGGTGCGCACGCCCAGCGAACGCAGCCCGGCCAGCCGGGCCACCACGGTCGGCAGCTCGGCGCCCACCCGGGGCTCCGCCACCTCGACCACCAGCCGGTCCGGCGCCAACCCGTACGCGTCGAGCACGGCCGCCGTGCGCGGCACGAAGTCGGGTGAGGCCAGCTCCCGGACGGTCACGTTGACCGCCATCCAGAGCTGCCGGCTGCCCGCCGACCAGGCGGCGAGCTGCCGGCAGGCCCGGTCGAGCACCCAGCAGCCCAGCTCGCCCACGATGTCGAGGTCCTCGGCCACCGGCAGGAACTCGGCGGGGAGCACCGTGCCGAGCACCGGGCTGCGCCAGCGCAGCAGCGCCTCCGTGCCCACCGGCTGCCGGTCGGTCAGGTCGAGCACCGGCTGGTAGACGAGGTCCAGCTCGCCCCGGGCGACCGCCCCGGGCAGCTCCCGTTCCAGGTCGAGCCGGCGGACGAGCTGCTCCTCCAGATAGGCGTCGTACCACTCGACCCGGTCCCGGCCGAGCTGCACGGCCCGCCGCCGGGCCAGGTCCGCCTGGCGCAGCACGTCCTCCGGGCCGCCGTTGCCGATCTCGGCCAGCCCGATGCCGGCCCGCAGCCGCAGCGCCCCGCCCGCCGTCCGGTAGGGCTCGGTGAGCGCGGCGAGCAGCCGGGTGCCCAGCGCGTACGCCAGCACCGGCCCGACCTCGGTGACCACGGCGAAGCCGGTGGCGGTGACGTCGGCGAGCAGGTCGCGGGGACCGACGACCGCGCGGGCCCGGCGGACGGCCTCGGCCAGCACGTCCTCGCGGCCCTGGTGCCCGTCGGCGGCGGGGCCGGTTCCGTCGAGGTCGACGACGAGCAGCGCGCCGGCGGGACCCGGCGCGTCGCGGAGGGTGGCGAGGGCTCGCAGCAGCGCGGCCCGGTCCACGGGCGCGCCCGAGTGGTCCGGGTCCGCCGGGCGATGCCGGACCGGCGGGCCGTCGGGGCCGGTCGACCGCGCCGGGTCGTCCGCCCGGAGCAGGTCGCGGAGCACCAGCGGCGGGGCCAACGCGAGGGCGAGCAGGACCGCGGTGAGGTCCGGCGGCCCGCCGTCACGGAGCTGCCACCCGACGGCCGCCACGGCCGCGACGGCCGGAACCACCGCCCGGGGCCACACCATGGCCGGCGGGGCGGGCGGGTCCGGCTCCGGGCGGGTCGCCCGTCGCGCCCCCGCCGCCGTCAGCAGCACCCCACCCACCAGCGGGGGTACGGACACCAGCGCCGCCCGCCCCGGTGCCGTGCCCGTCTGCACCGCGGCCAGCATCACCAGCCCGGACAGGGTGAGCGCCGCCCCGCCCCGGCAGCGGGCCGCGCCGGTACGCCGGTGCGGCCCGGTCAGCACCAGGAGCACGGCGAGCGCGAGCCCGCCCAGGGCCACGGCCACGGCGAACCGCGCCGTCGGGTCGAGCGGGTCGCGGGGCAGCAGCAGCCAGCCGGCGAGGACCAGCCCCAGGCCGGCGGCGGTCGCGTCGACGGCCCCGCGCAGCCGGACCCGGGCGGACGGGCGGGGCCGCCGCGCCGCCGGAGGCAGACCCGCGACGAACAACGCGGCGGAGGCGGCCAGCCCCGACACCACGACGGCGGACCGTTGGCCCGGTTCGGCGAGCGGGAGCACGGCGGCGGTGAGCCCCGCCGTCACCACCGCGGCGTCGAGCAGCACGGCGACGCGGCGGGGCGGCGCCGCGCGCCGGCGGGCGGCGCGGGACCGGGTCGGGACCTGTGCGGGGACGGGCGCCGGCGGCGGGGCGGCGGTGAGCCGGGAGAGCCGCGCGCCCGCCAGGGCGCAGCTGACCGCGCCGGCCAGCGCCACGACGGCCAGGGCGGGCACCCGACCGGCCGCGCCGGCGAGCAGGAGCAGCGCGACGGCGGCGAGGACGAGGGTGTCCGGCAGTGCGGGACGGGGGATGGACGCGCGTTGCGGGTACGCGAGGGGCACGGCGGTCGCCTTCGTGAGGGGGCACGGGCGGTGCGACGGTGCGGGGCGCCGGACCCGGGGTCGGTCCGCTGCCCACCAGTCGCCAACGAGCGGGCACGAGGGCGGTGACGCCCGGGCGACCGTGATCCCCGTCACTGACGGCCGCGGTGCGCCCCGGTGCCGCCCGGCGCGTACCGGGGCCGGCAGGGGTGGGATCATCGGGGGGTGAGCAGCTCCGACACCGTCCACTTCCGGCACAACCAGGCCATCCTGGCCGCCGCGATCGTCGCCTTCTTCGGCGCCCTGCCGGTGGCCGGCGCCCGGTGGTACCTGCTGCCGGTGCTGCTCGTCCCGCTCGCCGTCACGGTGTGGGCGTGGCGGGCCGGCACCGACGCGGACGCCCGCGAGCTGCGCCTGCGGGCGCTGGTCGGGCAGCGCCGGATCAGCTGGGACCGGGTCGTCGAGCTGGCCGCCGACCCGCGCGGTCGGGCGGTCGCCCGGCTCGACGACGGCCAGCGCGTCACGCTGCCGGCCGTACGCGGCTCCGACCTGCCCCGGCTGGTCTCGGCCACCGGTCAGACCCTGCCCGGCGCGGCCGGCTGAGCACCGCCGCGCCGGCACCGGTCAGTAGCCGTCCACCACCGTGTTGATCAGCGGCTCGCCGGCGGCGAACCGGCGGACCTGGTCGCCGACCAGCCGGTACGCGCGCGGCAGCAGGCCGCGCACCGATCCGGCGACGTGCGGGGTGAGCAGCACGTTCGGCATCGTCCACAGCTCGTGGTCGGCGGGCAGCGGCTCGGGATCGGTGACGTCCAGCGCGGCCGAGATCCGGCCGGTACGCAGCTCGGCGACCAGCGCCTGAGTCCGGGCAACCGGCCCACGGGCGGCGTTGACCAGCAGCGCGCCGTCCCGCATCGCGGCGAGGAACCTCTCGTCGACCAGCCCCCGGGTGTGCTCGGTCAGCGGCACCAGCAGCACCACCACGTCGGCCTCGGGAAGCAGCCCCGGCAGCTCCTCGACGCCGTGCACGCCCTGCTCGGGACGGGCGGTCCGGGCCACCAGCGTGAAGCTCACCTCGAAGGGCGCGAGCCGGTCCCGCACCGCCGTGCCGATCGAGCCCGCCCCGACGATCAGCACCCGCTTGCCGGTCAGCTCGTCGCTGGGGGCCACCTCGTCGTACGCCCAGTCGCGCCGGGCCTGCGCGCGGGCGAGGGCCGGGAAGCCGCGCAGCTGGGACAGGATCGCCGCGACCACCCACTCGGCCGTGGACGGGTCGTGCACCCCCCTGGCGTCGCAGAGCGTCACCCCCTGCGGGACCCGGCCGGCCCACGCGTCCGCCCCGGCGGAGAGGAGCTGCACCACGGCCAGGTCGGGCAGCTCGCGCAGCAGCGCGGTGGCGTCCCCGCCGGCCAGGAAGGGCGGCACCCAGAACCGGACGCCGGCGGTGTCCGAGGGGAGCCGGGAGACGTCCTCGGCCACCTCGACCGTGACCTCCGGCGGCAGCTCACCGAGGAGTGTCCGGCCGGCCTGGTGCGGGATCCATACCTTCACGCCCGCCGACGATAGCCCCCGGCGGTGGTGCCCGCCGCGCGGGGCGGCCCCCGGCACCCGACGGGCCCGCCCGACGCGGCTGAGGTGATCAGGGCGACGCTCCGGCGACCGCGTCGATTCTGGTCCGGAGGGGGTATAAGGGAGGACCGGAGTGCCGGTCGGCCTCCATCCGGCACGGACAGGTGGTCAATGACCGACGGCTCCCGCGACGACGCCCCGGAGCGGGCCGACCCGATCCCGGCGCTCCGCGATCCCGACCGGCTGCGCTCCCTCGCCGAGACCCGGCTGACGGCCGCCCCCGACGAGGCGTTCGACAGGTTCGCCCGGCTGGTCGGGGACCTGCTCGACGTGCCGGTCGCGCTGGTCTCCCTGGTCGACGCCGAACGCCAGTTCTTCCCCGGCGAGGTGGGCCTGGCCCGGCCGTGGGCCGCCCGGCGGCAGACCCCGCTCAGCCACTCGTTCTGCCAGCACGTCATCGACCTCGGCACCCCGATGGTGCTGCCGGACGCCCGCCTCCATCCCGCCCTGCGGGACAACCTCGCCGTGCCCGAGCTGGGCGTGGTGGCGTACGCCGGGATGCCGCTGACCGATCTGGAGGGACGCGTCCTCGGGTCGCTCTGCGCGATCGACGACAAGCCGCGCGACTGGACCGCCGAGCAGTTGCGGACGCTCGCCGACCTGGCCGCCGCCTGCTCCTCGGAGCTGCGGCTGCGGATCGCCCTGGAGGGCGCCGAGCAGGCCCGGCGGCGCACCGAGGAGGCCAACGGCCGGCTGGAGCTGCTGGCCGGGCTGGCGGGGACCCTGGCCGGGACGCTCGACGTGGCCACCGCGCTGCGCCACCTGCGCGACACGATGGTGCCGCTGCTGGCCGACTGGTCGCTGGTGACCCTGGTCGGGCCCGACGGGGCGCCGCGCGACGTGACCGCCGCGCACCGCGACCCGGCCCGTGCCCCCGACGTCGCCCGCTTCGCCGAGCTGATGCGCACGGGGTTGAGCCCCGACTCGATCACCCGGGCGGTGCTGCGTACCGGGCGGCCCGTGCTGGGCGGCGCCGCCACCCTCGCCGACGTGCGGCGGGGCACGATCGGGCCGGAGATGCCGGAGATCGCCGCCCGCCTCGGCTTCTCCTCGCACCTCAGCGTGCCGATCACCGACGCCGGGCGGGTGCTCGGCAGCATCACCCTGATCAACGGGCCGCAACGACGGCACTTCGACGACAGCGACCTGCTCATCGCCGAGGACGTCGGCCGCCGGGCCGGACAGGCGATCGGCAACAGCCGGATGTACGGCGAACAGCGGCACGTCGCGCACGTCCTGCAACACAGCATGCTGCCGCGGCTGCCCGTCACCGACGACCTCGAACTGGCCGCCCGCTACCAGCCGGCGGCGGACCGGGTCGAGGTCGGCGGCGACTGGTACGACGCCTTCCGTCAGCCCGGCGGGGAGCTGATCGCGGCGATCGGCGACGTGGCCGGGCACGACATCGAGGCCGCCGCGACCATGGGACAGCTGCGCAACCTCGTCCGGGGCAACGCGTACGGCCGGTCCGACGCGGTCGGCGAGCTGATGAGCCGCCTCGACGAGACGATCCGCGGGCTGCACATCCCCGCCGCGGCCACCGCGACCCTCGTACGGCTGCACGCCGACGACGCCGGCGGCCAGCGGGTCACCTGGTGCAACGCGGGCCATCCCGCGCCGCTCGTGGTCCGGGCCGGGGGCAGGGTGGAGGTGCTCGCCGGGACGCCGGAGCCGCTGCTCGGGCTGAACCGTCAGGTGCGGCGGACCAGCCGGCACGCCCACCTTGCCACCGGCGACACCCTGCTGCTCTACACCGACGGCCTCATCGAGCGGCGGGACCGGTCCATCGACGAGGGGATGACCGAGCTGGTCGCCCGGCTGGGCGGCACGGACCGGCTGCCGCTGGGCGAGCTCTGCGACCTGCTGCTGACCGCCGCGCCCCGCCGGGAGGACGACGTCGCGCTGCTCGCCGTCCGGGCGATCTGACCGCCGCACGGAGCCGGTCCGATCCGTCGACCCCGGTGGGACGCCCCGGCGGACTACCCTGGGCCGGGTGAGCGCCCGTCCCCCGTACCCCCGCACCCACCGTCTCCGGGCGGCCCTGGCGGCCTCGTGCGCGGCGCTGCTGCTGGCGACCGCCGGTTGCAGCCTCGGCGAGCCGGAGCCCGACCCCGCCGGTGAGCCGCCCACCTTCCCGACGCCGTCGGCGACGGCGAGCCCCGGCGACGCAGGCCAGGAGGTCGTCACCACCGTGCTGGCCAAGGGCCTGCGGGTGCCGTGGGCCATCGCCTTCCTGCCCGACGGCGCGGCGCTGGTCACCGAGCGGGACAGCGGCCGGATCCTGCGGGTCGGCCCCGAGTCGGGGCCCGACGGGCTGAAGGTCACCCCCGTGCAGACCATCGGAGACGTGGCGGCCTCCGGCGAGGGCGGGCTGATGGGCATCGCCGTCTCGCCCGACTACCAGCGCGACAAGACGGTCTTCGTCTACTACACCACCGAGCGGGACAACCGGATCGTCCGGCTGGAGTTGGGCGGCACGCCCACCCCGATCCTCACCGGCATCCCCAAGGCCGGCATCCACAACGGCGGCGGCCTGGCCTTCGGCCCGGACGGCCTGCTCTACGCGAGCACCGGCGACGCCGGCGACCGGCCGCAGGCGCAGGACGTCAAGCGCCTCGGCGGCAAGATCCTGCGGATCACCAGGGACGGCAAGCCGGCGCCCGGCAACCCGTTCCCGAACTCCCCCGTGTGGTCGCTGGGCCACCGCAACGTCCAGGGCATCGCCTGGGACGCCGGCAAGCGGATGTACGCCGTGGAGTTCGGCCAGAACACCTGGGACGAGATCAACCAGGTGACCAAGGGACGCAACTACGGTTGGCCGACGGTCGAGGGGCGCGACGACGACAAGCGCTTCGTCAACCCGATCGCCCAGTGGCCGACGTCGGACGCGTCCTGCTCCGGCCTGACCGCCGTGGACCGGCTGCTCGTCACCGCGTGCCTGCGCGGCGAGCGACTCTGGCTGGTCGAGCTGACCGACACCGGCACCGTGCTCGGCCAGCCGCGCGAGCTGCTGACCGACCGCTTCGGGCGGCTGCGGGCCGTGGCCGCCGCTCCCGACGGCTCGATCTGGGTGAGCACCTCCAACCACGACGGGCGGGGCCAGCCGCAACCCGAGGACGACCGGCTGTTGCGGCTGGTCTTCTCGGGCGGCGGGGCCGGCCGGAGCTGACGCACCGGCTCATCCGGGTTTCCCAAGATCCTTCAGTGGGCAGGTCAGAATCTCACCATGGACGGCCAGGAGAACGAACAGCACGCGAACCGGGACGAGGACGCCCCGGCGACCGGTCCTGCCCCACGCCCGGCACTGCGGCGGGGTGGCGCCGACCGGACCGGTCGGCGCGCCCTCCGGGCGACCGGGGTGACTTTGGCGGTCCTCGTCGTCGCCCTGGTCGGCGTGGTGATCGGCGTGCTCGCCGGCGGGCGGGTCAGCACCGACATCGGCCCGTTCCAGGCCGAGCTCACGGTCGCGCCGGCGACGGGCGGCGGCACCACCGTCGACATCCCGCCGCTGGGTGCCCTGCTGCTCGACAGCCACGACGGGCCGACCCACCTGACGGTGGAACTGGGCGCGCTGGACCAGAGCCGCACCGAGGCGCTGCTCGACGATCCGGCGAGCATCAACCGGGCCAGCCAGTCGGCCGTGGACGACGTCCGCGAGGGTGTGCTGCGCCTCGGCCTGCGGACGCTCGCCTCGGCGGTGCTGGTCACCCTGCTGCTGGCGCTGTTGCTCTTCCGCGACACCCGCCGGGCAGCCTGGGCGGGCGGGTTGGCGCTGGTGATCACCGCCGGCAGCCTGGGCGCCGCCGCGGCCACCATCCGGCCGGAGTCGATCGAGGAGCCGCGCTACGAGGGGCTGCTGGTCAACGCCCCCGCGATCGTCGGTGACGCCCGGCGGATCGCGAACGACTACACCCGGTACGCCGAGCAGCTCCAGCGCATCGTCGGCAACGTCAGCCAGCTCTACACGACCGTGTCGTCGCTGCCGGTCTACGAGCCCGCCCCCGGCACGACCCGCGTACTGCACGTCTCCGACATGCACCTCAATCCGACCGGCTGGCAGCTCATCCGCACCGTCGTCGAGCAGTTCGGCATCGACGTGGTGATCGACACCGGGGACATCACCGACTGGGGCTCCGAGCCGGAGGCCTCGTACGTCGGCTCGATCGGCCTGCTCAGGAAGCCGTACGTCTACATCCGGGGCAACCACGACTCGGGGCGGACCGCGGCGGCCGTGGCCCGCCAGCCGAACGCGATCGTGCTGAGCAACACGACCACCACGGTCGCGGGGCTGACCATCGCCGGTATCGGCGACCCGCGCTTCACCCCCGACAAGAACACCTCACCGGCGGGCAGCGGGCTCACCCAGCAGACCGCGGACCAGCTCATCGGCGTCGGCGACCAGCTCGCGGCCACGGTACGCAGCTCGCCGCGCCCGGTGGACATCGCGCTGGTGCACGACCCGGCCTCCGCCGGCCCGCTGTCGGGCACGTGCCCGCTGGTGCTCGCCGGGCACACCCACGATCGGCAGGTCTCGAAGCTGCCCGAGGTGCCCGGGAAGGGCCCCACCCAGCTGATGGTGCAGGGGTCCACGGGCGGTGCCGGGCTGCGCGGCCTGGAGGGCGAGAAGCCCACCCCGCTGTCGATGACGGTGCTCTACTTCGACAAGGACAAGCTGCTCCAGGCGTACGACGACATCACCGTCGGCGGCACGGGGCAGGCGCAGGTGAACCTGGAGCGGCACGTCGTGGAGGACCCGAAGGCCGGTGCTCCCGTCCCGGTCACCCCCACCCCGACCCGCTGACCCGACCCGCTGACCCCGGCCCCGGCCCTCGGCCTGACCGTCCCGCCGCCGACTGCCCGGCCCAAGACCGTTTCACCGCCGACTGCCCGGCCCAAGACCGTTTCGCCGCCGACTGCACGCCCATGACCGTTTCGCCGCTGACTGCCCTGTCCCTGACCGCTCTGGTCTTGGTCCTCATGTGCCGAGCGGTTGTCCTGACCGGATCCCCCACCCGGGTCGCGTCCACCGCCGCGAACTCCGCCGTCACCGCGTTGCGCGCACCCGCCCCCGCGACTGTCACGGAAAGTAGCGACACTCGCTCGCGGCCGACCACGCCCTCGGACGCTTTGCTCTGCAGCCATGGACGCACCAGTAACTCAACGTGGCGGCCTGTTGCCGACCCTCCCTGAACGCGTTTTGCGTTTTAGCTGGTCAGCGGGATGGTGCGTCCGTGGCTGCAGAGCAAAGGGCGGAAGCAGGCGTCGCCACGCCCCCCACTCACCATCACACTCCGTCACACAGAGCGGCAATCACCTTCAGTTATCCCGACGGCGACCGTCGGCTGGCTGCGCGCCGGTGACCGTCAAGGTCCGGGCGCTTGCTCGGAGATTCGCGATCGTGTCGCAGCTGCACGGCGGGGCGTCCAGCGTCCCGGCCGCGCTCGGGTACCCACACCGGCACGCGCCCGCCGCAGCCGCCCGCCCAGCCGCCCAGCGAAGCCGCCCAGCGCAGCCGCAGCCGACCGCAGCCGACCGCTTAGCCGCCCACCGCAGCCGCCCAGCGCAGCCGCCGCCGGCCGCCCCGACGCAATGGACGGCCTTCGCGCCGGCCCACCCACCGCCAAGAGCCATCAGCTCGCCACCGGTGAACCGCCCCCGCCGGGCTCGCAGTCAGCGCAGGGACAGCGCCGCGAGGGCGGCGTTGACGATGCTGCCGGGCAGCAGGTCGTGCAGGTCGTACAGCTCGTGGACGCTGCCGGACTGGCCGAACTCGTCCACGCCCAGCGGCACCGCCGGGGCGGCGAGCGCCGAGCCGAGCCAGGCCATGGCGTGCGAGGCGGCGTCGTGCACTGTCACCACCGGCACGCGGTCGGCGAACGCCGAGCGCAGCGCGCCCGGCACGCTCGGCACGGTGGCCGTGCGTACGCCCTGGCGCAGGGTGCGCTGCCAGGCCCGGTAGAGCCGGTCCAGCGAGGTGACGTCGACGACGTGCGCGGCGATGCCCTCCTCGGCCAGTTCCGCCGCCGCCGCGAGCACCTCGGGCAGCACCGCGCCGGAGGCGGCGAGCTGCACCACCGGGGCGTCGGCCAGGTGCGGGTACGCCTCGTGGGCGTCCACCAGCCGGTACGCCCCGGCGACCGCCTGCCGGCGCAGCACCGCGTCGCCGAGCCGGGCCCGGGCCGCCTCGAAGGGCGCCTGGTCGATCGGGCGGGTGCTGAGCCGGAAGTAGTACGCGCCGTCCTCGGCGGGAGCCGCCGTCGCCGCCGGGGCCGCCCCGCCGGCGATCTGGCCCAGCGCGTCGCAGAGCAGCCAGTCCAGGGTGGCCGCGTACGCGGGTTCGAGGAACGTCACCCCGGGCAGCTCCAGGCCCACCGAGGCGGTGATGGTCGACTGGTGGGCGCCACCCTCCGGGGCGAGCGTGATGCCCGACGGGGTGCCCGCGACCACGAACCGGGAGCCGGAGTACGTGCCGTAGAGGAACGCGTCCAGGCCGCGCAGCACGAACGGGTCGTAGACCGTGCCGACCGGCAGCAGCGGCTGCGCCGACAGGTCCCAGGCGAGGCCGAGCTGCCCGAGCAGCAGGAACAGGTTCATCTCCGAGATGCCCAGCTCGATGTGCTGGCCGGCGGGGCTCTCCGTCCAGCGCAGCATCCGGTCCTCGGTCCAGGAGCGCTGCTCAGTCGGGGCGAAGACGCCGGTCTTGTTGATGAACCCGGCCAGGTTGGTGGAGGTCGCCACGTCCGGCGCGGTGGTCACCAGGTAGCGGCCCACCTCGGGGTTGCGAGCCAGCTCGACCAGCACCCGGCCGAAGACCTCCTGCGTCGAGATCGGCTTGTTCGCGCGTACCCGCGTCGTGTCCGGGACGGTGACGCCCAGCGCCCGCTCGCGGGGCGCGCGGGACAGCGCCTCCCGGCGTTCGCCAACCCGGATGCCCGCCGGGGACGCCGGGTCCAGGCGGTCCCACTCGGTCTCGCGCGTCAGCCCGTGCGCGGCGCGCAGCGCGTCGACCTGCTCGGTGGTGAGCAGCGCCGAGTGGTTGCGCGGATTGCCGGCGATCGGCAGACCCCACCCCTTGACGGTGTACGCGAAGACCACGCTGGGCCGGTCGGTGACCGCGTCGCACTGGGCGTACGCGTCGAGCATCGCCGCCATGTCGTGTCCGCCCAGGTCGGTCACGAGCGGACCCAGCTCGTCGTCGCCGACGTCGGCGATGAACGCCTCGATGCCCTCGGGCGCGCCGTCGAGGAACTGCTTGCGCAGCACCTCGCCGGTGACCCCGAACAGCGACTGGTACTGCTCGTTGGGCATCGCGTCGATCCAGTCGCGCAGCGCCTCGCCGCCCGGCCGGGCGTACGCCTCGGCGAGCCGTCGGCCGTACTTGACCTCGACCACGTGCCAGCCGGCGGCCTCGAACTGGCCCCGCCACTGGTTGATCCGCACCCCGGGCACCACCCGGTCCAGCGACTGCCGGTTGAAGTCGACCAGCCACGTCACGTTGCCCAGGCCGGTCGTGGCCGGGTCGGCGACGGCCTCCCAGATGTTCCCCTCGTCCAGCTCGGCGTCGCCGATCAGCGCGACGAAGCGGGAGCGCGGGCGGGCGCCGAAGTGCGCGTCGACGTAGCGGCGGGTCGCGGCCGCGAACAGCGGCGCCGCCGCGCCGAGCCCGACCGAGCCGGTGGAGAAGTCGACCTCGTCCGGGTCCTTGGTCCGCGACGGATACGACTGGAGCCCGCCCCGGGCGCGCAGCCTCGTCAGGTAGGAGCGGTCGAGGTTGCCGAGCAGGTACTGGATGGCGTGGAAGACCGGCGAGGCGTGCGGCTTGACCGCCACCCGGTCCTCGGCGTCCAGGTGCGCGAACCACAGCGCCGTCATGGCGGTGACCAGCGAGGCGCTGGACGCCTGGTGCCCGCCCACCTTCACCCCGTCGCCGGTGTCCCGGTCGTGGTTGGCCGCGTCCACGATCCGGGTCGCGAGCCAGAGCACCCGCTGCTGGATCTCGTCGAGGACGTCGAGGTCGGGCTGGTTCACGGTGGCTCCATCCGGGCGTCGCCGTTGACGCCCTGCCGAGGGGTGTGCGGTGCCGCTCCGCCCACCTGCCCACCCGTCTGTGTCGACCATGGGGTTGGCGGCAGTCATCGATCTTCGAACTGCCGCCAACCCCATGATCGACGGGGTGAGTGAGGGGGGTGGGGTGGGGTGGGTCAGGACTGGGCGCCGAGGCGCTCCAGGATCAGCTCGCGGACGGTCTTGGCGTCGGCCTGGCCGCGGGTGGTCTTCATGACCGCGCCGACCAGCGCTCCGGCCGCGGCGACCTTGCCGCTGCGGATCTTGTCGGCGATGTCCGGGTTGGCGGCGATCGCCTCGTCCACGGCGGCGGTGAGCGCGCCCGTGTCGGAGACCACCTCCAGGCCCCGGTTGGTCATGATCTCGGTCGGCGATCCCTCGCCGGCCACCACGCCCTCCAGGACGGTACGGGCCAGCTTGTCGTTGAGCTTGCCGGCGTCGACCAGTCCCTGGAGCTCGGCGACCTGCGTCGGGGTGGCCCCGACGTCGGCCAGCTCCACGCCGGTCTCGTTGGCCCGCCGGGACAGCTCGCCCAGCCACCACTTGCGGGCGGCGGCCGGGGAGGCGCCGGCGGCCACGGTCCGCTCGATCAGCTCGACCGCGCCGGCGTTGAGCACCGACTGCATGTCCGCGTCGGAGAGGCCCCACTGCTCCTGGAGGCGCCGGCGGTGCACCCGGGGCAGCTCGGGCAGGGTGGCCTTCAGCTCGGCGACCCAGGCGGTGTCCGGCGCCAGCGGCACCAGGTCGGGCTCCGGGAAGTACCGGTAGTCGGTCGCGGTCTCCTTGGAGCGGCCCGGCGTGGTGTCGCCGGTGTCCTCGTGGAAGTGCCGGGTCTCCTGGGTGATCCGGCCGCCCGCGTCGAGTACGGACGCCTGCCGGATGATCTCCGACCGGACCGCCCGCTCGACCGATCGCAGCGAGTTGACGTTCTTGGTCTCCGTCCGGGTGCCCCACTCCTCGCCGGGCAGGTTGAGGGAGGTGTTCACGTCGCAGCGCAGCGACCCCTCCTCCATCCGCACGTCGGAGACGCCCAGCGAGCGGATCACGTCGCGCAGCTCGGTGACGTACGCGCGGGCCACCTCGGGGGCCAGCGCGCCGGTGCCGGGGACCGGCTTGGTGACGATCTCCACCAGCGGGATGCCGGCCCGGTTGTAGTCGACAAGCGACTCGGTGGCGCCGTGGATGCGCCCGGTGGCACCCCCGACGTGCAGCGTCTTGCCGGTGTCCTCCTCCAGGTGCACCCGCTCGATGCCGATGCGTACCAGCTCGCCGTTGACCTCGACGTCCAGGTAGCCCTCGAAGCACAACGGCTCGTCGTACTGGCTGATCTGGAAGTCCTTCGGCATGTCCGGGTAGAAGTAGTTCTTCCGGGCGAACCGGCACCACTCGGCGATCGAGCAGTTCAGCGCCAGGCCGATCCGGATGGTCGCCTCGATGGCGGCCCGGTTCGCCACCGGCAGCGAGCCGGGCAGGCCCAGGCAGACCGGGCAGACCCGGGTGTTCGGCTCGCCACCGAAGTCGGTCGGGCAGCCGCAGAACATCTTGGTGTTCGTGCCCAGCTCGACGTGGGTCTCCAGGCCGATCACCGGTTCGTAGCGCGCGACGACCTCGTCGTACGCGGGCAGTGTCGTCGTCATCTGAGCTCCTGCCTCACAGTGCCGGTGGGGTGAAGGTGCCGACGACGCTCTCCAGCGCGGCGGCGACCCGGTACATCCGGTCGTCGGCCATCGTCGGGGCCATGATCTGGAAGCCGACCGGCAGCCCGTCGGAGAGCCCGCACGGCACCGAGATGCCCGGCCCGCCGTACAGGTTCGTCGGGATGGTGAACAGGTCGGCCAGGTACATCTGGTACGGGTCGGAGGTGCGCGCCCCGAGCGGGAACGCCACGAACGGGGTGGTCGGCGAGATCAGCGCGTCGACCTGCTCGAAGGCGGCGGTGAAGTCGCGGGTGATCAGGGTGCGGACCTTCTGCGCCTGCCCGTAGTAGGCGTCGTAGTAGCCCGACGATAGCGCGTACGTGCCGATCATGATCCGGCGCTTGACCTCGGCGCCGAAGCCGGCCTCCCGGGTCAGCGACATGACCTCCTCCAGCGACCGGTTGCCGTCGTCGCCGACCCGCAGGCCGAACCGGACGCCGTCGAACCGGGCCAGGTTGGAGGAGGCCTCGCTCGGGGCGATCAGGTAGTACGCCGGCAGCGCGTACCGGAAGTGCGGGCAGGACACCTCGACGATCTCGGCGCCCAGCTTGGCCAGCGCGTCGACCGACTCGCGGAACGCCGCCATCACGCCCGGCTCGGCGCCCTCGCCGACGAACTCGCTGACGATGCCGAGCTTCACGCCGGTCAGGTCGCCGGTCGCGCCGAGCCTGGCGGCGGCCACCACGTCCGGCACCGGCTGCGGGATCGAGGTGGAGTCGCGCGGGTCGTGCCCGCCGATCACCTCGTGCAGCAGCGCCGCGTCCAGCACGTTACGGGCGCAGGGACCGGGGGTGTCGAGGGAGGAGGAGAACGCCACCAGACCGTAGCGGGAGGTGCCGCCGTAGGTGGGCTTCGCGCCGACGGTGCCGGTGACCGCGCCGGGCTGGCGGATCGAGCCGCCGGTGTCGGAGCCGATCGCCAGCGGCGCCTCGTACGCGGCCAGCGCCGCCGCGCTGCCGCCGCCCGAGCCGCCCGGGATGCGGCTCAGGTCCCACGGGTTGTGCGTCGGCCCGTACGCCGAGTACTCCGTGGATGAGCCCATCGCGAACTCGTCCATGTTGGTCTTGCCGAGCATCACCGTGCCGGCGGCGCGCAGCCGCTGCACGATCGTCGAGTCGTACGGCGGGCGCCAGCCCTCCAGGATCTTCGACCCCACGGTGGTCGGCACGCCCTTGGTGGTCAGCACGTCCTTGACGGCGACCGGCACGCCGGCCAGCGGGCCCAGCTCCTCGCCGGCGGCGCGGCGGGCGTCCACCTCGGCGGCGGCGGCGAGCGCGCCCTCGGAGTCGACGTGCAGGAACGCGTTCACCCGGTCGTCGACGGCGGCGATCCGGTCCAGGTGCGCCCGGGTCACCTCGACGGCGGAGGTCTCACCGGTGGCGACGAGCCCCGCGATCTCCGTCGCGGTCAGTCTGGTCAGGTCGGTCTGGGTCATGACGCCACATCCTCGTCCAGGATCCGCGGTACGCGGAACCGCTGCTCCTCGGCGTCGGGCGCACCCGACAGCGCCTCCTGCGGGGTCAGCCCGGGCACCACCACGTCGTCCCGCAGGACGTTGGTCAGCGGCACCGAGTGCGACGTCGGCGGGATGTCCGCCGCGGTGACCTCGCCGACCTGCGCGACCGCCTGGAGGATCACGTCGAGCTGGCCGGCGAAGGTGTCCAGCTCCTTCTCCGTGACGGCGAGCCGCGACAGTCGCGCCAGGTGCGCGACCTCCTCGCGGGAGATGGCGGCCATCGGTGCCCCCTTCGTGACGGTGCTGCGGGTCGGACCGGGTGTCGGCCGCGCGGCCGACGTGCGTGACGCGCGGTGACCGGAGCGAGTCTATTGTTCCGCCCCGGCGGCGCGTCCCCGACTCCCCCTCCGGCGCGGCGAGCGCCCTCCACCGGCGGTCGCACCCGGGCGCGGCGGTGACTCAGCGGGCGTGCCGGCGGGGGATCTCCGCGTCGGGGCTGGGCGTCGGGCGGACCGGCCGGTAGCGGGCCAGCCAGCCGACCAGTTCCTCGGCCGGCATCGGCCGGGCGTAGAACCAGCCCTGCGCCGCGTCGCAGCCCGCCGCGTACAGCATCCGCCAGGTGCGCTCGTCCTCGACGCCCTCGGCGACCACCCGCAGCCCGAGCGCCTTCGCCAGCTCGATCGTCGACTTGACGATCGCCGCGTCGTCGGCGTCCTCGGCCATGCCCAGCACGAAGGAGCGGTCCACCTTCACCTCGGACAGCGGCAGCCGCCGCAGGTGCTGGAGGGAGGAGTAGCCGGTGCCGAAGTCGTCCAGCGAGATGCCCACACCGATCCGGTGCAGCCGGGTGATGGTGGCCAGCACCCGACGCGGGTCGGCCATCAGGGCGCCCTCGGTGATCTCCAGTTGCAGCCGCTGCGGCGGTACGCCGTAGCGGGCGAGCCGGTCGGCGATCTGGTCGGCGATCTCCCCGGTGTGCAGGTCCCGCACGCTGACGTTGAGCGCCGCGGGCAGGCCCATCCCGGCGGCCGACCACTTGGCGAGCTGTTCCACCACGTCGTCCACCACCCGACGGGTGAGCAGCCGCATCACCGCGCTCTGCTCGGCGACCCGGATCAGCTCCTCCGGGTCCACCATCCCCCGTCGGGGGTGCCGCCAGCGCAGCAGCGCCTCCACCCCGACCACCTCACCGGTCGCGATGGCGATCTGCGGCTGGTAGTACATGGTGATCTCGCCCGCGTCGACGGCCGGAGCGGTGTCCGCGTCCCGCCGGCCGGCCGCGTCGTGCCGGGCCCCCCGCCGGCCCGTCGGGGCGCGGTCGCCGCCGCGGTCCCCCGCGCCGTCGTCGACGGGCGGACCCTGCCGGCGTACGACCGCGCCGCCCTGCCCGCCGGGACGCCCGGCGCCGTTGCGGCGGACGCGGCCGTCGCCCCGGTCGGGGCCGGTCTCCCCCGCGGCCAACGCCCGGCGGCGGATCGGGTCCGCGGCGGTCACGATCCGGTCGATCAGCTCGTCGCCGGGCGGCGGACCGGGCCGCTGCCGGCGGCGGCGCAGCCGCCAGCGGCCGGAGCCGGCGGTGAGGCCGGCGACGTCGGCCGGGAGTTCGGCCCCGTCCCCGCCCCGCGCGCCGCCGGACCGCCCGTCACCCGGCAGCCGGCCGCCCGGCGTCGGTCCCGCCGGGACGGTCACCGCCCCGTCGCCCGGGGAACCGTCGCCCGGGGAACCGTCGCCCGGGGAACCGTCGACGTCCCCGCCGGGTGGGACGCCGTCACCGTCCACGGTGGGCGGGGCGGTCGCGGATCGGCCCGCCTCCAGCACCCGGCGCAGGTCGGCGAGCAGGCCGAGCCGCTCGGCGGAGTTGTGGTCGGACTCGGCCGCGTAGACCGCCACGGTGTCGTTGCGGTGCTTGGCGTCGTACATCGCCACGTCGGCGTGGCGCATCAGGGTCGCGAAGTCCTCGCCGTGCTCCGGGAAGAGCGCGATGCCGATCGAGCCGCCCACGTCGAGCGGCAACCCGTCGAGCGACACCGGCTCGGCCAGTGCCCGGACCACCCGGCCCGCGAGTTCCCGGGCCTCGTCGACGTCGGCCAGGCCGGTCATCACGATGGCGAACTCGTCCCCGCCCAGCCGGGCGACCATGCCCTCACCGACCGCGTCTGTCAGCCGCGCGCTCACCTCGACCAGCAGCCGGTCCCCCACCGCGTGCCCGAGCGCGTCGTTGACGTTCTTGAACCGGTCGAGGTCGATCAGGAGCAGGGCGAGCCGGGCGCCGGGCTCGCCGCGGGCCGCCCGTTCGGCGTGCACGTGCACCTGCTCGCCGACCTCGGCCAGCAGCGCCTTGCGGTTGGGCAGGCCGGTGAGCGGGTCCAGGGCGGCGAGCTGCTGCTGCTCGACGCTGAGCCGGGCCATCCGGTAGACGGCGAACAACGGCACCAGCACCAGCGGGATCAGCGCCGCGCTGGCCCGCGCCGCCGCGACCAGCACCGGGGCGAGCAGCAGCAGCGAGCCGGTGGAGAGCAGCTCGAAGCCCAGCCCCTGCCGCAGGCTGGGCCACCACCGGTCGCCGAAGCGCAGCCGCACGGCCGCGCTGACCAGCGCGTAGTTGACGGCGAACCAGGCCACCGTCGCGCCGCCCACCGCCAGCACGTCCGTTCCGCGCAGCCGGCCGTCGTCGAAGATGCTCCCGGGCCCCAGCCAGGTCACCGCGTACGCGGCACCCAGGGCCGCCGCGTACTGGGCGGCGTTGAAGGCGGTCCGCCACGGGGCGTGGCCCATCCGCCAGCCGGAGACGACGACCGCCACCGCCTGCACCAGGACCGCCGGGCCGAACCCCCAGCCGAGCAGGATGGCGAAGGTGAAGCAGGTGGACGGGAAGACCGCGGAGGTCTGCCGGCGGCCGGGCGGGACGAACGGGCGCGCGTCGCAGCCGACGGCCAGGGCCGCCATCACCCAGAACGCCACCGGCAGTCGCGGCAGCTCGGCCGGGAGGTCGAGCAGCGGGCGTACGCAGAGCACCGCCGCCAGCGCGACCACCGACCAGACGAAGGCGAAGAACGGGCGTGCCCGGCCAGGCGGAACGGAGTTTCGCGAGTCCGCGGACTCCATCACACCTCCCGAGCGCTCGGTCCACGGGCGTGACCGGTCGCACGCCGTGCCACCAATGAAACGCCCTCCGTGTCGCAATGCCCGGTACGACAGTCGCGAATCGGTCGTAGTCGTAATTAAGTTGGTATCTCGACCTGCCCCCGCCGGGTCGGTGGCGGCTCCCGCCCGGTCGTCACTCCTCGGTGCGGGCGACCTCCCGGGCGGCCTCCGGGCCGGCGTCGAGCAGCACCCGGAAGCCGTCCTCGTCCAGGACCGGCACCTTCAGGCTGGCCGCCTTGTCGGCCTTCGAGCCGGGATTCTCGCCCACCACGACGAAGGACGTCTTCTTGGAGACGGACCCGCTCACCTTGCCGCCCCGGCTCTGGATCGCCTCGGACGCCTGGTCGCGGCTGAACCCGGGCAGCGTGCCGGTCACCACGACGGTGAGCCCCTCCAGGGGGCGCGGCCCCTCGTCGACCGCCTCCTCCGCCATCCGCACGCCGGCCTCGCGCCACTTGCGGACCACCTCGCGGTGCCAGTCGACGGCGAACCACTCCCGGATGCTCGCCGCGATCGTCGGCCCGACGCCGTCGACCGAGGAGAGCTCCTCCTCGCTGGCCCGGTCGATCGCCTCGACGGAGCGGAAGTGCCGGGCGAGCGCCTGCGCGGCGGTGGGGCCGACGTGCCGGATGGACAGGCCGACCAGCACCCGCCACAGGTCGCGCTCCCTGGCCACGGCCAGGTTGTCGAGCAGCTTGCCGGCGTTGCTGCCGAGCGTGCCGTCCTTGTTGACGAAGAAGGGCGAGCGGGCGAGCTGCTTCTCGTCCAGCGAGAACAGGTCGCCCTCGTCGGTGATGACCTGGGCGTCGAGCAGCGCCGCCGCGCCCTTGTGGCCGAGCGCCTCGATGTCGAACACCTTGCGGCCGGCGAGGTGGTAGACCCGCTCGCGCAGCTGACCGGGGCAGGTGCGGGAGTTGGGGCAGCGGATGTCGACGTCGCCCTCCTTGGCCGGCGCGAGCGGCGTGCCGCAGGCCGGGCAGGTGGTGGGCATGACGAACGGCCGGGCGTCGGCCGGGCGCAGGTCGACCACCGGGCCGAGCACCTCGGGGATCACGTCGCCGGCCTTGCGCAGCACCACGGTGTCGCCGATCAGGACGCCCTTGCGTTCGACCTCGCGGGCGTTGTGCAGGGTGGCGTACGCGACGGTGGAGCCGGCCACCTTGACCGGCTGGAGGACGGCCCGCGGCGTGACCCGGCCGGTGCGCCCGACCTCGACGTCGATGTCGAGCAGCTTCGTGTTCACCTCCTCCGGCGGGTACTTGAAGGCGATCGCCCAGCGCGGCGCCCGGCTGGTCGAGCCGAGGCGACCCTGGATGGAGACCGGGTCGACCTTGACCACCACGCCGTCGATCTCGTGCTCGACGTCGTGCCGGTGCTCGGCGTAGTGGGCGATGTATTCCGCGACACCGGCCAGGTCGGGCACCACCCGCCAGCGGTCGCTGGTCGGCAGCCCCCACGCCTTCAGCGCCGCGTAGGACTCGGACTGCGTGACCGGCTTGAAGCCGCGGCGGGCGCCGATGCCGTGCACCACCAGCCGCAACGGCCGGGAGGCGGTGATCCGCGGGTCCTTCTGGCGCAGGCTGCCCGCGGCGGCGTTGCGCGGGTTGGCGAACGGGGCCTTGCCCTGCTCGACCAGCCCGGCGTTGAGGTCGGCGAAGGCGGCCACCGGGAAGTAGATCTCGCCGCGGACCTCGACGAACTCCGGGATGTCGGGGAACTCGGCCGACGTGGCGAGCTGGCCCGGCACGTCGCGGATGCTGCGCACGTTGGCGGTGACGTCCTCGCCCTCGCGGCCGTCGCCCCGGGTCAACGCCCGGAGCAGCCGCCCGCGTTCGTAGGTGAGGTTGATGGCGAGCCCGTCGACCTTCAGCTCGCAGAGGTAGGGCACCGGCCCGCCCGCGTCGCGCTCGACCCGCTCGGCCCAGGCCGCCAGCTCCTCGTCGGCGAAGGCGTTGTCGAGGGAGAGCATCCGCTCGGCGTGGGCGACCGTCGTGAAGTCGGTGGAGAAGGCGCCGCCGACCCGCTGGGTCGGCGACTCGGGGGTGCGCAGCGCCGGGAACTGCTCCTCCAGCGCCTCCAGCTCGCGCAGCTGCCGGTCGAAGTCGGCGTCGGAAATGGTCGGCGCGTCCAGCACGTAGTAGCGGTACTGGTGGTCCGTCAGCTCCTGGCTGAGCGTGGCGTGCCGCTCCCGGGCCTCCGGGGTCGGCTCGGTGCCGGCCGCCGCCTCCTGTGCCGGAGTGACCTGCTGGGCAATGGTTTCCTCGGACACCGTGCGACCTCCCGTGATTCCGCTACCTCGGCACCGTATCGGTCCGGTGGGACAATCCGCCGGCCACCCGTCGCGCCCGACCGGCGCCGGGGCCCCGGCCGTGCGAGGATCGCCGGACGGCGGGGCCGCGGGGCGGGTCGCCTCGCCGTCACACCCGCGGCGTCCGCGCCGCGCCCACTGACCAGGCGGGGGTACGGATGCCGGAATGGCTGCTCTGGGCGGCGGCGATCGTGCTGGCCGTGGCCGCCGGCTGGGCGTGGAACGACCGGCGGCGGGGCGGCCGGGACGCCGCTCCGCGTCCACCCCGGCGGCCGGGTACGCGGCCCGGCCGCAGGACGCCCTCGGGCGGTCCCGGCCGCTCCACCGCGCCGCCCCGGCCGCGTACCGCCGAGCGGCCCCCCGCCGGGGCGCCGCGTCCCGGCGAGATCTGGTGGGCCGACGTCCCGTACGCCGACGGCACCGGCTCGAAGGTGCGGCCCTGCCTGGTGCTGCGGGCCGACAGCCGGGGCGCCGACGTCCTGAAGATCACCAGTCAGGACAAGAGCGCCCGGGACGACCACGTCCGCATCCCGACGCGCGAGTGGGACCCCGACGCCGACCACGACAGCTTCGTCGACCTGGCCGAGCCGGCGCACGTCCCGCTCGCCGACTTCTCCGGCCACGCCGGAGCCTGCGATCCCGCCCTGTGGCGCCGCATCCGCCGCCTGCCCCACCTGCCCGGCGCCTGAGGCGCGGCGCACCCCGACCCGGGCCGACCGCGCCCGCGCGGCCCCGGGTGCGACGGATCCCGCCCGTCCGACCGCCCGGGTGCGACGGCTGCGACGGATCCCGCCCGCGCGCCCCGGGCGCGACGGATCCGCCCGTTCGACCGGGGGCGGGGCGCCGGCTCGGTCGAACGGGCGTGGCGGGGTCAGTCCCAGGCCCGGGCGAGGGTGGTGAGCTGGTCGGCGTACTCGATGCGGGCGGCCCACGGGGCGGGCCAGGCCGCCATGCCCAGCGCGGTGCCGACGAAGGCGCCGGCCAGCGCGGCGATCGAGTCGGAGTCGCCGGCGGTGGTGGCGCCCCGGGCCAACGCCGCCACCGGGTCGTCGGCGTGCCGGATCGCGCAGAACAGGGCCGTGGCCAGCGCCTCCTCGGCGATCCACCCCTCGCCGGTGTGCCGGCACGGGTCGCCGCCGTCGTCCGGGCCGGCAAGGGCGGCGTCGAGGCGGCCGAGGACCGCGAGGCACTCGTCCCAGCCCCGGGCGATGAAGTCCTCCGGCGCGTCCACGCCGGGGCGCTGCCACAGGTCGCCGAGCCAGTCGGCGCGGTAGACCCGCCGCTGGTCGCGGGCCCGCTCGACGAGCAGCCGGGGCAGCTCCGCCAGCGCCGCGCCGTCGCGCAGCAGCCGCACCGCGTACGCGGTCAGCTCGCTGGCCGCGAGGCCGGTCGGATGACCGTGGGTCAGCCCCGCCTGGAGCTGGGCCAGCCCGGCGAGGGTGTCCAGGTCGACGTCGACCAGGCCGACCGGGGTGACCCGCATGTTGGCCCCGCAGCCCTTCGAGCCGGCCACCGTCGCCTCCTGCCAGCGCACCCCGCGCCCGAGTTCCGCGCAGGCGCGCAGGCAGGTCATGCCCGGCGCCCGGTTGTTCTCCGGGCTGGCCGCCCAGTCGAGGAAGCGGCTGCGCAACAGCGGCTCCACCGCCTCCGGGGTCGGCGCGGGCGCGTCGTGCAGCGCCCAGCCGACCGCCAGCGCCATCTGCGTGTCGTCGGTCACCAGCGCCGGGTCGCCGGCGAGCTCGCGCGGGCCGGCGGGCCCGTAGCGGCGAACGATCTCGGCGACGGTCAGGAACTCGGTCGGCTTGCCCAGCGCGTCACCGTAGGCGAGGCCGAAGAGGGAGCCGGCGGCCCGCCGGAGCGAGGTGTCGATCATTCCCGCGATCATGCCGCCCGCCCGCAACCCGCACCACCCGACGGAGTCGGCTGCGCCGGCGCGGGTGGTCGGCTCACCCGGGGAAGACCAGGCAGAAGGGATGGCCGGCCGGGTCGGCGCCCAGCAGCTCCGAGTAGAAACCGGCGAGGGCCCGGGGGTCGGGGCAGTCGATCACCACGGTGCGCAGTTGTCCGGTCATGTCGGCCTTCTGCCCCGCCCGTACGACGGGAAACCTCAGTCCTCGGCGAGCCGCCGTCCCGCGTCCCGGCAGGCGGCGAGCACCGCGCGCGCGTACTGCGGGGTGGCGTGGGCGAGGCCGCAGGCCGGGGTCACCACGACCTGCTCGGCGAGGCGCCGGCGGGGGAACCCGAGGCGGTCCCAGAGCTGGCGTACGCGGTCGGCGACCTGCGCCGAGGTCGGCGCGCGACCGGCGGCCGACGGCCCGGTGGGCGCGGCCCCGGCCAGCAGCCCGAGCCCCGCGTCGATCGCCTCGCCCAGCGGGTCCAGGTCGGTGACGAGACCGAGGTCGAGGGCCACGCCGACGGCACCGGTCGAGCGGATCAGCTCCAGCGGCACGTCCGGCGCGCAGCAGTGCACCAGGGTCGGCACCCCGGCCGCCTCGACGACGGTGCGCAGCAGCGAGGCGGCGACGCTCGGATCCACGGCCCGGTACGCGCCGAGCCCGCTCTCGGTGGGCACCCGCCCGGCGAGCACCGTCGGCATCGAGGGCTCGTCGAGCTGGAGCAGCACGGTGGCGCGCGGCAGCCGGCGGGCGACCGCCGCCACGTGCCCGCGCAGCCCCTCGGCGAGCGAGTTGGTGAGGTCCCGGACCGCGCCGGGATCGCGCAGCATCCGGCCGCCGATCGGCAGCTCCAGGGACGCGGCCAGGGTCAACGGGCCGCCGACCTGGACCTTGACCGGCCCCGCGTACTCCTCGGCCTGCTCGGCGAGCTGGTCGAGGTCGCGTTCCATCAGGTCACGGGCGCGGCGCACGTCTCGTCCCGGGCGCGGTGCGATCCGCCAGCGGGCGGCGTACAGCTCCACCGGCAACTCGACCAGCAGGCCGGCGCTCCGGCCGATGAGGTCGGCGCCGGGGCCCCGGGCCGGCAGCTCCGGCAGGTGGGGCAGGGCGGGAAGCTCACCGAGGACGATCCGCTGCGCCTCGGCGATGTCGGTGCCGGGAAGCGAACCGATGCCGGTCGCCGCGCCGGCCGGCCAGGGCCACACCTGATCTGTCACGGCCGAAGACTATCCGGTCCGCGGATCGGCGGGTGAGTCGTCAGCCGGCGATGGTGGCGGAGCCGAGCACGACGTCGCCGGCCGGGTCCGGCCGGTACGCCACGACGGCCTGGCCGGCGGCGACCCCGCGGACGGGGCGGCGCAGCTCGGCGCGCAGCCCGTCGGCGGTCAGCTCGACGGTCGCCGGCACCACGTCCCCGTGCGCCCGCAGCTGCACCTCGCACTCCAGCGGCGCGTCGGGGCGCGGGCCGCCCGTCCACACGGGACGCTCGGCGCGCACCCGGGAGACCTCCAGCGCCTCGGCCGGGCCCACCGTCACGGTGTTGGTCTTCGGCGTGATGGACAGCACGTAGCGGGGCCGGCCGTCCGGCGCCGGGCGGTCCAGGTGCAGGCCGCGTCGCTGCCCGACCGTGTACGCGTACGCGCCGGTGTGGCTGCCCACCACCGCGCCGGTGGCGGCGTCCACCACCGCGCCGGGCGCCTCGCCGAGCCGCTCCGCGAGGAAGCCGCGGGTGTCCCCGTCGGCGATGAAGCAGATGTCGTGCGAGTCCGGCTTGTCGGCCACCGCCAGCCCCCGCCGCGCGGCCTCCTCGCGGACCTGGGCCTTCGTCGAGTCCCCGAGCGGGAAGATCGACCGGTCCAGCTGCTCGCGGGTGAGCACCGCCAGCACGTACGACTGGTCCTTGGGCAGGTCGACGCTGCGACGCAGCAGGCCGTCGGCGCCGAGGCGGGCGTGGTGGCCGGTGACCACGGCGTCGAAGCCCAGGGCCACGGCCCGGTCCAGCACCGCGGCGAACTTGATCTTCTCGTTGCAGCGCAGGCAGGGATTGGGCGTACGGCCGGCGGCGTACTCCGCGACGAAGTCGTCCACCACGTCGGCGTGGAAGCGGTCGGCCATGTCCCACACGTAGAACGGGATGCCGATGACGTCGGCGGCCCGCCGGGCGTCGCGGGAGTCCTCCAGGGTGCAGCAGCCGCGCGCGCCGGTGCGGTAGGTCTGCGGGTTGCGGGCCAGCGCCAGGTGCACGCCGGTCACGTCGTGTCCCGCCTCGACGGCCCGCGCCGCCGCGACCGCCGAGTCGACCCCGCCCGACATCGCCGCCAACACCCTCACCGGCTCACTCCCTTCGCCCCACCGACCCTATCCCCGCCCCACCCCCTCCCCACCCTCCCGCCCCGTCCTCCCGCCGATCATGCAGTTGTGGTGGGGGACGAATGCCGCGGGAAGTCACGCTCCGGGCACCACAACTGCATGATCGCCGCAGGGCGGGGGTGGTGTGGGTCAGCGGGGGGTGCGGAGGGCGGCGGCGCGGCGGGCGCGCTCGACGGCGGCCGGGAGGGCGGCGATGAGGGCGTCGACGTCGGCGGGGGTGCTGGTGTGGCCGAGGGTGAAGCGCAGCGAGGAGCGGGCGCGGTCGTCGTCGGCGCCCATGGCGAGCAGCACGTGTGAGGGCTGCGCCACCCCGGCGGAGCAGGCGGAACCGGTCGAACAGGCGATGCCCTGGGCGTCCAGCAGGAGCAGCAGGGCGTCGCCCTCGCAGCCGGGGAAGGAGAAGTGCGCGTTGCCCGGCAGCCGGTCGGTCGGGTCGCCGTTGAAGACGACCTCGGGCACCGCGTGCCGGACCCGCTCGACCAGGTCGTCGCGGAGCGCGGCGACCCGGGCCGCGTACTCCTGCTGGCCCTTGACCGCCGCCTCCAGGGCGACCGCGAAGGCCACGATGCCGGCCGTGTCGAGGGTGCCGGAGCGCACGTCGCGCTCCTGGCCGCCGCCGTGCAGCAGCGGGGTGGCCGACACGTCGCGGGCGAGCAGCAGGGCGCCCACCCCGGTCGGCCCGCCGAGCTTGTGCCCGGTCACGGTCAGGGCGGCGACCCCGCCGACGGAGAAGTCGACCGGCACCTGCCCGACCGCCTGGATCGCGTCGGTGTGGAACGGCACCCCGTGCTCGGCGGCGACCGCGGCCAGCTCGGCGACCGGCTGCACGGTGCCGACCTCGTTGTTGGCCCACATCGCGGTCACCACGGCGACCCGGTCGCCGTGGGCGGCCAGCTCGGCGCGCAGCTCGTCGGGGCTGAGCCGGCCGGCGGCGTCGACGGCGAGCCAGCCCACGCCGGCACCCTCGTGCTCGGCCAGCCAGTCCACCACGTCGAGCACCGCGTGGTGCTCGACGGCGCTGGAGACCACCCGGTCCCGCCGGGGGTCGGCGGACCGGCGGGCCCAGAAGATGCCCTTCACGGCGAGGTTGTCGCTCTCGGTCCCGCCGCCGGTGAAGACGACCTCGGAGGGCCGGGCGCCCAGCGCGGCGGCCACCCGCTCCCGCGACTCCTCCACCCGCCGCCGGGCACGGCGGCCCGCCGCGTGCAGTGAGGACGCGTTGCCGACCTCGCGGGCGGTGGCGACGTACGCCTCCAGTGCCTCGTCGAGCATCGGAGTGGTCGCGGCGTGATCCAGGTAAGCCATCGCCGTTCAGCCTACGACCGGTTCGAGGCGGCCCGGATGCCGGAGGGGCCCCGTGCGACGGGCACGGACGCCGGGACCGGGCGGGGAGGGCGCTCCTCCCCGCCCGGTCCCGGGGCCTGACCGGTGTGCGGGGTCCCGCCGCGTCGGAGTCCCCGCCGTGCGGTCGGTCAGGCGGGCACCGCCGTGACGACGATGTTGTCGCGATACCTGCGGGCCTTCGCGTCGAACGGCCCACCGCAGGTGATCAGGGTCAGCCGTGGCTTGCCGTCGCGAGCGAAGTACCGGTCCAGCGGGATCCTGGTCTTGTCGTACTCCTCCCGGGCGACGACCCGGTACCGCCGGGCCTCGCCGTCGCTGCCGGTCGCGGTGAGGGTGTCGCCCTCGTCCAGCTCGCGCAGGCGGTAGAAGGCGCCCTCGCCCTGCGTGGCGCTGTCCACGTGGCCGGCGACGACCACCGAGCCCGCGTCGGTCTCCAGGCCCGGCCCGTACCGGTACCAGCCGATCTGGTCGACGCTGGGCGGCACCTCGAACTCGTTGGTGCGCTTGTTGATGCCGACCGCGTTCACCGTGGCGGTGACGTCGATCGTGGGGATCTCCAGCCGTACCGGCGGGACGACCTTCCTACCGGCCGGCAGGTCCCCCGTGGTGACCGGCACCGGGGCGGCGTCGCCGGTGGTGACCGACGGGGCCGGCGTGGGGCTGGCCAGGGCCGCCGCCTCGTCGACGCCGACGTCCTCGGCCGGCCGGGAGCCGCAGGCGACCACGGTCGCGACGGTGAGCGCGGCGACGCTGGCGGCCATGGCCGCCAGCGCCCCGCGGTGGCGCACCGTCACCTGCGACCGGTCCGGGCGGTGGCCACCCGCGCCCCGCCGCCGACCAGGAGCAGTACGCCGGCGCCGGTCAGCACGTACCACCAGGTGTCCACGCCGGTGCCGGCCCGGCCGCCGTCGCCGCTGGGCACCCCGGCCGGGGCCGAGTGCAGACCGGTGATGGTCTGCGCCACGACGCCCAGGTTCTTCGCCTCGGCCGAGCCGATGGCGTACACGATCGTCGCGGTGCCCTCCTTGAGGTCGAGGTCCGCCGGCCCGATCGCCACGGTGTCGGTGCCGGCGAGCACCACGTCCGCCTTGACGGTGCCCGCGTCGACGTCGCCCTTGGCCTCGTTCGGGTTGGTGAGGTCCTCGAAGACCGGGGTGCCGCCGGCGCGTACGTCCACCGCCGGGGCGGCGGCGGTGTGCCGGACGATCAGCCGGGCCTTGCCGGCGGCGACCCTGCCGGTGTCGTTGACGAACGGCGTGATCTTCGGCTTGCCGGTGGCGTCGAGGTGGGCGGCGAGGCTGATGTTCGCCCCGCCCGGCACCGCGGCGTCGTCGACGCTGAGGATCGCCTGGGCGATCGGCTCGCCGGGCTTGGTGAGCGCGATGTCGTACGCGCCCTCCTCGAGGTTCAGCGGGCCCGCCACGTCGCCGGGCTTGAAGTTGTCCAGCGTCTTCTCGCCGTTGACGTAGACGTCGACCGGGGTGTCCGGGATGCCGTGCACGACGGAGACCTTCGACGAGGCGGCGTACGCGGGGGTGGCGGTGAGGGCGCCGGCTCCGGCGAACGTCAGCGCGGCGACCGCGCCGCCCGCGGCGACCCGACGGAAGTACGAGAGCTGCATGTCTGCCTCCTGGTGATTGGTACTGGTTCGTCAGGCCTGGTGTGCAAAACGAGTTACGCCCGGTCCACCACCGCCGGATGCGGCCGGCGGCAACTTCTTTTCGTCCGTCACAGCCGCATCCGTCCGCCGCCCGCGGAGCGAAGAGCTGCTGAGACCAGACCGACCGGAGAGGTGGGGCGATGACTGTGGGAGCTACAGTCGGGCATGCCCCCTGGAAGGCGAGCCGCCCTGTGACAGCGGCACGGCAGGAGCCGGACCCACCCGTGGACGACCTGGCCGCCCGCTTCCGTGCGGGCGACGAGCTGGCGCTGCGGGAGGCGTACGACCGGTACGGCCGGGCGGTCCTGCACCTGGCCACCAGCACGTTGGCCAACCGCAGCGACGCGGAGGACGTGACCCAGACCACCTTCGTCGCCGCCTGGCTGGGGCGGGACACCTTCGACCCGGCCAAGGGCTCGCTGGTCGGCTGGCTGCTCGGCATCGGCCGGCGCAAGGTGATCGACCGGCTGCGGGCCTCCGCCCGGGAGACCCGGGTGGTCGAGACGGTCCGGCAGCTGCCGGAATCGGCGCCGGCCGGCCCGGATCCGGACACGGTGGTCGACCGGCTCGTGGTCGCCGACGAGCTGGCCCGACTGCCCGACGACCAGCGGCGCATGCTGGAGTTGGCGTTCTTCGACGACCTGACCCACCAGCAGATCGCGACGGTGACCGGGGTGCCGCTGGGCACGGTCAAGAGCCACATCCGGCGCGGCATGGCGAGCTTGAAACGCAGATGGGAGGTGGACGGTGCCGCACCTGGACCACGACCGGCTGGTCTTCCTGGCGCTCGGTGAGACCGAGGCGGAAGCCGGAGAGAACACCCACCTCGACACCTGCGCGCACTGCCGGGCGGAGATGGAGACCCTCCAGCACGTGGCGGGCCTCGGCGCCGGCGCCCAGGGCCTGCACGACCTGCCCGACCCGCCGGAGCACGTCTGGCAGGGCATCGTCGCGGAGATCCGGGCGGCGGAGTCCCTCCCGGTGCTGCCCGGGCCGCGCGCCGAGCGGTCGGCCGACGAGCGCCCGTCGGGCGAACCGCCGTCCGACCGCTCGGGCGGGGTGCTCCTCGCGCCGAGGCGCGGGCGCTGGTCGCGCTGGGCCGTGACCGCCGCGACCGCGGTGGCCGCCGCCGCGATCGGCGTCGTCGGCACCGTCGCCGTGCTCGACGCGACCGGATCGACGCCGGAGCCCGCGCCGCGGCGGGTGGTGCTGGCCAGCGCGCCGCTGAAGGCGTACGGCGAGACGCCCCCGGACGCCAACGGCGAGGCCCGGGTCTTCGACAACGGCCGACTGCACCTGCACGTGGCGAATCTCCCGGACGTCCCGGGGTACTACGAGGTCTGGCTCATCAACCCGCGGAACATGGAGATGTTCTCGGTCGGCGTGCTCGGCGACGCGACGGACGAACTGCTGCCGTTGCCGCCGAACGTGGACCTTGAGGCATACTCGGTTGTCGACGTCTCCGCCGAGGCGTACGACAACAACACCGCCCACTCCGGCAAGAGCCTGGTGAGGGGCACCCTGACGGGCTGATCGGCGGGCCGGCTCAGCTCCCCGGCCCGCCGATCAGCTCCCATCGCCCGCCCCGGCGGCCGGTGCCGCGATGCTGCCCGCCAGGCGACCGGCGGCCCCGCCGACCCCGGCCGGCGGCTCAGCCGAGCCGGCGACCGAAGCGGCCGAACCGCTTGTCGAGCGCGACGATGGCGGAGACCACGACGGCGATGCCCAGGATCCGCAGCCACGCCTGCCCGTCGATGGGCGCGGTGCGGAACAGGTCGTTCATCACCGGCAGGTAGGTCAGGGCGAGCTGACCGAGGGCCTGCACCAGCACCCCGACGATCAGCCAGCGGTTGCTGAACAGGCCCAGGCGCCAGGGCGAGCGGGTCAGGGAGCGGCAGCTGAACAGGTAGAACGCCATCACGGTGACGAAGAGGTTCACCGCGGCGGTGCGCGCCTGCGCCAGGTCGGCCCCGCCGGAACGCTCCCACTCGAACAGCCACCAGGCGCCCACCACCAGCAGCGCGGAGACCAGCAGCACCCGGACCACCAGCGCGACGGTCAGCAGGGGCTGACCCGGGTCGCGGGGCGGGCGGTCCATGATCCCGGGCTCCCTCGGCTCGAAGGCGAGCGTCAGGCCGAGGAACACCGCCGTGGTCATGTTGATCCAGAGGATCTGGCTGGGCAGGATCGGCAGCGCCGAGCCGAGCACGATCGCGACGAGGATGACCAGCCCCTCCGCCGCGTTGGTGGGCAGCGTCCAGGTGATGAACTTGGTCAGGTTGGCGAAGACGCCGCGCCCCTCCGCGACGGCCGTCTCGATGGTGGCGAAGTCGTCGTCGGTCAGCACGACGTCGGCCGCCTCCTTGGCCACCTCGGTGCCGCTGCGACCCATGGCCACCCCGATGTTGGCCTGGCGCAACGCGGGGGCGTCGTTGACCCCGTCGCCGGTCATCGCGACCACCTGGCCGTCGGCCTGCAACGCCTCCACCAGCCGCAGCTTCTGTTCGGGCGAGACCCGGGCGAACACCGACGCCTGGCGTACCGCCGCGGGCAGCTCCCCGGCGGGCAGCGCCGCCAGGTCGGCGCCGGTCAGCACGTCGCCGGGGCCGGGCTCGGTACGCAGCAGCCCGAGCCGACGCGCGATGGCGCTGGCGGTGGCCAGGTGGTCCCCGGTGATCATCTTCACGTCGATCCCCGCGCGGTGGCAGGACCGGACGGCCGCCGCGGCGGCGGCCCGGGGCGGATCGAGCATCGCGTGCAGCCCGGTGAAGACCAGGGTGCCGGCCAGTTCCTCCTCCACGAGCCCGTCCGCCGGGCCGACCGGCCGCATCGCGGTGGCGAGCACCCGCAGCCCCTCGGCGGCCAGTTCGTGGGCGGCGGCCAGCACGGCCGGGGCGTCGAGCGGTCCCGTCGAGCCGTCGGGACACGCCGCCGAGCCGGACCACTCGACCACCCGCTCCACGGCCCCCTTGACCAGCACGATCCGCCCGCCGTCGGGGCGCTCGTGCAGGGTCGCCATGAACTGCCGCTCCGAGGTGAACGGGACGGCGGCCACCCGGGGCAGCTCCGCGGCGACCTCGTGCGCGTGCAGCCCCACCTTGGCGCCCGCCACCAGCATCGCCCCCTCGGTGGGGTCGCCCAGCACGACCCACCGCCCGTCCTGCTCGTCCAGCCGGGCGTCGTTGCAGCCCACGCCGGCGAGCAGCGACCAGCGCAGCGCGCCCTCCCCCGTCGGGGCCGGGCCACCCCCGGGGTCCCGGATCTCGCCGGTCGGGGCGTAGCCGGTCCCGCCCACCTCGTAGCGGCCCTGCGGCGTCCAGAGCACCTGGACCGTCATCTGGTTCTCGGTGAGGGTGCCGGTCTTGTCGGTGCAGATCACGGTGGTGCTGCCCAGCGTCTCCACCGCCGGCAGCCGCCGGATCACCGCCCGGCGGCGGGCCATCCGGGACACGCCGATCGCCAGGGTGACCGTCACGGCGGCGGGCAGCCCCTCCGGGATCGCGCCGACGGCCAGCGCCACGGCGGCGGTGAACGTCTCGCCGGCGTCCTGCCCCCGTACCACGCCGATGCCGAAGGTCACCGCGGCGAGGAGCAGGATCGCCACGGTGAGCAGGCGGCTGAACCGGGCGAGCTTGACCGTCAGCGGCGTGTCCAGCACCTCCGCGCCGCCGACCAGGCGGTGGATCCGGCCCAGTTCCGTCTCCGCCCCGGTGGCGACCGCGACGCCGACCGCCGTACCGCCGGTGAGCAGGGTGCCGGAGTAGAGCAGGTTGCGGCGGTCGGCCACCGGCGTCTCGGCCGGTACGACCAGCTCGTCCTTGCGTACGGGCAGCGACTCGCCGGTCAGCGCCGACTCGTCGGCCCGCAGTTCGGCGGCGCGGACCAGCCGCAGGTCGGCGGGCACCTTCTCCCCCGCCTCCATCAGCACCAGGTCCCCGGGGACCACGTCGTCCGACGGCACGTGGCGCTGCCGGCCGCCGCGCAGCACCCGGGCCTGCGTACGCACCATCGCCCGCAACGCGTCGAGGGCCGCCTCCGCGCGGGACTCCTGGAGGAAGCCGACGACGGCGTTGACGAGCACCACCCCGAAGATCACCGCCGAGTCGACGTACTCGGCGAGCAGCAGGGTGACCATGCCGGCGGCGACCAGCACGTAGATCAGCGGGTTGTGGAACTGCCGCAGCAGGCGACGGAGGGCCCCGCCCCCGGCCGCGCGGGGCAGCACGTTGGGCCCGTACCGCTGGAGCCGGGCCGCCGCCTCCTCGTCGGTCAGCCCCTGCCCGGTGTCGGTGCCGAGCAGCAACACGACCTCGTGCACGGCGAGCGCGTGGTGGTCGCCCTCGGACGTCCTGGCCGGCATCGGCACACTCCTGTTCCGCACGGGGACGGCCGCACCGGGTACCCGGGGAGAGCGTCTCCATCGTCGCAGGCCGGCGCGGGGCCCGTGGGTCGTTCCGGGCGGCGACCGGAGAAACGGCGAGGGCCGGGAACCGTGTCGCGGTTCCCGGCCCTCGCGCGGACGGAGGTCAGCTCACTTGCGCTTGCGGATCTCCTCCGCGGCCTGCGGGACGATCTTGAACAGGTCGCCCACCACGCCGAAGTCGGCCAGCTCGAAGATCGGCGCCTCGCCGTCCTTGTTGACCGCGACGATCGTCTTCGAGGTCTGCATGCCGGCCCGGTGCTGGATGGCACCGGAGATGCCGAGGGCGACGTAGAGCTGCGGGGAGACCGTCTTGCCGGTCTGACCCACCTGGAACTGGTGCGGGTAGTAGCCCGAGTCGACGGCCGCGCGCGACGCCCCGACGGCGCCGCCGAGCAGGTCGGCCAGCTCCTCGACCAGCTTGAAGTTGTCGGCGTTGCCGACACCACGACCACCCGAGACCACGATGCCGGCCTCGGTCAGCTCCGGGCGGGAGCCCTTCTGCTCGGCGACCCGGTCGACGACCTTGGCCAGCTTGTCGGTGTCCGTGACCGCGACGGTGAGCTGCTCCACGGCAGGGGTGGCCGCCGCCGGGGTCGGGTTGACCGAGTTCGGCCGGACGGTGACCAGCGGCAGGCCGCGGGTGACCTTCGACTTGACGATCGTGGAACCGGCGAAGGCCACCTGCGTGGCGGTGCCGTCGGCGGCCAGACCGACCACGTCGGTCAGGATGCCGTTGTCCAGCTTGACCGCCAGCCGGGCGGCGATCTCCTTGCCCTCCTGCGACGAGGCCAGCAGCACCGCGGCCGGCTGTACCCGCGAGACCAACTCGGCCACGACGGTCGCCTTGGGGGCGACCAGGTAGCCGTCGATCTCCTCGCTCTCGGCCGCGTAGATCTTCTCCGCGCCGTACTCGCCCAGCCTGGCGCTCAGCGCCTCGGCGGCGCCGGGGCCGCCGAGCACGACCGCGCTCGGGGTGCCCAGCTCGCGGGCGAGGGTGAGCATCTCCAGGGTGACCTTCTTGACGCCGAATTCCCGGGTGGCTTCGACGACGACGAGAACCTCAGACATGTCCAGACCCCTCACACGAACTTTTCGGTGGCGAGGAACTCGACCAGCTTGACGCCGCCGTCGCCCTCGTCGGTGATCTTCGCGCCGCCGGAGCGCGGCGGGCGCTTGGTGTGCTCCAGCACGGCGCTGGTCGCGCCCTCGAAACCCACCTCGGCCGCAGCGACCCCGAGATCGGCCAGCGACAGCGTCTGCACCGGCTTCTTCTTCGCGGCCATGATGCCCTTGAACGACGGGTAACGCGGCTCGTTGATCGTGTCCCAGACGGAGACCACGGCGGGCGTGGTGGCGGTGACCACCTCGTAGCCCTCCTCGGTCTGCCGCTCGACGGTCAGGGTCGAGCCGTCGACGGTGAGCTTGCGGGCGCCCGTCAGCGCCGCGATGCCCAACCGCTCGGCGAGCATGTGCGGCATCACCTGCACCCGACCGTCGGTCGACTCGCTGCCGCAGAGCACCAGGTCGGCGTTCAACTGGCCGAGGGCGGCGGCGAGGACCTTCGACGTGGCGACGGCACAGGACCCGTGCAGGGCGTCGTCCAGCACGTGCACGGCCTTGTCCGGGCCCATGGAGAGCGCCTTACGGATCGACTCGGTCGCCCGGTCCGGACCCATCGTCAGGACCGTCACCTCACCCCCGTGCGCCTCCTTGATCTTCAACGCCTCCTCGATGGCGTACTCGTCCATCTCGTTGATGACGTTGTTCGCCGAACCGCGGTCGACGGTGTTGTCGTCAGCACGCAGGCTGCGGTCCGCGCCCGAATCGGGCACCTGCTTGACGAGTACGACGATGTTCATCGCGCTTCGACGACCCTCCTGTTGGTGTTGCGATCGCTCGCCCGGTCTGGGGCGCAGCCTCGCGCTTCCGTTGACGCCGGTCAACCGCGCGGTGCTGTGCAGTTGCCCACGGCGCAATGTTACCTGCCAGTAGCATCCGCCTCCGGCGCCCTCAGGGTGACACAGCTCACCGACGGCCCTGCGGGCGGGTAATCTGGCGAAACAGGAGGTGTCACGAAATGTCAGAAAAAGCCAAATCCGGCCGTGCCGACGTCCCGCGGCACCGCTGCCGCCGGACGCGACCCGAGGCGTACCGGTGCGCCTGCGGCCGGCTCCGCGACCGGTGCGTGCGGGCCACCGTCCGGGCGCTCTGGTCGCCGGAGCGGCTCACGCCGGCTGATCCAGCGCGTCCCTGATCCGCGCGATGGCCGCCGCCTCCGCCGGGGCCACCCCCCGGTGCGCGCCGGCCACCCGCTCGGCCGCGGACAGCACCACCTCGCGGTAGCCCGCCACGTCCCGGGGCGACTTCTCGCGCAGGATCCGCACGGACCGCCCCAACGCCGGCAGCACCACCGACTCGATCTCCAGCGCCGAGTCCTTGGGCAGCTTCGGCAACGGACCGCTGGTCAGCGCCTCCTTCACCACCCCGCTGCTGTCGGCCATCGCGCCGGAGGCGGCGAAGCTCTCCCGGAACAGGGCGAGCATCCCCGGGTCCGCGTTGGCCACCAGGAACACCGCCCCGAACGCGCCCGTCTTGAGGGTCAGCCGCTCGTCTTCCGTCAACCGCTGTTCCATGATCACGGAGTGTAGACGTACGGGGTGGTGGTGGTGACCGGGACGAGACCGAGCCGCTGAAGGATCGGCCGGCTGTCGTCGGAGGCGTCCACCTGGAGCAGCGTCCGGTCGCGCTGGGCCGCCAGCCGGGCCCGATGGTTGACCAGCGCCCGGTAGATGCCCCGGCGACGCCACGGCGCCAGCGTCGAACCGCCCCACAACGTGGCGAACCCCGTCCCCGGCACGTACCGCACCCAACCCGCGCTGACCACCTCGTCGCCCGCCTCGGCCACCACCACGGTGATCGACTGCGGGTCGGCGGCGATCTCCTTCTCCAGGCCGGTCGCCAGGTGGCCGCGGTCGGAGTTCCAGACCGCCTCCTCCATCGCCACGATCCGGTCCAGGTCCGCCCGGGCGGTCACCTCGCGCAGGCGTACGCCCTCGGGGACGACCGGGAGCGCGGCGGCGAGCGGCGCGACCGGCCCGATCACCACGGTCTCCCGCTCCTCCGGGACGAATCCCGCCGCGCGCAACCGGTCCGGCAGGTCCGCCGGCTCGTCGTGGCCGTGCAGCTTCCACTCGACCGACTCGCCGCGCGCCCGGAAGATCTGCACCTGCCGGGCGATCAGCTCGTCCAGCGCCGCGCCGGTCAGCCCGCCCAGGTCCCGGTAGGTGAGGAAGCCGCCGTGGTCGAGGCCGAGGATGCGGATCAGCGGGCCGTCCCGTTCCACCGCCACCCCGGCCGGCAACGGGTCGGGCACCAACGCCCGCAACTGTTCGTCGTACGCGTTCCGCAGCGTGGTCACGTCAAGATCCGTCACCGCTCCAGGCTACGACCGGACGGAAACGGATAATAGCCACGTGTGGCAGGCGATCAGGCGATGGTTCGACCCGCGCGAACTGCGCTCGGTCGGCAGCACCCCCGACTACCGCTTCTCGCTGGCCAACGAGCGGACCTTCCTGGCCTGGCTGCGTACCGGGCTGGCGCTGGTCGCGGGCGGACTGGCCGCCGCGCAGTTCCTGCCGCCCCTGCCGCTGGCGCACCTGCGCGAGGTGATCGCCGTCGCGCTGCTGCTGCTCGGCGGCACGGTCGCCGTGCGGGCGGTCGACCACTGGGCGCGTACGGAGCGGGCCATCCGGCTCGGCGAGGAGCTGCCCGCCTCCCGCTTCCCGGCGGTGCTCGCCCTCGCCGTCGGTCTCGGCGCGCTGCTGCTGGTCGCGGCGGTGCTGGCCCGGGCGGTCGGCGGCCCGTGAGCCACCAGGCGGAGCCGCCACGGCGGGACCGGCCGGCGCGCGACCCGGGACTGCAACCCGAGCGGACCCGGCTGGCCTGGCGGCGTACGGCGCTGGCGCTCACCGTGATCATGGTGCTGACCGTGCGGCTCGCGCTCACCGGCCCGTCCGCCGGCGGGACGTTCGGCGCGCTGGTCGCCGGGGTCGCCGTGCTGGGCTGGGGCGCGGCGCTGACGCTCTGCTGGCGGCGGGCCACCGGCAGCGGTCCACCCCCCGGCTACGGGCGGTCGCTGCCCCTGGTCGCCCTCGCCACCGTCGGCTTCGCGCTGCTCGGCACCCTCCTGGCGGCGCGTGGACTGGGTTGACGGGAGCCGGTAGGCCATCATTGACCCATGGCCCGGCTCTACGTCCTCCTCTTCGTCGCGCAGATCGTCCTCGCCGTCTGCGCGCTGATCAGCTGCCTCTCCGCCGAGGAGGGCGAGATCAAAGCCCTGCCCCGGATCGCCTGGGTGCTGATCATCCTGTTCTTCCCGCTGCTCGGCTCCCTCGCCTGGTTCGCCGCGGGTCGCGAGCGCGTCCCCGGGCGAGCCGCCGGCGGAGCGCCGAAGGGCCGGGTCCTGCCGCCCCGGGAGCGGCCCCGCCCGGTCGCCCCCGACGACGACCCCGAGTTCCTCCGCTCGCTGGGCGAGCGCTCCCGGCGGGAGGACGGGGAGCTGTTCCGCCGCTGGGAGGAGGACCTGCGCCGCCGCGAGGACGAGATGCGCCGGCGCGACGGCGAGCCGCCGCGTGAGGAGGACCGGCCCGAGGGGTCCACGCCCGGCGCCTGAATCCCCACCGCCGTCGCCGGCCTCCCGGCGACGGCGGCGGGCTGGGACTCAGGCCAGGTTCGACGAGCGGGGGTACGCGTCCGCCGGGTCGGTGAGCACGTTGACCAGGTACGGCACGCCGGCGTCGAACGCCCGCCGCAGGGCCGGCCCGAGGTCGCCGGCCTTCGCCACCGTCTCGCCGGCTCCACCCAGGGCGCTCACGACGTGGTCGTAGCGCAGCTCCGGCTGGAGGTCGGCGGCGACGTCGTAGCCGTACATGGCGCGCATGGGGTGCTTCTCCAGGCCCCAGATGCCGTTGTTGCCGACCACGATCACCACCGGCAGCTTCTGCCGGGCCAGGGACTCCACGTCCATCAGCGAGAAGCCGGCCGCGCCGTCGCCCATGAGGACGCAGATCTGCCGGTCGGGGTGGCTGACGCGGGCGCCCATCGCGTAGCCCATGCCGGTGCCGAGGCAGCCGTACGGGCCGGGGTCGAGCCAGGTGCCGGGCTGCGCGGGCTCCAGGTAGCGGCCGGCGTACGAGACGAAGTCGCCGCCGTCGCCGATGGTGATGGCGTCGCGGGCCAGGACCTTGCGCAGCTCGCCGTAGACCCGGGCGGGCCGGATCGGGTCCGTCTCGGCGGACATCTCCTCGGCGTCGCGGGCCTTCGCGGCGTCCTCGGCGGTACGCAGCTCGGCGATCCAGTCGGCGTGGTCGGCCCGGTCGCCCGGGTGGTCGGCCAGCGCGGTGAGGATCAGCCGGAGGTCGCCGGCGGGGGCGGCGGCCGGCTGCACGTGCGCGGCCCGCTGGCTGGGCGCGTCGACGACGTGCACCACCCGGGCGTCGCCGAAGTCGCCGAAGCTGAGCCGGAAGTCGAGCGGGGTGCCGATCACCACGACCACGTCGGCGCCCCTGAGCGCCACGCGACGGGCCTTGGCGAAGGCGAGCGGGTGCTCCGGCGGCAGCGCGCCCCGGCCCATCCCGTTGGTGAAGACCGGCACCTGGAGCGACTCGGCGGCGGCCCGCAGGGCGTCGACCGCGTCCCCGGCGTAGACGTCGGAGCCGGCGATGATCACCGGACGGCTCGCGGCGGCGATCAGGCCGGCCGCCTTCGTCACCTCGGCGGGGTCGGGCTCGACCGGCGCGATGCCCGGCAGCGCGGGCAGCTCGGCGTCGGAGACCGAGAAGACCGCCTCCAGCGGGAAGTCGAGGAAGACCGGGCCCCGGTGCGGGGTGAGCGCGGTGGTCAGCGCCGCGGTCACCGCGCGCGGGATGTCGTCGGGGCTGAACACCGTCTCGGCGTGCTTGGTCACCGGGGCGACCAGCGGCAGGTGGTCCATCTCCTGGAGGCTGCCCGCGCCCCAGCGGAACTGCGGGGCCCGGCCGCCCAGCACCAGCACCGGCGAGGCGTTGAAGTACGCGCTGGTCAGCCCCGAGATGCCGTTGGTGACGCCGGGGCCGGCGGTGAGCACGGCGAGGCCGGGTCGGCGCTGGAGCTTCGCCACCGCCTCGGCGGCGAAGACCGCCGACTGCTCGTGCCGCACGTCGTAGATGGGGAAGCCGGTCTTGTGCGCGGCGTCGTAGAGCGGAAAGACGTGCCCGCCGGAGAGGGTGAACATCTCCCGCACCCCGTACGCGCGCAGCGCCGCGAGCGCGAGCTCCCCGCCGTGACCTTCGATCCGCTCCGTCATCGCCGCTCTTCCCTTCGTCCGCATGGCCGGAGTCACACGCTACTCACCGGTAGGGGGAATGTGAACACTTCTCGGCTCGGCGCCTGGGCCGGCGGGCCGCCCCGCCGGCCCGGGCCGGTCAACGACCGGTGAAGTCCGGCTTGCGCTTCGCCACGAACGCCGCCATGCCCTCGCGCCGGTCGTCGGTGGCGAACAGCGCCGCGAAGAGCTGGCTCTCCCAGGCCAGACCGGAGTTCAGGTCCATGTCGAGACCGGCGTCGACGGCGAGCTTGGCGGCGCGCAGGGCCTGCGCCGGACCGGTGAGGTACGGGCGGACCAGCTCGACCGCGGTGTCGTAGACCTCGGCCGCCGGGGCGACCCGGTCGGCCAGGCCGATCCGCAGGGCCTCCTGGGCGTCGACCATCCGGCCGGACATGATCAGGTCCTTGGCGCGGGCCGGGCCGACGAGCCGGGCCAGCCGCTGGGTGCCGCCGGCGCCGGGGATGATGCCGAGCTTGATCTCCGGCTGCCCGAGCTTGGCGTCCTCGGCCACCACCCGCCAGTCGCACGCCAGCGCCAGCTCGCAGCCGCCGCCGAGGGCGTAGCCGGTGATCGCGGCCACGACCGGCTTCGGGATCCGGGAGATCGCGCCGAGCGCGCTGGACAGGCCGGCAGCCCGGTCCGCCATGTCCACGTAGGACATGTCGGCCATCTCCTTGATGTCCGCGCCGGCCGCGAAGACCTTCTCCCCGCCGTACACGATGACGGCGCGGACGCCCGGGTCGGCGGTGGCCGCCGCGGCGGCGGCGCGCAACTCCTCCTGCACCTGGGTGTTCAGGGCGTTCATCGGCGGCCGCTCCAGCCGGATGGTGCCGATGCCGTCCTTGGTCTCCAACCGCACGAACTCGCCCACGCTGGCCCTCACTTCCTCGTCGAAGTCGCGTGCCAACCTTACGGCCCGGATCGTTGGGGTAAGTAGTGTGGTGTCAGGCCCGCCACCGGGAGTACCGCCATGATCACGTACTACGACGACAGGTCCGTGCAGGTCACCTCGACCGCCGTCCGGGTGGACGGCCGGACCTTCCGGCTGGCCGACATCAGCATGGTCTGGCACCGGCGCGGCAGCCGGTCCTGGCGGGTGCTCGTCGGACGCGGCGCGATCGGCGCGGCGCTCGCCGGTCCCCTGGTCGCCGCCGCGCTCGGCATCGCGTTCGCGCTCTGGCTGGACCGCTCCCTGACCGTCACCATCGCCATCGTCGGCGCCTCGGTGCTGATCGGGCTCGCGGTCGGCCCGGTCGCCGACTTCCTCTTCGAGCACCTCGACCGCTCGTACGCCAGGGGCAGCCGGCAGTTGGAGATCTGGGCCCGCTGGCGCGGCCAGCCGGTGCGCCTGCTGTGCACCGGCGACGCGCTGCGCTTCGGCCAGATCTACCGGGCGGTGCAGCGGGCCGTCGAGGCCGGCCAGCCGGTGTCGCCCCGTCGCCGCTAGAACCCGATCGGCCCGTCCGGCAGCATGCCCAGGCCGCGCAGCAGTCCGAAGAGGTCCTGCTCGCCCCAGAACTGCACGATCCGGCCGTCGGCCAGCCGGTACATCTTGCACGCGCCCTGCACCGCCGTCGCGCCGGTGGCGTCCCGCCGGTAGGTCTGCGCCAGCGACACCACCACGCGGTCGCCGGCCGCGAAGATCTCGACGATCTCCTGGTCGAGCACGGTCAGCCCCGGCGAGGCGACGGCCCCCTCGACGTGGTGCCGCCCCCGGACCCCGGCACCAGAGCCGTAGATCAGCACGTCCTCGTCGACCACCGCGCGCAACTCCGCCAGGTCCTTGGTGACGAAGGTCCGCAGGTAGCGGCGGACCACCTCGACGTTGTGCTCCTGCTCCGTCATGGCCGGTCACGATACCGACCCGAACCGACTCGGACCGACCCCGGACCGGCCGGACGACGCGCTGGCGACGCGGGCCTTGAGACCCGTCGGCTCTCGAAAGCCACTCCGACGCCGTCGCGGTGGCGCTCCATCGCGGTTGCGGTGAGCTCCGGACCGAAGGCGGACGAGGCGCACCCGTCGCACGGCAGCGGCAGTACGCCTCGCGCGTTCTTTGGAGCTGATGACGTAGACGACTCAGCCGCTCCGGCCTACCGACGAGCGCCAGCGACCAACAGGGCGATGTCATAAACGATTCAGCTCCAAAGGGCCGACGCGACACCACCCGGTCCGGCACGGCCCCGCGCGGCAGTGGTTAGGCTTAGTGATGACCATCTATTACCGGGACGACGCGGTACAGGTGACGTCGGAGTCGATCCGGGCCGGGGGCCATGCCGTGGCGATCGCCGACGTGACGTACGTCTGGCACGCGCAGGGGCCGAAGACGCTGGCGGTACGGGGGCGGGTGCTGGGTCGCGGCGTCCTGGTCCTGCTCCTCTCGCTGCCTCCGCTGGTCGCGGTGGTCTGCGTGCTCTCGCTGGCCTGGTCGGCGCAGGACCGGGGCGAGTGGCAGCTGGCGCTGATCATCCTCGCCGGGTGCGTCGTCGGCGCGTTGGCCCTGGCCCCCTTCCTGGAGATCCCCCTCGGCTGGCTCGACCGCTCCTACGAGCGGGGCAGCAAGGTGCACGAGCTCTGGGTCCAGCACCACGGCCGGGAGGTGCTGCTGCTGCGCACCCCCGACGCGCTGCGGTTCGGGCAGATCTACCGGGCGGTGCAGCGCGCGGTGGAGCAGTACCCGGACTCCTGACCACGGGGCCCGCCGCCCTGTCCGGCGGTACGGGCGCGGGCGACGCACACTGGATGCCATGGTGATTCCCCTCCCCCGGCCCGCCGCGGTCGTCGGTCTGACCCGCTCCGCCCTCGACCAGGCCCTCGGCTCAGCCGCCTCGTTCGCCGCCGTGCCGGCCCGCGCGTTCGCCGTGCTGGACTCGGTGGAGGCCCTGCTGAAGCGGGTCGACGGCATGGTGGACCGCATCGACGGCGTGGTGGACCGGATCGAGCAGACCCTCGACCGCACCGACCGGGTGCTCACCGACGCCGAGGGCGCGGTGCGGGAGGTGGCGGTCATCAGCGCCGCCGCGACCACCGCGATCGAGACGGCCACCGAGGTGGCCGCCGCCGCGGCCGTCGTGGTCGGCGAGGCGGAGAAGGTGTCCCGGACGGCCGGCGCGGTGGTCGCCGAGGCCGACGCGGTGGCCGTACGGGCCGCCGGCACCGTGGGCACCGCCGCCGAGGCGGCGGCCACCGCCGCCGAGCTGCTGACGGCGTACGAGCCGGCGCTGCGCCGGGGCGCCCCGATGGCGAACCGCTTCGTCGAGCAGCTCAGCCACGAGGAGGTGAACGCCGCGATCCGGCTCGTCGACGAGCTGCCGAAGCTCAAGCAGCACCTGACGGCGGACATCCTGCCGATCCTGGCCACCCTGGACCGGGTCGGCCCGGACCTGCACGACCTGCTCGACGTCACCCGCGACCTGAAGCTCGCCGTCGCCGGCATCCCCGGGCTGGGCATGCTCCGCCGCCGGGGCGAAAGGCTCACCGACGACGTCGAGGCCTGACCGGGGCGCGCTCACGCCACGTCGGTGCACACGTCGTGCGTGCTGCCGCGCACCATCGTGATGGTCTTGTCGTACGTCGGGGTGAACTCCACCCGGAACACCCCGTCCACCAGCCACAGGCCGCGCGGCAGCGAACCGGCGTTCTCCCGGAACCCGAGCAGCACCGGCCCGACCACGTACCAGGTCATCGAGCCATCCGTGTCGTAGGTCACCAGGGAGGTGCCGCTGGCGTCCGCCAGGCTCGTCGCCCCGGTCTCCAGGTTGGTCACCCGGTTGACGAGCGCACCGGTGTACAACTCCCGCTTCGGCGCACCGTCCGGATACGTCTCCAGCACCAGCTTGCGGACCTCGTCCACGACGGGTCGGACGCGCACGGCGAAGTCGCAGCGCGCCCCGGCGGGCATCTCGAAGGCCTCCTGCGGCGCCGGCACCCAGCTGCCGAACCGGCTCGCCTCGGCGAGGGCGGCGGCGATCTCGGCAGGGGCGGCACCCTCGGGGCCCGGGGACGCGCCGGTGCCGGCGGCGGACGCCCCCGTCGCCGGGGTCGCGGCGAACACGGCGGCGGCCAGGAAGGTTCCGATGCTCGTTCTCCAACGCATGGTCACTCCAGCTCTTCTCGACGGTCGGTCGGACCAGGATCGCCGGCGTGGCTGACCAGTTCCTTACCGCCGGGCCCGTGGTCACACCACCGTTCGTCGCCGCCCCGTCCCGCAGGTGCCCGGGAGGTCACCAGCGGCTCACCGGGCCGACAACCCCGGGGGCGGTCAGGTGGTATTAGCGGGTATGGACTTCCGACTGCTCGGACCCTTCGAAGCGCGCCAGGACGGACAGCCGGTCGAGCTCGGCAGCCGCCGTCAGGAGCGGTGCATCCTCGGCGTCCTCCTGCTCGAACCAGGTCACCTGGTCGGCACCGACCGGCTGATCGACCTGCTCTGGCACGGCCAGCCGCCCGCCTCGGCCCGCGGCGCGGTGCACACCTACATCGGCCGGCTCCGGGCGGCGCTGTCGCCGCACCGGGTCCGGATCAGCACCCGGGGCGACGGCTACCTCGTGGAACCCGACGGGCACCGGGTCGACGTCGGCGAGTTCACCGGCCTCGTCCATCGGGCCGGCGGCGTCGCCGACCCGGCCGAGCGGGTACGGCTGCTCGACCGGGCACTGGGCCTCCGGCGGGGCCCGCTGCTCGCCGACACGGCCGACGACGAACTGCGCGCACGGCTCGACGGCCCGATCGAGGAGCTCCACCTCACCGGCGTCGAACTGCGGGCCGAGGCACGGCTGGCGCTGGGCCAGCAGGCCCGCGTGATCGCCGAGCTGACCCCGCTGGCCCCCCGGTACCCCACCCGGGAACGGCTCGTCGCGGCGCTGATGACCGCGCTCTACCGGGCCGGCAGGCAGGCCGACGCGTTGCTGCTGTACCGCACGGCCCGGCGGATGCTGGTGGCCGATCTCGGCGTCGAGCCGGGGATGCGGCTGCGGGAGGTGCACCGGCGGATCCTCCACGACGACCACCGCCTCGACCGGCCCGACCGACCCGTCTACGAGGTACGGGTCCACGGCGAGAGCCTGCCGTGGAGCGTGGGTGGGCATCCGGCGTTGGAGTTCTGCAACACCTTCGCCGGCTGGGGACACGAGCCGCCGCTGCCCGGATCGGAGTGGCTACGCGGATACCGGACCCTGGCGGTCTGGGCCGGGCACGTGGGGCTGGCCGACGACGTCGCCGTGAGCAGGCTGCTCGTCCTCGCCCGGCGCAACCCCGGCGAGGCCGCCGCCGCGCTCGACGAGGCCCGCGCCCTCCGCGCCCGGCTGTACGCCTGCCTGACCGACCCGGACGACCGGCACGCGTTCGACGCCGTCGCGCGGGCCGCCGAGGCCGCCACCGGGACGCTGGTGCTCCGACGCGACACCGACGGCCGGGGGCGGTGGTGGACGGATCTCTCAGCCGGGCTGCGGCTACCCGTGCACGCCGCCGCCTGGAGCGCCGCCGCGCTGCTGGCCGACCCGCGTCGGCTGACCGTCCGCGCCTGCTCGGACGAGCGGTGCGGGTGGCTCTTCCTCGACGAGAGCGGCCTGCGCCGCTGGTGCAGCCTGGGCACCTGCGGGCGCCCGGCCGCGCAGGCGCCGTGCCGGAGCGCCTGACCCGTGGCCGGTCGGCCGGATCAGGCGGGGACGTACAGCTCGTCGATCTCGGCCCGGGTGGGCAGCGCCACGGAGGCGCCGAGCCGGCGGGCGCAGGCCGCCCCGGCCGCCGCCGCCCAGCGCACCGCGTCGACCACGTCCCGGCCCTCGCCCCAGGCCACCGCGAGCGCGGCGGTGAAGGCGTCCCCGGCGGCCGTGGAGTCCACCACGTCGACCTTGACCGCCGGCACGTGCACGGCGGTGCCGTCCCGGTCCCCGTACCAGGCGCCCTCCGCGCCGAGGGTGAGCACCGCCCGGGGCGCCAGGTCGAGCAGGGCCGACGGCTCGTCCCGGCCGCGCCCGGTGAGCGCCTGCGCCTCGGTCTCGTTGACCACCAGCAGGTCCGTCGCCGCCAGCAGCTCCGGCGGCACCGGCACGGCCGGGGCGGCGTTGAGCACCACCCGGGTGCCGGCCGCCCGGGCGGCAAGGGCCGCCTCGGTCACCGTCGCGACCGGGATCTCCAGCTGCGCGAGCAGCACGTCCGCGTCGCGTACGGCGGTCAGCTCCGGCTCGGTCAGGCCGGTCATCGAGGCGTTGGCACCCGGGCTGACCAGGATCGCGTTCTCGCCCTCGGCGTTCACCATCACCAGCGCCACCCCCGACGTGCCGTACGTCGTGCGGAGCTGGTCGGTGTCGACCCCGGCGGCGGTGATCCGCGCCCGCAGGGTGACGCCGAACGAGTCGGAGCCGATCGCCCCGAGGAAGGCGCAGGAGGCGCCGGCCCGGGCCGCGGCGACGGCCTGGTTGGCGCCCTTGCCGCCGGGCACCATGACGAAGTCGGTGCCGAGCAGGGTCTCCCCCGGGCGGGGCAGGGCGGGGGCGGTGCCCACCAGGTCCATGTTGGCGCTGCCCACCACGACGACCCTGGTCTGCCGCATCGCAAGCTCCCCGTCAGGCGGCGCGGGCGGTGAACCGGTCGCCGGAGCGCTGGACCACCAGCGGCAGCCCGAAGGTCTTGGAGAGGTTGTCCCCGGTGAGCGTGTCGTCGAGGAGCCCCTGCGCGACCACGCCGCCCTCGCGCAGCAGCAACGCGTGGGTGAAGCCGGGCGGGATCTCCTCCACGTGGTGGGTCACCAGCACCAGCGCCGGGGCGTCCGGGTCGTACGCCAGCTCGGCCAGCCGGGCGACCAGGTCCTCGCGCCCGCCCAGGTCGAGCCCGGCGGCCGGCTCGTCGAGCAGCAGCAGCTCCGGGTCCGTCATCAGCGCGCGGGCGATCTGCACCCGCTTGCGTTCCCCCTCCGACAGGGTGCCGTAGGTGCGCTCGGCGAGGCCCCCGATGCCGAGCTGGCCCAGCAGGGCGCGGGCCCGGGCCTCGTCGCTGCTGTCGTAGCTCTCCCGCCAGCGACCGACCACCGACCAGGCGGCCGTGACGACGACGTCGCTGACCCGCTCGTCGGCGGGTACCCGCTCGGCGAGCGCGGCGGTGGAGAGCCCGATGCGGGTGCGCAGCTCGTTGACGTCGGTGCGGCCGATCCGTTCGCCGAGCACGTGGGCGGTGCCGGTGGTCGGGTGCAGCCGCCCGGCGGCGAGGTTGAGCAGGGTCGTCTTTCCCGCGCCGTTCGGCCCGAGCACCACCCAGCGCTCGTCCAGCTCGACCCGCCAGTCGACGTCGTGCAGCAGTGCCGTGCCAGCCCGGCGTACGCCGACGCCGTCGAGGCTGACCACCAGATCCTCGTCCCCAGTCACCCGACCATCCAACCACGCAACGCCGGGGCTCCCCCCACGGGCGGCGTCCCGGCCATAGGGTGGGGCGCCGTGTCGTTGGTCACCACAACCGGAGGACGGTCCATGCCCGGTCGCAGCACGGAGCCGCGCGGATGAGCGCGGTCATCGAGATCGAGGGTCTGCGCAAGACCTTCCACAGCGTGCGGCAGGGCCGCCGGGTGGCGGTCGACGGCTTCGACCTGCTGGTGGAGGCCGGCCAGATCCACGGTTTCCTCGGCCCCAACGGGTCGGGCAAGACCACCACGCTGCGCGCCCTGCTCGGGCTGGTGCGGGCCGACGCGGGGCGGATGACGGTGCTGGGCGTCCCCTCGCCGGACGGGCTGCCCCTGGTGGCCGGGCGGGTCGGGGCCATCGTGGAGAGCCCGCAGTTCTTCGGCAACTTCACCGGCCACCGGACCCTGCGCCTGCTCGCCCGGGCCGGCGGCGTGCCGACCGCCCGGGTCGACGAGGTGCTGGAGCAGGTGGGCCTGCGGGACCGGGGCGACGAGCGGGTCAAGGGCTACTCGCTGGGCATGAAGCAGCGGCTGGCGGTGGCCTCCGCCCTGCTCAAGGACCCGGAACTGCTGATCCTGGACGAGCCGGCGAACGGGCTGGACCCGGCCGGCATCCGGGAGATGCGGGACCTGATGCGCTCGCTGGCGCAGGCCGGCGTGACCGTGCTCGTCTCCAGCCACATCCTGGCCGAGATCCAGCTGATCTGCGACCACGTGACGATCATCTCGCGGGGCCGGCGGGTGGCGGCCGGGCGCGTCGACGAGGTGCTGGCCGGCTTCGACCGGCACGAGCTGCTGGTGCGGGTGGACGATCCGGCACGGGCCGTGGAGCTGCTGACGGCGGCCGGGCTGGCGGCGACCGGGCACGACGACCACCTGGTGGTGGGCGACGTGGACGACGCCACCGAGGTCAGCCGCACCCTCGGCGAGGCGGGCCTGTGGGTACGCGAGCTGACGCCGCTGCGGCCCGACCTGGAGAGCGTCTTCCTCGAACTGACCGGCACGGCGGCGCACCCGGCGCTGCCCCGGCAGGTGGACGACTCGGTGCCGCCCGACGGCGGGCCCTCCGAACCGGTGATCGACCTCGACGTGCGGGGAGTGGACGCGTGAACCTGGTCCGTGCCGAACTGGAGCGTCTCGGCGCCCGGCGCTTCGTGCAGCTCATGCTCGTCCTGCTGGTGCTCGCGTTCGGCGTCACCGCGGCGACCACACTGGCGAGTTCCCACCGGCCCACCGCCCAGGAGATCTTCGACGCCCAGCGGGCCGCCGCCGCGGCGCGCGCCGACCTGGAGCGCACCCACCAGCTCTGCCTGGACCGGCAGCGCGGCGCCGTGCTGGCGGACGACGTGCGGGAGTACGTCCCCGACGACTGCAGCGAGGTCGACCCGGCCCAGATGGAGCGGGCGCCCGTGGCGGCCGACTTCCTCCACGGGGTGTTCACCTTCGCCGAGGAGGCCGCGGCGCTGCTCTACTTCCTCATCGCCTTCCTCGCGCTCTTCGGGTTCCTGGTCGGCGCCTCCTACATCGGCGCCGACCTGAACTCCGGCGGCGTGGTGAACCTGCTGCTCTGGCGTCCCCGGCGGATGACCGTGCTCGGCACCAAGCTGGGCACGCTGCTCGGCGGGACGGCGCTGCTGTCCGTGCTGGCCTCGGCGGCGTACCTCGGGACGTTCTGGCTGATCGCTGCGTTCGGCGGGCGGCCGGGGCGGCTCGACGGGGAGTTCTGGGGCTCGCTGGGCGCGACCTGGGGCCGCGGCATGCTGCTGGTGCTGCTGCTCACCGTGGTCGGCTTCGCCATCGCCACCCTGGGCCGGCACACCTCGGCGGCGCTCGGCGCGATCGCCGGCTACCTGGTGGTGTGGGAGCTGGGCGCCCGGCTGGTGATGGAGATCCTGGAAGTCGTCAAGGTGGACCGGTACATGCTCTCCAGCTACGCGGCGGCCCTGCTCAACGGCCGGGTCGAGTTCTGGGACTACCGGGCGTGCGCCACCGGGTCGACCGCCTCCTGCGACGGCCTCTACGTGGTGACCTGGCAGCCGGCGCTGGTGTTGCTGCTCGGGTTGACCGGCGCGCTGGCCGCCGCCGCCTTCGCGGCGTTCCGCCGCCGCGACCTGATGTGACGGCCGGCCGGGGACTCGGCAAGTCCTTGCAGTATCCGGGCCGGCGATGAAATATTCCTTCACATGACGCCCGGCCGCCATCGTCCCCGCCGACCCCGGTCGGCGGGGGCCGGCGCGCGGTCCGCGCCGGGAGGCGACCGACCCCGGTCAGCCGACGGTCGAGCCGAAGACCTCGTCGCGGACGGCGTCCAGGGCGGTACGCAGCGCACCCCGCAGGATCGGCTCCTCGGTCAGCCCCGTCGGCACGACCCGGGGGCGCACCAGGGTGATCGCCGCGACCTCGTGCTGCACGCGCTCGGCCAGCGCCGCCCCGCCGGCCTGGCCGACCTCGCCGGCGAGCACCACCAGCGGCGGGTCCAGCACCACGCACGTGCTCGCCACGCCCAGCGCCAGCCGGCGGGCCACCTCGTCGAGCATGGGACCGCCCGCCGTGCCGTCGGCCACCGCCGCCCGCACCGCCGTGGCCCCGCTGTCGTCCGGGTAGCCGTGCGCGCGGGCCAGCTCGCGGACCGCGTCCGCGCCGATCAGCTGCTGGAACGCCGGCTTCGCCCGGCGGGACACGTCGCGCGGGATGGGCGCGCCGGGCACCGGCAGGTAGCCGATCTCGCCGGCGGCGCCGCTGCTGCCGTGGTGCAGCCGCCCGCCCAGCACGATCGCCAGGCCGACGCCGGCGCCGACCCAGACCAGCACGAAGTCCGTCAGCCCCTGGGCCGCGCCCGACTGCGCCTCGGCGACCGCGGCCAGGTTCACGTCGTTCTCGAAGACCACCGGGGTGTGCAGGTCGTCGCGGAGCGCGGCGAGCAGACCGGTGTGCCAGCGGGGCAGGTTGAAGGCGAACGTGATGTCGCCCGTGCCGGGGTCGACGAGGCCCGGGGTGCCCAGCACGATCCGCCGTACGCTCGACAGCTTCGCCCCGGCGCTGCTCGCGGCCTGGACGACCGCGTTGTGCACGACCCCGACGGGGTCGTCGGTGTCCTGGGTCGACTGCTCGACCCGGCCGATCACCGCCCCGGTGATGTCCGCGCAGGCGGCCACCACCCGGTCGGCGCCGACGTCCACCCCGACCACGTGTGCGCTGCCGGGTCGCACGGCGTAGAGCTGGGCGTTGGGTCCCCGCCCGCCGGCCTGCTCGCCGACCCGGGTGACCAGGCCCCGCTCCTCCAGCCGCTCGACGAGCTGGGAGGCGGTGACCTTGGACAACCCGGTCAGCTCGCCGAGCCGGGCCCGGGTCAGCGGCCCCCGCTCCAGCAGCAGCTCCAACGCCGCGCGGTCGTTCAGCGCCCGCAACAGGCGGGGGGTGCCGGGCAGCCGGGTCGCACTCATGCCACGTCCTCTAGTTTTGGTAAACCTTGCTAACTGTAAACCGACCTGCGAGCGGGTAGCCGACAGCGTATCGGCCGCCCGTGAGCGGGGAGGTCGGCCGACCCGGTACGTCACCGACCCCCGCCGGTACGACTTCCGTGCCGCGGGGACGAAAGGGGAAGATCACGTGGGGCTGGATCCAGGACTGCGCCGGCTCGCGCTCGGCACGCTGCTCGCCGCGTACCCGGGGCCGGTTCCCCCGGGCTGGGCGGTCGACCTGGTCGCCGAGGGGCTCGCGGGGCACACCCTGTTCGGCACCAACGTCCACGACCCGGGGCAGGTGGCGGCGAGCACCGCCGCCCTGCGGGCCGGCCGCCCGGACGTGCTGATCGCGATCGACGAGGAGGGCGGCGACGTCACCCGGCTGGCGCACGCCACCGGCAGCCCGTACCCGGGCAACGCGGCGCTCGGCGCGATCGACGAGGTGGCGCTGACCCGCCGGGTCTACGAGGCCATCGGCGCGGAGCTGGCCGCCCTCGGCATCACCGTCAACCTCGCGCCGACCGTGGACGTCAACACCGCCGACGAGAACCCGGTGATCGGCACCCGCTCGTTCGGCGCCGACCCGGCCCGGGTCGCCGCGCACTCCGCCGCCGCCGTGACCGGTCTCCAGGCCGCCGGGGTCGCCGCCTGCGCCAAGCACTTCCCGGGGCACGGCGCGACGGTCGCCGACTCCCACCACGAGCTGCCCACCGTGGACGTGCCGCTCGACGTGCTGCGCCGGCGCGACCTGCCGCCGTTCGCCGCGGTCGTCGCGGCGGGCGCGCGGGCCGTGATGACCGCGCACATCCGGGTGCCCGCGCTGACCGGCGACGGCCCCGCCACCTTCAGCCGGGCGGTCCTGGTCGACCTGCTCCGCGGCGAGTACGACTTCACCGGCACGGTCATCACCGACGCGCTGGAGATGAAGGGCGCCGCGGTGGCGGCCGGCGGGATCGGCCCGGCCGCCGTCCGGGCCCTCGCCGCCGGCGCCGACCTGCTGTGCATCGGCGCCCAGGTCGACGCCGAACTGGTCGAGCGGGTGGTCGCGGAGATCGTCGGCGCGCTCGGCGACGGCCGCCTGGACCGGGCGCGGGTGGAGGAGGCGGCCGGCCGCGCCGCCGCGCTCGCCGCCTGGACCCGGGCCGCCGGCACGACGTCGACCGCCCCCGACGGACTCGGGTACGCGGCGGCGCGCCGCGCCGTCCGGGTGGAGGGGGAGCTGACCGGCCTGGACCGTCCGCTGGTCGTCCAACTGCACGCCGCGTCGACCATCGCCGAGGGGCGGGTGCCGTGGGGTCTCGGGCCGCACCTGGACGGCGCGGAGGAGCTGCGGGTGGTCGCCACCGAGACCGGGCCGGCCGCCCTGCGCCAGCTCGCCGGGGACCGGCCGATCGTGCTGGTCGGCCGCCACCTGCACCGGCTGCCGGGCGGGGCGGAGCTGGTGACCGCGCTGGCCGCCGAGCACCCGGTGACCGTGGTCGAGATGGGCTGGCCGTCGCGGTGGCGGCCGGCCGGCGTGCGGGCGTTCGTCACCACCTACGGCGCGAGCCACGCCTGCGGCCGCGCGGCCGCCGAGGTGCTCGGCCTGGCCGGCTGACGCCCACGGGTACGCGCCGTCAGGCGGCGGATCGCTCCCCCGGCCGGGCCCGGCCGGCTTCGACCGGGCCCGGCCGGGGTATGCGACTGCATGACCGCCACCGACCCCTGGCACCGGGCCCTGGCCGACCTGCTGTCCCGGTCCCACCGGCTGCCGCCGGACGAGCTCGCGGCCACGGTCGGCGCCGTGCTCCGGCCGCTGGGCGTGACGGCGACCGTGTACCTGGTCGACGCCGAGCAGCACGGCCTGCGCCCGCTGCCCGGCTCGGGGCGGACGGCACCGGAGCTGCTGCCGATCGACACCAGCCTGGCCGGGCGCGCCTTCACCCAGGTCGAGGTGCACGCGGGGCAGGGGCCACCGCCCCGGCTGTGGGTGCCGATCGTCAACGGCACCGACCGGCTGGGGCTGCTGGAGGTGTTCCCGCCGGCCGACGCCGACCTCGCCGACGAGGCGCTCCGCGACGGCTGCCGGCTCGTCTCCGGCCTGGTCGGTCACCTGGTCACCAGCAAGAGGGACTACGGGGACGCCCTGCACCGGGCGCGGCGCAGCCGGCCGATGGGGGTCTCCGCCGAGCTGCTCTGGAACCTGCTCCCGCCGCTGACCTTCGCCACCTCGGAGGTGGTGCTCAGCGCCCTGCTCGAGCCCTGCTACGAGGTCGGCGGGGACGCCTTCGACTACGCGGTGCACGACGGGCGGGTGACGCTGGCGATCCTCGACGGGGTCGGGCACGGCCTGCCTGCGGTGCTCACCACCTCGGTGGCGCTGGCGGCACTGCGGGCGGCCCGGCGCGCCGGCTCGGACCTGCCCGGCCTGGTCCGGGCCGTGGACGTCGCGATCGCCGGTCAATGGCACGACGCGCGCTTCGTCACCGCGGTGCTCGCCGAATTCGACACCGGCTCCGGACTGCTGCGGTACGTCAACGCGGGGCACCCGCCGCCGGTGCTGCTGCGCCGGGGACGGGCCGTGCGGGAGCTGACCGGGGGCCGCCGGCTCCCGCTCGGCCTGCCCGACGGCCGCGTCGAGGTGGCGCAGACCCGGCTGGAGCCCGGCGACCGGCTGCTGCTGCACACCGACGGGATGACCGAGGCACGCGACCCGGCGGGCGAGATGTTCGGGCTGTCCCGCCTCGCGGACCTCGCCGAACGGCACATCGGTTCCGGGCTGCCGGCCGCGGAGACGCTACGCCGCCTCAGTCACGCGGTGCAGGAACACCAGGGCGGGGCGCAGCAGGACGACGCGACCCTGCTGCTGGTCGAGTGGTCCGCCGACGCGTCGGCGAACTCGGAGCCCTGAGCCCGGTCAGTCCAGCCCGCGCCACCCGCGCGCGACGGGCCGACCGGCGTCGGAGTCGGAGTCGGCGAGCCCGAGCAGGGTGCCGACCCCGGTGATCCGCAGGACCCGCGCCACACCCGGCTGCGGGCCGGTCACCCGCAGCGTCACGGCGCGCTCGCGGCCGACGGAGACGCCGTGCACCAGGACGCGTACGGCGCTGGAGTCCAGGAACCGCACGTCGGCGAGGTCGACGACGACCTCCCGGACGCCGGGCCGGTGCAGCGCCTCGGTGAGCGTCGCCTCGAAGTCGCCGGCAGTGGCCATGTCGATCTCACCGGCCGGGCGCAGGACCACCCGCCCCGGCTCCGCGTTCCGCTCGCCCCGGTCCATGGCCGCCTCACCGTCGAAGGACGCGCCGGCACCGGCGCGACTCGACCATACCGACCCTCGCCCGGCCGGGCCACGCCGACGGCCGCGAGGGCCACTTGAACGCGTTCAAGAAGTCGCATACGCTGAGGCGACAAGATTTGAACGCGTTCAAGAGAGGCGTCGGCGATGGACACGAAGGTCTGGATGTACCTGGTCTACCTGGCGATCAGCATCGGGCTGACCGTCTGGGTGGCCCGGGCGCTGTCGCGCAACGGGCTGGTCTTCCTGGAGGAGGTCTTCGCCGACGAACGGCTGGCCAGGGCCGTGAACAGCCTGCTCGTCGTCGGCTTCTACCTGCTCAACCTCGGCTACGTCACGGTGGCGATGAAGCACCCCGACCCGGTCGGGTCCACCGCCCAGGCCATGGAGGAACTCTCCCTCAAGATCGGCCTGGTGCTGCTGGTGCTCGGCGCGCTGCACTTCTTCAACGTCTTCGCGCTCGGCCGGTACCGCCGTGGCCGGCTGCGCCAGTTCGCCACCCACCCGCCGCTCGCGCCGGTCGGCCGGCTGCCGATGCCGCCCGCCCCGCGCGGCGCGCACCCCGCCGGCCCGCACCCGGCCGGTCCGCACCCGGCCGGTCCGCACCCCGCTGGTCCGCACCCCGCCGGCCCGCACCCCGCCGGCCCGCACCCCGCCGGCCCGCACCCCGCCGGCCCGCACCCCGCCGGCCCGCACCCCGCCGGCCCGCACCCCGCCGGTCCGGGGGCGGAGACCGGGCCGGCCGGCAGCCCGCCGGTCCGATGACCACCAGGCCCGTCGGCGGGTCGGGTGGATTCCCGGACGCCACCGCGCACGGGGGCGGCGGCGTCCGGGGCTTCACGGTCCTCTACGACGCGCACTGCCCGCTCTGCCGGTCCGCCCGGCGCTGGCTGGCGTCCCGCGCCCAGCTCGTACCCCTGGAGTTCGTGCCGGCCGGCTCGGCCGAGGCCCGGCGGCGCTTCCCCGGCCTGGACCACGACGCCACGCTGCGCGACCTCACCGTGGTCGCGGACACCGGCGAGGTGTACGCGGGCGACGGCGCCTGGTTCGCCTGCCTCTGGGCCCTGGCCGACCACCGGGGCACCGCCGAGCGGCTGGCCCGACCGCACCTGCTCCCCCTCGCCCGGCGGGTGGTCGCCGCCGCCGCCTCGGTCCGCGAACGCGTCCGCGACCCGTGGGCGGAGCCGGGCGACGGCCTGGCGGGATACGGTGACCCCGATGACCGAGCAGACTGCGCCGACGACCGCTGCGGGTGAGCCGGCGACCGCGCGCGGCGAGCAGACCCGGCAGCTCATCCTGGACACCGCCATGCGGCTGTTCCGCGAGCGCGGGTACGCCCGGACCACCATGCGCGCCATCGCCCAGGAGGCCGGGGTGGCGGTGGGCAACGCCTACTACTACTTCGGCTCCAAGGAACACCTGATCCAGGAGTTCTACGCCCGCGCCCAGACGGAGCACCGGGCGGCGGCCGGCCCGGTGCTCGCCCGGGAACCCGACCTTGCCGCCCGGCTGGCCGGGGTGATGCACGCCGGGATCGACGTGCTCACCCCGTCGCACGCCTTCGCCGCCAGCTTCTTCAAGACGGCGGCGGAACCGACCTCCCCGCTGAGCCCCTTCTCGGCGGAGTCGTCCGGCCCGCGCGAGGCGGCGATCGGCCTCTTCGCCGAGGCGCTCGACGGCTCCACCGCCCGGGTCGACCCGGAGCTGCGCCCGCACCTGCCGGAGCTGCTCTGGTTGGCGTACATGGGTGTGGTGCTCTACTGGGTCTACGACCGCTCGCCCGGCCAGGCCCGCACCCGGCAGCTGATCGACGGCGCGGTGCCGTTGGTCGACCGGCTGGTGGGGCTGTCCCGGTTGCGGGTGCTGCGCCCGGTGACCCGGCAGGTGCTCGACCTCATTCGCACGCTGCGTCACTGACCCCCACGACGCCATCCTGCGAATAGTCGCAGGTCAAATCCCTATTCGACACCCGGGTCGCACCCATGGCGCCTTGTCTTCGCCACAACAGTTACGTAGCGTGATTGGTGCGTACGTCACCCGCGGGACCCTGGGGGGAGACTGCGGACCGTGGATCCGGCCCGGGATCCACGGTCCGCGCGCCGCCGCCGTGCGCGCGCTCAGGGTGGGTAGACGCCGAACGAGCGCCAGCCCCGGTCGGGGAAGCCGGCGGCGGTCGCCACCCGGGCGGAGGCGGTGTTGGCGGGGTCGTGCAGGTACGTCGGGACGGCCCCCTCGGCGAGCACCCGACGCGCCGCCTGGGCGACCAGCCGCCGGGCCAGTCCCCGCCCCCGGGCCGTCGGCACGGTGCCGACGGCCAGCTCGTGGCCGTACGCGTCGTGCCGCTTGATCCCGACCCCGGCCAGGTAGTGCCCCCGGGCGTCGCGCACCACCAGCACCGGACGGTCGAACACGCGGAGCCAGGACGGCAGCCCGGCGGCGCCCGCGGGTGTCCACTCCCCCACGTCCGGCAGTGGGGCCGGCGCCACGCTCCACCGGAACACGCTGTCGTGCACCGCCCAGCCGGGTCCCGCCACCACGGCGGGCAGTTGCGCGAGCGGCGGCCCGCCCGGCCGCCGGGCCCACTCGCGCACCGCCGCGACGCGGTCGGGGGACACCGAGAGCACGGTGCTCGCGCCGGCGGTCACCGCGACGGCCGGCCGGAGCCGGCCGTCCCAGGCCGGTCGGGCCCGTCGGTGCGAGCCGACCACATGCAGCCCGGGACCCGCCGGCCACTGGCCGAGCCAGCACGCCAGGTGCAGGTGCAGCCGCCGGTCGGACATCGCCGGTCACCTCCCCGCGGCCGTCGGTGGTCACCCGGCGGCCGGGCCGCCGACGCCCGGCCCGCCTCGCCGACGATCACCGTACGCGGGCGCGGCGACCCCGCGGGACGGAACCCGTCCGGGGCGGGCGACCGGGCGTCCCGCGACCCGACGGACCGGCCCCGGGGGGAGGCGCCCCGGCGCGAGGGTTGGGTGGCGCGGCGGGCGGGTAGACGTACCGGCACGCCGACGGCCACGAATTCGTGGGACGGTCGCAGATCACGGGAACCGGACGCATCGATCGGTCGTCATATTCACTTTCATACATGGACAACTTTGTTTGGGACGGTATGGTCATGCCGAATCAGCCGAACGACCGGTACCACCAGGACCCCGAGCGACTCTGGCGGGCCACCGAGGCCGGCGGGCGGTTCCCGGCCCAGTCGGCGTACCGGGGTCACCGCGCCGGGACCGGGGCGCTCTCCTGGAGCGAGGTGAACAAGCAGCCCGCCGGCGCCTCCTCGCGCGGCGGCCTGAACACCCGCTGACCGCTGCGGGCGGCGGGGCGGCTCCGCGACACACCCGGACGGTCCACCGGCGGCTTTCGCACACCTGTCGGGTAATTTCTTCTGGTCCGGCATCCCGGCCTACGACAGGAGAAGCTCCGCGCATGGGCAAGAAGACGATCCACGTCTCCGACTTCAGCGGCACGGCCATCCAGCCCGACGACGAGGTGGTCCGCGTCGTCGTCCTGGAGCACCCTGACCTGGTCGCGGGGCCCGTGCGGTTGGACGCCACCCCGGTCGAGGTGGAGGCCATCGACGACGCCGCGCTGGACGTCGCGGTGGTCGAGATCCACGACCGGCACGGCGACGGCGAGCCGCGCCGGGTGGTGCTCACCGCGAGCGAGTTCGACGCGATGGCGACCGACGTGCCGATGGCGCAACTGCTGAAGACCGCCGAGCGGGTCCGCCCGCCGAAGGCCCGCAAGGGCGCGGAGCGGGTCGACTACGGCACCATCGAGCACGCCGGCCGGCCGCACCGGGGCCGGGTCACCGAGGAGGAGGCCCGGTTGGTGCGCGAGCGGCTCGACGAGGTCAACAAGCGGCTCGCCGACGCCGGGATCCGCCAGGTCGACCCGACGGATCCCGAGCACGCCGCCCGCTACGGCTTCCCGGCCGCGCCCTGAGGCGGGTCATTCCCGCATCTGCACGGCCCGCAGGGCCGCCGCCACCCACTCCTCGGTCGCGGCCTTGCCCACGCCGAGCCCGCTGAGGGCCCCGGCGCCGTTCTCGTGCTCCAGCAGCGCGAGCAGGATGTGCTCGGTGCCGATGTAGTTGTGCCCCAGCCGCAGGGCCTCCCGGAAGGTCAGCTCCAGCGCCTTCTTGCCCTGGGCGTCGTACGGGATCAGGTCGGGCACCTCGGCGGTCGAGGGCGGCAGCGCGGCCGTCGCGGCCTCGCGTACGCGCTCCAGCGGCACCCCCTGGGCGACGATCGCCTTCGCGGCCAGGGCCTCCGGCTCGCTGAGCAGCCCCAGCACCAGGTGCTCGGGGCGGATCTCGGCGTGCCCGGTGGCCCTGGCCTCGTTCTGCGAGGCCATCACCACGTTGCGCGCGCGGGGGGTGAAGCGGGAGAAGCCCTGCTGCGGATCGAGCGGCGGGTCGTCGGGCTTCGGCACGAAGCGCTTCTGCGCCGCCTGCTTGCTGACGCCCATGCTGCGACCGATCTCGGTCCAGGACGCGCCGGAGCGGCGGGCCTGGTCGACGAAGTGGCCGATCAGGTGGTCGGCGACCTCGCCGAGATGGTCGGCGGCGATGACCGCGTCGGTGAGCTGGTCGAGCGCGTCGGTGTGCGCCTTCTTGATCGCCTGGATCAGGTCGTCCAGACGTACCGGGTTGTTCATCTGCACTGGTTCCGTCATGCGTCAACCATAAGTTGACGGCACTCGACCGTCAACCCCAAGTTGACGATGCGGTCCCCAGCGCCTCCGGCTCGCCGACCCCGGCGGACGACGGTGCGTGACGGTCGTAGGAAACTTTCACCATTGCCCCGGTCGATATAGAAGATTTACGATCCGGTCTCCATCGTCCAACCGCCCCTGCGGGACGAACATCGGAGGCAACATGTGTGACGCACCGGAGACAGCCGGCCTGAGCCACGTACCGGCCCGGCGCCGCACCCTCCTCACGGCGCTCGGCGTCGGCGTGGGGATCGGGGTCGTCGGCCTGCCCAGCCCCGCGCAGGCCGCCGTCGGCGCCTGGAGCAACCCGACGCGTGGCACGTTGACCTCCGGCTACAAGATTCCCAGCCGGCCCGGGCACCTGGGCTGGGACGTGGCCAACAGCCAGGGCACCCCGGTCTACGCCGCCGCCGCCGGCACCGTCCGGGACGTCAGGACCAACTCGTACCCGGGCGACACGACGAGCGGCCCCCTGGGCGGACGCACCGGCAACAGCGTCCACATCAACCACGCCGACAGCTACTTCTCCTACTACGGCCACCTGCACCGGGTGCTGGTCAGCGCCGGCCAGCAGATCAGCTGCGGCCAGCTGATCGGCCTGATGGGCACCACCGGCAACTCGACCGGCCCGCACCTGCACTTCGAGATCCACCGCCCCCGACTGACCTCGCTCGATCCCCGGGTCTTCCTGGCCAACCAGGGGATCACCCTCGGCTCGACGGCCCCGCTGGGCAGCACCGGCTACCCCAGCGTCGGCCAGGGCGCGTCGGGGTGGGTGCCCCGGGTGATCCAGTACCTGGTGCGGGCGCGCGGCATCTCCGTCGTGGTGGACGGGAACTTCGGCGCCGCCACCGCCAGCGCCGTGCGCAGCTTCCAGAGCGGCCGGGGCCTCTACGCCGACGGCCTGGTCGGCCCGATCACCTGGACCGCGCTCGTGCTGCCCCTGCGCGAGGGCAACTCCGGCGACCTGGTGCGCGGCCTGCAGACCGCGCTCAACGCCCGGGGGGCGAGCCTCCTCGTGGACGGCGGCTTCGGGTCGGTCACCACCAGCGCGGTGCGCGGCTTCCAGAGCCGCAACGGCCTCGTCGTCGACGGCCTCGTCGGCCCGGTGACCTGGAGCGTGCTCATCTGAGCGGCGCCGTCAGAGCCAGCCGTTGTCCCGGGCGGTGCGGAACGCCTCCGCCCGGTTGGCCACCCCGAGCTTGCTGACCGCCGCGGAGAGGTGGTTGCGGACCGTGCCCGCCGACAGGTGGGTACGGCGGGCCACCTCCGCCACCGGCGTGTCGTACTCGGCCAGCCGGAGCACGTCCAGCTCGCGCGGCGTGAGCGGGCACTCGGGCGCGGTGAGCGCGTCGGCGGCCAGGGCCGGGTCGACGTACCGGCCGCCGGCGTGCACCCGGCGGATGACGTCGGCGAGCGTCCCGCCCGGCGCGCCCTTGGGCAGGAACCCCTTGGCCCCGGCCGCCAGCGCGCGTTGCAGGTGCGGCGGCCGGCCGTGCCCGGTCAGGATCACCACCTTGCAGGCGGGCAGGACGCGCGCCAGCTCCGCGGTCACCTCCAGCCCGTCCAGGGCCGGCATCTGGAGGTCCACCACGGCGACGTCCGGCCGGTGGGCCAGCGCGGCGGTCACGGCGGCCCGCCCGTCCGGCGCCTCGGTCACCACCTCCAGGTCGGACTCCAGACCGAGCAGGGCGGCCAGCGCCGCCCGGATCAGGTCCTCGTCGTCGGCGAGCAGCACCCTGATCACGGGCGGGTCCGTACCGTCACGTCGAGGCGGAACACCCCGTCGTCGATCCGGTGGCGCAGGGTCCCCCCGGCCTCGGCCAGCCGCTCGGCCAGCCCGCGCAGCCCGAAGCTGTGCCGGTCCGGCGACGCCCCCTTGGCGCCGTCGTTCGTCATGGTCATCCGTACCTCGTCCTCGTCCTGGCTGATCTCGATGGTGCACCAGGTGGCCCGGCTGTGCCGCAGCACGTTGGTGCTGGCCTCCCGCAGCACCGCGACGAGCTGCCGGGCGATCTCCGACGGTACGTCGTCCGGCGGCAGCGCGACCGCGCAGCGGATGCCGGAGGAACGCAGCACCTGCTCCACCGCGGCGATCTGGTCCCCGAGGTCCACCGCACGGTACCCGTGCACCACCTCGCGCAGCTCGACCAGCGCCGACGCGGCCAGCCGCTGCACCTCGGCGGCCTCCCGGCTCGCCCGCCCGGCGTCCGTGGCCGCCAGCCGGGACGCCAGCTCGGCCTTCAGCGCGATGACCGAGAGGCTGTGCCCGAGCAGGTCGTGCACGTCGCGGGCGAACCGCAGCCGCTCCTCTGTGGCGGCGAGCCGGCCCTGGGCGGCCCGCCCCCGCTGCGCCTGGACGAGCAGCCCCCACAGCCAGAGCTGCAGGGCGTTCCACGCGGCCATGCAGAGGCCGGCGACCAGCACGATGGTGACCTGGCCGCGGACCGGGGCCCCGTTCCAGGCCGCCACCCCGGCGGCCGTCGCCACGGACAGCAGCACCGCCGGGCCGGCGGCCCACCACTGCCGCAGCAGGGACACCGAGCCGATCACCGACGCCCCCAGGAATCCCCAGGTCGCCCATTCCGGCCCGCCCACGGGCCCGACCAGCGGTACGGAGAGCACGGCGGCCCAGACGAACCCGGCGAGCAGGCGGCGCCGCGTCGACTCGGCCAGCCACGGGGTGATCGCCCCGTACAGCGCCCCGCTCTGCGCGGCGACGAACAGGACGACGCCCACCGTCCCGGCGAGCACCCAGCGGCGATCGTCCTCCCGTGACAGTCCGACGGCGGCCAGCAGCAGCGTGCCCAGGACGCCGCTGCCCACGGTGCTCAACGTGACGGCACGGGCGCGGCGCAGGCCGACGTCACGCTCGACCTGCGCCCGCTCCATGCTCACGCTCCCGATGCCAGGTGGCGCGATGACCTCGATCATCCGTGCCGGGGCTCCCATCGGAAGTACCGGGCGGCCACGAACAGCGACACCGCCAGCCAGACCAGCAGCACCCCGAAGGAGGGCAGCGTCTCGGCCAGAGTCCCGCCGAAGCTCAGGGCCTGGCCCTCGTCGGTGCGGGCGAGCCAGCCGACGCGCATGATCTCGGTGAACGGCCCCATGGGCAGGAACCAGAGGATCCGTTCCAGCGACTCCGGCAGCGCGCCGAGCGGCAGCAGCGCACCCGGCGTGGCCAGGAAGATCACCACGGTCGGCAGGGTGGTCAGCATGGCCGCCTCGGAGCTGCGGGTGATCGCGGAGAGCGCCGCCGAGAACGCCGCCATGATCGCGGAGCCGAACAGCAGCGCCACCGCCATCACCAGCGGGTTCTTCGGCATCGGCAGGCCCAGCCCCAGGGTGGCGTAGCCGGCCAGCACGACGAACTGGGCGAGGAAGATCACCACGGTGCTGCTGGCCGTGCCGAGCAGGATGGTGCGGTCCGAGGCGAGCCCCGCCCGCAGCCGCTTGAGCACCAGCTCCTGGCGGCGCGACGCGTACACGGTGGTCAGGTGGTGGTGCACCAGGAAGACAATGATCAGGGTGGTGATGCTGACGACCCGGCGGACGCCCGACACCGCCTCGCCCCCGTACTCGCTGACGAGCAGGATGGCGATCATCAGCGGGGTCACCACGGACATGGTGGTGGCCGTCCAGTTGCGACGCAGCGCCAGCAGTTCCATCTTCAGCATCGCGGCCATCTGCCAGAGCGGCCTGGTGGCCCGGTCGCGCGGGGCGGCGGTGGTGGTGGGGCTCGGCGTCGTCATCGTCCCGCTCATCGGGCGGCCTCCGGTTCCGCGTGCTGGTCGGTCAGGTCGTGGTCGGCGGCGATGTCCAGGAAGACATCCTCCAGGGTGGCCGGTCGGGCCGACAGGGACGCCAGCCGGATGTCGGCCGCGTTGGCCCATTCGAGCAGCCGGGTGAGGTCGGTCTGGAGCTGGCGGGACTCGTACGTGACCCGGTCGCCATCGACCAAACGGGCGGCGTGCGGCAGGTCGGGAAGCGCGTCCGTCGCCGGCAGCCGGAAGCTGATCCGGGCGGGCAGGGTGCGCACGACGTCCTCCGGGGCGCCCGTGGCGACGATGCTCCCGCCCCGCATGATGGCCACCCGGTCGGCGAGGACCTCCGCCTCCTCCAGGTAGTGCGTGGTGAGCAGGACGGTGGTCCCGCCCTTCTGGAGTTCCCGGACGACGTCCCAGGTGCGGCGCCGGGAGGCCGGGTCCATGCCGGTGGTCGGCTCGTCGAGGAAGAGCACCTCCGGCCGGCCGAGCACGGCCAGCGCCAGCTCCAGCCGCCGGCCCTCGCCGCCGGAGAGCTGCTCGACCGCCACGTTCATCCGGCCGCCGAGGTCGACCAGTTCCAGCACCTCACCGACGGTCTGCGGCCGGACGGTGAGGGAGCGCCAGATCTCCACCGTCTCCCGAACGGTCAGCGCGCCGGTGAACCCGCCGTGCTGGAGCATCACCCCCGTCCGGGGACGCAGCGCGGCCCGGTCGCGCACCGGATCCAGCCCGAGCACCCGGACCCGGCCGGAGGTGGCCGGTCGCAGTCCCTCCAGGACCTCGATGGTGGTGGTCTTACCGGCACCGTTGGTGCCCAGCAGGGCGAACAGCTCGCCCCGGCGGATCCGCAGCGAGATCCCGCGCACCGCCTCGAACTCCCCGTAGCTGCGGCGCAGCCCGTCCACTTCGATCACGACGTCATCCATGCTTCACAGGCTGCCGGCGACTGGCGACAGAACCAACCCCCGCCGCGTCACGTTCCGACCGTGTCGTACGCATGCCTCACCCGTGCGTCCCCCACGTGTGCGACGCCCGCGCCGTCGCGGTCGAGCTCACCCGCCGGTGGCGACGAACGGCGGCACGTCCACCGGGAGTTCCGGCAACACCCCGGCGAGGGCCTGCACCTTCGACCACGTCATGGTCACCTGGTCGAGGTCCCCCTCGCCCAGCGGGACGCCCAGCTCGCCGAACGCCTGGGCCAGCCGCTCCCGCCGGACGGGGTCGACGCCGTCGGTGGGCGCCTCCGGGGCGCAGACTCCCGCGAGGTCCGTCACGATCTCCAGCTTCGGCTCGCGCTCGTGCCAGCCGGTGCGCCGCTGGTAGACGTCGGCGACGGCGGCCAGCTCGAAGTCGCGGCCGGGGGCGGCGGCCAGTTGCAGCGACAGCGGCAGCCCGTCGCCGTCGGCCCCCATCGGCAGCGCCAGCGCGGGGAAGCCGACCGCGCTCCAGATGCTGGGCAGGAAGGAGATCGTCTGGAGGCTGGCCTGGTCGTCGTAGCGGGGGGCGGCGGACGGCCAGGCGGGCGTGGCGATGACGTCGACGTCGCGCAACCGCGCCCGCAGGGCCTCGGCGCCCCACCCGCGTACCCGCTGGGCCCGCAGGTACGTCTCCGCCGGGAGCACGCCGCCGAGCGCGACGTTCCACCGGAACGGCCGGCCGTAGTCGTTCCAGCGCGCCCGGAACTGCGCCCCGTGCACCTCGAACGCCTCCACCAGCATCGTCACGAGCTGCGCGGCGAAGAGCGGGAACGCCTCGTCGAAGGGCACGTCGACGACCTCCGCCCCGGCGGCCCGCAGCTCGTCGAGCGCGGCGTCGAAGGCGGCGGCGGTGTCGTCGGTCAGCCCGGCGGCGTACCGCACGAGGTCGCCCGGGACGCCGACGCGGACGCCCGCGAGGTCGGCGAGCGCCGGCCGGGACAGCTCCGCGGGCCGGTCCGCCATCACGGCGAGCAGCCGCGCGCACTCCCGGGCCGTGCGGGCCAGCGGACCCGCCGTCTCGACCGACCGCGCCAGCGGGCGGACGCCCGCCGCCGGCAGGAGACCCTGCGTCGGCTTCAGCCCGGTCACGCCGCACAGCGCGGCCGGGATCCGGATGCTGCCGTTGCTGTCGGTGCCGACACCCGCGTCGAAGAACCCGGCGGGGATGCCGTTGGCGCTGCCGCAGCTCGACCCGCCGGTCCACCGGTGCGGGTCCCACGGGTTGCGCGGCACCGGGAAGGACGCGTCCGGGTCCGGCCGGGACAGCGCGTGCTCCGCCATCGTGGTCTTGCCCACGATCACGGCGCCCGCCGCGCGCAGCCGGGCCACCACTGTCGCGTCGCGGTCGGCCCACCAGCTCGCGTCGTGCACGACGCTCTGGCAGGTGCTCGGCGCGCCGGCGACGGCGACGACGTCCTTGACGCCGATCAGCGTGCCGCGCAGCGGCCCGTCCGTACCGGGGTCGTCGATCGGGAAGCGGTGCAGGAAGGTGCCGAGCATCGGCCCGAGCCGGTCGGCCCGCTCGGCCGCGGCGGCGAGGCGGTCCATGTCAGCCCACCCCCGGGTGATCGGGCCGGCCGGTCGCGACGGTTCGCGGGGCGGCAGAAACGACGGGCCGATTACCGGCCAATTCCCGTTCGGTGCCCCTCACGGTTTCCCGGAAAAAGTCGCTGTGTGGAAAAGCGAACAGCTCAGCCGTGATGTCGTCACGGACCACGACGTCCGTTCTCACGTCGCCGTTCGACGAATGAACGTCACCGTTCCGCTTCTGACGTGTCACGAACACCTCCCCGCACGGGCCACGGAATGCGCAGCCCAGGACCACGACAGGTCCGACGATGGCGGGTACGGCCATCGCGGGGTAACCCCTACGGTCACCCCTCACCCCCCCGGAAAAAGGCATGCCGGACGCCAATCATCACGGCGGGTGGCCCCGGAACTCCTGGATTCCGACCGAGTCACGCTGCTAAATACTATTCGCATACCCGCACCGATCTAATGGGGAAATCAATGACCAACGCAATCGGGAACCTCGTGGCCACACCCACGCTCGGTGCGGCAGACCCACAGGCGATCGACGTGTCGGATGTGCACAAGAGCTACGGCGACGTGCGCGCCGTCAACGGCATCGACCTGCACCTCGCTCCCGGCGAGGTGGTCGCGTTACTCGGGCCCAACGGCGCGGGAAAGTCCACGCTCGTCGACATGATCCTGGGGCTCACCCGCCCCGACCGTGGCGAGATCCGCGTCTTCGGGCACACCCCGCGCGAGGCCATCACCCGGGGCATCATCGGGGCGACGCTCCAGGACGGCGCGCTGCTCGACGACGTGTCCATCCGCGAGCTGCTCACGATGGCGGCGTCGCTGCACGCCAAACCGCTCCCGATCGCCGAGGTGCTGCGCCGCACCGACCTCACCGACATCGCGGATCGCCGGACCCGGCTCTCCGGTGGTCAGCGCCAGCGGCTGCGGCTGGCGATGGCCCTCGTGTCCGATCCGCGCCTGCTGGTGCTGGACGAACCGACGGTGGCGATGGACGTCGAGTCCCGCCACATGTTCTGGGCCTCCATGCGGGAGTTCACCGACGCGGGGCGCACCGTGGTCTTCGCCTCCCACTATCTGGAGGAGGCCGAGGAGTTCGCCGACCGGGTGGTGCTCGTCCGCGCCGGCGTGGTCATCGCCGACGGCACCGTCGCCGAGATCCGCAGCGTGGTTGCCGGGCGCTCGCTGTCCGCCACCGTTCCGGACGCGACGGTCGAGCAGCTGCGTCTGCTGCCCGGCGTGATGACCGCCGAGGCCCGGGGCCAGCGCGTCGAACTCGTCTGTTCCGACTCCGACGCCGCCGCCCGGGAGCTGTTCGCGCGCTTCCCCAGGGCGTACGACGTCGAGATCGGCGCCCTCGGCCTGGAACAGGCGTTCCTGGCCCTCACCGCGACGAAGGGCGGGGCCGCCTGATGAGCACGGGTTTCCTCAAACTCGAAGTGAAACGGGTGATCCGGGCCCGCAAGTTCTGGATCGGCGCGTTCCTGTTCCCGACGCTGCTCTACCTCATGCAGGCCAACCTGTTCCGCGGCGAGGTCGTCGAGCGCACCGGCATCGACTTCAGCGAGCACCTGCTGGGCGGCCTCGCCGCCTTCGGTGCGCTGTTCGTCGCGCTGAACGTCGGCTCGAGGGTGGCGATCGAACGGTCGACCGGATGGCAGCGTCAGCTGCGCATCACCCCCCTGTCGCCGACCGCCTACCTGACGGCGAAGCTGGCCGCGGCGATGGTGGTGGCCTTCCCGGCGATCACGGCGGTCGCGCTCACCGGCGCGCTGTTGCAGGGCGTCAAGCTGCCGCTGGGCGGCTGGCTGCTACTTGTGCTGGGGGTCTGGCTCGGCACGCTGCCGTTCGCGCTGCTGGGCGTCCTCATCGGCCAGATCGCCACGGCCGAGAGCGTGCAGGTCCTCACCTCCGTCACGCACCTGCTGCTCGGCGCGATCGGCGGCGCGCTGTTCCCGGCGGTCGCGTTCCCCGAGTGGCTTCAGGCGGTGTCTGCGGTCGTGCCGAGCCACTGGCTGGCCGAGATCGGCCACAGCCCGTTCGAGGACAACTCCCGGCTCGGGCTCGCCGCCCTGGTGCTCGCGGGCTGGACCGTGGTGCTCGGCGGCGCCGTGACCCTGCGGTACCTGAAGGACAGCGCCCGCGTCTGAGCGCCCGCGACCAGGCGTGGACGGCAGACGCCGAAGGCCCCGCGTTCCTACCACGACGACCGTACGCACCGCTACGACGAGGGATTCCATCGTGAAAAAGAGTGCCTGGCAGATACTGCGCAAGGGCGAACCGGGCGGCCTCACGCTCACCGTCGACTTCACCAGCACCGGCCGCACCCAGGCATGCTTCCGGGACCTGGTCCCGCTGCTGAGCGCGCCCGGCGAGATCTGGGAGACGGTGGCGCCCGCCTCGGGCGCCGAGGAGACCATGTCCGGCGACGACTACGTCGAGCGGTGGGTGAAGGGCGTCCGCCGGCGCGAGCGCACGGTCGACACCGTGATCGGCTACTGCGTGGGCGCGGTGTTCGCCGCCCCCCTCGCGTCCCGGCTGGCCGAGGTGCAGGACGAGGCGCCCACGCTGATCCTGCTGGATCCGGAGCTGCCGAACATCGTCGGGTTGTACCGGGACTTCCACGCCGCCGCGGACGCGCTGCGGACCATCCTCTCCCCCGAGGAGATCGCCGCGTTCCACGCCGACGGTCAGGCGGTCCAGGAGAAGTACGGCCTGGAGGACCTCACGCTCATCGGGCCCGCCCTCGCCGGGATCTTCCGGGACGCCATCGACGTCGCGGGCCGCAGGCTCGGGCTGGACGACGACGTCCGGGGCGAGCTGGGCGGCAGCTTCGCCTCGTTCGTCGGCTACCTGCGCGCGGCGGCGGAGATCGACCCGACCGCGCGGTGGGAGACGGCGACGGCGATCACCTCCGCACACTCGACCCAGCGGGAGCAGGTGTTCGGGCGGAACATCCGGCTCGACGTCGACCACGACCAGATGCTGCGGCACCCGGACGTCGCCGCGGCGGTCTCCGGCCTGATGACCGGCTCGGACGCCGGCGTGCGGATAGCGGGGTAGCGCGATGGCGCCGAGCCCGGCGGGCCGCGGGCCCGCGCTGTTTCCCGACCTGTTCGCCGCGCAGGTGCGGTGCACCCCGGACGCCACCGCCGTCGTGTGGGGCGCGCACCGGATGACGTACGCCGAGCTGAACGCCGAGGCGAACCGGCTCGCGCACCGGCTGGTGGCGCTCGGCGCGGGCCCGGAGCGGCTCGTCGCGATCGGGATCCGCTCCGCGCACCTGGTCGTGGCCGCGCTGGCCACCCTCAAGGCCGGGGCGGCCTACCTGCCGCTGGACCTGAGCTACCCGGCGCAGCGGATCGAGCACATGCTCACCGACGCGCGGCCCATGCTGCTGCTGACCACCGCCGACGACCAGCACGCGGTGCCGGGAGCCGGCCTGCCGCGGGTGCTCCTCGACGAGTCGGACGCGTACGCCGGCCAGCCGGACACCGATCCGACGGACGCGGACCGGCTCGCCCCCCTGCGGCTGGCCAACCCCGCGTACGTCATCTACACCTCCGGCTCCACCGGCAGCCCGAAGGGCGTGGTGATCGAGCACCGCCAGCTCGACACGTACCTCCGCCACGTCGAGCGCTCCTATCCGGGGGTGCGCGGGCGCGCCGTGCTGCACTCCTCGTTCGCGTTCGACCTGACGGTCACCGCGTTCTACGCGCCGCTGTCGACCGGCGGCTGCGTGCACCTCGGCGCCCTGGAGGAGATGGGCACGCCCGCGGCGGGACCGTACGGGCAGGAGCGGCCGACGTTCGTCAAGGTGACGCCGTCGCACATTCCGCTGCTCACCGCCCTGCCCGCCGAGGCCTCCCCGACCGGGGAGCTGATGGCCGGCGGCGAGTTGCTGCTCGGCGAGACCGTCGACGCGTGGCGACGCCGGCACCCGGGTGCGCGCGTGGTCAACGAGTACGGCCCGACGGAGACGACCGTCGGGTGCAGCACCGTGGTCATCGAGCCGGACCAGCCGGTGCCGCCGGGACCGCTGCCCATCGGTCAGCCCATGCCGGACGTGCGCTTCCACGTGCTGGACGAGCGGCTCCGGCCGGTCGCGCCCGGTGAGATCGGCGAACTGTTCATCGCGGGAGGCCAGCTGGCCCGCGGCTACCTCGGCCGGCCCGCCCTGACCGCCGAGCGGTTCCTCCCGGACCCGTTCGGCCCGGCCGGGTCCCGGATGTACCGCTCGGGTGACCGGGTCCGGCCCACCGAGGACGGCGAGTACGAGTTCTGCGGGCGGGTCGACAACCAGGCGAAGATCCGCGGCTACCGCATCGAGCTCGGCGAGATCGAGGCGGCGCTGCTGCGCCGCCCGGAGGTGCGCCACGCGGCGGCGGTGATCCGCACCGACACCCCCGAGGTCAAGCAGCTCGTCGCGTACGTCGTGCCCGGGACGGACGCGAGGATCGACCCCCAGCAGGTGCGCAAGGACCTCGCCGAGACGCTGCCGGACTACATGGTGCCGAGCGCCGTGGTGAGCCTCGCGGCGCTGCCGCTGACCGTGAACGGCAAGCTCGACACGGCGGCCCTGCCGGCGCCGGAGGTCGCGGCGACGTCGGGCGGACGGGCGCCGGCCGACGAGTTGCAGGCGCTGCTGTGCGAGCTCTTCGCCACCTACACGGCCGTCTCCTCGATCGGCGTCGACGACGACTTCTTCGTCCGGGGCGGCACCAGCCTCGGCGCCGCCCAACTCGTCAACGAGGCACGCAGACGCGGGCTCACGCTGTCGCTGCGCGACGTGCTGGAAAACCGGACCGTGGCGCGACTCGCCGAGGTCTGCGCCGACACCGACCGAGGGGACGAGTGAGCATGACCATCGCAGCCAGCAGGAAGGAAGCAGCCATGTGGCTGCTCGAGCGGCTGGTGCCGGACACCGGGGTCAACAACGTGGCGGTCGCCTTCGAGGTGGCCGGCCGGATCGACCGCGGGCTGCTCACGGCGGCGCTGCGGGCGGTCCTGGCCCGCCACGAGGTGTTGCGCACGGTGTTCCGCTCGGGCGACGCGACGCTCACCCGGGAGGTGCTCGGTCCCGACGAGGTCGACGTGCCCGTGGTGGAGATCGGGGCGGGCGACGACGGGAGGGACGCCGACCTGACCGCGTTCGCCGCCGAGCCCTTCGCCATCGACGGCCGCCCCCTGCTGCGGGCGGGCGTCCGCGCGGGCGCGGACGCCGACGTGTGCTGCGTCGTCGTGCACCACCTGAACTTCGACGCCATGTCGACCACGATCCTGCTCCGCGAGCTGCTCGCCGGCTACGAGGCGCTCGCGGCGGGACGCCGGCCGGACGACGCCCCGGTGGCCGCGCTCGCGGAGCGCGCGCCGGACGAGCGCAGCGTCGCGTACTGGCGCAAGAATCTCGACGGGCTGCGGGCCGCCGAGGCGGGCCTGTGGTGCGCCCGGCCGCCCGTCGGGGCGCCGTCCCTGCGCGCCCGGACCGTCCACCACGAACTCTCCGCGCCGGCCCGCGCCGTGGTGCGCCGCTTCCAGCGCGAACTGCGCGCCTCCGAGGCCGTCGTGCTGCTCGCGGCGTACTCGGTGCTGCTCGCCCAGCACGGCGCGGGCTCCGACGTGGTCATCGGCACCCCGGTGAACGTCCGCGACCAGCGCAGCATGAGCGCCATCGGCTACCACGCGAACCTGGTGCCGCTGCGGGTCCGGGTCGACCCGGACGCCGACTTCCGCGCCGTCGTTAAGCAGACGCGCAGTACCTTCCTCGAGGCGATCAGCCACGCCGACGTACCGCTGGAGCACGTGTCCCCCGCCGTGCTCGGCGACGCGCCGTCGTCGTGGCGCAGCTCGTTCTTCCGGCACCTGTTCAACTACGTGCCCGGCACCGTCGACGCCTCCGCCACGCTGACCGGGATGCCGGTGCGCCACGTCATGGTGGAGAACGGCTACAGCCGCTTCGACCTGGAGTTCTTCATCATGCCGGGCGAGGAGGCGACCACTGTCCGCGCGGCGTTCTGCGTCGACGCCTTCGACGCGGCCGACGTCGGGTTACTGCTGGAACGGTACGACGCGCTGCTCGTGCAGCTGGGCGACGACCTGGACCGGCCGGTGGCGCAGCTGTCCCGCCGTGGCGCGGCCGACCTCGCCCTGCCGGCGTCGCCGCCGGAGTCGGCCACCACGGCGTCCGTGCTGGACGCCGTGCACGCGACGGTCGCCGCGAACCCGGACCTCGTCGCCGTGCAGGACGGCACGGACGCCGTGTCGTACGGCCGGCTGTGGTCGGCGGCGATCGCCACCCGGGACCTGGTCGCGGCCTCGGCCGGGAGCACGGTCGCCGTGCTGGCGCCGCGCGGCGCGGAGCTGGCCGCCGCGTGGCTCGGCGTGTGGCTGGCGGGCAAGCGCTGCGTCCTGCTCGACCCGACCCAGCCGATCCCCGACCTCGCCGCGCGGCTGGCCGACTCGGGTGCCGACCCGGTGCTGGCCGCCGAGGGCCTCCCCGTGCCCGGCGCGGTGCGTATCCCCGCCGTTCCCGGCCCCACCGACGCGGTCCGCACCGACGCGCCGTCCGGTCCCGGCCTCGACGCGGTGGCCTACCTGGAGTACCACCTCGACGCGACCGCCCCGCTCGCGGTGACGGTCACCCACCGGGCCCTGGCCCGTGCCGTCGCGCGGCTCGCCGACCGGGTCACCACCACCGGGCCGGCCGTCACCGCCTGGCTGGGCAGCGCCGCCACCGACGCGGCGCTGACGGAGCTGCTGGTCGCGCTGACCACCGGCGGCCGGGTCGTCGTCGCCCCCGACGGGGCCCGCGCCGACGGCCACGCGCTCGGCGAGCTGGTGGAGCGGCACGGGGTGACCGTGGTGCAGGCGCCGCCGGCGGTGTGGCGCAAGGTGGTCGAGCACGCGGGTGCCCGGCTCGCGGGCCGCGCCGTCCTGGTGGCCCACGAACCGCTCCCCCGGCCGCTCGCCGCGCAGTTGCACGCCACCGGATGCACGCCGCACCACGGCTACACCACGCACGGCGTCGCCGGGTACGCCGCGCTCGACGGCGGACGGGAGGGGACGGGTGTCCTCCCGGCCGCCCGCGTCTTCGTCACCGAGCCCGGCACCGGGCACGAGCTGGGCATCGGCGTACGCGGGGAGCTGTGCGTCGCGGGCGACACGCTGGCCGCCGGCTACCACGGCCGGCCGGAGCTGACCGCCGCCCGGTTCGGCGAGCACCCCACGTACGGGCGGTTCCACCGCACCGGCGACCTCGCCCGCCTGCTGCCGGACGGCCGGATCGACGTCGTCGGCCCCCTGTCGGCCCAGGTACGCGTCGCCGGCCAGCGGATCCACCTGCGCGACATCGAGTCCGTCCTCGCCGCCCACCCGGACGTGGAGGCGGTCGCCGCCGTCGGGTCCACCGGCGACGCGCAGGACGTCACGGTCGTCGCGTTCGTCGAGTCCCGCAAGCCCGACGTGGCGGAGCGGCTTCGCGAGCACGCCCGCGCCGCCCTGCCGCTCACGCCCGACCTGGTCGTGCTGAACCAGCTGCCGGTCACCGTGGCGGGCACCGTGGACCGCGCGGCCCTCGTCGCGCTCGCCGCGGCGAGGGCGTCGGCCGAGGCCGACCCGCCGGACGAGACGACCGTCGCCCTGGTGGGGATCTGGACCGAGATGCTCGACCGGCCGGGCCTGCACGCGGACTCGAACTTCTTCGCCAGTGGTGGCCACTCGCTGCTGGGCGCCCAGCTCGTGCAGCGGGTGCGGACCGAACTGTCGATGCCGGTACAGCTCGCCGACCTGTTCGCCAACCCGACGCCACGGCAGCTCGCGGAGCACCTGCAGGACGCGTTCTGGGACGACGACGAGGACGACGACTGACCGTTCGCTCAACCCCCACACCGTCTCGAACCTCAGCAGAGGAGGCTCGGCGTGACTGTCGACGTCCAGCCCACACGCAGTACCGACCGTTCGATCGTCCTGACCCGCGAGGAGAACATCGAGGTCGACACGATCGCCCGCTACCTGGCGGGCCGACCGCCGCGCCTGGTGGACTCGGCCGCCTGGCTCGAAACGGCCCGCGAACTCTCCAGCAACCTGCCCGTACGCCTGCGCCAGATGGTGCGGCGCTTCGCCTGGGATCCCGGGCCCGACGCCGTGCTGCTGGTGCGGAACCTGCCCGTGGACGCCGACGAGCTGCCCGACACGCCCACGGTGGCCGGCTCGGCGCAGCGGGAGTCCACCGTGCCCGCCGCCGCGCAGGTGCTGCTCGGGCTGCAACTCGGGGAGCTCATCGCCTTCAAGGAGGAGAAGGCCGGCGCGCTGGTGCAGGACGTCGTGCCGGTGCCGGGCATGGAGAAGTTCCAGGGCAACGCGGGCTCGGTGACGCTGTCCATGCACGTGGAGAACGCCTTCCACGTCTACCGCCCGGACTACGTCGGGCTGCACTGCCTACGCAACGACCACGACAACGTGGCCGGGTTGCAGGTGACGTCGATCCGCAACGCCCTGCCGCTGCTGTCCGAGCAGGTCCGCAGGGTGCTGCACGAGCCACGGTTCGTCACCGAACCGCCGGCGTCGTTCGGCGACCTGCGCAGCGCGCCGGAACCGCACGGCATCCTCAGCGGCAGCTTCGAGGACCCGAACGTCCAGGTCGACTTCGAGAGCTCGTTCCCCCTCGACCCCGAGGCGGCGCAGGCGCTGTCGATGCTCGGCGACGCGCTGCGCACCGTCCGCCGGACGTTCATCCTGGAACCCGGTGACCTCGCGGTCGTCGACAACCGGCTGGCCCTGCACGGCCGGACCGAGTTCACGCCCCGCTACGACGGCCGCGACCGGTGGCTCCAGCGGATCTTCGTGCACCGCGACTTCCGGCGCTCCCGGGCCCTGCGCCCGCACGACGGGAACGTGCTCGACAGCGGCAACTGACGGCCCGCCCGGAGGGTCGACGCAGGATCCGTACGCACGGACCGGCTCGTCGACGACGGACCGTGGGACGCGGTGGTGATCGGCGCCGGAATGCGGCAGCCCGCACCACCGCGTCCGTGTCCCGCCCCGCGGACGCCGCCCACCGGCGACGACACCTGCCCGCGCACACCCCGTCCGGCGCCACGCAGGCCCCCGGCGCGCGCAGCCGCCGTCCGCCGCCGCGCAGCCGCCGTGCCCGGCCCGGTCCGGGTTCCCCGACCGCGGTGTTCCGCCCCGCGGCGAGGCATGGCATCATTCGCATTTGACCGAGCGGTGCTTTTCCCGCGAGGACGTCATTCGCCTCCCGGCGCTAGGGTCGACAATTCCGCGACCCTGGGCCGCCCGCCCCGCCACATTCGCCGGCCGGCGACTCGCGTCAATGCGTTGCGCAGACGTGGAATCGTCGCGCGCGCGGAGGTACGGCCTTCTGTGGGACGCCGATCCCTCCCCCCGCCCGGCCCCGGTGGCGGTGGCCCGGGGCAGCCGGAACGCGACGGCGGGAGAGCCGGTCCCGGTCCACGCCGTTACCGGTTCGCAGAGGTGCGGGGCGCCCTTCCCACACCGTGCGTGCGCGGATCATCAGTCCCGCGTGACGGTCTCATGCCCCACCACCACCCGACAATGCCTGACCAGCAACTCCGCACTGCCAACCCAATAACCCCCACCATGCACCCCCACCTCCTG